>NZ_JAZDVZ010000002.1:0-814426 GCF_036350355.1 Roseibium sp. FZY0029
ATCACACCGTGAACAGAGCTAACTTTTGAATGCGGACAATCAGGGGAGCAGGTCACAAACTGCCGACCGGCAGTTCATTCGAAATCTCGATGGAAGACGGAATTGACTTTGGGCATCCTTCCAATCCTAGTGGTCTAGAAAAACGGCTACTAGTCTTTAACGGTGATTTTGTCGAAACGAACTTACAATGGGCACACGGGAAAGCGAGTCCCGTCTTTTTCATTGGAATAGACCAAGCCGATGCCGCCAAAACCCTCACAGTGTTAGAAACCAAAATTCCGCAGTTGCGTGCTCGAGTCACTGCTGCCGAAAAAGCGGTGTCACAAGCCGAAAAAAGCTTCAGTACGTTTAAGAGAGATCGAGCAAAGCTGGTTGCGCCAAGGCTCCATCAGGGAAATCGCAAATACGAGGCTCCCCAGCTTACAAAAGACTTCGAGGATTGGGCTGCACTAAAAATTTCGCTTGTTAGCGACGACGAACTAAAGGCGGCAGAGGATACACGCAGACTTGAAGAACCAATGCCAAAGATTGGTACGGTTTCTTTTGACACTTCCAGTATTTGCAAAGCGTACCAGTTTATCCGGGAAATTTGCGAACAGACTTTAAGCACGGTTGCACTCGAGGAAGTACAACAGCATCCGGACATGCTTCTGTGGCTGAAGAAAGGTCATGAATTCCACGAACAACAACATCTTAATAATTGCCTGCTGTGCGGAAACACTTTTTCAGAGAAACGATTGGCGCAATTAAAAGGTGCGTTGGATAACCAAATTGATGAGTTCGTTTCTCGGCTCGCGAAGACTGCAGACAGATTGAATGTTGTTCGCACTGAGCTCAGTGAATTGGAAACAAGCGCGCCATCAATAGATGCTTTTTCTATTCAGTTGCAGCCAGTCTTTAAGGACTGCAAAGGCGCCTTTTTGTCAACAATTGAAACCTCGAAGAAACATACTGACCTGCTTGAGGAAGTATTGTCAGCAAAGCGCGAGCGACCAGCGAGTCCCGCGGACACATCGCACCTACCTTCCCAATCTGAAGTTGAGAATGCCGCCGCCAAAATGGGCGAATCTCTTGAGAAACTGAACAACATCATAAATCAGCACAATCAAACCGTCTCCGAATTTGAAAAACATCGCGAAGAAGCTGGGATCGTCATTAGACAACACTACATAGCCGAATGCCGCGATGATTTCGCAGCACACATTAAATCGTTAGATGATAGTGTTGGAGCGGAAAAAACTGCACGCGAAGAGCTGGAAAAAACGAATGTAAAAGCCGAAACTCTGCGACAAAAAATTCGAACACATGGACCAGCAGCCGAAGTAATCAATCAATTGATAGCATCATATCTCGGTCACGATGAGTTGACGATTGTCCCTATTGATGAAGGATATGAACTTCATCGGTTTGGCAAGGCTATTCAAGGTTTGCCGAGCGAGGGTGAAAAGACCGCGATTGCTATTTCCTATTTCTTGTCTAGGGTAGAGTCTGATGGACGGAGCCTCGAAGATCTTATTGTTGTAATAGATGATCCGGTTTCCAGCCTGGACACTAGGGCTCTGAATTACGCTTGCTCACTTATTCGCAGCCGACTGTCCAATACTTGTCAGTTAATTATCCTTACACATAATCAACAATGCCTGAATGAATTTCGAAAAGCCTGGAAAAACAAAGCTCGACCACCAGACGGCAAAGATCCAACAGCTACCTTCCTTTTTATCGATGTAGTAGTTCCTGAAGGCGCCTCGAAGCGAGTTTCATCGCTCGTCAAAATGTCAAAACTTCTCAGAGAGTACGACTCTGAGTATCATTTTTTGTTCAGCCGTGTTCTCCAATTTTACGAGGCAGGCGACGACTTCTCCGAGTACGGCTATATGATGCCTAATGTTCTCCGGCGAGTTTTAGATATATTCCTAGCATTTAAATGTCCCGGAAACTCAGGACTACCCGGCAAAATCGATGAGATTTGTCGCCACTATCCCGATCTTGACAAAGACCGTATGAATGCCTTGGAGCGGTTGGCTCAGGTTGAATCTCATTCGGACAATCTCGACGACTTGATCTCTTTCTCCTCGATGACGCTTGAGGAAACAAAGGCAGCAACGTCTGCCCTTTTGGAGATGATGGAGAAAGTCGATGAAAAACACACAACTGCATTAAAGCGAGCCTGCAGATAATGACCTTCTTTAAAATCTATGGTCTTTCATCTCTCAAAAATGAATTCGAATTCAACTTTCGCTAAATTTGGTTCACCAAGAGCACTTCATGGACTAAAATAGAGTATTATATATTCTGATTTAAGATCAGTTAAAGCATTGAAAAACATACAAATATATCAATTTTCTGTCTGTTTTTGATAAAACTGCATCTAGATGTATAATGGGTCTCTTCGTATTTTTTTTGGAATGAGTGACCGATGGAGTTCCAAAAATGAACGAGATGACTGAGTTGATTTCAAAAGGGTCGGATTTTCCGATGGAGTATGTGCTGGCGTTGATTGCGTTGGCGGCAATGGCTCTTTCTGCATTTGCCATTCACGCGATTTCCTCCATCGCCCGGCGAAAGGACAAGTGATGGCGAAGCTTTTGCCTTGGGTGATGATGCCCAGTGAATGGATACTAGAAGGCGGACTGAAGGAATTCAGGTGGGCGGCTGAAGTTGGTGCTAACAACATCGCCGCACTCGTTACGCTCGCGCCAATCCTGCATCATGCCGATCGAGAAAGCGGTATCGCCCGCCTGACTTACGATGAATTTGAACGGATCACTTCGCTTAGCCGGACGAAGATTGCCTCCGGACTGGAACTCCTAGCGGACCGACAATTAATTGAGCGTGAGCCCGAAGGACGTAGCACTTATCAAATCTGCGATTTCAACCCGTCTTTTGGCTGGGCTAAATTTCCGGCGTTGCGTCTTTACCGGAGTGGACAAATTCCATTTTTCCATGACTTAAATTTGCGCAAGCGAACGGAATTAGACGCGATGAAACTCTGGTATTTCATCGCAGCTAGGCGGGACAATGATGTCAATCTCGCCAAAGCGACCTACGACCAAATTGAAGAGCTTACCGGCATTGTGAGAGATCGCATTAAAGCTGGCTTATCTTTGCTGGCGGCAAACAGTCTGGTGCATGTTGAACATATTCCCAGTCGTCACAGCGAATATGGGATCGCAAACGCATACCGTCTGCCGCAAATTGACGCCTCTCGCCACATGGGAAATGTCGGACGTGGGTTGACCAAATACGATGATTTTTTCGAGGGTATTTGAAGTGTCGATTTGATCGAGGTGATGGCTGGTGAATTCTGGCACCGATTAATCAAGTGGTTCTAGTATTTCACCAAAGCTTAGCCGAATGGCTCGGCAGTCATCGCAAAGCCGTAGCGACGGGACGCCGGGCATAGCCGAAGCAGAATTTACAATGCGATAATCGCCAGCTGGTCCATCCCCGCACGACGAACATATTTCCAAAGATTGCTCTGATTGAATAGCGATGCGCGCCAGCGCGCCAAGTTTTGGTTCAACCCGGTCGACAATTGAAAACCAAAGGTCACTGTGGGGTTCCACGCGTTCCATGTGCTGCTGTACGTCATCTGGATAGTGCTCAAGCAACCACGCGCGTGCTACTTCGCGCCGGTCTTGATCGTTTTGTACCAGTATTTCATAGAGGTTGATCAGCAGGTTCGTTGTGTCGCGCGGCGCGGCGGCTTGTCCCTGCTGATAGTAGACAAGATTAACCGCGTATCTAATACCTCCCGAATAGGCTTCTTTGATGGTGTTGATGCAATACGTCCGCAATGTCTCCGGATCAAAGGAGTGCTGCATGCGCCGCATTTCTTTCAAATCATACCGCCAGGGGTTGGTTTGGAGCTCGTGCTTCCACACGTCCAAATAGCCTGACTCGCGGTAGGCTTGCGCGATTGCGCCGTCATGTTCCGGATGCTTCCGCACCAATTGGTCGATATCCTGCAAATTCTCTACGCTGGCATCAAGGCGGCGGGCGGCGTCGAGCACGAAGTTTTGCGCATCCCGTGTCATATCTATAGGATTGGGTCTTCCCTCCATCCACGCAATTTCGTCGGGATCGACGAGTTCGGAAATATCCGGTAACTCGATTAGCAACGGGCTGTTGTGTAAATCTTCCGGCGAACAATAATCATGGTCCGGAACAAGCTGGATGCCAGCACTCTGATAAGCACGCGCAACCAATCGCGAACAGAACTCGCGCCGACCGCGCGGTTTCGGGCCGCCAAGCACCGTGCGTGCCGCTTCAGCTTTGGAATATCGGGTGCCGATTTTCGACCTAGCGAAATCGACAATTTGGGCGACCTTGTGCGCCGGCAATTCTTGTTTTAGCCGAAAAGCAAAAAATTCTTCGTCGTCTTCAAATAGCTCACGTTGCAGATTCCGCGCCTGAACTCCATCCGACGTGGAATCGATGATCGAACCCTGCTGTACGCAAATCATGGCGTGCGAGACACTTCCGCGAGTGGATAATCGAATAGCTTTCCCGGTTTTCGATGCACTTGCTGTTAAAATGATATCGCCGGGCTTTAAGAGCTGAAACTTAATGCGCCTCATTTTGCCGTCATCTTCCTTTTCTACTCATCATAGCATGAGATCAGCGAAACAACTCACGAAGAATCAGCAAGATGAAAAGCATGGAGTTCTCAGATGAGTGGAAGCTCCATTGAAGAGCGATCAGTTTGAGTGGAGATGCGAGGCTCGATGCCAAGCCATCTCCATATATCAGGGTGATCCAACGCGCCTCCGTTGGTCGGGATGAAACGCCGAACCGTTTCGCTGGTGCTTATGGGCTCAATGCCTGATCAGTGCCACGGGCCGGAGGGGATGCAACGGGGAGCGCGCAGCGGGCTCCCCTTGCCAAGATGTGTTGTGCAACAGCACACATCTTGCATTCCATTTTAACAGTCATTGCGGAGCGCCAACCCCCAACAAAGTCTCAACCAACAGCCTCATAGGCGTTGAATCGGAAACTGGTTATTTCCTAAGAGAAAGACTAAATTTGCGTGGGATCGATCTAGCCGCTTTGGGAATAAATGATGGCAGCACGCCGCAAAACTTCAATCGAAGACGAAGAAGATTCACTGCTTGATGCGATCTTCGACGAATTATCGAACAAAGAAATCACATCAAAGGATATCGACGAAGCCATTCGGAGAAACCTTCTTGAGGCTTCTGCCAAGCAACCGCATTCGTCCAGGACGACCACTGAGCACGCTGCATCTAAAGAAAGTACCGACGACGGTGATCTCTCATGGATCGGAGAAATGCTCGCTGGCCCAAAAACAAAAAGTCAGGGCTCTGCTCAATCGCCATCCGAAAGTATCGGTAGGGTTTCCGAATCCACCGCTATCTCAAATCCTAAAATTAACCCAGAAACTCTCAAGGCTAGAGTACTAGCAGTTGCCACGGCAGAGATCGCAAAGTCTAACTCAAAAAAACTGTTGCAAGAAATTGGAGAAATATTAGAAGATAAAGACTTGGGAAGGAAATTAGACGCATTAACAAAACAACATATAAGAGAACAGATATCTGAACTGTTCTCCACAGCGTCTAAATCTATATTCACATCAGAAGCTGAGTTCCATGATTTCGTGCGGGAAATCGCTAGCGAATTCCTCGCCCCAACGGGTAGAGCTGAATTGCCTACTGAGGCACCGGCGTTGTGGGCCGACCGAACCACAGGTCGAGAGGTAACACCCGTTGATTTCATCAAGCAATATTACGGCGACTTTGTCGCTTCCGATCTCCCCCAGCAACATAGACTGCCCCGCCCTCTCCTGCGCGAATTAGATATGCCGCTCTACAACGCCTACGCCGCATGGATAAAAAGGCATCCAGAGGATGATTTGCACCTCCCTACCCGCTCTGAGCTAGTCGATCTCGAGCTATCAAATCTTGATGAGGCTACCCTCAGACGGGCAGGCCGTCTTAAGTCCACCGCATATCGGCGGAAAAACGACTTGTAAATTTTAGGTCCAAAACGTTGACAAATAATGTCTCGTTCGCTATGTTTATCTTGTCAAACGGATGAACAGAGAGGACTAGTTCATGACTTTGAGCACAGAGCAGCAGAACCGTATCGCCGAGATCGCACGCAAAGGTGGCACTGTCCCAACGAATGGGTTGCCGTGGCAAACCAAAGAAAAGATCGACGCTATCGTGAACAAAAATAAGTAGTCGCGAACACACGAGCAAGAACCTCGGGCCCGGCGACTGCGGTTGCCGGGTTTTTCGTTTTCCAGTCAGTAAAACGAAAGAATATTACGTCGTTTTTATTTGGAATTATAGGACTTTTGTCCTATTATGTTCTCTAATTGTTCTTTCGCAGTGAAAGAGACGAAAAGGAGAAACCCAAGCGAGAAAAGGCTCAGGAGGGCCGAGGAGAAAAAGACATTGACCGGCACGCCACACGACTATGAAATCGACAAGGAAGTCATGCCCACCTTGTCTATCGATTGGGAGCTCTACGCAGAACTCCTCAGCGAATCCGACCTTACGGACGAAGAGAAGCGCGAATTCATCGAGACCTTGTGGTCGCTGATAGTGAGCTTCGTTGACCTGGGCTTTGGGATCAGCTCGGAAAGCCGGATCACTGACCTATTGGCCGATGGCTTGCCTAAACAAATAGAAGCTCACATGAGAGACGAAAGGAGGTCACCATGAACCAGCACTCCCCTATTTCCAACCAGACAGCCACACGCGCTGTGATCTACTGTCGGGTATCGGGAAGCAAGCAGGTGCGTGAAGGTGACGGCCTCGCCTCTCAAGAACGCCGTTGCCGAGAATATGCGGCCCACCACAAATATGATGTGGTTGAGGTCTTCCATGACGATATCTCTGGCAAGAGCCTAGACCGTCCTGCCATGACAGCGATGCTTGCCTACTTGCGAAAGCACAAAAGCCAGCGACAGCACGTGGTTGTCATCGATGACATAAGCCGATTTGCGCGTGGATTGCAGGCACACCTTGAACTCCGCGCCCTACTCGCTCAGGCGGGCGGCAAGCTTGAAAGCCCTTCAATCGAGTTTGGTGAGGATTCAGACTCCCTTCTCATTGAGCACCTGCTCGCCAGCGTGGCGCAGCACCAGCGCGAGAAGAATGGCGAGCAAACTGTCAACCGCATGCGGGCACGCATGATGAACGGCTATTGGGTCTTTCAAGCGCCTGTCGGCTTTAGATACGAACGTTCTGGCCAGCATGGCAAGGTTCTGGTCCGTGACGAACCTGTTGCGAGCATTCTGACCGAAGCACTAGAAGCCTATGCATCTGGCCGCTTCGACAGTCAGGCAGAAATCCGACACTTCCTCGAAGAGCATCCCCTGTACCCAAAAAACAAAAAGGGTCAGGTCGTCCAACAGCGTGTGACTGACATTCTCGACCAGCCACTTTATGCGGGTCACATTACCCACGAAAACTGGAACCTGAATCTTGTCAAAGGAAAACACGAGGGGCTGGTTTCGCTTGAGACATGGTTCAAGATTCAAGAACGCCGTAACGGGGCTTTAAAGGCCCCTACACGCAGAGACATCAGCGCAGACTTCCCTCTACGCGGTTTCGTCCTTTGCGCCGACTGTGGCAAGCCCTACACAGCCTGCTGGTCGCATGGAATGACGAAGCAGTATCCCTATTATCTGTGCGACACAAAAGGCTGCCCGAGCTACCGCAAATCGATCAAGCGTGCTGCCCTCGAAGGCGCGTTTGAAGAGATTGTGCAAAACCTCCAGCCAGGAGAGAAACTCTTCGCTTTGGTTCGCGCGATGTTCACCGACGCGTGGAAGCAAAGACAAGCTCAAGCAAGCTCGCTTACGGACGGCTTGAAACGGGAACTCACGAAGCTGGAAAACCAGATTGATGGCTTTTTGAATCGCATCGTCGATGCGTCGAGCCCATCAGTCATCACTGCCTATGAAAAGAAGATCGAATCTTTGGAAACGCAGAAGCTGTTGATCGAAGATAAGCTGCAAAATGGGTCACAGCCTCGCTACACCTTCGAAGAGCTTATCGAACTCACCTGCGATTTTTTGGCAAGTCCTTGGAATCTATGGCGTTCTGGCCAACTGCACCTGCGTAGACTGGTGCTAAAACTGGCGTTTGCCGAACGCATGATCTACTGCCGTGAAAACGGTTATCGAACTGCAAAATTATCTTTGCCGTTCAAGGTGTTAGATCAAATTCAAAACCATCCAGAAGGGATGGTGCGGTCGAGAAGACTCGAACTTCCACGGGTTTTACCCCACAGCGACCTCAACGCTGCGCGTCTACCAATTCCGCCACGACCGCATATTCGATTGTTCCCGGCGCCTGTCAGCGTCGAGGCGCTCCATGTAGCAAAAGGATTTTGGGGGCGCAAGAGGCCTTTTCGCAATAATTCACAGGCACGCGATTTTTCTTATGCAGAAATGTTTTAGCCGCTCACAGAGGGCCATCTGTGCGCATGGGACGGATGTCCGGTGGACGCATCAGAACTTCCGTGATCGAAATGCCGATCCGTTCCCCCAGCAGAACCACCTGTCCCTTGGCGACAAGGGTGTTGTTGGCATAGATCTTTACGTCGTCGTCTTCAGACACATCCAGGTCGATCACGGCGCCGCGGCCCATGCGCAGCAACTGGTGGACAGGCATCTCGTTCTCGCCGAGAACGACGGAAATATCGACTTTGATTTCATCGAAGGTAGTCATCGGACGCCTTGATCCTTAAATAGGGCTACTGACCCGCCAGCGCTTAACCATATCACGTCATGGCAAGCCAGCTCAAAAAACAATGAAGTGTCATCCACATGTCACCCGCTGATAGAGACGCCCTTTCCCTAAGTTTTCTGCCCGTTTCCGGCTCCCGTCCGGTCGAATGGCGGATTTCCGACGAACCAGTCGATTACGAGACCGCGCTTCGGGAAATGGATGAAAGGGTGCAGAGAATCATTGCAGGCGAAGCGGACGAACAGGTCTGGCTGCTGGAACACCCTCCGCTTTACACCGCCGGCACCAGCGCGAAGGACAGCGATCTGGTCGCTCCCGACCGGTTTCCGGTCTACCGGACCGGGCGCGGCGGACAGCACACGTATCACGGCCCCGGACAGCGCGTTGCCTATGTCATGCTCGACCTGAAGCGGCGTCAGCAGGATGTGCGTGCCTTTGTTTCCGCTCTCGAAGCCTGGCTCATCAGCACGCTCTGGCACTATCACATCCGCGGAGAACGTCGGGAGGACCGCGTTGGCGTCTGGGTGCGCCGACCGGACCGCGGCGCCGCGGTCGAGGACAAGATCGCCGCCATCGGCATCCGGCTGCGCAAATGGGTCACTTTCCACGGCATCAGCTTCAATGTGGAGCCGGAACTGGATCATTTCGACGGGATCGTTCCTTGCGGCATCACCGAACATGGCGTGACCAGCCTCGTCGACCTGGGCCTGCCTGTGACCATGGCCGAAAACGACAGCGTTCTGCGCGCGGAATTCGAGAAGATATTTGGCCCAACAGTGTCGGTTTGAACCGCCCAGCCACAGCCGCAGACGGCGCTTGACCAGCAGGCGCAGAGGGTCAGGTGCCCGCTCCGCCCCGTCTTGCGAGCGAATGTACAAAGGTCTTCAATCTGTCCCTGCCACCAGGTACCCAGCCGAGCGCACGCAGCCTGTCTGTCATCATTTCGCCGGGTGTTGCCGCTGACGCCGCCGGACCATCAAAGCTCAAGCCTGCTTCCGTTGCATAGAGCGCAAGCAACTCCTGTCGGTCGAGCAGGAGATCAGAGACGTTATAGACTTGGAACGGTGCCCCCAAAACTCCCGTTTTCTTTAGAACAAGAGCGACAGCGGCAGCGAGGTCTTCGCCGTGAACTTCTGTCGCCTTGCGCGGCTCAATCGGAACGCCCGCCGCAAACTCCTTAAAGAGGCCGGACCATTTGTGGTCCGCAAGTCCCGGGCTGACGCCATAGACACCGGTCGCGCGCAAAACGATACCGTTCAAGCCCGGACCACACAGCCCCTCAAGCGCCTGTTCCCCGGCCAGCTTCACGTCGCCATATAACGTGTCAGGTGTCGGTACATCCGCTTCGCTAAACGTCTCGCCTCGCCGATGATCGCCATAAACGGCGCGGCTGGACAGGAAGACGATGGCGCGGCACCCGGCTTTGCAAGCGGCTTCGAAAAGGCGCCGGGTCCCATCGACATTCAGTCTGGTGAACTGCTCCGGGTCATCTCCTTCTCCGCCCCGAAACTTGCCGGGCGCATGGACCAGCGCACAGTGAACAAGGGCGTCGGCAGGCGGAAGCTGCGGATCCAGGTCGGCGAGATCATACGCGCAAAAGCCCGTCTCGAAACCCTCAACCGGGCGCCTGCCCAGAATCGTGACCCTGCAGCCATCGTCAAGCAGCCGCTTCAGAACGAACCGGCCAACCACTCCGCTGGCGCCTGTCAGAAGAACATGCATCAGGACGCCTGCTTTGCGGCCCACTCCTGGGGACCGGGAAGACCGGTAATATCGGCCGGTATACCGTCACCGGTCGCAAAGGCCTGCCAGAGATCGATCAGCGGGCGCAGCCTTGCGGTCTTCTCATGCCCCGTCTGCCAAGGCTTTTCGTACTGGTAGTGCAGCACGTGGATCTGCTTCCAGTTCCAGAGGTCCGGCAGGTTGAACCAGACATACTGGAGCGTGTTGAAGACCACCGGCAAGCCGTTCCAATCGGGGAAAAACTGTTCCAGAAATGTCTGGTCGGTGCGCCGCCAGAACGCATCAGGCTCATCAAGACGCGTCATCATGGCCTGGAAGGTCCCGGCATCAGGGCGGGCGGTAAAGACACCGCTGTTCAGCCGGTGAAAGTCCTGCAGGCTCTCGTAAACATTGGGCGCTGCGCAGAACTCCGGATAGCCGAAAAGCTTGTCGCAGTTCTGAAGCACAAGGGCATCGGCATCGATGAAGACAACATGCTCATACTCCGTGAGCTGCCACAGCCGCAGCTTGACGAAATTATCCAACGGTGTGTGGAAGACCGGCTTGCCGCCCTTTGTGAACGGTGCGGCCTTGTGCAGGCGGCCGCGCTCATGGCGTTCATTGAAGGCTTCGCTCGTCGGCAGGCGTTCGCACCGGCCAAGCCGCGGACCGAAAACCGACAGGACCGCAAGATCCTCCTCGCTGACGCCGGGCGTATAAAGAACCACCAGATCAGCGTCCGTTCCCGAATGCCGAAGCGAGCGCATCAGCGCCGTCGCCCCGAGCACGTAGTCCCGGTTGGTCACCAGCGTGACATAGGCGCATGAGCTGCCGGGGGCCCGGTCGAACTTGGGAGCCTCTTGCATCACCGGCCTCAGGAGACGGATTTCAGCCGCGGATGTTCTGGATCCCGCTCGATCTCATCGGCGATTTCCTTTGTCCACGCAGATACCGCCGGCACACGGCTTCGGTCGACCCGGTAGGCATAGTTCTTGGCGACATCGACCACTTCACTCAACAGGCCATCTTCCAGCGTGATCGGGTTGAGGCCCAGCTCCAGGAACTGTTTGTTCTCGACAACCAGGTCGTTTTCAGCCGCTTCCTTGCGCGGGTTCGGCAGATAGGCAACCTTGGCACCGGTCAGGCGGGAGATCAGCTCCGCAAGATCGCGCACACGGTGGGTCTCGGTCATCTGGTTGAACACCTTCACCCGATCACCTTTCTGGGGAGGGTTCTTCAGCGCAAGTTCAATGCAGCGAACCGAATCCTGAATGTGAATGAAGGCACGTGTCTGCCCGCCGGTGCCATGCACCGTCAGCGGATAGCCGATGGCCGCCTGGATCAGGAAGCGGTTCAGAACCGTGCCATAGTCACCGTCGTAATCGAACCGGTTGATGAGCTGTTTGTGGCGCAGGGTCTGCTCCGTGTGCGTGCCCCACACGATCCCCTGGTGCAGATCGGTGACCCTCAGCCCATCGTTCTTGGCGTAGAACTGGAACAGGAGCTGATCCAGGCACTTGGTCATATGGTAGATGGAGCCGGGATTGGCCGGATAAAGAATTTCCTGAGATGCCTTGGAGCCGGTGAGGGTCTCGACATCGACCGAAAGATAGCCTTCCGGGATAGCCGCACCGACGCTCGAATAGCCGTAAACGCCCATGGTGCCGAGGTGGACGAGATGCGCGTCCAGATCGAGTTCCACCATTGCGTTGAGCAGATGGTGCGTCGCGTTGACGTTGTTATTGACCGTGTAATTCTTGTGCTGATCCGACTTCATCGAATAGGGCGCTGCCCGTTGTTCGGCGAAATGGATGATTGCGTCCGGCCGGTTGTCGGCCAGCCAGGCTTTGAAGACTTCGTAGTCACGAGCAATGTCGATCAGGTGGAAGCGAATGGTGTTGCCGGTTTCCTGCTTCCAGATCCGGGTGCGTTCCTGGATCGAGTCCATAGGTGTCAGCGATTGCACGCCGAGCTCGGCATCGATCCACCGGCGGCTCAGATTGTCGATGATATGTACTTCATGGCCCTGATCCGAAAGATGCAGGGATGTGGGCCAGCCGACAAAACCATCACCGCCAAGTATCGCAATCTTCACTGAAAATCTCCCCGGTTACACTTTTCGGCCCCGCCTGTGCTGGACCGATTGCTGCATGTGAAAGATCAGATCATTGCGATAATTCCATGACAACTCAACTTCGAATGTGAACATTGATATATAAAAGACGATTAGCCACAGGTGCTTAAGCCGTATCACGCACTTCAAAGGAGCCTGAGCAAGGCTCAACCGGTTCCAGGTCTTTCACCAGGTTTACCCTTGCAAGTGAGGGGCCGTGCCAAAGGGCATCGAGCATGTCGACGACAGTGTCGGAAGGGCCGGAAAAGACGGCCTCAACCCCACCGGACTTGAGATTGCGCACCCAGCCGGCCAGCGCCCGGTCTTCAGCTTCGTCCGCACACCATGCCCGGTAGCCAACACCCTGGACTCGGCCCTCAATCAGCACATGAACGGTCAATGGATCTGCGGTCATTCAGGTCTCCGAGGGTGGCGGCGGTGCAAAAAGCTTAGAGCAAACCTGTCTGTTCGCAAATGCTTGCGTGCGTTTCAGGCTGTGGACACCTGCGTACCGCGCTTCTGCTCGTCCAGCATGACAAGCAGCGAGGCGCCGACAATCACCAGCGCGCCCGGCCAGAACGCACCATTCGGGGCAAAACCGAAAGCCAGGAAGCCGACCGCAATATTCAGCGGCAGCTTCAGATGGTCGAATGGCTGAACGAAGGCGGCATCGGCCTTTTGGTAGGCAAGGGTCAGCAGATAATTCGCCAGCACCGTCAACACCCCTGCCCCCACAAGCAGCCAGAGCGCCGGCCCAGTCGGCACGATGCCACCTTCACCCAGGGCCAGCAGCGCGTTTACCGGCGTCAGAAGGAGCAGCAGATAAACGGTTATGGAGTCGGCATTTTCGGTTGCGGTCAGCTTCTTGGTGACGAGCGAAGTTCCGGCCCAGAAAGCGGCGGCCCCTACCGGCAGAAGCGCAGCAAGGCTGAAAGCCTCCGTCCAGGGCTCCAGGATCACCATGCCTCCGGAAAAACCGGCCAGCGTCGCCAGCCAGCGGATGATACCCACCCGTTCCCTGAAGAAGAGCTTGGCACCAACGATCACGAAAAACGGCGAGGTCATCACCAACGCAATCGCCTGCCAGATCTCAACCCGCGCAAGACCGGCAACCCACATCTGAATGCCGATCACAGCCAGACCACCCCGAACGAGATGCCAGCCGATCTGCCTGGTCTTTAACGCCGACAGACCGCGCCGTAGCACAAACGGAAGCGCAACGAGCAGGCCCAGCGCATATTGCCAGAAGGCAGCGGATGTTGACGGCACGCCCAACCGCATGGTCGATGCCTGAAGCGCACCGTTCACAAGAGCAAAGCAGGCCCCTGCTCCGATCATGGCAAGGGCGGCGAAAACGGGTTTCTTGGAGGTGGATAGCATGGGCGTCCTATTCGCGATCCGTTCTGTCAACTTTCAGAACAGTCTCTAAAGACACGCGACCACCGGCCTACCTCTGAGGGCGGCGGTCAAGTTCTCTCTCATCCGGACTTTCGGGCGGCCTCGTTTGACGCCACCTCAACCGTCGGCTCCGGCCTCTCACCGGATCTGCTGACCTCCGGACATTTTGTCCGGAGCGCTCGCGGGCTCCGGGTTTCCCCGATACCGCCGGTGGGGAATTTCACCCCGCCCCGAGAACTGCTCTCTACGGGTTTCAGTATCCCTGAAATGATCTGGATGCAATAGAGGAAGAATGCCGTTCGTTACGGCGAAGGCCCGTCAGGCCATGCAGACCCGGTTTCTACCGGCCTGTTTGGCGCTATAAAGCGCATCATCAGCCCTAGCAATTGTCTGGCTGATTTTCTCGCCGTCAGCAACGCTCGCACCCCCAATGCTGACGCGCATGGGGATGAGGTGCTCTCCATGCATGTGGGGCGTGGTTTCGATGGCCTCTCGAATGCGCTCGGCAATTGTGAAGGCTTCATCGAGGCCGCAGTTTTCCAGGAGACAGTAGAACTCCTCACCCCCGGCTCTTGCAAAAATGTGAGGGGCTTGAAGCACGTTTTTCAGCAGGCCGACAATATGATTGAGCGCAGCATCGCCGCAGGCGTGCCCGAACCGGTCGTTGATCTGTTTGAAATGATCGACGTCCAGCACGAGGATGGAGAGGCTTGCCGACGTCTTTTTGGCCCGCTCCTCGGCTGAATCTGCCAGTTCGAAAAACCGCCGGCGGTTGTAAGCGTCAGTAAGGGCGTCGCGTTCCGCCGCCCGTTTGAGCTGCTCTTCCAGGCGCTTGCGCTCGGTGATATCGAGCATGGAACCGGCAAGCCCATTCACCTCGCCGGAAACCGGATCCTGCGTCACAGCCTTGTGGAAGGTCACCGTGCGGTATTTACCGTCGGCGTAGCACACCTCCGCCTCATAGATCTGAACGCCGCCCCGCTGCATCAGCTCCTCATCGGCCGCTTGATACACCTTTGCCAATTCTTCCGGGGCCACGTCGTAAACGCTGGCCCCGCGCACCTTGCTGGCCGGCAAACCTATGAACGCCTCGAAGGCCTTGTTGCAGCCGCTGTAGATGCCTGCCCGGTCTTTGAAGAAGATTGGCGACGGCAGGTTGTCGATCGCGGCCTGAAGATTATCCCTTTCGGTCGCGAGATCACGGCACTTGCGAAACAGGACCCCCTGGCGTGCCGTCATGAGCTCTGCACGCCTGAGCGCAAGCAACAAAAGGTCCGCATCGTCGCCGTTGACCACGTCGTCCACGCCGCCGTCAATCAAGCTCAGTTGATCGGCCAGGGGCAGTTTCCGGTCTGCACAGGCGATTATGAAAGTCGACTCGCGGATCCTGCGCAGATCGCAGCCAGGCAACTTGCCTGTCGACGCCACATCCAGAAGGCAAATCTGAAACGGGCAATTGGTCAGAGGCTGCACCGTTACCCGATGCAGTACGTAACCGGCAGGGAGCGACGGAGGAGGCCTTTGAGCAGGCGAATAATACCCGACATCAACCACAGTTTCAGACGGTACCGCCTCATTAATGGTATCCGTTGCATGCATCCGTTTTGCCAAGGCCTGCTCCTCTTGAACCTAACCTATGGGAAAATCGATAAATTCCGAGTTAAAAATAGCGAAGCACCTGAAACCAGCCATTCGCAACGCCTGGCCTCGGCCAGCAAAACGTTACCGGACGCCAAAATACGCTGCAATGTCCCCAGGGGTCTCGGCGATCAGAACCGGATGCTCCGCGGCCAATTCCTCCCGGCTGCCATAGCCCCACAGAACACCAATACCCGCAACCTCATTGGCATTGGCACCGACAAGATCATGCTTGCGGTCTCCCACCATGACTGTTTGCGAAGGCAGAATGTTTTCCTCGCTGAGGATATGGGCAATCAGTTCCGCCTTTGCGGATCGTGTGCCATCCAGCTCGGAACCGTAGACCTTGCCGAAAAACTCCATAAGACCGAAGTGCTCAACGATCCGGCCTGCGTAGCTGTGGGGCTTGGACGTGCAAACATGCAAGATCATCCCGCTCTTGCGAAGCCCCGTCAGAAGGTCGGGAATACCTTCGATCAACGAGTTTTCGAAAAGGCCCGTAACCGTATAGCGCTCCCGGTAATAAGCCACGGCGCGATCCAGTTCCGCCTTGTCTTCAGTTGCCAGCAGAACCTTGAAGCTGTCCCAGAGAGGAGGCCCGATACACCAGCGCAGGTCTTCCGTATCCGGTGCCTGCCCACCCATCCTTTCAACCGCATACCGGATCGAACGCGTAATACCTTCGAAGGGATCCGTCAGGGTTCCGTCCAGATCGAAAAGGATGGTGGAAACTGTCATATTGCCTCGTAAAGTATTGAAAAAGAAAGCGGCCCGGACCGAATGGTCGCAGGCCGCTGAATATCGGCAGTCTTCGATGACTGTCAATCAAGCATTGCGGGGATCAGGAAAACTCCATGATCACGGCATCGACGGCAAGGCTGTCGCCGGGAGATGCCTTGATTGCGGTCACCACACAGTCACGCTCCGCCCTCAGCACGTTTTCCATCTTCATGGCTTCAACCACGGCAAGCTGCTCACCAGCCTTGACTTCCTGCCCTTCAGCCACCGCGATGGATACCACCAGACCCGGCATCGGGCATAGCAGCATCTTGGACGTATCCGGCGGCAGCTTCTCCGGCATCAGAGCATCCAGTTCGGCAATCCGCGGCGTCATCACCTTGGCCGTCACCGAATAGCCCTGCCAGTCAAGACGGTATCCGCCGCGCAGGGTTCGGACCTGTACGGTCACATCCTGATCGCCGACCTTGCCGGACCAAAGCGGATCGCCCGGAGCCCAATCGGACTCCACGTTGACCACCGGACCGTCGCCTATTGCAACGTCAATCTCGACGGGCGTGCCCGGGAACCCGGCAACAAGGCGGATCGGCACATAGGTCTTGTCGAGCTTGATCACCCAATCTTCGCGGATGGCACCTGAGTGGGCCCGCAGCCGCCCCGGCAGGTGATCCAGGCGTTCACGCTGCAGCGCGCCCATCGACAGGGCAACGGCAGCCAGAACCGAATAGGCCTGGTCATCAGGCACCGCCGGTGCGAAGCCGTCGGGATATTCATCGGCGATGAAACTGGTCGCCAACTCGCCGGAGCGCCAGCGCGGATGGTTCATGAGCGCGGTCAGGAACGGCACGTTGTGCTGGATGCCGTCGACGTAAAAAGCGTCCAGCGCCGAACTCATCGCATCAATCGCTTCCGCGCGGGTCGGCGCATGGGTGATCAGCTTTGCGATCATCGGATCGTAGAACATCGAGATCTCCGAACCCTCGACAACGCCTGTGTCGTTGCGCACGGTAACCCCGTTGCTGATCTCTTCCTGAGGCGGCCGGTAGCGCACAAGCCGGCCGATGGACGGCAGAAAGTTGCGGTAAGGATCTTCCGCATAAATGCGGCTTTCGACCGCCCAGCCATTCAGCTTGACGTCTTCCTGGGCAAGCTCCAGCTTCTCACCGGCCGCAACGCGGATCATCTGCTCCACCAGGTCGACACCGGTGATGAGTTCGGTCACCGGATGTTCCACCTGCAGACGGGTATTCATCTCCAGGAAGAAGAAGCTCTTGTCCTGCCCGGCAACGAATTCGACCGTCCCGGCGCTGTCGTAGTCGACGGCCTTGGCAAGTGCGACGGCCTGCTCCCCCATCTTGCGGCGCGTTTCCTCATCGAGCAGCGGCGACGGCGCTTCTTCGATGACCTTCTGGTTTCGCCGCTGGATCGAACATTCACGTTCGCCCAGATAAATTGCGTTGCCGTGTTTGTCCCCCAGGACCTGGATTTCGATATGGCGAGGATTTTCGATGAATTTCTCGACGAAAACACGGTCATCCCCGAAGGAAGACGCAGCTTCGGATTTCGAGCGGGTGTATCCGTCCCTCACCTCCTCCGCATTCCACGCGATACGCATGCCCTTGCCACCACCGCCGGCAGAGGCCTTGATCATGACCGGATAGCCAATGTCTTCGGCGATCTCGACTGCCTGTTCCGGGCTTTCGATAACTCCGAGATATCCCGGCACCGTGCTGACCCTGGCTTCATTGGCGAACTTCTTGGACTCGATCTTGTCGCCCATCGCCATGATGGCGCGCGGGTTCGGACCGATCCAGACAATGCCCTCCTTTGCCAGCGCCTCGGGGAAGCTGGCGCGTTCGGACAGAAAGCCATAACCCGGATGCACGGCTTCGGCACCGGTCTCCTTGCAGGCCGCGATGATCTTGTCGGCAATCAGGTAGGATTCCGATGCGGCCGCCGGGCCGATGTGAACCGCCTCGTCCGCCATTTCCACATGCAACGCATCGCGATCGGCATCGGAGTAAACCGCAACTGTCTTGATGCCCATGCGGCGGGCCGTCTTGATGACACGACAGGCGATCTCACCACGGTTGGCGACTAGTATTTTGGAGAACATGAATTTCCACCCAGCTGGACGATTTTTCCATTTTGTAGGCCGCACCACATTGGCACGCAACTTATCCAAAGGGCGAGACGTGATTTTGCGGATAGGTCTGTCAGCAGCCAAAACCGGCACTTTTGTTACGATGCGGCAGGTTTTGCAGCGACAGAAGAGCGGCCATTTATCCGAATTTTAAGAAAATTCTTGCAGGAAATACCTAGGCAATGGGGAAATAAATATATGAAACGCATCCTTTCAGCTGCATTGATCGCAAGCTCTTTACTGCCAACTTCCGCACTGGCAGACACTGCCGGAAAATGGAAAAGCGGCGAAATCAACGGTTTTACGCGGTACTGGACCACGAACAACGATGGCGCAAATTTCGTCGTCTGGTGTCACCCGAAACGCAGCATCAACGGCACCCTGCTTCATGTAGACATCGGCGGTAAAATGCCCCCGCCCAATACCAGGATCAAATTGATCATGGACCGGGAGGTTCTGGAACTGCCGATCAACGAGCAGGGTTACGTCGAGACGAGCTGCGCAGCCTGTTCCGACAGTTTCGGTTATGTCTGGCACAGATTGCGGTCTTCCCATTCCCTGGCGGTCAAATTCCAGAACGACAGCTACGCTGGCTTTTCTCTACGCGGCGCCCAGAAAGTGATGCCTGGCGATGTCTGCCCCACGGACTGGCAGAAACAGCACCCAAGGTCCTGACGCGAGCCGCCGGGCGGGGACAGCCCCGTGCCAGCTTGCAAGACCCCGGACACATGCCTGATTAAACGGCTTTTAACTGAAACCTGTAATTTTCGTCGGTGACAAATTACGGAAACGGCTCGATGCGGATCGCTCTACTTTCATTCGTATTCCTGACCCTGGCCGCGCCTTTTCAGGCAACCGCCGCCGATCACGGCAAATGGCACACGGACACCGCCCACGGTTACGAGCGCTACTGGACCGAAAGCTCGACAGGAGCGCGGTTCACGATCTGGTGCCCTCCGAACCACGCCATCAAGAACACGCTCATCGGCGTGCGCATCAAGGGCCGCAGGCCGGACCCCGGCACCACGGTTCTGATCGAGCTGGATCACAAGCTGATAAAGTTTAGAGCGGGAGACGACGGCTTCATCTACAATGACTGCCCTGCCTGCTCCGACAACATGACCTATTTCTGGCACCGGCTGCGCTCCGCGGTGAAATTCGCCGTGCAGCTGGAAGACAGACGCTACTCCGGCTTCTCGCTGAACGGCGTCCGGGAAACCATGTCGGGATCCGTCTGCTCCAGACAGATCGCCCAGAACACCCGGTAAGCGCCAACAAAGGCGCGATTGACGGAAATTATGTGCTCGCAATCACAATTGCGCCCCGCTGCATGGTGCACACTGTAGCCATCACCCAACTTCCGGACGGTTCTGCTAAGCTGAGAAGGCAAAGCATCCCGTCCCGGAGGCGATGGCACGTCAGGAGACCTTCATGCGGAAACTGTTTCTTTGCGCAGCAGCGCTCGCCCTCCCCGGCCTGGTCGTCTCGACCGCAGCCGAGGCTCGTCCGGATCTTCGCAAGATGACCTGCGCCCAGGCGCAGAACATGGTGCGTCAGCACGGTGCGGTGGTCTTCACCACGGGCCAGTACACCTATTCGATGTTTGTCTCGAACCTCAGTTACTGCGATCGCAACCAGGTTCTGTTCACGCAATATGGCCCAACGCGCGACACGCCGCGCTGTCCGGTTGCGTTCGAATGCAAGGAACCGCTGTTTCCGCGTGGTCTGTCCCGCTGGGATTGACCCTCGCGACATGAAACAGGCCGGAAAATCCGGCCTGGTACACGCTTTCATGCCATTGCTTTGTCCCAGCGTTCAGTGTCCCGGAACCCAAGCGAATGATTACAAGCCGGCTCTATTGGCTAGAGCGGAATATTGTCATGCTTTTTCCACGGCATGTCGGCCTGCTTCGATCTGAGCAGCGCAAGCGCCTTGGAGACACGCCTGCGCGTGGAATGCGGACGAATGACATCGTCGATATACCCGCGTTCTGCTGCAACAAACGGATTGGCGAACCGGTCTTCGTAATCCTTCGTCCGCCTGGCGATCTTGTCCTTGTCGGCAAGTTCCGACCTGTAGAGGATTTCGACAGCTCCCTTGGCGCCCATGACCGCGATTTCCGCGGACGGCCATGCATAATTGATGTCGCCGCGAATATGTTTCGAGCTCATCACGTCATACGCGCCGCCATAGGCCTTGCGGGTGATCACGGTGATTTTCGGCACGGTTGCTTCCGCGTAGGCAAACAGGAGCTTGGCGCCGTGCTTGATCAGGCCGCCATATTCCTGCGACGTGCCCGGCAGGAAGCCAGGAACGTCGACAAAGGTCACGATGGGGATACCAAAACAATCGCAGAAACGGACAAAGCGGGCGGCCTTGCGGCTGGCATCGGAATCGAGCACGCCAGCAAGAACCATTGGCTGGTTGGCAACGATGCCGACGGTGCGGCCTTCGATCCGGCCAAAACCGGTGATGATATTGCCTGCGAAACTGCTCTGAATCTCGAAGAAGTCGCCCTCGTCCACCGTCTTCAGGACAAGTTCCTTCATGTCGTACGGCTTGTTCGGATTGTCCGGTATGAGCGTATCGAGACTGGTGTCTATCCTGTCCGGGTCGTCGTAGTTCGTGAGCTCCGGCAGGTCTGCGCGATTGTTCATCGGCAAGTAATCGATCAGCCTTCGCATTTCCTGCAAGGCTTCGACATCATTGTCGAAAGCGCCGTCCGCAATGGACGATTTGGTGGTGTGGATCGACGCGCCACCAAGTTCCTCGGCCGTGACCGTTTCATTGGTCACCGTCTTCACCACGTCCGGCCCGGTCACGAACATGTACGACGTGTCACGCACCATGAAAATGAAGTCCGTCATGGCTGGCGAGTAAACATCACCGCCCGCGCAAGGCCCCATGATCAGCGATATCTGCGGAATAACGCCGGACGCCAGAACGTTGCGCTGGAACACTTCGCCGTAGCCGCCAAGTGCCGCCACCCCTTCCTGAATACGGGCACCACCCGCATCGAACAGACCGATGATCGGCGCACGGTTCTGCAGGGCCATGTCCTGAAGCTTGGTGATCTTTTCCGCATGCGTTTCCGAAAGAGACCCGCCGAAGACCGTGAAGTCCTTGGAGAACACATAAACGGTCCGACCGTTGACCGTTCCCCAGCCGGTAATCACACCATCGCCCGGAATATGCTGCTCTTCCATGCCGAAGTCGGTGCAGCGATGCTGCTTGAACATGTCGAACTCTTCGAACGACCCTTCGTCCAGCAGAATTTCGATCCGTTCGCGTGCTGTGAGCTTGCCCTTGGCATGCTGCGCATCGATCCGGCGTTGTCCACCGCCGAGCCGCGCCGTTTCGCGGCGTTGTTCCAATTCGGCCAGAACTTCTTTCATCCGGTCCTCCCAAAACTTGAGCTTGGTTCACGCCGTAGCATGATCCCCCTGCAGAGCCTAGTCAGCACATGGGCTTATGGGGAAACTACGCTCCGTCAACCTTCCCGGCAAATCGTGCTGAAAGACCGGACGCAGCACGCCGCTAAAATGGCAGGCAAGTCTGCAATTGCCCGCTTTACCCGCCGCACCCTTTTCCCTAGCGTCACCGCAAGAAGGAACAGGTCAAGACCGCCTTGCCCCATGCCTTTTGCTGAAGTCCCAAAGCATCGGCATGACACGAGGTTTCAGTTTCAGAACGTTTTTCATAATGGAGTCTATTGATGTCAGGAAATTTCGTCGTTGATCACCGTGATGGCGTCATCACGCTTGCACGCCTGCAATATTTCGACGTTAGCCAGGCGAACCTCAAGGAAGAGCACAAGAATTGGCTTCGGAGAAACGTTGTCCCGCTGCTGAAGGGCAACGGCAGCATCAGCATCGTCGGGCTTTCCAGCCGCAGCGGCAAGGCAGCTTTCAACAAGGCCCTGTCGATGAAGCGGGCCAATGCCGTGAAGTCGTTCCTGGAAGAATGCCTTCTGTCCAGCTTCCCGTTCGATCTGGTCGACGGGCTTGGCGAATCCCTGGCGGAGGAAATGGGCCAGGAAGACGGCGTTGAAGACGGGCAGTTCCGTGCTGTCATGATTTACGTGCACTCCCTGCCGACACCACCCAATCCCAAGGTCATCAAAACACCGAAGAAGATGAAACCAAAACCAAAGGCAGCATCCACCTTGTGGGTCGGCATTGGGGAAAGCCATTCGGGCGATCTGGTGGCCGTTGGACGATACAACTGGAATGGGCGCATCTACCGCGCCAGCGCCGACGACAACGGCTATGTGGACTATGTCGACCTCATGGCTGATGGCTGGAAAATCGGCGGCGGCCTTGGCGGCAGCGTCGGCGGCATTGTCATCGTGGCCCATGGGGTCAAGACGGCCAGCGAACTCAACAAGAAGGGTGAATGGTCCGATTGGGATCTCGATCTGGCGATTGCCGGCAAGCTGGGAGACGTTCTCAAAGGGATCAAGGGCATCGGCAAGATCATCAATACGATGGAGAAATACGAGGAGCTCAGCCATGCCGCGATCGAACTCACCAAAAACAAGGGGTTCGTCAAGAAAGGCCTCTACACGATTCCGATGCTCGGGGTCGGCGCGGGCCTGCACGTCTGGACAGGACGAAAATACGGCGACGTTTCGGTGATGTCGGTCGGCAGAACGCTGATGCGCTAACCCGCGCTTTCCCGCTTTCAAGGCTTACCAACGGAAGCTGGCAAATCAGGCTGCCGGTGTGTGTTTGCCAAACTGCACACGAACTGTGCGTGAAGTGCTGGAACACCTCATGATACAGCCCCGGCGGAGCGACATCGACGCTCCGCCGGGCTTGATCGCAGAAGGTTGAACGCTTGCGAGTCGACGCCTCAAAAGACCTGATCGGGCTGGCAATTTGGACGCTGAAACGGACATTTCAGCCAGTCATTTCGAAGAAGTTTACTGTCTCGAACCTTGCCGAACACCACTGATACTGCGCATTCGGGTAGTCGAAAAAAATATATTCAACTTGAGGGAACCTTAGGATATTTCGACGGATTTCAGCTTCCTGCCTAATTTGTGAGCAGTGGCGCCGCGACATTGAACTTTGACACCTTTCAGAATTTTGCCATGATTGCCCAAGAACGAAGCATCGGCAAAAGGGGAGGCAATGTCGGACGAACGCACTTTCTTCAATGAAATGCTCGACGAGGCTAACAAGCCACGACAGCCATATGCCCGGCTCGCCAAATGGCTGGAAGACAAGCCAGCCAACTTTCTGACCAAGAAGGGCCGCGACGCCGAAACGATCTTCCGCAGACTCGGCATCACATTTGCCGTCTACGGTACGGAAGAAGCAACCGAGCGGCTGATACCGTTCGACCCCATCCCGCGCATCATCTCTGCCTCGGAGTGGCGACGCCTGTCCGCCGGTATCGACCAGCGGGTGCGTGCCCTGAATGCCTTCCTTCACGACATCTACCATCGCCAGGAAATCCTCCGCGCTGGCAGGATACCGGCTGATCTCGTGCTGCAGAACGAAGCGTTCCTGCCGGAAATGGCCGGGTTCACCCCCGCCCGCAAGGTCTATGCCCATATCATCGGCACAGATCTGGTGAGGGTGTCGGAAAACGAATTCTACGTTCTGGAAGACAACACCCGCACCCCGTCAGGCGTCTCCTACATGATGGAAAACCGGGAGACGATGATGCGTCTCTTCCCCGAGCTCTTCCAGAGCCACCGGGTTGCCGCCGTGGAGCAATACCCCGAGAACCTGCTGCAAACGCTGGAAAGCGTCGCGCCGGATCCCTCCAAGTCTTCCCAGACAATCGTGGTCCTGACCCCCGGCATCTACAATTCCGCCTATTTCGAACATGCCTTCCTGGCAGACTCCATGGGCGTTGAACTGGTGGAAGGCCGCGACCTGTTCGTTGATGCCGGCCACGTTTTCATGCGCACCACGCGTGAACCGAAGCAGGTCGACGTCATTTACCGGCGCATCGACGATGCCTTCCTGGATCCGCTGACCTTCAACCCGGGCAGCATGCTCGGGGTGCCGGGCCTGTTTGATGCCTATCGTGCCGGCAACGTCACGATCTGTAATGCACCGGGCACGGGGATTGCCGACGACAAGGCGATCTACGCCTATGTTCCGGACATCATCGAGTTCTATACCGGTCAGAAACCGATCTTGAACAACGTTCCCACCTGGAACTGCTCACGGCCGGATGACCTTGCCTATGTGCTGGACAATCTTGAGGAAATCGTCGTCAAGGAAGTCCACGGCTCGGGTGGCTACGGCATGCTGATCGGACCGACCGCCTCCAAGCGCGAGATCGCCGAATTCCGCAAGGTGTTGGAAACCAATCCTTCCAACTATATTGCCCAGCCGACCCTTGCACTGTCGGCCTGCCCGACGCACGTCGCCTCGGGTGTTGCCCCGCGCCACGTCGATCTGCGCCCCTATGTGCTGATCGGTGATCAGGTCCGCATCACTCCCGGTGGCCTGACACGGGTTGCCCTCAAGAAAGGCTCGCTTGTCGTCAACTCCAGCCAGGGTGGCGGCACAAAAGACACCTGGGTACTTGAGGACTGAGAGAACCAGATGCTCGGAAGAACCGCCTCTTCGCTGTTTTGGATGTCGCGCTACCACGAGCGTGCCCAGAATGTTTCCCGTCTCCTGGAGGTCGCCTGCCGCGGCGCCATTATCTCCCATTCCGGGCAGGAGGACGGGACTCACTGGACCTTTGCCCTCGCCTGTTCGGACTGTGAAGCCGGGTTCAAGCAGAAATATGAAGAACTGAACGCCCGCAACATGGCGTCTCATATGATCTTCTCCAAGGATAACCCTTCGAGTGTGCGCAGTTCACTGGAGCTTGCCAGGAACAATGCCCGTGCCGTTCGCACCGGCATCACTGCGGAACTCTGGGAAGCCATCAACACGACCTGGATCGAGTTCACCGATGTGAGCCCGCAGTCCATTACCCAGGAAAAGCTGCCTGATTTTCTGTCCTGGATAAATCAGCGCGCACATCTCTTCCGTGGCGCCTTGCTGAACACAATTCTCCGCGACGATGGCTATTTTTTCAGCCAGATGGGCAATTTCGTGGAGCGCTCGGACAACACGGCCCGCATCCTAGACACCTATTACTGGACCTTGCTGCCGGACAGCGACATCATCGATGACGGATCGCTTGAACACTATCAGTGGTCCGCAATCCTTCGGGCCTTGTCAGGACGGAGAAGTTACCGGTTCGCGTATCCGAATGCGCGGCTGAAGGCCTTCAACATTGCTGAATTTCTGATCTTGCGGACGGAAATGCCCCGGTCCCTTGCCCATTGCTACGACTGGATGGCCGACACCGCTGAAGATCTGGCCCAGTTCTATGGCTCACGCGAACCGAGCCTGGACATGGCGGCGGACATGGCAAGAGACCTGGCCGAAAAACAGATGCACGAGATC
The DNA here is from genome assembly GCF_036350355.1 of Roseibium sp. FZY0029. NCBI lineage: Bacteria > Pseudomonadati > Pseudomonadota > Alphaproteobacteria > Hyphomicrobiales > Stappiaceae > Roseibium > Roseibium sp. FZY0029. The sequence goes on from NZ_JAZDVZ010000002.1 coordinate 25,903, forward strand.
TATCAGCAGGGGCTACATGACTTCCTCTCTGATTTCATCAGCAAGAACAACCTGTTCGCCCATCAGCTTTGCGAAGACTACAATTTCGCCTGACCCTGGAACCCCGCAGAATCGGTGCAGCATGCGACTGACAGTCAGACACACGACCCGATACCGCTACGAGGCGCCGCTCGCCAATGCCATGCAGCAATTGCGCCTGACACCCGAGGATGGCCCGAGCCAGAGAGTCGTCGAATGGTCCATCGATGCCCCCGGCATCGAACGGGCGACCACCTACAAGGACGCGTTCGGCAACCAGGTGCATATGGTCTCGCGCAGCGAACCGATCGAGGATGTCGAGATCACGGCCAGCGGCATTGTCGAGACGACCGACACCAACGGCATTCTCGGTCACGAACCAGATGCCGGCATCCCTCCGCGTATTTACACCCGGGTCACGCCGCTCACCCAGTCGAACCAGGCCATCCGCAGACTGGCAGCCAATGCGGAAGGCCATGACAAGATCGCCGGCTTTCACGCCCTGATGCATGCGATCCGGGACAAGGTCGACTACAAGGTCGGCGTCACCGAAACCCATGCACCGGCCACCGCGGTTCTGGCCGCCGGAGAAGGCGTGTGCCAGGATCACGCGCATATCTTCATCGCCGCTGCACGCTCCATCGGCGTTCCGGCGAGATACGTTTCAGGCTACCTGCTGCTGGAAGACGAACAGGCCTCCGAAGCCCATCATGCCTGGGCCGAAGTGATGATTAACGGTCTCGGCTGGACCGGATTCGACATATCCAACGCAATGTGTCCGACTGATCGCTATATCCGCTTGACGGTGGGCCTGGATTCCCGTTCTGCTGCCCCTATTAGGGGGATCCGTTTTGGCGGGCTTGAGGAAAATCTGCATGTTGAGGTCGACGTCGCCCAGGCTGCGCTTCAGCAACAACAGCAGCAGTAATTGTTCTCTCCAGGTGCCGTACCGGCTCCCCCAGGACAAAGACGTTTAAGGGCAGCCTGCGCCCTGCCGAGAATTGCCTTCACCCCGAAGGCACCGGTAACAGGTCAAGGCGCAGTCTGAGGGCTTGGGAATGACTTATTGCGTTGGCTTGAAACTGGATCGCGGACTGGTGTTTGCCGCGGACACGCGTACCAACGCCGGTGTCGACAACATCGCCACTTTTAAAAAACTCCACGTGTGGGAAGAGCCTGGCGAGCGGGTGATCACGCTGCTTTCAGCCGGTAACCTCGCCGTCACACAAGCCGTCGTCTCGCTGCTCAGTGAACATATCACCTCGGCGGAAAACGACCGGGCGACGTTGATGACGGCAAGAACCATGTTCCAGGTCGCCAGACTTGTGGGCAGCGCCGTTCGTGAAGTCAAGGCAATCGACGGCGAAGCGCTCGCAACCAGCGCGGAAAATTTCTTTGTCACCTTCATTCTGGGCGGCCAGATCAAGGGCGAGGAACCGCGCATGTTCCAGGTCTATGCAGCCGGCAACTTCATTGAGGTCGGCGAAGACACGCCCTATCTGCAGATCGGCGAACACAAATACGGCAAACCGATCCTCGACCGGGTCACACGGGCGGACATGCGCCTCGGCGAAGCGGCGAAACTGGTACTCCTGTCGTTCGACAGCACATTGCGGTCAAACCTGTCCGTCGGCATGCCCATCGACATGCTGCTCTACAACACCGACAGTTTTTCGACCGATCGCCAGGTACGCATTCAGCAGGATGACGAATATTTTCAAAATCTGTCGCGGGGCTGGTCTGACAAGTTGCGGCAGGCCTTTGCCGATATTGAGGAATTTGAAGTCTGAGCCGGAAGGCAACTGTCAGCCTGACGTCACAAAGCATCAGTAGAAGCGGACCGGACCTTTCCGGAAAGTGAGTATTCATGAGCAATTCCAGCGATTCCGCCGAGCTTGACCCCACCGTATGGACCAGGGAGCCGGCCAACGAACCGCTGGAAGCCAATGATGATGCGCTGAGGGCTGTCCGCGACATGATCAAGGCGGGGCAGCGTACGCAACTGGTTGAACTGCTCAAGCGCTGGGACCCGGTCGACGTCATGCAGTTGCTGACGCGGCTCCGGCTGAAACAGGCCCGCAAGCTGTTTCAGTGGCTGCCCGCCAACCCGTCGATCAAGGTGATTGCCGAACTGCGTCCGGAATACCGGTCCATCCTGATGGAAGAATCCACGCTGGAGCAGTTCCGCGATATCCTTGCCGGTCTGGATCCGGAAGACGCCACTGAAATTCTCAATGAGTTTCCGGACGATGTCGCCGACGAACTGATCGCGCGCCTCCCGGACGTGGAAGACATTGCCACGCGCGGTTCCTATGCGGACGACACCGCCGGCCGCGTCATGGCGCGCAAGTTCGTTGCCCTGCCCGAAACCTGCACTGCCGGCGAGGCTGTCGCGCAGATGCGTGCGGAAGCCAGCCGCATCCGCAAGGTCTTTACTGTTTATGTGACCGATGCCGATGGCAAGCTGACCGGCACGGTGGAAGTGGGCAAACTTCTGCTCGCCCCGGCAGATGCACCGTTGTCCAGCTTCATGAACCGGGACGTTATTGCCGTTTCCACCGACACCGATCAGGAAGAAGTTCTGCGGCTGGCCAGAAAACGCGATATGCGCACGGTGCCGGTCGTCAGTGGCGATGGTCACCTGATCGGGCGGATCACCCCGAAGCAACTGACGCGTATTGCCTCGGACGAGGCCAACGAAGACATGCTGCTGATGAGCGGCGTATCGGGCGAATCCCGCTCGGACGACACAGTTCTGCGTATCGTGCGCGGCCGCCTCCCCTGGCTGCTCGCCGGTCTGGTGGGCGCGAGTGTCGCCGCAACGGTGGTCGGTTCTTACGAGGATCAGCTTGCCGAAGCTGCCATTCTGGCAGCGTTCATTCCCGTTACCATGTCCATGGCTGGAAACGCCGGCCTTCAGGCCTCGGCCGTGGCCGTTCAAGGCATTGCGACCGGAGCCTTGTGGTCCGGTGACATCTTCTATCGCCTGCTGAAAGAACTGGTGGCGGCGCTCTTCAACGGAGCTATCGCAGGCACCATTCTCGGCTGTCTCGTGCTGGTGGCATCCCTGGTCGTCCCGCTGGAAAACCCCATCCACCTCGCAATTGCTACCTCGCTGTCACTGCTCTGCGTCACAACGCTCGCCGCCATGGTCGGCGCCACGGTGCCCATTCTTCTCGACAAGATCGGCATCGACCCCGCCATGGCCATCGGCGTCTTCATAACTTCCTCCAACGACGTCCTCGGCGTGCTCATCTTCTTCCTGATGGCAACGACGTTCTATCTGGGGTGAGACGGGGAAGATTATTTGCCCGCGACTATGCGGTTTCCTGGGTCCCCGCTTTCGCGGGGATGACACCTATATTAGCCTAGCGCATTCATTTCCGGATTTATGAATGCGAAGCCACTTCTATTTCACCTACATCCTTGCAAGCGGTCCTGGCGGAACACTTTATGTCGGTGTCACCAACGATCTAGTTCGCAGAACAATGCAACACCGGGAAGGTGTGGCAAGCAACTTCACGCGCAAGTACAAGGTTCACCGTCTGGTCTATTTCGAAGCCAATACCGATGTGGAAATTGCGATCAGAAGGGAAAAGAACTTGAAGAAGTGGAATAGGGCCTGGAAAATTCAACTGATCTCGAAGTTGAACCCCGACTGGCACGATCTGCTCCTGGGACTCTTGACCGCAGAAAACCAGAATTAATGTGTCATCCCCGCAAAAGCGGGGACCCAGGACACTTCATCGCTCGACACCTTGAAACGTTTAACAGCGAAAACGTTATTACCCTTCCCTCAGGATCAGCACCGCCGCGTCGAATTCCTTGCGCTTGTAGGCTCTGACGAGGGCAGCTTCCGCGTCTTCGCCCCAGCGTTCGATGTTGAAGTCTTCTTCGACATGCGCCGCTGTCCAGGCGGTGTCAGCGTCGAGGTAGTCTTCCATGAGACCAAGCGCCAGAAGGGCGGACCCTGTCAGGCTGGTGATCGTGTGGAGAGCTGCAAGGCGCATCGGGGTCAGGTTTGAGAGCTTCGCGCGATAAGCGAAAAGCAACGGTTCCGGCTGGGCTGCGTGGATGACGCCTTCGATCAGAACGAAACGGCCGCCGAGCAGACCGCCGGCCCAATCCACCACAGGGTTCCAAAGGCGGCTTTGGGTATCTATCAGGCTCTGAGGGGTGTCGGCCCGGTAACACAGCGCATCGTTTCCGGCAAACCGGGTGATATCGTCGGCCACTTCGTCGAACCGCACACTCACTGCATCAAGCGCTGAATTGGAAATCCGCGTCAGCGGCATGCTGGCCGGGTTGATTTCCTTCTCCTGCGCCTGCCACTCGGCTGCGACAGCCTTCGCAAGAGCTTCGCTCGGCAGCAGCAAGGCGGCCTTGCCCGGGGTCTTGACCGGTCTGCCGTCCAGGTGGATTGCAAATCCGCCGTCCGCGGGAACATGTGCAACGTCCTTGTAGAAACGCTTCGGAAGTTCACGGCGCGAAAGCTCGCGCGCACGCTGTTCCGGATCCTTGTCCGCATCTTCCTGCAAGGTTTCAAGAAAATCGCGCATCACATTGTTTCCTTGTCGAAATCCAGAAGATCACCGAGCGCATTGTCCAGCTCGGCATAGGTCTGAATGATCCTGTCCGCACCGTCGGACGTCAGCCGATCCCGGTCATGATAGCCCCAGGAAACGCCCAGGGCACGTGTCCCGGCAGCCTTGGCCATTGCCATGTCGAAGCCCGTATCGCCGATCATGATCGTGCGAGACTTGTCCGCTCCCGTTTCCGCCATTGCCCTGAGAACCATGTCCGGATGCGGTTTGGAAGGCGATGTGTCAGCCGTCTGAATGGTAACGAAGCGACCGTGCAGATCCTGGGTATCCAGCATGTGCTTGACGCCGCGCATCGCCTTGCCGGTGGCGATTCCAAGCAGGATGTCGTCACGTGCATGCAGTCTTTCAATGGCCTCGCGCGCTCCCGGGTAAAGCGGGTCCAGGTCCAGCCCTTCCTTCCTGCGGGACACCTTCGCCTCTTTGTATGCACCCGACATGACCGGTATCTTGTCGCTGTGCTCAGGCCCGACGAGATCCAGAAAGGCTTCGTCCAGCGAGCGCCCGACAATCGACAGTGCCGTTTCGCGGTCCGGCATGGGCAGGCCCACGGCTTCGAAGCCGACTTGCAGCCCCTGCAAGATGGTTTGCTGACTGTCGACCAGCGTGCCGTCGACGTCGAAAATAATCAGATACATGGGCATCCTGTGCCAAGCGAACGGAAGTCCGCCCGCATGTGCCGGGTTTTCACCCGGGGGTCAAGAGCGCATTTGGCACCGAGCCGGATTGCAAGATCCGACGACATCTACGTCATGGATTGGTAATTTCAACACCAGGCAAAGACTTCCACATTCTGCGGCAAATTGACGTTCAATCTTTGGATATCGTTCAATTTGGAAAACTGCCCGAAAAATGCCTCTTTAAAGTGGTTAGCGGTCTCATGGCCGCTTGCTCATTCGTCGTAAAGGTCTTGGTTACCATGATCGACGATACTGCAGCAGGCGGGTGGGCATGAACGTTTGGGGCAAGTTTGTCACCAAAGGATACGGATTTGGAGCGCGGTCGAATACGGCCGGCGTAAAAGAGTGGTTTTGTCTGAATGCTTCAGAAGAAACAAAAGGCCGGCCTGAAGGGTCAAACAGCACCCCGGAAGACCAGCCGGACTTTTTACACGATGCTCGCGGGGGCAACTTTGGTGATAGCCGGTCTGGCCGGAACCGCCACCTACCTCGGAACCTCGATCTCCCCGTCTCATTTTGCCGCCAATGGCACGGTGTCACAGGATAAATTGACGCTTGCGCAGGCTGCCCCTGCCGCAGCTTCTCTGGGCCTCGCACCGATCGCGCTGACGCCCAAAAAGCAGGAATCTTCCAAAACGGTGACCGCGCTTGCTGCGGAAAAGGCAGCCGCAGAGGCTGCGGCAATTGCCGAAAAGGCAGAGGCCGCCCTGAAGGCGGAAGCGGCAGGTCTCGAAGCCGAAGCAAAGAAGGCTGCCAAGGTTGCCCTTGCTGCCAAACTCGCCCGGCTGAAGCTTACTCAAACTCTGCTGGCTCGCCAGGTAGCCGCCCAATCGACGAGCGTCGCGGCACTTGATGACACAGCACCTCAGGAAACCGCCCCCGATATCGCGGTCGCAGCCTTGCAGGGCGTCGGCACTGCCGCAGAAGCAGAGACGAATGTTGAGGCGAAACCCGAAGAGACAACGGTTGCCCTTGCAGCCGGCACCCCGGCCAAGCCGGGCGCTATTCTTCCGCCAACACCGGACATGAAACCCGAACCGCCGCGCCGCAGTGCGCCCGTGGTCGCCGAAAACCGTCCTGAAGGCAGGGAAAAGCCGGAACAGACGTCGCCCGTTCTGGCCTACGCAACGCCAGGCAATCCCGAAGAAGATGACAACGGTGTGTTCGGCGGATTGGGCAAGCTGTTCGGCAGCGCAAAGCCCGGCCTTCCCGGTGCAGGCAGCAAGATCGCCGTCTATGACATCAGCGCCGCAACCGTGCACATGCCGGACGGCACCAAGCTGGAGGCTCATTCCGGCATCGGACACCGGATGGACAATCCGAAGTTTTCGCACGTGAAGATGCTCGGCCCGACGCCGCCCAACATCTACACCTTGAGAATGCGCGAGCGGCGCTTCCATGGTGTGGAAGCCATTCGCATGCTGCCGCAGGACCGGGCTGCCATGAAAGGCCGGGACGGCATGCTGACCCACACACGCCTGCTGCGCCGATCCATCGGCTCCCATGGTTGCGTGGCATTCAAGGACTACAACAAGTTCCTCAACGCGTTCAAACGCGGCCACGTCAAGACGCTGATCGTCGTGCCATCGATGGAAAAGCTGCCGACCTACATGGCAAAACTTCAGCGCAGCACCGGCGTCTGACCTTGCAGGCCCCCGCAGGATTGGCTATGCCCTTGAGACATTCCGTTTTCAGCCGAAAGCGGGATGTCTCTTCGTTTTGGAGCCGCGTTCACAACCGCGTCTGACGGTGCAAGTCAGGCACCTGTCGATCCAGCATTGCGCCCCTGCCCGCCCGGAGCTTTTCTTGACCAAGATCATCCTTCTGCTCCTGTTTCTGATTGCCGCGATCCAGGTGATCAAGCCGCTCGGCTGGCCGGGCCTCAGGAAGCGCTCGGATGCCTGGAAGCTGGTGGCTGGCGTCGTCTGCGTGACATTCGCCTCGGTGATCCTGAGCGCTCTGTTCCAGGGCGTCTGAGGCAGTCCCCAAGTCGACAAACATTTAACAGCGAGCTGACCTTCACATGTTGCCGCCAGACAACGCCCCCACTTTGCACCTGTTCTGTGGCAAACCCGCTTCCGGCAAGTCGACCCTGGCGGACCGCTATGCCGAGCGGCCCGGCAGCATTCTCCTGCGCGAGGACCGCTGGCTGTCCGGTCTCTATGGCGACCAGATGTCGACCCTCACCGATTTCGTCCGCTGTTCTGCACTGTTGCGAAAGACGATCACACCACATGCCGTGGCGTTGCTTCAAAGCGGCCTATCTGTCGTGCTGGATTTTCACGCCAACACGAAGGAAAGCCGGCAATGGATGCTCGCCCTTGTCGAAAAGGCAGGATGCGGCCACGAACTTCATTTTCTTGACGTACCGGATGAGGTCTGCAAGACGAGGCTTCGCCAGCGCAATCTTTTCGGCGAGCATGAGTTCTCGGTCACCGAAGCAGAGTTCGACCGGATCGCTAGCCATTTTCAACCGCCCACGGAGGATGAACCCTTCAATCTGAAGATCCATTCCGCAGGCGATCAGGCGTCTGGTAAAAATGAAGGCCGCATTTAGCGCTTGTTGAGCGCGTCGTCCGGATCGTCCACTTCCGGATCATAATCCGTGGCGTCAAACCCGAGCAGGTTCCAGGTCTGCTGCATGTGCGGTGGCAACGGCGCCGAAACATCAATCGAGCCGTGGCCCGAAGGATGCGGGATAACGATACGGCGTGCGAGCAGATGCAGGCGATTCTGGATGCCGCCCGGCAGTTCCCAGTTCTCGATGTTGAAATACTTGTCATCACCGATAATCGGATGACCGATATGGGCGGCGTGGGCGCGAAGCTGATGCGTCCGGCCCGTAACCGGCTTCATGGTGACCCAGGAAAGCTTCTGACCGGATTTTTCGAAAACGGAATAGAGCGAGACCGCGTGCTGCGCCTCGTCTTCGCCCTGGCGGACAACCTGCATCCGCTCTTCGCCATCGTTTCGAGCAAGGAAGGTGGAAATGCGGCCCTGAAAGGGCTTGGGAACGCCCGCCAGGATTGCCCAGTAGATCTTGCGGGTATTGCGATGGCGAAAGGCCTTGGTGAGCTCCTGTGCGGCCTGTCGCGTGCGTGCCACCAGAATGATGCCGGAAGTCTCGCGGTCGAGGCGGTGCACCAGACGCGGCTTGTTGCCCTTGCGGTCGGTGTAGGCGTCCAGCATCCCGTCCAGATGGCGCTTGAGGCCCGAACCGCCCTGCACGGCAAGACCGGCCGGCTTGTTCAACACCATCACCTGGCTGTCTTCAAAAAGCAGCATGTCCTCGATGGCCTTGCGGTCATCGGCAATCAGCTTGCTGGACTTCGGCTTGGCGTTCTTCTTGTCGTCCGCCGGAAGCTCCACCCCAAGCGGCGGAATACGGATCATCTGCCCCTTGGCGATACGGGTGTTGGTCTCGGCGCGCTTGCCGTCGACACGGACCTGCCCGGTGCGCAGGAGTTTCTGCAGATGGCCAAAGCCCAGCCCCGGGTAATGGGACTTGAACCAACGGTCGAGGCGCATGCCCGCCTCATCGGCGGTCACTTGTTTCTGTTCAATCGCGGACATGTTTTTCTCAAATTGGGCATCCGGCCTGTCGCCGAGACGCGCATCCATCGCCCCTGCATCGAGGCGTCGGGAAAATTCGTTCCGCTGCGTATAGGCGGAATCGGCCGGAAAGGGAAGGAATTCTTAGGCAGCGACCTGACGCATCAGCATCAGACCGGCGAAAACCGCTAGAATGGACAAGACGACAGAGACGACCACGTAAATCAGGGCAAGATGCGTATCGCCGCGCTCCCACAACACGGAGGTGTCCAGCGAGAACGCGGAGAACGTCGTAAAGCCGCCAAGAAAACCGGTTGCCACGAAGTAGCGCAACGTTTGCAGGTCGGCGGTCTCATTGCGCACCAGCCAGCCGATGAAAAGCCCCATGATCAGCGATCCGACGACGTTGACCGTCAGGGTACCGACCGGAAAACCGGGACCGAAGAGCCGGAGTGTCACCAGAGACACGAGGTGCCGTCCCCCTGCGCCCAGACCGCCGCCCAGCATCACCAGAAGAAGATGTTTCAATCCAAAGCCCCGTTACTCGTTCTTCCCTGGCATTTCAAAGGCAGGGCACCGAAGGTTACGGCCCCCCTGCCTCTCAAAAACGCCAGTAGCGATTGGTCCTGCGCTCATGTCACGGCGCGTGCAGCGGGACCTGATAACACATTATTCGCCAGGAGCAGCCGGCTTTGCGGTCGCTTTCTCGCCCATCTGTTCGAACACCTTGACCTGTTCGTCATACTTCGGGTCGATGGTGCCGCAGACACGGTCCCAGAACGAGAAGAAATTGGCGAAGTTGTAGCGGAACCGTGAGTGGTGCTGGTCGTGAAAGGTAACGCAGACCATTGGTGAGGGCATGCGAGACATCGGCGATGCCCAGAACTCGAACCCGGAGTGGCCGATTGTGCCGTTGAAATGGTCCCACAGCCTGTGAACGATCAGCACCGGGATCGGGATTGGCAGAATGATCACTGCCCACAAGTAGTAGCTTTGCATGACAAAGGCATCGACCAGATCGTCGGAATAGGTGCTCCAGACCGTCGGCGCGACAGAGCGGTGATGCTCCGCATGAAAGCGGTACATCGCCTTGGTGTGCATGAACCGGTGGCCCCAGTAGAACCAGGTGTCGAAGGCCACGATGGAAACGACGAACATCAGGATTGCCGACCACCAGGTCAGTTCCAGCGGAGCAACCAGCGTCCAGCCCTTCATCGACAGGAAAATGCCTCCGGCAAGACAGCCTGCGGTCACGGTCAGCGAATAGACGCTGGCCCGGATTTCCTTCCACATGCGCTTTTCACCGCGCCGGTTCTGCTGGATACGCCGTTCCGGATGACGGTCCTGTATTTTGACCAGCACCCAGCCGGTAGCGAAATACAGAAAAACGTTCACAGCGTAGCAAGCCGCGTAAATGGGCAGGAATTCGAGCAATATTGTCAGCGCCTGATCGAGCATATCTCTTCATACATCCAGTTGGTCGGTTGGCTGACACACGTGAGCACTGTGCGGGCTTACCCGGTTGCCTTGACTTTCGTTTCTTCCGAATCCGGAATTTCGCCGGTCTCTTCCATGGAACGCACCAGCACATCGTACTTCGGATGCACCGTTCCGCAGATCCGGTCCCAGAACGAGAAGAAGTTACCGTAATTGTAGTGAAACTGCGAATGATGCAGATCATGGAACGTCGTGCAAATCAGTGGAGACGGGAATCGCGACGATTTAGACGCGAAATATTCAAACCCGGAATGGCCGACCATGCCCGAAATCTGGTCGAACAGCCGCAGCGCAAAAACGCTTAAGGCGGGCACCGGCAATACGAACCAGACCCAAAAATAGAAGAAATGCTCGATCAACGTATCAACGGTGGTCGAGCTGTCGTTGCTCCAGACAGTCGGTGCGATCGAGCGATGATGCGGCACATGGAACTTGTAGAGCGACGGCCAGTGCAGGATCCGGTGCCCCCAGTAGAACCAGGCATCGAACAAGACAAAGCAGACGGCGAACATCAGCGGGAATGACCACCAACTCAGGTCCAGCGGCGCGACCAGCGTCCAGCCCTGGGTCTGTGCGAAATAACCGGATGACAGCAAGACGGAGGATGTCGCCAGCGCCTTCATGGAAGCGCGGATTTCCTCTGCCTGGCGCTTCATGCCGTCACGGTGCTTCTGGATCCGCCGATCAGGATGGCGGGCATTGATCGCGATCATCGTGAAGCCGGTCGTGAAATAGACCGACACCATTGCCGCATAGGTGATCGCCAGAACGATGAGGTAGTCGACAAGAAGCCCCATCACGATTTTTCCTGTTTGCCGGTGCCGGCATAAATCGCCTCGAAGCCTTCCACCCGCTCGTCATAGGTCGGATGGATGGTGCCGCAGAACCGATCCCAGAAGGAAAAGTAGTTGGCGTAATTGTAGACGAAATACTGGTGATGCTGGTCGTGATAGAGCGTGCACAGCAAGGGCCAGGGCTTGCGTGCGCTCGGGCTCGCGAAATGCTCATACCCGCAATGGCCAATTGCCGCCGATACCTGGTCGAACAGCCGGTGGCCCAGGAAAACCAGCGGGGGAATGGGCACGAAAAACAGCACCAGCGCATAGTAGGAGTGGGCAAACAGCGTATCGACGCTGGAACCCGCGTCGTTGGACCAGACGGTCGGCGTCACCGTCATGTGGTGCGGTTTATGGAACCGGTAGAACATCTTGGTGTGCAGGATCCGGTGCCCCCAATAGAACCAGGTATCGTGCAGGACCAGGGAGATCACGAAGAACAGAGGCACGGACCACCAGGACAAGGCGACAGGATCGAACAGCGTCCAGCCGCGCAACTGGGCGTAAAGGCCGATCGAAAGACAGCAGCTCGTGATCGAAAGCTGGCGCATGGAGGATTTGATATCGCGCAGGGCGTCATGCGTCGGCTGGCGCTTCTGGATCTTGCGGTCCGGATGACGCCGGTTCATTGCCGTCATGATCAGACCGGTCGTGAACAGCACGATCAAGCTGGCGGCATAAAGCCCCAGAAAGAAACCCAGAAATACCTCTGGACCAGTCCCAAATCGTTCGGCAATGAATGTCATCAACTCAAAATTCCACGCGCAATTCCTCGGCCACTTTTGTGCGTAGCGAAAGAGCAGACCTCACGTCAAGGAATGACTTGCCAAATAATGACTGTCAGCCGGTCAAACCCTCGCTGCCACATGGGCGAAGTCGGGATAGATCGACCGGATCAAGTTGTCGATCCGCTCTATTTCCTCAGGTATTTCAGAAAGTTTGCCGCGCTCTTCTTCCAGAACCGCCAGGAAGATCCGCGCACGCGCCTGATTGACCTGTATCTGCGGCAAAGTGCCCTCGCCCGCTGCCGACAGCACGATGCTGACCAGCCTGTCGGCCGCATTGAGGCGGCCCCACAGATAGTCGTGTTCCCGCCAGCCCCGGTTGAAGAAGGCGCCGAAGGTATTCAGGGACTTGCCCTTGAGGTCGAACCCCTCCGTGTAGAGACTGGCCGCGTCCGTCGGACTGATCCGGTCAACCAGGATCTCCGTCACCTCTGAAAAGTCGTTCCGCTGCAACACCGGAAAGGTGATCAGATCGAAAAACCCGAACCCGATATAGGTGCCCATCAGGGAGGTGTGACGGCTCTTGTCGAGGAGATTGCGGGCCGTGTCGGCAAAAAGCTCGTCCTGCAATCGATCCAGGTCGGCAAGCCCCATCATTTGCGTCAGCGATGTCAGCATGGGCTGGACATGCTCGGCAGCGTTCGGGCTGCCCGCCTCGACCGCCCTCACAAAAGCCTCGGCCAGATCCCGGCTGCGGCCACCAAAGAAGCTGTTGTTCCAGCGCCAGCCAAGGTGGTCGATCTGCTCGTAGAGCAGTCCCTTCATCTGATCCAGCGCCTCGACGTTGGGAGGCGGCAGGCCAGAATCGGAACGGTAGTGATAGAACCCGTTGAGCTTGCGGACCGCAAAGCGCAGTCTGCGTATTCGGTAATCGACATCAAGCCCGCGCAGCAAGCCAATCACATGCGGGTCCGTGCGGCCCAGAGCATCCTTGCTCGCAGCCGTCAGACGGCCGGTGTGACGAGAGATATGTCCTAAAATTGCCTCTTCGTGGTCCCGTGCGCACTCCAAGCCGCTGAGGCGCGCCGTCAGACCAGCCAGCCGCTCCGCAAGGGAATGCAGTTTCAGGGACTGATAATTGAGAAAGGCGAAGCCTGCCTGCTCGAAGGCGGCGACGGTTGCCTGCTTCCGGCAGTTTGACAGAATGTCCGGCGTTACCCGCCGCCGCCTGGGCAGGATGCCGGACACCGCCTTTTCGACCATGGGGCCCGCGTCGTCGATCAGTTGCGACAGCCAGCGGCTGCGCCGGTTGTTCTGTTCTAGTTCTTTCAGATCATCGCCGATAGGCTCATTGCGGGGGATGTGGGCAAGCGACGCCAGGATCACCCGAAAGAACCCGGGCAGTTCCGAAATGGTGCTGCCCGTTTCCACCGGAACAACGGGAGAAGGATCCACGTAGATCAGCCGCCGGGCGACTTCGCGCACGGCCGGCCTATCCTGTATAACGTTGATCACGGGCGCAAACGGCTTGTTCATCACCACGCTGCCGTCGACAAAACAGTGCTGACCGGCCGTCTCGGCCGTCAGATTGAGCCCTCGTGCCAGAAACGGGTCACGGTTGGCCCATGTCATGTCGTGGTCGACCAGCACCCGCTCCATTTCCGCAACCGTCGCAGGCGGAAACGCCCCCGGAAAGGAAGACGTCGCGCGGGCTGCGAAAACAATCTCGGGAATGCTGTCGGCGTCGAACTGGCTGTCGATGTGTCCGGGCATCCTGTGAGCTGCGTGGAAGTTCAGGATCCGCCGATGATCCCACTCCTCGACATAGTCCGGATCATCGAGGTGAATGCGCCGTTTGATGCCGTTGTAATCGGTGATGGTGACAAACAGGTCCAGCGTCTGCCCGCGCGGGATGAGGCTGCGGCCAGGCACCGCGCCATCCTCCATCTTCTTGCAGGCATCCAGCATCCAGCTAATGAACCTTTCGCCGGAAAAAGGTGGGGTGAACCACCTCGCCTGCATGAACAGCCGCAGCTTCTCACGCGTTTCCGCGCTTTCGATCTGCTTCGTCAGCCGGGTGGAAATAAGCTGGTCCAATACCGGTGAGATGGAAATCTTCAGATAGCGGGACAGGCCGGCCTGCGGCCGGGCCAGACGCGTGACGTCGGCGTTTTCCAGCCACATCTCGCTGTGGCTGTCGAGCGGCAGGTCGTGGGTGATGGCCCGTGCCAGCATGATGCCGTTGACGCCGCCAGCAGAAGCCCCCGCAATGGCGTCGACCACCACGCGGATATCGGCAACGGACGACAACAGATCGAGAAGATCCTTGTAGGCACTTTGAACCGGAGGCAGATCCTGATCCGGCGCATACTGGGAGAACCCGTTCGATTTGCGGTCGAGGCGGCAGCTCGATGCCCGTACGAGATTAAGGATCTCCCGGCTGACGCCATGCATGTAGATGGCAAGCGAAACGCCGCCATAAAACACCAGCGCCAATCTGAGTTCGATTTCCTTCATGAGGTCACCGCGGGGATCATCTGAAAAAGGCCTAGCAGAAAAGAATGGCTACAATCTTTATGGGACCATGCCTTTCATACGCCAATCAAGACATGGCCAAACTATGCTCAGGCCCAATCACTTCTGTGCAAACATAAATTGACACCTGGGTCTTCCGCGAACCTTGCGCTCTGCAACCGGCAACACTTTTCCCCTGCCCGCCCTTTATATTCCGCTAAGATAGTCCATGGATCCAAGTGTGATTCTCAAAAATTCAGCGCTATAAAACTGTCAATCTGACCCGACCTTTCGACGCGGAATAAAATGGCCAAGAGTGTAGAAGAAGCTGCCAAGAGCTCAGGTGAAGCCGGGCAAGCCGACAAGACAACCTCCCTGCAATCCCTGCAGGAAGAAAACGACTATCTGCGCTCCGAGCTGGAAGATCTGCGACTGCTCTATGAGGCCACCATCGAGCATGGCGAAGCGGTCGAAGACCAGCTCGCGGACCAGTCAAACAAGCTTGAGGCCCTGTCCCGGCAGCTCGCCAAATACCTGTCTCCACAGGTTTACCAGTCGATTTTCGAGGGCCGTCAGGAAGTCAAGATCGCGTCCACGCGCAAAAAGCTGACTGTATTCTTCTCCGATATTGCCGATTTCACCGAAACGGCGGACCGGCTTGAATCGGAAGAACTGACCGCAATCCTGAACCAGTACCTGACGGAGATGTCGAATATCGCCCTGCGCTATGGGGCAACGATCGACAAATACGTCGGCGACGCCATCCTGATCTTTTTCGGCGATCCGGAAACACGCGGCGTGACCGAAGATGCTCTGGCCTGTGTGCGCATGGCCATTGACATGCAGGAGCGGATGAAAGAGCTGCAGGGCGCCTGGCAGGAGGCCGGCATTTCCAAGCCCATGAAGTGCCGGATGGGCATCCACACCGACTATTGCACAGTAGGCAACTTCGGCAGCGAAGACCGGCTTGACTACACCATCATCGGCCGCGGCGTGAACACGGCGTCCCGGCTGGAGAGCCTTGCAACGCCAGGCTCGATCCTGATCTCCTTCGAAACCTATTCCCAGGTGAAGGATCAGATCAAATGCGCGGAAAACGGCGAAGTAAACGTCAAGGGCATTGCCTATCCGGTCACCACATATGAAGTGATCGGCCTGAAGGAACCCGCGCACATCAAGGGTGAGCTGGAGCTGGATCAGGTGTCACGCCAACTGGAAAAGATATCCGACACCATGGCGCCGGAAGACCGGAAAAAGCTGATCGCAGCCCTGAAAAGCGCTCTTGATCGCCTGACGTCTGCCGAAACCGCCTGAGGCTTGGCTTTCCCGGCCAGGAGTCTCAGCCGCGTTCCTTGCGCCGTTTGTCCCAGAACTCCAGGCGTTTTCTCAGTTCCCGCTCAAAGCCTCTTTGTGGCGGATCGTAATAGGTCTTGCGGCCCATCTGTTCCGGGAAATAGTCCTGGCCGGAAAAGCCGTCGGGCGCATCGTGATCGTATTGATAGCCGTCGCCGTAACCTTCCTGCTTCATCAGCTTGGTGGGCGCGTTGAGGATATGCTTGGGCGGCAACAGCGAACCGCTGGATTTCGCATCCCGCATCGCAGCCTTGTAGGCCACATAGGCACCATTCGATTTCGGGGCGGTCGCCAGATAAATCACCGATTGGGCAAGCGCCAGCTCCCCTTCCGGCGAGCCGAGCATCTGATAGGCATCGCGGGCTGCATTGGCCTGCACAAGCGCATTGGGATCGGCAAGACCGATATCCTCGACAGCCATGCGGATCAGGCGGCGCGCGAGATAAAGCGGGTCTTCTCCGCCGTCCAGCATCCGGCAAAACCAATAGAGCGCGGCATCGGGATCTGAACCGCGCACGGACTTGTGCAATGCGGAGATCAGATTGTAGTGCCCGTCGGCACTCTTGTCGTAGATGGGGGCACGCCTTTGAACGATTTCCTGAAGGCGTTCGGCATCAAAGATTTCGTCCTTGCCGGCAGCGCGCCAGACGTCCTCTGCCAGGGTCAGTGAGGAGCGCCCGTCCCCATCGGCCATGCGGATCAGCACACTGCGCGCTTCCTCATCGAGCGGCAACTGTCGCTCTTCCAGCTCCTCAGCCCTGGCCAGCAGTTTCTCGATCGCCTCTGCCGACAGTGAGTGAAACGTCATCACGTGAGATCGGGACAAGAGCGCCGCGTTGAGCTCGAAGGAGGGATTTTCCGTCGTCGCTCCCACCAGCGTGATCGTGCCGTCTTCCATAACTGGCAGAAAACTGTCCTGCTGCGCCCGATTGAACCGGTGGATCTCGTCGACGAAGAGCAGTGTTGCCCGGCCACTCATGCGCCGGGCCCGCGCCGCTTCGAACACCTTCTTCAGATCCGAAACGCCGGAAAAGATCGCGGAGATCTGCTCGAACGCAAGGTCCGTTTCGTTGGCGAGCAACCGCGCAATGGTTGTCTTGCCGGTGCCGGGAGGTCCCCAGAAGATCAGCGAGCCGAGTGTCCGCGTCTTGAGCATACGCGACAGAGTGCCCTCCGGTCCGAGCAGATGATCCTGCCCGACAACGTCGGCCAATCTGGTCGGGCGCATCCGGTCCGCCAGCGGTCGCGGACCGGATTGGCTCAATCCGGAAGCTTCAAACAGATCGCTCACACCGACACCTAACCGCGCAGAATGATCTGCGAGACCTTGCCGTCCCGCTCGATATCGATCTGCCACAAACGCGGCGGCTTCCGGGTGACGTCCTCAAGCATCTGAGTGCTCTCGATTGCCTTCTGGTTGATACCACGGATGATGTCTCCTGGACGAAGCCCCACACGGTCCGCCGTGCTGCCGCGCTTCACCTCGGCAATAGCGACACCGTCGAACAGGCCTTCAAGGCCGAGTTCTTCTGAAACAGCCGGCGAAAGGTTCATCACCGTCGCCCCTTCGAAGGGCGAATATTCGACAAGTTCCCGCGTGTCCCGCGGAACGGTTTCCGGCGCGGGTTTCAGGGAGACCGTCAGATGCTGCTCCTTGCCACTCCGAAGGACCACGAAGTCGGTTTCTTCGCCGATCATCTTTGTCGCAAACCGATACCCGAAGGAATTGGGATCGGTCACTTCCTTGCCGTCGACGGCAATCACCAGATCGCTGACACGAAGCCCGGCCTCAAAGGCCGGCGAGCCTTCGAAAACGGCTGTCACCAGCACACCTTGCGGCCTGTCGAGAGAAAGCGCTTCGGCAATTTCCGCATTCACCAGCTGTACGGTTGCACCCAGCCAGGGCCGCTGAACCTTGCCGCCATGATCTGCTGCCTGCGCAACAAAGCGCGCCATATGCGCCGGGATGGCGAAGCCGATGCCGTTGGATCCGCCGGAGCGTGAATAGATGGCCGAATTGATGCCAACCAGCTTGCCGGTCATATCGACCAGCGCTCCGCCCGAGTTGCCCGGATTGATCGCCGCGTCGGTCTGGATGAAGAACTGAAAATCCGTGACGCCGACCTGCGTTCGGGCCGTGGCGGAGACGATGCCCTGTGTCACCGTTTGGCCGACACCGAACGGGTTGCCGATGGCAAGCACGATATCACCCACTTCCAGACTGTCGGAATCCGCAAAGTCGATGCTTTCGAAAGGGCCGTCACCGCGGATTTTCAGAACCGCCAGATCAGTCCGCTCGTCCATCAGGACGATGTCGGCATCGAATTCGCGTCTGTCGTTCAAGGCAACACGAACGTCATCCGCGTCCTTGATCACGTGATGGTTGGTGATGACCGTACCGTCGGAGGAAATGATGACACCGGATCCGAGGGACGATTCCACCCGCTCACGCGGCCTGTCGTTTCCACCGGGTTGACCGAAGAACCTGCGGAAGAACGGATCGTCCATGAAAGGCGATACCTGCCGGCGCTGCACCACCTTCCGGCTGGCGTAAACGTTGACCACCGCCGGCGCTACCTTTTTCACGATGGGCGCGAAAGACAATTTGATCTGTGCATCGCTTTGCGGAACCAGGCGCAGATCGGCCGGAGACGGCTGCACGGACTGGGCAAGCGTGGCAGACACACCAATCAGGCCGGCCAGAGCGGCAAGGACTACGGGACGCGTAATGCTGGTCAGAACCAGGCGCATGGCGGGAGCCTCTTTTTCGAATCTTCTGATACCCATCGCGATACATGGCAGATAGGGAGGAAAAGAGGCAAATACAAAAGGGGCCGCCGGATTTCCGGCGACCCCTTTTTCAGTCGGTAAAGCTGACTTTAAGCCGAACGGACCTGTGCGAGGAAGCTGCGCACCTCGTGATCGAGTTCTTCCGCCTTCGACGCCATGTCCGCAGCTTCTTCGGAGAAGGTCTGAGCGGCCATGTTTGTGTCGTTGGACAGCGAGGAAACATTGCGGATGTCCTCGGTCACCTTGGAGGTGCCGCCGGCCGCCCGCTGGGTGTTTTCCGCAATGCCCTGGGTCGCATAGCTTTGTTCGGTGACGGCAGCGGCGACTTCGCTCACCGATTTGGTGATTTCGTCGATCGTTTTCTGAATGTCACCGATAGCATCGACCGCATCGTCGGTCGCGCCGCGGATGGCATCGATCTGCTGCTGGATTTCACCGGTTGCCTTGCCGGTCTGGGACGCAAGGTCCTTGACCTCGGAGGCAACCACCGCGAAGCCCTTGCCTGCCTCACCCGCACGCGCGGCTTCGATCGTGGCATTGAGCGCCAGAAGGTTGGTCTGGTCGGCAATGTCGGAAATCAACGTCACGACTTCGCCAATCCGGTTGGCGGCTTCCGCCAGGGAGCGAACTGTGTCGTTGGTCGTTTCCGCACGCTTGGTCGCCTCGGCGGCAACGCTGGAGGACCGTTCGATCAGGGTCGAAATTTCCTGGATCGAGCTGGACAGCTGATCGGAGGCGGCCGCAATCGATTCCACTTCCGCCAGGGTTTCTTCGGACATGGTTGCAGCATTGGCGGAGGTCTCTCCGGCAATGTCAGTCATGTTCCGCATCTTGTTGGCCGATTCGCGCAGACTTGCAGCCGTGTGCGCAACCTTGTCGACGACAGTGCCCACGGTTGCTTCGAAGTCACCGGCAAGGCTTGCCAGCATCTCCTGACGCTGTTCGGCCTGACGCCGTGCATCGTCCGCCTCCTCGGCAGCACGGCGCTCGTTTTCCTCAGCCGCATTCTGACGGATCTGAAGAACGGCCCGGCCGATATCGCCGATTTCGTCCTTGCGGTTCGCAGCCTTGATCTCCGCACCGAGGTTACCAGAAGCAATCTGGTTGAGCGCTCCAACCAGCGTGGTCAGCGGACGGGTGATGGACTGGGAGAAGAACAGCGCGATGACGGCAGCAATGGCAATCGTTGCCAGCGACCAGAGGAACATCTGGTCCCGCATGCGGGTGACCGCGGACAGCGTTTCTTCCACACTCTTTTCCGCAACAATCGCCCAGTTCTGCCCCTGGAAAGCAAGCGGACGGGCAACGACCAGATCGTCAACTCCGTCAGCGCCCTGCACGATGCCGGCCGCTTCCGTGCCGGCTGCGGCTTCAATCGCCGGTCCGGCAGAAACAGTGGCGCTCAGCGCCGTCGGCGCACCGGCAAGAGGCATGTCGCTCAGCACGACGCCGTCCTGATTGATCACATAGACCTGCCCGGTTTCACCCAGATCGTCCCGGTTCGCGACGACTTCGCTCAGGAAATCGGAATCGATCCGCATGACGGCGACACCGCTCAAGCTGATGGTCCCGAAGGAATTCATGAATACAGGCGACGCCAGGAACAGGGAGCCATCGCCGCCAGCCGGTGCATAGGGGGCAAACACACTGGCTGCGATCTCGCCTTCACCCAGGTTCTTGGCGGCATTGAAAACCGTCTCCAGCCCGGTGCCCTCGGCAACACTGCCTTCGCCGATCTTGGACAGGAACTCGTCGCCCTTGGTCACGGAATAAAGAACGAGACCGGCGTTATCGATGAGATAGAGGTCGGCAAAGCCGCCGTTCTTCCAGACATTGTAGAAAGCCGGGTGCGCTTCGGTGTGGCGCCAGGCGTACATCGTCTTCTGTTCCTTGCCAGTCACCGTGGCACGCTCTTCAGGTGTCTGCGGCGCCTGGAACAGCGCGAGAATTTCTTCCTTTTCCTTGGCAAGGTTCATCGTCGCATTGCCAAGATTGCTCAGCGGATCGGAGACGCTGGAAGCCAGATTGACGATCTGGGATTCTGCGGCGTGCAAGCGGGACTGCAGGAGCGCATTGCGGGCTGTAATGACCATACCGAGTTCGGCTTCCGCCGCTTGCTGCAGTCCGTCACGACCGGTCATGTAACCGATAAGGCCCACAGCAGCACATGCTGCGACCGTAATTACGATCATCAAAGCCGGAATAACAAAAGAAAGTCTAAGAGAAGGCGTCCTTTTCTTAGAGACCGAATTCGTTTTAGCTGTCACAGTAATTCTCCCCAGCCACTCCCACTAGTCTAGGAGGCATGGGATGAGCCTAGGCAGTTTTCCTTAAATCATTGATAATTGCGGTCTCATTATTCGAAATGAAATCGTCAATTCTGACAATCGTTTGGACAACAAAAAAGGCGGGCATTTCTGCCCGCCTTCTAGATTTGCCGAATAGGCAAAATTTTACGCTGCGTTTTCAGCTGCTTCTTCAGCTTCCACGCGAGCGCGGTCTTCTGCACCGCGTGCTTCCGGATCACGGTCGACCAGCTCGATGACAGCCATCGGAGCGTTGTCGCCATAACGGAAACCGGCTTTCAGGACGCGGGAATAGCCGCCGCTGCGGTCCTTGTAACGCTCGCCGAGCGTTTCGAACAGCTTGGCAACCATTGCCGTATCGCGAATCTGCGAAATGGCCTGGCGGCGTGCATGCAGGTCACCGCGCTTGCCCAGGGTGATGAGCTTGTCGATGATCGGCTTCATTTCTTTAGCCTTCGGCAGGGTCGTCACGATCTGTTCGTGCTTGATCAGCGACGCTGCCATGTTAGCGAACATAGCCTTACGGTGGCTAGAGGTCCGGTTGAGCTTGCGGCCGGATTTACCGTGGCGCATGGCCCTCTCCTTTTTCTTTCAGGCAGTCAGTTCTTCTGGTTGAACTCTTGCCCGGTTGATCCTCACAGGACGCGTGCGCCCTTAGTACTGATGGTCTTCGTAGCGCTTGGCGAGATCATCGATGTTCTCAGGCGGCCAGTTGGCAACTTCCATGCCGAGATGGAGACCCATCTGAGCGAGAACTTCCTTGATTTCGTTCAGCGACTTGCGGCCGAAATTCGGGGTCCGCAGCATTTCCGCTTCGGTCTTCTGAATGAGATCGCCAATATACACGATATTGTCGTTCTTCAGGCAGTTTGCAGACCGTACAGACAGTTCCAGCTCGTCGACCTTCTTCAGAAGCGCAGGGTTGAAAGCCAGTTCCGGGACGCTGTCCTCGGCGACTTCACGCTGCGGCTCTTCGAAGTTGACGAATATGGAGAGCTGATCCTGCAGAATGCGTGCAGCGAATGCCACGGCGTCTTCCGGCTTGACGGAACCATCGGTTTCGACAGTCAGGGTCAGCTTGTCATAGTCAAGAACCTGGCCTTCACGGGTGTTTTCCACCTTGTAGGAGACCTTCTTGACCGGAGAGTAGAGGCTGTCGACCGGGATCAGGCCAATTGGCGCATCTTCCGGGCGGTTCCGGTCCGAAGAATGATAGCCCTTGCCGGTGTTGACGGTGAATTCCATGCGGATTTCAGCGCCTTCATCCAGCGTGCAGAGCACCAGTTCCGGATTGAGAACCTCGACATCGCCAACAGTCTGGATATCGCCGGCGGTGACAACACCAGGTCCCTGCTTGCGCACAACCATGCGCTTGGGGCCCTCGCCTTCCATACGGATGGCGATTTCCTTGATATTCAGCACGATGTCGGTGACATCTTCCCGGACACCCGGGATCGACGAGAACTCATGCAGAACGCCATCGATCTGAACGGCGGTCACGGCTGCACCCTGCAGTGAAGACAGCAGAATGCGGCGCAGCGCGTTGCCAAGGGTCAGACCGTAGCCACGCTCGAGCGGCTCGGCAACGACAGTTGCCAAGAAGCGCGGGTCTTCACCCGGCTTGATCTCGAGTTTGGTCGGCTTGATCAGTTCTTGCCAGTTTTTTTGAATGGTCACGTTTTCGTCCCTTCGGCTATCCCGCCCGGCGGATCAACGCCAGGCCATTCTTTGCCATTTGGAGAAACAAGTACCTAAAGCTGGGAAGCCTTAGACGCGGCGACGCTTGCGCGGACGGCAGCCGTTGTGCGGAATCGGCGTCACGTCACGGATGGACGTGATCAGGAAACCGGCAGCCTGCAGGGCGCGCAAAGCAGATTCACGACCGGAACCCGGACCGCGCACTTCCACTTCGAGGGTGCGCATGCCGTGCTCGGCAGCTTTTTTCGCAGCGTCTTCCGCAGCAACCTGGGCAGCATACGGAGTGGACTTACGGGAACCTTTGAAACCGAGTGCACCGGCGGACGACCAGGAGATCGCGTTGCCCTGTGCGTCGGTGATCGTGATCATGGTGTTGTTGAACGTGGAGTTCACATGCGCAACGCCAGAAGAGATGTTCTTGCGTTCGCGGCGACGCACGCGCGTCGTGTCTTTAGCCATTCTCTTATCCTTGTTTTGATCTCGTCACTGCCGTAATGCCGGCAGCTCCACCACCAATCCAGGCAGGGTAATTATTTCTTCTTACCTGCGATCGGTTTAGCCGGACCCTTGCGGGTACGTGCGTTCGTGTGCGTCCGCTGGCCGCGAACCGGCAGGCCGCGACGGTGACGCAGGCCGCGGTAGCAGCCAAGGTCCATCAGACGCTTGATGTTCATTGCGGTCTCACGACGCAGGTCACCTTCAACGAGGTAATCGCGGTCGATGGTTTCGCGGATGGACAGGACTTCTGCGTCAGAAAGCTCGTTCACACGGCGGGCAGCATCGATGTTGTTCTTTTCGATGATTTCCTGGGCGAATTTCGCGCCAATGCCGTGAATATACTGAAGCGCGATGACTACACGCTTGTTCGTCGGGATGTTAACGCCAGCAATACGTGCCACGTTCGTCTCCATGATTACGCGACGAGACCGTGGTCTTGCCGCAGGTTATAATGCCCGCGTCCGGTGGAGTCCGGCCCTTGCGGGTACGAAAATGCCGGGGTAGCCCCGGCACAGAGAATGCCGGCCCCACTTACATGGAACCGGCTTAACTGTAAGGTAGAGCGGGTCGTTTAACGGCTCTAAACCTTTTCGTCAAGTCCTTGAAGAACGGAATCTATTGAAGCCGTTACTTCTTCAATGGATTGCATGCCGTCGATCACCGAAAGAAGACCTGTCTTCTCGTAATACGGCACAACAACTGCGGTATCGCGGTTATAGGCTTCAAGACGTTGCTTGAAGACTTCCGGGTCATCGTCCTTGCGCACCGGCTGACCGGCAGCCTGTGCATCCGCGGCACGTTTGATGATCCGGTCAACCAGCTTGGACTGGTCGACACGCAGTTCGATGACGGCGTTCAGTTTGAGGCTATTTGCTTCCAGCATCTCGTCAAGCGCTTCGGCCTGTGCAAGCGTGCGCGGGAAGCCGTCGAGAATGAATCCGTTCTTGGCGTCTTCTTCGGCGATCCGGTCGCGGATGATACCGACGACGATCTCATCCGAAACAAGTCCACCTGCATCCATCACTTCCTTGGCTTTGAGGCCTACCGGGGTTTTGGCGGCCACGGCAGCCCGCAACATGTCTCCGGTGGAGAGTTGCGGAATCTCGTATTTCGCAACGAGATGTGCTGCTTGTGTCCCCTTCCCCGCTCCTGGCGGTCCAACCAGAATAAGCCTCATCGACGCCTCCCACTCAATTTCGCTTTTTTCACCAGACCCTCATATTGATGCGCAAGCAAGTGGCCCTGGATCTGTGACACGGTATCCATCGTCACGCTTACGACAATCAGCAAAGAGGTGCCACCGAAATAGAACGGAACGCCGGTCGCCGAAATAAGGAATTCGGGTAATAGACAAACGACGGTGATGTAAATGGCACCGACCACCGTAATGCGCGTCAGAACGTAGTCGATATATTGGGCGGTGCGCTCACCGGGACGAATACCCGGTATGAAGCCGCCATGTTTCTTCAGGTTGTCAGCCGTATCGCTCGGGTTGAACACGATCGCTGTGTAGAAGAAACAGAAAAACACGATCATCGCGGCGTAGAACACCATGAACAACGGCTGACCGTGGCCAAGCGCCGCCGTGATATACGTCAGCCATTCGTTGCCGGAACCCTGGCTGAAACCGCCAATGGTCGCCGGAACGAGCAGAAGCGACGACGCGAAGATCGGCGGTATGACACCGGCAGTGTTCAGCTTCAGCGGCAGGAACGAGGTATTGCCCTCGAACATGCGGTTGCCCATCTGGCGCTTTGGATACTGGATCAGAAGCCGGCGTTGCGCCCGCTCCATGAAAACGATCAGCGCGATCACGACGACGGCCAGAATCAGCACGCCGAGAATCAGGATCGTCGACAGCGACCCCTGGCGGCCGAGCTCAAGCACGTTGACCAGTGCCACCGGCAGACCGGCGACGATGCCTGCAAAGATGATCAGGGAAATACCGTTACCGATGCCGCGCGAGGTGATCTGTTCACCAAGCCACATCAGGAACATGGTACCGCCGACCAGCGTCAGCACAGTGGATCCGCGGAAGAACCAGCCCGGATCGGTCACGACGTTGGTCGCCCCTTCCAGACCCACCGCAATACCGTATGCCTGGAACGCGGCCAGGATGACAGTCCCGTAGCGGGTGTACTGGTTGATGACTTTGCGGCCCTGCTCGCCTTCCTTCTTCAGCTGTTCGAGAGACGGCACGACAGTCGTCATGAGCTGCATGATGATGGAAGCGGAAATATATGGCATGATGCCGAGAGCGAAAATCGCCATGCGCTGGACAGCACCGCCGGAAAACATGTTGAACATGCCGATGATGCCGGACTGGGCCTGATTGAAGGCCTGCGCGAAGGCGTCCGGATTGATGCCGGGCAAGGGAATGTAAGTGCCCAGTCGATAAACCAAAAGCGCCCCCAGTGTGAACCAGATGCGCTTTTTGAGTTCTTCAGCCTTGGCGAAAGCTGAGAAATTGAGATTTGACGCCAGTTGCTCGGCGGCCGATGCCATGCCCTACTCCGGAATGCTTGCCCAGGAAATGGGTGAAGCCCAGGCTGTTAAGCCTGAGCTCCCTGTACGGCAACCTTGCCGCCTGCTTTTTCAATCGCTGCAACAGCGCCCTTGGAGGCACCGGCAACTTCAAAGGTCACTGCAGCGGTGAGTTCACCGTTGGCAACGATGCGCACACCGTCACGGACCCGCTTGACTACGCCTGCAGCCTTCAACGCTTCGACGGTAACCGTCTCGGACGCATTCAGCTTGCCTGCATCGATCGCCTTCTGAACACGGCCGATGGACACGGTATTGTAGTCCTTGGCAAAAATGTTCGTGAAGCCGCGCTTCGGCAGACGGCGGTGAAGCGGCATCTGACCGCCTTCAAAGCCTTTGATGGCAACGCCGGAACGGGATTTCTGACCTTTGACACCACGGCCACCGGTCTTGCCCTTGCCGGACCCGATGCCGCGAGCCACACGCATGCGGTCTTTTACGGCACCTTCGTTGTCACGAAGTTCATTGAGCTTCATGTTCGTATCTCCTCACCCCGTTTACGCGTTGTCTTCGACGACGCGAACGAGATGCTGGACCTTATTGATCATGCCGCGCACTTCAGGAGTGTCCTTCAGTGTGGAACGGCGGTGCATCTTGTTCAGGCCGAGACCGACGAGCGTCGCGCGCTGGTCCTTAGGACGGCGCAGCGGGCTGCCGATCTGTTCGACCGTGACAGTCTTTTCGGTGTTCGCCATGGAACATACCCTCTCTCAGCTGGGGACCGGAGCCGCTAAGGTCAAGCCTCAGCGGCAGCCGAAGCCGCCTCATCGTTGTTGTCACGACGGCGGGACTGCAGCACAGAGACCTTGAGGCCACGGCGGGCAGCGACGGAACGCGGGCTGTCTTCCTTGGTCAGCGCAGCAAAAGTTGCACGAACCATGTTGTAGGGGTTGGAGGTCCCCAGAGACTTGGCCACAACGTCCTGGACGCCGAGCGTTTCGAAAACGGCACGCATCGGACCGCCTGCGATGATCCCGGTACCGGCCGGAGCTGCACGAAGCAGAACCTTGCCAGCGCCGTGACGGCCTTCCACATCGTGGTGGAGGGTCCGGCCTTCGCGAAGCGGCACACGGATCATCGTGCGTTTTGCTGCTTCAGTTGCCTTACGGATGGCTTCCGGCACTTCACGTGCCTTGCCATGACCGAAGCCGACACGGCCCTTCTGGTCACCAACCACTACAAGTGCTGCGAAGCCGAAACGACGGCCACCCTTGACCACTTTCGCAACGCGGTTGATGTGAACGAGCTTGTCGACGAATTCGCTGTCTCGCTCGTCGCGATCGCGATTTTCTTGTCTCGCCATATTATACGTCTTCCGTTCTTAAGAGCGCCAACGGGCGCTGGTCAGAATTCAAGTCCACCTTCACGGGCTGCATCAGCAAGCGCTTTTACGCGTCCATGATACTGGTACCCGCCACGGTCGAACACGACCTGCTTTACGCCAGCGGCCGCAGCACGCTCGGCGACAAGCTTGCCAACGGCTGCGGCTGCAGCGACGTCGGCGCCCGTTTTCAGGCTGCCCTTGAGATCTTTTTCGATCGTTGAAGCAGAGACAATCGTATGTCCCTTCGCATCGTCGATGATCTGGGCGTAGATCTGCTTCGACGAGCGGAAGACAGAAAGGCGCGGACGACCGTTCGCGGCTTTCTGAATCGAACGACGCACGCGATCGCGGCGGCGCTCGAAAGCTTGTTTGCTGTTCGCCATGATCTGGGTCCGTTACTTCTTCTTGCCTTCTTTGCGGACGATGAACTCGCCTGCATAACGAACGCCTTTGCCCTTGTAGGGCTCCGGCGGGCGGAATTCACGAATTTCAGCCGCAACCTGACCGACGCGCTGTTTGTCGGTACCGGTGATGCTGATTTCCGTCGGCTTCGGGCACACAATATCGATACCATCCGGAATCGGATAGACGACGTCATGAGAGAAACCGAGCGCCAGCTGAAGGTTCTTACCCTGGACCTGAGCGCGGTAACCGACACCGGTAATAGCGAGGTCTTTCTTGAAGCCCTCGGTCACACCGGTGATCAGGTTCGCGACCATGGTGCGGCTCATGCCCCACATGGAGCGAGCCGGCTTGGTGCTGTTGCACGGATCGATTTTGATCCCATCATCCGTCATTTCGGCCAGAACAAGATCATTGAGCACGAAGGACTTTTCGCCTTTCGGGCCCTTGATCGTAACCGTCTGACCGTCGATCGATGCCGTTACCCCGCTTGGCACGGGGACTGGCTTTTTGCCAATACGAGACATATGACCAACCTTGTCGTTGTTTTAAAAGTGAGGATGCCGCATCAGAAGACGCGGCACAGAACCTCACCACCTACGTTTTCGTCCCGCGCCTGATGGTCGCTCATGACGCCGCGCGGAGTCGAAATGATCGACACGCCCAAGCCATTAGAGACATGCGGGATATTTTTCACCGACGAGTACACGCGGCGGCCCGGCTTGGACACACGTTCGATCGTGCGGATAACCGGTTCACCGTCGAAATACTTCAGTTCGATTTCCAACTCGGACTTACCGCCCTCGTATTCAACCGTGGTGTAGCCACGGATGTACCCCTCTTTTGCGAGCACATCAAGTACATGTGCACGCAATTTGGAATTTGGTGAACTGACCTTGTTCTTGCGACGCATCTGCGCGTTGCGAATGCGGGTCAGCATATCCCCCAACGGATCAGAAATTGCCATCGGAGTTTCTCCTTACCAGCTCGACTTGACCAGGCCCGGGATCTTACCCAGGGAACCCAGTTCACGAAGCGCAATACGCGACATCTTCAGCTTGCGGTAAAAACCGCGCGGACGGCCGGACACTTCGCAACGATTGCGAACGCGGTTCGGCGCGGAGTTCCGCGGCAGTTTCGCCAGCTTCAGGCGTGCGTTGTACCGCTCTTCCAGGGACAGGCTTTCATCTTTAGCCAGTGCCTTCAGGGCAGCGCGCTTCTCAGCGTATTTCTTGACAAGCTTCTCGCGGCGCTTGTTTTTCTCGATTGCGCTTTTCTTCGCCATCGTCGATCCCTTCCTTGCCCGTTACTTCGTGAACGGGAAGTTGAACGCGCGCAGAAGCTCGCGTGCTTCGTCGTCATTCGGCGCCGTGGTGCAGATGATCACGTCCATGCCCCAGATCTGGTCGACCTTGTCGTACTCGATTTCCGGGAACACGATGTGTTCTTTGATGCCCATTGCGTAGTTGCCGCGACCGTCGAAGCTCTTCGGGTTCAGGCCGCGGAAGTCACGAACGCGCGGCAGCGCGATGGTGATCAGGCGGTCCAGGAATTCGAACATCTGCTGGCGGCGCAGGGTAACCTTTGCGCCAAGCGGCATGCCTTCGCGGACCTTGAAGGTCGCGATGGATTTTTTCGCTTTGGTGATGACCGGCTTCTGACCGGCGATCAGTGCCAGATCGTCAGCGGCAATACGCGCTTTCTTGGAATCGCTCACCGCTTCGCCGACACCGACGTTGAGAACGATTTTTTCCAGCTGCGGAACCTGCATGACGTTCTTGTACTGGAACTTTTCCATAAGCTGCTTGCGCACAACTTCGTCATAGTGCGTCTTCAGACGCGGCACGTTAGTGGTCTCAGCCATCGATCAGGTCTCCCGAACGCTTGGCCACACGGACCTTGGTGCCATCGTCCTGCACTTTGAAGCCGACGCGAGTCGCCTTGCCGTCCTTCGGATCGGCCAGTGCGACGTTGGAAAGGTGAATCGGGGCTTCCTTGGCCACGATGCCTGCTTCCTGCGTCTGGGTCTGCTTCTGGTGGCGGCGAACCATGTTGATGCCGCGGACCAGGGCCTTGTTGTCAGCCGGCAGCATCTGGATGACTTCGCCGGACTTACCCTTGTCACGGCCGGTCAGCACAACCACCGTGTCGCCTTTTTTAATTTTCGCAGCCATCAGAGCACCTCCGGCGCGAGCGAAATGATTTTCATATGGTTCTTTGCACGGAGTTCGCGCGGTACCGGTCCGAAGATACGGGTGCCGATCGGCTCCTTGTTGTTGTTGACCAGCACGGCCGCATTGCGGTCGAACCGGATCACGCTGCCATCGGGACGGCGGATATCCTTTGCCGTGCGCACGACGACAGCCTTCATCACGTCGCCCTTTTTAACGCGGCCCCGCGGAATTGCCTCTTTGACGGAGACGACGATGATGTCGCCAACCTGGGCATATTTACGCTTGGAGCCGCCGAGCACTTTGATGCACATGACACGACGAGCGCCGGAATTATCGGCGACGTCGAGGTTTGTTTGCATCTGAATCATGACTGGCTGCCTTGTTCTTCTGATGGCGCTCGGGTCACGGGCGCCTGATGCTCACTGAATGGAGCGCGGTCACTGAGCGACCACGGTCCAACGTTTGTTTTTCGAGATCGGCGCGCATTCTTCGATCTGAACAATGTCGCCAACCTTGTACTGGTTGTTTTCATCGTGTGCGCGGTACTTCTTGGTCCGGCGCACAGTCTTCTTCAGCAGCGGGTGCGTGAAGCGGCGCTCCACATTCACCGTCACCGTCTTGTCATTGGCGTCGCTGACAACGGTGCCCTGCAGGATACGCTTCGGCATGGCCGTCTCCTTACGCGTTCGCCGACACGCGCTTCTCGCGCATGATCGTCTGGATACGTGCGATGTCGCGGCGGATCTGCCGGACACGCGCAGTGTTTTCAAGCTGACCCGTAGCCCGCTGGAAGCGCAGGTTGAACTGCTCTTTCTTCAGGCCTTCAAGCTCACTGCGGAGCTCGTCGAGGGTCTTAGCCCGTACATCGGTAGCCTTCATGGCTCTAACTCCTCGCCTGCCTTACTCGCCGATACGCTGAACGAAACGGCACTTGATCGGCAGCTTGGCTGCAGCAAGACGCATAGCTTCACGCGCAATGTCTTCCGGCACACCATCGATTTCGAACATGATCCGGCCCGGCTTGACACGGCAAGCCCAGTAATCCGGAGAACCCTTACCTTTACCCATGCGGACTTCAGCAGGTTTCGAGGAAACCGGGACGTCCGGGAAGATGCGGATCCAAACACGACCCGCACGCTTCATGTGGCGGGTCATAGCACGGCGGGCCGCTTCGATCTGACGTGCCGTAACACGCTCCGGCTCCATAGCCTTCAGACCGAATGCGCCGAAGTTGAGGTCAGTGCCCCCCTTCGACAAGCCGTGGATGCGGCCCTTGTGCTGCTTGCGGAACTTTGTGCGCTTCGGTTGCAGCATCGTTCTTCTCTCGTCTTTCTTAAGTTACGAGCGGCAGGCAGCTTGAATTAAGCTGCGCGCTCGCGGCCCCGATCCCGGCGTCCGCCGCGATCACCCTGGTTGCCTTCGGAAGCAGCGGTCGCACGGCGTTCAGACGCCATCGGATCGTGTTCCAGAATTTCACCCTTGAAGATCCAGACCTTCACACCGCACACGCCATAAGCCGTGTGAGCGCTTGCAACACCATAGTCGATGTCCGCACGCAGAGTGTGAAGCGGCACGCGGCCTTCGCGGTACCATTCGATACGCGCAATTTCCGCGCCGCCGAGACGGCCACCGCAGTTGATACGAATGCCCTGGGCACCGAGACGCATGGCGGACTGAACAGCCCGTTTCATGGCGCGACGGAATGCAACACGGCGTTCCAGCTGCTGGGCAATCGACTGGGCGACCAGGGTCGCGTCGATTTCCGGCTTGCG
This sequence comes from Roseibium sp. FZY0029, assembly GCF_036350355.1. Classification (NCBI taxonomy): domain Bacteria; kingdom Pseudomonadati; phylum Pseudomonadota; class Alphaproteobacteria; order Hyphomicrobiales; family Stappiaceae; genus Roseibium; species Roseibium sp. FZY0029. Next base: position 57,187 of record NZ_JAZDVZ010000002.1, read on the forward strand.
CACTTCAACAATGTTGAGGTGCACTTCGGAATTGGTGATGTCGGCAATCTTCTTGCGAAGACGCTCGATATCGGCGCCCTTTTTACCGATGACCACACCCGGACGACCCGAATGAATGGACACGCGGCACTTTTTGTGCGGGCGTTCGATGACAACCTTGGATACTGCAGCCTGCTTCAGTTCTTTCAGCAGGAGCTCACGGATGCGGAAATCTTCGTGCAGAAGATCGCCGTACTCGTTCTTGTTCGCGTACCAGCGGCTATCCCAGGTGCGGTTGATCCCGAGGCGCATGCCGATCGGGTTTGTCTTATGTCCCATCAGGCAGTCTCCTCAACTTCGCGCACGACGATGGTCAGGTTCGAGAACGGCTTCTCGATCCGGCCAACACGGCCGCGTGCACGGGCCTGGAACCGCTTGATCACAAATGCCTTGCCGACATGTGCTTCAGCAACCACCAGGTTGTCGATGTCCAGGTCATGGTTGTTTTCCGCGTTGGCAATCGCGGACATCAAGGTCTTCTTGACGTCCTGCGCAATGCGCTTGCGGGAGAATGTCAGGTCCGCAATCGCGGAACCGACTTTTTTACCACGGATCGAAGCCGCAACGAGGTTCAGCTTGCGCGGAGAAACGCGCAGCATGCGGGTCATTGCCCGGGCCTCGTTGTCAGCGAGCGTCCGCTCACGCTTCGGCTTGCCCATCGTTACTTCCTCTTCGCCTTCTTGTCGGCGCCGTGTCCATAATAGGTCCGGCTCGGCGAAAACTCGCCGAACTTGTGACCGATCATTTCTTCAGACACCAGCACCGGAACGTGCTTTTGACCGTTGTAGACGCCGAAGGTCAAACCGACGAACTGCGGCAGGATGGTAGAGCGGCGGCTCCAGGTCTTGATGACCTCGCTCCGGCCGGACTCACGGACCTTGTCCGCTTTCTTCAGCAGATACCCGTCGACAAACGGACCTTTCCAGATCGAACGTGCCACGATCCTTGCCCTTTACTTCTTCGCGTGACGGCTGCGGACGATAAACTTATCAGTCTGCTTATTGCGCCGCGTACGCTTACCTTTGGTCGGTTTACCCCAAGGAGTAACCGGATGACGACCGCCGGAGGTCCTGCCTTCACCACCACCATGCGGGTGGTCGATCGGGTTCATGGCAACACCGCGAGTATGCGGACGAATGCCAAGCCAGCGGGAACGGCCTGCTTTACCCAGGTTAACGTTGGCGTGGTCCGGGTTGGACACGGCGCCAATGGAAGCCATGCAGGTTCCGAGCACACGGCGCTGCTCGCCAGACATCAGGCGCAGCGTGGTGTAGCCCTGGTCGCGGCCGACGATCTGAACGAACGCGCCTGCCGAACGAGCGATCTGGGCGCCTTTGCCCGGCTTCAGCTCGACATTGTGCACGATCGTGCCAACCGGAATGCGAGCCAGAGGCGCAGCATTGCCCGGTTTCACGTCGACGGATTCACCGGCGACGACGGTGTCGCCAGCAGCCAGGCGCTGCGGCGCCAGGATGTAGCTCAGTTCACCGTCTTCGTAACGGATGAGAGCAATGAATGCGGTCCGGTTCGGATCGTATTCAAGGCGCTCGACCGTAGCCGGAACGTCCCATTTACGGCGCTTGAAGTCGACAAGACGGTAAGACCGCTTGTGACCGCCACCGCGGTTCGGAGACGTCAGGCGGCCGGCGTTGTTGCGGCCACCGGACTTGGACAGGCCTTCGGTCAGGGTCTTGACCGGCTTGCCTTTCCACAGACCAGAGCGATCAACTTGAACCAGCTGACGGCGGCCTGGGGACGTCGGGTTGAATGTCTTAAGTGCCATTTTTCTTAAGTCCCCGTCTTAGAGCCCGGTGGTCACGTCGATTGCGTGACCTTCCTGCAGCGTTACGACGGCCTTTTTGTAGTCGGACTGCCGGCCGATGCGACCGCGGAAGCGCTTGACCTTGCCCTTGCGGACGAGCGTGTTCACTGCCGTGACCTTTACACCGAACAGTGCTTCGACTGCGGCCTTGATTTCCGGCTTCGTTGCGTCATTGGCAACTTTGAAGACAACCTTGTTCTCTTCGGAAGCCATCGTCGACTTTTCGGTGATCACCGGGCCAACGATTTTGTCGTAGTGAGGAAGTTTGCTCATTTAAAGCGCTCCTCAAGTGCGGACACCGCAGCCTTCGTCAACACCAGGGTGTTGGCACGCAGGATGTCGTAAACGTTGATGCCCTGAACCGGCAGCACATCCAGATGCGGAATGTTGCGGGACGCCAGAGCAAAGTTTGCATCGACCTCGGCGCCGTCAATGATCAGAGCGCTGGTCAGGCCGAGCTTGGAGAGCTGTGCCTTGAGCGCCTTGGTCTTTGCTTCGGCTGCCTTCGCGTCTTCGACAACAACGATGCTGTCTGTCTTGGCTTTCGCCGACAGCGCATGCTTCAGGCCGAGGGCGCGAACCTTCTTCGGCAGGTCATGGCTGTGATCGCGAACGATCGGGCCGAAAGCCTTACCACCACCGCGGAACTGCGGGGCCTTCTTGTTGCCGTGACGTGCGCCGCCGGAGCCCTTCTGGCGAACGAATTTCTTCGTCGTGCCGGAAACTTCCGAACGGCCCAGTGCCTTATGGGTACCTGCCTGGCGCTTGGCCAGCTGCCAACGCACCACACGGTGGATCAAATCGGTGCGCGGCTCGAGACCGAAGATCTCGTCAGACACCGTGATCGAACCGGCCGCCCCACCTTCGAGGGTCTTGACCTGGAGTTCCATCACTCACTCTCCTTCCCGGCGGCCGCAGTCGCTTCGGTTGCTTTGAAAGCACCCGGAACCGGAACGTTTTCCGGCAGCGCCTTTTTGATCGCGTCGCGGACCAGGATCCAGCCGCCCTTGGCGCCCGGAACAGAGCCCTCGACCATGATCAGGCCACGCTCAACATCAGTGCGCACAACCTTGAGGTTCTGCGTGGTCACGCGGGCATCACCCATGTGACCGGCCATTTTCTTGCCCTTGAACACGCGGCCCGGGTCCTGACACTGACCGGTAGAACCGTGCGAACGGTGCGAGATCGAGTTACCGTGCGATGCACGGCCACCACCGAAGTTGTGACGCTTCATGGCACCGGCAAAACCCTTACCGATAGAAGTGCCGGTCACGTCGACAAACTGGCCTTCGACGTAATGGTCAGCGGTCAATTCCGCGCCAACGTCGATCAGGTTTTCCGCGGAAACGCGGAATTCGGCCACGGTCCGCTTCGGCTCGACCTTTGCAACAGCAAAGTGGCCGCGCAGTGCCTTCGGCGTATTCTTTACTTTACGGGTACCCGCACCGAGCTGCAGTGCAGTGTAACCATTTTTTTCGTCAGTCCGGTGGGCTACCACCTGGCAATTTTCCAGCCGCAGAACGGTGACCGGAACATGCTCGCCTGCATCGTTATAGATGCGGGTCATGCCCACTTTCTGAGCGATCACTCCAGAACGCATGGATGTGTCCCCTTCGACCCGGCTTAGAGCTTGATCTCGACGTCGACACCAGCGGCGAGGTCGAGCTTCATCAGCGCGTCCACCGTCTGCGGTGTCGGATCAACGATATCGAGAAGACGCTTATGCGTACGCATCTCGAACTGATCGCGGCTTTTCTTATCGATATGCGGTCCGCGAAGCACCGTGTACTTCTCAATCCGCGTCGGCAGCGGCACGGGACCCCGTACCTGAGCACCGGTCCGCTTGGCCGTATTGACGATCTCCTTGGTGGAGGCGTCGAGAATACGGTGGTCAAACGCCTTCAGGCGGATCCGGATATTCTGACCGTTCATTGTTGTTGTTCCCAATAAGACTGCGGGCCTGCCCGCGTTTCACTTCAAGATCACCGGCAGGCCCGGCTGTCGATTATTCGATGATGGATGCGACGACGCCGGCGCCGACGGTACGGCCACCTTCGCGGATAGCGAAGCGCAGGCCTTCTTCCATGGCGATCGGCACGATCAGCTCAACCTCGACGGAGACGTTGTCGCCCGGCATCACCATTTCCGTGCCTTCCGGCAGGGACACCACACCGGTCACGTCCGTCGTACGGAAGTAGAACTGCGGGCGGTAGTTGGTGAAGAACGGGGTGTGACGACCACCTTCTTCTTTCGTGAGGATGTAAGCCTCGGCCTTGAACTTCGTGTGCGGGGTAACAGTACCCGGCTTGCAAAGAACCTGGCCACGCTCAACGTCTTCACGTGCGATACCGCGGATCAGAGCGCCGATGTTGTCGCCTGCTTCGCCGCTGTCCAGCAGCTTGCGGAACATTTCAACGCCGGTGACCGTGGTCTTCTGCGTGTCCTTGATGCCGACGATTTCGACTTCTTCGCCAACCTTGACGATGCCGCGCTCGACACGACCGGTCACAACCGTACCACGGCCGGAGATCGAGAAGACGTCTTCGATCGGCATCAGGAACGGAAGGTCCTTCGGACGCTCCGGGGTCGGGATGTAGGCGTCGACCTGAGCCATCAGCTCACGGATCGCATCGCGGCCGATGGCCGGATCGCGGTTTTCAACGGCTGCCAGCGCAGAACCCTTGACGATCGGAATGTCGTCGCCCGGGAATTCGTAGGAAGACAGCAGTTCGCGGATTTCCATTTCGACGAGCTCGAGAAGCTCTTCGTCGTCGACCTGGTCAACCTTGTTCATGAACACGACCAGAGCCGGAACACCAACCTGGCGAGCCAGGAGGATGTGTTCGCGGGTCTGCGGCATCGGGCCGTCAGCGGCAGAACACACCAGGATCGCGCCGTCCATCTGCGCTGCACCGGTGATCATGTTCTTGACGTAGTCGGCGTGACCAGGGCAGTCGACGTGAGCGTAGTGACGGTTTTCCGTCTCATACTCAACGTGCGCCGTGGAGATGGTGATGCCGCGAGCCTTTTCTTCAGGCGCGCCGTCGATTTCGTCGTAAGCTTTTGCAGTCGCACCGCCGGTTTCGGCCAGCGTCATGGTGATTGCTGCGGTCAGCGTCGTCTTGCCGTGGTCAACGTGGCCAATCGTGCCAATGTTAACGTGCGGCTTGTTGCGCTCAAATTTTTCTTTCGCCATCGGATTACTCCGTTTCTCTAGTTCTTCTTGACGTTAAGAGGATGGGCTCAGGCGTACTTCGCCTGAACCTCTTCGGCGACAGCCTGCGGCACCTGCTCGTAGTGATCGAACACCATCGAGTACTGTGCGCGGCCCTGAGACATGGAACGCAGGTTGTTCACGTAACCAAACATGTTGGCCAGCGGAACCATTGCGGTGATAACGGTCACGATGCCCCGGTTCTCCGTGCCGGCGATCTGGCCGCGGCGGGAGTTCAAGTCACCAATAACGTCACCCATGTAGTCTTCCGGAGTGACAACCTCGACCTTCATGATCGGCTCGAGCAGTTTCGGGCCTGCCTTGGCAATACCTTCGCGGAAACCGGCACGGCCGGCGATTTCGAAGGCGAGAACCGAGGAGTCAACGTCGTGGTAGGCACCATCGATGAGGGTTGCCTTGATATCGAGCATCGGGAAGCCTGCCAGCGGACCGGAGGACATGACGCTTTCGATACCTTTGGTAACGCCCGGGATGTATTCCTTCGGAACGGAACCACCAACGATCTTGCTTTCGAAGACATAGCCTTCGTTCGGCTCGGCCGGCTCGATGACCAGCTTGATGCGAGCGAACTGACCGGAACCACCGGACTGCTTCTTGTGGGTGTAATCCACTTCAGCAACCTTGGTGATGGTTTCGCGGTAAGCCACCTGCGGCGCACCGATGTTGGCTTCGACCTTGAATTCGCGCTTCATGCGGTCGACGATGATGTCCAGGTGCAATTCGCCCATGCCGGCGATGATGGTCTGACCGGATTCTTCGTCGGTTTTGACGCGGAAGGACGGATCTTCTGCAGCCAGGCGGTTGAGCGCGAGGCCCATCTTTTCCTGGTCGCCTTTGGTCTTCGGCTCGACAGCGATCTCGATGACCGGCTCCGGGAATTCCATGCGCTCCAGGATCACCGGCTTCAGCGGATCACACAGGGTGTCGCCGGTCGTGGTGTCCTTCAGGCCAGCGATAGCAACGATATCGCCTGCATAGGCTACATCGATGTCTTCGCGGGAGTTGGAGTGCATCTGCATCATCCGGCCGACGCGCTCACGCTTGTCTTTCACGGTGTTCAGAAGGGACACGCCCTTGTTCAGAACGCCGGAATAGATGCGGCAGAACGTCAAAGAACCAACAAACGGGTCGTTGGCGATCTTGAACGCCAGCAGGCCAAGCGGCTCTTCATCGGAAGACTTGCGAGTGATTTCGGATTCGGTCTTCGGATCGATACCTTTGATGTCCGGCACTTCGACCGGGCTCGGCAGGTAATCGACAACAGCGTCGAGAAGCGGCTGAACGCCTTTGTTCTTGAACGCGGAACCGCAAAAAACCGGAACGAACTCGGTGCTGATCGTGCCCTTGCGGATGAGCTTCTTGAGCGTCTCAATGGAGGGCTCTTCGCCTTCCAGATAAGCTTCCATGACAGCTTCATCGACTTCGACAACGGTTTCGATCAAAGCGTCGCGAGCTTCCTGAGCGCGGTCTGCAAGATCGGCCGGGATGTCAACAACGTCCCAGGCAGCGCCGAGGTTTTCCGACTGCCAGATCAGAGCCTTCATTTCCAGAAGGTCGATACAGCCAGCGAAGTCGTTTTCTGCGCCAACAGGAAGCTGCATGACCAGCGGAGTAGCGCCGAGGCGATCCTTGATCATCTTGACGCAGCGATCGAAATCGGCGCCCAGCTTGTCCATCTTGTTGACGAAGATCATCCGCGGGACGTGATACTTGTCGGCCTGACGCCAAACAGTTTCCGTCTGCGGCTCAACGCCAGCGTTTGCGTCCAGAAGGGCGACGGCACCGTCGAGCACGCGCAGGGAGCGTTCAACTTCAATGGTGAAGTCAACGTGGCCCGGGGTGTCGATGATGTTCAGGCGCTTTTCTTTCCAGAAAGCGGTGGTCGCAGCAGAGGTGATCGTGATGCCACGCTCCTGCTCCTGCTCCATCCAGTCCATGGTGGCTGCGCCGTCATGAACTTCGCCGATCTTGTGGCTCTTACCAGTGTAGAAGAGGATCCGCTCGGTCGTGGTGGTCTTGCCAGCATCGATGTGAGCCATGATGCCGAAGTTGCGGTAGTCCTCGATTTTATGCGTGCGCGCCATTGCGTCAGCCCTTCGAAGTCCAGATTACCAGCGATAGTGCGAGAATGCGCGGTTGGCGTCTGCCATCCGGTGCGTGTCTTCGCGCTTCTTGACTGCGGTACCACGGTTGTTTGCTGCATCGAGCAGCTCGCCGGAAAGACGGTCAACCATCGTGGTTTCGTTGCGATTGCGAGCCGCAGTGATCAGCCAGCGAATTGCCAGCGCCTGACGGCGGTCGGCACGAACCTCGACCGGAACCTGGTAGGTCGCACCACCAACACGGCGGGAACGAACTTCCACTTGCGGCATGACGTTCTCAAGAGCTGCGTGGAACACTTCGATCGGGTTCTCGCGGGTCTTGTTTTCGACGACGTCGAAAGCACCGTAGACGATGCGTTCTGCAGTCGACTTCTTACCGTCGTACATGATGGAGTTCATGAACTTCGTGACGACGATATCCCCGAATTTCGGATCCGGGTTAATTTCGCGTTTTTCAGCGCGGTGACGACGGGACATCTGATGTGCTCCTTACTTCGGCCGCTTCGCGCCGTACTTCGAACGGCGCTGCTTACGATCCTTGACGCCCTGGGTATCGAGCACACCACGGATGATGTGGTAGCGCACACCCGGCAAATCCTTTACGCGGCCGCCGCGGATCATCACCACCGAGTGTTCCTGAAGGTTGTGACCTTCACCCGGGATGTAGCCAATGACTTCGAAGCCGTTGGTCAGGCGGATCTTGGCCACCTTACGCAGAGCCGAGTTCGGCTTCTTCGGCGTCGTCGTGTAAACGCGGGTGCAAACACCACGCTTCTGGGGGCAGGCCTCCATGGCCGGCACCTTGTTCCGCTTCGGCGGATCTTTCCGCGGCTTGCGGATCAACTGGTTGATGGTCGGCATTCTTTGCCCTTTACCTTGTCCATCCAAAAATTCGTATGCAACTGCAGTCCCCCGCTGACTTTGAGGCCTTTCCGGCTTGACCCGTAAAGACATGCAAAATCGCGCCCGCGCGCTCAGTGAAGAGCGGCAGGCGCTGCGAAAAACCAGAGGACCACGAGTTGCCCCGCGGTCATGCAATCGACGCGTATTCGCCTATATAGCCCGGCAGCGTTTAAGAGGACTGGGTCCTGCGCCTTGGTGGCGCTGGACGGGTTCACACTTACCGCCTGCCCTTGGGATGCGCGGAAACTACTCATATGCACCCATTGCGTCAAGTGCTTTGTCGAAAAAACAGCGTTTGTGCGGGTTTCAGCTTAGCCATCTGAATTTCCGAAACGAATTCCGCCACTTATCGGCGTAATCCGATCTTTTTCTGCCGAATTTTGGTAATTTTGTTGCGTGACTCGATTCCGCAAACCGGCGGAATTCTGAATCAAGTCTGACTGGAATGAGTCAAATCGGGTCACTTGATCCCATGTTCCCGTTTTGCCTGGCACTTTAGCCCGTTGATTCACCGGCTGATTCCAGACACGCCCACCAGGAAGGCGGCCGGGATTCGCATGCCGCCTCCCCCCCCCTCACCTCCGCTATGCGTCAAACGCACGGCAGGTATTTCGCGGGCAGACTAGAGACCAGGCGCTTTTCTGCGGGTCAGGCCGTGAACGTCACGATGGCAACGTTCCCGGAAAGAGCATCCTGATAGGCCCCTTCGTAAACCGGGTCGTCCGGTTCACCATCCATCACACCGATCTGATCGAGTTCGGCTTCCGCAAAGCCCTGGGCAGAAAGAGCCTCAAGCGTCTTGCGGACCGCATCGTCATCATCGGGCGCAGTCAGCAGCGCGTGAATGGTGATGGCATCGTCCGGCAAAGCCTCTTCGTTTTCCCAGACCCTGCCGATGACGATGTAGACCACCGGATCCAGTTCAAGTTCATTGTCGTTCATAAGATCAGGCCTCTTTTGCCTCATTATACAAGAAAGGCCGCCCGAAGGCGGCCTTTCGATAGCTATACGGCAAACCGGTTATTCGGCTGCGCCGGTCATATCTTCCAGAAGGCCTTCCGCTGCGCTGTCCGAAGACTGCTGACGCTGTGCTTCCTGGATCAGGTCGTCGCGATGTGTCGCGATCTGACGGATCCGCTTCATCACCCCACCGGTACCGGCCGGGATCAGACGACCCACGATGACGTTCTCCTTGAGGCCGACCAGCGGGTCGGTCTTGCCGTTGACGGCCGCGTCGGTAAGAACGCGCGTCGTCTCCTGGAAGGAGGCGGCGGAGAAGAACGACCGCGTCTGCAGCGACGCCTTGGTGATGCCGAGCAGAACCGGCGTCCCCTTGGCAGGATCGCGTGCATTGTCGATCGCCCGGCGGTTGGCTTCCTCGAAGTCGATCTTGTCGATCTGTTCGCCTGCGAAGAACTCCGTGTCGCCCGGATCGGTGATTTCGACCTTCTGCAGCATCTGGCGGACAATCACTTCAATGTGCTTGTCGTTGATGGTCACGCCCTGCAGACGGTAGACTTCCTGGATTTCGTTGACGAGGTAAGCCGCCAGGGCCTCAACGCCTTTAACGGCCAGGATGTCGTGCGGAGCCGGGTTACCGTCGAGAATGTACTCACCCTTTTCGATGGCGTCGCCTTCCTGAAGATGGAAGTGCTTGCCTTTCGGGATGAGGTATTCGACGGGCTCGACACCTTCTTCCGCCGGCTCGATGATGACACGGCGCTTGTTCTTGTAGTCGCGGCCGAAGCGGATCGTACCATCGATTTCGGCGATGATCGCATGATCCTTCGGACGGCGAGCTTCGAACAGTTCCGCAACACGCGGCAGACCACCGGTGATGTCCTTGGTCTTGGCGCTTTCCAGCGGGATACGAGCCAGAACGTCACCAGCCTTTACCGAAGCCCCCGGCTGGACGGAGAGAACCGCGTCCACGGAAAGCATCAGGCGGGCATCAGACCCACGGTCAGTCTTGGAAATGCTGCCTTTTTCGTCCTTGATGACGATAGCCGGCTTCAGATCCTGACCACGCTGGGAAGAGCGCCAGTCAATGACGACACGCTTGGTGATACCGGTTGCCTCGTCGGCCGTTTCCTGAACGGACGCACCATCAACCAGATCCTCGAAGTCCACGATACCGTCGACTTCTGCAAGCATCGGACGGGTATACGGATCCCATTCGGCAATCCGCTGACCGCGCTTGACCGCATCGCCCTCATCGACATGCAGCTTCGAACCATAGGCCACACGATGCACGGCACGTTCGTTGCCGTCGCTGTCGATGACAACGATGGACATGTTGCGCACCATGGCGATCAGGTTGCCGTCGCTGTCGCGATTGACAGACCGGTTCCGGATCTTGACCGTGCCGTCGACGTTGGACTCGATGAACGAGCTGTCGACCACCTGTGCGGTACCACCGATGTGGAAGGTACGCATGGTCAGCTGCGTGCCCGGCTCACCGATGGACTGTGCGGCGATGACACCGACAGCTTCACCCATGTTCACGGGCGTACCGCGAGCAAGGTCACGGCCGTAGCAGGTTGCACACACGCCGGTCTCGGTTTCACAGGTCAGAACCGAACGGATCTTGATCTGCTGAACCTTGGCTGCCTCGATGGCATCAACGTCCTTCTCGTCGATCAGCGTGCCCTTGGGGACAAGCAGTTCGCCGGTCTGGTTGTTGTAGACATCTTCCGCGGTCGTACGGCCCAGAACGCGCATGCCGAGCGAGGCGATGACGTTACCGGCATCGACGATCGGTGCAACGGTGATGCCGCGCGTGGATCCGCAATCCGGTTCCAGGATAATGGAGTCCTGGGCAACGTCCACCAGACGGCGGGTCAGGTAACCGGAGTTCGCGGTCTTCAGAGCGGTATCGGCCAGACCCTTACGGGCACCGTGAGTGGAGTTGAAGTACTCCAGAACCGACAGGCCTTCCTTGAAGTTCGAGATGATCGGGTTCTCGATGATGGAACCGTCCGGCTTGGCCATAAGGCCACGCATGCCGGCCAGCTGCTTCATCTGCTGGGGCGAACCACGGGCACCGGAGTGGGACATCATGTAAACCGAGTTCATCGGCTTCTGGCGTCCGGTCTCCTCATCGATCTGGACCGCCTTGATGCGAGCCATCATCTCGTCAGCGATCTTGTCGGTACATTTCGCCCAGGCGTCGACAACCTTGTTGTACTTTTCGCCCTGGGTGATCAGACCGTCGTTGTACTGCTGCTCGTATTCGGTTGCGAGCGACGAAGTCTCGGCCACCAGCTTCTGCTTGGTATCCGGGATGACCATGTCGTCCATGCCGAAGGAGATGCCGGCGTTACAGGCGTTCTTGAAGCCAAGCTGCATGATCCGGTCACAGAAGATAACCGTCTCCTTCTGACCGCAGGCACGGTAAACCGTGTCGATCATCTTGGAGATGTCCTTCTTGGTCATCAGCTTGTTGCAGACCTCGAACGGCACTTCGTGGTGCTTCGGCAGAAGCTCCGCGATAAGCATGCGGCCCGGAGTGGTCTCGTTGATCTCGGAGGTCTCGTTTCCATCGGCATCGATGGAGCGGAAACGGCCCTTGATCTTGGTGTGCAGCGTGATGACCTTGTTGGCAAGCGCGTGGTGGATCTCACCCGTGTTGCCGAAGACCATGCCTTCGCCCGGCTCACCTTCTGCCATGATGGACAGATAGTAGAGACCCAGAACGATATCCTGCGACGGAACGATGATCGGGCCACCGTTTGCCGGGTGCAGAATGTTGTTGGTCGACATCATCAGCGTACGTGCTTCGAGCTGGGCTTCCAGCGAAAGCGGCACGTGAACAGCCATCTGGTCACCGTCGAAGTCGGCGTTGAAGGCCGAGCAGACGAGCGGGTGCAGCTGGATGGCCTTGCCTTCGATCAGGGTCGGTTCGAATGCCTGAATGCCAAGACGGTGCAGCGTCGGCGCGCGGTTCAGCAGAACCGGGTGCTCACGGATGACTTCGTCGAGGATGTCCCAGACTTCCGGACGTTCCTTTTCAACCAGCTTCTTGGCCTGCTTGACGGTCGAGGAGAACCCCTTGGCGTCGAGGCGCGAATAGATGAACGGCTTGAACAGCTCAAGCGCCATCTTCTTCGGCAAGCCGCACTGGTGCAGCTTCAGTTCCGGACCCACGGTAATAACCGAACGGCCGGAATAGTCGACGCGTTTGCCGAGCAGGTTCTGACGGAACCGGCCCTGCTTGCCCTTCAGCATGTCGGACAGCGACTTCAGCGGACGCTTGTTGGCGCCGGTGATGACGCGGCCACGGCGGCCGTTGTCGAACAGGGCGTCAACGGATTCCTGAAGCATGCGCTTTTCGTTCCGGATGATGATATCCGGAGCACGCAGTTCCATGAGACGGCGCAGACGGTTGTTGCGGTTGATCACGCGCCGATAGAGATCGTTCAGATCGGACGTCGCGAACCGGCCGCCGTCGAGCGGAACCAGCGGACGCAGATCCGGCGGGATCACCGGAACGACGGTCATGATCATCCATTCCGGGCGGTTGCCCGATTCCATGAATGCTTCGATGACCTTCAGACGCTTGGCAAGCTTCTTCGGCTTCAGTTCGGTGGTCGCCTCGGCGATCTCCTGACGCAGCTTCTCGCTCTCACGCTCCAGATCCATGCTCATCAGGATCTCGCGGATCGCTTCAGCACCGATCATCGCGGTGAAGGCATCTTCGCCATACTCGTCCTGAGCGGCGATGAAGTCTTCTTCCGACAGAAGCTGGTGCTGCTTGAGCGGGGTCAGGCCCGGCTCGAGAACCACATAGTTCTCGAAATACAGAACCCGTTCCAGATCCTTCAGCGTCATGTCGAGCAGAAGGCCGATACGGCTCGGCAGAGACTTCAGGAACCAGATGTGCGCGACAGGCGCAGCCAGTTCGATGTGGCCCATGCGTTCACGGCGAACCCGCGACAGGGTGACTTCAACGCCACACTTTTCGCAGATAACGCCTTTGTATTTCATGCGCTTATATTTGCCGCAAAGACATTCGTAGTCCTTGATCGGGCCAAAGATACGCGCGCAGAACAGACCGTCGCGTTCAGGCTTGAACGTACGGTAGTTGATGGTCTCCGGCTTTTTGATTTCGCCGAAAGACCAGGACAAGATCTTTTCCGGGCTCGCAAGCGAAATCCGGATATTGTCGAAGGTCTGTGCGGGAGCCTGCTGATTGAACAGGTTCATGACCTCATGATTCATGATCCATCTCCTTCGATGCGCGGTGGGGGGAGCGAGCTCTTGCGCCCCTCCCCGCAACCGGCATTCCAAGTCATTTGTGGTCCGTTGGCGGGGTTATTCTGCGGCGTCCGCAGTTTCTTCCTCGCCGATCACGGGGACATCGGTTCGTTGCAGTTCAACGTTGAGACCCAGGGACCGCATTTCCTTCACAAGCACGTTGAAGCTTTCCGGAATGCCCGCCTCGAAGGTGTCGTCACCGCGAACGATGGCCTCATAGACCTTCGTACGACCGGCGACGTCATCCGATTTGACGGTAAGCATTTCCTGCAGCGTGTAGGCCGCACCGTAAGCTTCAAGCGCCCAGACCTCCATTTCCCCGAAGCGCTGGCCACCGAACTGTGCCTTACCACCGAGCGGCTGCTGGGTGACGAGCGAGTACGGGCCAATCGAACGGGCATGGATCTTGTCGTCGACCAGGTGGTGGAGCTTCAGCATGTAGATGTAGCCCACGGTCACCTTGCGGTCGAACTCTTCACCGGTCCGGCCATCGTACAAAACGGACTGGCCGCTCGGATCATAGCCGGCGATGTTGAGCGCCTCGACGACATCGGGTTCACGAGCACCATCGAAGACCGGCGTCGCGATGCTGACGCCTTTCTTCAGCTGCTCTGCCAGGCGTACGATACCTTCGTCATCGTATTCCTTGACGTTGTCGCCCTTCATGTTGTCGCCGTAGATCTCGACGATCTTGCCGCGCAGTTGCTCGATCTCGCCCGACTTCCTGTACTCATCGTACATTTCGCCGATCCGGTTACCCATGCCGCGGCAGGCCCAACCCAGGTGGGTTTCAAGGATCTGACCGACGTTCATGCGCGACGGAACGCCGAGCGGGTTCAAAACGATATCGACATGCGTGCCGTCTTCCAGGAAAGGCATGTCTTCGCACGGGTTGATCTTGGAGACCACGCCCTTGTTGCCGTGACGGCCAGCCATCTTGTCGCCCGGCTGAAGCTTGCGCTTCACGGCAACGAAAACCTTGACCATCTTCATGACGCCCGGCGGCAGTTCGTCACCGCGCTGCAGTTTCTCGACCTTGTCGATGAAACGCTGCTCGAGACGCTTGCGGCTGTCGTCATACTGACCGCGCAGAGCTTCGATTTCGGACATGAACTTCTCATCATCGGTGGCGAACTGCCACCACTGCGAGCGCGGGAAGTCGTTGAGAACGTCCCCGGTCAGTACTGTGTCCTTCTTGAAGCCCTTCGGGCCGGCAATGGCGGTCTTGTCCATCAGCATCTCGGCCAGACGGCCATAGACGTTGCGGTCGAGGATCGCCTGTTCGTCGTCGCGGTCTTTTGCAAGACGCTCGATTTCCTCACGCTCGATCGCCATCGCGCGTTCGTCTTTTTCAACGCCGTGGCGGTTGAAGACGCGCACTTCGACAACGGTACCCGAAACCCCCGGCGGCAGACGCAGGGAGGTGTCGCGAACGTCGGACGCCTTTTCACCGAAGATGGCGCGCAGAAGCTTTTCTTCCGGCGTCATCGGGCTTTCGCCCTTCGGCGTGATCTTGCCGACCAGGATATCGCCCGGGTTCAGTTCGGCACCGATGTAGACGATACCGGCTTCATCGAGGTTCTTCAGCGCTTCTTCCGAAACGTTCGGAATGTCGCGCGTGATTTCTTCCGGTCCAAGCTTGGTGTCGCGCGCCATCACTTCGAATTCCTCGAGGTGGATGGAGGTGAACACGTCGTCGGAGACGATCCGTTCGGACAGGAGGATGGAATCCTCGAAGTTGTAGCCGTTCCAGGGCATGAACGCGACGAGCACGTTCCGGCCGAGCGCCAGATCGCCAAGATCGGTCGACGGACCGTCGGCGATGATGTCGCCCTTGTGGATCCGGTCACCGACACGCACCAGCGGACGCTGGTTGATGCAGGTGTTCTGGTTGGACCGCTGGAACTTCTGCAGACGGTAGATGTCGACACCGGACTTGCCCGGATCGAGGTCTTCGGTCGCGCGGATAACGATACGGGTCGCATCCACCTGATCGACGACACCTCCGCGGCGAGCACCGATGGCGGCACCGGAATCGCGGGCCACGATCGGCTCCATGCCGGTACCGACGAACGGTGCCTCGGCACGAACCAGTGGAACAGCCTGACGCTGCATGTTCGAGCCCATCAGAGCGCGGTTGGCGTCATCGTTCTCCAGGAACGGGATGAGCGCGGCCGCGACGGACACGAGCTGCTTCGGCGAAACGTCCATGAGGTCGACCTTGTCGGACGGAACCATCATGTTTTCACCGGCGTGACGACAGGTGATCAGCTCTTCCGTGAACCGGCCTTCGTCGTCATAGACGGCGTTGGACTGCGCCACGTAGTGCTTGGCTTCTTCCATGGCAGAAAGATAGACGACTTCGTTGGTAACGGTGCCGTCTTTTACCTTCCGGTACGGGCTTTCGATGAAGCCGTACTTGTTCACACGGGCAAAGGTCGCCAGCGAGTTGATCAGACCGATGTTCGGGCCTTCCGGCGTTTCAATCGGGCAGATACGGCCATAGTGCGTCGGGTGAACATCGCGGACTTCAAAGCCTGCGCGTTCGCGGGTCAGACCGCCCGGCCCAAGAGCCGAAAGGCGGCGCTTGTGGGTGACTTCCGACAGCGGGTTGGTCTGGTCCATGAACTGAGACAGCTGCGAGGAGCCGAAGAATTCACGAACGGCAGCGGCTGCCGGCTTCGCGTTGATCAGATCCTGCGGCATGACCGTGTCGATTTCGACCGAGCTCATGCGTTCCTTGATCGCGCGTTCCATACGCAGAAGTCCGACGCGGTACTGATTTTCCATCAGCTCGCCGACAGAACGAACACGGCGGTTGCCGAGGTTGTCGATGTCGTCGATTTCGCCCTTGCCGTCACGCAGTTCCAGAAGAACGCGGATGACTTCAAGAATGTCGTCCTTGCGCAGCGTACGGACGGTGTCTTCGCACTCAACGTCGAGACGCATGTTCATCTTCACGCGGCCAACGGCGGACAGATCATAACGCTCTTCATCGAAGAAGAGCGACTGGAACATCGCTTCGGCAGTGTCGATGGTGGGCGGCTCGCCCGGACGCATCACGCGGTAGATGTCGAACAGCGCATCCTCACGAGATTCGTTCTTGTCGACCGACAGCGTGTTGCGGATGTAAGGACCGGTATTGACGTGATCGATGTCGAGCATCGTCAGATCGTGGTAGCCGCGATCGACCAGCTCTTCCAGCAGCTTGCCGGAAATTTCGTCGCCTGCTTCGGCATAGATCTCGCCGCTCTTCATGTCGACGATGTCTTCAGCCAGATACTGGCCATGAAGGTCTTCGTCGGTGACTTTCAGAGCAGTGACGCCCTTTTCCTCGAGCTGCTTGATGGTGCGCTGGGTGATCTTGCGGCCACCTTCGATCACCACTTCACCGCTGTCGGCGTCGATCAGGTCGTAGGACGCCTTGGTGCCCTTCAACCGGGCGCCATCGAACGGCATACGCCAGGACCCATCCTTCTGACGGGTGTAATCGATGCGCTTGTAGAACGTGTTGAGGATTTCCTCACCATCGAGGCCAAGCGCCATCAGCAGGGACGTGACCGGGATCTTGCGGCGGCGGTCGATACGCGCATGCACGATGTCCTTGGCGTCGAACTCAATGTCGAGCCAGGAACCGCGATACGGGATCACGCGGGCTGCGAACAGCAGCTTGCCGGAAGAATGGGTCTTGCCCTTGTCATGGTCGAAGAACACACCAGGAGAACGGTGCATCTGGGAAACGATGACGCGCTCGGTGCCGTTGACGATGAAGGTGCCGTTGTCGGTCATGAACGGCATGTCGCCCATGTAGACATCCTGTTCCTTGATGTCTTTGACGGACTTCGCACCGGTATCTTCATCAACGTCGAATACGATCAGGCGCAGGGTGACCTTCAGCGGTGCTGCAAAGGTCATGTCGCGCTGGCGGCACTCATCGACGTCGTATTTTGGAGCTTCAAATTCGTAGGAAACAAATTCCAGAAGGGAAGTGCCCGCAAAATCGGAGATCGGAAATACGGACTGGAAGACCGCTTCAAGGCCTTCATTCTTGCGGCCACCGCCCGGCATCTCATCGACCTGCAGAAACTGGTCATAGGATGCTTTTTGAACCTCGATGAGATTAGGCATAGCCGCGACATCGCGGATCGATCCGAAATATTTACGGACCTTTTTGCGACCGTTGAACGTTTGGGTCATTGTCGCTCCTCGTATCGGCCGGGTAACGGCTTCCCGAAACGCCCCTTTTCCAATCGGGCGAGCGCCCGGGCGCTTCGGAAAACCGTCCCCCCTGGATCAACCTGCTTCAGGTGCCCTCACCTGAAACCAGACAAGTTGACCGGTCTTAGGGGCCTAGAACATCTTGGTCTGCCGTCTTGCGAAAGCAGGATGCCCTAGTGGTACGTTTGCCCCGGAAACGGGAAAATCCCGCCGGGGCTAGTAACGGTCCCGGTTACCCGGGACCGTTCAAAAGGCCGTAAGGCCTTTATTACTTCAGCTCGACAGATGCGCCAGCTTCTTCGAGCTTCTTCTTCAGCTCTTCTGCTTCGTCTTTGCCAACGCCTTCCTTGACCGGCTTCGGAGCGCCTTCGACGAGCTCCTTAGCTTCTTTCAGGCCAAGACCGGTGATTGCGCGGACTTCCTTGATGACGTTGATTTTCTTGTCGCCGGCAGAAGCCAGGATCACGTCAAATTCGGTCTTTTCTTCAGCAGCAGCTGCATCGCCACCACCAGCAGCAACGGCAGCAACTGCGACCGGAGCAGCAGCAGAAACGCCCCACTTTTCTTCCAGAAGCTTGCTGAGTTCAGCAGCTTCCATCACGGTCAGTGCGGACAGTTCGTCAACGAGCTTTTCAAGATCAGCCATTTTTCAGTACCTTAAGTTCGAACCAGTTTTGGTTACGTGAGACAGTGTGTTTTGGACGCCTTATGCGGCCTCGTCCTTCTTGGCGTAAGCGCCGAAGACGCGGGCAAGCTGCCCGGCCGGAGCATTGACAACCTGTGCAATCCGGGAAGCCGGGGTCTGGATCATGCCAACCAGTTTCGCACGCAGCTCATCGAGCGACGGCATGGTTGCCAGAGACTTGACCCCATCCGGGTTCAGGTTGGTCGAGCCAAGAGCACCACCAAGGATTTCAAACTTATCGTTTGCCTTGGCGAAATCGACGGCTGCTTTCGGAGCGGCTACCGGATCGTCGGAATGGACGATAACGGTCGGGCCCTGAAACAGGTCGGAGATGTGCTCAAGGTCGGTGCCTTGAAGGGCGAGTTTGACAAGGCGGTTTTTTGCGACTTTTACAGTGCCGCCGGCTTCGCGCACGGACGACCGCAATGCGGTCATCTGAGCTACCGAAAGGCCTGCATAGTGCGCGACGACGACAACACCGGTGTTACCCAGCTCGGCGTTGAGGGCCGACACGAACTCGTGCTTTTCCGCTCTTTCCACTTGCCTTCTCCATTTGGCGGCTGTGACGCCGCCGGTTTACCTTGCCGCCTGGCGGTTGGTCCCGAACCCGGAACCGCCTCTCCTGGCGACGCTCAGGGTCCTGTCCCCTCACCTGCGCGCCCTGAGGCGCCCGGCAAGGTCTGGTTCGAACCAGGTTTGCCACCGGATCGGTGGTAAAATCGGTTCTCACCCATCTATGCAGGCCTTGTTCGGCTTAAGCCGGTTTCCCGGCACCTGCAGTCTCGGACAGGGCAACCCGGCAGCAAGCCGCCGGGTCTATTCGGCCTTTCAGCCGAAATATCGTATCAATCCGGAAAGTCCGGATTATTCGCCAGCAACAGTGGCGAGGTCGACCTTTACGCCCGGGCCCATCGTGGAGGACACGGCAATGCGCTTCAGGTAGGTGCCTTTTGCGCCGGACGGCTTGGCCTTCTGGACGGCGTCCAGCAGAGCCTTGACGTTTTCGGTGATCGCTTCTTCGGAGAAGGACACCTTGCCGACGCCGGCATGAACGATACCGGCCTTTTCGACGCGGAACTGAACAGCACCACCCTTGGCATCGTTGACGGCGGACTTAACGTCCGGGGTCACGGTACCGACTTTCGGGTTCGGCATCAGGCCGCGCGGGCCCAGAACCTTGCCGAGACGGCCGACGAGCGGCATCATGTCCGGAGTTGCAATGCAGCGATCGAAGTCGATCTTGCCGCCCTGAACTTCCTGAACCAGCTCTTCAGCACCGACGATATCGGCACCAGCTGCCTTGGCTTCCTCGGCCTTGTCGCCACGTGCGAACACGGCAACACGAACGGTCTTGCCGGTGCCGTTCGGCAGGATGCACACGCCGCGGACCATCTGGTCTGCATGGCGCGGGTCAACACCGAGATTGATCGCAACTTCAACGGTTTCGTCGAACTTGGTCTTGGAACGGTCCTTCACGAGGCCGATGGCTTCGTTCAGGGAATACAGCTTGTTGCGGTCGATACCTTCACGCGCTGATTTGATACGCTTTCCAACCTTCGCCATGATCTTACTCCGTTACCTCGAGGCCCATGGACCGGGCGGAGCCTTCGACCATCAGCATCGCTGCTTCGACGTCGTTGGCGTTCAGGTCCTTCATCTTGGCTTCGGCGATTTCCTTCACCTGAGCCTTGGTCACAGAACCAACCGTGCCACGGCCCGGGGTCTGGGAACCCTTCTGCAGCTTCGCAGCTTTCTTCAGGAAGAAGCTGACCGGAGCCGTCTTCACTTCGAACGTGAAGGACTTGTCGGAGTAGTAAGTAATCACGGTCGGGCACGGAGCGCCCTTTTCAGCATCCTGCGTAGCGGCATTGAACGCCTTGCAGAATTCCATGATGTTCAGACCACGCTGGCCGAGCGCCGGACCAATGGGCGGCGACGGAGTAGCGGAACCTGCCGGCACCTGAAGTTTCAGGAAACCTTCAATTTTTTTCGCCATGTTTCTCTCCAGTCATACACAGCCGGATGGCTCTCCGGCTGCTTGGGAGTTGGTGGTCCGGCTCTTTTGCGGAACCCGGCGAAGAGCTCCAGAACCTTCCACCCTTTCATCCCGGAAACCGCATCCTACCGGACACCACAACCGGGCTCTCAAGCCACCCCTCGGGGCAGCAAACGATCAGAGCTTGTCGACCTGACCGAATTCCAGTTCCACCGGCGTCGCGCGGCCGAAGATGGACACAGCCACCTTGAGACGTGCGCGCTCGTCGTCGACTTCCTCGACAAGGCCGGAGAAGGACGCAAACGGGCCATCGGAAACACGCACCTGCTCGCCAACCTCGAAGGTGACGGACGGCTTCGGCCGGTCAACGCCCTCCTGAACCTGGTTGATGATGCGCATTGCTTCTTTTTCCGGGATCGGCATCGGCTTTTGATCCGCGCCCAGGAACCCGGTTACCTTCGGCGTATCCTTGATCAGGTGGAACGCCTCGTTGGTCATTTCCATCTTCACCAGGACATAACCCGGGAAGAACTTGCGCTCGGCGTCGACCTTGCGGCCACGGCGCACTTCAACGACCTTTTCCATCGGAACGAGAATTTCCTCGAACAGATCGGACAAACCCTTCTGCTCGGCCTTTTCGCGAATGGACTCGGCGACCTTCTTCTCGAAATTGGAGTAGGCGTGCACAATGTACCAGCGCTTGGCCATGGATCTCAGTTCCGTTTCTTGTTCTTTGTCTTCAAACCGGACAATCGCCCGGGCGGCTGCCTGAAATTAACCGCCGACACCCAGAAGATAGCCGATCCCGAAGCCCATCAACTGATCTGCCACGAGAAAAAAGATTGCAGCAATCACGACCATGATGAAGACCATCACGGTGGTTACCGCCGTTTCCTTGCGCGTCGGCCAAGTGACCTTGGACGTTTCCGCACGTACTTCCTGGATGAATTTAAAGGGATTGGTCTTCGCCATTCCGATTCCGGTCTGTTAAATACGAGTGGGCGCGCGAAAAACTTCGCGCGCCTCACTCGAGGAAACTCTTTAAGCCCTCGAGGCTGATTAATCAAGAGCAAATTGGCAGGGGCAGCAGGGTTCGAACCCGCGACCTACGGTTTTGGAGACCGTCGCTCTACCAGCTGAGCTATACCCCTTCAGAAGTCCGCCTGGACGAACTTGCTCCTGATACCCTCTGAAGCCACACATCGCAAGACTTAAGAGGTGGTCCTGCCGGGCACAAGGCCCGGCAGGCCGATTTCATCTTATTCGATGATGGATGCGACGACGCCGGCGCCGACGGTACGGCCACCTTCGCGGATAGCGAAGCGCAGGCCTTCTTCCATGGCGATCGGCACGATCAGCTCAACCTCGACGGAGACGTTGTCGCCCGGCATCACCATTTCCGTGCCTTCCGGCAGGGACACCACACCGGTCACGTCCGTCGTACGGAAGTAGAACTGCGGGCGGTAGTTGGTGAAGAACGGGGTGTGACGACCACCTTCTTCTTTCGTGAGGATGTAAGCCTCGGCCTTGAACTTCGTGTGCGGGGTAACAGTACCCGGCTTGCAAAGAACCTGGCCACGCTCAACGTCTTCACGTGCGATACCGCGGATCAGAGCGCCGATGTTGTCGCCTGCTTCGCCGCTGTCCAGCAGCTTGCGGAACATTTCAACGCCGGTGACCGTGGTCTTCTGCGTGTCCTTGATGCCGACGATTTCGACTTCTTCGCCAACCTTGACGATGCCGCGCTCGACACGACCGGTCACAACCGTACCACGGCCGGAGATCGAGAAGACGTCTTCGATCGGCATCAGGAACGGAAGGTCCTTCGGACGCTCCGGGGTCGGGATGTAGGCGTCGACCTGAGCCATCAGCTCACGGATCGCATCGCGGCCGATGGCCGGATCGCGGTTTTCAACGGCTGCCAGCGCAGAACCCTTGACGATCGGAATGTCGTCGCCCGGGAATTCGTAGGAAGACAGCAGTTCGCGGATTTCCATTTCGACGAGCTCGAGAAGCTCTTCGTCGTCGACCTGGTCAACCTTGTTCATGAACACGACCAGAGCCGGAACACCAACCTGGCGAGCCAGGAGGATGTGTTCGCGGGTCTGCGGCATCGGGCCGTCAGCGGCAGAACACACCAGGATCGCGCCGTCCATCTGCGCTGCACCGGTGATCATGTTCTTGACGTAGTCGGCGTGACCAGGGCAGTCGACGTGAGCGTAGTGACGGTTTTCCGTCTCATACTCAACGTGCGCCGTGGAGATGGTGATGCCGCGAGCCTTTTCTTCAGGCGCGCCGTCGATTTCGTCGTAAGCTTTTGCAGTCGCACCGCCGGTTTCGGCCAGCGTCATGGTGATTGCTGCGGTCAGCGTCGTCTTGCCGTGGTCAACGTGGCCAATCGTGCCAATGTTAACGTGCGGCTTGTTGCGCTCAAATTTTTCCTTCGCCATCGGCGTCGCTCTCTGTCCAATACTCGGTTCGGTCGAATTAGGTCGAGGCGGGACGCGTTCCGGCGCCTTGGACAGATCCACGAGCGACGAATTGCTTCCCGTTGAACTTCTTGTCAGGATTTCCGGGCGAAAGAGCCTTCCGTTCCGGACACTCCGATCAGCACCCATGATGGAGCGGGTGAAGGGAATCGAACCCTCGTCGTCAGCTTGGAAGGCTGCTGCTCTACCATTGAGCTACACCCGCACAACGAGAGAACCAGAAACGATGGTGGAGGAGGTTGGATTCGAACCAACGTAGGCATAGCCAACGGATTTACAGTCCGTCCCCTTTAGCCACTCGGGCACTCCTCCATCTCGTCCTGCTTCACGCCGAAGCGATCAGGATGGCTTACCGAAGAGCCCGCCCGGAAGGGGCGAGCAATCCCGTGGCGCGTGTTATGCAGATAGGGCCCCGCCCTGTCAACGCCGATTTTGCAAAGAAATGAACAAAATCAGCAGGACGCGCGAAACAGACGCTTCGAACGTGAGCGATTGCCAAGGCTGACGGCACCACCAGATTGCCGCAGCACGGCTGCGATGTCACGGTTCCCCTGCGTTCTGCTCAAAATCCGGCATCATTCGACCCCAGCCTGTGGACAACTTTCATCAACGCGCTCGTTCCTTTGACGAGGCCATTTGTGCCAATGCCTGCACCTGCTGCCCTTTTGAAAATCCTGTCGGATACGACTGCACCCTTGAGCAGATTCTTTGGTTGTTGTATCTACAACAAATGTCCTCTTCTCTCAAAGATATCGACTTCCAGCACATGGGCCGAACCTGCCTCGGTCACGCTGCCCGGCGCACCGCCAATCTTCTGACCCGTCATTATAATAGGCATATGGCAGAGCTTGGCCTTGAACTGACCCAGGCCCAGCTTCTGGCTGCCATAGCTGACGGGTCTGCAAGTTCGGCGGCAGAGATCGCACGTTTTCTCGGCATTGACCGATCAACGCTGGCCCGAAACCTCAAGCCTCTCGAAGCTGCTGGCCTCGTATGCCGGCAAGACGGAAACGGCCGAAAGGTTCTTCCAGTGCTGACACCACTGGGCGAGGCAAAGGTGATTGAGATCCACCGCACCTGGCTCAAGGCGCAAGAAGCGGTCAGCACATTGCTTGGTCCGGATGGCGCTGATGCCGTTCGCACCCAGATGTCCACGTTGCGCAAGGCGGTTCACATTCTGGAAAGCCAGGAAAAACCTACCGAAGACACTCCCTCCCAATCAGACCACGACGAGACCTCCCTTTCAGGACACCAATCATGAGCGATCCCCAGACGCTGACCGAAAACGGCAAGACCCACACCCTTGGCGCGCTTCCAAAGGCAGCCTTTGCCACCCTGTCAGGTTTGGACATCTTCGAACGGATGATGGCGGGTGACCTGCCAGCTCCACCGATCATGGTTCACTCCAATATAAGAATGAAGGAATTTGCCGAGGGCCGGGCCGTCTTCACAGGTCTGCCGGCACGCGAGTTCCTGAACCCGCTCGGGACAGTGCATGGTGGCTGGATATCGACGCTGATCGACACGGCGCTGAGCTGCGCGGTTCACACCACCCTGAAACCGGGTGAATTCTACACGACCACGACGCTCAATGTGAACATGGTCCGTCCGCTGCTTGAAACGAGCGGCGAAGTGATCTGCGAAGGCAGGATCGTTCATCGCGGGTCCCGTCTGGCGACCTCCGAAGGCGACCTGCGAGATGCTGCAGGCAAGCTGATCGCCCACGGCACCGTCAGCTGCATGATCCTGAAGCCCTCTTGAACCATCGGTGAAGGAACAGCCCCGCTGTCTTTCCCTCTTTTCCTTAAGTGGAAATCCCGGTAGAGCTGCGCCATGAGTGACGACAAGAAACCTTCGCGCCCAGCCGGCAAGCCGGGCTTTCGCGGCAACAAGAAATTCGGCGGCAAACCAGCGCCGCGGCGGCCGGGGCTGCCACCGGAAGGTCCGGTGCTGCTTTATGGCCTGCATACGGTGGAAGCGGCCTTTGCCAACAAGGATCGCAAGCGGCTGAAACTGTTCGCGACGGACAACGCACTTCGCCGTCTTGAAGAGCGCGGTGTGAAGATCGATGTCCCTGTCGAATCCATGATGCCCCGCGCCCTGGACCGGATGGTGACCAAGGATGCCGTTCATCAGGGCATGATTCTGGAAGCCGACCCCCTGCCCGCCTATGGCGCCGAGCATCTGAAGGGTGCCCGGCTGGTGTTGGCGCTTGACCAGGTGACCGACCCACACAATGTCGGCGCTATCCTGCGCTCGGCTGTCGCGCTCGATGCCGATGCGGTGGTAACGACCGAACGCCATGCACCGGAAGAAGGCTCCGTTCTGGCGAAATCCGCTTCCGGTGCGCTCGACATGATCAAACATGTCCGGGTGAAAAACATGGCCCGCTTCGTCGCCGAAATGAAGGACGAAGGCTTTTCCTGCATTGCTTTGGACAGCGATGGCCCGGCGAGCCTTGAAGAAACACCGTTCAGCGACAGGGCCGTTCTGGTGCTTGGGTCGGAAGGCAAGGGCGTGCGTCAGGGTGTGCGCGAGGCCTGCGGGCTGACGGCCCGGCTCGACATGCCCGGCGAGATTCGCTCGCTCAATGTTTCCAATGCCGCCGTTCTGTCACTCTATGTGGCGCGGATGAAGATGGGGCTGTAAGGCCCCTCTCCTTTCTAGAAAGTATGTCTGATGCGCTCGCCCCGCGCAGCATTTGCGTAGGAGCTGCCAGTTTACTGCCCGGCATTGCCCGCGACCAGGTCAAGCAAGCCATTGGAACGGGAAGCTGCCATTCCAGGCTCATGCCGAAAAACCCCGTCCAGCTCGACGGACCACAGCGCCTGCCAGCGGAACCGGCACTCAGGCCGGCCTCGCCCCTTTCACGGGCAGAAAACTGCATTCAGCTTCTAAAGTGCCACACCAGCGCTTTGCCAGAAGACCCGGAAAAGACTCCAACCTTCAAAAATACGGCCAATGACGACCCGCGGAAGTGAAGCGTTTGTCTTTCGTGTCCCAGCTGCTGGAAAATGCAGAACAGCCTGCGGATTCGAGCCGACGTGGTGCCAGGGCGTGCGAAGGCATATCACGCACCAGGAGCCACACTATCCACAGCAGCCACCGGGTTTTCGAAATAAATTGAGAGGTTTAGGGGATTTTCCGGAATCAGAATCGAAAAATGCAGATCAGGGCATGGACAAGCGCGCCCAATCTGGTAGAAGCCATTCCCGGCGCCGGTATAGCTCAGCTGGTAGAGCACGTGATTTGTAATCTCGGGGTCGCGGGTTCGAATCCTGCTGCCGGCACCATTTTTCCCAAACCAGTTGGTATTTCTACTGCGCAGCTTGCTGCGGCCTCCGCGCCGTCAGGTGCTTCAGACCAAGCGGTGCATGTATCTGCGCCACGTGTTGCAACCGCCCTGCCCTTGCAGCAGTGAACGCCATAGCGCCGTCTTCATCCGGTCTCGCCGAAGATCTTGTTCACTCTGGCTCCAAGTCGCGTCGAACGCGCTGCTGACGGCCAATGGTCTCACCCCACTATCTCTGGAAAATGCCCGCTTGCAGGCAAGGTCGCCTATGGCTTCGCGCTGTGTCTCACCTACCATGGACCTCGCCGCATAGATTGCCATCTGTAGGCAATAGCGCATCCAGGCCAATGCAAGGGTTCTGGCCGGGGTTTCCAGCCAGCCCAGATGTGTGTTGCCGCTGTGGTAGAGCTTCTTGTAGAGAGGCCGGTCGAGATAAAGCATATCTCCCTGGATCGCCTGGCGCATGATCCAGGTACTGTCGGCGAACATATTGTCGAACCGGTTTCCGGGAACGGTCAGATCACTCAGGTTTGCCGGTGTCCGGTTGACCGCACGAAAACTCACGCCTGCATAGCTCATCCCGAACACCTGGCTGACCCGTTCCGCCAGATCTCCGATCACGTTTTTACTGCGGATGATGTGTTCATCCGGCCTGCCAACGGTCTGGATTGCGGTACAGGCACTTCCAGCCGCAGGTGTCTTTTCAAGGAGATCCACAAGCGCGGCGTAATAGTCCGGCTCAATCGTGTCGTCCTGTGGCAGGATGGCAAAATATGGCGTCTTCACCCTTCTGATCAGCCAGTTGGCGTTTTCCACCCAACCGAGGCGACCCGGCTGATGGTGGATACGGACATTGGCCACACGACGAAACCGCTCGAAGCTTTCCCGCTCAAATCCGCCGTCATTGGAGATGACAACCCGAAAATCACGAAATGTCTGGGCCTGGACCGACGTAAGCACGCGCTCCAGAAAGTCCTGCGGGCGATAAGCCGGAATGCAGATCGTCAGCAGTGGCCGCTTGCCCGGCCAGATCGTAGAAAACGTCATGAGGCGATGACTTGATGAGCTCGGCTCGCAGGCGCCAGAGCGTTTGCCGCTTCAAGCGCGAACATTGGCGCGGTCGTGTATTTGCCGGTATCGAGGCTGCAATATCCCTTGGCCAAATGATCCGGGCCAATCCTGCTGCGCTTATGCAGATCGCTGACGCGATCATCGATATCGCTTGCGCCTCTGGCATCAATAATTCCGCCAATCAGCGACGGATTATCTATCGCAGGCACCTGCAGGAACTGTCCGATCTTCGGATAGTAGGCTGCGAGTGCCGCAACAGAGCTGCGAACGATCTCAGCCTTCCGGGACGACGTAAGTTCCGGGACTTTCAGCAACAGTTCCGGCGTGTTGGCAAGCATCATTACCGGATACCAGGAAAGATACACCCGGCCACCGTCATAACGTACCACGTCTCCGTATCGCCCCAACATGAGCGTGACATTCGCAAGATCTTCGACAACATCCGGCAACAGCACCGCCATCTTGTAGCGCAAGAACCAGGAGGCATCATCGGAAAAACCGCTGGCATGATCCAGAAATCGGCGCTGCTCCCAGGCGGCGTTAAGCACTCGGTCAAATGGGCCGTCAGCGCCATGTCCACCAACCACCTGCCAACCGGAGCGGCTTGCATTGAAACGGGACACCCTGTGGTTTGCCCGGAAGTCGATAAACGGGTGTGCCAGCACCGCGGATCGAAGTGCAGCAGCAATGATGTGGGTGTCAACGGATCGTTCCGGTGTCACGAAGGCAGCTTCGATCTTGCCGGCCTCTGATCCATAAGGATGTGACGTCATGCGACGGAAGGCAGGCAAGTCCACCTCGCCGAGATAATCGGTATTTGGGGCGGCTAGCCGCTCTCGGAGAATTTCCTGAACCTGTTTGAAGTGCTGTTCCACGGCGCTCGCGGAAAGCTGGGACCCTTCAGGAATGGCATAATCGAATGGTTGCGTCACGGAAGAGGCAAAATGGTCTTCCGACATCCACCGGCATATGATGGACCGGAATAGAAGGGCACCGTCGATCATCCGCCGGGCCGTCAGTCCAGACGTGTCACCACCATATACGAACCCGAGGTGTATCTTGCCTTCGTTGACAAGCGAAGCTGCAGTAAGCGGTTCTGCCCCGGCATCGTAAAGCACGATGCGATTTCCCCGTTCCGCAAGTTCCAGAGCTGCGATCGAGCCGGCTATACCGGCCCCCACAATCGCAATGTCGCGGCAGGATTTCATTCAAGAACAACCGAAATCATGTTTCCCCACGCCGGTTCCGGAATGGGTTCTAGTATCCAAGGCTCAGCCGGTCGACCAGACGAACAGGCACAATATCGGCTATCATTCCACGTCGCCGATGTATTTTGCCTGATTGATCAGTTCCTGGCATTTGGCCTCGTTGCCTGCGCGCCGTTCCTTGTTCGCTTCTTCGAGCAGTTCGCGCATTTTCTCCGCTACGGTGATGTCGATGCCCTCGCGCTCGGAGTGGACTACCGCATTTTCGACCTTGTCGATGTCGGCCTGACAGTCAGCAAATGCGGCGGCTGCGCCCATAAGCAGGAAGCCGGCGGCAAGAATGCTTCCAACCAGCAAGGTGCGAATACTTGTCATATCCTTCTCCTTCCAGTCTGATGGGAGCCCGACAGCCCTGGGCTGCCGCCCACCCCTTTGACGTTCACTGCATCCGGTGATGGAGATCCATCATGATCCAGAGGCTGCCGCCCACCATGATGAAGATGAGCACCGCTGCAAAGGCCAGGAAAAACAGGTTTTCTGCCGGGGTGGACCTCAGATCGATGTGGAGGAAAAACACCAGATGCACAATTACCTGCAACACTGCAGCAACGGCGATGACAGCGTAGACCGCACTGCCGGCAAGCAGTCCGCCCCAGACAAGGGCGAAAGGAATGGCTGTCAGCAGGACAGCAAGGACAAACCCGGTAAGATAGGTGGACAGGCTACGTTCAGCGGAATGGTTCATATGTGCCCCCTATAGAACGCCCGGCAGATACACCGCCGAAAAGATCCCGATCCAGACAATGTCGAGAAAATGCCAGAAAAGCCCGAGCCGCATCAGCCGGGAGCGTACCGGCGCCGTCAATCCCTTGACCAGCATCTGACCGATCATCACCACGATACCAAGTGACCCGAAGGCCACATGCAGGCCGTGGGTTCCCACGAGCGTAAAGAAAGCAGACAGAAAGCCGCTGACTTCCGGCCCTGCACCTTTTTCGATCATGCCACCAAATTCGCTCATCTCCATCGCCAGGAAGGCAAGACCGAGCAGCAAGGTCACAAAAAGCCACTGGACCACACGGCCTTTCTGATCGTGCATCAGGGCAATGCTCGCCATCCCGAAGGTCAGGCTGGAGACAAGCAGCAAACCGGTTTCAATTGCAGTCCTGCTAAGGTCGAAGAGGTCCTTTGAGGTCGGCCCCGCCGCGGAATTTTCCGAAAGAACCGCATAGGTAGCAAACAGCAGTGCGAAGATGACTGCGTCGGTCATCAGATAGATCCAGAAGCCGAACTCCCGCGAATGGAGGGCGTGCTTCTGTTCTTCTTCCAGAATGGTTGCAGCAGACATCGGCCCCTCCCCTAAACCGTTCCGGTCAACGGTGCGCCGGAAGCGGCACCGCGCGGCACAAAATCGCGCATGTCATGCATGTCGGCCGGTGAAATCTGCGCAAGGCGTTCGCGCTCGATCCGCGCGACTTCTGCCGCCGGCAGTACGAACTCGCTGTTGTCATCCGAGGCGCGGATGCCGACGCACACGAGCGAGAGCACGAAACACAGGGCCACCAGCCACCAGATATACCAGACGAACGCGAAGCCAAGTGCAAAGGCCAGCGCGCCGAGTGCAGGCCCGATCCAGGTGTTTTTCGGCATGACGATGTCTTCGTAATGCTGCGGCGGCTGATAGGCCTGCCCCAGGATCTTCATGTCGTGGAAGGCGTCGATGTCGGTCACCTCTGGCAGAACCGCGAAATTATAGGGTGCCGGCGGAGACGACGTTGCCCATTCAAGGGTTCGCCCGTTCCACGGATCCCCCGTGATATCCCGGGCGGACCCCCAAGTCTTGGCTGACACGTAAAGCTGGATGGCAATGCAGGCGATGCCGCACAGGACGAACAATGCGCCAATCGCTGCGACGATCAGATAAGGCTGCCAGGTCGGATCGGCGTAATGCTCCATCCGCCGGCTCATACCTTTGAAGCCGAGCACATAGAGCGGCATGAAGGCGAGATAGAAACCGATGATCCAGCACCAGAAGGACCTGATGCCCCACTTGGTGTCGAGTTTGAAACCGAAGGCTTTCGGGAACCAGTAGTTCAGCCCGGCGAAGTAGCCGAACAGCGCCCCGGGGATCAGCATGTTATGGAAGTGCGCCACCAGGAAGGTGGAATTGTGCATCAGGTAATCGGCCGGCGGCAACGCCAGCAGAACCCCGGTCACGCCACCGATGACGAAGGTCACCATGAAGCCGATCGTGTAGACCATGGACGGGTGGAACTCGATCCGGCCCTTGTACATGGTGAACAGCCAGTCGAAGATCTTCACGCCTGTCGGCACCGCGATGATCATCGTCGCGATCCCGAAGATGGCGTTGACGTTGGCCGATGAACCCATCGTGAAGAAGTGGTGCAGCCAGACCGTGAAGGACAGGAGCGCGATACAGGCGGTCGCATAGACCAGCGATGTGTAGCCGAACAGCCGCTTGCGCGAGAAGGTGGCCACCACTTCGGAAAAGATGCCGAAGGCCGGCAGGATCAGGATGTAGACCTCCGGATGGCCCCAGATCCACAGCAGGTTGGCAAACATCATCATGTTGCCGCCATCGCCGTTGGTGAAGAAATGGAATCCGAGCGTCCGGTCGAGCGTCAACTGCCCCGCAACCACCGTCAGCGCCGGAAAGGCAAAGGCGATCAGGATGGAAATGCACAGCGTCGTCCAGGTGAACATCGGCATGCGCATGAAGGTCATGCCCGGACAGCGGTTCTTGACGATCGTGACGATGAAATTGATGCCTGAAAGCGTACTGCCCACCCCGCTGGTGATCAGCGCCCACAGCCAGTAGTCGACACCGACACCCGGACTGTATTCAACTCCGGAATACGGCGGATAGCCCGTCCAGCCGGCTTGAGAGAACTTGCCGACGACAAGCGATATCAGCACCAGAGCCGCACCGGCGGCCGTCATCCAGAGGCTGACGGAATTCAGGAACGGAAAGGCCACATCGCGCGCGCCGATCTGTTGCGGCACGATGATGTTGATCAACCCGGTCAGGAACGGCATCGCGACGAAAAAGATCATGATGGTGCCGTGGGAGGAAAAGATCTGCTCGAAATGCTCCGGCGGCAGATAGCCTTCCGTATTCAACGAAAACGCTTGCTGCGCCCGCATCATCAACGCGTCGACAAAACCGCGAACCAGCATCACCAAAGCCAGCACCACATACATGATGCCGATCTTCTTGTGGTCGACGCTGGTCAGCCAGTCTGTCCACAGCACCTTCCAGGCCCGCAGCCAGGTGATCAGCAGGAAGACGGCAATCCCGCCGCCGACAGTTACCGCTGCCCCACCCATGGCCACCCAGGAATAGAACGGCAGGGCCTCGATAGTCAGACGTCCCAGCATCAAACGGCCCCCCGGCAGATGAGTTCGGCGGCCTTGCTTTCGTAAGGCCCGACAATCGGCGCGTATTTGCGCAGGATGATTGAAAAGAGATCCGTCTCGAAGGACGAATAGTAGCGCACGGGATCGGCAACACTCTTCTTGTGCAGCTCCACGTAGGCCTTGGCATCCAGGACATCCGAAGCGCCCGTCACCTTTTCCTTCCAGGCGGCGAAATCCGCTTCACTCATGGCATGGGCCTTGAAATGCTGGTCGGAAAAGCCGTCACCGGAATACATGGTGTTGCGACCGTTGAAGGTTCCCGGACCATCGGCGATCAGGTTCACTTCGGATCGCATGCCCGCCATGGCGTAGATCTGTCCGCCGAGAGCGGGAATCATCAGAGAATTCATGACCGTGTCGGAGGTGATCTCGATGGTCAGCGGGCGGTCTGCCGGGAAGGCAAGTTCATTGACGCTTGCCGTGCCGAGTTCCGGATAGAGGAACAGCCATTTCCAGTCGAGCGCCACGGCCTGCACCTTGAAGGCCGGCTTGTCGGCCACCAGAGGCTTGTAAGGATCGAGCCGATGGGTTGCGTCCCAGACAATGGTTCCGATCACCACCACGATTGCGGCAGGAACCAGCCAGACCACGGCTTCGATGCCCCAGGAGCCGTCCCATTCGGGGGCGTAGTCGGCGGTGTTTCGGGTACGCTTGCGATACCGCCAGGCAAACAGGAGCGTCAGGAGAATGGCAGGTATCGCGACGATCATCATGATACCGAATGCCGTGAAAAGCAGATCCCGCTCCGCCAGCGCAATCGGTCCCTTGGGAAAGAGGACCGGAGCATCGGACAGCGCACATCCCTGCAACAGCGGAACACTGCATATCAGGCTGGCCGTCGCGGCAGACCTCAAGGCAGCGCGGACCCTGTGTCCGGCAATCCGAGTTTCCATGGCACCCCCTTTGGCAAATGGACGGGATTGTCAGTTTCCACGACTTTGAACAGCATGCCGCCGCAAACGATATGCCTTACTTTTGAAAAGCCTAGCCGAGCCCGCCCGGCAATGAAAGGGTGAAAGTTGCAGTTGCCGGCAGGCACCAGCAAACGGGTCACACGGACAGGTCGATCAACGCCTGCAACATGAGGTTGGCACCCTTCTCGATATCGGACCACTCACTGTGCTCTTCCGGGGCATGGCTGATGCCGGCCCGGCTGGGAACGAAGATCAGCCCGGAAGGGCAGAAAGACTGCATTGTCTGGGCATCGTGCCCCGCACCGGAGGGCATGCGCCGCACCGGCAATCCATCCCGTTCCGCCAGGCTCACCAGCGTGTCGGCAAGGCCCGCATCAAGGGCGACCGGTGACAGCCAGCTTCGCTCGCTCTTGCGTAATGTGAGACTGTGCCGATTGGCGACGATATCGGCACTTTCCAGGAACCGCGATTTAAGACCGACCATGATCTCTTCGGAGGTATCGCGCAGAATCACCGAAAAGACCGCACAGCCCGGAATCGTGTGCGGATGGTTCGGGGAAAGTTCGACATGGCCGATGGTAAAGCGGGTCTGGTCGGTTCCGTGCATATGGATCAGGTCCGGAATCGTTCCGGCAAGCTCTGACAGGCCAGCAAAAGCATCCGACCGCAAATGCATGGGCGTCGTGCCCGAATGGTTGGCAATGCCGGTCAGCTCCAGTTCCATGTAGCAGACGCCGGAAACCTCCTCGGCAATCCCGATCGGCAGGCCCTCGTCTTCCAGCACAGGTCCCTGCTCGATGTGAAGTTCCAGAAAGGCCTTGATCGACCCAGCCGGCCGAGCGGCTTTCAGGATATCCGTCGGCTCGAGGCCAAGACCGATCATGGCATCTCGAAGCTGGATCCCGTCGGCATCAACGGCCTGTTCGATCCATGCTGGCGTAATGGCACCGGCAATGGCCTGAGAACCAAGCATGCCACCAAAGCGCCCCTCTTCCTCGGAAGTCGCGGCAACTTCAATCGCCGTTTGCGGCATAATGCCGGCATCCTTCATCGTGCGCACGCATTCCAGAGCCACACAGGCCCCAAGCGAGCCGTCGAAGGCGCCACCATTGACCACAGTGTCGAGATGCGACCCGGCCATGACGCACGGCCCGGCTTCGGGCCCATACCGCCCGAACAGATTGAGCGCGCCGTCTCTCCAGACCTGCAACCCGTCAGCCTTCATCTGGGCCTCGAACCAGTCGCGGCACTCCAGGTCGACACGGGTGAAGCCCGGCCGCGTGTAGCCACCGGTTTCGGGAACATAGCCGAAGCGATTCACTCCGTTGAGAAGCGTTTTGAGGCGCTCCGGATCGATACGGATATCATGCTGCGGCATCCTTGTTTTCCTCTATTTATCAGCGATTAAGCGTTTGTTTTGTGTCGAAGGCACAACCCTCGAATGAAAATAAATATGAAATAATTATTGCAGCATTGCAATT
This sequence comes from Roseibium sp. FZY0029, assembly GCF_036350355.1. NCBI lineage: Bacteria > Pseudomonadati > Pseudomonadota > Alphaproteobacteria > Hyphomicrobiales > Stappiaceae > Roseibium > Roseibium sp. FZY0029. Next base: position 91,333 of record NZ_JAZDVZ010000002.1, read on the forward strand.
TATCATGATTAATTATTCGTCAGAAACAACGAGGGGAATGGTCATGAAAAAATTCCTAGCCGCGGCGTTCGCCTCGGCCTTCCTCGCCTTTGCACCCCAGGTGCAGGCGCAAACGCCACCGAATATTCTGGTCGTCGGCCAGATCGCGGAACCCAAGTCGCTCGACCCGCACGCTGTCACGGCGGTCAACGACTTCCGCATCCTGGTGAACATCTATGACGGCCTTGTGCGCTACAAGGACGGCACGCTGGAGGTTGAACCGTCCCTCGCCGAAAGCTGGACCATTTCGGAAGACGGCAAGACCTACACATTCAAGCTGCGGGAAGGCGTGAAGTTCCATGACGGCTCGCCGTTCAACGCCGAAGCCGTGAAGTTCAACTTCGATCGCATGTTGAACGAGGAAAACCCCTATCACGACACGGGTCCCTTCCCGCTGGCGTTCTTCTTCTCCACCGTTGAGGAAGTTGTTGTCGATGACGAGAACACCGTCACCTTCAATCTCAGCGCCCCATATGCGCCCTTCCTGTCCAACCTTGCCTATCCGACAGGACTGATCGTCTCGCCCGAAGCCGTGAAGCAATACGGCAAGGATTTCGGTCGTCATCCTTCCGGAACGGGTGCTTACAAGTTTGCCGAGTGGCAAGCCAACGCCAAGGTGGTTGCCGTGCGCAACGACGACTATTGGGATGGCGCACCAGAGCTGGAAGCAGTGATCTACCGTCCCATCACCGACGCCAACACCCGCATTGCCGAAATGCTCTCCGGTGGGCTGGATGTGATGGTTGAAGTGCCGCCCGACAGCCTTCAGCAGTTCAAGGACGATTCAACCTTCAAGGTACTGGAGCAGGCAGGTCCTCACGTCTGGTTCCTGATCCTGAACGCACGCGAATCCCCGTTCGATATCAAGGCTGCACGTCAGGCCGCCAACTATGCCATCAACAAGAAGGCGCTGGTGGAAAACATCCTGCAAGGCACTGCCGAGGTTGCCGCCGGCCCGACACCGCCTGCGTTCGCCTGGGCCTACAACGAAAGCCTGGAGCCGTATCCGTATGATCCGGAAAAGGCTAAGGAACTTCTGAAGGAAGCCGAATACAACGGCGAGGAGATCACCTTCTACGTCACGGAAGGCGGCTCCGGCATGCTGGATCCGATTGCCATGGGCACGGCCATCCAGGCTGATCTCCAGGCCGTCGGCATGAAGGTCAAGATCGAAACCTACGAATGGAACACCTTCCTCGGTAAGGTGAACCCGGGCCTTCAGGGCAAGGCTGCCATGGCGGAAATGGCCTGGATGACCAACGATCCGGACACGCTGCCGTTCCTGGCCCTGCGCACGGAAGCCATGCCGGAACAGGGCGGTTTCAACTCCGGCTACTACTCCAACGCCAAGGTGGACGAACTGCTGGAGAAGGCCCGTGAGGAAACCGATCAGGCTGAACGCGCCAAGCTCTACAAGGAAATGCAGGACATCGTTCATGAGGACGCCCCCTGGGTCTTCGTCGCCAACTGGAAACAGAATGCCGTCACCAAGGCATCGGTCGAAGACTTCAAGCTGCAGCCGTCCTTCTTCCTGATGCTTCAGGACGTAAAGAAGCCTCAATAACGAAAAACCTTCCCGGCGGACCTTAAACGGTCTGCCGGGATTTTCGTATTCGGACCTTTCCGGAATTTCTTGAGTTGCCGGGGCAAGCGTACCCCACCAGAAGACCTCATCCTGAGGAGCGCGATTTCGCGCGTCTCGAAGGATGGGCGGCATACTCAGGAGCAAGCGGCCCATCCTTCGAGACAGCGCTTCGCGCTTCCTCAGGATGAGGGGCCAATGATTGGCAAAGCCTGACTTTCTGGATGAGATCCGGATCGGACGGTTGAGCACTCAGAAAGAGGGAGAGACCATTGGCTGCCAATATTGCCAAGCGTCTGCTGGCTGCCATCCCCGTTCTGTTCGGGTTGACGATCATCGTCTTCCTGATCATGGCCATGATCCCGGGCGATCCGGCCACAGCCATTCTGGGTTCTTATGCGACGCCGGAGAACGTTGCCAAACTCAACCGAGACCTCGGCCTCGACAAGACCTTGTTCGAACAATACCTCATCTGGATCGGTAATCTGTTCCAGGGCGATCTCGGCAGGTCCTACACGCTCAACCGTCCGGTGCTGGATGAAGTGATGGAGCGTTTTTCGGCAACGCTCATCCTGGCCGGCACATCGCTGGTCCTGTGCTCGATATTCGGCCTTCTCGCAGGTATCGTTTCCGCTGTCCGCCAATACGGCTGGGCTGACAAGATCATCACGCTGCTGGTGCTCATCGGCATCTCCACGCCGTCTTTCTGGCTCGGCCTGCTGCTGATCCTGGTCTTTGCCGTCAACCTGCGCCTGTTCCCCGCTTCCGGCATGTACGCCATCTATGGCGGCGGTGACCTGGTGGACCTGATCCATCACCTCACCCTGCCCGCCCTGACACTTTCGGTCGTCGCAACCGGCGTCATCGCCCGTCTGACCCGCACCGCCATGCTCGAGGTTTTGCGGCAGGACTATATCCGCACAGCCCGCGCCAAAGGCTTGTCGGAACGCAAGGTCATCTACAAGCACGCCTTCAAGTCCGCACTGGTCGGCGTGGTGCCGGTCATCGGCATCCAGGCAGGCTTTGTCATCGGCGGTGCAGTCTATATCGAAACCGTGTTCCAGTGGCCCGGTATCGGCTCCATGCTGGTGACCGCCATTTCCACCCGCGACCTGCTGCTGGTCCAGGGTGGCGTTCTGGTGGTGGCAGCAGCCTATGTGCTTTTCAATCTGCTCGCGGACGTGGTGCAGACCATACTGGATCCGAGGTTGCGCTGATGACTGACACGACCATGAGCGCCCCTTCGAAAACGAAGTCGAAATCCTCGCGCCCGGGGACACTCGCGCTCCTCCTGAATAATACACTGGCAACCAGCGGCCTTGTCGTCCTGGTGCTGATCTGCCTCATCGCGCTGGCAGCACCGATCCTGCCGCTGGAGGATCCGGACGTCACAGCCCCGGCAAACCGCCTGTTGCCGGTTTTTGCCGAAGGCCACCTGCTCGGCACTGATCATCTGGGCCGGGATATCCTGTCGCGGCTGATCTGGGGCACGCGAGTGTCACTCGCCGTCGGCCTGTCTGCCACCATCATTGCCGCCTTCTTCGGGTCGCTTCTGGGGCTGGTTGCCGGTTACGCGGGTGGGCGAACGGATACGCTGATCATGCGCGGCATCGATATGGTGATGGCATTTCCCTATATCCTGCTTGCACTGGCCATTGTCGCCGTGCTCGGCCCGGGCCTGCTCAACGCGCTTTATGCCATCGCCCTCGTCAACATTCCGTTCTTTGCCCGAAACATCCGCGGCATCACGCTTGGCCTGTCCCGGCGGGAATTCGTCGATGCGGCAAGGCTCTCCGGTAAATCGCCAGTGCAGATCCTGTTTCTGGAAATTCTGCCCAATGTTCTGCCGGTCATCGTCATCACCATGTCGACGACCGTCGGCTGGATGATCCTGGAAACCGCCGGTCTCTCCTTCCTCGGCCTTGGCGCACAGCCGCCCCAGGCAGACCTCGGCTCCATGCTGGGCGAAGGCCGCAAGATCCTTTTCACGGCCCCGCATGTGTCGATCATCCCCGGCCTCATGATCTTCGCACTGGTCATGAGCATCAACCTCTTCGGCGATGGCGTGCGCGACATTCTCGACCCGCGCCTGCGCGCCGGCTCGCTGACACGGCCAGTCTCTCGCACGGCCGTTCACAGGAAGGCTGACGACATTCCCGCGCCTTCCCAAAAGGGCGGCGTTCTCGATGTCCGGCAGATGCGAACAGAATTCGAGATCGGCAGTTCCGTCTACAAGGCCGTCGGTGGGGTTGATCTGAACCTGAAAGAGGGCGAATGCCTGGGTATCGTCGGTGAATCCGGTTCCGGCAAATCGGTCACCGCCATGTCGATCATGGGTCTCGTGCCGACACCTCCCGGCCGGATTGCCGGTGGTGCGGCCTATCTTGACGGGGAGGATCTCTTTGCGGCAAGTGACCGCCGCATCCGGGATCTGAGAGGCGGATCGGTCGCCTATGTCTTCCAGGATCCGCTGTCGACGCTGCATCCGCTTTTCACCGTTGGCGACCAGTTGACGGAAGCCATCACCACGCACCAGCCCTTATCCGGCTCGAAGGCACGCGAAAAGGCGATCGAACTGCTGTCGCTTGTCCGCATTCCGAACGCGAAGGAACGGCTGTCCGCCTACCCGCATGAACTTTCAGGCGGCATGCGGCAGAGGGTCTGTATCGCCATGGCGCTGGCCAATGATGCCAAGGTGCTGATTGCGGACGAACCGACCACCGCGCTCGACGTGACCGTACAGTCGCAGATCCTGACGCTGATGAACGGTCTGCGCCGGGAGCGCAACGCCGCGATCCTCTTCATTACCCACGACTTCGGCGTCGTCTCGGCTCTGTGTGACCGGGTTGCGGTCATGTATGCCGGACGGATCGTCGAAACAGGAACGACGGAAGAGGTTCTGGCCAATCCGCGCCATCCCTACACCGCCAAGCTGATCGAATGCGTGCCGGTTCTGGGCGAACCCGAGCGGCGTCTGGATGCGATCGAAGGCCGTCCGCCCGTGGTCAACAATCTGCCGGAAGGCTGCGCCTTTGCGGCCCGGTGCCCGCACGCACAGGCCGCCTGCCGAGCCGGAGAGATTGAGCTTGAAATGTCGTCGGATACCCGAGGTGTCCGCTGCCTCTTTCCGTTGAACTCCGGAGCGGCCGCATGAACGAGATCAGCCAGAAGCCTATGAACAGCGAAGCTCTTTTGACCATTCGGGATGTCGAACGCATTTTCGGCGGCGGGCGGAAGCTCTTTGGTGGACAGCTGCCGGCCGTCCATGCGGTCCAGGGCCTCAGCCTCGACGTGAAGAAAGGTGAGACTCTTGGTGTCGTCGGGGAATCCGGCTGCGGCAAGTCCACCCTCGCCCGTCTCGTCGTCGGTCTCGACCTGCCTACCTCCGGCTCGATCACATTCAACGGTGAGGATCTGGCCGCGCTTGCGAAAAAGGACCGCAATGCGCTGGCACGCAAGGTTCAATATGTCTTCCAGGACCCGGTTGCCTCGCTCAATCCGCGCAAGACCATCCGCACCATCCTGGAAGCGCCCCTCAAGCACCTGACCGACCTGAATGCGGACCGCCGCGAGGCCCGCCTTGCCGAACTTCTGCAGGCAGTCAATCTGGCCCCGGAGTTCCTGGAGCGCTATCCGCATGAATTTTCCGGCGGACAGGCGCAGCGGATCGGTATTGCGCGGGCACTTGCGGCAGGTCCGGAACTCATCGTGCTCGACGAACCGGTGTCCGCGCTCGATGTGTCCGTACAGGCCCAGGTCTTGAACCTTCTGGACAAGTTGAAGGACGACTTCGGCCTCACCTACATCTTCATCAGCCACGATCTTTCGGTGGTGGAAAGTGTCAGCGACCGGGTGGCGGTGATGTACTTCGGCCGGATGGCCGAGCTCGGCCCGGCCAGGGAGATCTTTCGCCATCCGCTCCATCCCTATACGGATCTGCTGATGCGCTCCGCTCCCGCACCGGGGAGGCACGACCTGATGTCCGAAGACGCTTCGGCCGAACTGCCGGATCCCTACAATCCGCCCAAAGGCTGCGCCTTTGCCGCCCGCTGCGCCCACCGCACCGATATCTGCGTTGCCGGCAAGCCGGCACCGGACGAGGCCACCGGCGGCAACAACCATATTGCAGCTTGCTATCACCCCCTCGGGAAGGCATAGGCATCCCGAAAAACAAGGCATTGCAGATTAACCGGCTATGAGAATTCCCGAAGGAGCGACAGATCCCAAAAAACGGAAACGCCTGCGGCGGCCGGACATGGTTGCCCAGCAGATCCGTGAACAGATCGTCGAGGCCGGACTTCGGCCCGGTGACCGGGTCCCCGCCGACTGGCTCCTGCCGGAAACGGTCAAGGTCTCACGGGGATCTCTGCGCGAAGCCCTGAAGGTTCTGGAATTCCAGGGGCTCATCTCAACCCGCAGCGGTCCGGGCGGTGGTGTCTTCGTCGCCTCCGTTGAGCCTGGCGAAGCCATCCGCATGCTGGACAATCTGTTTCTGTTCGACCAGCCGACGATTGCCGACATCTATGCGCTCAGAAAACAGCTGGAGCCGGAGCTTGCCGCTTCGGTTGCCGGCACGCTGACCGATGACGCCTTCCAGGCGCTGCAAGGTTGCATCCGGCTTTACGAGGACGAGCCCAAAACCGCTGAGGAAGAATACGCCCAGCGGCTTGCGGAACTCGATTTTCATGAAGAGCTGGCACGCCATTGCAGAAACCCGATTCTGGCCTTTACCTGCTCGTTCCTGCTCAGCCTCCTGCGCGACATGACGGTCTGCCGGTCCATCTACAAGGAACCGAACCCTGCCCTTCGCGAAACCGGGCTGCACTATCAGGTCAAGTTGCTTCGGTCGATCAAAGCGGGCGACGCAGAGCTGTGCCGCATGATCATGCGCGGCCACATGATCGAGGCGGAAAAATACATGCAGGAGCGTGCTGAGCTGCGTACGCGTGGCAGCAGCACGGCAAAGGCCGTCACGACCAGCAGCAGCTAGGAAACCCGACCCGCCCCTTGTTGCAAAGGCATCTCATGCGTTCCGGAAGGTTCGAGCAACCTTGCTGGAGCCTGTTCGAAGGTGAATTTGCCGTTCTTCATGCCCCAGACCGGGCGAATGATCTCCGACACGATCTGGTTGCCGCTCGACGCCGGCAAAGCGATGAAAGTGGCATCTTCCCCCACCTTGATCCGGTGGGCCTTGTTGATCAGCCTCCGCGGTGCGGCCGTCACCATCTCGAAGCAGGCTTCCAGCTCTGCCTCCGAGCCGAGCTGGTGGACGTTGGCATAGAGATTGGCCATGCGCGGCAGTGAGCAGTCGCCATAAGGCGTGAACGGATTGAGCACGTTGTTTGTCGCGACCGTGCAGCAGACGCCGTTTTCATGGAAAATATGAGCCGGTGCAACCCCACGCGGCACCAGGCTTTCGCTTCCGCGTCCCATCAGAAACAGATCCGTCGATGGCAGAACGGTGAGCGCGATATCAGCGCTCTTCAGAATTTGCACCGCCTCCAGAAGATCCTTTCGGCAAAGGGCCGACAACTTGGTGACGTGGCCGATCGCAACCCTGCCCTGCCAGCCGAAGGCCACTGTCTGCCGCGCGATTTCATCAAGGTGGCGCCAAGAGGGATCGAGATCGAAATCCAGATGAAAATCGAGATCGACATCCTGTCGCCGGGCCATTTCAAACAGGCAGGCGATCTGACCGTTGGGATCGCTGTCCGTGTAGGGGCACCCACCCAGCAAGTCAGCACCCTCAGTAAGCGCCTGTTCCAGCAGCTCGGCAGTGCCCGGATTGTTGAGAAGCCCTTCTTGCGGAAACACACAAATCTGCAGGTCCAGCGCCCAGGCGAAATCCTGCTTCAACCGCTGAATGGCGTGAAACCCCGTAAGGCCGATCCCCGGATCGATCTCCACATGTGTGCGGATGGCATTGGTGCCCTGGACGATGGCCTTTTCCAGAACCTTCCGCCCCCGGGCGTAGACATCCACTTCCGAAAACCCCTTCTTGGCCTCCGCAACCGAGGAAATCGCCCCTTGCAGCGTACCGGTCTCGTTTCGGCAACGGTCGAGAATGCAGGCCTTGTCGAGGTGAAGATGACTTTCGACAAATCCCGGCACCAGCAGAACACCTTTGCCATCCACCTCTTCCGGGTTCTTCGGCAGCTCCACTCCAATCGCTGTAATCTTGCCACTCTCTACGGCAACATCGACAGCCGTTTTGCTGCCTTCGACCAGAACGTTCCGGATCACAAGCCCGCTCAAACCTTCGCCTCCATGGGAGTTTCCTGCTCTGTGCCGGCAGAGGGAAGGGGCGCCGTCACGCGGGCCGAAGACATGCTCCTCTGCCAGCTAATCGAACAAATCAAATGGCGGCCGTTTTGCCAAGCGTCCGAGTGCCTGTATTTTCACCCCCTTGCTGTTTCCAGCTTCGGCGAAAGGCGCTGACGGAATTCGGATTCTTCTCCCCTCCAGGTCAGACGGCTCGCCGCCTGGAAGACCTTTCCAACACCAATCAGCATCGGCCCCTCCAGCCCCAGCGATGTGACACCTTCCTCAAGTTCGTGCAAAGCCCCTGACCAGCGCTTTTCATAACTGCGGGAAATCCCCGAGACGGCAACGACAGGTGTGACTGGCGAGAGGCCTTCCTGAACGAGACGATCCCTGATCCTGCCGGCCATTCTCGCCCCCATGTAGAAGACGGTGGTGGTTGCCGGGTCGGTCAGCCCGTGCCAGTCAACCGTTTGCGGCAACTCGCCGTGCATGGAATGGCCGGTGACGAACCGAACCGACTGGGCATGATCGCGATGTGTCAGCGAAATGCCAAGGCGCGCCGCCATGGCGGAGGCTGCCGTGATCCCTGGAACGACGGTCGCCGGAATGCCTTCCGCTGCAAGCCGATCGAGTTCCTCCCCGCCCCGGCCGAAGATCATCGGGTCTCCGCATTTGAGCCGCACCACATGTTTGCCCTGTTGGGCGAGCGACACCATCATGTCGTTGATGTCTTCCTGGCGGCAACTATCCCGGCCACCCCGCTTGCCGACCAGCATCCGCTTGGCTTCGCGGCGGGCCAGTTCCAGAACCGCGTCATCTACCAAATCATCGAAGAGTATGACATCGGCCGATTGCAGCGCCCGCACAGCCTTCAGCGTGAGGTATTCAGCATCACCCGGCCCGGCCCCGACAAGCGTGACTTTGCCAGCAGCCGACGACCTTGCATCCTCCAGAAGCGCTTCGGCGAGTTCCTCTTCCTCAACAGGGGCGGACTTTCCGGAAAAGGCGAGATCGGAGATCCGCTCCCAGAACCGCCGCCGCTGTGCCCCTGCCTCCAGCAGCGACAGTGTCCTCTCGCGCAGCCGGCTTGCAAGGTGCGCCCACCCTTGCAGGCTTTTCGGCATCAACGTTTCGATCCGCCGGCGGATCGCCTGCCCAAGGATCGGCGCAACGCCATTGGTCGAGATGCCGATGACGACGGGCGACCGGTTGACGATGGAGCCGAACTGAAAGTCGCAAAAGGCCGGCTTGTCGATGACGTTTACCGGAAGCCCCTTTGCACGAGCTGCACAGGCAAATGCCTGCGCCTCTCCGTCACTGATCGCATCGGCGATTGCCAGAACAGCGCCCTCAAAACTGTCAATCGACCAGCGCCTCCGATGATGGACAAATCTGCCCCGCCTGTCTTCAGAGGCAATCAACCCATCGAATGCGGGTGCCAGGTCTTCGGCATAAATGTGAACCTCAGCACCGGCGGCGGCAAGCAATTCCGCTTTCCAGGCAGCCGCATCGGAACCGCCTGCAAGCAGCACTTTTCGGCCCTCCAGCGGGAAGAACAATGGCAGGCTTGCCAAAGCTCCAACATGCGCCGGACGTCTTCGGCTCTTGACCTCAGCTGGCTTGCGCAATGTCGGCGTCATCGAGGCTTTCCTTTGCAATGTCATTCAGAAGCGTCTGGATTTCCGAGCGGCAGGAGCCGCAATTTGTGCCCGCTTTCAGCGTTTCCCCAATCGCACTGACACTCGACGCGCCGCATCGCGCGGCTTCGGCAATCTGATTGCAGCCGATCTGGAAACAGGAACAGACGAGCGCGCCCGGGTCTGGCCTGTCGGCAGGCACCCGTCCGGCAAGAACGCTTGCACGCTCCCACCGCGCAATCGCATCTCGGCTTAACAGGCCGCACGCCCATTGGCGGGACACCTCGACCGGAGACGCCGAAAAATAAAGGGCCGTCTGAAGTATGTTCTCTTTCCACTGCGCCTGCCGCAGCCAGCCACCGGCAACGTCGGAAATCTCGACGGTTTCGCAGTCCACTTCAGCAAGCGAGGCTGCAACTCCGGCAATATCGGCCTCATCGCGGCCCGCGCATTCCAGCCGGAAACCACCCGGAATGGGAGCCAAGGCCCAATAGTCCGCTACAATCGTTTCCGGCCGCCGGCGCAAAACGGCAAAACCGAACCAGGCCATCGCGGCCCGTGTCACAGCCACCGGAGTGAACTTCGAGCCAGGCTGGCCCGAGTGAGGATCGGTTGCCGGGGCAACAATCGTATCGACCCTCGCATTGGACGCGAGTTGATCGGTCCAGTGCATCGGCACGAACACTTGCCCCTCGCCGACCCTGTCCGTAATCAGTGCCCGCACCAGCACGGATCCGTGAGGGCTTTGCACCTTCACGACATCAGCCGGTACAATCTTGAGCCGGTCGGCATCTTGCGGGTGAATTTCGGCAAAAGGCTCTGCGAAATGTGCAGTCAGGCGCGGCGTCTTGCCGGTGCGCGTCATCGTGTGCCACTGGTCGCGTATCCGGCCCGTGTTCAGAACGAAAGGATACCGCCGCTCCGTCTGACGTGGCGCCTTGAAGACCACCGGGACGAAGCGTCCCTTGCCGGTTTCCGTATAGAACCCGCCCTCGGCGAAGAACCTCGTCTCGGCCGATTGAGCATGAGCGCTCTGCGGCCACTGGAAAGGCGCCATGGCATCGAAACCGGCGTCGGGCACGTCCTGATAAGCGCCGATATCGAAATCCCGGCTGCCGTCGTTGCAATAGCCGGAGAGCCCTGCATGTTCGCGAAAAATCGCTGCGGCACCCGGATAGGAAAATGCCTCGCCATAGCCCATGCGCGCGGCGACTTCACTCACCTGCCACCAGTCGGGGCGCGCTTCTCCGGGAAGCTCCAGAAAGGCGCGCTGTCTTGAAATCCGGCGCTCGGAGTTGGTAACCGTGCCATCCTTTTCGCCCCAGGCGGCTGCCGGCAGCAAGACATCTGCATAGGGAACCGTGTCGGCTGCCCGAGTGACCTCCGAAACGACCACGAAGGGACAGGTCTTCAGCGCTTCCGCCACGCCGTCGGCGTCGGGCAGACTGTCCACCGGACTGGTCGCCATGATCCACAGGGCCTTGATCCTGCCCTCGCGCACGGCCTCGAATAGCTCGACCGCCTTCAACCCGGGTCTGTCGGCAATCGCGGGGCTCTTCCAGAACTCCTGAACGATCCGCCGGTGTTCGGCATTTTCCAGCAGCATGTGGCTTGCCAGCATGTTGGCCAACCCGCCGACTTCCCGCCCGCCCATGGCATTCGGCTGCCCGGTCACCGAGAACGGCCCCATGCCGGGTTTGCCGATCCGGCCGGTTGCCAGATGCGTGTTGACGATGGCATTGACCTTGTCCGTGCCGACGACCGACTGATTGACCCCCTGACTGTAGACAGTGACCGTCTTTTCCGTGCGCGCGAACATCTTGTAGAAGAGCGCTATGTCCTGCCGCTTCAGCCCTGTCTTTTCAGCAATCTGCCCGATTTCACAAGGACCTGCAGCCTCTACTGCGGCCTCAAGTCCTTCCGTGAACCGTTTGACATAACTATCATTTACGACGAGTGCTTCCGCCAGAAAGGACAGCAGCCCGTTGAAGAGGGCAACGTCCGTATCGGGCTTCAACTGCAGATGAAGATCCGCGATGGCGCAGGTCGCTGTCTTGCGGGGATCGACAACGACGACGCGCATGGCGGGGTTCGCTGCCTTGGCCGCTTCAAGGCGCTGAAACAGCACCGGATGGCACCAGGCCAGATTGGAACCGACCAGAACGACAAGATCCGCCAGTTCCAGGTCTTCATAGGTGCCAGGCACTGTGTCCGACCCAAACGCCCTGCGGTGACCGGCCACTGAAGACGCCATGCAAAGACGGGAGTTCGTGTCGATATTCGCCGACCCGATGAAGCCTTTCATAAGCTTGTTGGCGACGTAATAGTCCTCGGTCAGGATCTGACCGGACACATAAAACGCGACGCTGTCAGGCCCATGATCGCGAATGGCTTCCTGAAAGTTGCGCGCGACACGATCGAGCGCGTCATTCCAGGAGGCGCGTTTGCCGGAAATTTCCGGATAGAGAAGCCTGTCGTCGAGCGACAGTGTTTCACCGAGCGCGGAGCCCTTGGAACACAGCCGGCCATAGTTCGATGGGTGGTCGGGGTCGCCTGCAACGCTCACGGTCCCGTCCGGATGCCGGGTGGCGAGAACGCCGCAGCCGACACCGCAATAGGGACAGGTGGTCCGGATGGTCTTGTTATTGTCGGTCATTCCATCTTTCCCGGTGCCTGAATTACCAGGCGTTGTAACCAAGGTATTTTCCGGACATCTCGATTTTCACGCGGTCTCCCTTGGGGTTTTCGACGCGGGTCACCGACATGTCGAAATCGATGGCAGACATGATGCCGTCGCCGAATTTCTCGTGGATCAGGGCCTTGATGGTCGGCCCGTAAACGCCGACGATTTCGTAAAGACGGTAGATGCAGGGGTCCGTCGGCACGGTCTGAGACCAGATCTTGGTCGGGCTTTCCTGCAGAACCAGAGCGGCTTCCTGGGGCAGGCCCAGCGTCGTGGTGATCGCCTCAGCCTTGTCTTCCGGCATGGCGTTCATGCCCATGGCCGCCGAATGGGTCCAGACCGGCGACATGCCGATGGCCTCGGCAATGCCTTCCCAGGTAAGCCCGGCCTGCCGCTTGGCCGACAGGATCATGCTGGTAACGTCTTCACGGGTGAGAGCGGACATGAAAATCTCCTATGGATTGCCGAAGAGTTGAAAGAAAAGGATGGCGCAAAGCACCGCGAGAGCAGCAGACACGATCTGCCAGAAGCGGACAGGATCGCGTTCCGCCAGAGGGACAAAACGATCTGGACTGAAGGAAGGGTTCGGGCGGCGCAGATCTTCAAGAAAGGCACTCAGGGCCTCGTAGCGTTTGCCCGGCACCGGATGAACCGCACGGCAAAGGGCGCCGTCGACCCAGTCCGGAACACGCTCCGTGACAGCCGTGGCAGTTCGATAACGAAGGGCAGCCTGAGCCCGCGCGCTCGTCGCCCTGGCAACGGCAGCGCCATAAGGCAAGCGGCCGGTCAGCATTTCGTAGGCGATGACGCCAAGCGAGAACTGGTCGCTGTATTCCGTGCCGAGATACCCCAGGAACACTTCCGGGGCAGTGTATTGGTGGGTGCCCAGGATCTCGCCCTTTTCGAGAGACGGCGCCGCCTCCATGACGCCGGCAATTCGCACGGAACCGAAATCGATGATCTTCACCGTGCCGGACGCATCGATCATGATGTTTTCCGGCCGCAGATCCTGATGAACCATCTCCTTGCGGTGAAAGGCCATCAGACCCCTCGCAACCTGCTCCAGGATGCCGCGCACCATTTCAAGGCTCGGATGCGGATTGTCTGTCATCCACTGGCGAAGCGTTTGTCCATCGACGAATTCGCTCGCCAGAAACAGCGTCTTCCGGCCCTCGGGATAGGAGGCTGCCTTCAAGACATGCGGAGAGGCAATCCGGCGGGCGACCCATTCCTCCAGCGCGAAGCGGCGCAGATAGTCTTCCTCGCCGCGCAAATCGAGCGAGGGAAACTTGAGGGCGACCGGTTCGCCCGTTTCCTCGTTTTCCGCCAGGTAGATGTGGCTGCGGCTGGTGGCATGCAGGCCGCGCAAAAGCCGGAACCCTTCATATCTGCCCGGCACCTTCGGCAGCGGCGCCGGTGGCAAAGTGCCCTCTCCGCTCAGGAGATCTTCAGCGCCCGGTTCCGAGATGCCGGTCACCCGAACGATCTGGACGCTCAGATTGTCATCGCTGCCCGCGGCCAGTGCCTGATCGACAAGCGCTCTGGCTGCCATATCGAGATCCTGACCGGCCAGCACGACATCGGCCATATCCTTTGGCCGCAAGAAGCCGTGAACGCCATCCGTCGTCAGAATAAATACATCGTCCGGACGAAGATCGAACACGGCATAATCGATATCGACAGAGTGTCCGATGCCGAGCGCCCGGCCGAGATAGCTTTCCGTTTCCGAGATCCGGACAGTGTGATCTTCCGTCAGTTGTTCCAGGCTTTGGCCGGAAAGACGCCAGATACGGCTGTCACCGACATGAAAGAGATGCGCCTTGCGTCCTTTCAGAACCAGGGCGGAAAAGGTGCAGACATGGCCTCTGTCCAGTTCGGCAGCCTGTTTTGTCTGACTGAAAAGCCACGAATTGACGGCCAGGATCACCCGGCTCGCCGAAGTCTTCACCGACCAGGCTTCCGAGGTGCAAAAGTAGTCGGAGAGGAAGGATTTGACGGCTGTCTCGGCAGCGACATGTGCAACCGGACTGGAAGAAATGCCGTCTGCGATCGCAAGCGCAACGCCCTTGTGCACCAGTGCTGGTCCTTCCGCCACCATGGCGCCGTGGAAGTCCTGGTTCAGGGCTTTCCGTCCGGCAGAAGAAGACTGGCCGGTCTCGACGCTCAAAGTGGTATGGCGGACTTGCATCAGCACGGGAAAAGGATCCTCCGGAAGAAGCGCTCCGCCGCCCGTGGCGGCGGAGCCTCACACTTATTCGGCAGGCGCTGCGACCGGCGCTTTTTCGTAGCCGGCGTTGCGCGAAGGCGAGGTCTTGTAGTGGGTGGCATAGATCATGCCGCCGACGAAGGTCAGCCCGCCGACAAGGTTGCCGACCACGACCGGAATTTCGTTGTAGGCGAAGTAGTCGAACCAGGTGAAGTTGCCGCCGAGCATGATGCCGGACGGGAACAGGAACATGTTCACGATGGAGTGCTCGAAGCCGAGATAGAAGAACACCAGGATCGGCATCCACATGGCCATGATCTTGCCGGAGACCGAGTTGGACATCATCGCGGCGACGACACCGGTCGACACCATCCAGTTGCACATCACGGCGCGGATGAAGACCGTCAGCAGACCCGCCCAGCCGGCGGCGGCATAGCCGAGGGTTCGTGCTTCGCCGATCTTGCCGATCTTCTGGCCGACATCATTCGGCTCCTGACTGAAGCCCATGGTGAAAATGATCGCCATGAAAACGGCGGTGGTCAGGGCACCGGCGAAGTTGCCGGTAAAGACCAGGCCCCAATTGCGGAAGACACCGCCCCAGGTGCAGCCCGGACGTTTTGCGATCACGGCCAGTGGCGCCAGCGTGAACACGCCGGTCAGAAGGTCGAACCCCAGCAGATAGAGCATGCAGAAGCCGACCGGAAACAGGATCGAGGCAACCAGGAAGTTGCCGGTGTTGACGGCGATTGTCACCGCGAAGGCGGCCGCAAGAGCAAGAATGGCACCAGCCATATAGGCGCGGATAAGCGTGTCCTTGGTGGACATGAAAATTTTCGCTTCGCCCGCGTCGATCATTTTCGAGGCAAATTCCTGTGGCGTTACGTATGACATCTGAATTCCTTTCGCGAAGGTGCTCGGCCGGTCAGACGGCTTCGTGTGAATAGGAAAGATCAATGAGGATCCGGCCGTCTTCCAGACGGACGGGAAAAGCCGCCGTGCGGCCTTCATCGGCCCCCTGCGCAGCTCCGGTCTCCAGGGAAATCACCCAGTTGTGCAACGGACAGGTCACACAGCCGTCATGCACGATCCCCTGACTGAGAGGCCCGTTCTTGTGCGGGCACTTGTCTTCCAAGGCGAAGACGTCGTCCTTGGCGGTGCGGAAGACGGCGATGGTCATATCGCCGTTCTTCACGCACCGGGCTCCCTCCCTAGGAATGTCTTCAAGGGTGCCGATATGGACCCAGTTGCGGATGTCGGCGGTCATTCGGCAGCCTCCTTCGTCAGAACAGCCATCGGCTTGAACTCATGCTTGTCCTTGCCGGAGACACGCTCCGACCACGGATCGACCTGAGCGAATTTCTGGGAGAAGACGAAACGGTCGAAATACGCCTTGCGCATTGCCTCATCGTCCATGATCTGGCGCCGGATCTCGTCCAGCCCGATACGCTTCGCCCACTTGTAGATCCGCTCCAGGTAATGGCCCTGTTCGCGGTACATCTGGGCAAGCGCGGCGACATGCTCGATCGCCTCGTCCTCGGTCTTCACCATGCCGAGAACTTCCGTGCCCTTGATGTCGAGACCGGCAGCCCCCGCAAAATGGATCTCGTAACCGCTATCAACGCAGATGATGCCGATGTCCTTGCAGGTTGCTTCCGCGCAATTCCTCGGGCAGCCGGAGACCGCCATCTTCAGCTTTGCGGGCGTCCAGGAGCCCCACATGAATTTTTCCAGCTTGATGCCGAGACCGGTGGAATCCTGCGTGCCGAACCGGCACCAATCCGTGCCGACACAGGTCTTCACGGTCCTGAGGCCCTTGGCATAGGCCTGCCCGGACACGAACCCGGCCTTGCCGAGATCTGCCCAGACTGCCGGAAGGTCTTCCTTCCTGATGCCCAGCATGTCGATACGCTGGCCACCGGTGCATTTCACCGCCGGAATGTTGAACTTGTCGACCACATCGGCAATCGCCCTCAACTCCTTGGACGAGGTCATGCCGCCCCACATGCGCGGGACCACAGAATACGTGCCGTCCTTCTGAATGTTGGCGTGGACACGTTCGTTGATGAATCGGGACTGGTAGTCGTCCGCATATTCATCCGGCCAGTCGGAGACCAGATAGTAGTTGAGCGCCGGCCGGCACTTTGCGCAGCCGCCGGACGTGGTCCACTCCAGTTCCTGCATCACGGCTGGAATGGATTTCAGTTCCTTGGACTTGATCAGGCGGCGGACGTCGTCATGGCCGAGGTGGGTGCAGCCGCACATCGGCGTGACAGCCGCCGGATTATAGGCGTCGCCCAGGGTCACCTGCATCAGCTGCTCAACAAGCCCCATACAGGTGCCACAGGAGTTTGAGGCCTTTGTGTGCGCCCGCACACCGTCCAGAGACGTCAGGCCCTTCTCCTTGATCGTGGCAACGATCTTGCCCTTGCATACGCCGTTGCAGCCGCAGATTTCCGCATCATCCGGCAAGGCTGCAACGGCCGCCGTAGGGTCCAGCGGGGCCCCTCCCTGATAGGCCTGGCCAAAGATCAGCGTCTCGCGCATGTCCGAGACGTCCGTGCCTTTTTTCAAAAGGTCGAAGAACCACGGACCATCGGAAGTTTCGCCGTAAAGCACAGCACCGACGATCTTGTTGTCTTTCAGGACGATGCGCTTGTAGACACCTGCCGACGCATCGCGCAGCACGATCTCTTCCCGATCGTCTCCTTCGGAAAAATCACCTGCCGAATACAGATCGA
Source organism: Roseibium sp. FZY0029 (assembly GCF_036350355.1). Lineage (NCBI taxonomy): Bacteria > Pseudomonadati > Pseudomonadota > Alphaproteobacteria > Hyphomicrobiales > Stappiaceae > Roseibium > Roseibium sp. FZY0029. The sequence goes on from NZ_JAZDVZ010000002.1 coordinate 108,482, forward strand.
CACCGGTCACCTTCAATTTCGTCGCGGTAACGGACCCCGTATACTCGGAAGAACCGCCAAGCAGATTGTCGGCGATCACCCCCGCCATTTCATAAAGCGGCGCAACGAGGCCGTAGCACATGCCGCGGTGCTCGACGCATTCGCCAAGCGAGAAGATGTCCGGATCGCTTGTGCGCATGTCGTCGCCGACCAATACTCCGCGATTGACCTCCAGGCCGACCGCCCTGGCAAGGTCGGCCGACGGACGGATGCCGACGGCCATGACAATGATCGAGGCTGCGATCTCGGTTCCATCGTCAAGGCGGATGCCCCTCACCCTGCCCGCGTCATCCCCCAGGATTTCATGGCTGTTTGCCTTGGTGCGCACGTCGATGCCGCGGCTCTTGAATTCCGCTTCGAGCAGGAAGCCGGCCGCCGGGTCGAGCTGGCGTTCCATCAGGGTCGGCATCAGGTGCAGAACGGTAACGTCCATGCCCTGCATCTTGAGGCCGGCCGCCGCTTCAAGCCCCAGGAGACCGCCGCCAATGACGACAGCCCGTCCGGCGCGTTTGGCGGCGCCCAGCATCTTTTCCACGTCGTCCAGATCGCGGTAGGTCAGAACGCCGTCGAGGTCCTTGCCCGGAAGCGGAATGATGAAGGGAGACGATCCGGTGGCGATCACCAGCTTGTCGTAAGAAGCGGTGATGCCGGTTTCCGAAGTAACGGTCTTGGCTTGCCGGTCGATCCCGGAAATGCGAGCGCCCTTGTGCAGGGTCACGCCATGGTCTGCATACCAGTCGTCGCCGTGGGTGATAATGTCTTCATAGGTCTTTTCACCCGACAGCACCGGCGACAGCATCAACCGGTTGTAGTTGACCCGCGGCTCTGCATTGAAAATGGTGACCTCATAAGCGTCCCGGTCTTTTTCAAACAGGTTTTCGAGCATCCGCCCGGGCGCCATGCCGTTGCCGACGATGACAAGCTTCTGTTTTGTCATGGCTTTTCTCCAGACTTTCATTCGGCTGCTTCGGCTGCCGCGGTTTGACGGGCCATTCGTGCGGCCCGTTTTTCCTGAATGGATTTCAACTGATCTTCGCTGGGGTTCGCGCCGCCCTCATAGGCTTCCAGGAAGTCCAGAAGCTCCTCGCGGTAGGCGTAGTAATCCGGGTGGGCGAGCAGCTCCTTGCGCGACCGTGGCCGCGGCAGGTCCACTTCCATGATGTTGCCGATACGGGCATTGGGCCCGTTCGACATCATCACCACACGGTCGGCCAGCAGGATGGCTTCATCGACATCGTGCGTGACGCAGACGGCCGTTACCTGTGTCCGCTTCCAGACGTCCATCAGGACATCCTGCAACTCCCAGCGGGTCAGGCTGTCGAGCATTCCGAAGGGCTCGTCCAGCAGCAGAAGCTTCGGCGACAGGGCAAAGGCCCGTGCAATCCCGACGCGTTGCTTCATGCCGTTGGAAAGCTCCGAGGCCGCCTTATGCATCGCGTCCGACAGACCGACCTTGCCGAGGTAATATTCGATCACGTCCCGCTTTTCCTGGCGGGATGCATCCGGATAGACCTTGTCGACACCCAGCTCGACATTCTCGTAGGCCGTCAGCCAGGGCATCAGGCTCGGTGCCTGGAAGACGACGGCCCGGTCGGGACCGGCCTGGGTCACATGGGTGCCATCAAGAACGATGGCACCTTCGGTGATCTTGTTGAGGCCGGCCACCATGGACAGGACCGTCGACTTTCCGCAGCCCGAATGGCCGATCAGGGTAATGAACTCGCCCTTCTTCATCTTCAGGTCGAAGCCGTCCACAACCGTCAGCGGCCCCTTTGGGGTCGGATAGACCTTCTTCAATTGCGAGAAGTCGAGATAACGGTCCTGAACCGCGGATTCCGATGCCCGCTCATAGGCCACCGGAAGCTTGTCCGCAGGCTTGGGCCGCTGCGTGATCGGGACGATGTTCGGCAGGACGATTTCCCGCTCCAGATCCGCCCCGCGCTCAGACCCTGCTTCCATCAGATATGCGGTGACCTCGGCCCGCAGGCGAATGAAGTCGTCGTCGTGATTGAGTTCACCTCTGTCTCGCGGCCGCTGAAACGACACCTTGAACTCCGGACCAAGCGTTGCCGGTGTGCCGGGCTTCAACGGAATGATCCGGTCCGCCAGAAGGATCGCTTCATCGACGTCATTGGTGATGAGGACGATGGTCTTCTTTTCTTCGTCGCAGATCGCGGCGAATTCGTCCTGAAGCTTTGCGCGCGTCAGGGCATCGAGCGCTGACAGTGGCTCGTCCAGCAGCAGAAGCTCGGGCTGCATGGCAAGGGCCCGTGCCACGGCCACGCGCTGGCGCATGCCGCCGGAAAGCTCCGACGGCTTGCGGTCTCTGGCATGACCCAGGCCAACCATCTCGATGTATTTGTCGCAGATCGCCTTGCGCTCGGCCGAGCGCTTCTTCCTGAAAACGCTGTCGACGGCCAGTGCCACATTGCCGTAGACCGACAGCCAAGGCATCAGCGAATAGGATTGAAACACGACACCTCGGTCCGGGTGCGGCCCATCAATTTCCTTGCTCTTGAAGATGATGCCGCCCTTGTCCGGCTCGATAAGGCCAGCCAGCAGGGAGATGAGCGTGGTCTTGCCCGTGCCGGAGAAGCCGACAATGGCAATAAACTCACCCTCTTCCACCTTCAGGTTGATGTCATCCAGCACCTCGGTTCGGGCAGCGCCATCGCCATAGCTTTTGGAGACACCGGAGATTTCCAGAAAGGACATATCCGCCTCCTTAGCGATTGGCCGAGAATGTAAAGGCGCGCTGCAGGGCGAACATCAGCCGGTCGAGCATGAAACCAATGATGCCGATTGTCAGAACAGCGACCATGATCTTGGCGAGCGACTGGGAGGAGCCGTTCTGGAATTCGTCCCAGACGAATTTTCCAAGACCCGGGTTCTGGGCCAGCATTTCCGCGGCAATCAGCACCATCCAGCCCACACCCAGCGACAGGCGCAGTCCGGTAAAGATCAGCGGCAGAGAAGACGGCAGAACCAGCTTGGTGACGGTCTTCCAGGTAGGCAGTTGCAGAACGCGGCCGACATTCATCAAATCCTTGTCGACCGAGGCAACACCCAGCGCGGTGTTGATCAGCGTCGGCCACATGGAGCAGAGCGTCACGGTGACGGCGGAAATCAGCAGGGATTTCGATAGCCAGTCGACCGGATCGGCATAGGTCGCCGACACGATCATCGTGACAATCGGCAGCCAGGCGAGCGGTGACACCGGCTTGAAAATCTGAATGAGCGGGTTGATCGCTCCGTTGAAGGAGCGCGACAGGCCGGAAGCAATACCAAGCGGCACGGCGATCAGCGTTGCGATCAGAAAACCGAGGCCGACGGTTTTCAGCGACGTGCCGATCTGGTCGATGTAGGTCGGCTTGCCGGTATAGTCGCGCCACCTGATCTTGTCGGTCTTGCCTTCGGCTTCGTATTTGGCGTTGCGCTGTTCCTGGCGCTCATAAAAGGCATCCGCCTTTTCACGCTCGCGCACATGGTCGTCCCAGAGGTTGACCGCCTGGGACCAGACTGCTGCGGGTCCCGGGACTGCACCCAGCGACGTCTGCACTTGCGGTGCCAGAGCGCCCCAAAGGACGAGAAAGGCAGCGATCCCCAGAAGCGGGATCAGGAGGACGCGTTTCAGCTCGCCCAACTGTTCCTTCAGGCTGTCTCCTGCGGCAATTTTCAGGAGCGGCACGGTCCAGGACAGGCCGAGCGCATCCAGCCAGCCGGCGGCCTTGTTGATCCGTGTGAAAAGCTTCTCCCGGCGCGCGGCACGGGCAAGGTCCTGACTGCCCGCGGTATCGGCATTGGCCATGATGGCAATCCTTGTTCGAATTCTGTCGGTGCGTATCGAATGAGAAAGACGAGCGGCGGGGCTGCGGGCCGCCGCTCAAGTTTTGGGGAAGATCAGCCGCCCACGACCTGATTGCCGTCGACCACCTGCTTGCCCTTCAGACCGATCGGAAGGCTGTCGATGTAGGCGTTCGGCTGTTTGCCGTCGTAGGGAATGCCGTCGATGACATCCGCTGCCGGGGTCGGAGCGCGATAGCCATCCGTTTCCCAGGGGAAGTCTTCCTTGGCCACATGCCCTTCCTCAACCAGCATTTCTGCGGCTTTCAGATAGATGTCAGGGCGATAGACCGACCGCGCGACCTCGTCGTACCAGCTATCCGGCTTGTACTCAGGAATCTGGCCCCAGCGGCGCATCTGGGTCAGGTACCAGACCGCATCGGAATAGTAGGGATAGGTGGCGTAGTAGCGGTAGAAGACGTTGAAGTCCGGAACATCTCGCTTGTCGCCCTTCTCATACTCGAAGGTGCCGGTCATCGAGTTGGCGATGACTTCCGCATCCGCGCCGACGTATTCCGGCCGGGACAGGATCTCGACGGCTTCCATGCGGTTTGCGTTGTCGTTCTCATCCAGCCACTTGGCCGCACGGATCAGCGCCTTGGTGAGAGCAAGCGTGGTGTTCGGATATTCTTCGGTGAATTCCTGCGTCAGGCCGAACACCTTCTCCGGATTGTTCTTCCAGATCTCGTAGTCGGTGATGACCGGGACACCGATGCCCTTGAAGACGGCCTGCTGGTTCCAGGGCTCGCCGACGCAATAGCCGTAGATGGTGCCGGCTTCGAGCGTCGACGGCATCTGCGGAGGCGGTGTCACGGACAAAAGCGCATCCGCCTGGATCTGACCTGAGATATCGGATTTGGAATAAAGCCCCGGATTGATATCGCCGGATGCCAGCCAGTAGCGCAGCTCGTAGTTATGGGTGGAAACCGGGAAGACCATGCCCATGTTGAACGGCTTGCCTTCGGCCTTGAACTTGTCGACCACCGGCTTCAGAGCCGAAGCCTTGATCGGGTGAACCGGCTTGCCGTCGTCCTGCATTTCCAGATGCGGCTTCATCATCTCGAAGATTTCGTTCGATACGGTGATGCCGTTGCCGTTGAGGTCCATGGAGAACGGCGTCACGATATGGGCCTTGGTGCCGAAGCCGATGGTGGCCGCCAGCGGCTGACCGGCCAGCATATGTGCACCGTCCAGTTCACCGGTGATGACCCGGTCGAGCAGAACCTTCCAGTTGGCCTGGGGCTCAAGCGTGACAAAGAGGCCTTCTTCTTCGAAATAGCCAAGTTCGTAGGCAACGGCGAGCGGTGCCATATCCGTCAGCTTGATGAAGCCGAAGGTAAGTTCGTCCTTTTCGACGTCCAGCATCTCGGCATAGGCGCTGGAAGCGGACACAAGAGCAGTGGCTGCCATTAAGGCGCCAAGTGCAGTCCGGCGGGTAATTTTCAGGGTCTTCTTCATTTTCGCGTCCTGTCCCTCGTTCGTCCTGCACCGCCTTCAGCCGGGCACAGGACCAAAAAAAAGCCGCCGACCGAACCGCATGACGGGAGGAGGTCCCATGCGGTTCAGATCGGCGGCTTTGCCTGTGCACCCGGCAGTGGGTGCGATATCTGGTAGGCCAACGTTGGCCCTAACCACTTAAAAGCACGAACTGTGCCAATTGCAGAAATATGACATATCTATTTATTTACAGAGACTTAGCTTTGAAGAAAATTTTGACCACCTGCACAACCTGCATATTTGGTCAGCTAAGCAGGCAGGCAACTGAATGAATTTTGTGCATTGCAAACTTACTGGAACGGCTTCGGCCCGGCTGTTTTGGCGGTCAGGAACGCGCGTCGTCGAACATCTCAACGGTCGCGTCTATCGCCACGCCGCTCAAGCCCATCGCTTCCAGATAAACGGTCGGCGAAAACACCTTTTCGACTTCTTGTTCCGCCTCTGGTGAGGGCTGCACCTGCCCCCAACGCACCATCTGCTCGTAGAACCATTTGCCGTAAACCGGCGATGGAGCTGCCTTGACGCCGCCTGAGAAAGTCAGAAAGTCCGGCACGTCCTTGACCGACTGCGGGTCCATCCTGATCCGGCCCGACAGGGCCGCAAGGCAGAATTCGGCGGGACAGGCCAGAAGGTCGGGCCGTGCGAGTACGCTCGCCAGTTCCGCATTGTTCTTCGGATCGGCGCACCAGTCGGCCGCCGCCGAAAACGCCCGCATCAGCGCGGCGAGCGTATCGGGGTTGGCGTCGGCCCACTTACGGGTCACGCCCAGCACCTTTTCCGGACTGTCCGGCCAAATAGCCTGCTTGTAGGTGGCAATACGTCCTGTTCCGGCTTCGACAGCCGCCGTGTTCCAGGGTTCCCCTACGCAATAACCGTCGAGCTGACCTTCGGCCAGAGCATCCGCCATGACCTGTGGCGCCAGCACGGTGATCTCCACATCCCGGTCCGGATCGATGCCGGCGGCGGCGAGCCAATAGCGCAATTCATAGGCATGACCGGAAAACGGGTGCACGACACCGAAATGAAGCTGAGGCAGGCCTGGTATCTTTCTGCCGGCTATCACCCGCGCAAGCGCATCTCCTGTTGAAGCCGGATCACCCTCCGGGTCGGCACCGGCAGCCGCCATATCCGCCCAAAGGGCATTGGAGACGGTGATTGCGTTGCCGCCAAGGCCGAGCAGCATGGGGGCCAGCATCGGCACGGCCAGACTGGTCAGGTTGAGGCTGGCAGCAATCGGCATCGGGGCCAGCATATGGGCGACATCGAAATGGCCAACGGATATCCGGTCGCGGATGTTGGCCCAGGAGGTTTCCCGGATCAGTTTGAGCGCGATGCCTTCCTGTTCGGCAAAGCCGAACTCGGCAGCAGCCACGATGACGGCACTGTCCAGAAGCGGAATAAATCCTGCGATGACAGGCTTCAGGTTCGTGTTCATGATCCTACAGTCCTCTGGTTGGCCGTCTCTCCCCGTCCGGTCGCTCTTGATGTCATCGCGTCAGTCCCCCAGCAATCCGCTGGCGATCACCAGGCTTTGCGCCACATCGATGATTTTACGACTCTGGTTCATGGCCGTTCGGCGCAAGAGGTCATAAGCCTCCTGCTCGCTGAGCCCCTTCGATTTCATGAGAATGCCTTTGGCCCGGTCGATGGTTTTCCGGTCTGCAAGTTCAGAGCGCACTTCCTCCAGCTCCTCTGTCAGCCTGGAAAACGCTCGGAAACGGCTGATCGCCATGTCGAGGATCGATTTGACCCGTTCCCGCTTCAGTCCGTCGACGATGTAAGCCGATACGCCCGCATCGACAGCCGCCTCGATGGAGTGGCTGTCCGACTTGTCGACGAACATTGCAATCGGCCGCCGGACCGCCCGCGACACCTGAAACATGTGCTCCAGTTGGTCTCGGTTCGGGTTCTCCAGATCAATCACGATCACATCCGGATTGATGTCCGAGATCTGGCGAACCAGCCCTTCCATCTGGTGCACGACAATGACCTTGTCGTGCCCTGCATCGTGCAATCCCTGCTCGATGATCGAGGCACGGATCTTGTTGTCATCAATAACCAGAATGGAAAGCCCGCCGCTCATGCCGCCATTATGCGCAGGGCTATTTTTTATGCAACAGAAATGCTGCGTCGCAACAACCGCGTTATGACCGGCCTTCCACAGGACCTCTGGCTTGCCGAAACAGAACCGAAGGAACCTCAAATCACAAATGACGAAATCTTCTCTGGACAGGGCGCTGCAGCCTTTGAAAGATGCCTCTAGAAAATTCTGGATGAAGGACAGCGGGATGGCGGACACGTTTGAGCCCAAGGCACATGTAGCCCACATGGAAAGGATGCTGGGTCTGACGATCGAGGAAGACTGGCGTCCTGTCGTGGAAATGCATATTGCCGCTATTGAAAAAGCTGCCGAAACGGTGCTGGATTTCCCGTTGGAGGATCACGCCGAAGCTGCACCGGTCTTTGTCCCATGAGCCCTGAGAGCAAGGAATTGAACACACGCATCGCGGCTCAGACAGCCGCTGCCGTCAACAGCGGTGATATCAGGGCTCTGGAAGTTGCCTATGCATCTCTCGAGGCGATTGAAAGTCTCAATCCCAAGGTCAACGCCTTTACCGACGTCCTGGGCGAGCGAGCACTCCTTGAAGCCCGCGCCGTCGATGACGCCATTCAAGACGGCCAAACCCTGCCGCTGGCCGGTGTGCCGTATGCCGTCAAGAACCTATACGATGTCGAAGGCCTGACCACGCGCGCCGGTGCAAAGATCAACCGCGAAAACCCGCCCGCCTCTGCGGATGCAACACTTGTGCGCAAGCTCAAGGCGGCGGGAGCTGTTCTGGTCGGGGCGACCCACATGGGCGAATACGCCTATGATTTCACAGGTGAAAGCGCACACGACGGCATCTGCCGCAATCCGCACGATACGGGTTACATGACCGGCGGCTCGTCCTCCGGATCTGCCGCGGCTACCGCAGCCGGTATGGTGCCGCTTGCCATGGGGTCCGATACCAACGGCTCCATTCGAGTGCCCGCCTCCTTCTGCGGATTGTTCGGGCTGAAGCCGACCTACGGACGCCTCAGCCGCGCGGGAACCTATCCCTTTGTTGGCAGCCTGGACCATCTCGGCCCGCTGACGCGCTCAGCCGAGGACCTGGCCCTGATCTTTGACGTCCTTCAGGGCCATGACCCGGCTGATCCGGCACAGACAAACCATCCAGAAATTGAAACCCATGCCCGACTTGCAGAAGACATCGGCCCGCTGCGCATTGCCGTTGCCGGGGGATACTTTCGCGAAAAAGCACTGCCTGACGCCCTCAATGCCGTCGATCTTGTTGCAAAGGCGCTTGGCGCAAGCCTTGAGATCGACATTCCGGAAGCTGCCCGGGCCCGTGCTGCGGCCTATGTCATCACGGCCGCCGAAGGCTCCACCTTGCATCTCAACCGCATCCTGGAACGGCCCCGGGACTTCGACCCGGAAACGCGCGACCGCTTTCTGGCGGGCACGATGGTGCCGGCCATCTGGGTCCAGCAGGCCCAGCGCTTCCGCAGCTGGTTCCGTGACCTGTTCCGCAAGATCTTCGAAAACGTCGACGTGTTGCTGGCTCCCGCCACGCCCTTCCCTGCCCTTGCTTCAGGCACCAAGACTTTCACCATCGGCGGCGAGACCATGCCGGCCCGGCCGAACATCGGCCTGTTCACACAGCCGATCTCCTTCATCGGCCTTCCCGCAGTGACGGTACCGGTCTGGCTGGACGGGGCGACATTGCCCATAGGCGTTCAGGTTATCGCCCCGGCCTGGCGCGAGGATCTGGCGCTCCGCGTTGCCCATCATCTGGAGTTATCCGGCGTTGCACGGGCTCCCGTCGCGAACCTGTCCTGAGCGATCATGGAAAAAACGCCAGTCCGCTCGAAGAGCACCCTCAGCCTCGTACAGTTGCGTGCGCTGGAAGCCGTCGTCCGCACAGGCAGTTTTTCAGCTGCGGCAAAGGAAATCGGCGTTTCCCAGCCGTCCATATCCAACCACGTCCAGAGCCTGGAAAGCCGTTTCAAGACAAAGCTCCTGGTGAAATCCGGTTATTCGGTTTCGGCCTCCCCCGCACTGGAAGGCCTCCTGCCGCGCATCCGGGCGGTTCTGGCGCTGGTGGGGGATCTTGAGACGGAGCTTACCCATCATCGGACACTTGCTTCTGGTGAACTCAGGATCGGCTACTCCACCTATCAGCTTGCGATCCCGAAAATCTCCGCCTTCATGTCCCGTCACCCGGATATCTCGATAGAAGCCAGGGCTCTGGCGACACAGGACATTCTCGACCTGTTCGAGGATGGCGAGATCGATGTTGGCTTCATCACCGGCAGGGAGGTCCCTGCCGGGCTCGACGGAGAACTGCTGATAAAGACCCGGATCGTGATTGCCGCACCGCAGGATCATCCGCTGGCAAAAGAAGCGACTGTGACCTGGGCAGACGTCGCGTCCCTTAATCTGCTACAGCGGGAAGGATCTTCCGGTACCCGCAAGATCTTCGAGGCGGCAGCAACGATCGCCGGCATACGGCCTCGCACCGTGCTGGCGCTCGGCTCCTGGGGCTCAATAGCCACCCTGATCCGTTCCGGGGTCGGTGTCGGCATTGCCATGGAAGCCGAGATCACCGACCGTGACGGCTGCGTTGCCGTTCAGATCAACGACCCTTCACTGGTCGCAAACCATTATGTCGTCTGGCAAAAAGACATGGCAAACGTTGCGGCAGTTGAGGCCTTCAGAAAAAGCCTGCACAGTCTTTGACACTTCCATGTCAGAGATCACTCTATAGTAAAAAGCTATACATATAATAATTTCATCAAACTGTTATGATTGAAGCGTTGTTAGGGCCTCGCACATTTTCCCGTCGAGGAGCCCGCAATGACCGTCAAATCCTTTCTCCTGTCCGGCGCAGCGCTAGCCGTTCTGGCCACCCCTGCCCTGGCAAACTGCCCAACCGTCACTGTCGCCGACATGCAAGGCCTCAGCTCTGATTACCCGCAGCAGTTCGAACTCACCGAATTTGAAGAAAAGGCCGCTTGTGGTCTGGCTTTCGCACAGAACCCGGCCATCAACGATCTCAACAGCAAGATCCTCGGCAATGGCGAACTGGCTGATGTTGCCGCCCGCCTGCCGAAAGAGCCGCTGGTTGTTGCGCCTTATGAAAAGATAGGCACCTATGGCGGCGTCCTGACCGGCATTTCCAAAGGCACAGAGTCCGGCACGTCCGATCTCCTGTCCGTGCGCCACGTCAACTTCGTGCGGTACGCCGACGACCTTCAGACCGTTGTTCCGAACGTCGCCAAGGGCTGGGCCTGGAATGACGATTACACCGAACTGACCATCACCTTGCGTGACGGCCACAAGTGGTCCGACGGCGAGCCGTTCACCGCGGAAGACGTTGCCTTCTGGTACAACGATCTCATCCTGAACCCGGATGTCTATGAAAAGACCCCGGGCCGCTGGCTCTTCGCCGGTCAGCCGGTCAAGGTCGAGGCCGTCGACCCTGTCACCGTCAAGTTTACCTTCCCCGTTCCGACCCCCGGCATTTTGAACCGCTTCGCCGTCGATTACGGCCAGCCGTTCCAGCCGAAACATTTCCTCAGCCAGTTCATGCCGAAATACAACGAGAAGGCAGAAGAACTTGCAAAGGAATACGGCTTTGAAAGCGCCAAGGCGGCCGTCGACTTCTATTACGGCGGTTCCGACTGGAAGGACGTCCCCTCCCCGCTGCTGAAAGACAGTGACAAGGCTACCAAGATCGGCCGCGCCGTCGTGCCGACGCTGGAAAGCCACATCGTGGTCGAAGAAAACTCCGAAGGCCGCAAGCTGGTTGCCAACCCCTATTTCCACATGGTCGACACCGCAGGCAACCAACTGCCCTACATCTCCGAAATTTCCGAGACCTATATCGGCGACAAGGAAGTGCAGAACCTGAAGATCATGAATGGCGAAGTGGTCTGGAAACAGCAGGCCATCTTCCTGGAGGACTTCCCTCTGCTGAAGGAAAACGAAGGCAAGGGCAACTACACTGTCTCCTTCGCCCCGACCTTCGGTGAGAACGTCTTCTTCTCCTTCAACCGCACCCACAAGGATCCGGTTCTGGCGAAACTCTTCTCCGACGTCCGCTTCAACCGCGCCATGTCACATGCCCTTAACCGTGACGAGATCAATGAAATCGTCTATCTCGGCCAGGGCAAGCCAATGCAGGGCGTTCCCGCTGAACCGAAGACGGTGTCCTTCATTTCCGACGAAATGCTCAACAAGGACATTTCCTACGACGTGGAAGGTGCCAAGGCGCTGCTGGCGGAAATCGGCCTGAAGGATTCCGACGGCGATGGCACCCTGGAACGCGAAGACGGCAAGCCGCTTGTGGTCCGCATGGTCTATTCGACCCAGGGCGTTCCGGTGAAAATGATGGAACTGGTCCGCGACTACTGGTCCGCGGTTGGCGTCCGCGTCGATCTGAAGGAAGTCACTTCCGACGAATACCGCGCTGCCGGCAACAACAACGATCTGGACGTGACCACCTGGAAATACGACGGCAATGCCGGCCCGACCATTTCCCAGGACGTAACCGCCTTCATTCCGCCCTTCGGCGATTTCTTCAACCCGGGCACCGGGTTCGAATGGGCTGCCTGGAAGGAAAGCGGCGGCAAGGAAGGCACTGAACCTCCGGCGGATATCCAGAAGCTCTGGGACCTGTCCGAGAAGTTCATCCAGGTCGAGCTGGGCTCTGAGGAAAGCAACAAGCTTGGTGCCGAAATCGCCCAAATCCATGTCGACAACCTGCTGAAGATCGGCACGGTCGGCGACATCGTCGCTCCCTTCCTGTACCGCAATGACCTGCAGAACGTGAAGCCGATCAAGGCCAAGACCTACGACTTCTACTGGACCTATCCGTACCGTCCGCAACAGTGGTCACTGGAGCAGTAAGCCTCTGAAGCCGTTGCCGGGGTGGCCAGCCACCCCGGCACACATTTCCAGCACCTTTCATCCCTGCGATTGCAGGGCCCCCACCCCGGGACGCCACCTCCCGGATGTCCTCATCCAGAGGAGTGTGCCTCCAGACATCTGGAAGGATGGGACCTCGGAAAGACGGATAACGGTGCGATGAGTGGAAACGGGAAATCCAGGACGATGGAGAGGTTCGATGCTTCGGTTCACGCTTGAGCGCTTTGTAGGCATGGTCGTCACCATGGCCCTTGTTTCCGTCATGGTCTTCATCATCATGGAAATTCCGCCGGGCGACTACGCAGACCGCTATGCCTTCCGCAAGTTCTCCGGCACCGGCGTCAACGTCACGCAAGCCGATATCGAGGCGATCCGTTCCGATCTCGGCCTCGATAAGCCGATGATCCTGCGCTATTTCGACTGGATCGGCGGCATTGTCCTTCACGGCGATTTCGGTCAGGCCTTTGCCTTTGAAACCTCGGTCGTGAAAGTGATCGGCGACAAGGCGTGGCTGACACTCGGCATCCTGCTCACGACGCTGATCCTCACCTATACGATCTCGATCCCGGTCGGCATCTACGCCGCAGTCAAGCGCGGTTCCTCGCTCGACTACGGGCTCACCATCTTTTCCTACCTCGGTCTCGCCCTGCCGAATTTCCTTCTTGCGCTGATCATGCTCTATTTCGCCAACAAGTGGTTTGGCGCCGATATCGGCGGCCTGTTTTCCGCCACCTATCAGGACGCACCCTGGTCGTTTGCGAAACTGTGGGACCTGATCAAGCACCTGTGGCTGCCGGCCGTTGTGCTGGCCTGGTCAGCGGTCGCCTACCAGATCCAGACCATGCGCGCGACCATGTCGGACGAACTCAACCGCCTGTCCGTAACAGCTGCCCGCGCCCGCGGTGTGCCGGAAGGCAAGCTGTTGCTGAAATACCCGGCGCGGCTCGCGATCAACCCGATCGTTTCCACCATCGGCTTCGACGTCAACCGCATCTTTTCCGAACTGCCGATTGTCGCTGCCGTGCTGGGCCTGACCGAACTCGGCGAGCTGCTGCTGAAGGCCTATCTCGACCTCGACATGTATGTAGCCGGCGCCATCCTGCTGCTGCTGACCTTCATCATCGTCTTCATGAACTTCGTTTCCGATCTTCTTCTGGCGTGGCTCGACCCGCGCATCAAACTGGGGGCCTGAGCCATGACGGACGCAACAGCAGACGCCGCCCTAGCGAAACAGGAAAAAAGGGAGCGCGAGAAGCGGCTGAAATATTATTCAGCCTCACAATGGACCCTGATCTGGTGGCGCTTCCGCCGTCACCGTGCCGCCATGGTAGCCGGCCTGATCCTGGGCTTGATGGCCTTCCTTGGTCTCTTCGCTGAATTCGTCGCCCCTTACGGCCCGACCACCCGCGATACTGATTACATCGACGGCGCGCCGCAGATCCCGATGTTCTGTGACCACAACGGCTGCTCCTACCAACCATTCATCCACGGCGTCAGCACCAAGCGCGACCCGGTAACCTTGCGCGCCATTTCGGTGCCCGATCCGGAAAAACGGGTCTATGTCACGTTTTTTGCCACCGGCGAAGCCACAACGATCCTGGGTGTCCTTCCCACCAGCATTCATCTTTTCGGTCTGTCTGAACCGGATGCAAAGCTGCACTTGTGGGGAACGGACGACCTCGGCCGGGACGTCTTTTCCCGCACCCTGTATGCGACCCGTACATCGCTCTCCATCGGTGTCCTCGGCGTGCTGATCTCGTTCGTTCTTGCGCTCATGATCGGCGGCATTGCCGGTTACGCCGGTGGCATGACTGACAATGTTATCCAGCGTGTCACGGAAGTGGTCCGCGTGGTGCCGATCATTCCGCTCTATATGGGCCTGGCGGCGGCCATGCCGAAGGAATGGTCGACCACGCAGGTCTATTTCGCAATGACGCTGATCCTCGGACTGTTCGGCTGGCCGACACTTGCCCGCCGGATCAGATCGCAACTTCTGTCGATACGGGGCGAGGACTATGTGGTGGCCGCAAGACTGGCAGGCGCGCGCCCGGGGCGCATCATCGGCCAGCACATGCTGCCAAGCTTCACCAGCTTCATCATCGTCGACCTGGTGATCTCCTTCCCCTACATGATCCTGTCGGAGACCGCACTTTCCTTCGTCGGCCTCGGCCTGCGGCCACCGACCGTTTCCTGGGGCGTCCTGTTGCAGCAGGCTCAATCCGTGCGCGTGATCGAGCAAACCCCCTGGCTGTTCATTCCCGCCATCTTCGTGGTGGTCGCCGTTTTGGCGTTCACCGTCATCGGCGACGGTCTGCGTGACGCGGCCGATCCCTATAGCGAAGCCCGATAGGAGAGCTCCCATGCTGAGCGTCGAAAACCTCTCCATATCCTTCCGGACAGACGAAGGCCTGATCACGCCGGTCCAGGGTGTGAGCTTCAAGGTCGAGGCCGGCAAGACCCTCGGGCTTGTCGGCGAAAGCGGCTCCGGCAAGTCGATCACCACCAAGGCTCTGATGCGGCTTCTGCCCCGCAATGCGTCTCTCTCCGGCGAAACCCGCATCACTTACCGCGCCAAGGACGGCAAGGACGTCGAGATCCACAAGATCAAGCCAAACGCCCGCTCCCTGCGCCATTTGCGCGGCGGCGAAATCGGCATGATCTTCCAGGAGCCGATGGCAAGTTTCTCTCCGGTCTATACCATCGGAAACCAGATGATGGAGACAATCCGCCTGCACCGTGGCTGTGGCAAGCGCGAAGCCCGGGAAATGGCCGTCGAAATGCTGAACAAGGTCGGCATTTCCAACCCGTCTGAACGCGTTGATCAGTATCCGCACGAAATGTCAGGCGGCATGCGCCAGCGGGCGATGATTGCCCTGGCGCTTTCCGCCGGTCCTGCGCTCCTTATCGCCGACGAACCGACCACCGCTCTGGATGTCACCATTCAGGCCCAGGTGCTGGACCTGATGCGCGACCTGCAGCGCGACCTCGGCATGGGCATGATCTTCATCACCCACGACCTTGGCGTTATCGCCCAGATAGCTGACGAGGTAGCGGTGATGTACCTCGGAACGATTGTCGAGCGCGGCGCGACCCGTGACGTCATCCGCGCTCCCAAACACCCCTATACCCAGGGCCTTTTGAAGGCGATTCCGAGCCTGGACACGTTGCACGACCGGCTGTCGCCTGTACCGGGCGACATCCCGAGCCCGACGGAACGGCCGACCGGCTGTCCGTTCCACACGCGCTGCCCGGACTTCATCAGCGGCATCTGCGACGTCAACACTCCGTTTGAAGTCTCTCCGGTTGCCGGACGCTCTGTCCGCTGCTGGCTGCACAGCGACGTGCAAGGCGGAAGGAGCGCAGCATGAGCACGAGCGACGTTTTGATTGAAGTGAAGAACCTTGAGGTTCTCTTCCCGATCAGGAAAAAGAAGCTGTTTTCTTCCGAGGTCCGGCAGTTGCGCGCCGTCGACGGTATTTCGTTCGATATCAAACGCGGGGAGACTGTCGGCCTCGTCGGCGAATCCGGCTCCGGCAAGACAACTGTCGGCCGTGCGATTCTGCGCGCCATCGACCCGACCGGCGGCGACGTGGTCTTTCACACCAATGGCAACGATGTCGATCTGACCAGGGTGGAAGGCGAAGAACTCCGCGAGTTCCGCCAGCACATGAACATGGTCTTTTCGGAAGGTCCCGTTCAGCTTTCGACACTTGGCGCCGACCGTCTGCGCCTGTTCCGTTCCAAGATGAGCCTGGTGTTTCAGGACCCTTACTCTTCCCTCAATCCGCGCATGACCGTTCGCGACATCATCGCCGAGCCGCTGATCGCCTCCGGCATGATGAAGGATCGCGAAGCCATCGACGTCCGAGTGCGCGAGATCGCTGAACGCTGCAAACTGAACCTGGAACACCTGCGTCGGTTTCCACACGCCTTTTCCGGCGGTCAGCGCCAGCGCATCTGCATTGCCCGAGCGCTTGTCTCCAGGCCCGATTTTGTCGTATGCGATGAAAGCGTATCGGCACTGGACGTCTCTATTCAGGCGGAAATCGTCAACCTGTTGAAAGATCTACAGGAAGAGATGGGTGTCGCCTTTCTGTTTATCGCACACGATCTTTCCGTCGTAGCGCAGATGAGCCACCGGGTCGCGGTGATGTATGTCGGCAAGTTCGTGGAATACGCCCCCACTGAAAAACTCTTCTTCGAACCGAAACATCCCTATACGCACGCGCTGTTGTCAGCGATCCCTCAGGCCGATCCGGATGTGGAGTTCAATCCGATCAAACTGGAGGGTGAAATTCCGAACCCGCTCGACGCTCCCTCAGGCTGCCGCTTTCACAGCCGCTGCCCCTTCGCCAGGGAACTCTGCGCCAGCGAGGTTCCTGAATGGCGCGAGGTTACATCCGAGCATTTCGTGGCTTGCCATTTCACCGAAGAGTTCGAATTCTCAAGACCAAACAGAAATACAAAAAACTAAGAGCAGCCTGGAATGAGACAGAAATCGTATGACCTTGCGGTTGTCGGCGCGGGGATAGTCGGACTCGCGCACGCCCTCGCAGCATCAAGGCGCGGCAAGAGCGTCGTCGTCATCGACCGAGACAGTTACGCCAATGGCGCGTCCATCCGCAACTTCGGTTTCGTGACGGTGACAGGCCAACAGGCGGGCGACTGCTGGCAGAAGGCGTCGCGCAGCCGTCAGGTTTGGGGGGAAGTGGCAGATGCCGCCCGCATACCGCTGTTGCACGAAGGTCTGACCATGACCGCGAGACTGCCGGAATCCGAAGCTGTCATCGACGCGTTTCTGAAGACCGAAATGGGGGCTGACTGCCGGCGCCTGACGGCCGCTGAAGCAGCCCTCAAGGTTCCCCGGCTGAGACAGGATAAAATCAGCTGCGCGCTCTATTCTCCTCTGGAAGTGAGAGTGGAATCCAGGGATGCCCTGCCCCAGATCGCCAATTGGCTGGAAGAAGCACATGCGGTCGACTTTCTCTGGCAGACAAGCGTCAATTCCGTCGAAACGCCTAAACTGGAAACCTCCCGTGGAACCGTACTCGCGGAGGCCGTGATCGTCTGCCCCGGCGACGATGGCACGACGCTTTTTTCTGACCGGATCGCCGCCTATGAAGTCACGCGCTGCAAACTCCAGATGTTGCGCGTCACCCCTCGCAATCGCATCGACCTTGGCACCGCTGTCATGTCCGATCTCGGCCTCGCCCGTTACCTTGGCTATGCCGAACTCCCCGAAGCAGAACCCTTGAAAGCCCGACTGGAGCAGGAAATGACCGCCCATCGAGACAATGGCATTCATCTGATCGTGGTCCAGTCGGAAGACGGCAGCCTCGTCGTCGGCGACAGCCATCATTACGGCGCGACACCCGATCCCTTCATCGAAAAGGCCGTCAACGACCTGATCCTGGGCGAGATGGAGACGATCCTCGATCTTGGCCCGTACGACATCTCTGAAACCTGGATCGGCACCTATGCCTCCGCCCCTGACCGCTGGCGCTTCACCGATGCGCCGGACGATGCGACCCGCATTGTCGTTGTCACGGCCGGCTGCGGCGCCTCAACAGCCTTCGCCATTGGCGAGGAAACCATTGCCGATCTCTACGCGTGAGGAAACAACATGAGCAAGTTCAAAGCCGTGGTCTTCGACTGGGCCGGCACCATGATCGATTTCGGCTCCTTTGCCCCCATGGGTGTCTTCGTAAAAGCCTTCGAGACATTCGGCATTACCGCATCCATTGATCAGGCCCGTGGCCCCATGGGTAAACCCAAGTGGGACCATATCCGCTCCATGATGGACGATCCGGACATCAGCGCGCAATGGACCGCCAAATATGGCCATGCGCCGACGGATGCCGACGTTGACAAGGTCTACAAGATCTTCGTGCCGATGAACGAGGAAGTCGTCGCCGATTTCGCCGATCTGGTACCGGGAGCCGCTGATGTGGTTAAAACTCTGCGCGCCAAGGGCATGAAAATCGGTTCGACCACCGGCTACACCCGCTCGATCATGGCGCGTGTCCTGCCGAAAGCCGCCGAACAGGGCTATGAACCCGACAATCTCGTCTGTGCCGACGATCTTCCGGAAGGCCGTCCCGGCCCGCTCGGCATGTATCAGTGCTTTGTCGATCTGGTGGCCTATCCGCCAAGCGCGGTCATCAAGGTCGACGATACCGAACCCGGCATCGCCGAGGGTGTCGCGGCCGGCTGCCTGACGGTGGGACTTGCCCTGTCCGGCAACTACGCCGGCAAGACGCCGGAAGAACTTGCCGCACTTTCGGAGGATGAGGTTGACGCCCTGCGCCAGCATGCAACGGTACAGCTCAAGAAAGCCGGTGCGGATTACGTGATAGATACAGTCGCGGATCTGCCGGCCCTGATCGAGCAACTGGAAGCGGCATGACCCGTCCGAACATTCTGCTGATCACCGCGGACCAATGGCGAGGCGATTGCCTCGGCACAGTTGGTCATCCGGTTGTTCAGACCCCCAACCTCGATGCCTTCGCCGAAACGGCAACCGTCTTCGAGCAGCACTACGCGGCAACGGCTCCCTGTTCTCCTGCACGGGCGTCGCTCTATACCGGGCTCTATCAGATGAACCATCGGGTCGTCTGCAACGGCGCCCCACTGGACGACCGGTTCGACAATATCGCCCGTGCCGCCCGCCGTGCCGGGTATACGCCGACACTGTTCGGCTACACCGACACGTCGCCGGACCCGCGCCGGCACCACCCGAACGATCCTGTTTTGTCCTCTTATGAAGGTGTTCTGCCTGGCTTCTGGGTGCGACAGCCCCTCGCAGAGGACGACAAGCCCTGGCTGTCCTGGTTGGCCGCACGCGGTCACGATCCAGCCGGTTTTCAGACCATCCACCACGTGGAACCTGAAGACGGGGAACAGGTCAGCCTCCGCCCGGCCCGATACGCCAGGGACGAAACCCAGACCGCCTTCCTGACGAATGCCTTCCTTACATGGCTCGGCGAACAGGAAGAAGACCAGCCCTGGATGGCCCATATCTCTTTCCTGCGCCCGCATCCGCCAATCGCAGTCCCCGCTCCCTATAACGCACTTTACGATCCGGAAGATGGCCCCGGCTTTTCAGGCGCACCAAATGCTGCTGACGAAGCTTCATTCCACCCCTTGGTGGCAGCCCTTCAGGATTATCAGCAGCTTGGCACGCACCTGCCGGGCACTTCGGCCTTCGTCCGCGATCTGACCCGGCGCGACCTGAAACGGCTTCGTGCGCTTTACTACGGCATGATCACCGAGGTGGATGCGCAACTTGGCCGGATCTTCGAGGCGCTGGAACACCCAAACAACACGCTGATCATCTTCACCTCCGATCATGCGGAAATGATGG
This sequence comes from Roseibium sp. FZY0029, assembly GCF_036350355.1. Classification (NCBI taxonomy): domain Bacteria; kingdom Pseudomonadati; phylum Pseudomonadota; class Alphaproteobacteria; order Hyphomicrobiales; family Stappiaceae; genus Roseibium; species Roseibium sp. FZY0029. The sequence continues at coordinate 128,194 of NZ_JAZDVZ010000002.1, forward strand.
GCGACCACTGGATGCTCGGCAAAGGCGGGTTTTACCGCCAGAGCTACCACATCCCCCTGATGATCCGCGCACCGGGAGCTGTCAGCGCGAACCGGGTCTCCGCTTTCACGTCCTCGACCGATATCTTTCCGACCCTGCTGGATCTGTTTGACATCGCCCCTGAACATGCCCCGGACGGTGCAAGCTTGATGCCTTATCTTTCCGGCCAAACGCCACTCACCTGGCGCGATGCCGCCTTGTGGGAATTCGACTACCGGCTGTTTCTGAAAAAATGGCCTGAAAAGTTTCCGGCACCCGCTCACGAAGACTCTCCCGCAGCCCTGTGCAGGCTCGGCCAGGATTGGCAATTCGTGCATTTTTCCGGATTGCCGAACATTCTCATGAAGGCGGCGCCCAGCCAGAGTGTTCCGGTGAACGAAGCCGCCCAGCACCCGGACCAGGTCATTGCCAACCTTGACGCCCTGCTGGGAGCGAGAATGCGACACAACGACGAAACGCTGGCCCGCACTCAGGTCTGGGACTATTACCCGAAATAGCGCGGCCTTTCGCCAATCCGCTTAGGATCGCATTAAGCCGGGAGCGGCAAAATGAGCCCTCCGGGAGGGCGCTGGAACATGCAGGCGATATTGCGAAACAATCGGCGGTTTGGATTTGCGGGCCAGCCAGGTCTGCGCACCTTCGCCCTTGTCGCCCTCGCTCTGTTCTGGCTCAAACCGGCGTCAGCCGATGCAATCGACCTCAAGGTCATCGACTCTACCGATGCACCATGGACTTCCATCGGCCGCGTCAACTTTGCCGGTTACAAGTCGACGGCCATGTGCACCGGAACCCTGATAGCGCCAGATCTCGTACTCACCGCCGCTCATTGCCTTTACAACAGATCGACAGGCAGACCCTTACCGGTTGATGATCTCCTGTTCATCGCCGGTGTTCGCCGCGACGCCTACTCGGCCCGCCTGGTGCCCGCTTGCGCACTTACGGCGGAAGGCTTTGAACTGGCGCAAAAACCCAAGCTTCGGGACATCCACAAGGACGTCGCCCTCATTGTGCTCAAGAAACCAAGCACGTTGCCACCCGTTCCGGTTCTGGCTCCGGAAGAAGCCGCAATACTCACCCGGGAGACAAGATTTCAATCCGCTGGCTATCGCCGCAGCCGCCGCTTCCTGCCCACGGTTGTGCCTGCCTGCCGCGTGCTGGGCACGACGGAGGAAACTTGGGTGACGGATTGCGCGTCGGAAGCAGGCGCGTCCGGCGGGCCGCTTCTGGTCGAAACACCGAACGGGCTCCGGGTTGCCGGTATCATGTCTGCTAGGATCAATGACGTGCAATCAGCCATCGTGCCTTTTTATGCATGGCAGGAGCTTCTGGCCAATCCGCGCTGCCCAAAGCAGAGCGCTCTTGAGGCCCCGTCCCTCAGATCATCTCTGGGTGCGGACGACTGACGCCCACGCGGCGTACGGAGATAATCCGGACTGAAAACAAATTTTCTCTGCACCTCTGCCTGTCACCCGGTTATGGTGCTACTTCCGTAAGTTCGGCCAGGAGCCTGTTCGCAACGCGAGCGGTTGTCTGTCCGACAGACTGCAAGACGCAAAGATTCCCCGGCTCATGTACCAATCCGCGCCTCCTTCCAGTGCCGAACACTTCCGTCCGGTTTCCACCGACAAGCTTGCGTTTGTCGCAAGCGACACGGAGGAAGCACTCAAGGCACAGGACGATCTGTCCGCACGATATGGCAATGTTCCCGTGGCCGAGGCCGATGTGATCGTTGCACTCGGCGGCGATGGCCTGATGCTGCAGACCCTTCACAGGCACATGGGCAGCGGCAAGCCGATCTATGGCATGAACCGTGGATCTGTCGGCTTTTTGATGAACGAATACCGCGAATTCGACCTGAAGGACCGGCTGGCCCTGGCCGACATCACGACTATCCGCCCCCTGGAAATGACGGCGACAACCGCAAACGGCATTCATCACGCGCTGGCCATCAATGAAGTTTCATTGCTGCGTCAGACGTCGCAGGCCGCCCGGTTGCGCATATCGGTTGACGGGCGTGTCCGGCTGGAAGAACTCGTTTGCGACGGCATCATCGTCGCCACCCCGGCCGGCAGCACCGCCTACAATCTGTCAGCGCACGGTCCGATCCTGCCGATTACCGCCCAGCTGCTTGCGCTCACCCCTATCAGCGCATTCCGGCCCCGGCGCTGGCGCGGCGCAATCCTGCCCAATGGGGCAAAGGTCGACATCGAGATACTGGATCCCTTCAAACGCCCGGTCAGTGCGTCGGCGGACCACACCGAAATCCGTGATGTCACCCACGTTGCGGTGCGTGAGGCGGCAGAGGCGGAAGGTGTGATCATGTTCGATTCCGACCACGGCTGGGACGAGCGCATCCTCACAGAAATGTTCCGCTATTAGGTTCAAGGCACCCTCGCGGAAAGACCCTGTTAAGTATGATTGCCGATACTGCGGGGCGCAGGCTCCGGCAAACGGTAGTCATGAGGTGTCGCTTGCGCGCTCTCAAGGCCGGACCAAGCCAGGATAAAGAGGACATTTGCCGTCATGGCCGACACTGCCAAGGACCAGGAATATGAAATCTTGTCCCCGCCATCGGACTTGCGCAGCAAGGTTCGGGAGCTGACACCTCGCGAGGCGAAAAAATTCGATCCGGTCAAGGCAGCCGAAGCAGCGCTGGCACGCTTGTCCTCCCACTTCGGCACCTGGATGGACAACGAAAGCGCCACTTTGCTTCGTGCCTGGGAAACCGTTCGGGCCGAAGGATTGAACGACGAAACCCTGGCGGGCCTGTTTCAGGCCGCGCACAACATCAAGGGCCAGGCCCTGACACTTGGCTTTCCGCTGGTCGGTCAGGTCGCCGCCAGCTTCTGTCATCTGATTGAAACCGTACCCTCTCCCGACAAGTTGCCCCTGTCTCTTGTCGAACGCTACGTCGAAGCCATTCGCGCCATGGTGGCCGAAGGCGCAAAGGACGAAGCCAACAAGACCGGCGTCGAACTGCTGAAAACCCTGCAAGGGGTGACAGAAGACTATCTGGCACAGTTCCCGCCGAAAGAGGACGAAAGCTGACCTGCCGCCAGATCCGTTTCGAACGGCATTTGTGCCGCAAGGTCAAAGAGTTGATTGACACAGAATTCAGCCGCGCATAGCATCCCGGTTATTCATGGAGAACGACCGTGAAACATTTATTCTGTTTCTTTTTTCTTTTATTGCTGTCTTTGACTTCCGCACATGCCGAACGAAGAGTGGCACTTGTCATTGGAAACTCCGGCTACGCCAACGTCGCGGAGTTGAAGAACCCCTATAACGATGCACAGGGCATGTCGGAAAAACTGGAGGACCTCGGGTTCGATGTCGTTACCGGCCTCGACCTGAGCCTGAGGGACATGCGCCAGACGGTGCGTGCCTTCATCAAGAAGCTCGACAGCGCGGATCTTGCCCTGTTCTTCTATGCAGGCCACGGCATTCAGGTAAATGGCGAGAATTATCTCGTCCCCGTCGACGCCCAGCTCGATACCCATCTCGACCTGGACTTCGAAACGCTGCCCGCAAACCTCGTGTTGAATGCCATGGAGCAGAGCACGAAGGTGAACCTGGTCTTTCTGGATGCGTGCCGGAACAATCCCTTCACAGAGAACCTTGCCCGGTCCATGGGAACGCGATCAAGCGCTGTTGGCAGAGGCCTTGCGAAGATCGGCTCCGGGGTCGGCTCCCTCATTTCCTTTGCCACGCAGCCTGGCAATGTCGCGCTTGACGGCGATGGGAAGAACAGCCCCTTCACTTCTGCCCTTATCAAGCATCTCGGCACCCCCGGTCAGGACATCACGCGCGACCTCGTGATGGTGCGCCGCGATGTTCTGGAGGCGACCAAAGGCCAACAGGTCCCGTGGGACAATTCTTCGCTGACAGGTGAAGTCATCCTGAAAGCCATGGAAGTAGTCGAACCGCCGGAAGAAAAGAAACCGACGATCAACCCGCAGATCGAGCTGACCTACTGGGACAGCATCAAGTCCGGTCAGAATGCGGCCTATTTCGAGACCTATCTGTCTCGCTATCCGGAAGGCCAATTCGCTGATATCGCCCGAATCCGTCTGGACGAGATCAAGGCAAAGGCTGAAAGCGACAAGGCCAGGCAGGCGAAACCGGACACCACGGCTGAAATCACCTACTGGCAGACGATCCAGAATTCGACCCGGCCGGAGATGTTTGAGAGTTATCTCGGCAGATACCCGAACGGGATCTATGCCGACCTTGCCCAGCTGAAAATCCAGTCGATCAAGAGCCAGGCCGAAGCGGATGCGCGCCGCAAAGCCCAGGCCATCGCGTCTGCGGCGAACTCCTCTGCCGAAAGAACGACAACCAGGCCAGACGACGAAATTACCGTTGCTGCGTTGACGCCCGACGAAACACCTTCAACCACATCGCCAGCCCCGGTGTCGTTGCTATCGCCTGAAGAGCTGGCAACGGCCCTTCAGACTGAACTCAACCGTGTCGGCTGTTCGGTTGGCCGGGTTGATGGCGACTGGGGTAACAGAAGCCGTCAGGCACTACGAAGCTATGGCCGCGAAGCCGGCATTGATCTGGCTTCGCTCGACCCGGACCCGGCCATCCTTGACCAATTGAAGAAATCGACCGGACGCGTTTGCCCGCTGACCTGTGGACGGAACCAGGAACTCAAGAACGGCCGCTGTGTCGCAACCAGAAAACCTGAACCGTCGGGCAACAGCACCAAGCCGAGCACCAAGACCCAAAAAGCCGACAGTTGCCCCAAAAACCCGACCGTTTATGGCAACAAGGTCATCGGCAAGGTGCCCGGCGTCGGACTACAGACGTTGACGCACCCTTGCGGCAGAAAGCTTGCTTGCAAAGGCTCGAAGGCGAGTTGGATATTGGCCTGTAAATGGATTTAACCGACCGGCCAAAGCCTGATTTTGTGAGTTAAGTGTTGAATTTTTCCAGCGAGCCCGTGATCTGAATTGCGATCCCGGCTCGCCGGGGTGCCCTGCGGGAGTGTCGACGGCATTGTTTTGCTTGCCAACTCTCGAGGGTCGGTAGGTTTGGAGAACCGCCTGTGAAGCAGATACTTGCATGCCTGTTGCTTCTTTTGTTTGCCGCAAGTGCGGCACATGCCGAACGCCGTGTCGCACTTGTGATCGGTAATTCCGGTTATGAACATGTCACCCGACTGACCAATCCCGACAACGATGCCAAGGGCATGGCTGAAAAACTGACCAGTCTGGATTTCGAGGTCGTGACCGGCACCAATCTGTCGCTTCGGGACATGCGAAAGACTGTGCGGGAGTTCATCGCCAAACTCGAAGGTGCGGATCTTGCCTTGTTCTTCTACGCTGGCCACGGCCTTCAGGTGAATGGCGAGAACTATCTGGTGCCGATCGACGCTGAACTGAGTTCCTACGTCGATCTTGAATTCGAGGCGATGCCGGCAAATCTCATTCTCAATGCCATGGAGCATTCCACCAAGGTCAATCTGGTTTTTCTCGATGCCTGCCGGAACAATCCGTTGGCTGAAAATCTGGCACGGTCCATGGGCACCCGCTCCGGCTCTGTTGGCCGGGGCCTTGCCAAGATCGGCTCTGGCGTCGGCTCTCTGATTTCCTTTGCCACCCAACCAGGCAACGTCGCGCTTGATGGCGAAGGCAAGAACAGCCCCTTCACCACGGCCCTGCTGAAACATCTCGGCACACCCGGACAGGATATTACCCGGGATCTGGTGATGGTCCGCCGGGATGTGCTGGAGGCAACCAAGGGACAACAGGTTCCCTGGGACAATTCCTCTCTTACAGGCGAAGTCATCCTCAAACAGCTCGAGATGGTGCAGCCTGCCGAACCCGAACAGCCCGCGATCAACCCGCAAATCGAACTGGCCTACTGGGATTCAATCAAATCCGGCGAATCCATTGCCTATTTCGAGACCTATCTGACCCGATACCCGGACGGCCAGTTTGCCGATATCGCACGGATCCGGATCGATGAGCTCAAGAGCCGCGGCGAGGCAGAAGCTGCCCGCAACGCGAAGCCCGACACCTCCGCTGAAATTGCCTTCTGGCAGTCAATCCAGAACGCCACCCGGCCGGAAATGTATGAAACCTATCTGGAGCAATATCCGGAAGGGATCTACGCCAAGCTTGCAAGGCTGAAGATATCGTCGCTTGAACAGCAGGCGGAAGCGGCAGCTGCTGCCGCCGCTGCGGCAAAGGCAGCCAGGGCCGCCGAAGCCTCCAACCCAACGCCCCCTGCTCAGCAGACAACGGTTGCCGCCCTGACCCTGCAGGAGACCGTATCAACCGTATCACCGACGGACATTGCTCCTACAAGCAGCAGTCGCTCACTCTCGCCTGAAGAACTCGCAACTGCAATGCAAACAGAATTGAACCGCCTCGGGTGTTCGGTTGGACGTGTAGACGGCGACTGGGGGAACCGCAGCCGGCAGGCGTTGAAAACATTTGGCAAGGAAGCGGGTGTCGAACTTGCGTCACTGGACCCGGACGCAACCATACTTGACCGCCTGAAACAGTCGACAGGCCGTGTCTGCCCACTGACATGCGGCCGGAACCAGGAACTGAAGAACGGCAAGTGCATCGCCGTTCGTCAGGAGACACCTTCAAAATCAAACGAAAAGTCGACCTCAAGCAAGACGGCACAATCAAGCGGCGCTTGCCCGGCCGATCCCACAGCCTCGTCCAGAAGGCTGGTCAGTTTCAACTATAGACAGATAACCGCTGTTGCGACACATCCGTGCGGGCGACAAGTGGTTTGCAACAAGCCGCAGAGCAACGTTCATCCATTCAAATGTTTCTGGAAGTAATCCGCTAAGAGGTGGACAAGCGGCCTAAGCGGCCGCTGTCACCTGAAGACCGCCGTTCTTCACCAGAAGCCTCGCTTCCAGGCGCGCAACGTCGATGGCGAAGCGGCGCAGGAACGCGGTGACGTCTTCGTCCGCGCCCAGGGCACCGTCCTGCATTTCCGAAAGCAGCGTTTCCGTCAGCATGCGGGCTTCGTCCAGCGCCAGATCGTAGGTGAAATCGGCATCCGCCTGCCGGGCAATATCGATGGCCAACAGGAAGGCCTGGTGCGCCCGCAGAGGCAGACCAGCCTTGCGGAGCATGGCCTGCAGCGCCGACCGGCGAACCGTCACCAGAAGCTTGCACAGCCTCGGCAGCGGCACCTGGCCCAGATTGGCAAGAGCTGCAGCGAAAAACCGCAGACGTCCACAGCAGACGGCACGCAGCAACAAGCGCGTGGTCAGCTTGCCATTGATCCGCAGGTGCTCGACGAATTCCGGCAGATCTTCCACGCCGGCTTCCAGAGCCAGCCGCAGCACGACCTTGTCTTCCGCATCGCTCAGGAAGGTGTGGCGCTGGTTTTCCGGAACCCGCTCCAGCACGATCGGATGATCGTCCAGATTCTGCGCAAGCCGCATCAGCAACTGGTAGCGCGTGGTTAGCGGCAGATCCCGGGTTTTGAGAAGCTGATCGCACAGATCCGGTCGGTCCTCGAACCTTTGCGCGATACGCAGAAGCGAAGACTGCAGAATACGCGCGCTTCTGTTTTCCAGAAGCTGCCTGCACGCCTGCTCGCAGCCGACCTCGCAGATGGCCGCGCACACCGAAGCTGGCAGGCCTTCGCGCGATGCTATGGCGCATTGAACGGTGTCGCTGCCTTCTGCAAGAAGGTCGACCAGCTCGACGTCCGTCAGAATGGGGGAGTGTTTCAGAACAGGCAAAGCCACTTCATCGACATCGCTTGCAAGGCAGCGCACGACATGACCGGGAGCATAGGCACTCGACGCAAGCAGGTTCGCGATCGCCTTGCGGACGGCGCGGCTGGGATCGTCGAGAAGTATCGTCAGGGCTGCTGCCATGCTGATCTGTTCCTGGCTGCCCGGTTCGGCTGCCAAATAACGTTCCGCGAATTCTTGCGCGGCCCGTATATCCAAGGAGCGCTCGTCAACTTCGTTCAGAGGGTGAAAGTCGTATGCATTCATGGCGGTAAAACAATCTTCCCAAGTGTCGACTGTAAGTCTGACATCAAAGGCTTAACGATCGGTTCACCATAATTTTGCCAGGTTCTCCGGCATCAGGCAGGTGGCAACAGGTCCTTTTGCTCTTCTTCGGCTTTCTGGCGGAGAAAGCGCGTCAGATCCAGCGGTCCACCCTGATTGACCAGCGCCAGTTCCTGTGCCTGAACCTGGTTGGAGGTTCCGGACAGGGCGCTGAAACGGGCAGCCTCCTCCACCGCCGCAAAGGCGGAGGCGAATCGCGGATTGACGCCTGCCTGGTTCGAAGCCGCATCGTTGCGGAACAGGGCTTCAAAGGGATTGGCTGTTTCCGTTGCCTGGAAAGCCGACAGAACTCTGTTGCCCGCATCGAAATTTTCGCCGTCGATAGCCGACTGTCGCGTTTCCTGCGGAACCGGTCGATTGGACGTCACCGCTCCGGTGCTCTCTTCCAGAAAGGCTGCACTCGCTGTTGAGGTTACGCTTTGGTCCGCTCCCCGCTCAGGCAACGGCACGTCGGCCTGCGCAAGCTGAAACAGCTCTTGCTGTGGAACCTGGGGAACACCGCTGTCGGCTCTCGCAATCTGCCCCGGCCCTGCCGGCTTCGACCGCAGGGCAAAAGCCGCTGCCGGGTCTCCTGCCAGATGATCGAAGGAATTCTGATTGATCGTTGCCGCCCCTTCCGCGGGCTTGGCGTTGGGAAGCGTCGCGACCTGTCTCAGCTCTCCGGAGGTCCGCAGGTTCTTGTTGGTGCTGGCCTGCGCGATCATCGTCACGGCGTCATGTTTGGAAACGATGACCTCGTAGACTTCCTGCATCGACCGGGCCTTGCCATTGGAATGGTAGAAGATCGGCTTGTTGGCACGGGCTTGAGCGGAAAAAATCTTGTCGGCGCGCATGTCCGGGCTCTCGCCGGCGGCCCCAATCAGCCTGCTGGCCCCATTCGCCCCGAGAAAATGAGCCATGTAGAGCTCGCCATCGGTCGGCGCACGACCGATTCTGCGCTCCAGGTATTGCGCATTTTTCTGTGTTAACGCCCCTGCCATCATCGAAGAGATTTCCGGATCCTTGCGAAGGTCGAGAATCTCCCGCCGCATTTGCGGGTCGCTCACATAGAACTTTCCGTTCCTGGATCGTTGAATCTGATCAGAGTATTTTTCAAGACCGTGTTTCGGACCAGCTTCCTTCATTGTTTCCAGCCAGGTGGATTCAATGAACTGGAACAACCCGGTGGCGCTGGATGTCCTGGCCTTTGCCGTGGGGTTAAATGACGATTCTCGCGCAGCTGTCTTGACCAGGTAGTCGAATGACGTACCCGTTGAAGTACTCGCAGACTGAAACGCAAGCTCGATCCTAGACGCGATCGAGGCGGTGTCAGCAACTCGCATGACCCTGTCTCCTCGACGGAACCAAATTATCACTTCATTAACCTTCAGCGTTAACTTTCACGCCCAAAAGGTTAACAAAACCTTAACAACACACAGGCAGGGATCTAGGCAACTACAGGCGAGTCTTTTTTCTTTTGAGCCTGGACAGATCTACTTATGTCGAAAGCCGGTAATGTGGACAGCCAAGAGGCAACCGGCTATTTCCTTTGGAAAAACGCACCAGGAAAATATCGACTACATTATTCGAATAACTCTGATTTCCATGAGTCGGCAAGTCAGAAAAAAGGCGCCGACTCAGCCGGCGCCCCCAATAAACCGCAATCAGGCGAACAGGCGTCAGGCTTTGGGCCGCCCCATCTGGAACACCTCGGTCACGGACGCATAGTCCATGTAGCCAAGCCGCGACAAAGGCTTGTAAAGCGTCACATCCACCATGCCATCGACGAGAATGCTGTCGTCAATGTGGATGCCGACGACCTGACCGAAAACCACGTAATTGTCGGTTTCGCTTCCCGTCAGTGTCTTCAGCCGCAAGGTCTGCAGGTGTTTGCACTCCAGCGCGGTTACGGCCTTGGCAACGCGTGGGGGGGTCACCAGTTGCGAGGCAGCCATTTCCAGTCCTGCCAGATCGAACTCGGAAACCCCGTGCTCGACCGGAGCGGAACTCTGGTTCATCTCATCCTTCAGGCCAAAACTGGCCATGTTGCAGACGAATTCGCCGGTTGCGTCGATGTTGGAGACGCTGTCCTTGTATCCGCTCGAAGAGAACATCACGATTGGCGGCGTGTCACACACAGCGTTGAAGAAGCTGTAAGGCGCCAGATTGGCTTTGCCGTCCTTGTCGAGGCTGGAAATCCAACCGATCGGACGCGGTGCGACGATGGCCTTGAAGGGATTGTGCGGCAATCCGTGGTCGTTTTTTTCCGTTTCGTAGAACATGGGTCAGTCGGTCTCTGTCCAGGTGGAAACAATGTCGGCAAGGTTGGGACGCGGGCGCTCGAAAGGCGGCTGTGTCGGAGTTCCGATATGAATGAACCCGGCAAACCGCTCTCCGTCGCGCGCGCCAAGATAGCGTGCAGCCTCTTCATCAAAGGCAAACCATTCTGACAGCCACTGCGACGCAAACCCCGAGGCAGCCGCGGCTGTGACGAGGTTCATGCACACCGCACCAGCGGAAAGCTCCTGTTCCCAGACCGGGATTTTCGGGTGTTCGGCGGCCTGGCTCAGAACACCTATCACCAGCGGAGCACGGGTGAAACGGGTCAATTCCTTTTGCCGCTGGTCACTGTCGAGCGGGCCGTTGAGGGCTTCACACCGATCCGCCAGCCAGGTCCCTATCGTGTTGCCCTGCTCCGGCCGGTAAATCACGAAACGCCAGGGCGCCAGCTTTCCATGGTCGGGCACACGCGCTGCAATGGTCAGGATATCGCTGATCTGTTCGTCAGACGGTCCCGGCACCGTCATGGTAACGCAGGGATGTGAGCGGCGCTGCCTCAGAAACTCCAGAGTTGCCGACGATCCGGCGCTGTAACTTGGCATGAATAGATCCTGTCCGCCTGTTGCAATCGTACGATCCACGTAATTCATTGACCGTAATTGTCAACTTTGATCGCGGCGTCTTGAATTTGCCCAATTTCCGGGCGCATTAAAGGATACTACCGCGGTGTGGTGAATCCCGACTTTGCCGTCGTCGTTTCTCGGATGCCCTCTGTGCGACGGGAATGCGAAGAACCGCACTGAAAACAGAAACATAGCCGTTACCCTCGCCCCAGTGCCATTGCACACGGCAAAGCGGACCGGATCTCCAGGGTCGGTTTCGGGTGACGAATGCCTCAAAAGACTGGTAAAAGTCTGCGAGTCAAAATGATAACGATGTGGGCATGGTAAATTCAGATCCCTACTCTGGCCGATCAGCTTTGAAGCGCGCCATCAAAAGCAGCGCCGTCTGTTTGATGCTGAGTGCCGCCATCGCCATGGGCGCGGCACCTGCCTCGTGGGCACAGACATCGGAGGTTCCGCCGACTCCGATGGAAAAACCGGATCCCAACGCCCCTTCCCCGCCCTCCGAAGAACCGATCATCAATCTTCTTGACCGCGAACCGGAACCCCTCTTTTCCGACACGCTTGTTCCCTATGCCCCAGCCCGCGCCACCTCTCCTGGTGTCAAGGGCGGCCTGCGTCAGGGTGCGCTTTACCTGATGGCGAAGCTGACGCCCGACAGCCCGCCCCTGAACGAGGGCCTCATCTGGCGGATCTATTCGGAAACGACCAATGCGGACGGACGCCTGCAACTGGTCGCAACGTCCCAGGGCGGCGATGCGGAATTCCGGCTCGACCCTGGCACTTACCTGATCCATACCTCCTACGGCTACGCCCAGGCGACCAACCGCATCGTCATCGGCAAGGAAGTCCAGTCGAAAATGGTGACGCTCAACGCGGGCGGCATCAAGTTTGGCGCGGCACTGAAAGATGGTGAAGACCTCGACGGGCGGGCTGTTGCCTTCGATCTCTATGGCATGGATTTCAATCAGCGCGGCGAGCGCAATCTGATCGCCAGCAATGTCAAGCCGGGCTCCATTCTGCGCCTCGGTGCAAACACCTATCATGTCGTCAGTAAGTACGGCGATGTGAATGCCGTCGTGCGCGCAGACATCCAGGTGTTGCCGGGCAAGCTTACCGAAGCGACGATCTTCCACAAGGCTGCCGGCATCACGCTCAAGCTGGTCAATGAACGCGGCGGTGAAGCCATCGCAAACACGACCTGGTCCGTTCTGAGCCCCGGCGGCGATGTCGTCGTGGAAGCAACAGGCGCATTTCCCGACTTCGTGCTGGCAGAGGGTGAATATGAAGCCCTGGCCCGCAACAACGGCCGCACCTACCTGCACACCTTCCAGGTGGAACCGGGCGAAGACCGCGAAGTTGAAGTGGTGACCTCCGTCAGCGAACTGGCAAGCCAGCAGCAGTCCAGCATCAGCAACTAAGCTGCGGCGGGTGCTCCGCTTCTCACATTTCCGAACTCTTGGAAGCGGGATTACTGGCGCCGGCCCAACAAACGCCGGCTCCTTGCCGGCGGTGCCATCTCCATGACCTTTGTCTGCAGGAAATCCATGATCTCCTTCTGATCCCCAAATCCGGACAGCGTTTCAAAGGGGATTGGCCTGCCGGCCCGCGCCGTCATCACGGACCCGAGGATGCGGCGGAATTCGCGCACGAGCAGCGCCAGGCGAAGGGTCAGAGAGTATTTGCTGACCAGGTGGAACAGCCAGGAGTTCTGTCCGTCGAAATAAAGCGGCAGAACGGTTGCTCTTGACGAGCGGATCATCTTGGCGGTGAAGGTCTTCCACGGCAGTTCTTCGGCCCGCCCGAACGGCTTGGCGGCCGTTGCCACCCCTCCACCTGGGAACACGATGATTGTCGTGCCTTCCTGCAGCAGACGCAGAGCCTCCTTGCGGGTGGCCATATTGGTCTTGAGCGCTTCCTTGGTTTCCTCGAAATCGACCGGTAGAGAGAATGGCCGGACCTCGGGCACCTTCAGCAGTTCGTTGTTGATCAGGATCTTGAAGGGGCGGCCAAGCTTTTCCGCAAGTGCCAGGATCGCAAGCCCGTCGCCGATCCCATAGGGATGGTTGGCGATAAGCACCAGCGGACCTTCCGGAAGGTCTTTCGGCGGCCATTCGCCATCGGCGACCGAAACGTTGAGGTTGATCAGGCCAAGAAGGTCGTTCCAGATGTAGTCGGACGTCCCGACCATCGTCTCCTTCCACACCTCATAGATGTTGACCAGCTTCCGACGGCCGGAGAGGCCTTCGATCGTGCGGATGGTCCAACGCTTCAGCGGTGGATGCTGAGGATTGGCGTAACTGAATTCAGCGTAGTTCACGGCAGTCGTCTTGACCCTGATGAAACGGTGGCAAATCCGGAACCCAATACCAGACATCCTGTTTCATGATTGTGACAGCACATTGCCCTGATGCCAGGACAATGTGCAAGCTGTCAGATTTTCCCTTAATCCGAGGGAAACTCTTACTTCAGGTCTGGCGGTGTCGCTTCTTCGACAAACGCTGCAATCGCCTCGTCCAGGCCCATCGGAGTCTGGTCCTTGGAACCCAGACGGCGCACGTTCACGGTCCGCTCTTCGGCTTCCCGCATACCGCACACGATGATCACCGGAACCTTGGCCAGCGAATGTTCGCGGACCTTGTAGTTGATCTTCTCGTTGCGGAAATCAGTCTCGACCTTGAGACCTTTCGCCTTGAGCAGATTCGCCACTTCCTGGCCGTAGTCATCGGCTTCAGAGGTAATCGTCGCAACCACGATCTGGAGCGGGGCAAACCACAGCGGGAAGTGTCCGGCAAAGTTCTCGATCAGGATGCCGAGGAACCGTTCCATGGAGCCGCAGATCGCGCGGTGGATCATCACCGGCGTCTTCTTCTCGCCGTCCTTGTCGACATAGAAGGCACCAAAGCGTTCGGGAAGGTTGAAGTCGACCTGCGTCGTGCCGCACTGCCATTCACGGCCGATGGCATCACGCAGGGTGTATTCGAACTTCGGCCCGTAGAAAGCGCCCTCACCCGGCAGGATGTCGGTTTTCACCCGGCCGCCGGACTGGGCTTCAATCTGCTTCAGAACGTCGGACATGATCGCTTCGGCATGATCCCACGCCTCATCGGTGCCAACGCGCTTTTCCGGACGGGTGGACAATTTCACCACGATCTCGTCGAAGCCGAAGTCCTTGTAGACCGACAGAATGAGATCGTTGATCTTCAGGCACTCGTCCGCCATCTGCTCTTCGGTACAGAAAACGTGGGCATCGTCCTGCGTAAAGCCGCGCACACGCATCAAACCGTGCAGCGCCCCCGACGGCTCATAGCGGTGCACCATGCCGAACTCGGCAAGGCGCATCGGCAGATCGCGGTAGCTCTTCAGCCCGTGCTTGAAGATCTGCACGTGGCCGGGGCAGTTCATCGGCTTCAGTGCGAAAACACGCTCGTCCTCGGCTTCCGGATCGGCGCACTGCACGGAGAACATGTTCTCCTTGTACCAAGTCCAGTGACCGGAGGTTTCCCAGAGCGACGTGTGCAGCACCTGCGGCGCGTTCACTTCCTTGTAGGTGTCCTTCAGAACCCGGCGCTTGTAGGCGATCAGGCTCTGGAACATGTCCCAGCCCTTCGGATGCCAGAAGACCACGCCCGGGCCTTCTTCCTGGAAATGGAACAGGTCCATTTCCCGGCCCAGCTTGCGGTGGTCGCGCTTCTCGGCTTCTTCCAGCATGTGAAGGTAGGCCTTGAGCTCCTTCTCGCTGTGCCAGGCCGTTGCGTAGATGCGCGTCAGCATTTCGTTGTTGCTGTCGCCGCGCCAGTAGGCACCGGCCACTTTCATCAGCTTGAAGGCATCGCCGATCTGCCGGGTGGAAACCATATGCGGCCCCCGGCACAGATCCAGCCACTGGCCCTGCTTGTAGATCTTCAGTTCCTGATCTTCCGGGATCGCATCAACGAGCTCGACCTTGTAGGTTTCGCCCTTGGCTGCGAAATAGCGCTTGGCTTCGTCGCGGCTCCACACTTCCTTGGTGAACTGCGCACCGCGGCCGATGATCTCGCGCATCTTCTTTTCAATGACCGGCAGCTCTTCCGGCGTGAACGGCCAGTCGGCGCCCGTGTCCGGGTGAACGCGCTTGAAGTCGTAGTAAAAGCCGTTTTCGATCACCGGACCGATGGTCACCTGGGTACCGGGCCACAGCTCCTGCACGGCTTCAGCCATGACGTGGGCAGCATCGTGACGGATCAGTTCAAGGGCGCGCGGGTCGTCGCGGGTGACGATCTCGATCTGGTGATTGCCGCTGATCGGGTCGGTGAGATCTTTCAGTTCCCCGTCGAGGGCCATCGCCACGGCCTTTTTGGCCAGCGACTTGGAAATGCCTTCGGCGACGGCAAGGCCAGTGGTGCCTGGCTCGTAATCGCGCACGGAATTGTCGGGGAAAGTAAGTTCAATCATCGGTTTTCTCCTGCTCACTCCTGCAGACAAGGCAGGTAAGCTGTTCAAAGGAAATGGAACGGGCCGGGCATACGGGATTCAAACTAATCCGGCAACCTTTTCCGAAGCATTTCCCTTGAATTGGCACCCGGTGTTGCCCTAGCGCGCCTCCAGGCGGCGCACGAACCAGCGGATGAGCTGATCCCAGACAGCGTCCTTTTCAGCCAGATCCTCAACCCCGTGATCGAGATTGGGATTGTCGTTGATCTCGATGACCACCACCCGCTCGCCGATCACCTTCAGGTCGACGCCATAAAGACCGTCACCAATCAGGCGCGCCGCGCGAACCGCGATGTCGATCACCGCCGGTGGCGTTTCAGCCATGGAAACGGTCTTGAACCCGCCCTCGACGGCTTTCTTGCCGGTCTCGTGCCGCACGATCTGCCAGTGTTTCTTGGCCATCAGATACTGGCAGGCAAACAGCGGTTCGCCGTCCAGCACACCAATGCGCCAGTCGAAGTCCGTCGGGCAGTATTCCTGCGCCAGCAGAATGGCGCTTTCCTGGAAAAGTTCTTTCAGCTTCTCCTTGATGGGTTCGGCGCCTGTCACCCGGAACACACCGCGGCTGAAGGAGCCGTCCGGGATCTTGAGGACAATCGGCGAGCCGAGCTTGGCTTCAAGATCGCCGGCCTCTTTCAGGGAAGACAGAACGATGGTCTTGGGCGTCGCAATGCCGTGGCTGGCCAGAAGCTCTGTCAGATAGACCTTGTTGGTGCAGCGGATCATCGACACCGGATCATCGATCACCGGCATGCCTTCCTGCACGGCACGCCGGGCAAAACGGTAGGTGTGATTGTCGATGTTGGTGGTCTCGCGAATGAACAGCGCATCGTATTGCGCCAGCTTGTCGAGATCGCCCTTGCCGATCGGCACGACCTCAACCCCGTGGCGCGCGGCAACCTTGGCCATATGCTTCAGCGAGGCTATGGAAGACGGCGGCAGTTCTTCCTTGGGGTCGGACAGAACTGCCATTGCGTATTTCATCAATGCACGCTGTTTCGGAGCCCGCCAGGGACGTGTCGTATAGCTTTCCACTGCTGCCAGAAATTGCGCGCGCTCTTCCGCCTCAAGGTCATTCACCGCCAGCACGCGGATGCGCTTGATGCTGCGCCACTCGCCCTCTTCCAGCAGAACCTCCAGCACCGGCGCACGGAACCAGTCGAACAGCAGTCGCGCGAATGGCTCAAGTGCGGGGTCGCCAACCTGGCCGAGATAGATCAGCAACCGCGAGACCGCACCTGCAGCTTCCGGTGCCATCTTGCGCAGGCAGCGGTTCAACCGGTCTTCCAGTTCCGGCAAGGCATGCTGGTAGAGCTGCTTGCGGGACAGTTCGATCATGGTCTCGACAACCGGCACCACCCGGTGCTGGCGCGCTTCGGCCAGAAGCGACGCATAATAGCCAGCGCCCTGATAGGCATAGGATCGCGACAGGTTGAGGATGGTCGGCTTGGCACCGGTAAACAGTTTCGGGTGTGTCAGATACTCCCGGACGGTCATGACCTTGTGCGGCGTTTCCGTGTTGGAGAGGTCTTTGAGGTTGTCGACCAGAATGACCCAGGAAGACATTGGATCAGGCGTCCTTTCGTATCAGGATTTGGGCACGAACCGCGTTACGGCCCCAACGGGCCATGCGGTCGAATTCGGCAAAAGGAATGGGAAGGTTGGCGGCATCCGCCGGACTTTCATGGCGCTCACGCTCCAGCCAGGGGTCATGGATGATCAGGTGGCGGTCGTCCGCATCGTGCACAAGTACCCAGTGGGGAACTTTCTGGCCGAACATGCGGTAGCCGGAGATGAGCACGATCGCGAGCGTTCCCTTGGCAACCTCGGCTGCAAGCACGGTTGCTTCCAGAGGATGTTCCGATCGGGCAACGCCAAGCTGCTCTGCCTCCGACCGGTATCCTTCCTGAACCAGGGTCAGAACTTTCCGCTTTTCTGGATTGCGGACGGAATTGAGAAACAGAAGTTCATCGGGAAACAGCCGGACCTCGACGGCGAGCCCGCGCCGTGCCAGCGCATTTGCAAGGCCAAACGGGCCACAGCCGCCATGGCCCGAGGCCAGATAGATCGTTGTCGCTTCCCGCCACAGCGTAAGCTCGGTCAAGGGTTCTGCCGGCACCGAGCGGTCGAAGTGCCGGGCCGCCATCAGCGCACAAGCCGGGCCGCAGGTGAATTCCGTCGTCTGCGAGTAATAAGGCGCGTTGCCTGTGCCCAGGACCGGGCCATGCAGCAGCTTTTCCATGCGCAGCGCAGCGCAGCCGTCCTCGTAATAGGCCTCTACCCTGCCCAGCTTGCGGTAGCCGCTGCGTTGGTAAAGCGCGATGGCAGCCTCGTTGTCCGCACGAACTTCAAGCCGCAGCACGATGCGCTCGCTGTCGAAGGCGGCAGCCTCGGAGGCTTCCAGCAGCCTTGCCCCAAGCCCCTGCCCCCGGCAGGCTGGATCGACAGCAAGTGAATAAAGCCTGGCCAAGGCGGTGCCCTGCCGCAAGAGCAACAAGGCGTAACCGACCAGTCCGTCCGACCCGGCTGCGACCACAAGGCGTGCGCGCGAACTCTCCAGAAAGCGCTTGAAGCTTCGCCGGGAAATCCGGTCCCCGGAAAAGGCAGCGTTTTCGATGCGGAACAGCTCGGCTAGATCGCCAGGCTCGGCAATGCGGATGAAAAGATCCCCGGTTTCGGCCTGGGGCGAAGCCTTGTCCATGGCGCCTGAAAAGACCCAAAGGCCGGTGCGCCGCGCCCGGTCTCCATCCAATATTGGCGACGGTCCTGAGGCAGTTTGAAGGCTGCGCGGACCTGTCGGCGGCCTTTGCGGAATACACCGATTTGAAGGTGCTGTCTTTGAGAATTTTCGCAGCGGCAACACATTTTTGGACCGGGTTGAAATTGCCCGGAACATTGCAGCGCCGCCACGCCTGTCGGAGCGGCTGCGATCATCGTTGCAGCAATGGGCATGACCTTCGGCTGGCTGTTGCTTCGGCGCTAGGCCTTCGCCTTCCTGTCATCAGAGCGAGGCTGCCTTCGCGCGGTCTTTTCCGGCCTTTGACAGCGCGGCATCGCGAAGCTGTTTGGCAACGGCTTCCGCACCTCCGCGTGTTTCCCGGATCATTGCCAGATCTTCCTCTTCGTTCCTGTTCATGGGCGCGATGGCAAGATCGGAATAAGTCCGCCTGTCGGGCGATGCCTTGACCTTCCGGTAGATCCGGTAAACCCGCCACACGGCCGAGAGATAGGCCCAATGCTTTGAGACGATTTCCGTAAGATACCGCGGATAGAACACCAGCGGACTTTCAAGCGGCATGCCGCCGCGCCGGTCCTTGCGGAATTTCAGGCGGAAGTAACCACCTTCCAGCGGATGCACGCCCTCGCATTCGACCATCAGCTTGAACCACATCATCAGGAACAATTTGTTGCCCGGTCTTCCCCTGCGGTGCGCGGCAGCCCGTCGCAGCACCGTCTCGATGTGGCCATCTGAATAGTAGCTTGCCCAGGCCTGCCGGTAGGCCTCCTCCCAATCCTCGTCACTCATTTTCGGGTGATGGCTCACCCGGTGATTGAGATCGTATTTGTTGAGGTCGGGATCCATCCAGATGCCTTTGCTCAAAAGCACCTTGTGGTCTTCAGACCCGGGAAGCGGCGTCAGGTAGAAAAACTCGAGCAGATCGAGAGGAAGCTCCTTCTTGATGATCTCGACATCGTGCAGGACCGACTCTTTCGTATCCCCAGGAAACCCGATGATGTAACCGGCATAGGTGGTTGCTCCGTGGGCCCGCCATTTCTGCAGCATCTCCCGGTATTCCGTGATCTTGTTCTGCCGCTTCTTCGCGGCCATGAGGTTGTCCGGGTTGATGTTTTCCAGACCGATGAACACCCGGTTCACCCCGGCCTGCGTCGCCTTCTCGATGAAACCGTCAATCCGGTGACAGAGCGTGTCCACCTGGATGATGAACTTGATGTCGAAGTTCTCCAGCTCCCTCAATTGGATCAGCCGGTCGAACAATGGTTCCCATTCCCGGTTTCGGGCAAAATTGTCGTCAGTGATGAAGAAGCGGTCGATGCCCTGCGCGACGTTGTCGCGAATGATCTGCTCAAGATCGTCTGCCGACCGAAACCGGCTTTTGCGGCCCTGCACGTTGATGATCGTGCAGAAGGAACACTGAAACGGGCAGCCACGACCGAGATCGAAGCTCGAATGTGATCCGGCCGTAAAGCGGATGTGCTGCGACGGCAGGATCGGTGTCGGCTCCCCCTCCAGTGAGGGCAAGTCCGCCATGAAATTGTAGAGCGGCTTCAAATCACCGGAAAAGGCATCACGGAAAACATCGTCCAATCGCCCATCCTCGGCCTCTCCTGCGAAATAGACGACACCTTCCTGTTGCAGCCGAACCATCTCATCCGGCATGTCATCGAGCATGGAAATGCAGCCGGAGACATGAAACCCGCCGATGGCAACCGGAAGGCCTTGCTTCAGGAAAATACGGGCTAGGTCGCCAGCACGCGGAAACTGGTTTGACTGAACCCCGACCAGCGCAATCAGGGCCTTTCCGCCTGCTTTTCGGATATCCCGGGCAATCTTTTCCGGACGAACCCGCTTGTTGGTTTCATCGTAGGTGTGAAGATGGATGCGGACATCCTTCCCAAGAACCTGACGGCTCCGCGCCGCTTCTGCCAAGCCGTTCAGACTGGCGAGTGTGTTGGAAGGAATTGCAGAACGAAGCCACTGGATCGGGTAGCCATCGTCGTCGTAATGAGTTGGTTTGATCATCACGAAATGGAAGTCGCGTCCGCTCATTCTTCCCTCCGCCGTCTGGCATGAGAAGCAAGCGTTGCACTGACCTGACGCTAGGTCAACAGCTGGTTAATCCGGCGTTCAGTCGAGACGATGTTCCGGCGGGATGTGCCTGCCGGTCCAATGACCGTAACGCCAGGGCAAAAACCAGCGCGCATCCGGCGGCAAGGTGTCCGGAACCGGATCGAAACCGGAGGCACCCCAGGGATTACACCGAAGAACCCGGGACAGACCAACCCACCCCCCGGCCCAGAAGCCGAAGCGGCGAATGGATTGTTCGGTGTAGTCGGAGCAAGTCGGCGCGTAGCGGCAGGTGCGCCCCATGAAGAGCGACAGGGAATGGCGGTAAAGCCAGATAAGCCCAATCGCTGCATATCCAATTGGAGACAAGCGGCCATCCGGCTTTCGCGGTTCGTTATGGAGAGAACACATGGAACGCCGAACCGCGGTCACGCGACCGCACTGTCTTCCTTGGCTTTCGCCTCGATCTGGTCGAGCGCATCGACAACGGCATCAAAGGTCAAGAGCGTCGAGGCGTGGCGTGCCTTATACTCACGGACCGGCTCCAAGAACTTCAGATCTTCGAAGCGGCCCGTGGGCGCCTCTCCGCCTTCCTTCAGCATGGCACGCATGGTCTTTTGCACGTCGCGCAATTCATCCGCGGTCGCGCCGATGACGTTCCTGGCCATGATCGAGGAGGAGGCCTGTCCGAGCGCGCAGGCTTTGACGTCATGAGCGAAATCCGTAACCACTCCGTCTTTCATGCAAAGATCGACAATCACGGTCGATCCGCAAAGTTTGGAATGGGCTTTTGCGCTTGCGTCCGGATGCTCGAGACGGCCGATCCGCGGGATGTTTCCGGCGAATTCGAGGATCTTCGCGTTGTAAATGTCGTCGAGCATAACTCGCCTCTTCGTGAAACCCTGTGATGCGCGACACATTGATGGCGCACTGCTTTCCTATATATACATCAGATGCCACAGCAAATTCGCAAGGGGCAGAGTGGTCGCAGTTGGTCTCCCGCATGACGCATGCAAGCTAGAAACCGGCTCATCCCGCTCAGAAACTGCGCGTTCGCTTTTTGTCTGGAGTATGATAAAGGTCCGCGGCTTGAAAGCCCGAACCATCTGATCTGTGCACCAGTGGACGCCGTATGACGAGTGACAAGGGTAAAATTGCGAGGATTCCCATGGACGCTGTCCTCAAGCCGGTAGAAAAAACATTCGAAAGAAAGACACCGGATCAGTTGCATCGGCCCAGCCGTGAAGAAGCTGAAGCTGCCGTGCGCACGCTTCTGGCATGGACTGGTGACGACCCGGACCGGGAAGGTCTGGTGGAAACACCCAAACGCGTCGTCAAGGCGCTGAGCCAGCTTTACAGCGGCTACTTCGAAGATCCTGCAGAGCATCTTGCCAGGACATTCGAAGACGTTGGCGGCTACAAGGACATCGTCCTTGTGCGCGGCATCCCGTTCCATTCCCATTGTGAACACCACATGCTGCCTTTCATTGGCGAAGCTCATATTGCCTACTATCCGGCAGAAGGCGTCGTCGGACTTTCCAAGCTGGCACGCGTTGTCGACATCTATGCCAAGCGTCTGCAAACGCAGGAAAACTTGACTGCGCAGATCGCATCAGTCATTGACGATGCGCTGGCGCCGCGTGGCCTGGCTGTGATGCTGGAAGCCGAACACCAGTGCATGACCATGCGCGGTGTTCAGAAACCTGGTGTCTCAACGATCACCACCCAGTTCACTGGCGTTTTCCAGGACGATCCTGCCGAGCAGGCAAAATTCATGTCTCTGGTGCGCGGCAAGGGCCTCTGACGTTCCAGCCCTTGCGTTTACGAAAGACGGCAAGGGCTTACCTCCCATGTGCAACACTCACCTGTCTGAACGCGGCGACAAGGAAACGGTCGAAAACGGCGATCTGTTGATGCCGAAATTCGACCGGGACGGCCTGATTGTGGCTGTCGTCACCGATGTGACGTCAGGCGATGTGCTGATGGTGGGCTACATGAACGCCGAAGCCCTGAAGCGGACAATCGAAACCGGCGAAGCCTGGTACTGGAGCCGCTCGCGGCAAAGTTACTGGAAGAAGGGCGAGACCTCCGGCCAGGTCCAGACCGTGCACGAGATCCTGACCGACTGCGACCAGGATGCCCTGGTGCTGAAAGTCTCGGTTGCCGGAAACGGCGCGACCTGCCACGTAGGCTACAGATCCTGTTTTTACAGAAAAACCGTCAAGAACGGCGACGGCGCCGTGCATCTGGAGCGTGTTGAAACCGAACGGGTTTATGATCCCGACGAGGTTTACGGCAAGAGTTGAGACAGTTTCCACCCCTGCCAGCGATCATATAACCAAATTCTCAGGCGATCATCCCGGCCGCACCTCATGCGCACCGGGATGTCATTGTTCGAAGGCTGCTTTGCTCAAGCCATCGTGATGTAGCTGCGCATCTGCTCTGCTTCGAGCTCAACCTGCGCAATCTTGAATTTCACGACGTCACCGATGGAGATCACCCCGGTCAGCTTGCCGTCTTTCAAAACGGGCATGTGGCGGAATCTGCCCTGGGTCATCCGTGCCATGACTTCGTT
Source organism: Roseibium sp. FZY0029 (assembly GCF_036350355.1). Classification (NCBI taxonomy): domain Bacteria; kingdom Pseudomonadati; phylum Pseudomonadota; class Alphaproteobacteria; order Hyphomicrobiales; family Stappiaceae; genus Roseibium; species Roseibium sp. FZY0029. The sequence continues at coordinate 151,032 of NZ_JAZDVZ010000002.1, forward strand.
GATATTGTTCTCTTCGGTGCAGGTGACGACCGTTTTGGTCATGACACTGGAGACCGGTGTTTTCAGCGCAGACACGCCTTGTGTACCGATGACACGAACGATGTCCCGCTCTGACACAATGCCGTTCACGGCACCCTCATCGTCGGAGACAACCACGGCACCGATCTTGTGTTTTGCCAGGGTTTCACAAATTTCGCTGAGCAACGCGTCGCTGCGCGCTGTGATAATATCGTGGCCTTTCCCACTCAGGATTGCGGCTACGGTCATTCAATCACCTCCCATGGCATCAATCGGTCCGTTTTACCGGACCAGATCAACCAACGCTCAATCGGAAGCGATCAAACGTCTACAGTTGATCGATCTGAATGCAGTCTTCCAGCCGGCCTCCGCAAAGCGGTGTTCCAGCTGCTTGACCACCTTCGCATCGACTGGGGCTGAACGTCCATCCGAATCCGGCAGGACGCCTCCCAGTCTGGAAGGTATCATGGCAAAAAAATCAGCCCGCGCAAACTGTTGACGTTGCGTCTTGAAAGCCCTTCAGCCTGACCTCAGGAATTCCGCCGCTGCGGCACCGGGTCAAAGAAAGGAAACAGGGCAAGGCCTGCGACGAACCCGCCGATGTGGGCTTGCCAGGCAACACTGGCCGGCTGGCCCGCCACGGGACCGCTCATCAGTCCGAAGAACAGGTTGAGCCCGAACCACACCGCGACGAAGACAAGAACCTGCTGATTGCGCAGACATTCCGCCAGGGGCTGAGCGGGAACGAAATAGGCCGTCGGATCGTTGCTGCGGATTGCCCCCAGCGGACCTCCACGCTCGAACACGAAGCGGATGGCCGCCGCCATCTGGCCGGATATGGCTGCCGAGGCCCCGATCATGGGTGCCCCCTCGCCCCAATGGGTGGCCAGGTGAGCCAAGGCCCCGCCAACTGAACAGGCGGCTGAAAACACCAGGAAGCGCCCAACGCCGAAGCGTCTGGCGACGGCACTACCGAAAATCGCCATCCAGAGCAGGTTGAAAATAATATGCATGGCCCCGCCATGCAGCAGGCTGTAGGTGACGAAGGCCCAGAGGCTTGAGACGAGATCCAGCGGCTGCAGGCTGCTGAAATAGGCGTATTTCACCGGCCAGAACGCGAACAGCTCTATGATCAGATTGGAAATGTTCACCGGCAGGATCATTTCCCGCAGAACATGGATCGCAATCAGGATACCGCCGAGCCAGACAATGATACCAGGCAGATTGAAGACAGGCGGACCGGACGGCCGTTGAGGACGCTGTTCCTTCTGGGCTTTCTCACGCCGGGCGCGTTCTTCATCGATGCGGTAAACGTTCATGGACCCTCTGCCTTTCGTGTCTTTCTTCTAAGCCAGATCGAAGACAAAACAAGAGCGGTTCGACCGCCCGATGCCGAGAAACCGGGTTTTGGTGAATTTGATTTGCCAGTTCCCCTCCACCAGAAACCTGAAAATACAAAGCGCCGGCCACCCGAAAGGTGACCAGCGCTTTGCGATGCCCCCCGAAAATCGGTCGCGTCCCCACGACGCCCGTTCAGGACAATTGCTCACTTCTGCCGGCGCTTGTTTTACCGAGGCAGCTCTTGGCGGCTTACCTATCGGCCCGCAGCCTGGCCTGCAACATCAGGTTCCTCCCACCCGCTGTCTATGTGAACTGTTCGTTAAGCTGCCAGCCAAAATGCCGCAAAACAAGCTTTACTGAAAATTAACCTTAATTTCCGGCCCGCCAGCACACTTTAGCGCCTCCGGACACTTGGCACGCCCCCTGCTTTGTAGAGGTCAAAAATCAACAGGGAAGCAATTTCGTCCCGTTTTGGAACAAGCAGTGTCTTGAGACGAAACACCGGGCGCAAGAATGGCAAAGAGGCGAACCAGATGAAACACGGCGTAACGCAAACTCTTTACAACTACTGGGACAATCTTCGCGGCGCACGCCCCGCGCCGAACCGCAGCGAAGTCGATCCGGGTGAAATCCGCGGCCTGCTCGGCGACACGTTCATTCTCGAAACGAACGGCCCCAAGGACGTGCGCTACCGTCTGGCCGGCACGCGTCTGTGTTCCGCCCATTGCCGGGAACTCAAGGGCCGCAACTTCCTGCGTGGCTGGAGCGTGAAAGATCGCGAAGCGCTGGAAAGCCTGCTGGCCGCCATCACCGAAGATGCAGCCGCTGCCGTGATCGGCATCAATGGCCACACGGAACGGGGTCAGATCCTGCAAATGGAGATGTTGCTGGTTCCGCTGAACGTTCCCGGTGAAGGACGGATCCGTGTTCTGGGCAGCTGCACTCCCATGGAAAAGCCCTACTGGATCGGCCTGCATCCCATTTTGAACCAGTCCATCAGCAGCCTTCGCCTGGTCTGGCCGGACGAGCGCCCCTATTTCGTGGATTCCCCCGCGGCGACGATCAATCCGATCCTGCCGCGTTTCACGGCAGAAGGTCTCGCCATGCCGACCCCGCCCCTACCGAACGGAGCGGAGCGCAAGGTCGGCCATCTGACTGTCTATTCCGGCGGAAAGTCCTGATCCGAACCGCACTTCCGGTGCGGTGGTTTGCCTGTTTGCCTAAAAACATCGGGCCGGCTGAGAATCAGCCGGCCCGATGTCTTTTGAAAGCCCGTCAAATTGCGGTCCTCTCAGCCGGAAATAAGTAGACCCTTCCGGATTTTTACTCCCGATATCTTTTCTCCCCAGGCCGGAAATCTCTCCAAACGCCGGCATCGCGGCCCTGCCCGCATTTTTATCGATCCCAAGTCTGGACCTGAGCCCCTTCTGAGCTACACTCTTACACATCGTTAACCCCAGCTACCTAAAGTGTTTGAGCAGACGTCTTTTGAATCGCATCTCAGCCGGGGAAAATGCGATTTGCGCATCGTTTTGGATAGAATGGGCATGAGCGCCGGAGTGGCAACAGCAACCGAAGGAAGCAGATCGCTTCAAGTCACTGACCGCCGGCGCCATCAACGTGTCCAGGTCAACATTCTGGGCCGCTTCATGCTAGAAGACCGGCGCGAATATCCCTGTCAGGTTATCGACATGTCGCCAGGTGGCATGGCCATGATCACACCGGTCACCGGCAGGGTCGGCGAGCGCGTGATTGCCTATCTCGATCACCTGAGCCGCGTCGAGGGCACGATTTCCCGTCTGATAGATGGTGGCTTTGCGGTGGAACTGCGCAACACCGTGCGCAAACGCGACAAGATCGCCAACGTTCTCACCTGGCTCGCAAACCGGGACGAGCTCAATCTTCCCGAAGATCGGCGCCACGACCGCTTCGTGCCCAAGAACCCGATGACAAAGATGATCCTGCCGGACGGCTCGGAGCATGTCTGCCGGATCATAGATGTGTCCCTGTCAGGCGCGGCCATCGCCACGGATATCTTGCCGGAAATGGGCGACTCGATCACGCTCGGAAAGATGCATGCGCGTGTCATACGCCGCATCGAAGGCGGCATCGCAGTCGAATTTGCAGCCGTGCAGAGCCGCGAATTGCTGGAACAGCACATATCGGCACCCGAGGATAGCTGACGGGCGCATTTCCGCCTGACACAAGTGCTCATTCAAGATTTTGACAGACCCGGCCTTTTGCCGGGTCTTTTCGTTTTCAGACGGCAATTTAGACAGTGTTTGAGGCGGCGGCACTCCCTTTCCTTCAGCGCTCTTTTGAAAAAATCAAAAAAACTTTCGCGCTCCTTTCCCGCTCTCGGGGCAGGAGAAAGGGTACGTTTCAGCCCGTTAAACGCGCTATCGAACGCCTGTTTTCAGCCACCTGACGATCGCCAATATCTCGATATTTCAAGGGCTTCTGGAGGATAGATCAAATTTTATGAAAATTTTCCTCCAAATTGAATTAAAGTAAATTCAAATAACTATAAAAACAAATTCAAACACCTATAAAATACAAATAGAGTTTTACTTTGAAGATTTTCTCCAAGTAAAAATCATTCAGTCATCGTTACGTCAGCCTTGGGGAGGGCGTTACGATGAAACTACTTCAAAGAACTGTACTCGCATCTGCAATGTTGTTTTCGTGCACCGTCCTGGGATCGGTTGCACAGGCAGATCCCGGTCGCTTCATGGACATGAAGACGGTTGTCAAACCACCCGTCGGTTATGAGCAATTCTGCCGCGACAACGCCGGGGCTTGTCCGAATGAAAAGTACGAACCGGTAGTCGTGAAGCTGGATGAATCTCGCTGGAACGAACTCATTGCCATCAACAAGGAAGTCAACCGCCGGATCCGCCCGATGACCGATCAGGACCTCTTCGGCAGGGAAGAGTACTGGACGTACCCGGTCAACGGTTATGGCGACTGCGAAGAATATGTCCTTGAGAAACAGCGCGTGCTGCTTCAAGCCGGCTGGCCCAAAAGCGCCCTGCTGATCACCGTCGCCAAGGACACGCAGAATTCGGGACACGCGGTTCTGACAGTTCGTACCGACCATGGTGACATGATCCTCGACAACCAGATCGAGGCAGTCCTGCCCTGGTACTCGACACCCTACCGCTACATCAAACGCCAGTCCGCCAACTCGCCCGTGCAGTGGACAGGCATTGCCGACACGCGTGTGACCACCGTCAGTAGCGTGTCCAATTAGGATTGGGATTGGTCCGGCAGAAAGCCGGCCTCTAGGACGATCCGGTCGCGTCCCCACCCTCCCCATCCCTACCACGACCGGATCCAGGGAACCGGCCTGCCCCCCGCGGGCCGGTTCCCGCCTTTTCAGACCCGGCTACGAGGGTCGGTTCAACGGAACAGGTCAGAAGGGATCAGAGTTCCCGCAGTCCGGCCTTGAAACGGCGCCAGTTGCGCACGTAGCCGTCAGCGGAATTCGCGATTCCGTTCGCCGCTTCCAGCGGCAAAGTCTTCACCACCTTGCCAGGCACGCCGACAACGAGTGAATTGTCCGGAATTTCCTTGCCCTCTGCGATCAGTGCATTCGCCCCGATGATGCAGTTGGAGCCGATGACAGCGCCGTTCAGGATCGTCGCGCCCATGCCCACCAGCGTATTGTCCTTGATCGTGCAGCCGTGCAGGATGGCCTTGTGGCCGATCGTGCAATTGGCGCCGATGGTCAACGGAAAGCCCATATCCGTGTGGAAGACACAGCCGTCCTGCACATTCGAACGCATGCCGACGGTAATCGGCTCGTTGTCACCGCGCAGCACCGCGTTGAACCAGACACTTGCAGCTTCGTGAAGAATGATATCGCCGATCAGCGTTGCATTCGGCGCGATCCAGTATTCACCGTTCTCAGGGAAAACGGGCGAACGTCCATCAAGAGCAAAGACCGGCATGAGACCTCAGGTGTAACCAACCATGATCAGGGCGACGTTGATCACCATAACACCGGAACACATGCTCCACATACCGGCGATGGTGGAAGAGGCGACCAGCCAGCCCAACGGCCGCTTTTCGATCCTGCGTCCCCGAATGGCATTGCGCATGATGATGAAGGGCCCGGCGAACACGCACAGGAACATCCCCGCAAGAAACGACAGGATCCCCTCCCCATCGAACGAGAACTTCGGCGGCTGCTTCGTGATCAACTGATAGAGGCTACCCAGTACACCCGACGCTACAAATCCGGCGCATGCAATATATCCAACGATAAGAAGATTGAACAACACGGCCGTTAACCCCCTGTTAACTCTTTCCCGCGGAAAGTGATTAAGAATTCGTAAAGGGTCAAGAGCAAAGACTGTGCCGGATCGGCAAATGCGCCAAATCCCTTCCTTTGAGCCACCTGGAGCGGCGTTGACACCTTCCCCCAGCGGGACACCTGTACCGTTTCAGGACAGTCTGTCCCAGAACAGTGCACACCGAACCAAGGGACTGAAGTCGTGATACCCGTCTCCTTGCCAGGGCCAATCAGGACAGACCCCCGCCACTTCACCTGGCTGGCTTTGGCAATGTGTGTGCTTGGCACGGCTCATATTGCCGGAAAGGTCTACACCTGGTCGTTCGGCTGGCCAGCGGAGGCAAGTGTCAGACATGACCAGCCAGTACGCTTTGCCATCGGACCGACCCACTTTGAAATGCCGCTGAACCTGATCGCGACAGCTTTTCAGAAACGGCAGGCCCTTGGAGCCAATGCTGAATTTGCAACCCTGCGGCTGAACCTTCACTGGTCGTCAAGTGCAAGCGGAGACGGTGACACAGGCTGGACAAGCCCGGCGGAAATCCAGGTCGAACTTGAGAGCAACCCGGGCCGGGAAAGCCTGCGGGCAAGGCTTGATCCGTTTTACAGGCGCCTGGCCCGTGGAGGCGAGAAAAGAGGCCCTGCCGGCTTGAAGGTGCTGACGCTGTCTGCGCGCCGCGCGACAGCGACGGATCTCATCGTCTACGACCCGGCCGTTCAGAACGGCTTCATCGCGCGCTGCCGGAAAGAGCCTTCTTCCGGCAAGGCCCGCTGCCATCGCGCCATTGTCTTCGCCTCCGGCCTGGAGTTGCGCTACAGCTTCGATCAGTCGCTATTGCCCGACTGGCGCCGCCTGGATGAAGACGTCGTCGCCAGCATCGAAAGCTACCGGATCAAATAACTGGTCTCCCCGAATAGACAGAACACGAAAAAGGCGGCTCCCGAGGGAAGCCGCCTTTTTCAAAACACGATCACAAGCCTGAACCTCAGACTTCGTCCAGATCGATTTCCAGGATTGCCATCTGGAAGTTCCAGCTCAGATCTTCATCCTCATCATCCCGGAAGATGACGCCGATGAACTCATCGCCGATATAAACCTCTGCAGAGTCGTCCTTGCGCGGACGGGCCTGCACCTTGATGGTCTTGTTCTCGAACTTCGAACGCAGATAGGCTTCGATCTTTCGGATTTCGTCGGGTTTCACGGCGCTCTCCTGTTCTTTTCTTTCATCATCATTCTGGCGCGGACCCTACAGGAGCGAACGGAAATGCCAAAGCCTTTCCGCAAGCTTTCCCCGTCTTCCTGAAACCGGAAATTCAATTCGATTGACTGGCATCTTCGCCGAGCAGTTGATTCATGCTGCGCGCCGGTTCTGCGCAACCCGCCTTGCCGACAATCTTGGCTGGAACCCCGGCAACGGTGGTGTTTGCAGGCACGTCCTGAAGTACGACCGATCCCGACGCGATGCGTGAGCAATGGCCGATTTCCAGGTTGCCAAGTACCTTGGCGCCCGCTCCGAGCAGGACGCCGCGGCGGATTTTCGGATGACGGTCGCCGTCTTCCTTGCCGGTCCCGCCGAGGGTGACGCCCTGCAGAATCGACACATCGTCCTCTATCACCGCAGTGCCGCCAACGACGATACCTGTGCCGTGGTCAATGAAGATACCCTTTCCGACAGGAACTGCCGGGTGAATATCAATCTGGAACACTTCCGAGGAACGGCTCTGCAGATAGAGGGCGAAATCCTTTCGGCCCCGGCGCCAAAGCCAGTTCGCCAGCCGGTGCGTCTGTAACCCGTGAAAGCCTTTGAAGTAGAGTACGGGCTCCAGGAAACGGAAGCATGCCGGGTCGCGGTCAAAGACAGCAACAATGTCGACACGGAAGATCTTGGCCAGCTCCGGCTCATCAGCCAGCGCTTCAAGGTAGGTATGGCGGATCAGCGATGCGGAAACGATGTCCCGGCCCAACCGGTCGCCAAGGCGATGGACCACGGCCTCTTCAAGGCTGTCGTGGTTCAGAACTGTTTCATAGACGAAGGACGACAGGGCCGGCTCTGCCGCGACCATCGCTTGTGCCTCATCCCGCAATTGATGCCAGACCGGATCATGCGTCGGAACTTCTTTCAAACCGGTCTTGCCGATCGATGCTGACATGGCCTGTCTCCTTTTCAAGCCGTCACGAGTGGCCCTTAAAATAGGACTGTCGTCTGATATTCCCAAATCAAACTTCCTGATATCAGATATGACTGTCTCGAATGAACCCTGATAGCCGAAGATTTTCAGCAGCTTGCGAACTGAATCGTATTTTGAGGTTAAGTCATGCCTACGCAAACGTCCCAAACAGCCCCTTCCGGCAACCCGATGGTGGTTCGCAGCGGTCAGATTGCGGAACTTGTGCTGAATGCCCCGGACAGGAAAAACGCGCTGCCGCTTGCAGCCTGGCAGGCAATCCCGGGTCTGCTGGCCGACCTGGCGCAGGATCCTGACATCCGGGTGTGCATCGTGCGCGGTGCCGGGGGCAAAAGCTTTTGCGCAGGTGCAGACATTTCGGAATTCGAAGCCATCCGCTCCACGCCGGAAGCCGCCAAACGCTACGATGACATCAATGTGGCTGCCTTCAAGGCCTTGAAGGCTCTGCCTGTTCCGGTCATTGCGGCAATCGAAGGTCCTTGCCTGGGCGGCGGGCTTGGCCTCGCTCTCGCCTGCGACCTGCGGATTGCTGCCCGCTCCGCCTTTTTCGCCATTCCCGCAGCCAGGCTTGGCCTTGCCTATCCACCCGAAGCGCTCGGCGATCTGCTGGAAGCTGTTTCGCCTTCCAACGCCAAGAGACTGCTGTTTTCGGCCGAGCGCCTGACGGCGGAAAAGGCGCTCGATATGGGCCTCGTCAACGAGGTGGTGGATGACACGCAGCTGAACCGCCACATTGAAGCGCTGAGCGCGGTACTATGCGCCAATGCGCCTCTTTCCCTGAAAGCGGCAAAGCAGGCCATCAACCGGCTGGCCCTGCCCGGCATTCAGACAGACGCTACCACCGATCTCGCAAACGCGCAGGCCTGCATCGACAGCGCCGATTACCGCGAAGGCTGCAGGGCTTTTCTGGAAAAGAGAGCGCCGGTGTTTTCCGGGGTCTGACAGCAACGGCCGCACGGAACCTGACCTGAATCAACCTGTGAACACTTTGGATCAGAAGATTGAAACGACTCCGCTATTCGGCCCCGACCGAAGAACGAACACTTGCCGGTATTTGACCGCCTGATCAGTCTCAGGCCTCAGGCCATGGCCGCGTCGGATTTGAGCGCGATCAGGAAGTCCTCTACAGCTCCGGCGAAAACATCGTTGCGGTCACCGGCAACCATGTGCCCGGCGTCTCGAATATCAGTAAATTTTGCGTGCGGGACCTGCTCCTGAAACTCACGCACATGATCCATCGAGACCAGTTCGGAGTTCTGCCCTCGGATCAGCAGAACCGGCAGGGAAAGATTGCCGGCCGCTGCCAGCATGCGCTCCTGGGATTCCACCGCCTTGTCCTCATCCTGATGATGTTTGGACTTCAGGAACGCCGGATCCCAATGCCAGCGATAGCGGCCATCGGCGTGGAGACGAAGGTTCTTCGACAGGCCCGAGAGGTCCTTGGGCCGCGTCCGGTTCGGCAGGTAGCGGGCAATCGCATCGGCAGCCTCTTCCACGTCGGCAAAGCCATCATCAACCCTGTCGCCCATGAAGCCCAGGATCTTGGCAACACCGCCCATGTCGATCCGCGGCGTGATGTCCACCAGCACCAGTGCGGAAAGACCGCCTGTGTTTTCCTGTCCTTCTGCCAGCATGCCAGCAAAGCCGCCCAGCGATGCGCCGACCACAACCGGCTTTGACTTGTGCAGGGCCTCAACCTGACCGGTGACAGCCACAAGGTCCTTGGCGAAATCGTCGAATGTGTAATTGCCGGAGGCGACCCAGTCGCTTTCTCCGTGTCCGCGCTGGTCCAGCGAATAGACCGGGTGGCCGAGATCCGCGATTCTGCGCGCTGCTCCATCCCACGAATGCCGGGTCTGGCCGCCGCCGTGGAGCATGATTACCGGCAGATCCCCTACCCCGTAGCGATCTGCAACCAGACTGTTCCTCTCCGCACCCTGGAATTCAACACGCTTCGGCCCCATGCTACCTCCCACATAACCCGATCACCCATGCCGAACGCCTGAAAGGGCCCGTTCGGCGGTCCCGAGCCTTACGCTTCTACGTTGTTCAGGAACGCCAGAACGCCCTGTTTGTGCACCTTGTCGCCCACCGCAACCATGTGGTCGCGGCCAGGAATCTCAAGAACCTCCGCATGCGGGATCAATGCCGCCAGCTTGTGCGGCGATCCGGCAATGTCATCTTTCGTGCCAACGGCAATCAGGACAGGCCGTTCGATACGCGCGACGTCTTCCTCGCTGATTTTCTGACGAGAGGAGCGCATGCAGGCCGCCAGTGCCCGCCGGTCGGATCCCGTCTGCTCGGCAAAAGCCCGGAAGGCCCGCCCGGTGCGGTCGGAGACGTCCTGGATGCGGTCGGCCTCAAGCGCTGCTGCGATCGGTTCCGGATCGCCGACACCGGAAATCATACCGTAGCCAAGACCGCTGAAGATCGCGCGCCGAACCCTGTCCGGATGATTGAGGGTCAAAAAGGCTGAGATCCTCGCCCCCATGGAGTAACCCATGACGTCGGCCCGTTCGATGTTCAGATGATCGAGCAGGCGCTTGGCATCCTCAGCCATGACCGGCGCGCCATAGGCAGCCGGATCGTAGAATTTCTGGCTTTCGCCGTGGCCCCGATTGTCGATGGTGACCACACGCCTGCCGTCATCCACCAGCAGGTCGACCCAGCCGGGGTACTGCCAGTTCACCTGCTTGTTGGATGCAAACCCGTGGATCAGCAGGATCGGGTCACCCTCGCCCTGATCCTGATAGGCGATCCTCACACCGTCGAACTCGAATTGAGGCATCTAAGACTTTAACCCTTACGTAAACGGAATACCTAATTGCATGGTAGAGTAAGGGGTTTAGGCAGCGAAGGTAAAGCCCATTTCCAGGTTAAGCTGCGGCCCGCCTGCGGTTGTGGATCGCAGACTACGGGTCTACCCATATATTTTACAAATGGATATGGTCCGCAAAATTTGCTATCGGGGTCCAACCCTTTCGAGACAGAGGAATTTCAACATGGCGGATCATGTCGTCCCGCATTTCCAGAACTCCAGCGGACACGATTCGGTGGCCATCGGCGCACGGGAATTCATGTGCATCGGCGCAAATCCTCCGTTCGATCACCCGCATGTGTTCCTGGACATGGGCAGTGAGAACGAGGTGGTTTGCCCCTATTGCTCCACGCTCTACAAGTTCGACAAGACACTGCAGGCAACCGAATCCTCGCCTTCAGACTGCACCTGGGCACCTGCTGCCGCCTGATAAATTGGCCTGATCATGAGCAACAACGGCCAGATCGGTCATCCGATCATCATTGCCGGCGCCGGTATTGGCGGTCTGACGGCTGCCCTCAGCCTGCGCGCTCAAGGTCATGAGATCGTCCTTATGGACAAGGCGCGGCAATTGTCGGAAGTCGGCGCCGGTCTGCAGCTATCCCCCAATGCCTGCTCCGTGCTGGACCAGCTCGGCGTGCTGGAAGATCTGGCGCCGTATGCATATGCCCCGGATTTCGTGAAGATCTGGTCGGCAAAATCCGGTGAAGAGCTGGCCAGGGTCACCATGGGCGCCTTCCTGAAGGAGCGTCATGGCTATCCCTTCTGGGAAATCCACCGGGCAGATCTGCAACGCGTTCTTCTGGAGCACGTGCAAGCCACCGACGGCATTTCCCTGCGCCTTTCCAGCGAAGTTCTCGATCTGGAAGCCTCTCCCTACGACCACCTGATCTGCATGTTCCAGGATGACGAGATCACCGGAAATCTGCATTGCAAGGCACTCATCGGCGCAGACGGTGTCTGGTCCAAAACCCGCCGGCTTATTCCAGGGCACGAAGACGCACATTTCAGTGGCCAGGTTGCCTACAGGGCGACCGTGCCACTTGATGCGGTTCCCGCGCGCTGGCGGCAGGATGCCGGCCTGTGGTTCCACAAGAGCGCGCATCTGGTGCATTACCCGGTTCGCGGCGGACGGGAACTTAACATCGTCGGGCTTGTCGAAGAATCCTGGAAGGACGAAACCTGGTCTGCAAAGGCAAACAAGGAAACCCTCCTGAAAATTTTCAGGGACTGGCCAACCGAGGTTCGAAACCTGCTGACGGTCCCCGAAACCTGGTTGAAATGGGCACTGTGCAGCGTCAGTGCTGCGGGCCCCTGGACCCATGGCAACATTGCCTTGATCGGCGATGCCGCTCACGCAATGCTGCCGTTCATGGCCCAGGGGGCGGCAATGTCCATAGAAGATGCTGCGGTGCTGGCAAAGCATATGCCAAAGGACGTCGAGAACATTCCTGCGGCCTTCAGGGCCTTCGAGCGACAACGCAAAGACAGGGTCCAGCACATCCAGGGCATTTCCTTCAAGAATGCCCGCACGTTTCACTACGGCGGCGCCATGGCCTTTGCCCGCGACACCGTGTTGCGACTGTCGAAACCGGAAAGCCTCGCCGCCCGGTTCGATGATATTTATGGCTGGACTCCCGGGCAATAAGCCCGCTTTCGCTTGAGCCAAGCCTCAAGCTGGGATAAAGCCAATCCCCATCCATGTGTCAGGGAGTGCGAAGATGACCGGTCAGAGGGCAGATGACGTTGTAACGGCTGCGTTTCTGGTCATCGGTGACGAGATCCTGTCCGGCCGCACCAAGGACAAGAACATAGGCTTCCTCGCCGATTACCTGACTGCGCTCGGGATCGACCTGAAGGAAGTGCGCATTGTTCCGGACGAAAAGCCGGAAATCATAGGCGCTGTCAATGCGTTGCGGGCGCGTTACGACTACGTGTTCACCTCCGGAGGCATCGGCCCGACTCACGACGACATCACCGCGGAAAGCATCGCCGAAGCTTTCGGAGTTCCTCTGAACCTCGATCCGCGCGCCGTCGCCATCATGGAACCGCATTACCCGCTGGGACAATTCACTCCGGCCCGCCAGCGGATGGCCCGGATTCCGGAAGGCGCCGACCTTATTGAAAACAAGGTGTCCAAGGCTCCCGGCTTCCGGATGGAAAACGTTCACGTCATGGCGGGTGTGCCGTCCATCATGCAGGCGATGATGGACGCGCTGGCACCTGACCTGCGGACAGGCAAGAAGATGCTGTCGGAAACGGTTGCCGCCGATATGCCCGAGAGCCGCATCGCCGAGCGCCTCGCCGCCATTCAGGATGCACATCCGCAAACCCTGATCGGATCTTATCCGAGAGCGACGGACGGCAAGTTCAGCACACAAATCGTAATCCGCTCGCGGGACGAGGCCATACTGATGGCCGCGGTCAAGGACGTGGCGGACGCAGTTGCAGACCTATCGGGATAATCTGAAGGACTAGAAATGGAAAACCCAGCCCAAAACAAAGCATTCCCTGTTTCCTGGGACATGTTTCACAGAGATTCCCGCGCTCTGGCCTGGCGCCTGTCCAGCGAAGGCGAATGGAAAGCCATCGTCTGCATCACCCGTGGCGGACTGGTCCCGGCCGGCATCGTTGCACGCGAACTCGGCATCCGCACCATCGAAACCGTCTGCATTGCGTCCTATCATGATTACGACAGCCAGGGCTCGCTCAAGGTCATCAAGCCGATCGACCCCAAAGTCGTCGACCTGGAAGGCGGCCAAGGCAGCGGTGTTCTGGTCATCGACGATCTGGTCGACACCGGCAAGACCATGAAGGTCGTTCGCGAAATGCTGCCGAAGGCCCACTACGCGACCGTTTATGCAAAGCCGGTCGGCGTGCCCATGGTCGACACCTTCATTACGGAAGTTTCGCAGGACACCTGGATCTATTTCCCCTGGGACATGGGCTGGCAGTTTCAGCCGCCGCTCGCCAAGGATACCGCGGGCTGACACCCGTTCCACGGACAGGCCAAACCCCGGTCCACGTCCTCATTGTGATACCCGATAGTGGTGACCCGGGGCGATTGCTTCAACCACATTGTCATCCCCGCGAAAGCGGGGAACTAGTAACCTCATGGTGTCCTGGTTTCCCGCTTTCGCGGGAATGACAACTGGGAAAGGTTGAGGTTCGTGACAGGAACCGCGAAAACAGCGTCCTCTGATACTTTCCAGTCAGGTTCACAGGTCATCTTCCGTTAATTCGACAGCCGGCCGGTCAGACATCGCGTTTGGCCGGTCGATTTGCGTCTGGGACACAAGATCATTCCTTAAAGGCAGCTCAGACTCCTGAGAAAAAAACACGGCAAATCAGAACTTTGGCGGCTTTCATGCGTTGCTCATAGGAAAACATCCTCAGACAGCCTACTTCGGGAAACGGAATGCTCACCAGACGTTTGTTCCTTGCCTCCGCCGCAGCCGCTCTTGTGACCGGCTGCGCTTCCAGCCAGCGAACCGGACAACTTTCAGGTCCTGGTTACCCAGCCAATGGTCCGGGAGGAGCTGTGCGCATATCGCCCGAGTACCTTCAGATGTACCGTGCAATGCCTGAAGAACCCTACCCGATCCCGGCGGTCGATCTGTCCAAGATCAATCCGGTCTACTACCGCCAACTGGTCAACTATTCCGCTCCCGAACCGGCCGGCACGATCATCGTCGATACGCCCAACCGGTTTCTCTACCTGACCATGGAGGGTGGTCAGGCCATGCGCTATGGCGTCGGCATCGGCCGGGAGGGGTTTGCCTGGGGCGGCCGTGCACGGATCGCCCGCAAGGCCGCCTGGCCCAAGTGGACGCCGCCCTCAGAAATGATCGACCGACAGCCCGAACTCGAGAAATACAGGAACGGCATGCCGCCGGGCCTCGACAACCCGCTGGGTGCACGGGCACTTTATATTTTCGAAGGCAACCGCGACACGCTCTACCGCCTGCACGGCACCTCGGAAACCTGGTCCATCGGCAAGGCGGTATCGTCCGGCTGTGTGCGCCTGCTCCAACAGGACATCATCGATCTTTATAACCGTGTACCCAGTGGCACGCCGATTGTCGTGCGGCAGGCGTAACAGCAGTCGCCCATCAAGTTTGTCTTGACCCAATGTCAGGCGATAATCTCGACCGGCTTGACCGCATCGATGCCGTCAAGCCGGACATCGCAGCCGATTGCAAAGGCCTCCACACCGGCGCGTCTCGCCTCGGCAAAGGCGGCGGCATAGGCAGGATCGATATCGTCCGCCAGGCTCATCCGGCTGCAATCGGGCCGCTGCACCAGAAACACCATTGCCGCACGGTGACCCTCGCCCACCATGTCGCCCAGTTCCACGAGATGCTTCGCACCGCGCGCGGTGACACTGTCGGGAAATTCAGCAAGGCCGGCTTGCCGCATCAGGTGGACGTTCTTCACTTCCACATAGGTCTTTGCGCCATCCGAACCTTCCAGCAGAATGTCGATGCGCGAGTTCTTGCCGTATTTCACTTCACGGCGCAGGTTTTCGTATCCTGCAAGCTCGGCTATCCGTCCCGCCTCGATCGCTTCTTCCACCAGTTTGTTGGGATGCGCCGTGTTGATCCCCACCAAAGCGCCGTCAGCCTCGATCACTTCCCAGGAATATTTAAGCTTCCGTTTCGGATTGTCCGAAGCCGACAGCCAGACCCGTGAACCCGGCTCCTTCAAACCGAGCATCGACCCCGGATTGGCACAATGCGCCGTGATTGCACCGCCATCGTCGTCCAGAAGAACATCGGCAAGAAAGCGTTTGTAGCGCTTGACCAGACGGCCGCTGACAAGGGGCGCGGAAAACTTCATGACACATCTCTCTCGTGCAGATCAGGGCCGGACGCCCCGTTCGTTCAGGTGAGCTTTCCGGTTACTTGGACCAGAAATCCGGATCAAGAAGAACCAGGATTGTGAACAGCTCAAGGCGGCCGACCAGCATGGCAAAGGACAACAGCCACTTGGCGCCATCCGGCAAGGGAGCAAAATGGCCGGCAGGACCGATAACCGGACCCAGGCCCGGGCCAACGTTGCCCACCGACGTGGCCGCAGCGGAAATGGCGGTGACCAGATCCAGATCGAAGAAGGACAAGGCAACCGTGATGATGCCGACCGACCCCATGTAAACGACGAGGAAAGCCAGAACCGAAAAGGACAATTCAGGCGTCAGTCTGGTGCCGCCGTATTCTTCCGACATGATCCGGTGCGGCCGCACCATACGGCGCAGATGCGCACGGACCGTGCCGAAGAAGACCAGGAAGCGGAAAATCTTGATGCCGCCGGTCGTCGAACCGGTACACCCGCCGACGAACATCAACAGCAGCGCGATGCCGACGACCGGCGCGCCCCATTGCGAATAATCGCCGAGCGCATAACCGGTGCCGGTTACGATCGAAACCACGTTGAAGGTGGCTCTCAGCAGGGCCTCATCAAAGGGAAAGTGCATATTGAGGCCGAGGTAGACTGTCAGCGTCATTGCGACGACAGCCAGAAACCCAAGCAGTGCCCTTACCTGCGGATCGCGCCAGAGCAACAGCGGATGGCCGCGTAAGGCTTGAACGATAAGCACGAACGGCAGGGCCCCGATAATCATGAAGACAATCGCGACCCACCCTGACGCCGGATTGGTGAAATAGCCGAAGGACTGGTCGTGGGTGGAAAACCCGCCTGTCGCTATCGTGGTCAGGGCGTGATTGAAGGCGTCGAACAGCTCGATGCCGGTGATCAGATAGGCGACGATGCACAGGAAGGTCAGGAACAGATAGGCAAGCCCGATCAGACGGATCAGCTCCACCGAGCGGCTGACGATCTTTTCGGACCTGTCGGAATTCTCACTCTGGAAAAGCTGCATACCGCCGATCCTCAGGAACGGCAGCAGCACGATGGCCATGACGATGATACCGACACCGCCCATCCACTGCATCAGCGACCGCCAGACCAGCAAGCCCGGTGGCAGGCTGTCGATACCCGTCAGAACGGTGGATCCTGTGGTGGTAAATCCGGAAACAGCCTCGAAAACCGCATCCGCGTAGCCGATGCCCAGCCACAGAAACGGCAGCGCGCCGAAAGCCGGCAAGGTGGTCCAGGCGAGCGTCGTCAGCACGAACGTCTGCCGGGTATCCAACCCCTCCCGCAGCGAGCCGCCTACGGCCAGGGACAAAAGCATGCCGATCATGCCCGTCAGAAGTGCGGAAAAGACAAAGGCCTGCCAATCGGCGTTTTTCTGGGCCACGTCCACGATCGCCGGAATGAGCATGGCTGTCGCCAGGCCGACATACAGAAATCCGAGAACGTTCAAAACTGGTCTGAGAGAAATCAAGTATCAGTCTTCCCGAAAAACACTGCGCAGATCGGCACGTCCGCGAACTGCCGAACCAACCACCCGTCCTAACGCCTTTCTGCCGATTTTCCAATGGCTTTGGCGCGCGTTCCCCGGAAGATGACGACCACCGACCTTCCCTCTCATGATCAATGTCAGAGATGGTACAGCCCGGCACTGGCTGCTGCCGTCGCTTCCGGCCGGTGAGCAGCGGCCAATGTGTGCCGGATGTCCCGGTGCGAAATTGGCAGCGGCACCGCTGTATTCCGCCAATTCTCTTGCCCATGTTCAGGATTTCGTAGCGAATGAGAATTACTTTTGCGTGCTGACTGTCGTTCCGGCCCCTTATACGTGAATTTAACAAGGATTTGGTGCAATAAAACGGCTCGGCCTACATTCGCTAGTCTTCAGGATCAGCGTTACGCTGCTCGTCCTGGTGTTCTGCAGCATCGGGCTTGTCTCCGGCCTTGCCTATCTTGAGTTGTCCAGAACCAGTCAGGAAAACGCGACCATAAGGCTCGACCGGGCAGCCCATACGGCAGCGTCGATCCTGCGTTATGGAACGAATGACAGGCTTATGCCCGAATTCGCAGGCACGGGTGCCCCGACGCTGATACGCATCTCCGAGGCAACTGCCGGTGAATTGCTCGGCCCGGGCGAAAAGCTGGATGCGCTGGTCGAAACCATCGGCAAGACCAATCAGGGCGCTGCCAATCTGTTCCGATGGTCTGCCAGGACCCGCTCATTCGAGAATTCTGCGACGACGTTCCCCCACGCCGAGGGGGAAACCCTGCCGACTTCCACAATTAGTGAAGGGCACCCCGCCTTTGCCAATCTTTCGGCTGGTCAGCCTTTTTCCGGCAACGTTCCGGTTCAAGGCAGGTTTCGTCTCGCCTATATGACACCAATTGTCACCGATGGCGGCAAGATCGCCGGTGCGCTTGCAGTCGACATCGGCTGGGTAGACGACCTCGCTCTGGCCGAAAGCCGCCTGAAGACCCGCATAGCCTCCGCGGCCGCCCTCATCCTGATTGCCGTAATCCTCGTTGGCGGTGTGGTTTTACGCTTCGAATTGCGCCCGCTGCGCCGACTTGCAAAGGCGGCGCATGAACTCGCTGCCGGGCTCCAGCCAAAACGTATTCCCTTCACGGACCGCAGGGACGAAATCGGCGATCTTGCCCATGGGCTCGAAAGGGTTACCGACCTTCAGGACAAGCTGCACAAGCTTGCCTATACGGACCCGGTCACGACCGCCGGCAATCGCGCCAGATATTTTTCCGACCTGAGCGAAGTGTTACGGCGTGCCAAGTCCGGGTCGTTCTCCGCGTCGCTCATTCACCTCGATTTCAACGGTTTTGCAAAGGTCAACGACACTTTTGGCCAGCAGGTCGGCAATCGCGTGCTGTTGCAGGCCTACGCCCGTCTCGCCAATATCTTTGGTCCGAGCGCGCAAATCGCGCGGATTTCAGCGGACGACTTTTGCGTTCTGCTTCCGTTCGACGGCAAAGGCGCGATCGCGGAAGACTACGCCGTGCAGGCAATTGACATGCTGTCCGTGCCCTTCCAGATGGAAGAAGGTGAAATCCATGTGGAACCGAGCATCGGCATCGCCTTGCTGCCAACAGACGCGGAAGATGCGGAAACCGCACATCGCATGGCCGGTCTCGCCTTGCGAGCGGCAAAACGAAGCGCCGGCGCACGATACGAATTCTTCTCTCCGCCGCTCAACGACCGGGTTCAAAGCGAAATGCTGACGGAGACGCTGCTTCGAGCCGCGCTCCAGACCCGCCGGCTTGTTCTGCATTACCAGCCTCAGGTCTGTCCCGCTGACGGCCATCTCATCGGCCTGGAGGCCCTGCTCCGCTGGCCCCATGAAAAACGCGGCGACATCCCGCCGGCAGAGTTCATTCCGATCGCCGAGAAAACAGGACTTATCCTGGAGCTTGGCCGATATGTGCTGGACACAGCCTGCAAGCAGGCAGCGCAGTGGCGGCAGGCCGGGTTCGAATTCGGTCAAGTGTCGGTCAACGTGTCACCGCTGCAATTCCGCCAGTCCAGCTTTGCCGAAACGGTTCGTCAAACCTTGAAAACCTACGGGTTACCGGCCAGTTGCCTGTGTCTGGAGGTGACTGAGAATGTCTTTGTGGATACCAGGGAGCAACTGGTTCTGGATATCCTCTCCGAGCTTCAGCAGATCGGCGTGCAGTTGTCGCTGGATGACTTCGGCTCGGGATATTCCTCGCTGAGTTATCTGCATCGTCTGCCGTTCCAGGAATTGAAAATCGATCGCGCCTTCATTTCCGGAGCAGACAGCCACCCGCAGCAAGAGCAGCTCTTTGAAGCAATTGTTCGCCTTGGCCGCAGCCTGGGGCTTCGCGTGATTGCAGAGGGGGCCGAAACAGCAGGCGAATTTGCACTGACGGTGACCCACAAGTGCGACGGTATCCAGGGTTACATCTGCTCCCCGGCGGTTCCGGCAGACCGTGTTCAGTCTCAGTTGCAAAGCTTTGGTGCCGCGCTGAAATCAGATGCCCTTGCAAGCGGCTCGAGCCATTCCTCGAAACGGCTGGCGTGATCCTACCCTGAAACCTTTCCAGTCATCAGGATCGGAGACGCATCCAGATTATGCGCGTTCATCATTTCGGCAATTTGCTCGATGGAGGCTACGAGGTTTGCCCGCTCTTCGGCTTTCAGATTATCGAACTTGCGTTCGAACTCGTCATGCAGAAGGCCCGGAAGGTTCGAAGCGACCTCCGTCCCCTTTTCCGTCAGCCTGGCATGCACGATTCGCCTGTCCGAGACGGATCTGTATCGCTGAATGAGACCCTTTTCTTCCAATTTGTCGAGAATGGTCACAACCGTTGCCGAACTCAGATCGGCGTTGTCGGAAAGAGCCTTGGTCGTCACTTCCCCCAGATCTCGAATACCTTGTAAAACAATGATTTGCGGGATGGTAAGCCCGGTCATCCTGGACACTTCCCGGGAGCGCAAGTCAATGGCCCGGACGATCTTCCGGATAGCCTTGACCACTTGCGATGACTGCATCGCCTTCATCATTACACCTCTATTAATTTGAACTCTAATGATTAGAGCTCTATATAGTGCGCGTCCAGTTACAAAACGGAGATTTTTTTCAATATGTGCGGCATTTGCGGCGAAGTGGTTTTCAATGGCAGCCAGGCAGACGTGGTTCGGGTCAGCCGGATGGCGGATGCAATGGCAGCGCGCGGCCCGGACGGAATGGGTGTGACGCAACGTGGCCGGGTCGCTTTCGGCCACAGGCGCTTGAAAATTATTGACCTCAGCGAACGTGGTACTCAGCCCATGACCGACATGGCGCTTGGGCTGTCGCTCGTCTTCAACGGCTGCATCTATAATTATCAGGAGCTGCGGACCGAGCTCATGGACCGCGGTTATTCGTTCTTCTCCACCAGCGACACCGAGGTCATCCTCAAGGCCTGGGCCGAGTGGGGCAAGGATTGTTTTTCCAGGTTCCACGGCATGTTCGCCATCGCCATTCACGAACACGACAGTGGCCGCATCCACCTTGCTCGCGACAGGTTCGGCATCAAGCCGCTGTACCTCAGTGAAGCCAACGGACGTCTTGCCTTTGCCTCCTCCCTGCCCGCCTTGCTGGCCGGAGGCGGCATCGATAAGTCGATCGACCGCGTTGCCCTGCACCACTACATGAGCTGGCACGCCGTCGTTCCCGCGCCGCGCACGATCCTGAACGGTGTGCGCAAGCTGCCCGCTGCCACCGTGCGGACGATTGAAGCCGACGGCAGTTCGACCGAGCATACCTACTGGGAACCGCGGTTTGAAAAATCAGCGGAAGACCTCGCCCGCACCGCCGACGATTGGCGCGATGAGGTTCTGGAAAGCCTGCGCACGGCCGTTCGCCGCCGAATGGTGGCCGACGTTCCCGTCGGCGTTCTTCTGTCCGGTGGTGTGGATTCCAGCCTGATCGTTGGTCTCTTGGCCGAGGAGGGTCAGAAAGGCCTTGCCACGTTCTCCATCGGTTTCGAGGAAGCCCACGGCGAAAAGGGCGATGAATTCCAGTATTCGGATTTGATTGCCGAGCACTATGGAACCAACCACCACCAGATTTTTATCCCCTCATCCGAGCTTCAGACGAACCTGCCCGGAGCGATCAAGGCGATGTCGGAGCCCATGGTCTCCTACGACAACATCGGCTTCTATCTGCTCTCGCGTGAGGTTTCCAAGCACATCACCGTGGTCCAGTCCGGCCAGGGTGCGGACGAGGTCTTCGCCGGTTACCACTGGTATCCGAAGCTCAAGGGGTCAAACAGCCCGGTTTCCGACTACGCCACCGCCTTCTTCGACCGCACGGAAGCGCAGATGGCAGAGGCAGTGTCGCCTGCCTATCACTGCGAGCGGGACGAGAGCCTTGCATTCGTCGAGCAACACTTTGCCCGATCCGGTGCGGAAGATCCCGTCGACAAGGCCTTGCGGCTCGACACCAACGTCATGCTGGTGGACGACCCGGTCAAGCGCGTCGACAACCACTCCATGGCCTGGGGACTGGAAGCGCGTGTGCCTTTCCTCGATCACGAACTTGTCGAGCTTGCAGGCCGCATTCCGGCGGAATTCAAGCTGGCCCAGGAAGGCAAAGGCGTTCTGAAGGAAGCGGCACGCAAGGTTATTCCGAGCGCTGTCATCGACCGTCCGAAGGGCTATTTCCCGGTGCCGGCCCTGAAATACATCCAGGGTGACTATCTCGACATGGTGCGCGACACGCTTTCCAGTCAGGCGGCCAGGGAACGGGGCCTCTTCAACGAGGTTTACCTGCAGAAACTTTATGCCGACCCGACCAAATACATCACGCCGCTGCGTGGTTCGGAACTTTGGCAGGTCGCGCTTCTGGAAATGTGGCTGCAGGCACAGGAGGTCTGAACATGGCCGAGAATGAACCTTCGCGACCAAAGGGCGCGTTCGACCATCGCCTGAAACGCATGCGCCAGCATGGCCTGAAGCCGGAATACCGGCTGGAAGAGACGGAAGCCCAGAAAAACCGCTTCATCGATTGCGGTTGGGGGCGGCTGGTGTTCGCCAACACCTACAGCGAAACCGAAAAGCTGGTCGAGGTGCTGCGCAACGAACGTCCTGACAGACGCGACATCGCGTTCTACGTGCGTGATCCGCATGTGCTGGTCGGCTCGGCGCCTCAGGAGCTTTTCCTGGACCCATCGCACACGTTCCGTCTGGATCTTGCGACCTACCGGCCCGCGCGCAACCGGCGCACGGGCTTTACCGTGCGCCGGCTGTCCTCGCGCAGCGACGCCGAGGCGATCAACGAACTTTACCTCACCAGGGGCATGGTGCCTGTGCCGCCGGAGTTCTTCTGGTCGCAGCTCGACCCGCGCAGCATCACCGTCCTTGTGGCTGAGGAAGACGAAACCGGCGTCATCGTCGGTACTGCCATGGGCGTGGATCATGGCCGGGTAACCAATGGCGCCGATCTCGGCAGCTCACTGTGGTGCCTCGCCGTTTCCCCGCAAGCCCGGTTTCCGGGCATCGGTGAAGCCCTGGTCCGGCGCATGGCGGAAGTCTTCAAGGGCAAAGGCACGCCGTATATGGACCTGTCGGTGTTGCACGACAACGAACTCGCCATCGGCCTTTACGACAAGCTCGGCTTCGAGCGGGTTCCCTATTTCACCGTCAAGCGCAAGAACACGATCAACGAGGCGCTGTTTGCAGGCCCTGCTGTCGAGGACAAGCTCAACCCTTACGCCACGATCGTCGTGAACGAGGCGCGGCGTCGTGGCATTCAGGCCGAGATCATCGACGCGGAAGGCGGCTTTTTCCGGCTGTCCTATGGTGGCCGTTCGGTTGCCTGCCGCGAATCCTTGAGCGAATTCACAAGCGCCGTTGCCATGTCGATCTGCGATGACAAGGCCACGACGCGCAGGATTGTCGAGCGGGCCGGTGTCTGCGTACCGAACCAGATCCTGGCCGGTTCCGCCGATGAGATCGCCGCGTTTCTGGAAGAACACGGCTCGGTGGTCGTCAAACCTGCGCGCGGTGAACAGGGCAAGGGCATCGCCATCGGGCTGACAAAGACCGAAGACGTGATGGCGGCGGTGGATGTCGCCCGCACCTACTCCAACGACGTTCTGGTGGAAGAATTCGTTACGGGTCAGGATCTGCGCCTTGTGGTCATCGACTACAAGGTGGTGGCGACCGCCCTGCGCAAGCCGGCAGAGGTCACCGGAAACGGCAAGGCAACGATCGGCGAGCTGATCGAAATTCAGTCTCGACGCCGCTCCGCTGCGACAGGAGGAGAATCCAGGATCGAAGTGGATGACGAGGTGCTGCGTTGCCTCAGCGCAAACGGGCTTCAACTCGAAGACGTTCTGCCGGCTGGCAAGACACTGGCAGTTCGCCGCACGGCTAACCTTCACACCGGCGGCACCATCCACGATGTGACCGGCGAAACCCATCACACCCTGATAGACGCTGCGATCAAGGCGGCGCGCGCCATTGAAATTCCGGTGACAGGCATTGACTTGATGGTCAAAGACCCGCGACAACCGGAGTACCGCTTTATCGAGGCGAATGAGCGACCGGGGCTTGCCAATCACGAACCTCAGCCAACCGCCGAACGCTTCGTGGACTTCCTGTTTCCCCTGTCGGTGCCACAGCCCGTCAGGACGACCTTGAACCGGGCCGGACAATGACTTTGCTGAATATCGATATTTCTTATCTGAACGACAGGCTGAGGGATCTTCTGAAAATCCCGAGCCCGACAGGCTATACGGACGAGATCGTCCGTCATGTTTCCAAGGAACTGGAAGCGCTCGGGGTGTTTTACGAGATTACACGCCGCGGCGGTATCCGCGCACGGGTATCCGGCAAGTCCCGCAGGCCTGCCCGGGCTTTCGTGTCGCATCTCGACACGCTCGGCGCTCAGGTCAAATCGCTCAAGGACAACGGCCGTCTGGAGCTTGTCCCCATCGGCCACTGGTCCGCACGGTTTTCGGAAGGCGCCCGCACGACGATCTTTTCCGAAAGCGGTGCGTATACCGGCACCATTTTGCCGCTGAAGGCGTCCGGCCATACCTACAACACCGGTGTCGATGAACTGCCGGTCGGCTGGCCCTATGTCGAGCTTCGGGTCGACGCCTATTCCAAGTCGGTGGATGATCTGCACCGGCTGGGCATCGATGTCGGTGACTTCGTCGCCATCGATCCTGCGCCCGAATTCCTGGACAACGGCTTTATCGTTTCTCGTCACCTCGACAACAAGGCCGGGGTCGCGGTTATGCTCGCGGCCATCAAGGCACTGGTGGAATCGGGCGTCGAGCCGACAGTCGACGTGTTCTGGCTGTTCACCATCGCGGAAGAAACCGGCCATGGCGCGCAATCGATCCTGACGCCCGACATCGCTTCCCTGGTGGCCATCGACAATGGCACCACTGCCCCCGGGCAGAACTCGGACGAATTTGGTGTCACCATTGCGATGGCAGACCAGACAGGCCCGTTCGACTTTCATCTGACCCGCAAGATGGTGCAGCTTTGCCGGGACAATGACATCAAGTTCCAGAAGGATGTCTTCCGCTTCTACCGCTCAGATGCGGCGACCGCCATCGAAGCAGGCGCGGATGTGCGCACCGCTCTGATCACCTTCGGTGTTGATGCCAGCCATGGTTATGAGCGCATCCACATGCATGCGCTTCGTTCACTTGCCGAACTGGCGACCGGCTACGCGCTGAGCCCGGTGGAAATCCAGCGCGATGCCCGCGAATTTGCGGACCTCAAGGGCTTCACGCGTCAGCCGACCGCTGATGCCGGCCAGACACTCAATCCGGATATCGATGAACCGGAGCCGGAACCGGCGGGTGAATAACGCCCGCCGCCGCAGTTTGCTCGGTCAGCGGTTGAGTTCGGCAATCATGTGCCAGTGCCACGACCCGGGTTTTGTGTGCACCTTGTCTTCCAGGTAGCTCAACTCGAAACGGTCGAACAGCGCCACCAGCTCACTCGCGTTGCAGTAAAAATGCGGGTGATCCTTGTCGTCGTCCCCGTCGCGAACCCAGGTGTCGGCAGCCACTTCCGTCCCGATGCCGAAGTTGGCATTGCGCTTCGACAGCATGGTCCCCTGATAAATTCCACCTGGTTTCAGCACCCGGGCGATCTCCGCGATGGCGGTGCGAACGATCGAGGGATCGCCGTGATAGATCACGTTGAACGAGAGAACGTAGTCGAAACTGTTGTCGTCGAACGGCAGCGCGGTCATCGGGGCAAGATGGGTTTCAATCTCCTGGCCCTCCGCCGCAGCGCTCTTTTTCAGCTCCGCCAGACCGGCTTCGGAAAGGTCCATCGCGTGGGTCTCGAAACCGGCGCGAGCGAAAGACAAGGCATGACGGCCAACACCGCAGCCAAGATCCAGCGCGCTGACGTTTCCCTGCTTCTTCAATTTTTCGATCAGGCCGGCGACGTCCGGGTCCGGACGCAACCAGTCGGCCCGGCCTTCTTCCGTCTGCCAGCGCTTGTCCCAGGCCAGATGGGCCGTATCGGTTTTTTGAGAGGCTTGTACATCGCTCATTGAGACGATCCTTCCAGAATGCGGCTGCGAGCGAGAGTGCCGAGCCGTTCAACACAAAGAACCAGCACGAAAATCATCAGGATGATGGTCATCGCGAGCTGGTAGTCGAAAAAGTCCATGGCCACCTTCAGCTCGATGCCGATGCCGCCCGCTCCGACAAGGCCGAGTACGACAGACGACCGTGTCGCCTTTTCCAGCGCAAACAGCGATGTGGTGATGAAGGACGGCATCGCGGCGGGCACCACCGCGCAGAAGATCGTGTCGAAACGGCTCGCACCGGCGGCCGTCAGGGCCTCGGCAGGGCCCTTCTCCACATCTTCCATGGCTTCGGCGAAGAAGCGCCCGCAGAAACCGACGGTGTCGACAGCAATGGCCAGCGTGCCCGCAAAAGGACCAAGCCCCACCGCAATGACGAAAACCAGCGCCCACACGAGATCCGGCACCGTCCTGAAGAGCGCGATCAGCAAACGCGAGGACGTATAGACAGCCCTTGAGAGCAAGGAGGGCCGCGTCAGGCCCTTTGCGGCCAGAACCGCGAGCGGCAGACTGAGAACAATGCCGATGAGTGTGCCCGCCAGCGCCATCTGGAATGTTTCCAGCAGCGCCTTCGACAATTGCGGCAGCCGCTCCAGCGATGGCGGCCAGGAGCGCGACAGAAAGTCAGCCAGAGCCGGACCGCCCGAGATCAGCGCGGAGAATGACCAGCCAGCCCCCTGAAACGACCAGACCACGAATGTCAGCAGCGCCACATAGGCAACGAAATGCAGGGCGCCGGGCCGTTCGAATCTCGCCGGCAGCCGGGAGCGATTGAATGTCAGGAGATCAGCCATAATGCTTTCCCAGATCCGCGGCGCTCAGTCCGCTGCTCTTCTCGTCCAGAACGACTTCGCCCTGCCGGATCGCCAGAACCCTGTCGGAATAGGCAAGCGCCTGTTGCACGTTGTGCGAGGTGAACAGCAGCGTGATCCCCTCTTCCCGGGTCAATTGACGGAAGAGATCCATCACTTCCTGTCCGGCCACCGGGTCCAGGCTGGCGACCGGCTCGTCCGCGACAATCATTCTGGGTTGCTGCATCAAAGCCCTGGCAATCGCCACCCGCTGGGACTGGCCGCCAGAGAGCTGATCGGCCCGCTTCAAGGCCTGGTCCGCGAGCCCGACCCTGTCGAGGCAGGCCATCGCGCGGTCTCGCAAGGCCGTTGCGGCGAACAGCTGCGACCAGCCACGCATGCCGCCGGCACGGCCAAGATTGCCATGGATCACGTTGGTCAGCGCCGATACGCGCGGCACCAGATTGTGCTTTTGAAAGACGAAGCCGACCTCCGCGCGCACTCGCCTGAGCTGACGCTGGCGCGCGGAGGAGATGTCTTCACCGAACAGCAGCACCGAACCGGCTTCCGGCTCGATCAGCCGCAGGGCGCAGCGCAAGGCGGTCGATTTGCCCGCACCGTTGGAGCCGATCAGCGCAACCGCTTCCTCGCGGCCCACGGAAAAGGACACACCATGCAACACACTCCGGTCCTTGCCGAACGACTTGCATAGTCCCTCGACCTTGAGATCGCAGAGCGGGCTTGTTCCGGCGTATGCGGCTGGAACCGCCGGCGCAATCACGCCGGCGGACTGGAGCAGAGGCTGCGACATTATTCGCCGATGAACTTGTCGTATTGAGGGAACCCGGCCGTGGTGTACATGGACCGGACGAGGTCATAGGCACCGTCCTCGATCGCCACCAGATCCATTCCCGAATACTTGTCGTTTTCCTCGTGCTGCAGGATCGCGGCGATGATCGCTTCCTTGTTGTCGAGGATCGCCTCGCGCAGGCTCTGCCCAACCGCGGGATCGACATGGGCGCCGACCATGATCATGTCGTTCGGCAGGTCACCGGAACGGGCGATCACCCGGAAGAAACCGTTGGGGACGCTGTCGTCCTTGTTGCGGGTGCCGAGCCAGGAATTGTGGTTGATGCCGATGGCCGCGACATCGCCCTTCTTCAAAGCCTCGTGGGCAATGTTGCGCGAGGTGTGCAGCTTGTCGATGTCCTTGACAGGATCGACACCATAGTCGGCCATCAACTGCATCGGGCACAGCATGTTGGAGGTGGAACCGATGTCGCCAAAAGCCACCTTCTTGCCCTTGAGATCGGCCGGGCGCGTAAATCCGCTGTCGGCGCGCACGACAATGGCGCAGAAATAATCCGGACGGCCGAGGCCGATCAGCGGGCGGGCTTCGGTCAGTTTGTTGATCACGATGTATTCCGCCGGCCCGGTCACGACAAAATCGACGCGTTTGGCACGAAGGGCCTCAGCGGCCGCTGTCCGGCTGGTGACCGGAAAGAACTCGAAGGTGTGGTCTGTTGCCGTTTCCAGAGCCTCTTTGAACGGACCCCATTCGACCTGCAACCGCTCCAGGCCTTCCACATCGGTTACAGCAAGCTTGAACGTATCCGCGAGGGATGAAGTCAGGGAAACGGCGAGAACGGCAGCCGCAAGGGCGGCGGATTTCAAAAAACGCATGACGGGAACTCCTCAGAAAACCGAAACAAAGCCGGCAAGGCAAAAGGAGCGTAACGACAAGCGCACGTCTGAACGTGACTGTATTATGTAAATTTTACGAAATTTACATTCTGAAAAATCGGAACTTCAACGGCACAAATTCCCTTGTGTTGGATCAGTCAAATATTTCCTTGTCTTATTGGTTTACCGGCAAATCTTAAGTGCATCATTGTCGTAAAACTTCATAAAAGTATAATCGTATAGACATCTGAACTCGGCACATCTCTGCTAGTTCGCTCTCCGTTTTTCGGAGGGCCCGATGCTGGTCATTGAGCAATTATCTAAAGTCTTTGGAGACCTGACCGCGGTGGACAGTGTCTCCCTTGCCATCCCCAAGGGGCAGATGGTGGGCGTGATCGGCCGGTCTGGCGCCGGCAAGTCCACTTTCCTGCGTATGGTCAACCGGCTGACCGACCCCAGCCGGGGCACGATCCTGAACGAGGGCCTGAATATCACGGCCCTGAAAGGCCGCGATCTGCGCCTTTGGCGGGCGTCCTGCGCGATGATCTTTCAGCAGTTCAATCTTGTTGAGCGCATGGATGTGCTCACAAATGTCATGATCGGCCGCATAGCCCACACCGGCTTCCTGAGGTCCATGACGCGTTCCTTCACGGACGAAGACCGCGCCCGCGCCATCGAAGCGCTGGACCGGCTGGACCTGGTGCCTCAGGCGCTACAACGTGCCGGAACCCTTTCCGGTGGCCAGCAACAGCGCGTCGCCATTGCCAAGGCCCTGGTGCAGGACCCGCGCATCATGCTGGCCGACGAGCCGATTGCCTCACTCGATCCGGCCAATGCCAGCCGGGTAATGGATGCCCTGCGTGAAATCAACCGGACGGACGGTCTCACGGTGCTGGTCAACCTGCACACGCTCGACACCGCCCGCGCCTATTGCGACCGGATCGTCGCAATGAAGGACGGACGGGTCCAGTTCGACGGCACACCCGAAGCGCTGACAAGCGAAAAGGTGCGGCAGATCTACGGCACCGACGATCTGTCGGCCGAGATCAACGAAGCGGTGACCTCCACCTCCCTCTCAACGGCCTCTTCCCGCTCGCCTCTCAAGGCCTTCGGGACCTGACTTTCGCGAAGCGGTTTTTCCGCCCTCGCAAATCGAAGCGGCTTCTGCCGCCAAACCGCCGGACCAGCCGGCACCATAGGAGACTTAAGATGAAGGCCTTATTTGCAGCAGCCGTATCCGTTGCCGTTCTTGCAGCCTCCCCGGCCCTGGCGGAAAGCTGGAAGGACCAGTACAAGACGGTCAAGATCGGCATCCTGTCCGGTGAAAACGAGAAGGACCGGATCGCCCGCTACACACCTTTCGAGAAATACCTGGAAAATGAACTCGGCGTCGATGTCGAGATCTTCACGGCCGGATCTTACGACGGCGTAATCCAGGCTATGGCAGCCGACCAGATCGAGTTCGCATTCTTCGGTTCGTCCTCCTATGCCGCTGCCTACACCGAAACCAACGGCGGTGTCGTTCCGCTGGTCTCGCGCCTGCAGAAAGACGGTTCAACAGGTTATTTCTCCGTCGTCGCCGTGCGTTGCGACAGCGGCTACAAGACCCTGGACGACCTGAAGGGCAAGACGCTCGCCTTTGCCGATCCGGACAGCACTTCCGGCTATGCGGTCCCTTACTTCAACCTGAGCAAACAGGGCTACGAGCCGAAAACCTTTTTCGGTGCGATCCCGTTCTCCGGTGCCCATGAGACCGGCGTGCTCGGCGTCTACAACAAGCAGTATGACGCTGCCGCAACCTACATCACCAACGAAGAAGACGGCATTCCCCAGCGCATGGTTACCAAGGGCATGATCGAAAAGGACTCGATCTGCACCATCTGGAAATCGCCGGAAATCACTTCCGGCCCGCTGGCTGCCCGCGCAAACCTGCCTCAGGGTCTGATCGATGCCATGCGCACCGCCGTCATGGAGATCCCGGAAAAGGACACGCTCGCCTTCATCGAAATGACCGGCGGCGAAGACAGCACCCAGGAAGGCTGGATCGAGGTTGATCACGACCGCTACCAGTGGATCGTCGAAATGCGCGACTGGCTGAAGAAACAGCGCCGCGGCGGCTAAGCCGACGCTACCGCCGTTTCAGGCAGCGCCTTCGGCCAAGCCTGAAACGGAACCAGGTTTAAAACGCATGGGCGGCAGTTTCCGAACGCGCCGCCCCTGTCTGCGGCGATCCATCGGCGCTTTCATTTCAATTGCGAAGAACGGCAGTGGCCATGACAGCCCTTACCCCCGCCATCGATCAGTTCGAAAACGACCACGCCGCCGCCCGCCGGTCAGCCCTGCGGCTGAACCTGGTGACAACCCTGCTCTTTGCTCTCTGCTTCTTTGCCACGGCTTGGATCGGCGGCTTCTTCGACATGACCGACGTCACCCTTCCCGGGGGCGAGCGCGTTTCCATGTGGAAGATCTGGGCAGGCCTGCCGCGGCTCGGAGAATATCTCTACAAGACCCTGCCGGAGCTTCACCGCGAGACACTCGGGGCGGATCTTGCCGACTGGTTCTGGCGCTGGAAGGTCTGGCTCTGGTTGCTCCTGGAAACGATCCTGATCGCCTATATGGCAACGCTGCTTGGCATCGTCGGAGCCTTCCTGCTGAGTTTCCCGGCATCGCGCAATCTCTCACCCAACAAATGGGTGCTGAACGTTACACGTCGGTTTCTGGAAATTATCCGGACCGTTCCGGATCTGGTCTGGGCCCTCATCTTCGTTTTCTGCTTCGGCGTCGGCCCGC
Source organism: Roseibium sp. FZY0029 (assembly GCF_036350355.1). Taxonomy (NCBI): domain Bacteria; kingdom Pseudomonadati; phylum Pseudomonadota; class Alphaproteobacteria; order Hyphomicrobiales; family Stappiaceae; genus Roseibium; species Roseibium sp. FZY0029. The sequence goes on from NZ_JAZDVZ010000002.1 coordinate 181,905, forward strand.
TGGCCGGTGTTCTCGCCATCGGTCTTCATGCCACCGGTGCCCTTGGCAAGCTTTACTCCGAAGCAAACGAAAATGCCGACATGCGCCCGCTGGAAGGGATCAAGGCCTCGGGCGGTTCCTGGTTCGACCAGATCCGCTATGGCATCGTGCCCCAGGTTGTCCCGAACATCATCAGCTACACGCTGCTGCGTTTCGAAATCAACGTCCGCTCCTCCTCCATCATCGGCTTCGTCGGTGCCGGCGGCCTGGGCCAGGAGATCCGTGTGGCCATGTCCCTGCAGGAGTACACCGACCTCTCGGCCCTGTTCCTGATCGTATTCGTCACCGTGATCGTCATCGACATGCTGAGCGAAAAGGTGCGCCACCGCATCATCGGCCTGACCGGAAAAGGCATCTGACAATGACTGCTCCAGCACCCGACATCGCCCGCGCCAGGGCTCTGGTTCCAGACGCCTTTACGACGCCGCGCCGAACACGTTTTATCCAGCTGACCGGCTGGACCGCTTTCCTTCTTCTGACGGGCTGGTGCCTGTGGGATTTCGGCTTTGCGCCGGACAGGCTCCTTCAGGGCGCGACCCGCTTCGGTGATGTGCTCGCTTTCATGTTTCCGCCCCATATCTGGACGAGCTGGGCGGAATGGCGGGAAATCCTGAAGGGTCTTGGGGAAACCGTCGCCATGGCCTTCATGGGGACGCTTCTGGGAGCCGTGATTGCGTTTCCGCTGGCGTTTCTGGGGGCCAAGAACATCTTGCCGCTCTCCTGGCTCCGGCTTGGCGTCCGGCGCGGGTTCGATGCCCTGCGGGCCATTGAACAGTTAATCCTTGCCCTCATCTTCATTCGTGCCTTCGGCCTCGGCCCGCTAGCCGGCATTCTGGCCATCGCCGTGTCGGAAATCGGCACTTTCTCCAAGCTCTTTTCGGAAGCCATCGAGAACACTTCCCAGAAGCCGGCAGAAGGTGTGCGCGCCTCAGGCGGCGGCAACCTCCAGACGATCCGCTTCGCCGTCCTGCCGCAAGCGTTGCCGGTGATCCTGTCGATCATTCTCTACAACTTCGAATCCAACACACGCACGGGAACCATCCTGGGCATTGTCGGTGCAGGCGGCATAGGCTTCCTCCTCGCCGACCGCATCCAGGCCTACCGCTGGCCGGAAGCCTGGACGATCATTTTCCTCATCATCTTCGTGGTCTACCTGATAGACGGCTTCTCCGGCTTCCTGCGCCGGAAGATCATTGGTGGGGAATCCGGACGGGCGTAAATTTTGCCAAAAGAGAAAACCGTCGAGAGCGTGACGCGTTCAACCGGAAAATCCTGCATCGCTTTTTTCATTGAAGTCTCTGATTTCAGACAGCGAATGGCGATGCCGAGAAGACGCGATTGGCTCTAATTCAATCACTAGACCGCCTTTCCACTGCCTTCCGTAAATAGCGATCAACGCCTCATGCTCTGCTCGGACAACGGCATGGATGCCATGGTCAAGCCATGGCATGACGGAGTTTGCCTAGGTTGTTCGGCGGTTATAACTTACCCCCGTCATTGCAGGGCTTGACCCTGCAATCCATGCCGTCTCCTATCCAGTCATGAAGCGATTTTGGGTTTACATGCTCGCCAGCCGCAAAAATGGAACACTCTATACGGGCGTAACCAATGACCTGACGAGACGCATTTATGAGCATGAAGCAGGACAAGGCTCGAAGTTTGCCGCTCGCTACGGTGCAGTTCGGCTTGTCTGGCACGAAGAGCATTCTGTTGCGGCACAGGCAATCGCCAGGGAAAAGGCGATCAAGACCTGGCCCCGCAAATGGAAGATCGAATTGATCGAAGAAACGAACCCGGAATGGTTTGACCTTAAACGCTTCCTGAATTCCTGATGATTTTCGACAGTCGCGGCTTTGATGAAAAGCCTTGGCATGGATTGCAGGGTCAAGCCCTGCAATGACGGAAAGAGATTTTTCCAGTTCAAAACCAACAATCTCCCGTCGTGCCACGGCCTCAAAGCTCAATCAGTTTCAACAAGAAGCTCGAGACTTCCGCCTCGGGAAAGTTAATCGGAAAAACATGCATTGGCCGGGGTTACATCTCACAACCAACCCCATCCGTCATGCCATGGCTCGACCATGGCATCCATGCCGTGACCTCACCACACGATAAGGCTCGAAAGAGACAACGCACATCGAACGGATGAACGGATCAGAGCACCCGTTGTCCGTTCCGCCAGGCCTGTTTGATGAAAGGATGTCCGCTGAGGACGCCAACGTGAAGCAGGTCCGCCCGTTTGCCCTGTGCAATCTCGCCCCTGTCCGACAGTCCGGCAACTTCCGCCGGTGTTTTCGAAACCATCCGGATTGCGGCAGGCAGGTCAGCATGGAAGGCATCTCCCGTGCCGACGAGGAAAGCGCAGTCCAGCAGCGAGCGCGGGACGTAGTCCGACGCCAGGATGTCGACCAGATCTTCCGCCAACAGCGCGCTGACGGCGATGTTGCCGGATTGGGACCCACCACGAATGACGTTGGGCGCACCACCGACAACATGCATGGCATGTCGCTTGGCCTTGCGGGCAGCTTCCAGCGTGCAGGGAAATTCCGAAACGCTGATACCTTCCCCCAGCGCCTCGTCGATATGCTCAAGTTCCGTGTCATCGTGGCTGAGCAGCGGCAGTTTGTGGGCGTGCGCCAGCGCGACCACCGCCGGCCGCACCTTGGAGCTGATTTCGTCCGAAAAATTCAGTAGTTCCTGCGTCTCCCGCTCGGCAACGGCGCGTGTTTCGCCCGTGTCGGCCATACGCCGGTGGAGATAAGCCTCAACGTCCTTGCTCTGACGCCTTCCCGGCAGATGCTCCATCACAGACACCATGCGCACGATGTCCTTGCCGATGTTTTCTTCCGTCAGCCGAGTGGTCTCGCCATCCGTGATCTCGCAGCGCAGGTGCACCATATGCTCCGATTTCAGCATGCCCGAAGCCTGAAGCGTTTCGAGCGCATCGATCATCGGCGCCAGGATTTCCCGACGTTCCGGGTTCTTGATCGTCGCACCGACGCAGAGGCTGTCGAACACGGTGGTGATGCCGCTGCCGATGATCTGTGCATCATGCGCCATCGCCGCCCTGAGCGGATCCCAACGCACGTGAGCGCGCGGAAAGACATGCTTTTCAAAATGGTCGGTGTGAATGTCGACCAGCCCCGGCAGCAGATAATCGCCCTGAAGATCGTCCCCGGCTTGTGGCGCGCTGCCCTGATCAACCGAAACGATCCCGGCGTCAGAAAACGCAACGTGACCGCTGACGACTTCATCCGCGAGCACCAGCCGGGCGTTCTTGAGAACTGTCAGGGCACTGCCGGAAGGCACGCGATTTTCGGCATAAGTCATGGAAACTCCCTCCGGCGAATTGGGCGAGCGAAAGAAAGAATGGTCCGAAGGTGGACCACCAGGAAACATGGCTCCGCGAGACCGGGAGCGAAACAGGCCGGAAGCAGACGTTTTTCCGGTCGAGTGCCCGATGATCTAGCGCTCTTTCGGGCGCAAATTGTGACAGTGCTTGAACGGATCCATGACAATCCGGAAAAATCTGCGGTCTGCAGGTAAAGAGATGGAAGATCCGGGCCCAAACTGAAGCCTGCCCTCAACCGGTCGGAAAGGCGTGAGCACACGGAAAACAACGAAAAGTGAGAAAGGAAACTCCGAACCAAATCGGCGCTAAAGCAAGCCATAGGCCGATAGCGCAACACGCTTTGGTGCGGGCGACGGGACTCGAACCCGTACAGCCTAGGGCCGAGGGATTTTAAGTCCCTTGTGTCTACCAATTCCACCACGCCCGCTTTTCTCTTCCCCTAGCTCTCCTGCCGGAAAAGCGCAAGAAGGCACCGCAGCTTTTCAGCGCGCAAGCAGGAAGTTTCCACGTCAGCCTGATTTTGCCGGAACAGAAGCTGGAAATTGGGCGCTCAGGGCGGTATGTGAACAGGCAACGGATAATTGGTGCTTAACCGAGCCTAGACGGCTTACAATGCACCGGAAAATTGTGAGACACGGTAAACCCCATGGTCAGCTATATCGACGCTTCGGAAGCTCCCTTGAAAAACACGGGCCAGATACGATTGTACGGTCCAGAGGATTTCGAAGGCATGATGCGTGCCGGGCAGTTGACCGCAGCGTGTCTCGATGAGCTGGCGGACATGGTCAAACCGGGCACGACGACCCAGGAAATCGATGACTTCGTTTACCAGTACGGCATGGATCACAATGCCATTCCGGCTACGCTGAACTATCGCGGCTACACCAAGGCCTCCTGCACGTCGATCAACCACGTTGTCTGTCACGGCATTCCCAATGACAAGGCCCTGCGCGAAGGCGATATCGTCAACATCGACGTCACCTTCATCTTGGACGGTTGGCATGGCGACTCCAGCCGTATGTATCCCGTCGGCCAGTTGAAGCGCGCCGCCGAACGTCTGATCGATGTGACCTATGAATCGCTGATGCGCGGTATCGCGGCTGCCAAACCGGGCAATACCACCGGGGATATCGGTGCTGCCATTCAGACGTATGTTGAAGCGGAACGCTGCTCCGTGGTGCGCGATTTCTGCGGTCACGGCGTCGGCCTGCTGTTTCACGACACCCCGAACATCCTGCACTATGGGCGCCCCGGCGAAGGCGTGGAACTGAAGCCCGGCATGATTTTCACCATCGAACCGATGGTCAATCTGGGCCGCCCGCATGTGAAGGTCCTCAGCGATGGCTGGACTGCCGTCACCCGCGACAGGTCCCTGTCGGCGCAGTTCGAACATTCCATCGGCATCACGCCGGAAGGCTGCCAGATCTTCACAACCTCGCCCAAAGGCATTCACAAGCCTGGCCTTCAGACGGACTGAAGCCGCCGGCTGCCTTCAAATCAGCGGCGATGTGCCGTCATCTGACAGCAGCTGATGCAGGAGCTCATGAAAGAGACGACCACCGCCAGTGAAACACCGGCCTCCGCAGGCGGCGACCACAAGGGGCACCGCCAGCGGCTGCGGGAACGGTTTCGGAAAACCGGCGAGCAAGGTCTCGCCGATTACGAGCTTCTGGAATTTCTGTTATTTTCCGCCCTGCCCCGTCAGGACACAAAGCCGATCGCCAAGGCCTTGCTGCAGCGCTTCGGGTCTTTCCCGGCGGCCCTTGCCGCTCCTAGGGAAAGGCTGAAGGAAATCCCGGGCCTCTCCGACATCAGCATCGACGCGCTTCAGGCCGTGCATGCATCCGTCATCCGCTTTCACAAGGCCGGCCTGGTAAAACGTCAGGTTCTCGACAGCTGGCAGAAAGTCATGGACTACCTGCAGGTCTCCATGGGCCTTGCTCCCGTCGAGCAATTCAGGATCCTGTTTCTCGACAAGAAAAATGCGCTGATCGCCGATGAAGTTCAGCAAACAGGCACGGTCGATCACACACCCGTCTATCCGCGCGAAGTCATCCGGCGCGCACTGGAGCTTTCGGCGACGGCGCTGATCCTGGTTCACAATCACCCCTCGGGAGACCCGACCCCGTCCCGTGCCGACATACAGATGACCAAGAAAATCGTCGATATCGCGGGCCCGCTCGGCATCGAGGTGCATGACCACATCATCGTTGGCCTGCGATCCAACGTCAGCTTCCGCAGCCTTCAACTGATCTGAGTTTTGCAGGTGGCGGCAGGCAACGTTTACGAGGCTGCGCAGCTGAAAACCTTTGGACGGTTTGCAGAACCGGATCAGATATTTTTCCGGCTTTACCCTTAATTTACTTAGAATTTTGGGGCATTCCTTAACCCGCACCGACAATACTCGGCCCAAAGAAACCGGGCTCGTGTATGTTCAATTCGTCTAAAATTTCCGGCGGCCAGATAGCAAACGCGATCATCATTCCGATGGTCGTCATCGTCATGATATCCGTTTTCGGTATCTTCGGCCTGTTGCACTGGTCTGCCCGGCTGTCGGACGAAACCGCTGTTGAATCCCAGAACAAGCTGATTTCCGGCGCCCTGCAGCTCACTCAGAACTACATGGTCAAGCAGCAGAACGGTGTCGTGATCTGGGACGAAGCCTATCACCGGGTCAACCAGATCAACCCGGACGAAGGCTGGATCTACAACAACCTGATGCACTGGTTGTTTCAGAACCACGGGTTCACCAAATCGATCCTGATCAATCGCGATTTTGACGTGCAATATATCTACGCTCAGGACCACACGAACAAGTGGATGACGCAGGACCTGTTCGCCGAGCTTAAGCCCGCAATCGCCAAGGTACGCGCCCGCTACATCATCTCCTTCCGCCGCACGCCGTCCGGGCTCTACAGTTTCGTTCCGCAAAGCAGCGACGCCCGCCGATCCATCGCCGAAACCGGCGTCGTTTCCCTGGCCGGGGAACCTTATCTTTTCAGCGCGGCAGCCGTCATGCCGCAGATCCAGTCGATCTCCCGGGTGCGGTTTCCACCAACGGTTCTGGTGAGCCTGGTGCCGCTGCGTGGCGAAAAGCTGAAGGAAATTTCCGACATGTCGCGACTGGACGGCTTCGTCCTTTCCGCGACCCAGACCGAACGCGACGGCGTTGGCCGGTTTCAGCTCAAGTCACCACTTGGGGACCCTGTCGGCCTGATCGCCTGGCAGACCACGGAACCTGGAAGCCAGATGATGCGCCGCATCAATCCGTTCCTGGCCCTGGCTGCCTTCATGATCGCCGCCGTGGTTATCGCGGTGACCATCTTTACCCACCAGATGACAAAGCGGCTCGCGCACAGCGAAGCCAGGGCCGTGCATGCCTCGCGTCACGATGCCCTGTCAGGCCTGCCGAACCGCGCCCGCTTCCATACACTGTTGACGGAGACGCTGGAAGAAAGCGCAGCCGAGGGAACGAATACCGCCGTTGTCTACATCGACCTCGATCATTTCAAGGACATCAACGATACCCTTGGTCATTCCGCCGGTGACAAGGTGATCACCGCCGTCGCTCAGCGGCTGCAGCGCGTCATTCCCGATACCGGGATCGTCGCGCGCATCAGCGGCGACGAATTCGCGATGGTCATCAGGAATTGCGAAGACGATGTCTGGCTGGAATATATTCTGGATCAAGTTCAGGACGAAATCGGCCGCCCGATCATGATCGGTCGCCGCGAGCTTCATGCGAGCCTTTCCATGGGGGCGGCCGTGGCCCCGCGCGACGGCAACGATCCGGACGAACTGCTGCGCAAGGCCGATATCGCCCTCTACGATGCCAAGGCGAATGGCCGGAACCGCCGGTCCTTCTTCGAACCGAACATGGAGCATCACGTCCAGTCCAAGGACCGGCTGTCACGCGAATTGCGCCTGGCACTGAAGAACGACGAACTCGACCTTGCCTATCAGCCACAATCCGATACCTCGGCAAAACGGATCGTCAGCGTTGAGGCTCTGGCGCGCTGGACCAAGGAAGACGGCACCGTCATTTCCCCGGCTCAGTTCATTCCGGTGGCTGAGGAAACCGGCCTGATCAACGATCTGGGCATCTGGGTACTCAACAAGGCCTGCGCAAAGGCACACGAGTGGCCCGGCATTACCGTGTCAGTCAACGTTTCGCCGAACCAGTTCAAGCACCCGCGGTTTGTCGAGAAGGTCATGGCAATTCTGGCTGCCAACAATCTGCCGCCCCAACGCCTTGAAATCGAAGTGACCGAAAGCGTTTTTGCCGGCCGCAACGACTCGGTACTGAAAGCCCTGCGAAGGCTGAAGAACCTGGGTGTGAAGGTCGCGCTCGATGATTTCGGCTCAGGCTATTCCAGCCTCAGCTATCTGCGCCGGTTCCCCTTCGACACGCTGAAGATCGACCGGGACTTCGTTTCCGACATGAACGGCAACGCAGAGGCCGAAGCCATCCTGGTCTCGATCATCCAGCTCGGCAAAGCACTCGGCATGACCATCGTTGCGGAAGGCATTGAGACCCAGGAACAGATCCGGTTCCTGCAGGCACACGATTGCAACCGAATGCAGGGCTTCTATATCTCCCGCCCGTTGACGGACAGGGCTCTGACGCAGTTTCTGGCCGACTTCCACAACATCAGCGCCACCGGCTTCGGCACTGATCTGAGCTTGCAGGCGCGCGCAGCAAAAGCATGATGCCCTTGCGGGCGGGCTGAATTTTCAGGCCGCAGGCCCCTGAGACAAGCCGGAAACGCTTCGTGGCTCCGGGCTCAACCGCCCAGCAGCGGTCTGAGTTTGGCAGCAAAGCCATGAAAGCTTGCGAATGGGGCCGTCTCGGCCGATGTCAGCCAGTTCTGTCCTGCTGCTGCGGCCAGCTTCAGTCCCGCATGGCCGAACTCGGTCCGCACCATATCCTTGAACCAGGCGACATGCTGGGCTTTTCGTTGTTTCGGCAAGGCATTGCCTGACGCAATATGGGCATGATGGCGCTCCCAATGCCTGGTCAGTTCGTCAACACCGCTGAGGGTCTGCGAGGAGACTTCGCAAACCGGGACCGTCCATCCGTTCGTGCCGCCTGCGTCGCTGAGCGACAAGGCACCGGCAACGTCAGAGGCAGCCCGGCGCGCAAGCGGGCCCATATCGGCCTTGGTGACGGCCACAATGTCCGGCAACTCCATGATGCCGGCCTTCATGAACTGAAGACTGTCGCCCGATCCGGGCTGAATACACAGCACAACCGTGTCGACAGCCTGTTTCAGATCGCCTTCCGACTGGCCAATGCCGACGGTTTCAACGATCACGCAATCGCACACACACCTGAGGACGGCAATCGCCGCAACCGCATGATCTGACAGGCCGCCGAGGCGGTCACGCGCGGCCATGGAGCGCACGAAGACACCGTCATCGGCAGGGTCGGTCTTCAACCGGGTGCGGTCGCCCAGAAGTGCACCGCCTGTCACCGTGGAGGACGGATCGATGGCCAGCACCGCCACGGTCTGCCCCGCGGCCCGGCACGCCTTGATGAGGGCGTCCGTCAGGCTGGATTTCCCCACACCGGGAGGGCCGGTGAGGCCAAGCACCTTCGCGGTGGCTTCACCGGCGGCCTTGTCCAGAAAAGCCGCGGTCTCTGCATCTTCCGCATGGCTTTCCAGCCGGCTGAGCACACGTGAAAGCTGCCTCTTGCCGCCCGCACGCAAGGCGTTCAGCTTGGGGTAGGCATCGTTCACAGTGCACTCCCTGTCATCTCGACGGGCCTTCCCCGCCTCATTCAGCTACCGGACTTGAACTTCAAGGCAGCCTGCGCTGCCGCCAGCCGGGCAATCGGTACGCGGAACGGCGAACAGGAGACATAGTCCAGACCGACGCTTTCGCAGAAGGAAATGGACGCCGGATCGCCGCCATGTTCACCACAAATGCCAAGCTTGATATCGGGACGGGTGGACCGGCCCCGCTCGACGCCGATCTTGATAAGCTCGCCCACGCCTTCCTGATCGAGCGAGACGAACGGGTCCTGCTCCAGAAGACCGCGCGTCTGATAGGTACCGAGGAAGGAAGCCGCATCGTCGCGCGAGATACCGAAGGTGGTCTGCGTCAGGTCGTTGGTACCGAAGGAGAAAAACTCGGCGGACTGTGCGATTTCCGCCGCCTTCAGCGCGGCGCGCGGCAGTTCCACCATGGTGCCGATCTGATAGGTCAGCTCCGCGCCTGTTTCACTCATCACCGCCTTTGCCATGGCTTCGATGCTCTGGCGCACGAGGTCGAGTTCTCCCTTGAGGCCAACCAGCGGAACCATGATTTCCGGAACCACAGGAGCGCCGGTCTTTTTTGCGGCCTCGATAGCTGCCTCGAAGATAGCCCTTGCCTGCATTTCAGCGATTTCCGGGTAGGAAACCAGCAAGCGGCAGCCACGATGGCCGAGCATGGGGTTGAATTCCTCCAGCGCCAGCGCGCGGTCGCGCAGCAGTTCCGGATCGGCACCCATGGCCTTCGCGACGTCCGCCAGTTCCTCTTCCGATTTCGGCAGGAATTCATGCAGCGGCGGGTCCAGGAGACGGATCGTCACCGGCAGCCCGTGCATGATCTCGAAAAGATCGGTAAAGTCCTGCCGTTGCATCGGCAGCAGCTTGGCAAGCGCGGTGCGGCGTCCGGCCTCCGTGTCCGCCAGGATCATCTCGCGCACGGCAACGATTCGCTCGCCCTCGAAGAACATGTGCTCGGTGCGGCAAAGGCCAATGCCTTCGGCGCCGAACTCGCGAGCCACCTTGGCATCCTGCGGTGTTTCCGCATTGGTGCGCACGCGCATGCGACGCCCCTTGTCTGCCCAGCTCATCAGCGTTCCGAAATCGCCCGAGAGTGTCGGTTGCAACATCTCCACTTCACCGACGAGAACCTGACCGGTGGCACCATCAATGGTGATAATGTCGCCTTCCTTGAGCTGCCGGCCGGCAGCGTTGATCAGGCCGTTGCGGTAGTCGATGCGCAGCATCCCTGCCCCGGCGACACAAGGCTTGCCCATGCCGCGGGCAACCACGGCCGCGTGGCTGGTCATGCCGCCACGGCTGGTCAGGATACCTTCGGCCGCATGCATGCCGTGAATGTCCTCCGGGCTGGTCTCGACCCGCACAAGGATAACCTTCCGGCCTTCCGACTTGGCTTTTTCCGCTTCGTCGGAAGAAAAGACGATGGCACCGGAGGCGGCACCGGGCGATGCCGGCAGGCCCGTGGTGATCACGTCGCGCTTCGCTTTCGGGTCGATGGTCGGGTGCAAGAGCTGATCGAGCGCAGCCGGTTCAACCCGGCCAATGGCCTCTTCCTCACCCAGCAGCCCTTCAGCGACCATGTCGACCGCAATCTTCAGTGCCGCCTTGGCCGTGCGCTTGCCCGACCGGGTCTGCAGCATCCAAAGCTTGCCCTTTTCGATGGTGAATTCCAGGTCCTGCATGTCCCGGTAATGGGCTTCCAGTTTCGCGCAGTACGACTGGAACTCGGCGAAGGCTTCCGGCATCAGCGCTTCCAGCGACGGGCTGGAAGATCCTGCCTCGATACGGGCCTTTTCCGTGATGTCCTGCGGCGTACGGATACCGGCAACCACGTCCTCACCCTGGGCATTGACCAGGAACTCGCCATAAAGGGCGTTTTCGCCGGTGGACGGATTGCGCGTGAAGGCAACACCGGTGGCAGAGCTTTCGCCCATGTTGCCGAAGACCATGGCTTGAACATTGACGGCCGTGCCCCAGGACGACGGCAGATCATGCAGACGGCGATAGGTCACGGCACGCGGTACCATCCAGGAACTGAACACGGCGCCGATGGCGCCCCAGAGCTGCTCCTGCGGATCCTGCGGGAACGGCTTTTCCAGCTCTTCTTCGACCAGCGCCTTGAATTTCTCGATGATGCCCAGCCAGGCATCCGCATCGATCTGTGTATCGAGCGTCAGTTCGTTACGTTCCTTGTACTCTTCCAGGATCTCCTCGAACTCGTGATGATCGAGCCCCAGAACAACGTCGGAATACATCTGGATGAAGCGGCGGTAGCTGTCGTAGGCGAAACGCCGGTCGCCCGCTTCGCGTGCGATGGCTTCCACCGTCTGGTCGTTGAGACCAAGGTTGAGGACGGTGTCCATCATGCCGGGCATGGAAACACGGGCGCCGGAGCGGACCGAAACCAGCAGCGGCCGCTCCGGATCGCCAAACTTGCGATTGGTTGCCTCACCAACTTTCTCCAGCGCTTCGGCAACCTGGGCCGTCAGCGTGTCCGGATACGATTTCTCATGCTCGTAGTACCAGGTGCAGACTTCCGTGGTGATGGTGAAGCCGGGCGGTACGGGCAGACCCAGGCTGCTCATTTCAGCAAGGTTCGCGCCCTTCCCACCGAGAAGATTACGCATTTCCGCTGCACCTTCTGCAGCCCCATTGCCGAAACTGTAGACCCACTTGGTCATCTGACACTCTCCTCGCCTAGTTCGATCTGCGGCTCATCTCACGCAGCCAACTCGCATTATCATTCCGGCATTGAACGGAACGCACACGCCCGATCTTTTTGCACTGCACATTCCTGCTACGGCAACTGCTTGTCTTCAAGCCCTTTTTCCACGAAACCCATTATGATTGGTCGTAAGTCCTAGCATTTTTGACGTTGGGCAAAATCAAATGGATTTAAACCCGCAGAAAGTTATCAAGGCCGCCTTGCCGGTCAGCCTTAAAGACGCCATTGTCAAAGGCAATAAGCAGTAAATCCATCAGATTCAGGGATAGAAGTGCGAACAATGATGACAAATCCGACCGGTGCCGTTTCGACCAGGGCTCGCAATCCGCTCCGACAGAAACTGCTTGCGCTGGTCAGTGTGCTCGCCCTTCTTCCTGCGACGGCTTTTGCAGAAACAAGCACCGAGGTGGAAAGCCTTGGCACACCGTCCGATCTGCCGTTCACACTGTCCGGCAGCTATCTGTCCGGACGTCTCGCCGGTTTCCAGAAGGACTATGCACAGGCTGCGGCATTCTATGAAGAAACTCTGGCGGCCGATCCCAGCAACACCATGCTGCTTGAGCGCACCTTTCTCCTGAAGCTAGCCAATGGCGACGTCGAACAGGCCGTTGTCTATTCCAAGGAACTGGAAAGCGCCGGCCTGCAGAATTTCCTCGCCCAGCTCACGCTCGGCGCACAGGAAATGCTGGACGGCCGCTATGAAAAAGCCAACGAAGAGCTGGAACGCGGCCGCAACGGCCCGCTCGCCCAGCTTTCCATTGGCATCTCCCGGGCGTGGACCCTTTATGGCAGCGGCAAGATCGACGAAGCCGTCGCCTTGATTGACGGGCTTGAAGGGCCGGATTGGTTCGAGGTCTTCAAGTCGACCCACAAAGCGCATCTGCTGTTTGCCGCTGGCCGTAACAAGGAAGCTCTGGAAGCTGCCGAAAGTGCCTATGCCGTCGACCAGGGCGCCCTGCGCGTGGTGGACGCATATACCCGTCTTCTGGCCGCGAACGGCCGCCAGAAAGAAGCGCTTGATGTGCTCGATCAATACGACGCGCAGTTCCGCGGCCACCCCAAGCTCGACCAGACCCGTAAGGCCATCACCAGCGGCGAGATCATTCCGCCGATGGTCACCGACCCGGCCGCGGGCATGGCGGAAATCCTGTATGGCCTTGGCGCGGTGATCGGCCGCGACGGCGGTGAAGAACTCTCCACGTCCTATCTTCAGCTCGCGCTTTATCTGGATCCGAAGGCCGAATTCGCGGCCATTGCTCTTGGCAGCGTCTTCGAACGCATGGAACAGCCGGACCGGGCAATCGAAGCTCTGATGATGGTGCCGGAAGACAGCGTGCTCAAGCGTGAAGCCGAAATCCAGGTCGGCATGAACTACAACGCCCTGGACATGCTGGACGAGGCCCGCAGCCATCTGGAAGAGCTCATCAAACAGGATCCGTCGGATCTCGAAGCTGTGATTGCGCTCGGCAACATTCTGCGCGCACACGAGATCTATGACGAAGCGGAGAAGACCTACACCAAGGGCCTCGACACCATTTCAGACCTGGAAAGCCAGCACTGGCTGCTGCTTTACTTTCGCGGCATCGCCCGCGAAAGACTGGGGAAATGGGAACTGGCGGAGGCCGATTTCCGCAAGGCGCTCGAACTCAACGAAGATCAACCGCTCGTGCTGAACTATCTCGGCTATTCCCTGGTCGATCAGGGCCTGAAGCTGGACGAAGCCCTTGGCATGATCCAGAAGGCTGTCGAACTGCGGCCGTCGGACGGCTATATCGTCGACAGCCTTGGCTGGGTCTATTTCCGGCTCGGACGGTACGAAGAAGCGGTGAAGGAACTGGAGCGGGCTATCGAGCTGCGCCCCGCCGATCCGGTCATAAACGATCACCTGGGTGATGCCTACTGGATGGTTGGCCGACGCAACGAGGCGCGGTTCCAGTGGAACCACGCCCGTGACCTCGGGCCGACTGCTGAAGAACTGCCGAAGATCCTCGAAAAGATCGCAGACGGGCTGCAGGAGGTTCCAGGCACAGACGCTGCCAAAGCCGAAAACGGCAAGAACGGCGGCTAACCGGACAACTGCCATGGCCCTCGCCTCAAAGTCTTCCTCCCGGGTCGAACTGGCCCGGGCCAAGGTCAATTTGGCACTGCATATCACGGGCCGGCAACCAGACGGTTACCACCTGCTGGATTCGCTGGTGGTCTTCCCGCAGATCGGCGACAGGCTTGCCATCGAGGCTGCCGACGCGCTCGAATTGCGGATTGAAGGCCCCTTCGCACGGGACCTGACCGGTCCGGCCGAAGACAACCTCATCCTGAAAGCGGTGCGAAGCTTTGCGGAAAAGGCCGGTATAGATGTTCCGCAGGTCCGCCTGACCCTGACCAAACGCCTGCCCGTCGCGTCGGGCATCGGCGGCGGCTCCACCGATGCGGCAACAACCCTGCGGCTACTGGAAGACCTCACCGGAACTTACCTAGACGACGAAGACCAGCACGCGCTGGCGTTGACACTCGGCGCGGATGTTCCTGTTTGCCTGTTTCCGGAACCCCAGATCATGCGCGGCATTGGCGGTGATCTCAGCCCCGGCCCTGACCTGCCGACTTGCGGTATCGTCCTTGTGAACCCGAGGGTCGGTGTTTCGACACCGGAAGTTTTCAAGGCGATGGAGCGTCGCGAGAACGCCCCCATGGATCTCATGCCGGAAAAGTTCGAGACGCTCGCCTCTCTGGTCGCCTATCTGGAGACCTGCCGCAACGACCTGCAGGACGCGGCCAAGAGCCTGTGCCCGGAAATTGGCTTGGTTCTGTCCGAACTGGAAGCTGAACCCCGCATCAACCTTGCAAGGATGTCAGGCTCTGGAGCGACTTGCTTTGGCCTTTGCGAACTGAGGGACACCATGGAGATCGAACGCACGTTGCGTGTCGCCCATCCAGACTGGTGGATTGCTTCCGGGCCGCTTTCCTGAAACCACTCTGTTTCAACCCGCGAAACGCTAGAAAAAAGCCGCCATTTCGAAAAATAGCGGCTTGTAATTTTCACCTAGAAACAAAGACTTGCGAGCGTTAGCTCACGCGGGAGATGCAGAAGGCGACAGCATCGCCCAACGCATCGCTGTGCGCGCCTGACGGCAGCGTATCCAGAGCCGCAAGGGCTTTGTTGCCATAGTCCTTCGCCCGTTCGATCGTTTCGGACAGGGCGTCATATTTGTTCAAAAGCTCGATGGCCTGTTCCAGATCGCCATCCTGGATCTCCTCGCCTTCCAGGCAGCGTCTCCAGAAATCACGATCGGCATCGGTGCCGCGGGCAACGGCCAGCACTACTGGCAACGTGATCTTGCCTTCCCGGAAATCGTCACCGACGTCCTTGCCAAGATCTGCCGAGGACCCGCCATAATCGAGCGCATCATCGACAAGCTGGAACGCGTAACCGAGTTCCATGCCGTAGGTTCTCGCGGCGCGCTTCATTTCGGCCGACTGCCCGGCGATCACGGGGCCCACTTCAGCGGCGGCCGCAAACAGGGCCGCTGTCTTTGCCTCGATCACCCGCAGATAGTCCGCTTCGGTGGTGGCAATATTCTTGGCAGCGCCAAGCTGCAGCACTTCGCCTTCTGCAATGACGGCGGACGCCGTGGACAGAATGCGCAGCGCTTCCAGCGAACCGACGTCGACCATCATCTTGAAGGCCTGACCGAGAAGATAATCACCTACAAGCACGCTGGCCTGGTTGCCCCAGAGCTTGCGCGCGGCAAGCTTGCCCCGGCGCATATCGCTCTCGTCGACAACGTCGTCATGCAGCAGCGTGGCTGTGTGCATGAATTCCACACTGGCAGCCAGCGTCACATGGCCATCGCCCTGATAACCGAACATGTCCGCGCAGGCGAGCGTCAGCATAGGCCGCAGCCTCTTGCCACCGGAGGAGATCAGGTGTTTGGCGATTTCGGGGATCAAATCAACATTCGATCCTGCCTTCGACAGGATCAGTTCGTTGACCTCGCCCATGCCGCCGGACACCAGTTCGACGAGCGGCTGAATGCTCGGACGGTGCGGCTGATCGTCTGTATAAGTTGCAACAACGGCCACTAATGGCACTCCCTGAATATTTGTGCGGACAATATGGTGCGAACGCCTCCGGGGCAAGCCGCCAATCCATTGACAAACTGTTGAAATGCCGCAATCAGCAGGTTTTGCTGTAAACCGTTCGGGCAGGACCCTTGGTTCAGCCGACGGACATGGACCGCTAACGCCGGGAATCTTATGGAAGAACTTGTCAGAACAAACGATCCCGTCCTGATTTCCTTTCTGGAATCGATTCTCGACGAAGCCGGCATCAAACATTTTGTCGCAGACGGCAACATGAGCATTCTCGAAGGATCTCTGGCCATGATCCCACGCCGCATCCTGGTCGATTCAGACCAGATCCAGGTCGCCCGCAACCTGGTGCGAGACGCCGGTCTGGAACATGAGCTGCGCCCGGAAAGCGGCCAGGCCTGACATGAATGCACCAACGGACAGCACCGGCGATCCCGCACAGGACACGACCCATGACGCCTTTCTCGGCGGCAAGGTCTATGTGCATCAGCCCAAGCGTGGCCGCCACCGGGCGGGTCTCGACGCGGTCTATCTGGCAGCGGCCCTGCCGGATGGCACCAGGGGGCATGTCATCGACCTTGGTGCTGGCGTCGGCACAGCGGGATTTTGCGCCGCCGCGCGCCTGCCGGAGATAAAGGTAACGCTGGTCGATATCGACGAGACCGTGCTTGCCCTCGCCCGCCGCGGGCTGGAAGATCCGGCCAACCGGGCTTTTTCGGACCGCGTCTCTCTTCTGGAGGCCGATATCACGGCCAAGGGAAGCGTGCGCCACGCTGCCGGCCTCACGTCTGCGCTTGCCGACCATGCCATCATGAACCCGCCGTACTACGAGGCGGACCGATTCCGGGCCTCGCCGAATTCAGCGCGCGCAGGCGCGCACATGCTGGACGACCGGGGACTGGAACCCTGGGCGAAAACCGCAACGGATATTGTCAAGGAAGGCGGCAGCCTGACCGTGATCTTCCGGGCCGATGGACTGCAGGAGCTGTTGAGTGTTCTCAAGGGCCGGTTCGGCGCGATTGAAGTCATTCCGCTGCGCCCGAGGCCGGAAGCGGCGGCAACACGCGTTCTTTTGCGCGCCATTCGCGCGAGCAAGGCCCCCTTGCGGCTGATGCCGGGGTTCGTTTTGCATGAGGGGGACGGATCCGATTTCACCCCTCAGTCAAAAGCCGTCATGCGTGATGGCAAAGGACTCGGTCTCAGCGCGCGCTGAACCCTTCACCAGGCCACTCAGTGCACCACGATCTCTCCATCCGCATAGCGGAAATCTACGGGCGAGATCAGGGTCTGATGGGCAACACGCACGGAGTGGATGCGGCCTTCTATTTCCCGTTCCCAGAACACCAGAAACCTGGTCAGTTCGGGAAATTTGGGGGCCAGATCTTCCGTTTGCCACAGGAAGCTTTGCAGCAACTTGGGATGATCCGGCAGACGGTAGAGGATTTCCGCCGTCATCAGTCCATAGCCGAGAAGGCGCTTTTCAAAGTCAGAGCTGGTTTTCATGCCAATCCTTTCTTCTGTGCAAAGAAAGATTGTCACGGAAATCAGGTTAACCAAACCCAACTTTTGGATATTTGCTGTTTAAAAACAGAACTTTAGCAGCACTCTCATTAGCCTGCTAACAACAAGCTCACTGCGCCTGAATCCCGTCATTTCGTCTGGATGGAGGTGAGATACCCCAGAAAGGCGTCGATGTCATCCGGCTCGAAGGCAAATTCCGGCATGTTGTCATGCGCTGTGACGATACCTTCCGCCAAAGGCTCTTCAAGGCTTTCCAGCGGATAACGGCTGGCGAGGTCGCGAAAGGCGGGTGCGCCGGCCTGTGCACTCTGGTCGTCCTTGCCGACCGCGTGGCACATCGCACAATGGATCTCGGCAAGTTCGCGGCCCGTTGCAACGCTTATCGGATCGGTCGGATAAGCTCCGTCAGATGCCAGAACCGGCGATGTTGCGAACAGGACAACGGCGAGACCCAAAAACGGCTTACAGCGCGACACTCTTCTTCCCTCCCTTGAATCAGTTTCGCTTTTATAGAAGGTTCGGAAACAGAAACCCATTAGGGGGAACACGGTGGCAGGGGATAATCTGCCCACAGGAGCAATGTTCTTCGCGCCTGTCTCTCTATATAAGCGGGGTAACCACCCGTTCACCGGAGGAAACATGAAACAGTTGCCGGCTTCCATTGACGACACTCTCGCCCTCATGGATCAGGCGGGCTATGTGGCCGACCGGTCGCTTGCCACCGTTCTGCATCTGGCCCTGAAGATGAAGCGTCCGCTGTTTCTGGAAGGCGAAGCCGGTGTCGGCAAGACGGAAATCGCCAAAGTCCTGTCTGCCACGCTCGGCCGCGATCTGATCCGTCTGCAATGCTACGAAGGGCTAGATGTCTCCTCTGCCGTCTATGAATGGAACTATCCGGCGCAGATGGTAGAAATCCGTGTTGCGGAGGCAGCCGGCGACACCGAGCATTCGGAGCTCTCCAAGTCGATCTTCGACGAGCGCTTCCTGATCAAGCGCCCCGTGTTGCAGGCGCTGGAACCCTCCTTGTCCGGTGCGCCGGTTTTCCTGATTGACGAACTCGATAGGGCGGATGAAGCCTTCGAGGCCTTCCTTCTGGAAGTTCTGGCGGATAACCAGGTGACCATTCCCGAGCTCGGCACCGTCAAGGCAGCCGAACCGCCCATCGTGATCATCACGACCAACCGCACACGGGAAATCCACGACGCCCTGAAACGGCGCTGCCTCTACCACTGGGTCGACTACCCCGATGCCGAGCGCGAGCTGGAGATTGTCCGCCGCAAGGTTCCAGGGGCCGCCCAGCGCCTTGCCAGCGAAGTGGTCGCCTTCGTGCAGAAGCTGCGGGCTGACGAGGATCTCTTCAAACAGCCGGGTGTCGCCGAAACGCTGGACTGGGCAACAGCTCTTTCCGAACTCAACGAAATGGCGCTCGATCCGGACATGGCATCCGACACGCTTGGTGTCCTGCTCAAATACCAGGACGACATCGAACGTGTCCGCGGCTCGAAAGTGCGTCAGATGATCGACGAGATCCGCAAGGACGCCCCGCACCAGCAATCCATGCCGGCGGTTTGAACCGGTGACACACGTGCAAGCGTTCCATCGCGCTCATCAAGGAGGTTGCCATGCAAGCCTCTCCTGAGCTGCGGTCACGGATCACGGACAATATCGTCTATTTCGCGCGAACGCTGCGCAAGGCAGGCGTGCCCGTTGGCCCTGCCTCCGTTGTTGATGCGGTGGCGGCCGTGGAAGTTTCCGGTATCGAGAGCCGCGAAGATCTCTACTGGACCTTGCATGCCGTTTTCGTGCGCAAGCGCGAGCAGAAGGTCCTGTTCGACGAGGCTTTCCGGATCTACTGGCAAAGCCGAGGTCTGATCGAGAAGATGCTGGCCATCCTGTCGCCGGTCGCACCGCCGCGGGGAGCCCCTGAAAAACCAAAGGCCGGTCAGACTCGCGTTTCCCAGGCATTTCAGGCAGCGCAGGAACGGGTTGCCGAGGAAACCGTTCCGCAGATCGAGATCGATGCGAAGTTCACGGTTTCCGGCAAGGAATTGCTACAGTCCAAGGACTTTGCGCAGATGACCTCGGATGAAATTACCGAAGCCAAGCGGGCGCTTCGGGCCATGACGATGCCGATGGACAAGATCCGGCTTCGCCGCCTGAAGCCTGCCGCCAAAGGCAAGGTCGATCCGCGCCGTACCCTGCGCGCATCCATGCGGGCGGGGGGTGACATCATCGATCTGAAATTCCGCAAACCGGCGGAAAAGCGCCCGCCACTTGTCGCCCTTTGCGATATTTCCGGATCGATGAGCCAATACTCCCGGCTCTTGCTGCACTTTCTCCACGGCCTGACGGTGGAGCGGCGCGACGTCCACACGTTCCTGTTTGGCACACGCCTGACGAATGTCACGAGACAGCTGCGCATGAAGGATCCTGACGAGGCTCTGGAAGCCTGCTCGTCAGGCGTTGAAGACTGGTCGGGCGGCACCCGCATCGCCTCGGCGCTGAACGACTTCAACCGGCACTGGTCACGCCGCGTTCTGACAGGTCAACCGACCGTGCTTCTGATAACCGATGGATTGGAGCGGGATACGGACGAGGACCTGGAACGGGAGATCGACCGCCTGCACCGCTCCTGCCGCCGCCTCATCTGGCTCAACCCCCTGCTCCGTTTCGAAGGCTTCGAGGCTAAGGCGAAGGGTATCCGCGCCATGCTGCCGAATGTGGATGAATTCAGAGCGGTTCATTCGCTCGATGCAGTCGCAGATCTTGTCGCCGCACTGTCCGGATCCGGTGGCCGCGACAGCAGCGCCAACCCGAGGCGCTGGCTGAAATCGTGACGCCTCCGGGACTGTGCTGCTCGAGACGAAAACATCGCGCGCTGTTCCATTGGAAAAACAGCCGGAAAGGAAACCCCGCCAGCATCGTGTTGGGGCACTTGATACTGGCGAGGTCTCGATAGAGGTCGTTTGCAGGCCTCGGACCCATCATATATTCAATTTTTTGAAACTAAATGCGTCATGCTGTCCCTGCGGCTCGGCACGCTTATGCGCGCGGGAATACCGAACGAAATGCTCGCCTTTTGAATGCGATCTCAATTGCACCATGTGAGGACGCATACGTGCTCCTCGTGCGGCGTCTCTGCTGCGTCTTCTCACCTGGTACAACGGCTCAGAGACATCAGCAGCTAACGCAGGACCGCGTGCGATTGCCCCTTTCGAGCAACAACCATTTCAAAGATCTCTTGTAATTTTCGCCCTCTCGAAAATGTGACAAAACTACGCTACCCTTTCGGAAACGGACAAAGAACGAACCTCGAAGTTGCTGCTTCTTTATGACTAGGGACAATCATCTGGATCTCGACAAGACAGTCTACCATCAGGTGATTGGCTGTTCGCTCGTGCTCGTCATGCTGTTCGGTCTCGGCCACAATTTCTATCTGTCCTCCGGCGATCCGTTTTCCGGCCCGACGCCATCGACCCATCCGATCACCGCGCTTGGATTTCTGATCCTTGCGGGCGCTATTTTCTTCCGGCCACAGTGGGATAGCTCCGTCTGGCTCAAGGGCATCCTGTGCTGGTCAATGGTTCTACTGTCAGGCCTGCGCGTCGCAGAAGCATTGTTCCCGGATCAAATCACCGTTTACATGGACAGTTGGCTTTCCCAGTCTCTTGAAGCGATAGACATGTATGGCCGGTTTTCCGTTGAAACCTCACTCTTCCTCGTCTGCTGCTTTGGCTTCGAGCTCTCCCAGGAACGGCATACGATTGTCAGACTGCTTCTGGTATCCGTCTGTCTCGCGGTCCTGTCCCTTGGCTTTGCCGAGACCGTCTACGCATTCTTCCTTTGGGGCAACGAACTGTCGATCATCACTCAGATCGGCATGTGCCTGGTGTCGTTGGACCTCCTGGTCCGAATGCGCAATCAGGCGCCTTTCAAAAGCGTGCTGCAGCCGGGCAGGTCGAGCTTCTATCTGCAGTTCACTGCGCTGGCACTTTACCTGCTGCCCATGATCATCGGCACGGTCGCGCTGCACAAGTTGCAGATCACTCCCACTGAAAAGGCTCCGTTCGAGCTTTTCTTCGCAGGCACAAGCTGTGTTCTGCTTGCGATTGTTCTGCTGCTGGGAACGTATCTTGACCGGAAAAAGCCGCCGGAAAATGCCTGGTCATCGACGACGTCCGGATCCGGCAACCATCAGGACGAATGATGCCCTCGCTCCCGGCCGGCGGCAGCTTGTAACGCTACAGGGCTGGATCAGGGCAATGCCACGACAGGCGTGCGGACCGTCACCCTTTGAAACAGATCCTGAATATCCTGATTGGCCATGCGGATGCAGCCGTAGGAAACGGCACGTCCGATGGAGCCTGGCCGGTTGGTGCCGTGAATGGCGTAGTTTCCATTCGAGAGAGTCATGGCGGCCACGCCCATCGGATTGTTGGGCGCTCCTCCGCGAATGACCGTGGGGAGATGCGGAAAATCACGCCGGACTTCTTCTGACGGAGCCCAGTCGGGCTTTACATATTTCGCCGTGATGAAAGCCTGTCCGGTCCAGGACTTCTGCCGTTTGCCAACGGCCACCTTGTACCGGATAGCCCGATTGCCACCGAGCACCAGATAAAGCCGCTTTTCGGAGTTTCTGATGACGATCGTGCCGGCGCGAAATCGTGCATCGGAAAAACCGACAACTTCGGCGGCACTTGCAGAACCTGATGTGATGCTATTGGCAAACAACATTGCCATGAGAATGACAAGGCGTAACAGGGAGATCAGACGCATTACAAACTCCGTGCAGTTGCGCGCAGATTACCTTGCTCCATCCCTTGAAAGAACCGGGACGCGCCTAAATTCTTACCTAAAGGTTAATTGACGCCGCAATTCGGTAGGTGAAAACGGCACTCCGGTCTATTTTGTCCCCGCTGCGGGGTGAGCCGGCCGGCAATCCGGGTTTTGCCTGTGACGACCGTCACCATGCCTGTCGATACCGCATGACATACTGCACCCCTGGCACCGAAAGGGCCAAAGTCGAGACATCTGCGGACCATTTCCGCACAAGTTGCATAGCTGAACTTGTTCAAGGACCTTTGGAATGACCCAAACCTCTGCCACGTCACGCGGCTTCAAACGCCCAATTCACAAAACCGTCGCAACCTTTGCCTGTCTGGTCGCGCTCGCATCCGCGCCGCTGCCGGCTTTTGCCGGATCTTTGACAGGCACCTACCTGCTGACACCGGCCCGACTTGCCACCGGTTTTTCTGTCCGGGTGCTGGGCGGAAGCCCGGTTACGGGAGAATTCAAGACCGTTTCCGGCAAGATGACACTTGATCAGAACAATCCGGAGAAGAGCCGTGTGGTCGTGAATGTCGATTTGACGAGCGTTCACACCAACAACGACAAGGTCACCGGATTTCTGAAGAGTTCGGCCATGTTCGATGTCGCCAAGTACCCGGTCGCGACGTTCCAGAGCACCCGGGTGCAGATTACCGGCCAGAACACGGCAGATGTGGAAGGTGTATTGAACCTGCGCGGACAGCAGAAACGCACCAAGCTCTCGGTAACGATTACCGATGGCAAGGCCAACGGTCAGGTTGGTTTCGAAGTGTCAGGTGGCTTTTTCCGCAGCCTCTACGGCATGGAGGCCGGACTGCCGATCTATGCCGACAAGGTCAACCTGACGATCAGCGGCACCGGATCACGCACCTGAGCACGAGTGTTTGCTGAGGCACTGAGAAGCACGCGCGCCTGACGGGCCGCGTGCTCTTCATTTGGGGCAAAGCTCACCGTGCCTGCGGCACACCGCCCCGCCATTCATAGACGATATAATCCGGCAAGTTGCTGTCGCCGTTGCCATCGAAGGTGACATCACCGATCACCGTACCGAAGGTTCCGCCTTGAAGAGCGCTCGCAACGTCCGGCAAGGCCGTGGTGCCGGCGGTCTCTGCCGCCTCAGCCCAGGCTTGAATGGCGGCATATGTCGTCAGGGTGAAACGGTCGGCGGCAAGCCCGGCGCTTTCCAGGGCCGCCACGAGGTCCTGCGCTTCCGGCCGGTCCCGGGGGATCTGCGGATAGGTCAGCAAGGTTCCGTTGCCCGCTGCACCGGTCACGGACCAGTAGTCCTCCGTCATAAGCGCATCCCCGGCCATCAGCACCGCATCCAGCCCCTGGCGCTCCATTTCCAGTTTTATCAGCCCCGCTTCCGGGTGATATCCGCCCAGATAGACGACATCGACTGCCTGTAACTTGAGCTGTGACACGAGCGTGCGAAAGTCATCCCCGCCAGCGTCAAATCCAAGCGCCATGCTTTCGCTGGTTCCAAGCTCGTTGAGAGCAGCCTTCACTGCATCGGTGAGCCCTTTGCCATAGGCAGTCTTGTCGTGCAGCAGGGCAATCCGCTCACCGCCGAATTCGTTGACGAGGAAACCAGCCGCCACCTCCGCTTGCCGGTCGTCCCTGGGGGCCAGACGAAAGACGCCCTCGCCTGGTCGCTCATCGGTGAATTTCGGCAGTGTTGTTGCTGCTGACATCTGAACGATGCCTGCTCCGGCATAGACTTCGCTGGCGGCAATCGAGCTGTTGAAACAAAGATGACCGGCAACGAAGACCACGCCTTTGCCGATGAGCTGGTTGGCAACGGCAACTGCCTGGTCCGCATCACAGCCGTCATCGGCGACCTCCAGCACCAGGCTCTCGCCATTCACGCCTCCGGCCGCATTCAGATCGGCGACGGCCCTTTCCGCTCCGATGCGCATCTCCTCCCCGAAAGCTGCAAACTGTCCCTTCATCGGCCCGGCGACCGCGATCCGGATGTCGGCAACGGCAGGTGTCGCAACTGCGCCACAAGCCAGAAGGCCAATGCTGACCAGAAGCTGCTGATAGGTCATTCGTTTCCCCGAGGTCCGATGATCGCTCCCCTACCCCTAGCGCGGGCCGGGCCGCAGCTCAATCCGGACTTGCGGCGAAGGTGGCAAATGTCAGGCCCTGCCCCATATGAAATTGCAAATGCCTAGCACCAGGCTTCAGACCTCCAGATGTGCGATCGCAGTCGAAGGCGCGGTCAGAAGGCGATTAACCTTGAAGTATCAAAACAACTCGCCTGAGTTCGGTTTGCGACGACATGGTCCGGGTGCGGTCTCATAAATGAAGACGAATTGGCATGAGAAAGGGAGAAACCGCGTCAGGAACGGCGCGCTGAGCAGACTTTCTGCCGGGCTAAGCATGTTGCTGCCAGGCGCTGAAGCCGTTTTCATGTCCCATGGAATTGACCGGATTGGTCCTTCTCAAGCCCTTTCATCTTCATTCCTGTGTCCACACCTAGGCATCCCATCCATGGCCGCCTAAACTCCGGACCACATACGTTAGACGAATGATTCCCCGCTGAGCCACTCAGGAACCGACTTGATGTCTCCAACCTCTTCAGGCCCCGATGATCAGGACAGGCTTCCTCTGGAGACCGCGATTTTTCGCGAAGCCATGAGCCGGATTGCAACGGCGGTTCACGTGGTCACCACAGATGGCCCGGGCGGCCGCGTCGGCGCAACTGTTTCAGCGGCCTGTTCCGTTAGCGACGAACCGGCCAGTATCCTGATCTGCCTCAACAAAAAAACGCGCATTCACAGCGCGGTTCTTGAAAATCGCTGCTTCTGCCTCAACACGCTCAGCGATGATCACGAGGAAATATCCGACACCTTTGCCGGACGCGACAAGCTGGAGATGCCCCAGCGGTTCGAAAAGGGCGAATGGACAAGCCTCGCCACCGGATGCCCGGCGCTCGACAGCGCCCGTCTCAGCGTCGATTGCGAGGTCCATTCCGTTACCGAAATGGGGACGCATTCGATCATTGTCGGCACCGTGACCGACCTGCGGATGACCGACCCTGGCAAATCTCTTCTTTACGTTCGCCGGGGTTACAAAAGCCTCGACACCTGACGTTCAGCCCCTCAAACTCCTCCTCGTCCACCTTCAACCAAGGACCGCCAGCTCATGCCCGGTTTACGCAATCTGATCACCGATGTTCCGGGCCTCAAGGTCGGCAATGCCACCGATCTCGAGCTGAAATCCGGGGCAACCGTGCTCGTTCCCGATGAACCGGCGGTCACTTCGGTTGCCATTCACGGCGGTGCACCGGGCACCCGTGAAATCGCCCTGCTGGAGCCGGAACAGACCGTCGAGAAGATCGATGCCATCGTCCTTGCCGGCGGGTCCGCTTTCGGCCTGGATGCAGGTGCGGGTGTGCAAGGGCGCCTTGCCGAACTTGGCTATGGGTTTCAGGTCGGGCCGGTCCGTGTGCCCATCGTTCCAACGGCCATTCTGTTCGATCTTCTGAACGGCGGAGACAAAAGCTGGGGCCAGGCAGCCCCCTACCGGGACCTCGGCCGCTCGGCGCTCGATGCCATCGGCCACGATTTTGCCCTCGGCTCCGTGGGGGCCGGAACCGGTGCCACCACTGCCAACCTGAAGGGTGGCCTCGGCTCTGCCTCCCATGTTCTGGACAACGGCATCACGGTGGGAGCCATTGTCGGCGTGAACGCGCTCGGGCGGGCAACTGTCGGCGACAACGCCCACTTCTGGGCGGCACCGTTTGAAATCGATGATGAATTCGGCGGCCTGGGTATGGCCCACCCGCTGCCGCAAGACGCCATTACCGTGCGCACCAAGCTGGACGGCCTCAAGGCCGGCGCCAACACCACGATTGCCGCAGTGGCGACCGATGCCATCCTGACGAAGGGCGAAGCCAAACGCCTTGCGGTCATGGCGCATGACGGCCTGGCCCGCGCTCTGTGGCCGGCGCACACGCCCCTGGATGGCGATCTTGTCTTTGCGCTGTCCACTGGCCAGCGCCGGATGGAGAACGGACTGGAGGACATGGTTCAGCTCGGAGCGGCTGCAGCCTCATGCCTGGCCCGGGCCATCGCCCGCGGGGTCTATAACGCCTCCCCGGCCCCCGGCGATCCTGTGCCGACCTGGAAAGAACGCTTCGCAAGCTAGAGCGCGCCGCGTTTCACCGCAAAATATTGATTTCGATAAAACGCGGTTTGCTTCAGAAGTTCGTCACCCGATCCGGAAGGCCTCCGATCCAAAAGACAAAGGCCTGCGTAAATGGGGCAGATTTTCCTGAAGGAGGCTCTGCCCATCATGACCCGTGCCCGCCGATATCTGCTTCTGTTCGTCTTCGCGATCGCCGCCGCGGCCTCTGTCCCGGCGCATGCCAAACCCCTGGTGCTGGAAGAGTTTTTTCGCGGCAAAACCATTGGAAAGGGTGTCTTTGAAAGCAAGATCGCAGGTGTCTACCGTCCGTTCACCGTCAAGCTGACCGGAACCTGGAACCAGCGCACGTTCACGCTCAAGCTTCGCGAAGATTTCGTCTATGACGATGGTGAACGGGACACGAAGACCTGGTTCTTCCAGAAAGTCGCCGAAGACCGCTACATAGGCCAGAGAGCCGATGTGCTTGGTTTGACCAATATGCGCACCGACGACAATGGCGCCCTTCGTTTTTCCTATGTCGCAAGCCTCGACACCGAAAATGGCCCCTTGCTGCTCCGGTTCGATGACACGTTGAAGCAGGTGGATCGAAACACGGTTGAAAATACCGCCAAGGTCATGAAAGCGGGCATCACCGTTGGAACGGTTTCACTGACTTTCAAGAAATGACACCACACGCAGGCCAGCGCTGAATGGCGCCTTGCCTGCGTGATATCGGGACTTTCAACAGCTTCCGACCGGCAGGAAGCGGACGGAAAGGCATTCACGCAGCCTTGCGCCCAAGCGCAGCAGCCCGTGCCAGCATCTTCCGCTTGGCCTCGTCACTTGATCCGCGGATCGGTGAGAACATATGGTAGCCCTTTGGCTTGAGGCCGCAGAAACCGAGGATCTGTTTTTCCGTCTGTTTTCTGATGCCTGCGCCATAGATCCAGGTGAAGTACCAGCCTGGCGTATCGGAAGTCACCAGAACCTGCGCGGTGCGTCCCTTCAAAAGCTGTTCGGGCATCGGTTTGCCTTTCACGTATTGAAAGGACATGCCCGGCAGCAGGATGCGGTCAAACAAGCCCTTCAACTTGCCCGGCATCCCACCCCACCACAGTGGATGTGTCAGCACGAAATGCTCACACCAAAGAATGTCCTGCCACAATGCTTCCAGGTCAGGTTCCAACGGCTTTGCATCCTTGAAGGATGAAACTCCGAAATCCGCGTCAAAATTCAGATCCGCCAGATGCCGGACGCGCACGTCGCTGCCGCCCGTGCGCGCCTGATCGGCATATTCCGCAGCAAGGGCACCGCAAAACGTGTCCTTTGCCGGGTGCCCTTCCAAAACCAGTATCCGTGTCATGAGTCACCTTGTGAGTTTGCAGGCGTCGAACGCCAAAATTGACCGTGGTCATTTTTTGACATTCAGCAGCGCATCCGTCAAGATATTTTTTGACCACGGTCAATTTAACGGAAGATCATGACACGCAAACCTCAACAGCGAAGCATCGCCACACGCGCGCGGGTTCTCGCCGCCGCACGGGATCTCAGCCAGAAACACGGGTTGGATCTGGTCACAGCAGAAGCGGTTGCCCATGAGGCAGGCGTTGCCAAGGGAACGGTCTTCTCGCACTTCGGCGATATGGATGGTCTGTTGTCCTACGTCCTGCTGGACCGGCTGAACGCGCTGCGCGCGGCGGCGAACACCGACGGGACGCAGGCAGAGCCATTGTCAGATCCGGTCGGTCTGCTGATGCAGCGCATGATGGCGTTGATCGCAGTCATCACCGACAGTCCGGCAATTCTTCGGCTCTTTCTGGATAATATCGGTGTCACCAAACCCAATTGCGCCGCCGAATTTGTCGAGACGCTGGACGCACTGGATGCGGAACTGGAAAGTTTTCTGACGGCTTGGCAGCAAGAGCCCGGCTTGAAGCCTGCCCTGCGGCAGGACCGGTCACCCAAGGAAATGGTCGATGGGCTGATTGCCTTCATGATCCACGGGGCCATTCTGGTCAAAAGCCATCAGCTCACCGACAGATCGGAACTGGAACACCGGCTTCGCCGCCATGTGGAAGCTTTCCTGCTCAGGCAATGAGAGAGCTTGGAACCGAACAGAACGGCCTCGGTCCTCGCAGCTGCAATTGTCTAGTCCTGTGCGGCTTCCGGCACTTCGCCAGGCCAGAACACGACGTGGTGCTCGTAATCCTCAAGAGCCATGCCGTCTTCGGGAATCGTCCGCCCACGAACGGAAATGCCTGCCTGATGGACCGTTTCCGGATCACCTGAAACCAGCGGATGCCACCAGTAGAGATCCTTGCCCTCTCGAACCAGCCTATAAGCGCAGGTCGGCGGCAGCCAGGTCAGCGTCCGCACCTCGCCGGGCGTGAGCTGAATACAGTCCGGCACGATTGACGCCCTGTTTTCATAGTCCTTGCAGCGGCAGCTGGTGCCATCAAGCAGCGTACAGGCGACGTCCGTCCAGACGATCTCACCGGTATCCCAGTCTTCCAGCTTGTTGAGGCAACAGCGCGCGCAGCCGTCGCAAAGCGACTCCCATTGCGACTGCGTCATGTCTTCCAGGGTTCGGGTTTTCCAGAACGGAAGCTCGCGTGAGGTATCGTCCGCAATCATGAAGTCGTGCGCGCCTTTCTTGGGCAGGAACCACCGGCGCCTATCATGCTACAGCCCTCCGGGCAACCCGGGCGGAAATTCGGGCTGTTTTTCCTCAATGAATTTGCAACAAAAGTCGGTAAACTGGTCCGCTGAAAGGGCCACCCAGGAGACCTGTTTGCACGGCCCCGAAAAACGGCTAGCTTGGGCCGTCCCATTTTGATCCGGAGACCTTGTTCGCGTGACGGACAAACCGCAGTCAGAAGACGTCGAGACCGGCAGCGCGCCGGAGCAGAAACCGCCGAAGAAGCGCAATCGAATCCGCCGCTTTTTCCTGGCGATCGATGCCCTTATCGACACAGCCCTTTGGAAGAGCGGAACGGCCATCCGCCGGACATTCGAGGGCTATGACGCCTTTTTGCGGCGGTTCCGGGCGAAGGGCATCTGGCGGGTTCTTGCAGAACTGTCTTCGGACGGGCTGACTTATGGCCTTGCCGGTTTCATCGTGGTGCTTGCCTTTGCCCAGCCCGCCTTCGAGGCAACGCGCTATGCCGACTGGAAAACAACCGATGATTTTGCAGTCACATTCCTGGACCGCTTCGGCAAGGAAATCGGACGGCGCGGCATCGTGCTCAACGACAGCGTTCCGCTTGAGGAAATTCCCGATTCGCTGATCAAAGCCACTCTTTCCACCGAAGACCGCCGTTTCTTCAGCCATTTTGGCATCGACTTCTTCGGCACCTTCCGCGCCATGGTGGAAAACGCTCGAGCCGGCGGCGTCGTCCAGGGCGGTTCGACACTGACACAGCAGCTCGCCAAGAACCTCTTCCTGACCAACGAGCGCAGCCTCAGCCGCAAGATCAAGGAAGCCTATCTGGCGCTATGGCTGGAGGCCAACCTGTCCAAGCAGGAGATCCTGAAGCTCTATCTCGATCGCGCCTATATGGGCGGCGGCGTGTTTGGGGTAACGGCAGCCTCGGAATTCTATTTCAACAAGAATGTGCGTGAATTGACGCTTGCCGAAAGCGCCATGCTGGCAGGCCTTTACAAGGCGCCGACCAAATACGCTCCGCACATCAACCTTCCGGCGGCCCGCGCAAGGGCCAACGAGGTCCTGTCCAACATGGTGCAGGCCAATTTCCTGACCGAAGGCCAGGTCATCGGCGCACGCCGTAATCCGGCTCTTGCCGTCGACAGGTCTCAGGAGCAGTTGCCGGAGTATTTTCTGGACTGGGCTCTGGACGAGGTGAAGAAACTCGCACGACGCTATCCGGCCCTCGCGCGCGACCGCATCGTCACCGTGCGCACCACACTCGACCCGGCGCTGCAGCGCCAGGCGGATCTGGCGGTCGAGACCGTGCTTCGGGAAAACGGCAAACTGCGCGATGCGAGTGAAGCCGCGATGGTTTCGATGATCCCCGACGGAGCCGTGGTGGCCATGGTCGGAGGCAGTTCCTATGGCGAAAGCCAGTTCAACCGCGCAGTGAATGCGCTGCGGCAGCCCGGATCCTCCTTCAAGCCCTTCGTCTACATGACGGCTTTCCTGAACGGCTACTCCGCAGACAGCGTTGTCTCGGATCGGCCGGTCTGGATTGGAAACTGGTCGCCGAAGAACTATTCGAGAAGTTACCGGGGCGCTGTCACACTGAAAACCGCGCTCACCAAATCCATAAACACCATACCAGTGATCCTGTCGCTGGATTTCGGCCGCCAGAAGATCATCGACACGGCCTATCGCATGGGTCTGACCCATGAGTTGGAAAACTCTGTTTCGCTGCCCATCGGCTCGTCCGAAGTCTCGGTCATCGACATGGCCTCGGCCTACTCCGTGTTTGCAAACGGCGGCATGAAGGCACCGGCCTACGCTGTTCTTGAAATCAAGAACAGCGCTGGTGAGGTCCTCTACCGCCGCGAACGCGATGAACCGCCTGCAGAACGCGTCCTGCCGGAGGACAAGGTTGAAGAGATGAACGAAATCCTGGTCAATGTGGTGGAGGCCGGCACGGCCCGCCGGGCGCAGATCGATGGAGTGGTGGCTGCCGGAAAGACCGGCAC
The DNA here is from genome assembly GCF_036350355.1 of Roseibium sp. FZY0029. Classification (NCBI taxonomy): domain Bacteria; kingdom Pseudomonadati; phylum Pseudomonadota; class Alphaproteobacteria; order Hyphomicrobiales; family Stappiaceae; genus Roseibium; species Roseibium sp. FZY0029. The sequence goes on from NZ_JAZDVZ010000002.1 coordinate 213,028, forward strand.
AACCAACGCCTACCGCGATGCCTGGTTTGTCGGCTACACCGGCAACTTTGCCACGGCCGTCTGGTTCGGCAATGACGACTTCACCTCGACCCGCCGGGTGACGGGCGGCAGTCTGCCGGCCATGGCCTGGCAGAAATACAATGCCTTTGCACACAACGGCATCGAACTGGCCCGCATGCCCGGCGTCGATCCGGAAAGTCTGCCCCGCCTCTCCCGATCCGCTCCGGCCAGACTGGCAACAGACACCGGCGACACCGCTCAGCCGCGGGTGTTGAAACGGCGCACGCAGGATCTCCTCTTGCAGATCGGCCAGGAGCTGCGCCTGCTGCTTGAGCGCAAGAGCGCCGAAGCCACGCCGGTTCCGGGGAATACCAACACCGATGTCGCGGCGGTGCAATGAGCGATACAGGTTTCCGGCCCGCTCATGGCGAGGCAGACTGGTATGACGAGAGGCTCCCCCGTGCCATCCGCTCGCATCGGTTCAACCCCATCCGCACACTGGCCACGATCACGCTTGTCGTCGTGCTGGCCTCGCTTCTGGGCATCAGCTCGGCCTATCTGATCATCGAGCGGGAACAGCCGCTCAATGCCGTCACCCTTGGCCCCTGGCACGCCTACCCGAAAGCAGGGACCTCCGAGGCCGATCCCTATTCGGTTGCGATCTATACAAGAGGCGCCGTCATTCCACTGGCGTCGGGTGAAGGTCTGGCGCTGGTCGCGCGCGAGGACAGCAACGGTCACCAGCTTGATCCGACTTGCGTCTACCGCATCGCGGGCCAGACCCCATCAGCCCGCCTCTGGACCCTGACCGCGGTTGATGGCCACGGCCGCCTGGTGAAGACGATGTCCGGCCGGGTGAACCTGGCGAGCGACACCTTGCTGCGAAATCCGGACGGCACCTTCGAGATCATCGCCGCCACACGGCCCCACTCCGGCAACTGGCTGCCGCTGGCAGTCGGCGCAAGGGCTGCCGACGGTCTGCGCTTTGTGCTGAGGGTCTATGACGCCCCGGTCACGACAGGCGCCGCCCTCGATGGCGTCAGCATGCCCACCATTGACAGGGTGGGTTGCCCGTGACCCTTTCCTCCCGCTTTTCCCTGTCTGTCGGATTGCTGGCCACTTTGTGTCTGGCAGCCATCATTCATATCCTGGTGGTGCTGAGCATTCCGCACAACGTGCTGCACAGCGCCTACGACAATATCGGAACCTACGGACCCGACAGGCAATTCAACCTGCTTCCAGATGTTCGTCCTGGTGAGGAGGCCCTGCCCGATCTCGATCCTGCGATGAAACATGCTGCGTGCCGGTTTCAGCTTGCTGACGGGCCGGTTCTCTTCGATGCCAGCATTCCGGTGCCCTTCTGGTCAATCGGCTTGTTCAACGCCGCAGGAGAAGCCGTCTACAGCCTCAACAACCGCACGGCGGGCGCGGAGCGTCTATCGATGCTGGTGCTGACCACCGAACAACTGTCGATCCTGCGAGAGAACCCGCCGGAAAACCTGGAAGATCTCATTGTCATTGAAACGGAAGATGCCTTGAGCGGCTTCGCGTTGCTTCGGGCCTATGTCCCGCATCCGACCCGGTCTGACAGCATCGACCGCGCGCTTGAGGCTGCAAGCTGCGGCTCGATTCGCTAAGCGTCCCTGCAAGCGGGACTATCCAGGTGTGCAATCCAGAACTCCGGGTGGATCGGCCGGGGAATGTTCAGGAAACCGGGGCACTCACGTTCCGCAGTTGAGACGTGTCGTTATCCGGCACGGCGGCCGAAAGCGATTGCTGCTGACCGTAGCCTGTTCCGTTGCAGTCCTCCTGTCCTTCTTCGAGGGGCGACAAAGGCCCCAGCGCGTCGAACAGGTCCCCCAGGAGATTCTTGTGACGCTTCCAGCGCCCGATCGAAGATCGGAACATCGGCTTTCGGACCTGCAGATTGGAGAAGGTGGTCACGGGACTGTCGCCGTTGTAGAATTCCAGACATTCCTCTTCCCACTCCATGCCCGCGCACGCCAGAAGGGCTTTGCTTTCCTGCTCCTGGTTGTAAACAAGGTCCTCGTAGGAAAGCGTGTGAATACGGACCGGAAGAACTTTCTCCCAGTGTTTCATCAGGCCGTCATAGGTCACGAAATAGCTGCCCAGAGACTTCTGGTTCAGCGCGTAATTGTGTGCGGGAGAAAGCGAATGCGACAGCAGGGAAACGCATGTGTCCGCAGGGCAGCGGACGCAATGGATGAATGCGGCCTTCGGAAACAGAAGGCTCATCAGCCAGAGCATTTCGAAATTATGCGGCATCTTGTCGGTCACCCGGTCAGCCCGCCGGTCGATTGCACTCAGTTCCGCCAGATAGTGCCGCGCAAACTGCTTGAACTCGCGCGGGCCAAGGCTTTTCAACCGGTTTTCGAGAGCAGCGCTTGGTGGCCCCTGCAGGCCGATGTCCTGCTGCAGCAAGCGGAAATAGGGAATTTCCGACCCGCTGCTGATGCGTGAATGCCGGCTGACGATCTGCTCGGCCAGAGTGGTACCGGAGCGAGGCATGCCGAAAATGAAGACAGGCCTTTGCGAACTGTCCCCCAGTTCCGACCTTTCCACGAAAAACGCCTCATCAAACACGTCCTTCATGAAGGAAATGCGTTCTTCATGGGCTTTCTGATCAAAAGACTTGTAGCGCAGCCGGCGCGCGGAGCGATAGTGTTGCGCCGCACTCGGTGTATCGCCGAGATCGTAATGGATCTTGCCGGCAGCCCAGTGCAGGTGAGCAACTTCCGGCTCAGGCAATGTGCTTGCCTTTTTAAGAAGGTCTTCGATCTTTTCCAGTTCGGCCGGTACCTGCCTGTAGGTGCGCGTCATCGTGAGGCTATGAAGCGCGGACGGGAGTTCCTTGCCCAACGCTATGGCCTTTTCGAACCAGGCTATCGCGTCATCGACCTGACCGACAGTGACATCCAGCTTCCCCATTCCCACGATGGCATAGCCATTTTCCGGGTCGACCGCCAATGCACGCTCAAAATTCTGGCGCGCGAGCTGCGGTTGACGCTTGAGGGTATATAGATCACCGAGATGGGCGTGAAAGTCCGCAACGTCAGGTGCAAGTGCCACGGCCTTTTTCAACGATTTCATCGCACCGGCCAGATCGCCGGCGTTCATCAGTGCCAACCCGAGCAATTGATGCACCTGGGGGTGCTTTCCGGCTTTGCGCTCTGCCTTGCGAAGCATCTCTATGGCCAGACCGACATCACCGTTTTGATAGGCAGCGATTCCGAGCGAAAAATTGGCCTGCGGGTTCTTGGGATCGAGCTTCAAAATTTCCTCGAACATACCAAGTGCAATTCCGATGCGCCCGGCATGTTGGTGGAAGAGCGCTTCTTTGACGAGAAGCGTGATGTTCGGGCTCATTCGACAACCTTCAGGTTCGGGGATTTGGTCGCGCTGTAAACTAAACGGTTTAGTTCGATGCCTGAGCGAGGGCAAGATGCAAAACTCTTGTAACGCCATTCCTTTGCCGGAAAAACGTCCAAAATTAGGCTAAAAGCTTGTGATCACGTATCTTTTTAAGGTGTTCACATTTTTTTGCATTGCAATAAATAAAACTTATACGCGCATGTCGTTAAGGCAGAGCAATTTGACAAATTGTCTGACGGAAGAAGTAAAATATGGTTGCGCACAGAGTGAAACGCTAAAAAGATCGTGAGATTTGCGAGCCTATTGATGGGCCGAAAACAACCGGGCCAGAAAATATAAACTTGCCGTTTTCTTTCAGAGCAACCCGGCCTCAAGATTAGAAAAAGGTGTCTCGAGACAGAATTGGGGCACTCGCATACCGGATGTGGAAGTACAGCCTGCGATTCCTTGCTGATCCGCGTTCTTGTTATAGGTAATTCTGACGGGAGCAAGATGATATCTATGTAACACAGCCTGAATTTAGGCAGCCGTTTCGCTCGGGCGTTATTTCACCACAGGAGCGCGTTCGGTACCCCAGCCTGTGTAGATCCGCGACCTGCGAACGGGTTTGTCGTCCCCATAACGCTTTTCCGGGTCACATCCGGCCTCGGCAATGCGAACCTGGCCTTCAAGTTCCCGGATCGCGTTGTTGACCTTCCAGACACGGTCGCGTGTCGGCGTTTCGATTTCCAGCCCGTCGAGCGCCTTCTTGTATGCGATGATCCGGTAGCGCAGTGCCTGACCGACCCATTTGATCATCACACGGTTTTCCCACACACGCGCCTTCGCGCCGTCATAGGTTTCTTCAGACTTTACCGGCTTGTTCTGCAGAACACGCAAGCGCTCATCATCCGCCGCCTTCACACGCAGGGCAACTTCGCAAAAGGGCATCACCAGTTCCGCGTCTCCAGACGCGTCGGCGGCAATCTTGTCATAGCGGGCATCGGAAGACTGGAATTTATCCGAGCGCAGATAGATCAGATAGAGGTCCGGTGGCACACGCCCCTCGACCTCCGGCAGAACCCGTGTGCGCGACAGCTCAACCATGGTTCCGCCGATCCAGTCCTTCGTCCAGGGCGGGCGGATCAACGTCCAGCCACGATTGCGCATCAGCTTTTCGTCGTTGGTGTAGTTGAACTTGGAAACCGGATCACCCCGAAGGCGCGCGGCCTCATCGCCGGCGGCGGGCATGAGCTTGTCGTGAATGACTGATGGCCTTGCCCGGTCGAAATCTCCCGTCGGGCGCGTGCAGGCGGCAAGGCTCACGGCAATCAGCATGACAGCGGCGGCGATAGCCCCCTGCCCTGGTCTGCGACCGCTTTCCACAAGGGATGCGGTGGCGGAAAGATCCGCTTTGCCTTTGCCCATCGGGCGCTTCTCCAGGCCGCTAAAAAGTATGGTCTCCTGCGCGGCTGGAGAGGCAGGGACCGTCAGTCCTTGTCGGAGCCAGCAGGTCCGGCCGCTTTTCCGATGGTCGCGATTCGTGCGGCAAGATCAAGGTCGTGGCGCTCATACCGGACACCTGGAAAGAGGATAACTTCTCCAAAGGTCTCCGGATTTGACATTCGGCGCTGATTGGAACGGCAGCCCACGCGTGCGGTGGGGCGTTGAGCTGATGAAAAGTCCAACAAGGTGCCCATCGTCTCCTCCTTCGGTTCCGATCTCCCCTGACGGTGTATTACCGACCGGGAACGGTCAAACGGGCGACGCATTACTTCCTGCTCTTCATTAAGAAGCCGTCAGGGTTAACAGCATGCTAACGCTTTTCCTGCAATTTGAACGAAGCAAGTTCCTCCGGTGGTCCGGTCTTTTGTATTTCGTAGACGGGTGTCATGCGCCAAACCCAACATTTCAGTCAGCCTGTGCCGAATTCCACTTCTCCCGACAGATCCGCGTCTTCGAAGGGCGACGATCGCGGTGTGCTTCTGGCCGCAAGTGAGCTGTTTGCCGGGCGTTCTCGGCATGATGTTGAAGAAAAACGTATTTTTCTGGAGCTGGCTTCCAACTTCCTGCCTAGAACCTCCCTGGCGGACAGACGCCGGATCTCAAGTCTGCTGGCCGCGCATCCGGAAATACCGGACGACCTTCTGTTCCAGCTCGCCTCCGACGAAGACGAACTGACAGCCTACCCGGCACTTCGTTACAGCCCGAGGCTTTCTGTGGATCTCCTTTTGAAGGTTGCGGAAGCCGGACCGGATTCCCTGCGCAAGGCCGTCGCCAACCGGCCATCCTTGCGCGAATCGGTCATCACGAAATTGTGCGAACACGCCGGAGCCTCGGTAATCCGTATCCTTCTCGACCGGGAAGACGTCACCTTGACGCCCGCTCACCAGGCGAAATTGAGTTGTCGTAGTGACATTGTTGCCACCCTTGGTTTAGAATTGGCGGGACAGGACGCTTTAAACCCAGATGGACTCATGGGACAATTCCTGCATTTACCGGCTCCATTGAAGTCGAAAGCCATCGCCGCGGCTGAGATGACCAGCCTGGTGAAACAGGCTCAAAACCCCGGAACTTCCACCGACAGACGCGCCGACACTGCACGTCTCAAATTGCGGGATGCTCTGGTAAGCGAAGCCCTGTTGCAGCAACGCTCCCGATTTGCCGATCTTCTGGGCCAGGGGCTCGGACTGCCGCAGTCGACTTGCGATCTTCTGATGCATGATGATCAGGCGGAAGGTCTCACCGTCGCCCTGAAAGCGCTCGGCATGCCGGCATCAGCGGTCACGACAGTGATGATCCGGTTGCTGGGGGAAAACCTGTCACTGGAAAGACTGCGCGGCCTGCTGCGCCTTTATCGCACGCTCAGCCAAGGCGCTGCAGAGGTGCTTGTGGGACAATGGATCCTGCACGATCAGGGCACGCAGCAGGCAGTAGCGCGGCACAGCACACAGTATCAGGACAGCGCGCGCCGCAATGCTGCGCCATCAGACGTGCAGATATCCGGCTCTGCTCAAACGGAGACTGCGATCCGCAAATCGACCCATTCCTGATTGCAGCCGTATCAGCTCGGCCCTGCGCAAGGGCTGAAAGCCCATCACCGAACACGCTTCAAAAGCGGAAAACGTCTCCGCCGGGTTGTGGCTTATCCTCTGCCAGTGGCAGGTCGATCTGCCCGTCACGCGCCTCGATGTCCACCAGCCAATAGTCCGGGTCCATCCGCGCCTCGCCTGCCAGCCGCGTATCGATCGCCTCCCTGTCCGCCCGTTCGAAGATCCTTTCGAAAAGGCGCCCATCCGGCAAACTGCTGAACATGGCCTGGGGAGCGGGACCGTAGAAGTCGAAGCTGCCATCCAGACGGTCGACACAGATAAAGACGGCGCCGGCTTCCGGAGCACCCCGCCTGGAAATGGCGGCGAAGCCGCCTTCCCCAAATACGCGCCGGACCAATGCGCTGACAAAAAACTCAGATGTAACCCGCATTCAGCCCGCCTCTGCCGTCTACGCCGGCACTCTCAGATCAAAAGAAAGATGCCCTTGCTCTACGCCAGATGCCTGCGGACGGCAACGCTTTGCCTGTCGCTAGCCGGAGAGCGACCGGCCGCTGACCATTTCCAGGCGCTCGATCACCTTGGGGCCTGGTTCACCCGTCATCGGCAGCCCCCTGTCAAATTCAAAACGCCTGATGGCAGCGGTCGTATTGGCGCCCATGACACCATCCGCTTTCAGCGGACCGTAACCAAGCTCAGACAATGCCTGCTGGATCTTCTTCAGCTTCGGGTCCACATCAATCGCTGCGCCGCCGTCCGCGTCAAACGACTGCGTGCTTGCCTCACTCGCCGTAACGGAAACTCCGGGTTTGGGACGCGGCACGGGACCGTGAACCGTCGCCATGGGACTTTCCCCCTGCATCAAGACAAGGGCAAGCAGGGCTTCTGTCGCCTCGCCAGTTTCAACCTGCCCGGCCTGACGCTCGAAGCCCCGGATCGCACGTTCCGTCGCCGGGCCGTTCAATCCGTCCAGAGGCCCTTCATAAAGGCCGATCTTGCGCAGGGAAATCTGCAGGTCGAGAACCAGAGTTGAGATTTCCTGCACCTGAAGACCCGGACTTCTACCGTCTGGCTCCGGAAGCTGCATGGTGTCCGGCCGGTCGCGCGTCGTAAACAGCGGCGCCGGATGCCGTCCAGGTTGGAGGCCAACGGCATTGGCCACGATCAGACAAGCCGTCAGCCCCATCACCACGGTCCCCCCCGCCGCGACAGGATTGTCGAGCGCCATATGCCCGGCCTTGGCCATGAGAGACTCAGACGGCTTTACCTGCTGCGCCTTGGCCTGCTTTGTTGTTTTTTTTGCTTTCGCCATGCCGCTGCCTATGCCGATCTTGCCAACCGTTCGGCTACGGTTCCCTTGATGGATTGACCGGTGCCTTGCTGCGCCTGCATCTTGACGGGCAAGGTGACGATCACGCTTTCGCCCTGCCCAAGAACAGTTTGCACCGCAAGGCTGCCGTTCATGCGTTCCAGAAGGACTCTTGAAAGGCCAAGTACGGTCGCGGACGCTTCGGTGCTCCAGCACAGGCTCGATTGCCGGTTCCTTGCCGAGAACACAAAGTCGGCACTCCCCGCCTCGAACTGCACGTCAACACTTAGCACCGCTCCGGCCTCGGAGGTTTCCACCATATCCGCCAACAGGAAACACAGCGCCTGGAGCAACAGTTTTCTGTCCGCAGCCACCGGCGGGCATTCCTGAGCGCTCGCCATCTGCACGGAGACCCCGCGCCGCAACGCGGTCGCCGCCACCATGTCCATGCATTGATTGAGACAGCTTTCGACGTCGACACCGGCGATATCCGGCTGGTTGGTAGATTTTTCCGCAGGAACCAGATCCAGCGCCGCCGTCAACGAAGCCAGACCGCGTTCCCCGCTCTGACGAAGCCCTTCCACGGCCTGCCTCAGCGTTGGGTCGGAGCTTTCCCGGCCAAGACGCTCCAATCGCTCGGAAAGTGCCAGAATATCGGCAAGCGCCTGCGACGCTTCAACGCCAGCGGTTTCCAGCATGTCTCGGGAGATACGGTCGGCACGTGCACTGCCCTGCGCAGTGGTGCCTGCGCCGACCTTTGCCTGCGGCTCAATAATTTCCAGAGGCCGGAGTGTCAGCAGAAGGTCTGCGGCCTGAGCAGAAACAGCGCCGGTCTGACGGCCCGGGCGCAAATGCACCTCCATCCGCCTGTAGTCGGCCTGCCCGGCTTCTCCAGGGCGATTTGCCCCGATCCTCAGCCGAGCCTCGAAGGTTCTGGCAATCCCACTCAAACGGGCTTCGGAAAGGCAGGTGAGATAAAGCGGGCGGTCCGCGACGTGAAGGCGCGGAAACAGCCAGTCCTCGTCACTTTCTGCCGGCAGATGCCCGAGCACTTCCTTCACCGGACCGCCAATGACCTTGAGCGTTCCGCTCGGCGCAAGTTCACAATAGATGTCGGAGACGCTTTGGCTGATCTGAAGGCGTTTTTCCTCCGTTGCGCGAACGACTTTCTGCGCAAGCGCACGGTCGAAAGCAATGCGGAGCGACAGCAACCCGACATAAAGAACAGCCGCCAGTGCCGCGAGCGGCGTCGCCAGCCCAGGAAGACCGGAAGCCGCAGGTGCAAGCGCCGGAAGAAAAGTCAGACCAAGCACCAATGCACCGCAAAGCCCGGTAACCGTGACAGCCGTCCGCCGGCTTGCCGCAAGCGCTGCTTCCACGGGTGGCACCAGGAGCCAGGCAAGCGCAAAGGACTGAGCCCCGCCGGTGACCGCACAGACACCTGCAACAAACATCGCGAACAGGGAGGCGGAAAGACCGGCGGCCCTGGAAAGTGCGCCAGACTGGGAAAGATAGAGCGCCAGAGGCCATTGGCTCAACATCCACGCCAGGACCAGCAGAGTTGCCGCCTGAGGCGCTCCGGCGAGCGCCAGGTGCAAAGGCAGCACCACCAGCGCTGCCGCACCGCTGGCGAAACAACTGAACAGAAACGAACGATGCAACGGCGCAAGAAAAGGATCGGAAGCCGCATCGGGATGAATCATTCCATCCACGCGAGCCACCCAATGCCCCCAGATATTTTGTATGTTTTTCAGAAGGTTACGCACTCTACTCTACCACACAACAATCACGGAATTATCCGCTCGCACCTTTTGTAAGGCCATTGTCGGTTGCAGCACTTAAGGAACGATAAAGGATGAATCCAAATTGCGCTTTTTTACAAAAAGCCCATTTTGTTCAACAGGTTGACTGCCAATAGATAAAGTTTGAATCAATATTTCAGAAAATACGATTTAAATACCTGATTTATTTTATGAAAATTGGCTTTTCCCGCTCAACCGGGGATTCTCATGTCGCTGCTAGTGTGCCTCCATAACAAGCGTGCCAACGGCACAAAGGCACGCAAGACTGAACAGACTATGGGTAGCGACATGTTCTTTCTCTTGAGGACGGCCTTTTGGCTCACCTTGGTGCTCGTCCTGATTCCCCTCGGGTCAGATCGGGAAGACACTTCGGCAGAAAACATCGATCCAGTGTCCGCCTTCCTGGCTGCACAGGCGACGATGTCGGACATTGGCGGCTTTTGCGGACGCAATCCGCAGGCCTGCGAAACGGGAGGCGATGCATTGACGGCAATCGGCAGCCGCGCACGTGACGGCGCCCGGATCGTCTACGAATTCCTTGATACGCAGATCACCGAGAAACCGGGAAGCGAACTGCTGGTAACCGGGTCGACACCCGTGCCGAGTGCGAGTGAACGCTCCACTCAGTCGAGCGGTCAGGCCACTGAGATTTTCGCCGGCAGCCCGTCGTGGCAACCGGTTTTCGACAACGTCTCCGCCAGAGAGACAGTCCTTGGGCCGGTGCCACGGCCCAAACCACGCTCAGGCCAAAAGACCTGAGCGGACTGGTCGTTCACGATCCTACGACCTCCTGGATCCGAAAACGGCCGATTGCGCCCCGCTGGAGCGCTGCTGCCCGGCAGCATCGCAAAGACGGCTTCACTTCAGCGGCTTGTTCCGCTGCGCCGCAGATGGAAAGCTGCCCATTTCATCTGCGGCGTATCTTTATTCCACTCTCCTACCGCACCGGCCGCCATTTGCACTTTGCCGCTCACGAGTTATATGAAGGCGAACAAGACCTTCAAAGATCGGTGCCATGACCACAACCTTGAGCGATATCCTTGAGACGTTTGATTTTCTCGACGACTGGGAAGACCGCTACAAATACCTCATCGACCTCGGCAAGGAGATGCCGGACCTCTCCGAAGCTGAAAAGACCGATGCCAACAAGGTGCGCGGTTGTGTGTCGCAGGTCTGGCTGATCACCACCATCGACAAGAACAGCGACGGCGAGCCCGTTCTCAGCTTCCGCGGAGATAGCGATGCGCTGATCGTTCAGGGGCTCGTCGCCATCGTCACGTGTCTTTTCAGCGGCAAAACCGCACAGGACATCCTGGACACTGACGTCGAAGGCATTTTCGCCAAACTGGGTTTGCAGGAACACCTGACGCCGCAGCGTTCAAACGGTCTGAAATCCATGGTCGGCCGCATCCGCAGTGACGCCCAGGGCGCGCTTGCAGCAGCCTGAGAGCCTTTCCTCGGACTGCGTCGGCAGGTGATAAGTTGATCTGACGGCGAAAGCCATTTCCAAGCCCGTAAGATTTCCTGGTCAAAAGATCGCCAGTGCAAAAACAAAAAGAGCTGCCCGAAGGCAGCTCTTTTTATTCTCAGTCGAAACTGGAAATCTTACTTGGAGCGCTTGCGCTGCTGGCCGAGGCCCATTTTCTTGGCCAGTTCCGAACGGGCAGCCGCATAGTTCGGCGCAACCATCGGGTAATCGGCACCCAGGTCCCACTTCTCGCGGTACTCTTCCGGGGTCATGTTGTAGTGCGTGCGCAGGTGACGCTTCAGCGACTTGAACTTCTTGCCGTCTTCCAGGCAGATAATGTAGTCCGGCATGACCGACTTCTTGACCGGCACAGCGGGCTTCAGCGGCTCCGGCTCCGGCTCGGTAGACGTGCTGGCAGTTCTCTGCAGTGCGCCGTAAACTTCGTTGATCAGGCCAGGCAGATCTGTTGACGCTACAGTGTTGTTGCTCACGTAGGCTGAGACGATGTCTGCCGTAAGATCAATCAGATTCGCATCCACCGGACTGTCAGTCATATTTCACCCGTTCTCTACTGATTTCAAAATTAGCTTTGTGGTTTACCTGCAAAAAATATGTGCCGAAAGCGGATTGAAAGATTCAGTTACTTGCGGGCCCAGAAATCAAAAAGATTCTACTTTGCAGGCAATCGTCACAGCCTTATATCGCCGCTTTCGTTGGACGACAACCCCGTAATTCAAATAAAAATCGATCAGCATCAATAAAAATCAAATTGTATAAATATTGGCTTCCGCTAACGCATCAAGTTTGACAATGGACCGATAGTATTGTCGGAAAAACTGTCTTTCATGACCATTGCCGCTCACCATGCCTCAGCTTTTCGGCCGGACAATTTTCTCCAGGGCATCTACCTTGGTATCGGCGCAGGGGCGGTACCCGGCTGCATATGCAGCTTTTGCCAATAAATGAGCCGAAATTGGGGCGGTGAGCAGGAAGAAGACCACACCTGCGATTGCACGCGTGACGACAGCCAAGTCGCTCGCGTGGACCGCCAGCGCCAGCAACATGACGCCAGAGCCCAGCGTACCGGCCTTGGAAGCCGCATGCATGCGCATGTAAACGTCTTTCAGCCGGATGATACCGATCGACGCGACCAACGCGAAGGAAGCGCCGATAATCAGCATGATACCGGTGATGATTTCAACGGCAGCGTTCATTGTCCCGCCTCCTGGCGCTTAATGCTTTCCTCGACTTCGTCCATGATCGTCTTGTCCCCGGCAAGGCCGCGGTTCAGGACGAAGCGGGCGAAGGCAACCGTCGCCAGAAAGCCGACGAGGCCGAGCGTAATCGCAATGTCGATGTAAAGATAAAAGCCGGTAGAGACGCCGATGACGGCGATGAAGCCGATGCCGACGGCAACCAGCATGTCCAGAGCGACAATACGATCCGGAAGACTGGGCCCCTTGACCGTCCTGACGACGATGATGATGAAGGATACCGTCAGCAGCGCCAGCGCGATCGAGACGCAGACATCGAGAAACTGGCCGGAAAAGATCTCAAGCGGTGTCATCTGAACACCTCCAGGATTTTGCGTTCAAAACCGTTTTTGATGTCGTCGATCGTGGCTTGCGGATCCGGCACGTCGATACAGTGCACATAAAGTATCTTCCGGTCTTCGGACACATCAACGGACAATGTGCCAGGCGTCAGAGTGATCAGATTGGCCAGCATCGTGATTTCAAAATCCCTGTCTACGGTCAGGGGAAATGCGATGATGCCAGGCTGCAGCTTGATCTTGGGCTTCAGCACGATGATCGCGACCCGCCAGGCCGACAGCACCAGTTCGTAGACGAACAGCACCGCCAGACCGACACCTTTCGACACACGCTGAAAGTAAGCCGCCGTACCCACCTGTTCGCGGATGAGATAAAGCGCGCCGAAGCTCAGCACGAAGCCGAAGGCCAGATTGACTTCCGTAAAGCTGCCTGTGACAGCGCCCCAGGCAAGCATCAGAAGAATGTTTATGAGAAAGAGACTGGTCATCCCTGGCCTCCAAAGACTGATCGCAGGTAGCCCAGCGGTTCAACGATACCGCTTGCCCCTTGCGTTGATAGCTCCAGCATCCATTCCGGCTGCAGACCGAAGTAGACAACAAGCGCGGTCAGAATTCCAAGCGGCAGCCAGACCGCGGCTCCGGAAAGCTGCGTGCCGGTCTCGCCCGTTACGGCTACGGTTTCCCCGTCCGTCGTGCCTTCCGGTCCGCCCCGCCAGAAGGCGAAGATCCACACCCGGCCCATTGCCAGGGTTGTCAGGAAACCGCTGACAAGGATGGCGGCCCCGAGCCAGGCCCGGCCGTCGGAGAAGGCGGCATCCACGAGGATGACCTTTGGCCAGAAGCCGCTAAACGGCGGCAGGCCGGAAACCGCGAAACCCAGCACCAGAAACACGGCCGCGAAAGCCGCGCTTTTCTGATAGAGACCGCCAAGCTGCCTGAGGTCATAGGAGCCGCCCATCATGTTCATGATTCCCGCTGCAAAATAGAGCGCCGTCATCACGATGATCGAATGGACTGCATAGAAAATGGCGCCTGAGACCGCCAGCGTCGAACCGACGGCGACACCGGCGAGCATCGATCCGATACCGGCGATGACCACATAGCCGAGCAGCCGTCGGATCTCGCTCTGCGCCAGCGCCCCGATCGCCCCCGTCAGCAAGGTGGCGATGGCAACCAGCGCGATCACGTCCGCCATGTAGCCCCGGGAAGCCGGGAGGATCAGCACGAAGATGCGGATCAGTGCATAAACGCCAACCTTGGTCAGCAGGCCTGCAAAGACCGCCGACACGACCACATTGGGCGTATGATAGGACGCAGGCAGCCAGAAATTGACCGGGAACGCAGCCGCTTTCATGGCAAAGGCCAGGAAATAGAGCGCGGCAACAGTTGCCAGAGTGCCGGACGCCGGATTTTCCAGGGCGGCCACCTTCATGGCAAGATCTGCCATGTTGAGTGTGCCGAAAATGCCGTAGAGCATGCCGGTCGCAATCAGGAAGAGGTTCGTGCCAATCAGGTTCAGAACGCCGTATTTGACCGCACCATCAAGCTGGATCCGGTCGTTGCCGAGGACCAGAAGACCATAAGACGAAATCAGCAGAACCTCGAACCAGACATAGAGGTTGAAGATATCGCCGGTCAGGAACGCGCCGCAGACACCTGTCATCAACAGCAGGAGGAACGGATAAAAGCCGTATCTGCGGCCGGTGCTGTCGACGGTGGCAGCCCCGAAAACGCCGCCGCAGAAGGCGACGATGGAGCCGATCAGCGACAGGGTTACACCCAGGGAATCTACTGTGAAGGCAATGCCGAACGGCGGCAGCCAGCTGCCCATGACCATGGTGATCACACCGTGGTCGAGCACCCGGATCAACAGCGCCAGGTTCGCCACCACCAGCAATGCCAGGAACCCGATACCGAGTTTGGGCTGCAAATCGGTATTCTTGCGCAGCATCAGGCACAGCGCACCGCCCAGGATGGTGATCAGCGAAGGCGCGACCACCAGCCAGTCACCCAACGCAACGGGCGCGGTGCTCATGGCCTGGGAAAGATCAACGGAAACGGAAGAACCGGCCATGTAGCTTAGTACCCTTGCGGCGGAGTTTGGTCGTGTTCGGGTTCGGCGATGCGCATCTCGTTCACTTCATCGGTGCCCAGTTCCTGGTAGGCCCGGAAGGCCAGAACCAGAAGAAAGGCAAAGAACGAGAAGGAAATCACGATGGCCGTCAGCACCAGCGCCTGCGGCAGCGGGTTGGCTGTCGCCGTTTCCGGAGCATAAAGATGATCGGGAATGAGCGGCGGCACCTCGCGCGTCAGGCGCCCGTTGGTAAAGATCAGCATGTTCACCGCATTGCCCAGAATGGCAATGCCGAGAAGGATGCGAACGAGCTGCTTGGACAGCATCAGGTAGACAGCCACGGTAAAGAACAGGCCAATCAGGATGACAACGCCACTTTCCATCAGTCGGCCTCCCTTTCTTCAAGCGCGAGCGCAATTGAGCCGATAGCCCCGACCACAACCAGATAAACGCCGATGTCGAAGAACAACGGAGTGGATAACGCGATCTCAACACCGAAGGCGTGAACCTCCAGCCACTGGCTGGTCATGAACGCCTGTGCCTTGAAGATCGATGGCAAGCCGGCCAGCGCGGACAGGAACAGCCCGAAACCGGAGACTCCCATCGGGTGGAAGACAATGGCGCGGCGCACCGAGGCGACACCGCAGGCGATACCGAAGATCGCAAGCGCCGACGCGGCGATCAGACCGCCGATGAACCCGCCGCCCGGCTCGTTATGGCCGCGTAACAGCACGAAGATCGAAAACAGGACCATCAGCGCAGACAGATAGGGCGCAATGGTGCGGAAGATGATCGTACGCATCAGCGAACCTCCCCTGTCTGGGCGGGTGTCGGGTGAGAGACCGTCTTGGGTTTCTCGATCGGCTTTTCTGGCTTGGTGCGAACCCGGATCAACGCCAGCACGCACAGACCGGCCAGAACCACAACGGCAATTTCGCCCAGCGTATCGAAGCCGCGGAAGTCGACGATGATCACGTTGACGATATTGCGCCCATGGGCAATGGAGCGGCTGAACTGCGCGAAGAAATCGGACAGGCGCGTGTCAAAAGGCTGCTGTGTTATGGCAAGAAGCGTCAGTGTCAGGCCGAGACCGACACCAATCGCCACAATGCCGGTACCAATCGCGGCAAGGCCGTGCCGATGATCACTGGGCGACAGGTTCAGTCTCGTCATGACCAGCGCCAGGATGACCACCGAAAGGGTTTCCACCATGAACTGGGTGAACGACAGATCAGGCGCTCCGAACATCATGAAGATCAGCGCAACCGCAAACCCCTGGATACCGAGCGAAACGATGGCCGTCAGGCGGGTATTGGCAACCAGAACCGCAATGAGACCGAAGAAGGCAATGAGCAGGATGCCCCATTCATAGAAGCGGTAGTCCGGCATCTTGGGCATCGCCGGCAGGCTGCCCGTCAGGAAGCCGGGCACGAGAACCGCAGCGCCCGTGAAAATGAACGTCAGGATCATGTAGGTCTGCATCTTGCCCGACTGCAGCAGGCGGGTGATCCGCCAGGACAATCCGACGGTGCCGGCCACGAACTGATCGAACCCCTTGTCCGGCCCCCAGCCGATTGCCGTGAGAACGCCGCCGATCAGGCCGCGCAGACGATCGATCTGGGTGAACAGCGCAATACCAAGGCCAATGGTGACCAGAGACAGCAGAAGCGGTGCGTTGATCGACGTCGGCCACAGGTGAAGTTCGATTTCCGTCGTCTCGCCAACCAGCGAAGACAGGGTCGGCCCGATCAGAAGTTCACCGGTCGTATGCGCTATCAGGGCCAGTCCAAGGCCGGTGACCGAAAGGAACACGGGGCCGGCAAACAGCAGCACAGGCCCCTCATGCGCATGTTTCGGCGTTTCCACCTTCGGGCCTAGGAACGGCTTGATGGCAACAGCGGCTGCGATCACCAGCATCAGAGCGTTGCCGACAACGGCCGTTACGGTGATCGGCAGGCCGAGTTCCAGCCAGCCCCATGTGCCGTAGTAAAGCACTTCCTTGGCGATGAAGCCGATGAACGGCGGCAGACCGGCCATGGAGAGCCCGGCCAGGCAGGCGGCGACGAAGGTGATCGGCATGGCCGACCGCAATCCGCCCAGCTTCGTGATGTCACGGGTTCCAGCTTCGTGATCAATCGTGCCGGCCACCATGAAGAGTGCACCCTTGAAGAGAGAATGCGCAAGCAGATAAAGGACCGCGCCTTCCAGCGCCTTTTCCTGGCTGGTGCCGGTCAACATCACCAGAAGACCGAGCGAGGCCACGGTCGTATAGGCAAGCATCAGCTTCAGGTCGGTCTGGCGCACCGCCAGGATCGTGCCGACCAGCAAGGTCACACCGCCGAACAGCGGCAGGACCGTCGTCCACAGTTCCGTTCCGCCGAGCAGCGGGTGCATGCGCATCAAAAGATAGACACCGGCCTTCACCATCGTCGCCGAATGCAGATAGGCGGAAACGGGCGTCGGCGCTTCCATGGCGTTGGGCAGCCAGAAATGGAACGGGAACTGTGCAGACTTGGTGAAAGCGCCGCCCAGCACAAGGAAGAAAACCGGGACGTAGAGCGCCGTATCCTTGATGATATCGGGCGATGACAGCAGCACCGACATCTCGATCTCGCCCGTGGCGGAGATGATCAGGATGAAACCGGCCAGCAGTGCCAGGCCGCCACCGCCCGTGACCACGAGCGCCTGAAGCGCGGCCCGGCGGGACGCTGCGCGCAGGTGATCGAAACCGATCAGCAGGAAGGACGTGATCGACGTCAGCTCCCAGAAGATGAACAGGGAGATCAGGTTGTTGCCAAGCACCAGCCCGAGCATCGACCCCATGAACATGAACAGGAACGAAAAGAACCGGCCCTGTTGCGGGTGCCCTTTGAGGTAGCCACCCGCATACAGGATGATGAATGTACCGATGCCCGAGATCAGCAGCGCAAACAGCGTCGACAATCCATCGACATAGACGGAGAAGTTCACGCCATAGCTGGGGGCCCAGGCCATTGCAGCAACGAAGCTTTCCCCTTTCGAAACGGGTTCGACGAACCCTGTGAAATGGAGGAAGATCAGCGCCGGCACGACTGCCAGCAGCCAGGCCGCATTGTGTTTGAACCAGCGGGTCAGAAAGGGCGCAACCACAGCCGCAGCAAAGGGTGCGAGGACGGCATAGAGAGTGGTGTCGTCGATCAATGCTGGCGTCATGCTGATCTTTCGTCACGGTTGTAAAGAAACGACGGAAACGGGCCTTCTCGAATCAGCCCCGATCCGCCGGATAATAACGGTCCCGAAGGTTTATGACATGTCTTAGGCAGTTGAAATTACGTGTTCAAGCGTGTGCTTGTCGTTTTTCGGTGAATTCACCCGCGTCACATTCGCTCTTTTGTCAGGGACAGGACTGACGATCCGGCATTCCGCGCAATTTGTCTGTGCTGAAAACAGCTCAACATTGATAGCTCCGGGCTGCACGCGCGCAATACAACACGCTCTGGAGATCATCCGAGCGTTTCACTTTCGGCAAGACCGGGGAACGGCAGCTTGCCACTTGATTTCAAAGCGTGAATGCCGTTCAGTTTCAGAACAGGTATGCGTTGCACGGAAATCGAGCGAGGCAGGGAAAGATGGTGTCGGGCAGCAATCGGGACACGCCTTCGGGAACGGATCTCCTCCGCCCGTCCGGTATCGACTTTGAAACGCTCGTCAAACTGGGCAATGAAGCCATTGTCATGATTGGCCTCGACGGTGCCCCCGCTTACATCTCCCCGGCCGCCGAGCGACTGTTCGGGTGGAGCGCCGAGAAACTCGCCGACCATCTGAGCGATCTCGTTTATCTGGCCAGTCCGGATGCAGATGCGGACCATTTGCACCGGATCCTGTGCGGCAGCTCCGACGCGCAATCTCCCCTTCCCCATGCAGATATTCAACTTCGCTCGGCCTTCGGTCCATTGGTCTGGGCAGAGGTCAACACGCATTTGCTGCGGGACGCCAGCGGATCGGCTTACGCTTTCGCGGTCTATTTCCGCAGCATTGCCAAACGCAAGGAACTGGAAAACCTGCTGGATGCGGCAACGCAGACCGACCCGCTGACCGGCCTTTTGAACAGACGTGCCTTTGAAGAAGGCCTGAAACGGGAATGGGCGATCGCCCTGCGCGAAAAGACCCACACCAGCCTGATCAAGGTCTCTCTCGACAGGTTCGAAGCACTTGCGGAACACTTCGGGCCGAGCGCCGCAGAAGACTGCCTGACCAGAGTGGCGGAGACCTTGAAGGAAACCGCGCGCCGCCCCGCAGATATCGCCGCGCGAACGGCAACGGCGGAGTTTTCTCTTCTTCTTCCCAGAACCCACCAGATGGGCGCAGAGACGATCAGCGCCTATCTTCACGTGGCAATCCAGGATCTCGGCATACCCAATCCGGACAACACGGCTGGCAATGGCATCATGACCGCATCCGTCGGAGCGGCCTGTGCGGTTGTCGAACAGACCGGCATTTCGGAAAGCTCAGAATTGATCCTTGCCGCCGCGGAGAACTGCGTTTTCCAGGCGCGCCAGGAAGGCGGCAATCGCGTGAAGACAGTCTTGAACCATCTCACCCGTTAAAAGCCCGCCCCACACCCAGCCACCGGTAACCATTGACGAAACCGTTATCTGCTGCCGCTTGCAGCCATCGGTGCGCGTGCCTATTTTCCGGAAAAACACAACACAAGGAATGCAGAATGAGCGACGACACCTCCCGCCAGCACCAAGCATCTCCAAAGGTCAAGAAAACCACGGCGGAATGGATGGAGCAGCTCACACCCGAGCAGTTCTACGTTACCCGTCAATCAGGCACCGAGCGCCCTTTCACCGGCCCCTATTGGGACAACAAGCTGATCGGCCGTTACGACTGTGTGTGCTGCGGAGCGCCGCTGTTCATGTCGGATACCAAATTCGATTCCGGTTGCGGATGGCCCAGCTTCTTCGAAGCGGTCGACCCCGATGCAATACGGGAACTCGAAGACCAGTCCCACGGCATGATCCGAACCGAAATTCGCTGCAGCAACTGTGACGCCCACCTTGGACACGTTTTCCCGGACGGCCCGCCGCCCACGGGCCTGCGCTATTGCCTCAATGGCCATGCCATGAATTTTGTTCACGGCGGCAGGCTGCCTGCAAAGGCGGAATAGCTGTTTTAAGTTCTGCCCGCCCCGGAATGTCGTGCACAAAATGTTGTACGCGTAAGCTGTACACAGAAGGATCGGTCCCAGATCAGCCCTGGCGGGCAGGATTAATAAATACATTAATCAATAATCTTAAGAACAGTCCTCGATTTTACAATTCAGTTATATCCCGCTGCTAATAACAGGCCCACAATTTTAAGAACACCGGGGTGGGTCTTGTCTGTACTGCGAAGTTTTTTCGGCACATTTTCTCGCGCCCTGGTTGTCTTTCTCGGATTGGGACTTCTGAACCAGCCAATATTGTCGTCCGCAGCGAAGGCAGAGGAAATTGTCGCGTTTACAGGTTACCTGCCGCCGCTTTCCATCAATGAAAAGGAAAAAGGCATCGCAGTTGAGCTGATGGAACTCGTCGCCGAAGAAGCCGGTCTTGATATCAAGATCATGTTCGCTCCCTGGAGTCGAGCTCAGCTTCTTGCGGAAAACACGCCTGGCTCGCTTCTCTTCACCGCCGCCTATTCCAAGGCCCGCACGGAAAAATTCCAGTTTATCGCGCCTCTCCTCTATACGGAGAGCTCCTTCGTTACCCTGGATGAACCCCTGGACACTTTTGAGAAGGCGGTTGAAAGCGGCAAGGTGATCGGCGTCCATCTTGGAAGCCACCGTAGCCAGATCCTGCGACGCTTCGGGGTCCGTAACATCGAGGAAATCTCGACCGCCGAACAGATGAGCACCATGCTGAAAACCGGCAGGATTGATGCCTGGTACACCATGTCGGTCCGGGCGAGCTACATCTTCCGGCAGCAGGGCTATGATCCGTCGACCCTGGTGATCGGAGCCCCGGTCACCCACGGAATACAGTGGCTGGCAGCCAACAACGATCTCGACCCGCAGATCAAGGGCCGGCTGTCCGCAGCCGTCTCCAAGGTATGGCGGGATCCGAGATACTGGCAGATCGTCGACCGCTACTCGCACTGACGGCGAACCTCAGGCTGCAAGTATCAGCGCGCCGCCGCTGCCCGAAAGCTATTCCGCCACCTCTGCTCCATTCTGGCGACGCCGGGCGGACAGGAGCCTGACGGCATTTACCTCTATCCAGTCTGCAAAGTCGCGCACCTTCATGGCAGCTTCCCTGCCGATGGGTGTCAGGCTGTAATCGACATGGGGCGGAACCACCGGATGGGAATACCGGTTGACGAACCCGTCTGTCTCCAGGGTTTGAAGCGTTTGCGCCAGCATCTTTTCACTGACGCCGCCAACGGTGCGGCGAAGTTCCGAAAAGCGGCTGTCCTTCTCCAGCAGCGCGATCAGCACCAGAACGCCCCAGCGGCTCGTCAGATGGCGCAAGATCTCGCGCGACGGACAATTCTGATTCAGCAATTGCCCTTGCTGCATCAATTCAGACAAGGGCGCTCCCATGTTCAGCGCACATCCGGGCGCGGTTTCCGCGGTGTCGGTCATCCTGGTGTCCATTCTTCCTGAAGATCGAAAATATCTCAAAACTAACCTTTTTGTACGTACTAACAAAAAGTAAGTTATCCGTCTACATAGGCAGCATCCGAGGAACTTTCAAACTATCAACCCTAAAGGAGAAACACGATGATCGCAGTCACGGGTGCCAATGGCCAACTCGGCCGTCTCGTCCTCAAACATCTGGCAGATTTGACCGCACAACCGGTTCGCGCTCTTGTCCGGTCGCCGGAAAAGGCCGGTGACCTCGCCAATGGCCAGGTGTCTGTGGTGAAGGCGGATTATGACGACAGCACCACTCTGCCGGCCGCCCTGGAAGGTGTTGAGCGTCTCCTGCTCATTTCCGGATCGGAAGTCGGCAAGCGCGTTCCGCAGCATAAGGCCGTCATCGACGCGGCACAGGAAGCCGGTGTCCGCTTCATCGTCTACACCAGCCTGCTCAACGTGCCGCAGTCCAGCCTTCTTCTGGGCGAGGAACACAAGGAGACGGAAAACCTTCTGAGCGAAAGCGGCATTGCCCATGCCGTGCTGCGCAACGGCTGGTATGTGGAGAATTTTGGCGGCACCATCGCAGCCGCCCTTGCACACGGTGCCGTTGTCGGCGCGAGCGGTGACGGCAAGTTTTCCGCGGCCGGGCGAGAAGACTATGCAGAAGCCGCGGCCCGGACGGTTTCCGGAAGCGATCTCACCACCAGAGCTCTGGAACTTGGCGGTTCCTCTGCCTTCACCCTTGCCGACCTTGCAGCAGAACTCTCCAGCCAGTCCGGCCGCGATATCACGTTCAACAATCTGCCGGAAGACACCTATGCCGGCGTTCTCGTGCAGGCTGGTTTGCCGGAAGGTTTCGCAAAGGTTCTCGCAGATGCCGACAGAGGCGCTTCTGAAGGTGACCTTTTCACGGCCTCCACAGCTCTGGAAGACATGAATGGCCATCCGGCCCGTTCCCTGAGCGACTTTGTGGCCGAAAGCCTGAAAGCAAACGCATAAGCTCCCGACAAAAGACGGTTCCGGCACGAAGGCAGCCTTGCCGCCTTCGTGCACTTATCTGAATTTGTGGTCGATCGCTTCAAGGATATTTGTTGGTCGCCGGCTGGCGAACCTGTTACCCAGTAAGTTCTTCACTTTCCCGGTAACCGATCATGTCTCTCGCGACCGCATCTGATCCATACGCCCAGGACGGGCCCTACGCCTGGTTCCGGCTGGCGATATCGATCCTGCTGAGCACCCTGGGTGGCGCGGGCATGTGGGCGGTCATCATCGTTCTGCCCGCGGTCCAGACGGATTTCGGTGTCGACCGGGCCGACGCCTCCCTGCCCTATACCGCCACGATGTTCGGTTTCGCCGCCGGCAACTATCTGCTGGGCCGCTTCGTGGACCGCTACGGCATCGTCCTGCCGGTCATAGGCTCCGCCGTGTCGCTTGCCTCAGGTTTCGTGCTAGCCGCTTTTGCACCAGATGTCTGGTCGTTCACTCTGGCTCAGGGTGTCCTGATCGGTCTGGGCACGGCGGCCACCTTCGGACCTCTGATTGCCGATATTTCGCATTGGTTCGTGAAGCGGCGCGGCTTCGCCGTCGCCTGCGCTGCCTGCGGCAATTATCTTGCCGGTGTGCTTTGGCCATCCCTGATCCAGTGGAGCCTTGCCACATCCGACTGGCGCCAGACATACATCCTCATCGGTGTCATCTGCGTTGTGGCGATGGTGCCGCTGGCCCTGTTGCTGCGCAGGCCTCCCCCGGACAGGTCCCAGAGCACCGGCACGGCAACCGCCCGTTTCGGACAGCAGGACACCGGACTACCGCCAGCCGTCTTGCAAGGACTTCTGGTGGTTGCCGGGCTTGCCTGCTGTGTCGCCATGTCCATGCCTCAGGTCCATATCGTCGCCTATTGTGTCGATCTTGGATATGGCGTTGCGCCCGGGGCGGACATGATCGCCCTGATGACCGGAGCCGGTGTCGTCAGCCGGCTCACATCCGGCTACATTGCCGACAAGATCGGCGGGGTCATGACGCTGCTGATCGGCTCCGTTCTGCAATGCGCGGCGCTGTTTCTTTTCATACCGTTCAACGGGCTGGCGTCGCTTTACCTGGTGTCGCTCATCTTCGGCCTCTCGCAAGGTGGCATCGTGCCCAGCTATGCGGTGATCGTGCGCGAATATCTGCCGGCTCACGAGGCGGGGCAGCGGGTCGGTCTGGTGATCATGTCGACCATTCTGGGAATGGCCCTCGGCGGGTGGCTGTCCGGTTGGATCTACGACCTCACCGGTTCCTACCAGGCCGCATTCCTGAACGGCATCGCCTGGAACTTCCTCAACATGGCAGTGATGATCTTCATCTTCATGCGCGGCAAGATGCGCCCTTCGAGCGCCGCTGCCTGAGGTCATTGCCCGATGGCAAGCACCAACGGTGAGCCCGTTACTTCAAGACGCTGAAATTGCTGGTGATCAGCCAGATCTGCGACAACAGAACCACGCTGACCAGACCAATATGATAGACAGTATGCCGGATCCTCGTCGCAGCAAGAAGCAGCACGATGATTAAGATCTGGCGCACCAGATACGCGGTTCCCAGATCGTTGAAATAGTCGATCCCCTTCAGCCGGGAATCCACGATATCGAGCGAGAACATCAGGGCAAGCAAGCCGTAGATCCAGGTTTTTCTGGCGTAAAAATAGTCCTTGTAGTTGGCGTATTCTTCCATCTTGTCCGGGTAAAGCACTGCGGTGATGAAGAAGTAGAGCGCGGCGAAGGCGATGACGAAGAAATAGCTCTCGAACGTCCAGACCTGAATGCGGCCGAGCGCAAATTCAAACCACCAGAAGTGAACGACGGACAGCAGCATGAACAGGGACCAGCCCAGGTGCACGCTGTAGATCTCTTCCTGCCGCGGGTGCTGAACGTATCGTGCAAGACCATTCAGCAAACGCGCAACGCCCAGCCCGATCACCATGCCGATGATAATCCGGATATGAGCGAATTCTGCGAGATTGATGGGAAGTCTGTCCATGGGTACGCCGCATCTGGTCTATGTCCAGCAACACTATACCAATACCGCCCGATTCGAGATCACTCCCATGGAACCAGTCCGGATCTCCCATAGCAAGCGCTTGGCCTTTACCGGACAAACCGGCTTTTATCGGTTCACGGCCCAGGCGATGCAGCTTGTCCGGACAACAGTTCAGGCCATAGACTGATCAAGTCGCGTCCAAATCCTTGTAGATGCACCTTTGACATTGGCTATCTATCTCGGGGCAGAGTGAGGGATTGAGACGCCCCTTTGGCAGCAGCGGCTAGATGAGATCGAAATCGTCCACCTGCAATATTGTGCCATCGAAAAATTCGAACGATTCTATGTAGATCCCGAGATCGTTGAACGAAACTTCGTTGCCGTCGTCTCCCCAGGACAGCAGCAAATGGTCTGCATATCCAACCGACGCTTCGATATCCGATGGTTTCAGGTCCTGGAAAATGACGGTGTCCGTCCCGCGACCGTCAAACTCGCGGATTATCGTATGGCCGCAGTCGGAAGAAATAAGATAGGTGTCGTCGCCAAAGTCCCCCTGACAGGTTTGGCTGCCGAAGGAGGACGGCCCGGGGGCGAGGATGTCGTCGCCCGCGCCGGCAAGCAGGCTGTCGGCGCCGTCACCTCCGAATAACATGTCGTTGCCAGCGCTGCTTTGCAGATTGTCGCGTCCACCACCGCCGTGCATCCAGTAGTCGACCTCAGGATCATTGCCGATTACGCGATCATCTTTCTCAGCCCCCTGGAACTGCTCAAAGCCGTACCTGGACAAAGCGACTGTGTTGAACTTCGATCCCTCCTCAATGATCAGCTTGTCTATCCCAGGGCCGCCAATGTTGATGGGTCTATGTCTGTCCCAAAAGACATCGCCGCTGGAATAGTAGATCGTGTCGTTTCCCTCTTCACCGCGGAGCTCGTCGTGGCCCCAGATCCCACCGCGCAGCAAATCGTCACCCGCACCACCATGAAGTATGTCGTGACCGTCGCCGCCAAGAAGCGTGTCGTTTCCGGCATTGCCCTGAAGGAAATCATCGCCGCCGCCGCCATGCATCCAGTAGTCGACGGAGCCATCGTTTCCTTCAACTCGGTCGTCCAGTTCCGCACCTTGAAACTGCTCGAAACCGTACAGGGAAAGTCCGGCGGTATTGAATTTCGAACCGGCGGTTATGATCAGCTTGTCGATGCCTTCACCGCCAACGTCTCTGGGGACGCCATCTGTCCAGAACAGATCATCATCGTCGTAACGCACATGATCGTCACCGGGGCCAGCCCACACCGTGTCTCGTCCGGCCCAGCCGCTCAGAACGTCATCCCCTTTGCCGCCGATGAGCGTATCGTCTCCCTCATATCCCACCAAATGATTACCGGCATCGTTGCCAATAAGCGTGTCATCGCCCTGCCCGCCATAAGCTCTCTCGATGATGGTTCCGCGTGCGATGAGCAAATTTCCGCTACCGCCCGCAACGCTGGAAATGCTTTCAGGTCGAAGATCGATCCACTGGTCGGCAGTAATGCCATCGAAGACGCTGTTACCGATAAAGTTGAAGAGATCCGATCCGCCGGTATCGAAGATCGTCACCGCCGCATTGGAAGGAATTTCGACGAAAGCCGGCGATGGGTAACCGCCAGGGTTTGTTCCATACATTGTGAAATCCGGATAGCTGTTGTCCGGCACTCCATAAAGGTCCTGGATAGCGATGATATCCGCGATCATCGGCGTCATCGGATACGCAAAACTGGCGTCTACCGAAGTGTTGGCGGTCTGACTGAAAGAAGACATGACCGAGGATTGCCAGGAATCGTTGGCGTAGTGGTTGTCGACGCGATAAGTGGCCGAGTTGTCATAGTTTCCTGCAAGGCCAAGACCGAGCGCCTGACCTATTTTCTGAAGATAGGTAAAGTATGTGAAGCCCGGTATCGCATTGCCATCGTCACTCAGCATTGAGGCCGGTACATTGACGAAAGAGGACAGTATCGTTCCGCCACTTGCTGATGAAGTGACGTAAGGACCGCTGTCTTCGTCGTCAAAGGTGATATCGGCTCCACTTGAGACGAAGCTGAATTTGAGCCCGGAAACAATGGTCCAGGCATTCAGCGCGCTTCTTGCCAGCGCCTGCCCCTCATCGGTCAGTCCGGTAAGATCTGCCGTGACCTCGTCACCTGCCCGCACATCAAAAGACCGACGTGAACTGCCGAGTTCGTTCCAGTACCCATCCGTGAGCTGTTCGGCAATCTGGTCGTTGGTAAAGACCGGCAGTTGGGTTGCCGTGGCAGTACCGTGGAACCCGGTATAAGCCACGTTCGAACTACTTACCGGCGTGAAGCCGGAAAGGCCGGGATCCGACATCCCGCCCGCGAAACCCAGACTACTGCCGTCTTGCCCCGTGCTATCGTCGTCGCAACTGAACCCGGAGACATAGGGGAAATCCTGGTATCTGCCGGTGGCGGCACATAGATCACACATATCTGTCCTCGTGGAGTTCTCTGCTTGGATGAAACACACCGATGTTCGGGCGCCGGCGACCGGGCATTAGGGAGATCACACGTTGCCAGCACTGCGCCGCCAGAGAGGCTGTTTAGCGAAGTTATTTCAGTACACGCATCGTCTACCGAAAACTGTATTCGTGATTTTCAATCGGAAGATTAGTCATCACTCAAGAATTCTTCAATAAAAACTTGATTGTTTAAATTACTATTTAAACACACCTAAGAAACAATCAAATTCATTCGATTTTAATTCGAAATAATTCGCCTACTCTATTTATCTTAAGGCATCAATTTCACAAAGCCGCAGCCAAGTCGGCTGCCGTTTTCTTCAAACTCCGGCAGAAGTCTTGAATGGTGCGCCTAGATATGAGGGATTTCAAGCGGACGGTGATCCGGCCACTCCTTCCGAACAAGGTCCATGCCACGGCCGATGTCTGCGGCCTAGTGGGCCTGGCCTGACCGGGAGCGCAACAGCAGGACGAAAAAAACACCACCGATCAGCCCCGTGACGATACCGATGGGCATATCTTCAGGCGACAAAAGCGTGCGCGCAATGATGTCCGCCCAGATCAGGAAGATGGCGCCCAGAACCATGGAGGCGGGCAGAACCCGGCTGTAATTACCGCCCACGAGAAAGCGCGCGATGTGTGGCACCATAAGGCCGACGAAACCGATGATGCCTGAAAACGCCACCATCACGCCGGTGATCAGCGCGCCGAGCACAAACACGGTGAGACGGAACCGGGCAACGGGAATGCCGAGCGTCGAGGCGGTTTCATCGCCAATGGTCATGGCGTTGAGATCAGCGGCCCGCACCAGGAAATAGGGTGCCACCAGCAGCAGAATGCCGAGCGGAAACGGCAATTGCGACCACTGGGCAAGACCGAGACCGCCCAGCATCCAGAAGACGACCGTATGCGTTGCCCTCGGATCACCAAGGAAAATCAGAATATTGGCGATTGCCATGATGATGAACGACACCGCCACACCAGCAAGAACCAGCCGGTCGGCACTGGTCGCGGACGCGAAGCGTGTCACGCCAAGCACCAGGAAGGTTGCCACCAGCGCCCCGGCAAATGCCATCAGCGGCACCGTCATGAGGCCCAGAAACAGGCCGGTGTGCAAAAGCGCAAGGATGGCGCCGGCCGCCGCGCCGGAGGAGATGCCAAGCAAATGCGGATCGGCTAGCGGATTGCGCGTGACGGATTGAAGGGCGGCACCGACCACAGCCAGACCGGCGCCAACAAAGCCGGCCAGCAGCGCACGCGGAAACCGGATTTCCCAAACGATCGCCTCGCGGCTCTGCTGCCAATCGACCTCAAAAAGGCCGGGCACCGTGCGATTGGCCAGGATCTTGAAGACAGTGCTGCCCGGAATGGCGACCGCGCCCGCGCCGATGGCGGCCACAATCGAAATACCCAGCAGCAGCATCCCGGCAAGAAGCAGAACGCCGGTGCTCCACCGCCGCCGGGATGCGTTGTGTTTTGCCATCAACGCGGTCATGCCGGATCATCGCTTGTGCCCGCAACCGCGGTGTGAGGCATTGTCAGCAAGTCTCACTCTCCCCAGAAGGCTTCAGTGAGTTTGCCGACAGCCTTGAGGTTTCGCGGTCCCGGCGTTGCTTCGACATAATCCAGGACGACGAAGCGGTCGTTCTTGACGGCTGCAATGCCTGACAGAGCGGGATTGTTCTTCATGAAGTCCCGTTTCTGCTCAGCCGTCACTTCGCCATAGTTGACGATCACGACCATGTCCGGGTCTTTTTCCACCACGGTTTCCCAATCGACCGTCGCCCAGCTCTTTTCGAAATCATCCATCACGTTGACGCCCCCGGCCGCTTCGATAAGCGCTGTCGGCATGGCATAGCGACCGGCCGTGAAAGGCTTGTCCTCACCGCTGTCGTAGACGAATACCCGCAGCGGTTCCTCACCTTCCGGCACCGTTGACGCGATCCGTTCCAGCTCGTGCTTGTAAGTGGCGACAAGGTTCCGGGCCGTGTCCTCCACGCCGAAGATCTTCCCGAGATTGATCATGTCGTTGTAGAGATCCTCAAGCGACGCCTTGGGTTTGTCGCCGATGTGGATGCAGGATTCCGTCAGCTCGTAGACCTTGATCCCGAAGGGCTCCAGCGTTTCCGGCGTCACTTCGCCGCCAACCTTCATGCCGTAGTTCCAGCCGGCAAAGTAGAAATCCGCGTCGGCACCGATCAGCACTACCTTGCTCGGATATTTCGACGCGAGTTCCGGAAGTTCGGCAACGCCCTCCCGCATTTCCGCGTCCAGGGTCTTCCAGCCGGAAATGCCCGTATACCCGACCATGCGGTCGCGCAGGCCGAGTACCAGCATCATCTCGGTTAGATTGACGTCGTTCGAAACGGCGGCTTTTGGCGGCGCTTCGAAAGTGACCGTGCGATTACAGCTTTTCACCGTGGTCTGGGCAAAGGCCGGAACAGCCAGAAGGGCGAGCGCGGCGCTCAGCAATAGTCTTTTCATTGTGCTCTCCAGGGAGTCAAAGATGGAAGGTCAGGTAACGCTCACGGCTGGCAGACAGCTGCTCCAGACGGACCTGTACCGAATAGGCTTGTTCGATGTTGCCGGGGGTCAGAACTGCCTCCGGCACTCCGTGGGCAACCAGCCGCCCCTCATGCAGCAGCAGGACCTTGTCGCAGACGCGGTTTGCCAGATTGAGGTCATGCAGGCTTGTGACGATGGTGATGTTCAGATCAGAGATCAGCTCGACAATTTCGAGCTGATGGCGGATATCCAGATGGTTGGTCGGCTCATCCAGAACCAGCAGCTTCGGCTCCTGCGCCAGGGCACGGGCCACCATCACCCGCTGCCGTTCCCCCCCGGACAGCGTGCCAAAGGCCCTGTGGGCATAGGATTGCAGATCCATTTTCCTGAGGCAGTCATCGACGATTTCGGCGTCCCGCTTGCCAGCACTGGCAATGCCGTTTGTGTGCGGCCGGCGGCCAAGAACAACGATCTCGCGTACTGACAAGGCAAAGTCGGTCGGCTGCTCCTGCAGAACGGCGGCAATCGAGCGGGCTGCCTCCCGGGCACTGAGGTGCCACAGGTCCGTACCATCCACCAGAATGGTGCCGGAGTGCGGTTTCAGGAAGCGGTAGAGCAGCCGCAGCAGGGTCGATTTGCCGGCGCCATTGGCCCCGGCTATTCCAAGGACCTCGCCAGCCGGCAGCTCGAAGCTGACCGGATGCAGGATGGTCTTGCCCTGCCCCGTCTTCCAGCTGACCTCCCGGACGGAAAGATCGACACCCGTCATGACAAGGCCGTCCCGTCTGCTTCCGAGACGATCATCGCCGCGGGGATACGGCCCTGCGATGCGCTCCAGCGCGTACCGTGCCGCACACCGCTCTCATATCCGTTCTCAAGCTGGCGATAGCGTCTGGCGTAATCGACCAGATCTTCGATGTCCGCTTCACCATCATCGACATCACCGAAGAGATAGATCGCCTTGTCGGTTGCCTTGAAGGCCACGGTGCACGGACGCGAGCAGTTTTCCATGTTGGCCGTGCCGCTGATCTCGAAATCGTCGCCGACCACCGGTACAGCCATCTGGAGTGCGCGTTTCAACTGGCAGATCAGGTCATATCCTGGCTGACACATCTGGCCATAGTGACGGCAGGCGGTGCAGACAAAAATCTTGTGCGGTTCATTGCTCATGGCACAGCTCCGCGGCTTCCGTCCGCGAACGGACAGCAGGTGACTCTGCGGCAAGAACTTTGCCGCCATGGCTGCTTGATATGATGCCGGCCGGAGAAGAAGAAGTACACTCATCATGTAATGTTATTACATTACAAATCTTCTTTTTGGCAACTGGCTTTTGTCCGCCATCCGGAACCATTGCGCGCAAAGCACGCATCGCCAGTGGGTCGGAAAGAGGCAGAAGGTTGGCAGAACTTGAGGTTTCAGCAGTCAATTTCCGGTTCATATCGCCCTCCGCGATTGCGCGGGGCAGTCTGGAACCGAATGTGCAACTTTGCCGGCAGACGCCGATAGGCCATGTCACTCACTCCTCCGGGGCACCCCGCCCGGGTTAAGGTTTAAGGTGAAATGGCAGGTCTCCTGACTTGCGGGTCATAGCTTGCCTGATCCTTCCCGGGGTTTCCCCAGTGGCGCTTTCAGGTTTGCTCACCGCTCACAGTTGCGGGGGCAGTCACGGATTTGCAGGCTTGCGGCCATGTCGCACCGTGTTCCCTTTTAATCCCGCTCCGAAGTTCAGAGTCGGGAACCATCTCTTCCTAAGTGCTCGAACGCCTGGAAAATGTCAAAGACTTTCACCGCTCCATCCGTCGTCCGAAAGCACGACAGACGCAACCGTCCGGCAGCCTCGGCAGGATTGGCCTCTTGCCTTCACTGCTCAAAAATCTTACCTCCGAACCATGAAACAGGATGCCCTTCCCCCGCGCGCAGATGCGCGCCCCGTCACCCTTGAGACCCACGGCATGACCCGCCAGGACGACTTTGCCTGGCTGCGGGCGGACAACTGGCAGGAGGTCATGAAAGACCCCTCCGTTCTGGATGCCGACATCCGAGCCTATCTGGAAGCGGAAAATGCCTATCATGAAGCGCAGATGGCGCCGACGAAGGCTCTGCAGGAAAAGCTGTTTGCCGAGATGCGCGGCCGCATCAAGGAAGATGACAGCTCGGTCCCCTCACCCGATGGCCCCTTTGCCTATGGCCTCAAATACGAAACCGGCGGCCAGCAGCCGGTGTTCTTCCGGACCCCGCGCGACGGCGGCGAGGAAACGGTTCTTCTCCATGGCGACAAGGAAGCCGAAGGAACGGCCTATTTCCGGATTGGCGGTGTCAGCCAGTCGACGGATCACAAGCTCATTGCCTGGGCCTATGACAACAAGGGCTCGGAATATTATTCGCTGAGACTGCGCGATGCCGCGACGGCCAAGGATTTCGACTACGCCATTGAAGACACTGGCGGCGGCGGGGTGTTCTCGGAAGACAGCCGCTATGTGTTCTACGTTCGTCTGGACGCCAACCACCGGCCTTCAAAACTTTTCCGCCACGAGATCGGCACCGACCCGGCGAGCGATGTGCTCGTTTACGAGGAAAAGGATGCCGGCTTCTTCATGGGGGTCGGCAAGACCCAGTCCGGTGACACCATCGTCATCGACATTCACGACCATGAGACATCCGAAGTCTGGATGATCCCGGCAAGTGATCCGACCGCCGAACCGGTTCTGGTCGCGGAGCGCGAGACCGGCATCGAATACTCCATCGATGATCACGGCGAGACACTTTACATCCTGACGAACGCAGGCGACGCCGAGGACTTCAAGATCGTTACCGCGCCGAAAAGCAATCCCGGCCGCGAAAACTGGAAGGACCTTGTGCCCCACAAGCCCGGGTGCCTGATCCTCTCGCACTGCGTCTACAAGACCTTCATGACCCGGCTGGAGCGCGAAGACGGTCTGCCGCGCATCGTGATCCGCCGGCTTGCCGACGACATCGAACACTCCATCGCCTTCGACGAGGAAGCCTATTCGCTCGGTCTTGGTGGCGGCTACGAATTCGACACCAACACGATCCGCTTCAGCTATTCCTCGATGACCACGCCGTCACAGACATACGACTACAATGTCGAGACCCGTGAGCGTGTTCTGCGCAAGGAACAGGAAGTGCCTTCCGGCCATGATGCGGGCGATTATGTCACCCGCCGCCTCATGGCGCCTGCCGCCGATGGCGAGACCGTGCCCGTGTCAGTACTGTACCGGAAGGACACCAAGCTCGACGGCACCGCGCCTCTGCTGCTTTATGGGTATGGCTCCTACGGCATCACCATCCCGGCAAGCTTCAACACCAACTGCCTGTCGCTGGTCGACCGCGGGTTCGTCTATGCCATTGCCCATATTCGAGGCGGCAAGGACAAGGGGTTCCACTGGTACAAGGACGGACGGCGCGAGAACAAGAAGAACACCTTTACCGACTTCATTGCCGCAGCCGATCATCTGGTTGCGGAGAACCTCACCTCGTATGATCGCATCGTCGCCCAGGGCGGCTCGGCCGGCGGTATGCTGATGGGTGCCGTCGCCAATCTGGCACCGGAAAAATTCGGCGGCATTATTGCCGAAGTCCCCTTCGTCGATGTTCTGTCCACCATGCTGGACGACACGCTGCCGCTCACTCCGCCGGAATGGCCCGAGTGGGGCAACCCGATCACCGACAAGGCGGCCTACGACTACATCGCCTCCTATTCGCCCTACGACAACGTCGAGGCAAAGGCCTACCCGGCAATCCTGGCCGTGGGCGGCTTGACCGATCCGCGCGTGACCTATTGGGAGCCGGCCAAGTGGGTTGCCAAACTGCGGGCAACCGCAACCGGCGACAAGCTGCTGATGCTGAAGACCAACATGGAAGCCGGCCATGGTGGCGCTTCCGGACGTTTCGACCGGCTGAAGGAAGTCGCTGAGGCCCAGGCCTTCGCCCTCCTGGTCACCGGAAAAGCCTGACACATTGTCGGGTCCTCACCTGCCCGGGCGTGCGGAGTGTTCCCTACGCCCGGAACGGTCGAGGGTCATCGCGCGCCGTGGCGGAAATCGCCCCGAGCGAACGTGACTTGATTTTGACCAAGTCTTCGGCTCATGTGAGAGTCGTTGCAAATCAATCAATTGAACGGTCCGAGACCGTGCCGATCCTGTTCACTGGAGCCTGTGATGACCTGCTACCGCTCTCTTCCGCACCGCCTTGCTCACGGGCTGAGAAAGGGATTGCGCCTGGTTCCGGTCATGGCCGCGACCTTGAGCCTTGCTGCGTGCCAGTCCTACGACACATCAGGCGGCAACGTGGTGGAGACGCTGCTGTTCTCCCCGACCTTCACCAAGAACCGGCAGGACATTCCCAGCACCTACAACACGGCTTACGACTGCCGCAGCTTCACAGGCAGCGGCTGGAAGGGCATTGCCGGCGGCAAGGTTTTCAACTTCAGCCAGAAATACATCATCTCCCAGGCCGGTTGTTTCAAGACGCAGGGCGAGTGCCAGGCATGGCTCGCCGTCATGTCCAGCTACATTGATCAGCCGCGTTACATCCGCTGCAATCCCTATACGGCATAAGCCCACGGGGGCATCAGGCGGGATCAGGCTGTACCACGGTCCCCTGAAACACGGGCAGCGGCGCCATGAAGGTTTCCATGTAGTCGAGCAGGCAGCGCACCCGCGCATTCAGCAACCTTCCCGTCGGCCACACCGCGAAAATGTCCCGCTTCTGCCCCTGCCAATTCGCAAGAACGGGTTTCAGGCGGCCTGAGATCAGATCGTCGGAGATCTCGCTCACCGGCAAGAGCGCAATCCCGTGTCCGTCGCCGGCGAGCTGCCTGGCCATGCTGATATCATCAACAACCACACGCGCATCCAGTGGCACGGTTTCCCGAGTTCCTGTTTCCCGGTGGGTCAGCTGCCATTGCGGCAATGTCGACACCCGCACCACCTTGTGCTCACTGATCTCTTGCGGTGTTTCCGGCGCTCCCGCCTCTTCAAGATAGGACGGCGCCGCCACCAGCACGGTCGCGATCACCCCAAGGCGTTTCTGGAAAAGACGCTCGTCGGTCTGCGGTCCTGCTCTCAAGCCTATATCCACCTTGTGTTCAAGCAGATCCTTGTTCTCGTTGCTGAGGGCCAGCGTCAGCCGGATTTCCGGATAAGCCTTCAGAAAACCAGACCACATGGGTTCCAGGATTCCGATGGAAATATTGGTGGGTGCAGCCACTTTCATGGCGCCCCGGAGGCCGTGCAGATCGGCGCTCAATCCATCAAGTGTCGTCTCTGCGGTTTGAACGAGGTCGGCAAAGGACTCGAAATAGGCCTCCCCCGCGCCTGTCAGCTCGAATTTTCGCGCGGAGCGGAAAACCAGCTGCGTACCAATGGTTTCCTCCAGCTTCGCCAGGCGGCGCGTCACGGTCGCCGCAGGCAGGCCCAGATGACCTGCAGCCTTCGCAAGGCTTCGATGGCGCGCGATATGAACGAACAAGGCGATGTCGTCGAGCATGATTCCGTTTTCGCAATTTAAATTCCCATAATTCGATATAGATTGAAATATTAGAAATCAATAAATCTGTCTGCGTCGAACAAACACAACGGAGACACTCATGGGCAACTACTTCATCAGCGCCGGCATCGAGCTGCAAAAGGGTGCGGACCGAAACATGGCCGAAACGGAACTCCGCCGGCTTGTGGCCGAAACCCGGCACGAACCGGGCTGCAACTTTTTTGAGATCCGGCAAAACCTGCAGGATCCCGACAAGTTCACCCTGTGGGAGAGCTGGACCGACAAGGACGCCCTGGCAGCCCACTTCGAGATGCCTCACACCAAGGCCTATCTCGCCCAGAACCTGACGCAGGTCAGCTACATCGAGGAACTGGGTGAAATCGGCACAGGCGAAGCGGCGGAAAGGTAGTCGGCCATGAAAAATCGATTGATCGCGACATGTCTGATGTCGCTGGGTCTGTCGCTCCTGATGTCGTGCTGGGTCACTTTCCTGAACCTGGGCTGGAACGACAGATTTTTCTGGCAATGGATGAACGCCTTCCGCCTCGCCTGGCCTGCAGCTGCCGTCATCGCCTTCTTTCTGGGCCCGCCCGTGCAAAGGGCAACGCTCTTCCTTGCAGCCAGACTGCCGTAATCAGGAGAGGAAACGACATGGCTTTGGTCAGACAGAATTTTGAGGAACTAGGCCTGCCCGCCGGCCCCTATTCCCATGCCGTGCGGCATGGGCAGACGGTCTATACGTCCGGGTTCACAGCCTTCGGCACACCGGCGCAGTCCGCCTCGGCCGGTCCGCAGGTGAGAGAGATATTCGATCAGCTCCAGATCATCGCGGCCCACTGCGGGAGGTCGCTGAAGGATATTGCAAAGGTGACCGTATATGTGACCGACATGGCGGACTTGACGGAAACCCGGTCAACCCTGGCAGACCTCTATGGGAAGGACGTTCCCGCCAGTTCTCTGGTCTTTGTCGCGGCTCTGTTTCACGCCGACTTGAGGGTCGAAATTGAGGCGCTTATTGCTGTCTGAATGAGCAACGGGTTGCAACGACGCCGCTTCCTACGTATTATCCATTAGTTGAATATGACTAGATCGTAGCCGAAAACCGCTTTCGGAGCGCGCTCAGATCTCTTGAATAACTGTGCACGGGCAAAGCGACCCAAAAATAAAAATCAAAACTTGGCCACCTGCTCGCGGGTGGTTTTGTTTAAAGTCTTGCGGCAATCTACCCAAACAGTTGTTTTCTAAAGAAAACCGTCTCGGTTATCGGTGTGTCGTAATACGCGTCGACATCCTCAAAGCCTGCGGCCTTGTATAGCTTGATGGCTCCCGTCATGCTCGGCAGTGTGTCCAGCAGCATTTCCCGGTATCCTGCAGCCTCTGCCGCCTTGACAATCGCTTCCACCAACGCACCACCCACACCCTGACCGCGCCCCTCCGGCAAGACGTATAACCGCTTCATTTCGCACGCACCGTCCTCTCCGAACGCTCTCAGACCGACGCAACCGAGAACAGTTCCCGCACCGTCCTTCGCCAGGAACAACGCCCCTCTCGGCGGCGCATATTTGCCCGGCAGGCCTGCAAGTTCTTCCTCAAAGCCCTGGTAAGACAAGTCGATCCCGAGCCAGTCGACATACGCGCGGAACAGACGCCGGACGTGGGCAAGGTCTTCTTCGGTCTCAACCGCGACGATTGAAATCTGCTGCGATGGGATCATGGAAATGTCTGATGGTCCGTTAAATGACGTCAGTTGGCCGCCTGAGCAACGGCCGGGATGGCTTTCAGATAGGTGGCAATCGCCTCACGATCGCTCGCGGGAAGTTTGGCCATGTTTTCCTGGACATGCACCATTTCACCACCCACGGAATCGTATTCCGGCGTAAAGCCGCTTTCCAGATAGTAGGCAATGTCGGCGGCGCTCCAGCTGCCGAAGCCCCCTTCGACCGGAGTAATGTTGGGAATGCGGCCATCCCCCGTAGGCGCAGGAGCCCCCCCGAGCCACTTGGCAAGCTCCAGACCGCCGGCAAGATTGCGAGCCGTGTGGCATTCGCCGCAATGGCCCGGCCCTTCCACCAGATACCGGCCACGTTCCCAAAGCGCGGTGTCGACGTCATTCCCGGCCGCAGGCGCGGCTATGACCGGCGCCGGGTCAAGGAACAGCCGTTTCCACAGGCCGAGGCCCCGGCGGATATTGAACGGAAAGCCGAGTTCGTGCGGGGGCGCCTTGCCGTCGACCGACGGAAGTGTTTTCAGGAAGGCATAGAGGTTGCCGACGTCTGCACCGGACATGCGGGCATAGGACGTGTAGGGAAAAGCCGGATAGTAGTTCTGCCCGTCCGGCGACGTGCCATGGGTCATGGCATTGGCGAAATCTTCAAGCGACCAGGCGCCGATGCCGTCCGCCGTGCTGGAAGAGATATTTGGTGCGACAAACACGCCGAACGGCGTTTCAAGGCGCAAGCCGCCGCCGAGTTTCAACTTATCGTCTCCTTCGGCGTCCTTGGCAGCATGACAGGACGTGCACCCCCCCGCCCAGAAGACAAGCTCTCCTTGTGCGGCGTCTCCAGGCGCAAAGGCGGCAAGCTGGGCCTGGCTCAACTTGGTCGGCGCGGACAGAAACCAGGCTGCGGCAGCCGCAATAACGCCAAGCACGACGAGGACGATGACAGCCTTTTTCATGGAGCCTCCCTGGTTTTCGCCTGCACCGGAACGACAAAACAGCGGTCCTCATCCCGCAAAGGACGAAGCGCCGCTGATCTGTCTCACAAGCTGGAGCCTGCCTGGTGGCACCAGGGCACAGAAAGCTCCTGAATTCAGCCGATCAGTTCTTCTTACGGTAAGTTTCGTGGCACGATTTGCAAGAGCCGAATACGGGTCCCATCGCAGCCTTGAAGGCTTCCACATCCGCCGGACCGTCTTTGCCCGAAGCTTCAGAGGCTTTTGCGGTGGCTTCCGCAAACTTTGCCAGTTCGGCAGAGAACCCGTCCGGATTTTCCCAGATGGCTGCTGCCGCGCCGGTGTTGCCCTGATCGGACCCTGCCGGGAAAAAATCGCCAAATGACAGCGATGCAGCACGCATGGTCGCGATAGCAGCCTTTCCGGCCGCGGGCGAATAGGCAATCTCCCCTTTCATCAGACCGCCGCCAAGGCCGGCGGCTGCGCCGACGGACGACATGATGGCCTGACGGGTTGCGATCGGATCGTCAGATGCCTGAGCGATGGTTCCGGCAAAGCCGATCCCGGCCGCCAGACCCAGTACAACAGCGGATTTGATCATTCGCATCGTTCTCTCCCTCTCGTGGAAACTGCCATGGGCAATGATTCACAAGGATGAGTACAGCCCATCTACCGCCCGGTCCTGAAATCACGGTCGCGTGAAGTGCCCCCTCAGCGGTGAACACAGCGTCAACGCTGACGAAACAACCAAACAAAAAACCCCGGCCTTTCCAGGCCGGGGTTTCGTAAAACGGGATATATGCCGAATTATTTCGTGGCAGCTTCGTACATTTCCAGCACGTAGTCCCAGTTGACCATGCTGTCGATGAAAGCTTCCAGATATTTCGGACGCGCGTTGCGA
The DNA here is from genome assembly GCF_036350355.1 of Roseibium sp. FZY0029. Classification (NCBI taxonomy): domain Bacteria; kingdom Pseudomonadati; phylum Pseudomonadota; class Alphaproteobacteria; order Hyphomicrobiales; family Stappiaceae; genus Roseibium; species Roseibium sp. FZY0029. The sequence continues at coordinate 251,368 of NZ_JAZDVZ010000002.1, forward strand.
TAGTCGATGTAATAGGAGTGTTCCCACACGTCGCAGCCGAGGATCGGCGCGGCACCATGAACGAGCGGATTTTCACCGTTCGGCGTCTTCATGATTTCCAGCTTGCCGTTCTTCACAGCGAGCCATGCCCAACCGGAACCGAACTGGCCAACGCCTGCTGCGATGAAATCGGAACGGAACTTGTCGAAACCTCCGAGATCGCTATCGATTGCAGAAGCAAGTGCGCCCGGAAGGGAGCTGCCGCCGCCATCTTTCTTCATCCATTTCCAGAAATGGATGTGATTGTAATGCTGACCGGCGTTGTTGAACAGCGGAGCGTTCTTGCCGTAGCTTTCCTTGACGATCTCTTCCAGCGACTTGCCTTCCAGGCCGCTGCCGGCGAGCAGCTCGTTGCCTTTGGTGACATAAGCCTGGTGGTGCTTGTCGTGGTGAAACTCGAGCGTTTCAGCAGACATGTAAGGGGCCAGCGCGTCATATGCGTACGGCAGGTCAGGCAATTCGAAAGACATGACAAACTCCTCAAAAGGTCGGTGACGGGCGGCAACATTCACGCATCTTCATGTGATGCCCGAATGACCGCGTCGAGCGGCAAAATAGGATTGCTGGGCCGACACGGCAAGCGTGGAACCCCAAAATAAAGAAATTTTTTCTTTTTATTTTCGAGCGCACGGTCTGCCATTGACATTTCCCGCAGTTGGAACGCTTTCGAGCCTCAATGGTTGCATCAATTATCAGATTGAGAGCACTCATTTTCAAAAATAGAATTATGTGATTTTCAGCACGTGTATTTCAATTTTTCAGAAATACATTGACCTCCGTAGTCAGTAACGAAAAATTTATTTCGGAGAAAGTTATGAAATTCAATAATACTTACGCAATTGCGCTTCTTGTTTCTGGAAGCATCCTACTTGCAACCACTATCTCGTCTCAGGCCGCCCCCAGTGACGGAAGTAATCTCGGAGAATGCTACAACAACTGGATTTCGTGGTGTAACGAAAAGACCAGCGGTTATCCGAACAGTTGCTACGGCGATAGTCTGGATCACTGTGACGGTGTCCATAAGGCCAGCATGACCCAGATTCCCGGCTACAAGGCCAAGACCATGCGCACCAACGCCCTGCGCAAGGCAAAGCACACCAACACCCGCCTCGTCGCTCCTGTGGTCCAGCCGGTTCGCACAGGCAACTGAGCCTCTTTCTGTAGCAAAAAGCCCTGCAATGGACGCATTGCGGGGCTTTTGTCTTTCCTGGACCGCTCTGAACAGCGGCACCCGCCACCAACCCTCACCAGCCTACCCCCTCCGGGGAAACCTTCTTGCAAATGACAATCCGGTTTATTCGTGCAAGATAGCCACAACGACCTGTCAGCCTCCCCCTGTCCGTCATCTGTCGCCTTACCATCGGAACCCATGTCTGCCACATCACGCCCTCCCGTCGCATTGGCTTTCGGCGGCCTGCTGTCCCTTGCCGCTGCAATGGGGATCGGTCGGTTCGTCTATACCCCGATCCTGCCCTTCATGACCTCGGGCCTGTCGATGCCACCCGACGATGCAGGCTTGATCGCGTCGGCCAACTTTCTGGGGTATCTGGTTGGGGCGCTTGCCGGCGCCTCCAGATCCCTGCCCGGCAATCCTCGCATGTGGTTTCTGGGTGGGTTGCTCGCCAGCGCTCTCACCAGTGCTGCCATGGCACTGACCACCGCTCTTCCGCTGTTTCTGCTGATCCGCTTTGCCAGCGGCGTTGCAAGTGCCTTTGCGCTGGTCTTTTCCACCAGCCTTATCCTGGAAAGACTGACAGCCGCCGGGCACGGCGGGTTGAGCGCGCTCCACTTCGCCGGCGTCGGCTGCGGCATTGCCTTTTCCGCCCTCCTGGTGGCTTTCCTTGCTCATTTTGGCGCGGATTGGCGCATGCTCTGGCTGGCTAGCGGCGCGGCAACCCTTTGCTTTCTGTTGGTGGCCGCGTTTCTGGTGCCGGCCGGGTCGGTGTCCCAGCCTGGCCCGGCGCCGGCGCAGACCTCACCGGCCGGGGCCCCGTCGTCCCCATTTGGCTCTGCCAGCCGCATCCGTCTGATACTGGCCTATGGCCTGTTCGGTTTCGGCTACGTCATCACCGCAACCTTCATCAACACGATCGCGCGTGCCAACCCTGCGCTGCAGTCCACTGAAGCATACGTCTGGCTGACGGTTGGCCTATCCGCCGCGCCTTCGGTTTACGTCTGGAACAGGATCGCGTTGCGGCTCGGAACCCGAAAGGGTTTTGCGCTCGCGTGTATTCTGGAAGCGGCCGGTGTGGCCCTGACGGCCATCAGCACCGAGCCCGCGCTTTTCCTGCTGGGCGCTGCGCTTCTTGGCGCAACCTTCATGGGCATTACAGCCCTGGGCCTCATGGAAGCGCGGCGAGAAGTCAGTGGGGATGGTCCGGCGGCAATCCGGCAAATGCTGGCGGTTCTGACCGCTAGTTTTGGTGTCGGACAGATGGCCGGCCCGTGGGTCGCAGGTCAGATGCACCATCTGACCGGATCCTTTACCGCATCCTCTCTGGCCGCCGCCGCGGCTCTTGTGGTTGCCGCGGCGCTGGTTGTCAGATGACGCTTCCCGTTCAGGCGTGAGAGAATTCCCAGTAGAGCTCTCTTGCACGGGCCGCAATCGGGCCCGGCTGCAGGTCACGATCCTCGATCCGCTTGATCGGCGTCACCTTGCTATAGTTTCCAGTTGAGAAGATCTCGTCCGCTTCCAGGAACTCGCCATAGTCCATGGTGCGCTCGAACACATCATAGCCCACCGACCGCAGCAACTGGATCACGCGCTGGCGGGTAATGCCATTCAGGAAAGTGCCGTTCGGAACCGGCGTATGTACCTTGCCTTCCTTGGCCATGAAAATATTGGCCGACGTCAGCTCCGCAACATTGCCAAGCATGTCACGAACAACCGCATTGTCGAAGCCTCGCCCCTTGGCCTCAAGCATCGCCCTGGCGTTGTTGGGATAAAGGCAACCGGCCTTCGCGTTGACGGGCATGCATTCGACCGTCGGACGACGGAACGGCGACAACGTAATACTCATGGCCGCATCCTTGGCTGCCATCGGAGCATCGAACAGGCACAGGCAGAATCGCGTGCTGTCGGGATCCCCCACGATCACACCGGGACCGTCGCTCTCGACCCAATACATCGGCTTGACGTAGACCTGCTGGTCGCCGCCAAACTTCGCACAGCCTTCCTTGGTCAGTTCGACCATTTCCCCCACCTGCATGGTGGGCTTCATGCCCAGCGCGACAGCACTGTCATTGACGCGTTTGCAGTGGAGATCAATGTCCGGCATCACGCCTTCGAAGAAGCGGGCGCCGTCGAAAACGCTGGAACCGAGCCAGGAAGCGTGCGTGCGCGGGCCCATGATCGGTGGATTGCCCTCGTGCCAAGTCCCGTCGATCCAGGTCCAGGTGTCACTCCATCCGCTCATGTCTCTTCCCTTTTCAGCGCTGCGGTTGTGCAGGTCGTCAGCCGAAACAACACCCACCGTCTCAGCAGGTCAATAGCTTGCCGGGAAAATCCGAAAAGTTGCTGTCTTTATTCGCTAAATCCGATGTAATCGGAATAGAAATCACCAAAATCGAACATCCATCAATAAATTTTTTCCTATCCCTTCAGCGCAATGACAAGGCGCGATCCAAACTGGCGGCGCCGGTCCAAGCCCGCTGGATCGGCATCCGGGCCATTGACTCTTTTCACACACGGTTCTCTATATGTTCCTTCGCAATCTGGGGAGAGCAGGATGGAACAGCGTATTTCCGTCACGACACTCGTAGTTGAAGACGTCGCCGAAACACGTCACTTCTTCGAAGACGGTCTGGGGTGGCAGGTCCATTCTTCACCGGGTCTCGACGTGGTGTTCTTCCAGGTTACCGGAAGCGTATTCGCCCTTTACGGCCGTGCCTCGCTGGAAGAGGAAATCGGACGCCCCGTGACCGACAGCCCCACCGGCGCGATCACCCTCGCCTGGAATGGCAGGTCCGAAGCCGAAGTGGACGAAAGCTTTCTGAAAGCACTGGCCGCAGGTGCAAGGCCGGTCAAGGAACCCCAGAAAGCCTTCTGGGGCGGATATTCTTCCTATGTGGAAGTGCCCGGCGGCCACTTGCTCGAGATTGCCTATAATCCGTTCTGGCCTGTGGAAGAAAACGGGGCGATCACTCTGCCTCCCGTCCAATGACAGGTGACAATAGCGGGAAAAGTCGTGCCTGCGTCCTTAGTTGCAGATAGCCGCGCTTGACGCAGGAGCCCGCAAGCTGTTCTCTTCCGCGGTTTCGTAAAAGGACTTGGAGGTCTTGAAGATGGCGCATGCTGCTTACGTGTTCGATGCGTATGGAACCTTGTTCGACGTGCATGCCGCCGTTCGCAAACACGCGGAAAAACTTGGCCCTGATGCCCAGAGATTGTCCTCGCTCTGGCGGGAAAAACAGCTTGAGTATTCCTGGGTTCGTGCCCTGATGGGAAAATACCTGGACTTCTGGGAACTCACCCAGCAGGGCCTGGACACCGCGTTTGCCCTGGTGCCCTCCGCAGACAAGTCCCTGCGTGAGGATCTCCTCAGCGCTTATTGGGAACTTGATTGCTACCCTGAAGTGCCTCAGGTTCTGACCAACCTGAAGGCGACCGGCGCGAAGATCGCTATCCTGTCAAACGGGTCTCCGGCCATGCTGGAAGCAGCCGCCAAGGCCGCAGGTCTGACGGAGCTTTTTGACGAGATCTTCTCCGTCGACGACCTTCGAACCTTCAAGACCGATCCGCAGGTCTATGAAATGGTCACAACCCATTTCAGGATCTATCCGGAAGAGGTCTCCTTCCAGTCGTCCAACCGCTGGGACATCGCCGGGGCGACCGCATTCGGGTTCCGCACGGTGTGGATGAACCGCATGGGCATGCCGGACGAATACCCGGACCTTTCGCCCAAGGCGGTTCTGGTCGATCTGACGGGACTTGCGACGCTCGGCTGACGAGCCCTCTCCTCACCGGTCGCCAATGCTGAAGAGAAAGGCGTCTCTTTTTCAGAACGGCACGGCTTTGAAGAAATACGAAACGGCTGCACCGGGTGGGATAGGTACAGCCGTCTCGCGCCGCCGATCCGTTGGGGTCGGCGGGTTTCTTTGAAAGCAGATCAGAAGGAGCGGGACAGGCCAATCATGAGCCGGTGGTTTCCGGCCTTCTGGTCCACTTTCGTGCCGCCGAATCTGGCCGTCTCATCCAGAATGCCGGTCAATGAATAGTCCGCGCGCAGGTGCCACGCATCGGTGAAGGCAACTTCCACACCGCCGCCGAGTACCGGACCTACGGAAACGGAGTTTCTCTCTGTTCCGTTGGCTTTCAGGCTATGTTCCGTCGCAGCAATACCAAGGCTGAGATAAGGCATCACGTTGTTGATGGGCATCCCCACCCGGGCCTTGGCATTGACTGTCCATTTGGATCCGGTCTCGATAGCGCCAAGCGTCGGATGGGTGCCCTTTTCACGCGCCCCGAGATAAGCCGCTCCGCCTTCGACACCCAGGACGAAGCGCGAGACTTCCCAGTTGTAGCCGCCGAAGAGGCCAAAGGCTGCGTCGACCCTTGAGAAGTCCTTTGACCGGCCACCCGACTTGAGCTGGGTTACCGTCTGAGAAACTCCTCCTTCAAAACCGAGATAAGGCCCGGCCCAGAGTGATTGCGGCGCTGGTGCATAAAGGGGTGTCTCATAGGTATCCAGATCGGCGGCGCTCGCCCCGACGACAAGCACACCCAGAACCGCGCAAAGCACCAGCGGCTCCAACAACCAGTGGCTCCGCAGGATGCGCCGGATCACCCCGGCATGCCGCAGGGAGCGGCGGCGCCCGAGAGCCGGAGGCGCACGAAAAACATAATTGGCAAAGGAACTTACCATCAGTGATCTCACTTCATGTAGGACAATTTCATCGCCTCACAAATTTGAAAAATTATTGTAAAACGATAATTTAAAAAATGAATGCAATAATTTTTTTGTCAATAGCAATGTTTTGAATTTGTGTTCGGAGGGCAAATGGACTAGATACGACGCCGCAATGACACGATGCGGAGCGAGCGATGAGCGAACTTGAATGGGCGGAACGGGAAAAACGGCTGACGCGGATCAGGCGTGTGTCCGCGTTCATGAAATGGGCCGTTACCATCATCCTGCTGCTTCTTGTGGTGCTGGGCGTGGTCATCACGATCGGCATCGCCTTGCCGAGCGACCTGATGATCGGCGCGGAAGAAACCTTCGATGTTGCCGACACGGAACGCGCGCTGGGGGACATTCCACAGGCGCAGCGCATCGGCATTTCGGTCCTGGCGGCAATAGCCTTAGGATTGGTGTTGGCAGTCGGCTGGAATATCCGCCAGGTCTTCAAGCGGTTTCAGCAGATGGAATTCTTTTCGCCGAAGACCCTGGCAAACGTGTTTTCCTTCGGCATCTGGCTCATTGTGTTTGCGGTCTTCGACCTGATCAGCGATCCGATCGGTTCCGTCATCCTGACCTATGATTTCCCTCCGAGTCAGCGAACCGTCAACGTCAGTCTGGACGGCGGAGAGATCTTCTTTTTCGTCCTTGGAGCATTGATGCTTCTGTTCGGTTGGATCCTGCGCGAAGCAGCCCTCATTGCGGATGAAAACCAGCAGTTCATTTGAGGCGAACCAAGAAGGACCAGGGATGAGCAGTTACAAAGGCGGTGTCGGGCCTTCCTGCGGGGCACCATTCACAGCTCGAAAAGCGCCGCAGGTACAATGGATTGTTGACGGAGCGCAAGCGGGCTGTGAAATATCAGGGATGATTCTCCGGACATTCATGACTGGCTCACACCGATCATGCGGAAAGGCTGTCCAGCTCACAGAAGAAAATCGAAAAACAAGTTAGCGACAGCGCCGGGGATCCCATCATGCCCATCATCATCGAACTGGACGTAATGCTCGCCCGCAGAAAGATGCGGTCCAAGGAGCTGGCCGAACGGATCGGCATTACCGAGCAGAATGTTTCGCTGCTCAAGTCCGGCAAGGTAAAGGGCGTCCGCTTCGAAACCCTGGAAAAGATCTGCGAAGTCCTGGACTGTCAGCCTGGCGACATCCTGATTTACGAGCCCGACAAAACGTCGGACGGTTAGGCCGCAAAAAGCCGCCAGATCCAAACCGTCACCAACAGGGCTACACCTGCCCAGACCAACAGGACCAGTCCAGCCGCCGTTCGGCTGACAGGCGGCCTGTCCTGTCTTCTGTCAGCTTCGTCCCGGCATTCCTCCATCACCTGAGGCGGGATGAGCTTCACCGCCAGATAGATGCCAAGCGGAACGAGCAGCACATCGTCCAGATAGCCGATCACAGGAATGAAGTCCGGTATCAGGTCAATGGGCGAGAGAGCGTATGCGGCGGTCGCCACCACCAGTAGCTTCACATACCAGGGCACCCTCGGGTCGCGGCCAGCCAGATAAAGGGCATGGAGATCGCGTTTGATCCGCTTCGCCCAAGCTTGGAGGGTGTCCTTCATCATGACAGGCCGCGTGCGGTCGACTCCTCTGTGCAGGGCCAGACATCTGCGATGCCGGCGAAAGCATCTTCAAAACGGCTGCTCCTTCCAGTCCTGCGCAAGCTTCCCTGCCTAAAACGTCATCGGTAATTTCAACAGGTTCGAACAAGCGAGCAGACTTCAGCCATGACGCGATCGAGTTATCCCCTTGAAGGCAGGCCGGTGCCTGCAACAAGAGCGAGGCTGCGGTCCGGCAAGCTACTCAATCTCGACTATACGCTGTTAAGCGAATGCACCCTATACGACCTCGAAAATGGCGACATCGGCATTGTCATCCAGGATCCGGATCTGCCGGTGCCGGACCGTATCCTGATCGACGACGGCAAGGACCTCACCCGCGTCTTTACGGAAATCCACTGGCGTATGGGGCCATATCTGTTCGGCATGTATCTGGAAACGCCTGTCCCGCTCCATGAGTTCTCCGGCACAGAGGAAAACTGACCCACATCGTCAGCCTTGAGGCGGCTGCGGTGCCATTTCCTCATGGCATTGCAGGCTGGTGTCGACAGGATCCCACGACACTGCGCGCGAGACATAGATTGCCCGCGTCGGCTTGACCGCTTCCGGGGTGTCCAGAGTCGATGTGCGAATAACGACCAGACCTTCCATACCGGTACGCGTGTGGAACACTGGGCTTCCACAGACCGGGCAGAAACGCCGGTTGATGCTACGACCGCTGTCAGCGGTCTTCACGTATTCGGTAACCTCGCCGGTCAGGACAAAGGCATCTTCGTCGAAAACCGTATGGGTCGAATGCCCGGTACCACTCAGTTTCCGGCAATCCGTGCAGTAGCAGTGAACGGTCAGCTTGGGCGCCGCCTCACACCTGTAGCGCACGGCCTCGCACAGGCAGCCGCCGGTCAATGTCTCACTCATGCAGCACCTCCCCGCTCCCACGGCCATTTCAGCTTGGGTTTATTCCGCCGCTTCAGCGGACCCGTAGCCGAGCTGTTCGTTCAGCTTGCCGATCAGACCGATAGCCGCTTCCGCAATCACCGTGCCCGGGGGGAAGATCGCAGCCGCGCCGGACTTGTAGAGTTCATCATAATCCTGTGGCGGCACGACCCCGCCAACGACAATCATGATGTCTTCCCGGCCTTCCTCGGCCAGCGCCCGCCTCAGCGCTGGCACCAGCGTCAGGTGTCCTGCTGCCAGCGACGACACGCCAACCACATGAACATCGTTTTCAACGGCCTGTCGGGCAGCTTCTTCCGGGGTCTGGAACAGCGGCCCGATATCGACGTCGAAACCGAGATCGGCAAATGCGGAGGCAATCACCTTCTGGCCGCGGTCGTGACCGTCCTGGCCCATCTTGGCCACAAGGATACGCGGCCGACGGCCATCGTTTTCCTCGAAGGCTTCCACCAGCTTCTGGACTTTTTCGATGGTCCCGGACATGGCCCCGGCCTCCCGTTTGTAGACCCCGGCAATTGACTTGATTTCGGCCTTGTGTCGGTCGAACACCTTTTCCATCGCCAGCGAGATTTCGCCCACGGTCGCCATTGCCCGTGCGGCCTTGACCGACAGATCAAGCAGATTGCCCTCGCCGAAGGCCGCACATTGCGTCAAGGCTTCCAGAGCGGCTTGGGTCTCCGCTTCATTGCGTTCTTCGCGCAGCCGCTTGAGCTTGTCGATCTGGGCCGCGCGCACCTGAGCGTTATCGACCTTCAGAACGTCGATCGCCTGCTCGCTTTCCGGCTTGAACTTGTTGACGCCGACCACCGTCTGCGCACCGCTGTCGATCCGCGCCTGGGTCTTGGCGGCTGCTTCCTCGATGCGCAGCTTCGGAATACCCTTTTCGATGGCTTTCGCCATACCGCCGAGTTCTTCCACTTCACGGATGTGCGCCATGGCTTTCTCGGCAAGGTCTGCCGTCAGCTTCTCGACATAATAGGACCCACCCCAGGGATCGATCACCTGCGTCGTGCCGCTTTCCTGCTGCAGAAACAGCTGCGTGTTGCGGGCAATCCGGGCGGAGAAGTCGGTCGGCAGGGCCAGCGCCTCGTCCAGCGCATTCGTGTGCAGCGACTGGGTATGGCCCTGCGTTGCCGCCATGGCCTCCACGCAGGTACGGATGACGTTGTTGAAGACATCCTGCGCCGTCAGTGACCAGCCGGAGGTCTGCGAATGGGTGCGCAGCGACAGGGATTTCGGGTTTTTCGGCTGGAAGTTCTCTTCCATCAGAGTCGCCCAGATCAGGCGCGCGGCGCGCAGCTTGGCCACTTCCATGAAAAAGTTCATGCCGATGGCCCAGAAGAAGGACAGCCGCGGTGCGAACTGGTCGATGTCCATGCCGGCGGCGACACCGGCACGGGCATATTCGATGCCGTCGGCAATCGTATAGGCCAGCTCCAGATCCGCCGTCGCCCCTGCTTCCTGCATGTGGTAGCCGGAAATGGAGATCGAATTGAAGCGCGGCATGTTCTGGGACGTATACTTGAAGATGTCCGAGATGATCCGCATGGAGTGCTTGGGTGGATAGATATAGGTGTTGCGGACCATGAACTCCTTCAGAATGTCGTTCTGAATGGTGCCCGACAGATCCTTCTGGTCAACGCCCTGCTCTTCCGCAGCCACGATGTAAAGCGCCAGCACCGGCAGCACCGCGCCGTTCATGGTCATGGAGACGCTCATCTTGTCCAGCGGAATGCCGGAAAAGAGCGTGCGCATGTCATAGATGGAATCGATCGCCACACCTGCCATGCCGACATCGCCGGAAACACGCGGATGATCGCTGTCGTATCCCCGGTGGGTGGCAAGGTCGAAGGCGACCGACAGGCCCTTCTGACCGGCGGCAAGGTTACGCCGGTAGAAGGCGTTGGAATCCTCTGCCGTCGAAAATCCGGCGTACTGGCGCACGGTCCAGGGTTGCTGGACATACATCGTCGGGTAAGGACCGCGCAGGAACGGCGGCAGACCCGGCCAGGTGTCCAGGTGCTTCAGACCTTCCAGATCCTGCGCGCCATAGACCGGCGGCACCAGGATGTCTTCCGGCGTCTGCCAGCTTTCCTGAGTGCCGGCGTCGGCGGCCTTGACGATTTTCCGGAACGGCTTGTCGGCGAAATTCGGGATCCTGCTCATGATTGGACCTCCAGATCTGTCAGCTCGGCCCCTTCGCGGGTCTCCAGCCGGTCGAACGCATCCTTCAAAAGGGCCAGCAGATCACAACCGGCAAAGACGAAGGCATTCACACCGGCCTTCCGATAGGCATCTTCCCGCTCTCCCGGGCGACCTGCAAGGTAAAGATACGCAGCGCCCGCTGTTTTCAGGGCTTGGGCTGCCTCTTCAGCTTGCGCCTCGTAGACATCGTCGGAAGACACCAGGCAGGCCAGCACCGCACCGCTCTTGCGGAAGTCGGCGACAAGGTCGTCGAGCGTGGCATAGACAGAGGGCCCAACGGACGTCACCCCGCCGGCAGCAAAAGCGTTGGCTGTCCAGGTGGCCCGGGCGGAAAACTGGGCAAGGCTGCCCAGAGAGGCCAGAAACACGGAAGGAGACCTCGAAGCGGCTTTCTCGAATGCTTCGGCCCTGGCGCGCAACTGCTCGAAAGGTTCCGCAATCCGCGCCGTCTCCAGTTTCGGAAGAGAATAGTCGCGTGGCAGAAGGTCAAGGCGCATACCCAGTTCATTCAACGGCGCGCCCTCAAGGGCAAGCTTGCGAAGAGCGGTAAAGCGTTCTCCATCGCCAGGCTCCGGGAGGTCGTCGCGCGGCCCGCTCACGCCGGCAAGGTTCTCTTCGCTCGACTTCAGCACAGCGACTTTCTTTTCCGCAAGATCCGGAAACTCGCTCACACCGGTGATCGGACGTTTCCTGGTGGCAATGGTCTTTGCAAGGCTGGCTCTGGCGGCGCCGATCCGCTCGTGCACCAGTCCGGTGCGCACGGCCTCGAACAACCCGCCGGCTGCTTCGATTTCCTGAAACAGTCCCCAGGCGGCCTCGCAAACAGTGTCCGTCCGGTCTTCGATCGCACCCGAACCTGCCGCCGGATCGATCACCCTGGCAAGGTTGCTTTCCTCCAGAAGGATCGTCTGCGTATTGCGCGCAAGCCTGCGGGCAAACCCGTCGGGAAGCCCGACGGCCAGTGTATGCGGCAAGACGCAGATACTGTCTGCCCCGCCGACACCGGCCGCAAAGGTTGCCACCGTGTTGCGCAGCAGATTGACCCAAGGGTCCCGGCGCGTCAGCATTCTGTAGGAAGTCGACATATGCAGCGGCGTGCTGGCCTGCGACAACCCTGCCCCATCCAGAACAGACGCCCAGAGCGCGCGGATGGCGCGGGCCTTGGCAATCGTTCCGATCTGATCGGCTTCGGCAATCAGGCTGAAGGAAATCCTGTCGGCCCATTGCTCAGGCGCCAGCCTTGTGCCCTCCAGCAAACGCAAATGCGCTGTTGCGGATGCCAGCGCCAGGGCAAGTTCCTGTGCGGGCGTTGCGCCTGCTTCATGCCAGATGCGGCCATCGGCCTTCAGGATCCGCGCCGGGCTGCCGAAGTCATGCGCCGACACAACCATATCGCGGAAATGTCTGTAGGCGTTTTCCATATCGGCCAGCGCGACACCCTTGGCCGCCACCCAGCCACAGGTATCGAACCCGGCCGTCAGGCGAACGCTTGCGGGGTCCACCTTGCGCTTTTCAAGTAGCGCCAGAATGGAAGCAAACACCTCGACGTTTTCCCGTCCGGCTTCGAAGCGCACATCGATAAGATCGAGTTCGACGCCATCGAGCAGCCGATCGAGACCGGAAAGGTCGTCAACCCGGATGCCATTCCCATAGGCAGCGGCCGCACCCCGGAAAATCAGATCAAGACCACTGGCGCCGCCCTCCAGGTCTTCCAGAATTTGCGCATTTGCCGCAGCAGGATCCGGAATGTCGACCCGCTGAACCACGGACCAGTCACTGGCGGAGGCCCTGAGCGCACGGGCGGGACTGTCAGTTCTCCGCTCATAAAGCGGAGCGATGTCCAATCCGTCTTCGGTCTTTCCATAGAGCTTCTGCCGGGGACCGCCTTTCAGGGCCTTGTCGACGGCAGCCCACCAGGCATCCGCATCGGCAGAATAGAAACTCTCAGGTCCGGTAAAGCTGTTCGGCATGGCACTTACTCCCTGGCCCCGTTTTAGTCCCTGGCCCCGAAGCTTGGCAACTCAGCAGAATGGGTAAGGTTTTGAGGACCACAATAGCCGGGCAAGTTGAACCCGAAACAACTTCGAATTGCGAATCACCGGTAGAATTAATTAGACGTATAAAAAATAAATTTCTCTACGAAATACGTTTTTCAATCTACGCTTACGAAGACGTTAAACACTTCGCCGAAAGACTTTTTGACTTCTTCTAGGCGGTAACTTGTCAATTTTTTGGCGGAATAAGCTAATTTTGCCAGTTTTCCCTATTGGTACCATCATCAATTGTATTGTAGCGTATAGCTGCTGACGCATGGGAATTTCTACCCTCATAACAAATGCGCGGCACCGGGATCTGACACTCACCTGCATAGGTTTGGCGGTTCACGGTTATCACCCATCAGCGGCTGATCCGGTACACGTTCGGACACCCGCAAAGAAGCGGCAATCCAAGCCGCAAAGGATGTGCACAATGCTTGATCAAACGGAATTGAAGAGCAAGCTGAGAGCAATCTCGGAAGCAAATGCCGCCCATCATGTACTCGATATCCTGGAATCGAACCTTCGCCGCATGGGGGCGACGCATATCCTGATAACAGGCTTGCCTATGCCGAACCGTCCGATCGACAACCTCGTTCAAAGGTTCCGGTGGCCCGATCAACGCAATGACGGAATTGAAAGCACCTCGCTTTCTGCAAATGACAGCGCCCTTATGCTTGGCCTTGGCTCCAACCGGGCCCGCGTCTGGACAATCTCCGCCGGAGACATGGAGCATTCCGACCTTCTGGCATCTGCCGGGGAAGGAAGCCAGGTCCTCGTCATCCCCGTGACGGAGCTTTATCCCTTCCAGGCCTTCGTCTTCGCGAGCGGCCCGGCTCTTCAGGTCAACAAATACGATCTGTCGAACCTGGAAGCTCTCGCAGCCGCCGCCTTCTCGCGCCTGCGCGAACTTGGTGTGATTTCCGGACAGCGGCCGGGCGCCTTGTCGACCCGGGAACGCAGGGTTCTGGAACTGACCGCCTACGGCAAGACAGCCGGCGAAATCGCAGACGTGCTCGACATCTCGCAGCGGACCGTCCACGCTCATCTGCAGAACGCCAGCGTCAAGTTGAACGCTTCGAACAAGACCCACACGGTGGTCGAAGCACTTCGTTACGGCCAGATCAGCGTCTGACGACGCTTTCTGAGACTAAAGCTTTTCATAGCTGACAACAGGCGTACTTCGGTGCGCCTTTTTTTTGCCTTGGTACACAACCCGACAATCAGTCCGTCGGTTGAGCCTGCGTCCAGAGCGCGACTTGCCCGCCAACTTCAACGGGCCCGACTGCCAAAAGGAAAAGGCGCGCTGATCGCACGCCTTTTTGTTGTCTCATAATTCGGTTTGCCGACCTCAGTAGGTCAACATCGGCGGCAATTCCTTGGCCTGCTCGACCCATTTCGAGACCTGGCTTTCGCTCGGCACCTGGCGAACGAGCTTCTTGGCCTCGTTCACTTCCTGCATCTTTTCCGCAAGATTGGCGGCATTGCGATGTTTCAGTTCCTTCACCGTGTCGACACCGGCTGCTTCCAGAAGTTCGGAATATTCCTCGCCGACACCGCTAATGCGCATCAGATCCGCCATGTTGGCCCACTTGAGAATGCGCTTGCCGTCGATGCCGGTTGCTTCTTCAAGTGCCTTGCGACCTTTCGGGTCCTTCGCACGTTCCAGATAGGCTTCCGTAGTCTTGATGCCGACTTCACCAAGCTTTGCGGCATAGGTCGAGCCGATACCTTCGATTTCATCGATGGAATAAGACATGCGCTCAGAACTCCCTAATCAACCGGCAACCGAACCTTGGGACAGTCAAACGATCTGGCTCAGTCCCGGAATTTGTGAAACCACTTCGTTCACAACATCGTCCCCGGCTTTTTCCTTAGCATAGGAAACGAGTTCTTTGACAACACTTTGCACGCCATCCATATCAAGGCCTGCATTGGTCAACTCATTCAGCGCGGCCATGGCGCCCATGCCGCCGCCCATCATGCTTCCAAGGCCACTCAGAAAGCCGCCGCCGGAACGTGCTGCGGCCCGCTCTTCCACCAGTTCTTTGGCCCCCGGCAAAGCATCGAAGATGAGCTCCATCTTGTCTTCCGGACCTTCCTTGTTCAGGAAGCCCAGAATGATGCCGATAGCGTTCTTTGCGACATCTTCTTCAATGCCGGCAGCCGCCATGATCCGGTTGATGAGCTCTTCCATGAAAATCTCCTGATCAAATATCTGGCGCCAAGTCATCAGGCGCTTGTTTGGCTTCTCTATACAAGCCGGAAGGTGCCCGCGTCGATGGTCAATTCCCGTTCTGCTTGACTATGCCGCATCCACCCTGCGCTCTTGCGCAGCTTCCCCTGGCAACAGAATATTTCAATCTCGTCGCGAAAGGCACTAGGCTGCGGCAAGATGCAGGGATTCGGGGGATAAACGTGACGGCGAAAGACAGTATTTTCATTGGGTCCAGCACCAGGGAAGAAACCCTCACACTCAAGCTCGCCAACCGCCACGGCCTGATTGCCGGAGCCACTGGCACGGGCAAGACGGTGTCGCTTCAGATCCTCGCCGAAGGCTTTTCAAAGGCCGGAGTTCCTGTCTTCTGCGCCGATATCAAGGGCGACCTGTCGGGCCTAGCCACCTCTGGCGTCTCAAAGGATTTTCTGGAAAAACGCGCCAGCGATGTCGGGATAGCTGACGAATACAGCTACGAAGCCTTTCCCGCGGTGTTCTGGGACCTTCTCGGCGAGCAGGGGCACCCGATCCGCACCACCGTTTCGGAAATCGGTCCGCTGCTGCTTGCTCGCCTGCTGGAACTCAACGATACCCAGGAAGGCGTTCTGAACGTCCTGTTCGAATTGGCAGACGATGAAGGCCTGCTTCTACTGGACCTGAAAGACCTCCGGGCCATGCTGTCCCATGTGGCAGAGCGGGCGTCTGAACTGTCGACCATCTACGGCAACGTCTCCAAGGCCTCCGTCGGCGCCATCCAGCGCCGCCTTCTGGTGCTGGAGCGCCAGGGGGGTGAACACTTCTTCGGGGAACCGGCACTGGACATCCGTGACTTCATCCGCACAGCGCCGGACGGACGCGGCGTCGTCAATATTCTTGCAGCGGACAAACTCATGTCCGCTCCCCGCCTCTACGGCGTGTTTCTGCTCTGGATGCTGTCGGAACTCTTCGAGGAACTGCCGGAAGTCGGTGATCCTGAAAAACCGAAACTGGTGTTCTTCTTCGATGAAGCCCATCTTCTCTTCTCCGATGCGCCCAAGGCATTGATAGAAAAGGTGGAACAGGTTGTCCGGCTGATCCGCTCCAAGGGTGTCGGTGTCTATTTCGTCACCCAGAACCCCCTGGACGTACCGGAGACGGTGCTTTCCCAGCTTGGCAACCGTATCCAGCATGCCCTGCGCGCCTTCACCCCACGCGACCAGAAGGCCGTACGGGCGGCTGCCGAAACCTTCCGCCCAAACCCGGACCTCAACACCGAACGGGTGATCACCGAGCTTGGTGTCGGCGAAGCCCTGGTCTCTACCCTGGAAGGCAAAGGCATTCCGTCGGTTGTTCAGCGCACGCTGATCCGCCCTCCCTGTTCCCGGCTCGGTCCGGTTACCCAGGCTGAACGACGCGCGCTGATACAGTCCAGCCCGGTCTTCGGCACATACGAGCGCACCCGCGACCGCACGTCCGCCTACGAGGTCCTGATGGGCCGTGCGCAAGAGGCCCAGCGACAGGAAGAGCGGCGGCGGGAAAAGGAAGACAGCTACGCCCAAAAGCATGGCGAGCCCCGCCGCTCCCGCTCCGGCTTCCAGCTTCCCGACTTCGGACGCGATGACAGACCGCGTCAGGAAAGCCGGGAGCGGCGCAGCAACCGCCGTGGCCAGCGTGACACGGTTCTGGAGGCAGGGCTTAAATCAGCGGCGAGAAGCCTGGGCTCTTCACTCGGACGGGCGCTCGTGCGCGGCTTGCTTGGGTCCCTGAAAAGAGGCAACTAGATCAAGCGATGTCGGCAAGTGTGGCCCAGAACCTGGCAATCGAGCGCAGGGCGCTTGTCGTCGGCAAATGGGCCAACCTGTTCATGGCTGCTGCCGGGCTCTTGACCGCCTGGGCATCCAGGTCCGACGCCATGCTGGTGGACGGGCTTTATTCGGCAGTCAACTTCATTTCCGCCATTGCCGCCGCCCGCATAGGCGCAAGGGTCGGCCTGCCGCCGACACGCTCCAGGCCCTGGGGGCATGATTTCGACGAGGTGCTCTACGTCACCTTCCGCAGCCTGATCCTGATCGGTGTGCTGGTCTTTGCAGCTTTCGTCTCCATTTCGAAAATCTGGACCTTCTTTTCCGGTGGCGTCGTGCCGCAACTGGTGTTCGGGCCGATTGCGGTTTACGCGGTTGTCATCGTCAGCATCTGCCTTGGCCTTGCAGCCAATTTTCACCGTGCCTACAGAAACACCGGCCGGCGCAGCGCGATCCTGAGGACAGAAGCCCGCGCCGCGCTCATTGACGGCGCGCTCAGCGTGGGTTCGGGGGCTGCACTGCTGTCCCTGCCCTATCTGGAAGGCACGATTCTGGGCCCTTACGTGCCGATCGGAGATGCGGTGATCGTTCTGGTGCTGATCCTTGCAATCATCTGGCAGCCGCTTTCGACGTTCCGCACGACACTGGCCGATCTTGCCGGTGTCAGCGCGCCAAGCGGAACCTATGCCAAGGTCGCCCGTGCGGCCCGGACCCTCGCCCGCGAGAAAGGCTACCGTCTTCACCGAGCCGCCGTTCTCCAGGCCGGTCGCATGCACTGGGTTGCTGTCTATCTCGATCCGAAGAAACCGGTTCTTGCCGAGGAAATAGACGAGTTCCGCGACCTGCTCTCGGCCCGGCTTGAAGATGCCATCGGACCAGCTCGGGTAGAAGTCGTCCTGACAGCGAGCGATGACACCAAACCGGATCGCAAATAGTACGGATGATATAATTTTCCCCCGGGTAACAGGATGGTTACCCCTTCCCGTTATGGCTGTAGGCGCAACAACGGGTAGATGGGGCATCATGCAAGACCGAGTAATCCGGCCACAACCGAACGTGAAAGCCGAGCGTTTGCATCAGCGCCCTGTCACGCCGCTGCTGCATCTGCTGTTTCTGCTGTCACTTATAACCGCTGTGATCACCGGGGCTTCAGGGGCCTGGGCACAGACACCCGACGCGGCGGCTGTGGTGAGCCAGGAGCGCGTGGGAAAGCTGGATCAGGAACGGATTGCACAGGCACGTGAATACCTGCGCGACAACCCGATCTCGCCTCCGGACACGTCCAGCCCGCGTGCGACACTGGAAAGCTTCGTCTACATCATGAACGAAGTGAACACGCTCTGGATGTCTGTCCGGGACAGCTATGACAACAGCAACCGGCTGTTTCTGTCGGACGAAGAACAGGAAACACTGGTTCTGGTCGAGGCGCTCCTGTCGAAGGCAGCGCAAACCTTCGACCTGAGCGACATCCCCGTAACCTCGCGCGAAAATGCCAGCGTCGAGATCGCGCTGCAGCTTCAGGAGATCCTGGACAGGATACCGGCGCCTCTTTTTGAAGACATTCCCGGCTCGCCCGCCGGCAGCTTCATCAGGACCGGCGATCAGTCCAGCCTGCCCGACCACTGGACGATCCCCGGCACCAGCATCACACTGATACGACAGGACACTGGAGAACGGCACGGCCAGTATCTGTTTTCGAAATCCTCCGTCGAACGCATTCCCGAAGACTATGCCGTTGTCCGGGTGCTGCCCATCAAGGCCGACAGGGGGGAAGACCTCTTCGAATATTACATCTACACCCCTGGCAACCTGGTCGCACCGCTCTGGTATGATGTGATCGAAGCCGGGCCCGATTTCCTGCATAAGCACTTTGCCGATCAGGCCTATTGGCAATGGCTCGCCCTCATCGGCCTGTTTGCCGTTTATGCAATTGTGCTCGGCTATTACGTCCGCTGGCGCAGAATGCGCGCGGTGTCGGTGCATGAAGGCACCCGTATCGTGCATGCGATCCTCAATCCGATCCTCGTGATTCTTGGAGCAAGCCTTTTCCGTTATCTGTGCGAAGACCAGATCAACATCACCGGCACGCCTCTTGTGGCCATCGGCACGGCGAGCACGGCCATCATCTGGTCGGCCACGTCCTGGATGGTTTACCAGATCCTGCAGCTCTTCTACGTCTGGTTTTCCAGCAGCTCCGGCGCTGCCAGGGACGGTCTCGATGTCAGTCTTCTGCGCACGGGTTTCCGCGTCTTCTCCCTTGGCATTGCGCTGATCGTGCTGGGTTATGGCGCAACCCAGATCGGCATTCCGATCTACGGCGTCATCGCAGGTCTCGGTGTCGGCGGCCTCGCCATTGCCCTTGCCGCCCAGCCGACGATTGAAAACCTGATCGGCGGGATCATTCTTTATGCCGACCGGATGGTGCGCGTTGGCGAGTTCTGCCAGTTCGACGATCTGGCCGGCACGGTGGAATCCATCGGCATCCGTTCCACCCGCATCAGGGCGCTTGACCGAACGCTCATCACCGTTGCCAATGCCGACCTCGCCAAACGGAAAATCATCAACTACAGCTACCGCGACCAGTTTCATTTCCGCCACAAGCTCGGCTTGCGCTACGAAACCAGCCAGGAAGCCCTGAAGCGCATTCTGGCTGCGATCCATGATTACCTTCAGGCGCATGAAAAGGTGGTCGAAGATCCGCTGCGCGTCCGTCTGATCAGCTTCGACGACTATGCCGTTACGGTCGACGTCTATGCCTATGTGCAGGCCTCCAACATGGCCGACTTCCTCGAAATTCAGGAAGAACTGCTGTTCGGCATAAGGGAGATTGTCGAAACAAACGGCTCGGAAATCGCCTATCCGTCGTCGACCGTCTATCTGTCCCGCGACAAGGGACTTCAGGATGGACAGGCAGCCGGAGACAGCCGCCCTGCCAGCGATAAGGAAGAGACGCAGGCCGCCTGACGCTTCCGCGTCCGGCACGCTGCGACAGGCTTCGGCTTCGGCAATAAGCAATTGCGCTCGGCGCGCCGATATGGCCTGTTAGGACCTTCTCACATTGCCTGAGTCCATCGGGCCTCAGCTCCTATTTGTACAAAAATTCAAGGATCCGTTATGAGTTCCATCGACAAGGTCTTGGCGCGCATCGATGCCAATCTCGACAATAGCCTCGACCGTCTGTTCGACCTCCTCAAGATCAAGAGCATCTCCACCGATCCGGCCTTCAAGGCCCCCTGCCGCGAGGCTGCAGAATGGCTGGCGAAAGAACTGAACGACATCGGCTTTGAAGCCTCCGTGCGCGACACGACCGGCCATCCGATGGTTGTCGGCCACCGCAAGTCGGGCAAGCCGGGCCCGCACGTGCTGTTTTACGGCCACTACGACGTTCAGCCAGTCGATCCGCTGAACCTGTGGAAGCGCGACCCGTTTGACCCGGCCATCGAAACAAAGCCGGACGGCAGCAAGATCATCGTTGCCCGTGGGTCCGCCGACGACAAGGGCCAGTTGATGACCTTTGTCGAAGCAGCGCGCGCCTATCTGGAAGAAACCGGCGACCTGCCGCTCGACGTGACGATCCTGTTCGAAGGTGAGGAAGAATCCGGTTCGCCGTCCCTTCATCCCTTCCTTGATGCCAACAAGGACGAACTGACCTGCGACCTCGCACTTGTGTGCGACACCGGCATGTGGGACGCGGAAACGCCCGCAATCTCCATCATGCTGCGTGGCATGGTCGGGGACGAGGTCATCGTCAAGGCGGCCAGCCGTGACCTGCACTCTGGCTCCTATGGCGGTTCGGCTCAAAACCCGAACCACATCGTCGCCTCGATCATTGCCGGTCTGCACGACGAAAACGGCAAGGTGACCCTGCCCGGGTTCTACGACGGTGTCATCGATATGCCGGAAGAAGTCACCAGGATGTGGGGCGAGCTCGGTTTCTCGGTCGAGGAATTCCTCGGCGACGTCGGCCTGAAATATCCGCGCGGCGAAAAGGACCGCATGCCGCTTGAGCACCTGTGGACCCGCCCGACCGTTGAAGTGAACGGCATGTGGGGCGGTTACCAGGGAGCCGGCTCCAAAACCGTGATCCCGTCCGAAGCTCATGCCAAATTCACCTTCCGTCTTGTTGGCGATCAGGATCCGGACAAGATCCAGGAAGCGTTCCGCGCCTATGTGCGCTCGAAAGTCCCGGCGGACTGCACGGTGGATTTCATCGCCAAGGACGGCAGCCCTGCGTTACGGCTCGACTTTGCGATGCCGGCTCTGGAAAAAGGCAAGAAAGCCCTCAAGGCCGAATGGGGCAAGGATGTCGCGCTGACCGGAATGGGCGGATCGATCCCGATCGTGGGTGACTTCAAGCGCAGGCTGGGCATGGATTCCCTGCTGATCGGCTTTGGTCTGGAAGACGACCAGATTCACTCGCCGAACGAAAAATACAATCTGACCAGCTTCCACAAGGGCATCCGTTCCTGGGCCCGCGTCCTTGACGAACTGGCCAAAGACTAAGCCTCGCAATGGGCACGCGGAAGGAAACCTCCGCGTGCCTTGGAACTGACCGCGAACACGTTACCCTGATGACATCCCCTTCCGCGTCAGCAACCGGAGAACAGACATGAAATCCATTTGCGTCTTTTGCGGCTCCAGCTATGGCGCGCTCGAGGCATATGCAGATGTTGCACGTGATACGGGACGCGTCATCGCCGAACAGGGCTATACGCTTGTCTATGGCGGCGCCAAGGTTGGCCTGATGGGCACGGTTGCCGATGCCGCACTTGCTTCCGGGGGCAAGGTGATCGGCGTGCTGCCCCGATCCCTGCAGGACAAGGAAATCGGCCATGAAGGCTTGAGCGAGCTGCACCTTGTCGATTCAATGCATGAACGCAAGGCGATGATGGCCGATCTCTCCGACGCCTTCATTGCGCTTCCTGGCGGCGTTGGCACGCTGGAAGAGATTTTCGAAGTCTGGACCTGGGGGCAGCTCGGCTATCACAAGAAGCCCTGCGGTTTTCTCAACGCCGAAGGCTATTACGATCACCTGATCACCTTCCTCAACCACCAGACCCAGCAGGGTTTCACCAAACAGGTGATGCGCGACATGGTGCAGATCGCCAGTTCTCCGCTGGATATGATCCGCCAGTTCGAGAATTATGCACCGCCTTCCGCGCCCAAATGGATCAACCGGGACGAAACCTGACAGGCGACAAAACAAAGGCCTTGAAGCCCTTGCGGCACTTTCCCGGACAATCCGGAAACTGTCCACAGGGGTCATCGCTCTCTTTGCAAACAAGACGTTACTTGGTAAATCCCGTATCGCTTCTGCGCGCTTCGGCGCAGACACCTCAGCCCGAGTATCATTATGCGTCTAACTGCCATCGGTCTTGCCTGCCTTTTCGCACTTACAGGAGCGGCCTGCGCCCCGACGTCAGATCTGGACGGTACATCCGGGCGGTTGGTACGAACCTCCGACATCACCCTGGTCCAGATCTCGGAAGATCATGTCGGCGGCATTACCGGTGAGACCCAATACGGCCAGAAGGCCATCGAGGCCGCCCTGCCCGGCTTCACCACCGAAGGCATTCAGACAGCCAACGAAAATTCCACCGAATGGGCACTCGCGGCTTTCAACAGCGACGGGTTTCAGGTGTTGCAGGTTTTCAAGGGCCAGAACGGCAAGATCCGCACCGTCCACGGTGTGACCCACCACCTTCAAGGCCCGAACGGCGAGCGGATCGGCATGACCTTTTCCGAAATCGGCTCCTCGCGTGCCGATTGCCGCGTCGGTCAGAACCTGTGGCGTGGCATGGCAATCTGCCATTCCGACGGCCATCCGAACGTGGAACTGGTCTACGCAATCCCGGGCTACGACGGCCCGTTCGACCGCTTGCCGGCCGAAAACGACCTGTTCGACGCCCAGCTCCAGCGGATCCTCTGGACACCGAAGAGCTGACGGTTACAACCAGCCAGGTTCATTCCGACAGCCCCCAATTTCCCCCTCATCCTGAGGAAGCGCTAAAGCGCTGTCTCGAAGGATGGGCGGCACACTCCTGAGCAAGTGGCCCATCCTTCGAGACGGACCTTCCGGTCCTCCTCAGGATGAGGTTGGACGGGAACAATTGACTATCGGATCTCTGAAACAAAGAAATCAGAAGATACCTCAGCCCTCACACATGCGGCTGTGAACGGACCATGACTTCGCCCACCTTGCGCCAAACGTTACGCTGTTTCAGGGTCTTTTCCGCAACATCGGCGAGATCCATCAAGACCGGCATACCGCGATCCTTGAGACCCGGCAGTGCCTTGATGTCGCCGCCTGTCCACGGCAGGAATGGGTTGCGGCGCATGTGCCAGTGGATTTCCGAGCGGATCGTCGGCTTGTCGGACGGCGTGCGGCCATGGAAGGCGAAGGTATCAGCCACGATCAGCGTGTTTTCCGGCACCGCCATCTTCTTCGGTTGCGGCAGGCCCAGAGAGGCAAGCTCATCCGCCTTTATGCGGAACGAACCGCTGGCATGATGGGATCTCAGGTCCTTGGCTGCGCTCAGGGAGCACTCATACTCCCATTCCAGCCGCTCCTTGGTGAGTTTGTGCGAGCCCGGCACAAAGAAGAATGGTCCATTCTCCTCGCCGACATCCTGCAGGAACAGCCAGGCCTTGGACGTTGCGTGGAACGTGTCGGCGTGCGCATCGGACTGCGGGTCCTTTTTCTTCACCTTCAGCGGTTCGACAAGAACTGTCTGAATGAAGTTGAGCGGCTGCCCTCCCTGTGAGGCGGCATAGCGGATCATGTTGATCGCGCGCGGGTCGCGTACGGTCGCAGCCAGCGCCGCGTTTCTGCGCAGCACGTCCGGCGGCAGTAGGGTCATCCGCGTTACCGCCTGTCCCTGGCGCATCTCCCGCGATTCGAACGGCTGGTTGAACACCTCTTCCTTGAGCTGGCGGAACGTGTCCTCCGGCAGGAAGTCCTTGACCAGGAAATAGCCATTCTCATCGAAGAAAGCCTGCTGCTCCCGGTCCACCAGATGTGCCAGCTTCGCGCGTCGGTGCGCGGCCAGATCAGCGGCAAGTTTCACCCGTTTCTTGTGCAGCCCCCAGGTATTCAGCCGCTCGCTGCCCAGCAGCGGGTTCTTGCGCGGTGACTTGTCGGTTCCGGCGAGACCCAGAACCCAGAACGGGGCTTTCAGATAGGACAAGGGTGTCATGCAGCACCAAAAATGAATTTCATCGAAGTGGCGTGTATCTAACACGTTTTTGCCTGCGGGTTTCAATGTTTCCATCCAGTTTGACGCTGTTTTGCGCCATCTGAATGCATCACGAATGCACCTTCACCCTTTGGCGGCAGTGACCTTTGCCGAATCCTGCGCTAACACCTTGAGGCATGACGACAACGCCACGAAATCTTGACCCGGCCAAACTGGCGGACGGTCTGAAAGCCGGACAGCGCGCGGCGCTGGCCCGAGCCATCACGCTTGTGGAGTCGCGCAAGCGCGAGCACCGCCGTCTGGCCCAGCATCTGATCCAGGATCTGCTGCCTCTGACGGGCAAGGCGCTCAGGGTTGGAATTACCGGCGTGCCGGGCGTCGGCAAGTCGACCACCATCGATACTCTGGGGTCAAATCTGACGGCGGCAGGGCACAAGGTTGCCGTGCTAGCCGTCGACCCCTCCTCCACCCGCACCGGCGGATCGATCCTTGGCGACAAGACGCGCATGGCACAGCTTGCCGTCGACCCGAATGCCTTCATCCGCCCCTCGCCCTCCGCAGGCACCCTCGGCGGGGTTGCCGCAAAGACGCGGGAAACCATGCTGTTGTGCGAGGCAGCCGGCTACGATGTGATCCTGGTGGAGACTGTCGGCATCGGCCAATCGGAAACGACCGTTGCCGACATGGTGGACTTCTTCCTTGTCCTGATGCTGCCCGGTGCCGGTGACGAGCTTCAGGGCATCAAGAAGGGCGTTCTTGAAATCGCCGACATGATCGCCGTCAACAAGGCAGACGGCGACGGTGCAAACCGTGCGCGCGCCGCTGCCTCGGATTACCGTGCCGCCCTGCACATCCTGGCCCCCAAGTCGCCCACATGGACCCCGCCCGTCATCACGGTGTCCGGCCTTGCCAACGAAGGCCTCGATAATCTGTGGGACCAGATCACCGTCTACCGCGAGCGCATGCAGGCCAGCGGTGAATGGCATGAAAAACGAAGCCGCCAGCAGGTCGCCTGGATGTGGGACATGCTTCAGCAGCGCATGATGGAAGCGCTCACAACGAACACCCGCACAGCCGAGCGTCTCAAATCGCTTGAAGAAGAAGTGCGCGGCGGCAAGACCGCCGTTTCGCTCGCAGTCGATGAACTGGCCACGTTAATGGGGCTTGGCGAATGAAGACGTCTGTTCGCAAGACCGTTCTGGTCACCGGCTTTTCACCCTTCCCCGGGGCACCCGTCAATCCGACAGAACGGCTGATGCGGCGGCTGGCCAAGCGCATGCGGGCGCATCAGTCAGGTGTCGACTTCGTCTTTCATGTCCTGCCGACCACCTGGGCGGGGCGTGAAGAGGTTACCGGCCGGCTCCGCACGACCCTTCTGCCGGATGCCATCGTGCATTTCGGCGTCGACGGCACCCGGCGAACCATCAACATAGAAACAAGGGCCGTCAACAGGGCTGTGCGTGTGCGCCCGGATGCCTTGGGCAAGGCACCGGCGAGGCCGGAACTGGCGCTCTCGCAAGAACGCTCGCGGCGATCGACCCTGCCCGCCGCCCCGCTGCGCGATGCTGCTCTTGCCGCAGGCGCACCGGCCCGGCTGTCCACCAATGCCGGAACCTATCTCTGCAACGCCACGCTTTGGGATTCCATCGGCTCGGGCATTGCGAGCATCTTCGTTCATGTTCCCGCGTTGCCGAAAGGCCCGCGCGACACAAGACCGACCTATCCGGTCATCGAGGAAGCTGCCGTTAGGATCCTGCGGGAACTGGCAAGGCGCTTGCGATAAGGGGGCGCGGGACACTCTCCTGAAGAATCTTTCCCCTCATCCCTTCACCCTCATCCTGCGGAGGGCTGAAAGCCCATCTAAAAGGATGGGCCGCTTGCTCCGGAATGTGTCGCCCATCCATCGAGACAGCACTTCGTGCTTCCTCAGGATGAGGTGGTATTGGATTATCTGAAATTCAGTATTTCGGGACTTCAAAGTCCCCAAGCCGCAAAAAACCACCTGCTCCGGCTTCAGCCTCAACGCACGCGCCCAAGCATCCTCTCGACCTGGCGAATGCAGTCCGCCGCCATATCGGCTGATAAGCCCGCCCGGCCGAGAACCCGCAAGCCGAAATAGGCTGTCAGAATGCCACGTGCGGTGCCGCGTGCGTCGGTTTCCTCAAGCCCATCATCCTGAAGCGCACGGCAAAAACCGTTTTCCAGACGTCTGGTCATGGCCTGCAGCTTTGCTTCCGCCTCGGAGCCCCCTGCCTTGTCGACCAGGGCATTGCACAAAAAGCAGCCCAGTCTGTCGCCTTCCTTCTGCGCGAGATCGGCGATCCGACCGAACAGGGCGAGGATGCGGTCCCCACCCGTGCCTTCTGCCGGGTCGCCCAGAAAGGCGACGGTGTTGCCGACCACCTGATCGTTGTACCTGTCGAGCGTTGCCAGATAGACCGACTGCTTGTCCTGGAACGCCTTGTAGAAAGAGCCCTTGGTGATCGCCATGGCACCGAGCAACTCGGACAGAGAGGCTTCGTCGTAGCCAACGTCCCAGAACAGTTCCATGGCCTTTTCCAGTGCCTCATCGGCATCGAATTCCCGAGGTCTTGCCATTCTGTCTCCCGTCAAGCCGCATTCACGAAATGCTCAACCGTGTGTCACGCGCTTGTGTTTTGTACCATTCGGTTCCTAACTCTATTTAGGAACCACCGGCAGGGTTGGTCAAGTGCGACCAATTAGGAACCAATTGGTTCCAATTTCACCATCGCTTGAGCACCTCTTCGCCGGACAAGTTCAACCCCTCGGGAGTGTTTCTAAATGTTCGCAAACTTCATTCGCGGCTCGGTCGCGGCTCTTGTCGTTGTCACCGGTCTGGTTTCCAGCGCCTTCGGTGCCGGTTTCGATGTCAACGCCACCATCACGGGCCTCGCCCTTCGCGGTGTCGACCCGGTCTCCTATTTCGTCAATGGAGCTCCGCAGGACGGTGATATCTCCATCACTGAAGTCCATAACGGTGCCACCTACCGCTTCGCTTCTGAAGAAAACCGCAAGCTCTTCAAGCAGAACCCGGAAAAGTACCTGCCGCAATACGGCGGTTTCTGTGCCTTTGGCGCTGCCATGGGCGTGAAAGTCGATGGCGATCCGGACCTGTGGAAGATCGTCGACAACAAGCTTTACCTCAACCTCGCGCCGTCGATCCAGGAACGCTGGAACAAGGACATCCCGGGCTTCATCACCAAGGCTGATGAAAACTGGGTTGGTCTGGAAAGCGTCGACCCGAGCAGCCTCTGACCGGTCTCTTCTGCCCCTGTAGATCGGTTAACTGACCGGCCGGGCCTTGTGCCTGGCCGGTTTTTTTGTGCCGACTTAACTATTGCCTGATGGTCATTCCGGCACGGCTCTTGCGTTTGCAACCGCAGATACCTGAGACGCATCCCAATCCGGGACGCAAGCGAGCAATTGGCCGGACCGATGACACGTAACCTTTCAAAACTGAACCGCCGCGCGTTTCTAGCCGGGACAGCTTTGTGTCTTTCCGGGACAGTCGCCGCGGCCCAGATGAAGGTTGCCGACCTGCGCGGCTCCATCGATTCCCAGGAACTTGGCCTCCTGCCCAATGCGGCCGACGACCAAAGCGCCCAGTTTCAAAATGCCGTCAACCGGGCTGTGGAGCGTGGCCGCGCCCTTTTCCTGCCAGCCGGCACCTACCCGGTCGCCAACCTTCGCCTGCCTTCCGGCACGTTGATTGTGGGCGTTCCCGGCAGGACACGGCTTGTCTATCAGGGCGGCGGCGGCCAGTTGATCCGCGCCGAGAACGTGTCCAACGTCGGCCTGACCGGCATAACCTTCGACGGCGCCAATCGCTCCATCGGCGATTTCACCGAAGGACTGCTCCATTTCATCGGCGTCAGGAACGTTACCCTGGACAATTGCGAGATCACCGGTTCTTCCAAGATGGGGCTGTTGCTGGACCGCTGTTCAGGCCGTGTCGAAAATTGCCGGATTTCCGGTGCTGCCGAAGCGGGTCTTCGCTCGAACGAGGCCGAGGGCTTGGCCATCACCGGCAATACGGTGGCCGACTGTGCCAATGGTGGCATCTGGGTGCACCGCTGGCGTGAAGGGGAAGACGGCACCATCGTCTCCGGCAACCGGGTGGAGCGCATCGGCGCCCGCTACGGCGGAACCGGTCAGTTCGGGAACGGCATCAATGTCTTCCGCGCCCATGGCGTCATGGTTTCCAACAACCGCGTCGCGGACTGCGCTTTCTCAGCGATCCGGTCCAATGCCGGATCCAACGTCCAGATCATCGGCAATTCCTGCTTTCGTTCCGGCGAAACCGCGATCTATTCCGAATTCGGCTTTCAGGGAGCTGTCATAGCCAATAATATCGTCGACGGTGGCACGATCGGCATTTCCATCGCCAACTTCATGGATGGCGGCCGCCTGGCGGTCTGTTCCGGCAATCTGATCCGCAACATCAAGAAGGAAGGCCCATATCCACCGGAAGTCGCCGGCTTCGGCATCGGCATCGCGGTTGAAGCGGACACGACGCTGACCGGCAATGTGGTTGAAGGCGCGCCGAAATTCGGCCTGATGCTCGGCTGGGGCCCCTACATGCGCAACATCGCAGCCTCCCAGAACGTGATCCGGGACTGCGGCACCGGCATTGCGGTAACCGTGGTCGATGGCGCAGGTGCCGCCGTCATCACAAACAACATCGTCCAGGGCTCGAAACAGGGTGCCATCAACGGCTTCCGCTGGCTCGAAAAAGCAACAGGCGAACTGAACGATGTTTCTGAATTCAGCAATCTGACCGTTCACGGCAATCAGGTGGCTGCCTGACCGCAGAACACGCTCATCCTCCAGGACCACCGGCGACCGCTATCTCCACCCCTCAGGTACCAACACTACAAGCGGAAACGGAACGGCATGGATGCCATGATGCGTCATGGCATGAACCAAGGAGGTCGAAAGTCTGATGCTTCTCGACGGCCTCATCCTGAGAAGGCGCTTCCGCGCTTTCCCATGATCGAGACAAACAGGTCTAGGACCTGAGAAGATCGTGATCGATCAGTCCAGCGCAAACCGCAGCGACAGGCAGGACAGGCCGCCATCGACCTTTCGGGCTTCGTGGGTCGGCAGAACGACGGTTGTAAAACCGGCCGCCTCGATGGCAGCCTGGGTTTTCGGATAGCCTTCCGGCACCATCACCACATCGTTCACGCGGATGACGTTGGCAGCATAGTCTTCGCCTTCCGGCACGACCACGATTTCACGGTCGCCGAAAAATCCACTGTCCGCCATCACCTTGGTCGCGAGGATAACGCCATCTCCAAGGGTGGAGCAAGCCGTCTTGAAATGCAGCACGCCTTCCGGCGTTTCGCAAACTTCAGCCTTGTACCCCCATTCGCCCAGCAGTCCGGCAAAGGCATCAGCGCCTTCCCGGTCGGTACGCGCGGACAGACCGATCAGGATGACATCATCAAGCATCAGGATATCGCCGCCATCGACATTGCCGGTTCCCGGCAGTTCGACGACCTTGCCGAAACGGTTTTCAAGCGCAGCGCGGATCTCGGCGCTTTCCCCTGCGCGGCTGGCTGCCCCCGGGCGAAGCTGAATCGCCCCTTCCGGCAGGCAAAACGCCGGGTCTTCGACAAAGCAACTGTCAGGAAAAGCTTCCAGCGGAGGCAGAACGTCGACCGTCAGCCCCGCTTCTTGCAACGCTTGCACGTAAAGCTCATGTTCTGCCCGGAATTTCTCGCCGCTCGGGTTGCCAGTATCCACCGCCCGGATACCGTCGGCCACGCTATCGGCAGGCGTACGGGTTATCGCATGAGTAAAGTGGAAGGACAGACCGGGACGATGGGCCATGAGAATACTCCAGTGACAAAACCAAGCGCTCAACCAGCCATCCGCAAGGCGAAATTGCAAGACGCACCGCAGCTGAAAGCGTGCATCGACGCAGCCTATGCACCGGTAAAATCAACCCTGCCGGACTTGCCCGACGTCTCCGCCGGCATCGCCGCAGACATCTCACAGAACCATGTCTTCGTCGCCGAAATCGCGGACAGGATCATCGGCTGCGCCATTTTGGGTCTCAGCGGCAACAGCGCACATCTGATGAACCTTGCCGTCGATCCGCACGTCAAGGGCCGGGGTGTCGGCCGACGTCTGATCGAAGCGGCCGAGGAATTTGCCGGGAAGAACGGGGCGCGCGCGATGCATCTGGCAACCCATACAGGCATGCCTGAGAATATCGCGCTCTACGCCCATCTTGGCTGGAGTGAAATGGAAAGAAATGGCAACAAGGTGCTGATGACGAAAGACCTTTGAGAAACGGAAGATCCTGATCACACCCGAATTGGAGAAGGACCATCGCGACCGTCACGAATGCGGTCCGTTTCCTCGAATGTTTGGTTCCTGCTTTGAGACACCGCTTTTGCGACCCGTCGAGAGGAGGTTTGTGATCCGGACTCGCTAAGGCCTATCTCAGGGCAGTGCCGCCTTCAACTCGGTCAGAAAGTCCTCACGCGGCTTGATATGCCCGGCCTGGATACCGACCCGGGTCAGGATCGGCGGGTTGACGAGTCCGTCGAGCAAAGCGGCCTCATCGTCATTAAGCTCCAGCATCGCCTCCAGGACGGTTGCCATCATCACTTCGGACGCCCGGGTTGCACCGTCGTCGCATTTCAGCGAAACGCCGAACCCAAGCTCCGGAATGGACGCACAGAAGACGCCTTCAGCACCGGTCTTGACAAAGACACGGCCACGGAAAGCATCCATCACCCGCGTACAGAAACGATCTGTGCCGGCGACCATGTAAGGCTCGTTGATGCAGGCATCGAACAGCCGCTCCGCAGCCTCGGCCCGCAGCGGTTCCAGTCCCTCGCCTGTCCCGAAGGCTGCAAAGGCGCGGGCGAAGCTGCGCAAAGGCGAAGCATAAGTCGGGATCGAACAGCCATCCGTGCCGCAGACATCTTCCGACAGGGTGTCCCCGGTCATCTGCTCCATCACGTTGCGAACTTCACGCTGCACCGGATGTTCCGCATTCACATAGCCGCGCGTCTCCACCCCCATGACCTTGGCCAGACCAAGAAAACCGGCATGTTTGCCCGAACAGTTGTTGTGCAGGCCGCAGGGCGTCTCATTTGCAAGGATCAGTTTGGCAGCATCTTCCATGCGCTGCGGCCACTGCGGACCGCATTCCAGATGATCTTCCGCAAGGCCAGCTTTTATCAGCATGACCCGCGCCGAATTGGCATGAACTTCTTCGCCATTGTGCGAGGCGCAGGCAAGCGCCAGTTCCGCATCGGAATAATCGAGCGCTTCTGCAGCGCCGGATTCCACCAGAGGCAAGGCCTGAAGCGCCTTTATGGCAGAGCGTGGAAACACCCGGGCATCCACATTGCCGATACCGAAAACGAGCTTTCCGGCGCTATCGACGATCGCGATGCTGCCCCGATGCAGGCTTTCGATAACGGAGCCGCGGGTAACGTCGACCAGAGCCGGATTGTCCATGAAGTTTCTCATTTCCAGGGTTTCATAATGTCAGGCTAAGCGGATTCGGCGCGGGCCGCAGTCAAAAATGCTGCTAGACGGGCCAGCGCCTCGTCAATGACGGCATCCTGTTTGCAGAAACAGAAGCGGATGTAGCCCGAAGGCGCATCCGAACCGTAGAAGGCGGAGACGGGCACCACCGCAACGCCAGCGGCGGTGACAAGGATTTCACACGCCTCGATATCGCTTCGACCAAGCCCCAGTCCTTCAAATCCGCACGTCAGGAAATAGGTCGCGTTGCAAGGCAGAACAGAAAAGCCGAGATCGGCCAGACCCGCCGCCATGCGGTCGCGTTTGGCAGCCAGGTCTTGCGACAGGCCGTCGTAGTAACTGTCGCCCTTGCGCAGCCCGAAGGCGACGGCCTTCTGCAGGTGCGGCGGCGTGGTGAACGTCACCCACTGGTGCGCCTTGGCAATCGGGTCCATCAGTGCGGCCGGACCGGTGATATAGCCGACCTTCCAGCCGGTCAGCGAAAAGGTCTTTCCCGCGGAGCCGATCCGCACCGTACGTTCGCGCATCCCGTCCAGCGTCATCAGCGGCCTGTGCCGGCGCCCGTCAAAGACGAGATGTTCATAGACTTCGTCACAGATCGCATAGGTGTCGTACTGCCGGCAAAGAGACGCGATCAACTCAAGCTCATCGTCCGAAAACACCTTCGCCGTCGGGTTCATCGGATTGTTGATCAGGACAGCCTTGGTCTTGTCGGAGAAAGCCGCGCGAAGGGCATCTACGTCCAGGGACCAGTTCGGTGGGGTCACCCTGACGCGCACCGGAATGCCACCGGCCTGTTTCACCAGCGGCAGGTAACAATCATAAAGAGGCTCGATCAGAACGACTTCGTCCCCCGGAGACACCAGCGCGAAAATGCAATCCGCCAGCGCTTCGGTCGCACCGGACGTGACCATCACTTCGGTCTGCGGATCGACCTCCAGACCGTAGAAACGGCAATTGGCCTCTGCAACGGCCTGTCGCAGGTCCGGTATGCCCAGCATGGGCGGATACTGGTTCGGCCCCTGCAGCAGCGCATCGGCCGCAGCCTGCCGGATATCCGCAGGACCGTCGACATCCGGAAACCCCTGCCCGAGGTTCACCGCGCCATGCGCCATCGCAAGCCGCGACATCGTCTCGAAAACAGTGGTGGCAATGCCGGTGAAGACCGGATTGGTCGGCTTCATGGTTCCTCCCGAGCGCCTTTTTGCCGGTTCTAATCCCAGCCGCGTGTGCCGTCGAGCTTTTTCATCTGAACGGGGTGCAGGTAAACCCGGAGGAGGTGCAATCGAGGCCCTGGCTTGTCAGCTCCAGCCGGTCCTGTGCAGGACATTGTCGTCTTGCCGTGGAGCCCTCTCCTCCGCACCATCGGTTTCCTGTCCCTCCGGCACGGAAAGCATCCTTCGCAGAACGGCTTCGATCCTTGGCACCAGATCCACATGTTTTTCATGCAGATAGTGATAGAACGCGACCTCATGCAAAGACGGTCCTAACGGAAAAACATCTTCCAGGTTCTTGTCCCGAATGATGCGCCGCCCCGTGCCTTCCCCGGCAATGACGAGATCGACGCGGTCACGCCGTAGCATCTCGAACAATTGTTCCGGCGTGTCGGCAGTCCAGATCTCGGCAAACCCCTCTGCCAGTTCCGAGGCGAACCGCGCGCCGGAGACATGACCGACCCGCAAATGCCGGAGCTGGGTGAAAGACTTGCCACGAAGCTGGCGTTTGTTCGCATAAGCAAAGGTACGCGCCACAATGACCGGCACATCGACGCGCAACAGGCTGCTGTGGTCGGCTCCGACGGCCTTCACCCGAACCAGCTCTCCATCGGTCTTGCCGGAAGCAGCATCCAGCAGTGCCCTTTGCGGGTTGCTTATGACTGTTTCAATCCGAATGCCGAGTTCCGAATAAGCCTTGGCGAGGATTTTCTCTGCGACCGGCGTCAGATTGGGGGCTTCAAAACCGGATAATCTAAGGACTTCCTGCGCTCGGGCGGTGGAGATAAAAAGAAGAGCGCTCAACATGGAGCAGAAGATGAGCCGGTACATTGCGTCTCCTTTAACTGCTGCCATGACAAACTCGTTCAACATCTGCAGTTCGACTGCGGCCGCGTCCTCAGCAATCCAAAATCTGATGCAATGACCCTACGGGACAATTTGCGGGGTATGCAACCTGATTGCATTGCGGTGGTAAATTCTGATGAGAACATCCCAAAACCTGCATCAGACCGGTGCATCCACTCAGCTTTCAGAGCCAGCCCTATGGACTGAAACCGGCTCACCTGCGCGCCAAATGCCAATGCAGCAAAAGAAAAAGGAAGCAACGGACCAAAATAGCGGGAATTGAACGATCAGTAGCCCGATATGATTGGCCTGACCACATTCACTTCCGGCGCAAACGAGAAATGATTTGCCGGCATCTAAAATCAATTGGACCCGATGTAGCCATTTTTCCTGGATGTCATCTGGAGAAGACATTCAAATTTCCGGTTTCAATTACCCCATGACTTCCCACAATTTTCTTTCATCTCTCAAGAACTCTAGACAACGCATGGCTGCTCCTCGGTAGTCTGTCTTGCTGCATTGCAAAAAATCGATTAGAAGATGGCAACTTGATCCAGGTCAAAAGCGCAAATCCGGGCAGGGATTGGCGCTGACCTAAAAAACCACACCAAATATCCGGAGCAGCTCGTGTCAGCACGCGCGGAGGCCGTTGCGCCTGAACAACCGTTGAAAATGGATGCGTCCCGCATCAAAACCGAACTCCTCGCAGGGTTGACCGTCGCCCTGGCGCTTGTCCCCGAAGCTGTGGCTTTCGCCTTTGTTGCCGGCGTCAATCCGCTGGTAGGTCTCTACGCGGCGTTTTTTGTCGGCCTCATCACCGCCTGTATCGGCGGCCGACCGGGCATGATCTCGGGTGCGACCGGCGCCCTGGCCGTGGTGATGGTCTCCCTCGTTAGCCTGCATGGAGTGGAATACCTCTTCGCCACCGTAGTGCTGATGGGACTGATCCAGATCGTGGTGGGCCTGCTGAAGTGGGGCAAGTTCATTCGCATGGTCCCTCACCCGGTCATGCTTGGCTTCGTCAACGGCCTGGCCATCGTGATCTTCCTTGCCCAGCTCGGCCAGTTCAAGGTTCCTGATGGCAACGGCGGACTGACCTGGATGACGGGCTCTCAGCTTTATCTGATGCTCGGCCTGATCGCGCTCACCATGGCCGTCATCTGGTTCCTGCCCAAGATCACATCTGCCTTTCCGGCGCCGCTCGCGGGCATTCTTGTTGTCTCCGGGCTCGTGCTGGGCTTCAACCTCGACACCCGCGCAGTCGGCGATCTGGCCTCGATTTCCGGCGGTCTGCCCGAGTTCCACATTCCCATGGTGCCGCTGACGCTCGACACATTGCAGATCATCCTGCCCTACGCCGTGATCCTGGCTGCCATCGGCTTGATTGAGTCCCTTTTGACACTGAACCTGGTGGCCGACCTGACCGGCACCAAGGGCGGTGCTTCCAAGGAATGCCTTGCACAGGGCACGGCAAACGTGGTGACAGGCTTCTTCGGCGGCATGGGCGGCTGCGCGATGATCGGCCAGTCCATGATCAACGTGAAATCCGGTGCACGCACCCGGATCTCCGGCATTGCCGCAGCTCTATTCCTGCTCTCCTTCATTGTCATCGCCTCACCGCTGATCGAACAGATCCCGGTCGCGGCGCTGGTCGGCGTGATGTTCATGGTCGTTATCGGCACCTTTGCCTGGACCAGCCTGAAGATCATGCACAAGATCCCGCCGATCGATGCGCTCGTGATGGTCATCGTGACGTGTGTCACCGTCTACTCGGATCTCGCGGTCGCTGTCGTTGTCGGTGTGATTATCTCCGCCCTCGCCTATGCCTGGAATGCGGCCAGCCGCATCCGTGCCCGCACGGGCACAAGCAAGGAAGGCTGGAAGGTCTA
Organism: Roseibium sp. FZY0029; assembly: GCF_036350355.1. Taxonomy (NCBI): domain Bacteria; kingdom Pseudomonadati; phylum Pseudomonadota; class Alphaproteobacteria; order Hyphomicrobiales; family Stappiaceae; genus Roseibium; species Roseibium sp. FZY0029. The sequence goes on from NZ_JAZDVZ010000002.1 coordinate 286,754, forward strand.
TCGTCTGAGCGGGCCGTTGTTTTTCGGCTCCACAACCAGATTCACCGACCTGTTCGATCCGCTGAACGACCCTGAAGACGTTGTCGTCGACTTCATCGACAGCCGTGTGGTCGATCATTCCGGCCTGGAAGCGATCGATGCACTGGCCTCCAAGTATGTCGCAGCCGGCAAGCGCCTGCACCTGCGCCATCTGTCGCCGGACTGCAAGAAGCTTCTGGCCAAGGCAGGCGACCTTGTTGAAGTCTCGGTTCTTGAGGACCCCGACTACGAAATCGCCGTGGACTACGGTCATAAGTTCGACCGGGTTGAAAAAGCCACCTGACGCGCCTTTCGACGCATCAATTCACGAGACCCGCGTGGCTTCAGCCCTGCGGGTCTTTTTGTATTTGAAGCAGGTTTCTGGCGCTCGCGGCGGTTCCCCGATTGCTCCGCGGCGCGTAATTTGAAACAGATACGAGCCTAGCAACGAAATAGCGCACGATCAGGACGTCACGGTGTCAGCACGCAGGAAACTCTTCATCACGCCGACCCTTGCAACTGTCATCGGCAGCTTCGTGCTGATAACTGCAGCCGCCATCCTGTTCATACAGGCTGTCACCTCATCGCAAGTCGTCAGGCGAATGGGCGGCGAACTGGTCGACATCGGCATGGACGCGGCGGAAACTGCGTTTGTCGAGCAACTGCATGCCATCACCGAAACCGCCGAATTCACCCGGTTGACCTATGAGCGCAAGGAGCTGCCGCTCGACGACCCCGACCTTGTCCTGTCCTATCTCTACGGTGCACTTGCCCCCATGGAGCAGGTGTCCTTCCTTGTGCTGGTGGATGAAAGCGGCCGGGGCGTCGATATCGACAGGGGCGATGCGGATGGCAAGCTGCTGGGCGGCGACGTCAACCTGGCGAAGGATATCCCGATCCTCGTTCCCCTGTCCGAACGCGCAAAGACACAGACCGGCGCGTTTTGGAGCGAGCCGTTCTATATGCCGAACCGGGAGCACACTTACTACGTCTTCGTGCGCCCGCTCCACGAGGGAAAAACCTATCGTGGTAGCCTGATGATCGGCATGTCACTCGACAGAATGTCCGAAATCACCTGGCATGTTTCCACGGACGACATAACCGTGTTCCTGATGAAGGAAGGATCGGACGAAATCGTCGCCCATCCGGACCTTCACAAATCCTTTGGCGACCTCAGCACGGATATGCCGCTGCTCAACGTTACTCAGCTCCCCGATGCCTTTCTGGCCGGGTTCGAGGACATGCCCCAGGTCGACAAGGCGTCGTTCGACATTTCCGAGGACCTCGATATCTATTCCGGCACAGACCCGGACGGGGCCAAACGGTTCGTGATTCTGGAGCAGAAGAACAAAAACCTGCTGGGGCTTCCGGTCAGGATTGGCGTGCATTTTCCTGCCGAGTACCTGGACCAGCCGCTGAAGCAACTGCTGATGGCGCTTCTTGTGGGCGGCGGACTTCTGGTCATCTCCCTGCTCGGCGCGGTTTTGCTGGCACGGCGGATCGCAAGGCCGGTGCAACGGGCGTCGGTTGCAGCCAGAGAAGTGGCGGACCTGAACCTTGAAGCCGTTTTCCCCCTGCCCACCAGTATCATCCGCGAGCTGGACGATCTCTCGAAGGGGTTCAATGCCATGGTCGGCGGCTTGAAGGCCTTCAACCGCTATGTTCCGGCGACACTCGTCCGCAAACTCCTGCGCGAAGGCAGAGCGGATGCGCCGCCGGAAGAACGGGAGGTCGCGGTGCTGTTCACCGACATCGCCGGCTTCACGTCAGCCTCCGAAGGCATGACGGCGAGCGAAACGGCTGCTTTCGTGAACCATCATCTTTCCATGCTGGGAGCGGAAATCACACAGGAAGGCGGCACCATCGACAAATACATCGGCGACAGTGTCATGGCCTTCTGGGGCGCTCCGGAGCGGCTGGAAAATCCTGCAGAACCTGCCGCGCGAGCGGCAATCGGAATGGCGCGGGCCATCAGGGCCGACAATCAGACGCGCATCGCCCAGGGCGATGCACCGGTGCGCATCCGCATAGGCCTTCACATGGGTCCGCTTGTCGTCGGCGACATCGGCGCGCCGGAACGCGTCAACTACACGGTCATCGGCGACACGGTAAACGCCGCCTCCCGTCTGGAAAGTCTCGGCAAGGAGATCGACGAGAACGCTGACGTGGTAATCCTCGTCTCGGACGAAATCGCCAAACGACTCGACAGCAAGATCAATCAGGAGGCCATTGGTCCGCATATGGTCAAAGGCAAATCGGAACCAGTCGAGGTTGTCCGTTTGCGAGGCTGACCCGCCACAGGCCGCGATCCTTGCAGTTGCCTGGTTGGCCGACGTCCCCGCGCTTTGCCTCAAGACATTATCGGGGTATGGGTAATGAATTGAAATTCAGTCCGCAGGCCAGACACTTGCCCCTCAACAGGCGCCTTCACATCACGCCGACACTCACGACTGTTATCGGCGGTTTTGTCTTCATAACAGCAGCGCTTGTGCTGATCGTTCAGGCAGCAACATCCGAAAAGGTGGTGCGCAACCTGGGTGGATCGCTGATCAACTCGGGCATGCATGCCCTGGACCAGGCTTTCACCGCCCAGATCGAAGCGGTTGAGGAAGCCAGTTCCTTCACCGTGGACGCCCTGACCTCCGGCAGCATTCTGATGAGCCGACCGCAGGAAGTCGCTGACTATATGTTCGGCGCGCTTTCGTCCATGGAACATGTCTCCTTCCTCATAGTCGCCGACAGGAACGGCAATTTCATTCAGGTCGACCGGGGCCACGCCGACGGCATTCTGGTTCCGCAATTTGTACCGAAAACCGATGAAACCCATGCGCTTGCAGGTCTGATAGCCAGTTCAAGAGACAAGACCGCTCCCTTCTGGTCCGGACCGGCCTTCTACCCCCAGCGCCAGCACACCTACATTGCCCATGTTCAACCGATCCATTCCGCAGGGCCGGAGGGCGGCATATACGAAGGGCTTGTTCTCATGGCCATGTCCATGGAGCGCTTGTCGGAAGTCACAAGTGACATCTCCACGGGACTGGTTCAGGTGTTCATGATCAACCCGCAGACCTACGATGTGATCGCACATCCCGCGCTGCCGGAAGTGTTCAACCTCCTGTCGCCGACCCATCCGCTGATTGATCTGGAGAACGTCCCGGACAGCTTTCTGAAGACTTTGCGGTCGACCGAACTGGTCGATGCATCCCCCTTTGGCATCCGCCCCGGTCATGAAATGCGTGCCGGCTACGATGTCTTTGGCAAAAAGAGATTTGTCGTCATTCAAAGCGCTGATCTTGGCCCGACGGGACTGCCGCTTTCGATTGGGGCTCATTTTCCCGCAGAAATTCTGGAGCAGCCGCTTGAACAGTTGAGCGACGCCATCCTGATCGGCGTCGCGCTGCTTGGCCTGTCCCTGGTCGGCGCCGGTTTTCTGGCCCGTCGCATCGGCCAGCCGATCCGGCGGGCTGCACTTGGCGCAAAAGCCGTTGCCGATCTGGAACTGGATGCCGTTGAGCACTTGCCCGGCAGTTTCGTCCGCGAACTGGACGATCTGGCCAACGGCTTCAACTCCATGGTCGGCGGCCTGACCGCCTTCAGCCGCTACGTGCCGAAAACGCTCGTTCGGAAGCTTCTGCGCGAGGGCCGCGCTGACGCCCCGCCGGAAGAACGAGAGGTCGCGGTGCTGTTCACCGACATCGCCGGGTTCACGTCAGCCTCCGAAGGCATGACGGCGACCCAAACGGCCGCTTTCGTGAACCATCATCTTTCCATGCTGGGTGCGGAAATCACAAAGGAAGGCGGCACCATCGACAAATACATCGGCGACAGTGTCATGGCATTCTGGGGCGCTCCGGAGCGGCTCGAAAACCCGGCAGAACCAGCCGCGCGAGCGGCAATCGGAATGGCGCGGGCCATCAGGGCCGACAATCAGACACGCATCGCCCGGGGCGAGGCACCGGTGCGCATCCGCATAGGCCTTCACATTGGGCCGCTAGTCGTCGGAGATATCGGTGCCCCGGAACGGGTCAACTACACGGTCATCGGCGACACGGTGAACGCCGCCTCCCGTCTGGAAAGTCTCGGCAAGGAGATCGACGAGGGCGCTGACGTGGTGATCCTGGTCTCGGGCGAGATCGCCAAACGCCTCGACAGCACCCTTGAGCGCAGGCCGATTGGCCTGCACCAGGTCAAGGGCAGGATCGAGCCGCTGGAGGTCGTACGGCTGATCGGCTGACACCCGCCTCCTGACGGGACCAGCCAACCTGGTCCGCTTATTGAACTTTACAGGATCTTGTAGAGGGTCCGGTCGCGCCTCAGAACGTGATGGAACACCACTGCGCCGATGTGAAGGGCAAACAAGACCAGCAGGGCCCAGGCGCTCCAGGAGTGTATCGCCGAGAGCGTTCCGGCAATGTCTGGCGATTTGCCGATCGGGCTCCAGACAGGGATGACGCCGAACCAGCTCAGCGGGAAACCATGCGCATTCGTCGCCAGAAATCCGCTCACCGGCATGATGATCAGGAAAAGATAGAGCAATCCGTGAACGGTGGCAGCAGCCATCCGCTCCAGAGCCGGCCCCTCCTCTTCCGGTTTGTGAGCGACAATCTTGTTGCCCACACGGACGAGCATCAGCCAGAGCACCAGAAAACCAAAGCTTTCATGCAGCAGGTAGAAATCAAGGGACACTTCACTCTTCACGAACTTGATGACATAGCCCAACGGCCATGTTGCCAGAACCAGAGAGGCAATGATCCAGTGCAGGATCCTGGTCGTTCCGGCATGACGGCTTTCCGGTGCGAGCGGGTGTGCAGAGGTTTGTGAGGTCGTTTCCGGGGAGGTCAGCACAGTTGTTGTCCTTTTTGTCATGTCATCGCACGGCTGTCGGTCATGGGCGCTCGGCTCTTTGATGATCGGCCTGCCCCTTTCGGGAATGCACTAAACGGTGACCGTTGTCATCAGCGTTTGAATCGGTCCACAGTGCCGGTATGTCCTCATCTTAACGGGCCCACCTTCAAGACCGTGTGACGGGCGACACTGCACAAGCAAGCCGAATACATCCGCGCGCAACAAAACCCGCAAATCCGCACAAAGTGCCTGACAAGCCGACACGCTCCACCGGACATGACAGATAATCTACAGGCCAACGGGACTTTTGTCAGCGAAGGCGGAAAAAACAGAACCGTTCGACCAGTCGCAAGAGATCCTTTTGCGAGCGGCAGTTGGCCTTGGCCATTGCGTTCTTAAGATGTTTGCGGGCCGTATCGAGCGAGATGTTCCGCTCGCGGCAATGCTGTGCCAGATCCTGGCCGGCAGCGATTGCCCCGACCACACGCTCCTCGGAAGGGGTCAGGCGGAAGAGGCCAGCGAATTGCTTGATCTCCGAGGGATCAGGCCCATGCTGCATGTGCAGCGGGATACACAGAACTGCCAGCAGTGAACCACTTCCACTAATCCCGCCAGGCACGGGCAGGAAGCGCACCCCGATCTGATGATCCGTGGTTTCGGCAAGCGTAACTGTCTCGCCCGAGGGAACGCTTGAGCGGAAGTGGAGCGCCTCAAGTGCAAGCGCGAACTGCCTGTTCAAGGCCCTGTCCCGGAAGACGAGGCCCCGGCTGCTCATCTTGAAAAGCTGCTCTTGCTGCAGGGCCTCCGCCTGCGAGTTCGCAAAGATGATTCTGCCGTCCGCGGCAATCAGGATAACGCCTTGTCCGCGCGCTGCCAGAAGATCCCCGAGCGTTTCGGTGTTGGTTTTTGCCTCAGCGAGCGTCAGATGCATCCGCAGGGCCTGCCTGGTATGGCCGAGAACGAGCTGCTGGGCGGCGAGCTGATCCTCTTGCCAAGGCTCTTCATCATAAAGCGAAAAGCCGAGCCAGCTTAACCTGCCGGGCATGGCAAGCTGGGCACCGGTGACCTCGTACAGTTCGAACGGCAGCAGGTTTTCGTGATACACGGGGCTGGCCAGCCGCTCTTCTTCCGTCCACAGCAGATCGCCGTGCAGAACCTTTCCGACAGGGCCGTCCATAATGCGCGGAAATCGGACATCCAGAGCCGCGTAGGTGTTCAGGTAGTCCTTATGAAAATCCGGATCCATCCGAACGGTAACGAACAGATCGTCGCCCGCCTCAGTCAGGTTGTTGGAGAAGAAATGACAGCTCTTTGCCTGAAGGGCGTCAGTTACCTCTTCCAGGGCCGGTTTCCAGAACTCCGGCGTGACCGCCGCTTCATAGAGACCCCGGATCGCAGCGTTCAGTCTTACCTGATCAAGTTTCACCTGGCCCTCATCGCATAACGGCTGCCTGCGAGGCATAATCAGAAAATATATATTTCAGAAATGTTGTGACGATCACAAAGTTTCGAAACCCGAAACCTTCCTGAAACCCTGAAATCAATAAAAAAGCCGCTGGGATTACCCAGCGGCCAATATTGAACAGGAATTGCGTTTCGCGTCAACGCACCAGAATATTCCGGAACTGCCAGGGGTCCTTGGTGTCGATGTCTTCCTTGTAGAAGCCCGGGCGGCCTTCAAGCGGCGTCCAATCCGTGTAATAGCCCTTCACCGGGCCAAGATACGGCAACTGGATCTCGAGGCAGCGCTTGTAGTCCATCTCGTCGGTTTCCACGATGCCGGCTTCCGGGTTCTCCAGCGCCCAGACCATGCCGGCAAGAACGGCCGAAGTCACCTGCAGACCCGTCGCGTTCTGATAGGGTGCAAGGTCACGGGTTTCTTCCACGGACAATTGCGAGCCGTACCAGTAGGCGTTTTTCTTGTGGCCGTAGAGCAGAACGCCGAGTTCATCAATGCCGTCCTGCAGTTCGCTTTCGTCGAGAACATGCAGTGTCTCCTGAACCTTGCCGGCAGAGCCGAACAGTTCGTGAAGCGACAGTACCGCGACGTTTGCCGGATGATAGGCATAGTGGCAGGTCGGGCGGTAGCTGACCTTCTTGCCGTCATGCACGGAGAAATAGTCGGCTATCGATATCGCCTCATTGTGCGTCACCAGGAAGCCGTATTGCGCGCCGGGTGTCGGGCACCATGTTCGAACACGGGTGTTGGCGCCCGGCTGTTCGAGATAGATCGCGGCCTTGCAGCCTTTCTTGTGCTTCTTGGCGTTCGCGGGCTTCCAGGTTTCATGCGTGCCCCAGCCAAGTTCAGCAGGCTGGAAGCCTTCCGACAGGAAACCTTCCACCGACCAGGTGTTCCAGAATTCACCGAAAGGCTTCGGCTCCTTGGCACGCTGTGTGTCACGTTCGGCAATGTGTATGCCCTTGACGCCAACCTTCTTCATCAGCTTCGCCCAGCCCTTCTGGCTGGTCGGCTCCTTGAATTTGACGCCGGTATCGGTTGCAATATCAACCAGGGCCTTCTTCACGAACCAGGACACCATGCCCGGATTGGCTCCGCAACAGGAGACAGCCGTTGTGCCGCCAGGGTTCTTCTTCTTTTCCCGGCGTACGGCTTCGCGCAGAGCGTAGTTGGTGCGGTCGGCCGCTGTCGCGGTGTCGTCGAAGTAGAAACCCGGCCAGGGCTCGACAACCGTGTCGATGTAAAGCGCGCCCAATTTGCGGCAGAGCTTCATCAGGTCCAGCGATGAGGTGTCCACCGACAGGTTCACCACAAAGCCCTGCCCCTCCCCCTCGGTGAGCAGAGGCGTCAGAACGTCCTTGTAGTTTTCGGGGGTCAGAGAAACCTTCTCGAACCTGTAGCCCCGGTCGGTGACAAGCTTCGCATCGGCATCCACCGGGTCGATCACCGTGAACCGGTTTTTGTCGAAGTTGAAATGACGCTCGATCAGCGGCAAGGTTCCCTTGCCGATGGAACCGAGCCCGATCATCACGAGCGGGCCGGTGATGGTGCCATGAAGTTGGCCCTTCCCGATGTCGGTCGCAGCCTTGGATGCCGGCGCTTGTGAAACGGTAGCCTTCGCTGGAGCAGTTTTCGCGGCACCGGCTTTTCTGGCCGCGGGTTTCACCGCTGTCCTGGCGGGGGCTTTTGCATTGCCTGCCTTGGCAAGCGCTGCTTTGGCAACCGAAGCCGCCGGCTTTTTCGCCCCAGATTTGGTCTGAGAAGATTTCGCCGGTGCGGATTTGGTTGATGCAGATTTGGCTGGTGCAGATTTGGTCGCAGCAGTTTTGGTTGCAGCAGGCTTTGACGCTCCAGAAGCTTTCACAGGTGCTTTTGCAGGAGCCTTGAAGGGGGCGGTCTTTCCTGCGGAAGCCTTCCCGGAAGACGCTTTTGCTGCGGCCGGTTTTGCAGCCGGTGTTTTGGCAGGCGTTGTTTTAGCCGATGCTGCCTTGGCAGCGGCAGCTTTGCCAGATGTCGGACTTGCAGGAGTTGATTTGGAGCTTGCCGGATTCCCGGCCGCAGGTCTGGACGCAGCCGCGCGCGGTGTGGTCTTGCGCCGAACGGCCGGCTTCGTAGCGGTCTTTGCCGCCGGTTTCTTCGGCGCACCGTCGTTGGTGTCGTCGGTCATATGCGTAACTCCAATCCTATCCGATATGCCGCCCTCGCCCTGGTGGGAGGGTCCGGCCCATTGGGGTATCCTTCATACAGAAAAGCGCACTTATTGCGCCCGAGTTAGGTGTGGCTGGTTTCTGCAGGAATTTCAAGTCTTCCTGAAAGCAGTTTATTCAAGGAAAGACAAACGAACTTCTCAGGACTTCGTGAGCAAAAGACAGGCCTTTGCTTGAAAAAACAAGAGACGGCGGCGAAAAAGTCCGCCGCCGTCTGTCATGTCCTGAATTTCAGAGTGCTTGCGACACTGAGAAAACATCGTCCCGCGCCGCTGGCGCTGCGATCGGGTCCGGCAAACCGGCCGCAGACAGAACGCCTTCCAGCCCGGCAATATGCCCCGGAGCAAACTCCACAGCGAGAAACCGGTGATAGTCCACCGGGCCCGGCAGGCCGACCTTGTCGAGAAGACCGGCAGCAAATCCGAAGCGCGCGTAATACGGCTGGTCGCCGACCAGGATCACCGACCCGTGGCCAAGCATGGCTGCCTGGTTGAGGGCGTGTCGCATCAAGCGGTCCCCGACCTTCAGACCCCGGCAGCCCGGATCGACGGCAAGGGGTCCGAGCAACAGGCTTTGTGAGCCGTTGCGGTCCGCCACAGACCAGAGCCTTACCGTTCCGACAAGCTTGCCAGATTCGTCGATCGCAGAAAATGCGAAGACCGGAAGCCGGCCTTCACGCAGACGCTCGGAGGTTTTCCTGAAGCGGTCCTCACCGAAGCAAAGGTCAAGCAGACCCTCGCGGGCGCCGGTGTGATCCGGCGCCTCGTCCACAATATCAATCATGGCACTTGCCTCAGATGACGAAGGACGCCAGCGGCGCAAAGCCGTTGAAGCCGACCGTGGAATAGGTCGTGGTGTAGGCACCACAAGCCTCGATCAGCACCTTGTCGCCAATAGACAGGCTCACCGGCAGTTCGTACGGCGTCTTCTCGTAAAGAACGTCGACGCTGTCGCAGGTCGGGCCGGCCAGCACGCAGGGTGCGGTGATGTCGCCGTCGCGCGGGGTGCGGATCGGATAGCGGATCGCCTCGTCCATGGTTTCGGCCAGGCCGTGGAACTTGCCGATATCGAGATAGACCCAGCGCACGTCGTCGTTGGCGGATTTACGCGAAATCAGAACGACTTCAGCTTCGATCATGCCGGCGTTGCCCACCATGCCGCGGCCCGGCTCGATGATGGTGGACGGCAGACGGTTGCCGAAATGCTTGCACAGCGCCTGGAAGATCGCTTCGCCGTAGGTCGAAACACCCGGGACGTCTTTCAGGTAACGGGTCGGGAAGCCCCCACCCATGTTGACCATTTTCAGTTCGATACCGCGGAGCGCCATTTCCTGGAAAACGCCTGCTGCCATGGCGAGAGCGAGATCCCACGCCGTGAGGTTGGCTTGCTGGGAACCGACATGGAAGGAGACGCCGTGGGCAACAAGGCCGAGCCGGTGCGCGTGTTCGAGGACGTCGGGCGCCATTTCGGGGTCGCAGCCGAACTTGCGGGAGAGCGGCCATTCGGCGCCGACACCGTCGCACAGGACGCGGCAGAAGACTTTGGAGCCAGGGGCAACGCGGGCGATTTTTTCGACTTCTTCGACACAGTCGACGGCGAAGAGGCGGACGCCATACTGATAGGCACGCGCAATGTCCTTCTCCTTCTTGATGGTGTTGCCGTAGGAAATGCGGTCAGCGGAAGCGCCGGTTGCCAGAACCATTTCGATTTCGCCGACAGAGGCGCAATCGAAGGAAGACCCGAGGCCTTCCAGGAGCGACAGGATTTCAGGTGCCGGGTTGGCTTTGACCGCGTAGTAAACGGAGGTGTCCGGCAGGGACTTGGCGAAAGCTTCAAAGTTGTCGCGCACGATGTCGAGATCGACAACAACGCACGGGCCATCTTCGTCACGTCGGCGGAGGAAATCGCGGATACGGTCGCTCATTGGGAAGGTTCCCTCTTTCTCAATCTCAGCCGCAGGCGCGCATATTTCCTTGGCTCGCGCGCTGCGTTCACGTCGCAGGGTGCTGCAAAGCGCACCGGGCCTCCCCCGGGATGGAACCGGAGGCCGGGTTGACTGCAGCGACGGTTGGGCGATGCGACTGTCAAGCAGCACAAAGCTTTCCCGCGTCGGGAAATGCCGTTGATTGGATCGGGAGAACCGAACCGCACGTCGGGCAATGATGTAACAAGTGCCTCTTCAGTGACGCCGGAGGTTGGATACCCCGGCAGAGACCAAAAAAGCCCTCTTACGTCGTTGCTTTAAGCCGTCCGGATCTCAACTGCCCCGCCCCTTGGCGGATTGTCTGGCAGAGGTCCCTTAAGAGATGCCTTGTGAGACACCCCATGAACGACCACGGGCACGTGCGAATTTGGGCAAGGCGTATATGCGCCCGTTCGCCCCCTGATGCAATAGGAAATTTTCAGTTGCAGAAGGTTTTTTTATGTCGCCCCGTTCACGCCGCCTTTCAAGCCGAAAGCCTTGCCCGGCTTTAACTATTTCGTAAAAATTGTGACGGTTCCGGCAAGGGTTTCCCCGATCTTGCGCATTCCCGGAAGGGCCGCGCGGCATTGACTTGCGAACCGCAAAAAGCCAGACCAATTGTCCATCGCCCGCCTGACCAAATCAGCCTGCCGCGAAAGGCAATCGCATGAAGATCGGGAAACTCGACCACGTCAATCTGCGCACCACACGGCTCGACGAACTGATCGCCTGGTACGGTGACGTTCTGGGCATGAAACCGGGCCCGCGCCCCGACTTTGCCTTTCCCGGGGCATGGCTCTACGCGGGCGAAGATGCAGCCATTCATCTGGTCGGCATGGAAGGACCGGAAGCCACCGGGTCCGAAGCCAAGCTGAAGCTGGAGCATTTCGCGTTCACTGCGTCAGGCCTTGAAGCCTTCGAAGCCAGGTTGAACGAACGCGGCGAACGGTACCGCCGCTCCGTTCAGCCCGGCACAGGAACGGTTGCCATTAATGTCTGGGATCCGGACGGCAACCATATCCACGTCGACTTCACCCCGCAGGACTGACGTCTCAACCGCCCCTAAAACGACTCGAAGCGGATTTGCTCCTGCGGCACGCCCGCGCGCTGCAGTCCCTCGTCCAGTTCCGCCAGAAAGGCCGCGGGTCCGCACAGGAGGTACCGGGTGTCTGCGCTCCCCGTGAGGGCCACGAGACCGGCTGCCGATATCCGACCTGCATGATCGAAGTCATAGCCCGGAACGTCCGACGGCAGCGGACGGGTGTAGTGGGTTATGAGCTGAACATTCGGATTGTCCTTTGCCAGGGCCTGCGCTTCCTTTCGGAAGGCATGATGATCGCCGTCGCGGGCGCTATGCACGAACCACACCGGACGCGTTCCCTCCTCACCAGCCAATTGATGCAGCATGCTCAGGAGCGGCGTGATGCCAATGCCCGCACTTGCCAGCACAAGCGGGCTTTTAGCGTCTGGCAGGGCAAATTCGCCCGACGGCCTACCAGCATCGAGAAACCCGCCAACAGGAAAGACATCGTGCAAGATACGTGAGACCAGACCTTGCGCCTCCCGCTTCACGGATATCCGGTAGCGCCCGTCGGACGGATCTCCGGAGAGCGAGTAGCTCCGCTGAACCTTGCCAAAGCCACCTGGCAGATGGATTTCCAGCGGCAAATGCTGGCCGGCTCGAAACGCTGGCAACGCTCCGCCATCGCGTGCCTCGAACACGAACGATGTCACATCCGCGCTTTCGCTGTGCCTGGAGACCAGACGCAAAGACCGGATCGCATCGGCATCTTTCTGCCAACGCAGATGAAGTGCGGACGTCAGTTCGACGATGCTCTCGATTTCAAACGAGACCAGTTGGCGTGCACCGGGAACCTTCGCCGCTTCCGCCTTGTCCCAGATTATCGTCGCCCGGCCTGTCATCTGAAGCAGGCTGCCGGTGGTAAAATCCAGAAACAGCAGACCGGTGCGCGGATCATTCTGGATGTTGCCCAGGGTGTTATAGAACTGGTTGCCGGCATAGTCCGGAAACCGCAGGGTGCGATCACCCAGCACCTCGACAAAACCACGCTCACCGCCGCGGTGGCTGACGTCCATGCCGAAAGCCGGATTGTCGCCCTCGCCCCGGTAGCCGGTCGATATGAAGAACGTATCTGCCGACTGGATCCACTGCTGCTGCGATGCGCTCAGTGTGGCTTTGCGTTCGGCCTTGACCTTGGTTTTCTCTGCACTCCAGCGGACATCCCGCGCTCTGATATATTGCGAGCAATTGCCGAAAGACTGGCCAACCTTGAACCCGAAGCCTTCCGCCCCCGCACGCGAGACCTTGCCGTTCACCCGGTTGCGCCGCCGGGTCGCAAGCTCAATGCCGATGAACCCCACATCGGCTCCTTCGGAAAAAGCACCTTCAAGCGCATCGCTCTCGACCGGCTGCGCGGCCACTGTCAACGAGCGTGCGTCGGGCGAGCGCACAAATCCCGGCCAGCCTTCGAGGACCGTAGCCCACGGGCGGCCATCGGAATCTCTTGCCGATGCGATCATGAACATCTGCGCCTCGAAAAACGCGCGGTGCTGATCGGGCATGGACTCACGGATAGCACCGCGCGCCCACAATTCGACATCCCTTTCGCCAAGGCGCTCCTGAACCTGTTTTTCGCCATCGTGAAAGGGCGAACGGTTTTCCGGCCGGTTCCCGGCTGCATCCGTCTTCAACATCCTGGTTTCCTCTTGGGCTGGAGATGCGTGGGAGAAAAAGCGACGGGACCGGGCGCGCCCACGGTGCGCCCGGTCCCGCTCAACATTCGTCAAGAAATCAGGCGGCAAGGCCTGCCTTGCTCGCCGGCATGGCCACAAAACCCGGCAGGGACTCGACGCGCTTCAAAAGACCCCGAATGCGCGGATAGGGTTCCAGCGAAACATTGCCCTCCGGCGCATGCGCCGTGTAGCTGTAGATGGCGATGTCGGCGATCGTCGGACGGTCCCCAACGAGCCATTCGCGACCATCGAGATGGGCTTCCAGGTTATCAAAAGCCACCTTGGCAACGGACTTCGCGCGTTCCGCATCAAGTGGCGCTCCGAAAACCGTGATCAAACGTGCCGCGCCCGGTCCGCTGGCAAGTTCACCGGCGGCAAAGGCCAGAAAGCGATGCACTTCCGCTTCCAGATACGGATCTGTCGGCAGCCAGTCCGGCGCATATTTACGGGCCAGATAGACAAGGATCGCATTGGAGTCCGCCAAAACGGTCGACCCGTCTTCAATGACCGGAACAAGGCCTACCGGATTGAGTTTCAGGAACGGGTCGCGCTTGTGCTCGCCGTTGACCAGATCAACTTCGACAAGCTCGTAGTTGATGCCGGTGAGGCTCGAAAAGAGCTCCACCCGGTGGCAGTGACCGGAGAGCGGAAAACGGTGGATCTTGATTGCGTTGGACATCGCCAGCTTCCTCTTGCCTTTAAGGATCTTTCCGCGGCCGAAGCCTCTTGGTTCGGTCCGCTGCCCGCAATATGTCACTCGCCCTGATTGGAAATAATCTTCGAATTCATTCAATGATTATGTACATTACAAGGATAATGATCTGACGCGCTGGACCCACCGAGGACAACAGAGATGGACAAGATCGAAACCATGCGGGCCTTTGTGGCCGTGGCGCAGGAAGGGTCTTTCACCGCCGCCGGGCGACGCATTGGCCTGTCGACGAAACTGGTCAGCAAATACGTGCAGCACCTGGAAGGCCAGTTGAAGACACAGCTCTTCAACCGCACAACGCGCAGCGTTTCCCTGACCGATGTCGGTGCCGCCTATCTGGAGCATTGCCGCCCGATCCTGGAACAGCTCGACGATCTGGATTCGCTCGTGCGCGAGCGCCAGGGAGCCCTGGCAGGCCAGATCAGGCTGACCGCCCCGACAGGCTTCGGCAGCACAAGGCTGAGCGAGGCTCTGGTGCCCTTCCTGCGTAAGCATCCGGATGTCGAACTGGATATGCGGCTGACAGACCACCGGCTTGCTCTGGTGGAAGAAGGTCTCGACCTGGCGATCCGCATCGGTGCCCTGCGGGACTCCACCCTGATCGCCCGCAAGCTTGCCGGCATGCCGCTGGTTCTGTGCGCCTCACCGGATTATCTGGAGCGACATGGCAGGCCGCAGGACCCGAGAGCCCTGTCGACCCATGTCTGTCTCGTCGACAGCAACCAGACGGAACTCAACATCTGGCGGTTTCATTCCGGGGGCGAAGAGCATGTCATCCGGCTGTCAGGTGCCGTCCGCTCCAACTCTCCCGGCGCCCTGGCCCAGATGGCTATGGGAGGTCTCGGCATCACCATCGCGCCGCTTTATGCCATCGAGGACGCGCTGAAAGACGGGCGCCTGGAGCGCGTGCTTCCGGACTATAAGACAGACACCTTCGGACTTTATGCGCTCTATCCTCCCAACAGACACCTGACCCGGCGCGTGCGCGCGTTGATCGAGCATCTGGCCGCCGAGTTCAGCTCCCGCTGGCCGGACTGACCGGCGACGGCCTCACAGGAAAGAACAGCTCGAAGGAAGCGCCATCATCGCTCGGCTGCAGGCGGATCGACGCGCCATGGGCCTTCAGAAGAGCCTGCACGATGCCAAGCCCCATGCCGGTGCCTCCGCTCTCCCGCCGGGTGGTGAAAAACAGATCAAAGACCTGGCCCTGATTTCCCTCTGATATCCCCTCACCATTGTCGTTTACCTGAACGGCGAGACCTTTCCCTGCCTGCGCGGGAATGATCGCGACCCTGGAGGCGCCGTGCCGGCGGGAATTATCGATCAGATTGTCAAATACGATACGGGCATTTTCCGAAGACATCGGCAAGTCGGCCTCGCTGGTCAGGTCGATTTCCAACCCCTCGAAACGGCCCTTGAGCGCGGCAACGACCTCGCTGAGCCGGCAACTGCCACCGATCTCGACGCTGTCTGCACGGGCAAGATCGCGCAGCCGGTTCAACAGCTTCGACGCCCGCTCCGTGTCGCGCAGGATGTTGCCGAGAAATTTCTCACGTTCCGCAGGGCTGAGATCCCCGCCCGCATCCTGCAGCAATTCCGCCGCTCCCTGAATGGCCGTCAGCGGCGTCTTCAGCTCGTGGGTCACATGATTGGCGAAGGTGGAAATATAGTCGTTGCGTTCGAACAGTCTGCGGGACATGCCGAGCATGCTTTCCGACAGCGCATGGATCTCGCGGTTGCCGTGAATCGCCAGCGGCTTCAGGGCCTCCCGGTCGCCGTTGCCAATGGCAAGCGAGCGGCGGGTGAGCGCCTTGATCGGCCCGGTGATGGCGCGGGCAAAAATGAAGCCGACAACGAAGGTCGCGGCCAGCACGAAGATCACCACCCAGAACACAGCCTCGCGTTTCAGGAACATTTCCTTGAGGATATTGCTGGGTGTGCGAGAGGCGTAAACAACGCCTGCGACCCTGTCGTTTACGATAATCGGCATTGCGACAAAAACGCGAACGCTGGTACCCCGGCTGATGGAGTAGATCGGCTGCGGATTGTCGACGATGCGCTCGCGCAGCGCAGAGGCATAGCGCCCGGTGAGTGCCTTTTTGACCTCCTCCACATGCGCAAGCGACAGGCCGAGATCCTCACGCCCGGCAATGATCACCCCATTGAAATCAAGCACCCGGAACCCGGCCAGAGTTTTTTTCTGGGTGTCCTGCAGGATGCGCTCCACCGCTTGTCCGGCCCACAGATAAGCCGGATGCGGCGGTTCGGCAGCTGGCCGTGGCGCGCCTCTCCCGGGCAGAACCTTTGTGCGCGTCAGATCCAGTTCTGGAAGTTGCGGCGCCCAGCTTCCGCCCGGCTGGCGCAAATAGATGCTGCGGCTGCCCGGAACCTCAGCCACCTTGGCGACTTCGGGACCAAGCGGCAGGCCGTCCTTCCCGACCTCTTCAAGACGCTGTGCCGTTGCCGCTGCAATTGCGGCGGACTGGCCGATCAGCTCCGCTTCCGTCGTTTCGATAAGCTGGTTTTCATAGACGCGGAAAAAGGCGATCCCAGCAAGCGGCACCAGCAGCATGATGCCGAGAACCCCCGCCACCACAAGGGAGAGCGGCGGGCGCCATTTGTCTCGGAAGGTGCGGGACAGGATCATCCGCTGGTCCCAGCCTCCACCCGGCACGGCCCGAGCCGGAAGCCGACGCCATGCACGGTCTCAATGGCATCACCGCAACCGGCGTTGCCAAGCTTGGCGCGGATGTTGCGGATGTGACTGTCGATGGTTCTGTCCGAAACGTGGATATTGTCCCGGTAGGCGCTCTGCAGGATTTGCTCGCGGGTAAAGACGATCTTGGGCCGGGCCAGCAGGGTGGCCAGGATATCGAACTCGATGGCCGTCAGCGTCACCGGCGTTTCACCGACGCTCACATGGCGCTGCGACCGGTCAAGCTCAACCGCGCCGAAACGCAGCGCGGGCAGATCCTCAACCGTATGAGCCGGTGCAGGCCCACCATAGCGTTTCAGGATCGCACCGACCCGTGCAATCAACTCTCGCGGGCTGAAGGGCTTGGTCACATAGTCATCAGCGCCCAGTTCCAGACCGACGATCCTGTCGATCTCGTCATCGCGTGCCGACAGAAACAGGATCGGCACCTCGGACGTGCGGCGCAGATGGCGGCAAACATCCAGCCCGTCCATTTCCGGCAGGCCGATATCCAGTACGATCAGGGACGGATTGCACAGAAGCGCCTTGTCGAGCGCTTCCTTGCCGTCGGCGGCCACTTCGAACACGTAGGATGCTTTTTGGAGCGCGAAACAGATGACGTCCCGGATATGCGGGTCGTCATCGACAACAAGTATGGTTTGACCTGGCAAATGTTTCTTCCCGAAAAATGGCTCCCGCAGTCACCTGCGGAAGCGTTACCAATAGCGAAGCGCGGGTCAGGTTTCCAGCCACCAGCCATCCCGGCGCAAAGTGCGGGGCAAGGCAAGATCCAGCTCACCTGGCGTGGCCTCCTCGCCACGGGGCCGGAAACCCCGAACCCTGTCCCGCAATCTGCGGAAGCTATTCGCCAGTTGAAGCCGGAACCGGGCAGCCACAGCCAGGAGGACCAGCATCAGGCCAAAAATGCCTTCGGGCTCCGGTGCCGAACTGCCGGACAGGTTCAGCGACGGATAGGCATTGGTGGAAACGCCTGCCACCTGCGGCAGGGGCACATTTCGGTGGGACGTCGCCCCCGGTGCGCCATTCACCACCTTTTCGGACACGGCCACAAAGGACGTGAACCGGGTCTGGAGCGAATAGGTCAGTCCAAGATCAACGATTTCCTGCTTCAGTTGCGTGTCGGTGCTACCGCCGATGGTGTAGACGCGTTCCTTGTCGAATATCTGCTCGCGCGCCCAGATCAGCGGCAAGGCTCGGCTGGAAACCGCGTTGCCATCGACAGTAGACTTCAGGTCGATTTCAAGCGGCAATCTGGCGGCATGCCCATTGACGAGGCCATTGACGAAGATCGTGTGCCTTCCACCGACGGTGTAGCGCCCCATCACGCGCACCGATCCGCCTTCGAACAGATCGGGGATCCGGGCCGGGCTCTGGCCCTCGACCTTGAGCCCGTTCCAGTCGATGGAAATATCTGTCAGAAGCGGTGTCTTCAGGTTTGCGGCAAGACTTTCCGCAGCATCACCGGCGTCTTCTCCCAAAGCGACATAACGGGCATACCCCCGGCCCTCGGAAGCCATCGCGTCCAGCAGAAACCGGTTGACCGAGTTGCCGACGCCGAAGGCATAGATGCGTGCCTTGCCGATACGGTTCGCGACACTTGAGATCACGGTCGCCTCATCGCCGATATAGCCGTCGGTCAGGAAGACAACGATGCGGGTGGTGTTGTCCGGCTGCGCCTGATCGAAGGCCGTGTTGACGGCCCGGTCGATCTCCGTTCCACCGCCAGCCTCCAGAGAGGACACGAACTTGAGGGCCTGCCGCTTGTTCCGTTCGGTTGCCAGCACTGCATCTCCGGCAAACTGGGATGTGTTGTTGGAAAAGCGAAGGATGCGGAAATAGTCGTCCGGGCGCAAAGCCTTGATCGCTGCGCTCATGAAGGTCTTGCTGGCTTCCATCGGCTGCCCGGTCATGGATCCGGACGTATCCAGCACGAAGACAAGCTCACGCTGGCCGATCATGTCTTCAGTCGGAAGTTTCGGCGGCTCGATCAGCAGCGAGAAATAGCCTCCACCGTCCGCTTCGTATCGGGACGAGGCGCCAGCGGCGACATCGCTTTGTGCGGCAAGCTCATAACGCAGCACGAAATCCCGGTTGTCGATGGCCCTGCCGGACTTGAATCGGACTGTCTGCATGTCCCCCTGGCTGGAAACCTCCAGCGCATGGGTCTCGCTCGACAGCCTCCAGACAGGCATCGGTGCCTTGAGAGCTAGCTCCAGCGACACCCGCCTGGGATCGATTTCCTTCGGGGCATTCTGCCCGATGACTTGCGGATAGGCCGGAAGCTTGTCGATCTGCCAGCCGGAGCCTGTTTCACTATGCTTGAACGCCGCCGGTTTTGCAGAGATGGACTCATCGCTTGCATATGCAGTGTCGCCGTATCCGGGGCCATCATCTTCAGTCCTATGGTCGCCAGCGATGATCTGCGACGCCTCCATGGCCGCCTGTGGGCCCGGCCCCTCATAACGTGGCCCCACCACCATCGGCATTACCAGCTCATAAGCACCGTCGATCTTGGGAACGGTCTGGGCGTATTCCAGCGTCACCTTCACCGGGCGGCCAGGCATCAGATGGGCAATGTCCTGGGTGAACATGTTCGGCCGGTGCTGGGTCAACAGGGCAGCGGCCTTGCCCTCCCGTTTCGCCTTCTCGAAGGTGGCCTTGGCCTCGTCCTTCTTCTTGATCCGGGCCACGATGGTCTCGCCGTCGAGATCCATCCGCATGGCATGGATGGCCGCCTTCTGGTTCAGCGGAAACAGGTAGGTCGCGTTCAGGGGCAGCTTGGTCGGATTCAGGAACGTCTGCGTCAGCTCCACGTGGGCGACGTCACCGTCAACCTCGACCCTGTAATCGGCTTTCAGAAGCGGCAGATGGATCTCCTTGCCGCCTGAAGTGGCGACCACGGTTCCGGACAGATCATCGAGATCAGGCTCAGCAGCAGCGGGCAGCACCGAAAGCGTGCTGAAGACAGTGGCCAGCGAGGCTGCCAGAGAGCTGACAGACACGTATTTGGACAGGAACGTCATATGCGTTTCTCCTTGCGGTCGGGGGCAATGCGGGACGTACGGGTGTTGAGATCGAGAGCGGCCCCGGCGGCGGCCTCGAAGGCGGCGCGCTGAGGTTCGTCCAGCGTCCAGGGGGTGATCCGCTGAATGCTGGTCCAGGTGGTGCCGGGCCGTTTCAGCCACAGCCAGATCGCTTCGGCGATGTTGTGGGTCGTCTCACCGGTGCTGGAGATGAAGGTGACGGCAACCCGCCAGTCGCCTCCGGTTTCGGAGCGGGCGCGGTAGAGCGCTGTCGGAATCGGTTCAAACCGGGAGCCGAGAAAGGTCACGTCAAAGCCGAGCCCGCGCAGGCAATCGTCCGGGGCATGAAGGTGGCGCAACGGCGAGGACGTATGCACCAGCGTCAGCGCCATCGGGCCGTAACGCCGCTTCTGGGCGTGGCCGCCATATTGCTGGAAGTACTGCTCCTCGATGGGCAGCAGAGCTTCATCTATCCCGACCTCGCCTGCCAGCGTCAACGGCAGCGGTTGAGGCCGGGTGGAAGACGACACATCAAGGGCCTGCCTTGGCAGGCTGACGATGAAAAAGGCAAGGCTCAGGAACACCAGAGCGGACATGTTCCGCATGGGCCGCGACAGGACAGGCAAGTTGAAGAAAGCCCGGGTTCCCCTCGCCTCGGTGGGCCGCGGCTTATAGAAGACCAGCACCGGTGCCATCGACAGGGCAAGCGTCAGATAACCGATGATGTCGTGTAGCGGCTGCGCCATGACATCGGCACCAAAGACCTGTCCCGGATAGTCTATACCAACCGCGAGCAACGCAATGCGCAGGGAATTGCCGATAAGGCTCAGCCCCAGCGTTATGAAGGCCCAGAGCGCCGCCGTCAGCAGGCTCGGCCGGTAAAGCGCATTCAGGATGACCAGAAAGGCCATGGCGAGCATCAGCCCGGATGTACCCGAACACGGCAGGTCCACCAGAACGTCCTTGCCTGCAAGTCCGATCCGGATGCCGGAACAGGAAAGATCTGAAAAGAAGAGGCCAAGACCGCCGCAGGAGAGTTTTGCCGACAGTTCCTGAAGCGGATAGCCAAGCAGCCTTTGGAAAATGCGCTCGACCGGCAAGGTGAACAGAAACAGGACCGACAGCCAGAACGGCGAGAGGGCCCGCTGTCTCTCGCCTTTCCGAAACAGGGTCGCCAGCGCAAAGACATCAATTGCCAGCGCCAATCCGCCGATCACGTTGATCGCCAGAACCTGGCTCGCCAGCCGGATCAACGCGGAGGCCAAGAGAAGCAGAACTGCCATCTGCCGGTGGCCAATCGAGTTCTGCCGGACCGGGCTCGTCAGCGACCAGAGCGCCAAAGCCACCAGTGCGATCAGGTAGAGTGCACCAGTCGACGGATAGGACGGATCGGTCCAGGTGCCGATCAGCCAGCGCAGCGGCTCATAGGCAAGGATCAGCGAGGCCAGGAGAAAGGCCAGAGAGGTTGGGGAAGATTTTGCCAGACGGGTCATGACACCTGTTGTGCCAAGTCCGCATGCAGGCCCTTGTCAGCCTAAGTGCAGATTTTGCGCATTTTGCCGGCTCCTATGCGGAAACGCCCGTGTTGGAGGCTTTGCCCCAGGAAACGATGACCGGTCGTTCCAGACCGTCCAGGGGCAAGATCCGGCAGTCGATGCCGAAGACGGAAGAGATGATCTGCTGTGTCAGAACCTCCGTCGTCGGCCCGCTGGCCGCAATCCGTCCCTTTTCGAACAGCACGACATGATCGGCATAGCGCATGGCCATGTTGAGATCATGCAGGACGATGACGAAACTGCGGTTCTCGGAACGGCTCAGGTGCTTGACGAGATCCAGCAGTTCAAACGCATGGGCAATGTCCAGATGGTTGGTCGGCTCATCCAGAAAGATGCGCGGAGCATCCTGCGCCAGGGTCATGGCAACCCAGGCCCGCTGGAGCTGCCCACCGGAAAGTTGCGCCAACGCCCGGCCTTTCAGATCCGCCATTTCGGTGATGTCCAGCGCCCGGTCGCAGGCTGCCCTGTCCGCGGCCGAGGGCCCCCCGAACCGGCTGCGATGGGCGAACCGTCCCATCAGCACCAGATCGCCGACGGAGAGGTCGGACGGAGCGTCGGGGGACTGGGACAGCATGGCGACCTGGCGCGCCAGATCCTTCTGTGTCCAGTCACCAAGCGCCCTGCCCGCGATTTGAACGGTCCCGGCATCCGGCCGGTGCAACCCGCGCATCACTTTGAGTGCGGTAGACTTGCCACTGCCGTTCGGCCCGCAAAAGGCAATGATCCTGCCGTCGGGCAGGTCGAGGCAGACTTCGTCCAGCGCGGGCGCGCCGTCATATGCGGCACTGACACGGACGAGACTGGCCAGAGCGTCAGGCATGGGATTGCCGTCCTTTTACAAGCAGATAGAGAAACAGCGGCGCACCGACGAGGGCTGTCAACGCGCCTGCAGGCAATTCCAGCGGCGGTGCGATGATCCGGGCAAGCGTGTCGGCTGCCAGCACCAGGAAACTCCCGGTCAGAGCCACGGAGACAAGATATCCGGACCGGAACTGACCGTGAAAGATCCGCGCCACATGCGGCGCAACCAGACCGACGAAGCCGATGGCACCGACATGGGCCGTCGCGATGGCCGTCAGGAAAACGGCAACCGCCAGAAGGCACACCTGAGCCCTGTCCAGCGACAGCCCGGTTACGGCAGCGCTCTGCGGATCCAGCACAAGCTGCCGGATAGTGAGCCGTTGCAGCAGCAAAACGGGCATGACCGCGGCAAGTGCGAGGCCGACCGCAAGAACATCCTGCCAATGTGCGGCTCCGACAGACCCCGTCAGCCAGGTCAGCGCCTGGCTGGCCCGGTAGACCGGCCCCAGAATGATCAACAGCGTAACCGCTGCCTTGGCGAGAGCTGCCAGGGCAATGCCGTACAAGATGATCTTCAGCGGCTTGCTGCCTCCCCGGTCAAGAGAAGCAAGCGCAATCACCAGGGTACCGAACACCGCCGCCCCGGCAATGGCGGCCAGAGGCTGCCAATGGATGGAAACGGTCAGATTGTTCGCCTGGTCGGAAAACAGCCACAGGAACAGCACCACGCCGACCGCCGCGCCGTCCGTAATGCCCAGAACCGAGGGCGAGGCCATTGGATTGCGCACGACCCGCTGCAGCAAGGCACCGGCAAGGGCGAGCGCGGCTCCCGCAAGAATGGCAAGGGCAACACGAGGCAAGCGAAGTGTCCAGACGATCACCTCGTCCATGCGGCTGCCCTGCCCGGCAAGGGCTGCCACGACGCGTTCGGGCGGCATGAAGCTGGAGCCGATGCCCGTTGCAGCCAGCGTCAGCACGAACACGATCAGCATGACCGGCAGCAGCCGGACCAGAGGGGAAACGCCTGCCATCACGCCGCAAGCCCTTTCCGCCTGTGCAGCAGATGTATCAGCATCGGCACACCGACTAGCGCAAGAACGGCACTCATCGGCGCTTCGCCCGGCGCGACGATGATGCGGGCCAGAATATCGGCGAGAACCGCAATCAGGGCTCCCATCAGAAGGGAGAGGACGATCAACTGCCGTGTCGACGGCAGGACACCATCAGTCAGGCGGCGGGCCAGATGCGGCGCGACCAGCCCCAGAAACAGCACCGGCCCGGCCATGGCCACCGCACCTGCTGCAAGCAGGGCCGCGAGCCCGAGCGCTGCCAGCCTGACGACACCAACATTGACCCCAACCGAGCGGGCACTGGCATCGTCCAGACGCAGAACGTCAAGCGGCGTTGCCAGAAAGAAACTGCCTATGGCCCCAACCACCAGCAGCGGCAAGCCTAGTTGCAATAGCCCGATTGGCCGGTCGGAAAAGCTGCCAGACAGCCAGAACAGCAGCGTTTCGAGTGCGGTTTCATCGATCAGGAGCAAGGTTTGCGTGAAGGACGCCAGCAGAGCGGCAACGGTAAAGCCGGCCAGCAACGTGGTTGCCGGGTTGCCCGCTCCGCCGGTGGACGCGGAAATAGAAAATACCAGCGCTGTTGCCGCAAGCGCTCCCAGCACCGCCGCAATGCCGATACCGGCGAGGCTTGCAACGCCGAAGACCGTCACCCCGAAGGTCACGAACAGAGCGCCGCCCGCATTGACACCCAGCAGGCCGGGCTCGGCCAGCGGATTGCGCGTGACCGATTGCATCAGCAGGCCGGAGAGACCCAGCGAAGCCCCGCAAACCACGCCGATTGCCGTCCTTGGTAGACGTAACGTGGTCACGATCAGCGCATCGGCACCCTCGCCGCCCATAAGCGCCGCGAAGACCGTGTGAGGCGAATAAAACGTCAGACCGGCATGCAGGCTGAAGATGGCAGCCGCGCACAGTGCCAGAAACAAGGCAATCGCCGTCCGCCTCATGCGCGCTCCTCTCTCCTCCGATTGACAAATCTTCGGCCCGTCCATACACGGATTTAATACTGGAGGCAAATAGTCAACTTTTTTGGAGGAATTCTAATGAAGACCTGGTCACCCCTGCTGTGTGCCTTGCCACTGTTTGCGATGCTCGCGGCAAGTCCAGCTCTTTCCCGCGACATCACCGACAGCATGGGCACCGTCACGGTGCCGGACGCGCCGAAGCGGATTGTCGTCCTGACGAATGAAGGCACCGAAGCTCTGCTGGAGCTTGGCGTAACGCCAGTGGGTGCGTCCAATTCCTGGCAGGGCGATCCCTGGTGGGATCACATTTCCGATGCCATGGAAGGCGCGGAACCCGTCGGCATGGAAAACGCAATCAACCTGGAACTGGTCGCAGCCCTCGAACCGGATCTGATTCTGGCGAACAAACAGCGGCACGAGGAAATCTACCCGCAGCTGACCGCAATCGCGCCGACCGTCATGTCCAGGGAACTGCGCGGAGACTGGAAGATCAACTTCCGCCTATATGCCGAAGCCCTCGGCAAGGAGCAGGAAGCGGATGCTGCCATCGCCGATTATGACGCTTCAGTCGCGGAACTTCGGGAGAAACTTGGTGATCACCTCAACGAGGAAGTCTCGGTCATCCGCTTCGTGCCCGGCCAGATCCGTATCTATCAGCTCGACAGTTTCTCCGGTGTGCTTCTGAAAGACATCGGCTTTCACAGGCCGGCCAACCAGAACGTCGAAGAATTCGCCATCCGCACCGGCAAGGAAAGCATTCCGGACATGGATGGCGACCGGATCTTCTACTTCACCTATGACAATGGCGACGGCAAAGGCACATCCCTGGAAGAAGAAGTGCTCGCCGACCCGCTGTGGCAGTCCCTGTCCGCCGTCCAAGCCGGCAAGGTGCACCAGGTCAGCGATGCGATCTGGAACACAGCCGGCGGCATCCTGGCGGCAAAGCTGATGCTTCAGGACATTGCCGGCATTTACGGTCTGGATTAAGCCGCGCTGCCCGCACCAAGCGGACATGAGCACCTGATTAATTGGCAGCCTGCTGGTGGGCGGCGAATTCGCCCATCAGTTTCATGAAGTCTTCCGGTGGCGGAAAGCCGTCGTAGCGGTGCCTTGCGGGCGTTTCGACCCAGGGCAACTTGTTGGCAGTCATCGTTTCCATGAAGGGTTCTGTCCAGCGAAGGTCTTCCAGCAGGACCGAACGGACATTGACGATCTCGTCGTAGTCAGGAATGCGCGTGAACATCCAGGTCTTGCAGTCCGGGCAGAAATAATGATCCGCCTCAGGTCCCTGCAATCCGCCCTTTACCGGCGTTCCTTCGGTCACCTTGAAAGAGGCAGCTGGCATGATCGCGGTCAGGGAATAGGCGCTGGAACTCATCTGCTGGCAGCCTCTGCAGTGGCAGGCACAGGTGATCAATGGCGGCGCGGAAACTTCAAAGCTCGTATGACCGCAACGGCATGTTCCCTTGAGTGAAAAAGTCTGTTGTGTCATCTCCGGCTCCATCTGGTTCAGCCAGCTCTTTAGCCAGCGGAAACGGCAACTTGTACGGCAACGGACCTGTTTTCAAGGACCTTTCAAAGAGTTGCCGAGCCTCGCGCACAAACCGGCACATAACCGATAAGGCAGCCCCCGGCTCAAGGTTGGGCCGCATCATGAAGGGCTCCAGATGCCAGCCCACTCTTCTGTCAGACCTTTTCCAGAAGCGGCATGAGTGCGGGGTGAATGTTCGGGCTTTCTTCCCGAATGAACCGCAACAGCGCCTTCTCGTTTTCGTGCAGGATGCCGTCACGCCCGATGCGATTGACCAGCCAGACCGCTTCGTCTTCCGTCACCACCTCATTGGCAGCGATTTCCGCAAGCATTTCGTTTCCACGGGCGGCAAAAGGGTCCGGCTTGTCCTCATAGGCATCCCGGATGCCACCGACACCGCCGCTGAACATTTTCTTGAAAAACCCGCCGAGGCCACCGTCAAATCCGCCCGGCTGGTCCAGCCAGTTTTCCCGCTCAAGCGCGATCTTGCGGGGTGGCGGCGTAAAGCCGGACATCGCCATCACGTAATTTGCAACCGCCTTGGCAAAGAGCTCCGACCAGGCAGGGGCGTTTTCAGATTCCACCGTGGCATCGTTCAGATCGAACAGAACTTCGGCTTCGGCCCTGGAAATGGCAACGCCCCGGCTACCGGCGCTCGCGTAAAGCACACGGCGCAGCAGCTCCACCTCGCCATCGGCGATGACGCCCGGCTTCAGCTGCGCGCCCGAGCGCGTCGGACCTTGACCGGATATGACGCTGTCCGCCACCGTCCGCAGGGCAAACTGCTCCAGTTTCTCCGGCACGTCGCGGGCTTTCTCCAGCACATGCAACACCGCGTCCAGTTCCGTTTTGCTGCAGATGCGGCCATCGGCCAGGATCTGGTCGATCAGCCAGTTGGCCTTGTCCTCCGAAACGTAGCCTTCAGGCTTTGCCTGATGCACCAGAATATCGAGGATCGCTTCGGGAAAGAGCTCAAACCAGGTGTCGTGATAGGTGATGTTGGCATTGTTCAGCCGGAACAGGGCTTCGCCCTCTTCCAGAGACACCGCCATATCGCCATAAACGTACCGGCGCACGTTGATGACATCGTCCTCGCTGAGATGCCCCGCCGCAATCCGGGCGGTCACGAAATCGTTCAATGTCGGTTTGGCCATGATGTTCCCTTTGAAAAACCGGAACGACTATTGCCGACATTTCTTGAAGTTCCTCTAAAGCAAATTGAAAAAGGGAGCCGCGAGGGACGGCTCCCTTCTCTGGTGCCCGCCCACGGGATTGGGGCGCTTGGGCGGTCAACCACTCCGGCCTGGCTAGCAGGCCGGAGGATTCCAGGTCGTCAGGGTCAGATCATCAGCGGCGCTCTTGACCCCAGCCCTGACCGTGGCCTTCGCCAGAACCCCGGCCTTCGCCTTGACCCCGGCCATTCTTCCAGCCGTGCCCCCGCATGCCGTGATCCGGCCCGTGGCCACCTTTGCGGCCACCTCTGAAATCGGCCTTGGTGATCACGCCGTCGTTGTTGCGGTCAGCGCGCTCCAGCATGCGGTCCTGATGTTTCTTCTGTTCCTCGGCAGTGATTCCCAGGCTGCCATCGGCATCGGCACGCTGGAACATGTCGACGACACGGTTCTCATTGATCGCAAGCCACAGTGGACCGAAATCCTGAAGCGTGAAGGAACCGCTCTGATCCGTATCGGCCAGTGCGAACAGCGCTGCGCGCCTGGTATCGAACTCCTCACGGCTCACCTTACCGTCGGCATCGGTGTCGAACATGCCCAGGAACATGGCACCCCCGCCACCATGGCCACCGCGTCCCATCTGGGGACCACCGCGCCAGCCATTGTCACCACGTCCACCGCGTTCACCGCGTTCACTTCGCTCTGCCCTTTCGCGGCGCGGACCGCGATCGTCATCGTCCGCCATCGGGAGACGCGGACCACGATCATCATCGCCGGCCATCGGGCGGCGCGGGCCGCGGTCATCATCGTCGGCCATAGGGCCTCGCGGGCCGCGAACGCGTTCCACGGAACCATTGCCGTCACGGTCCAGCATATTGAACATGCGGTTGGCTAGAAGATCCGCTTCTTCCTGGGTGACCGTGCCATCGCCGTCACGGTCCATGAACTGGAATGCCCGCACCATGCGGTCGTTGGAACGGGTCAGAAAAGCGGCCTTGAATTCCTCCAGACTGATCTCTCCATTGCTGTCCGCATCCGCCGATGCGAATTCCTGTGTCCGGATTTTCTCGATTTCCGCCTTTGTGATGGCACCGTCCTCATTGACGTCGAAACGTTCGAACAGGCGCTCGGCGCGTTGCTTTCCGCCGCGCATGCCATGACCCCGGCCGAAGCCCTGCCCCTGACCGCCGCGGCCATCCATGAACGCAAGACGCGGCCCGTCGTTCTGTTGAATTCGTTGCCCCCCGTCCTGGTTTGCAGTCGCGTTCTGGGCGGAAGCGGACAGGCCGGCCGTCAGCGCGGTTCCCGCGACGCTCGCAGCCAGGGCGGCAATTGCAATCTTCTTGAACGGTTTCATTCCAACAACTCCTTGGTTCGTTGATGAGCTGAAGGTAGGCAGCAATTGTCGCAGGAATACCGTCCGAATAGGCCCGAAGTGTCGCCATCTGTCCCGGATGGGCACTGGGACACACTTTGTTACAAGTTCCGGTCGCACAAGCGCGCTCCGGAGACTATTTTTACCGTAGAAACAGAAGGATCACAGCGCCCGGCCGGTTTGCACAAACACTTGGTCGGCCAGATTGGAGAGACCCTTGAGCGATCCGAGCCCGCATATCCTGGTGGTGGATGATCACCGTGACATCCGCGAAACGCTTGCACGCTACCTCGTCAAGAACGGCCTGCGCGCAACGGTGGCGGAAAATGCCGCGCAGGCCCGCAAGACCCTGAAAGCGGCATCCATCGATCTCGTCGTTTTGGATATCATGATGCCGGGCGAAGACGGACTGTCCCTGTGCCGCCATCTGGTGGAGACAGGTTCCATGCCCGTCATCCTGCTGACCGCTATGGCGGACGACACGGACCGGGTGATCGGGCTGGAAATCGGTGCCGACGATTACGTGACGAAGCCCTTCAACCCCCGCGAATTGCTGGCACGCATTCGCGCGGTTCTGCGCCGCACCTCGCTTGCACCGAAGGAACGCGATCCGATCGAGCACGACAGGCTTCAGTTCGACGGTTGGTCGCTGAATGTCTCCCGGCGCGAACTGCTCGATCCCGAAGGCACGTCGGTTGCCCTTTCCAGCGGCGAGTTCCAGCTTCTGTGCGCCTTCCTCAAGCGTCCGAAGATGGTGCTCAACCGGGACCAGCTCATGGACCTGACCACCGGCAGAACGCCTGCCGTCTTCGACAGGTCCATCGACAACCAGGTGTCCCGTCTGCGCAGAAAGATCGAGATCGATCCGAAGGACCCCAAGCTGATCAAAACCGTCTGGGGTGGCGGCTACATGTTCACCGCCGACGTGAAAGACCCGGCTGAATGACGACGAGCCCGACGCCCCGCCCGATTGTCGCCCGTCTGTGGCCGAGCACCCTCGCCTCGCAGCTCATCATCCTGTTGCTTGCAGCAATCGTTGCGGCGCAGGCATTCAGCATCTGGATCTTCCAGGACGAGCGACGCATCGCGCTGGTGGCGGCGGCCCGCGACAACCTGCTGTCGCGCGCGGTTTCCCTCGCGGAGCTGATGGAAGACACGCCAGCAAACCTCCAGGACCGCATCCTCGTGGCAAGCAGCAGCCGGTTCGCGGTTTTCTGGCTCGGCGACACGCCCCTTGCCCCCGCCCCCGGCAAATCGCGTTTCGAAAGACGCCTGCAGGGCTACATGGCCGATCGGCTGGAACACGGCCAGACCGTGCATCTCAACATCCTTGCCGACGAAAGACGCGGACCGCGCGGCCGCGAGGCGCATGATGATGACGATCCGCCGAGATGGCGCGATGTGCCCCGGCACGAACGCCCGGCGAACCTGCGCAAGATCATGAACAAGCCGGAAGACCTGTCACTGTCTATCCGGATGAGCGACGGCCGCTGGCTGAATGTCGCCACCAGCTACCGCCCGCCCGCCGGCGATTTCCTGCCCCTGATCGTGCAACTGTCGATCACGGCCCTGCTGATGGTTCTGATTATCGGCTTTGCCGTCCGCCGCGTGACCCGCCCGTTGAAGGAACTGTCCGTGGCTGCCGAAAAATTTGGCCGTGGCGAACAGCAGCCGCCATTGACGCCCAGTGGACCAAGCGAAGTCCGCTCCCTGACGAGTGCCTTCAACGACATGCAGGACCGTCTGACCCGTTTTGTCAGGGACCGGACCCGGATGTTGGCCGCGATCAGTCACGACCTCAGAACCCCGATCACCTCGCTGCGCCTTCGGGCGGAATTCATCGAGGACGAGGAAAACCGTGACAAGATGATCGAAACCCTGGAAGAAATGGCCGCGATGACCGAAGCCGCGCTGCGTTTCGCCCGGGACGACGCCCAGGCGGAAACCGCGGAAAACGCAGACCTTGGGGCAATTCTGGAGGCACTTGCCGGGGATCAGCAGGACCTTGGCCACCAGTGCACCGTGGAAACGGAAGGCCGCATTGTGCTGCCGTGCCGTCCGGTTGCCCTCAAACGGGCCCTCAGGAACCTGATCGAAAACGGCATCCGCTACGGGGATCGGGTTTCGGTACACGCGGCCAGATCAGCCGGTGAAGCGCTCATCCGGATTACGGACGAAGGCCCGGGCATTCCCGAGGAAAGGTTGAAAGACGTCTTCGAACCTTTTGTCCGGCTTGAAGAATCCCGCAGCGAAGAAACCGGCGGTATCGGCCTCGGGCTTGCGATCACCCGCTCGATCATCCACGCCCATGGCGGCCGGATTGACTTGAAGAACCGCCCGGGAGGCGGACTTGAGGCCGACGTCAGGTTGCCGCTCGGGGCGAACAAATAGATCTGATCAAATGCCGCGCGTCACAAGCGTTCCTGAAATCAGATGCGACAGCACCGAGGGGACCGGCGGAATGCGGCTGAGCGGAAACAGCACGTTGTCGCGCAGGACTGGCAGCAACCTGCTGTCGCTTTGATAAGCTGGCGTGAACATCGCGCTGAAGGCCTGATAGACCCCGACATGCCAGCGCCTGGCCTTGCCGTAGGCAGGCAACGCCTGGTCAAGCGGCAGGGTTTCCAACGCCTTTGCCAGGGCAGCTGCGTCCAGAAGCGCCATATTGGCCCCCTGCCCGAGCTGCGGACTTGCCCGGTGGGCGGCGTCGCCGACATAGGCAATCCTGTCTCCCCAGGGCTGACGCAAGGTACCGTGGCTGTAGCGCGCCATCGTCATTTGTTCCGGGTCGGTGATCTGCTCCAGAAACGGACCGGCTTCGGGCCAGAGCGACAGGGCCTCTTCCTTCCAGGCTGAAAGCCCGCCTTTGAGCCAGTCTTCATAGGCATCCCGGCGAAGAGACCAGAAGAATGCTGCCTTCCGCCGGCCCTGCCCCGGCATGAGACCAACGGGCAACACCCCGATCATGCAGTCGGCGCGGCGATAGCGCTGGGAAAGGTGATCCTCCGGCAAGCTGCCGGCAACCCAGTCGACCGTTCCCCAGATCGCCCCGAACGACAGGGCCCGGGCCTGGAGCGGAGACAAAACCGAATTTGCGCCGGACGCATCAATGATCAGATCGAAAGGGTCTGAAAAGCGGCCGTCGTCAAAGCGGAGCTTGCCGTCTTCGTGACCGGTGATGCGGCAGTCCGTGTGCCAGTAAAGCGCGCGCGTCAGCACCTTTTCGTAAAGCGCGGAAAACAGCGCGGCCCTGTGAATGCCAAGCCCCGGCACCGCGCCATAGTCGACGTCGAGAACTCTTCGTCCTGTCTGCGCAGACCTGCCGAGCACCCGCTTCACCGGCGTTGCGTGTTTCAGGACCGCGTCCGCGACCCCCGCCATTTTCAGCACCTCCAGCCCCACGGGCTGGATCATCAGGCCCGAACCGATGGGAACAGGTTTGCGGAACTGTTCGAAGAGGGAAATCCGGTGACCGAGACGCTCCAGAAGAATGGCTGTGGCCAGACCTCCGATCCCGGCTCCGACAATGGCTATGTTCATCCGGCAATCACTTTGCGAAAAGAAACATCCTTTTTGACCAGAGTCCGCATGCCAGCACAATATGCGGTGTGTCTTGCGAGGCCCGCATTGCCTGTCCCCTGCTTCAACAAAAGGTGTCAGAGGATCTTTTTGTTAAGCCGCGCGATCACCCCATGTGCCGAAAACGCGACGGTGCGGATTTGCGGCAACCGGGAAAACCTCGGCTGAGCTTGCTCAGCGCCGTGCCTGGATACCCCCGGCATATGTCGCCTCGTCGACCGGCTCCAGCCACTCCGCCGTCGATCCATCCAGTTCCTCCTGAATGGCCAGATGGACAAGCGACGTATTGGGTCCTGCGCCATGCCAGTGCTTGACGCCCGGCGGGATCCAGATGACATCGCCTGGCAGGATCGACAGTTTTTCCTGCCCCCACAGATGCACGAAGCCTGCCCCTTGCAGCACCTGCAGCGTCTGCCCGAGCGGATGCGTGTGCCAATTGGTGCGGGCGCCAGGTTCGAATGTGACCTGCAACGCGCGCACCCGCGCCGGCGCGGGAGCCTCGATCACCGGATCCTGCCAGACGGTTCCGGTAAAATAGTCCGGGTTCGCACGTCGTGACGGCCGGGAACCGGCCTCAAAAACGGTCAGGACACTCATGACACCTCCTCGCAACTCTCTGCCACCATGCGCGCGGGCTGGGCCGTCCAGTTTCCTGCCGGCCGGATGCGCATGTCATTTGGAGGCAGGTACCGGAGCCGAAACGTCGTGCCGTTTCGCCGCGCGTGGCCAGTTGATCAGAACAACCCCGAAAATGGCAAGGCATATTCCCGCAAAGGTTTCCAGATCCAGCGTCTCGGATAGAAATACCACCCCGAGGAAGACGCCAACACCGGAGCGCAGATAGGCCTGACTGGCTGTTCCCATCGCGCCGAGCGTGTTCAACAGGCGAAAGTAGATCAGGAAGGCCAGCGCGGTGCAGGCGATGGAGAGCATCGAGGCGGCGACAATACCCGTTGCATCCGGCGTCAGCTGCCAGGGCCGGTCAATGACGAGGCTCGCCGGTACAAGCACCACAGACGCGCAGATGAGCGTTCCGGCGGCCGTCACGATAGGCGGCACCCTGGCAAAAACCGGGCCACGCAGGGCAGCGATGCCGTAGAGCGCGGCCCCGAAAAGCACAACGAGCTGTGGCACCAGGTTCCTGCCGATATCTTCCAGCGCACCTACACCGACGATCAGCACGATGCCGGCGAAACCGAACAAGGCACCGGTCAGTTGCCGGGCGCCTGGTCTTTCGCCCCGGTTCAGCAACACAAACGAAAAGACGAAGACCCACAGCGGCGAGGTTGAATTCAACACGCTGGAGACCGCCGTTCCGGCATATTGCTGCCCCCAAGCCAGCATCAGCCACGGGCCCGTGCTGTTGACCAGAGACTGGATGAAGAATTGTTTCCAGTTCCGCCTGTCGATCGGCAGGTGAATGCCCCTTGCGGCCATGATGGCCAAAAGCACCAGCGCCGCAAGCAACACGCGGATGGCAATCAGCGTCACCGGGGGAAAGGATGGCAGCGCCAGGCTGATCCACATGTAGGACGAGCCCCACAGCAGGGCGAGCACGCCCAAAAGCGCCAGTTCGATCGATCTGTTTGGCATGGCTGGCTGCTCAACCGTTCGCGTCGCGGCTGTCGGCGGGCGCTTCGTCGCGCTCATCCATGCCATAGTCACGCAGCACCTGCGCCACCCGCAGCCGGTAGTCCTTGAAATAGCTGTTCCGCCCGGCACGCTGTGCCTTGCGATGCTGGGTCAACTGACGCCACTCGTTCAGCGCGGCTTCGTCCCGGAAGAAGGAGACCGACAGCAGCTTCTCCGGATTGGTGAGGCTCTGGAACCGCTCGACGGACAGGAATCCGTCGATCTGTTCGACCAGGGGCCTCATCTCGGCGGCCATATGGAGATAGGCCTGCTTCTTGTCCGCATGCGGGATCACTTCGAAGATGACGGCAATCATTTGAGTTTCTCTCCCAGGGTATGCGGCGCGGAGGCCAGTTTCAGAAACGTGCGGTCTTCCCTCAAGATGAATTTTTCTTTCATGGCAAAGGCATAGTTCTCTTGCCCCTGCGGATCTGCGGCAAGCCGCGCCCGATAGGCTTCATAGGCGGCCAGATTTTCAATGGAATAGACGCCATACGCGAGCGTCGTCGACCCTTCATGAGGGGCGAAATAGCCGATCAGGTCCGCACCGCAACGCGGGATCGCCTGCCCCCAGTTCCGGGCATATTGCTCAAAGGCTGCTTTTTTCGTCGGGTCGATGTGATAGCGGATGAAACAGGTAATCACCAAACTCTCCTTCAGGGCTGTGTCGACGGCCCTTGTGTGACACGGCCCATGTCTGCAATGCTTCGACGCAGATCGAACCATGGAGACACGCCAATGAAGGATGGACCGGACATTGCGCGCATCGGCGCCTTGATGGGCGATCCGGCTCGCGCCAACATCCTGAGCGCGCTTCTGAGCGGCAAGGCTTTGACGGCGACGGAACTGGCAGCTGAAGCCGGCATTACCGGCCAGACGGCCAGCTCCCACCTGAAGAAACTGATGGAAGGCGGCCTGTTGACCCAGGCCAAACAGGGCCGCCATCGCTATTTCACCCTGGCCGGTCCGGAAGTTGGCACCGTTCTGGAGGCCGTGATGGGCCTTGCTGCCCGCAAGGGCCACCTGCGCACCCGCACCGGCCCCAAGGATCCACAGATGCGTGCCGCTCGGGTATGCTATGACCATCTGGCGGGCGAAATGGCGGTGAGGATGTTCGACAGCATGCAGGCACGTCGATTCCTTGAGGTCACGAACGACGAAGGCAGCCTCGGCCTCACCGAAGCCGGCGAAGCTTTCGTCGCTTCGCTGGGCATCGACATTGCACCGTTGAAAGCCAGCCGACGACCGCTCTGCCGGGCCTGCCTCGACTGGAGCGAACGCCGCAACCATCTTTCAGGCAGTCTCGGCGCAGCCTTTCTCGGAAGCTTTCAGGAGCGGGGCTGGTTCGCCAGGGACAGGAACAGCCGGGTCGTCACAGTTTCACACGCAGGTATCATGAACCTGAAAAGACTGTTTCCAACTCAGGATCAATAGCGTCCACGATTGATTTCCGCGTGAACCCCATAAGACATTGCTGGCGTTCAGGCTCCATCACCCAGGAAAAGCTTCCAAGTCGCGTGCCCCGAAGCAACGCGACACCAAAGCATGGCGCGTTCAACTGGGTTCCTATGCCCGCGACATGCTTTAACTCCCCGCGTCCAGCGTCGGAGCTGTTTCGTCCTTGAACCGGATATCGACCTCGGCGTTCGGGCCAAGTTTGAGCGTCAGCGTTTCATCGGTGCCATTGAAGGCGATCAGAACCTGACCGTCTTCCTGCGTCACGGTCATGTCCTCCCGCCTGTATCCCTCGCCGACCTCGACGGTGATATCACCTTCGGAGTGAACAAGGTCATTTCCGCTCCCCCTATCGAACGAAATCGTGGAGCCCGCACCGACGTAGATCTGATCCGCCCCTGCGCCTCCGTCAACCGCCGCACCGGCACCGGCCACGATCCTGTCGTCACCATCTCCACCAGAGACCTTCGAACCGTCCTGTGTCCAGATCCTGTCGTTGCCGTCGCCCCCGGATATGCGCGCATTGTCTTGCGTACGGATCTCGTCGTCGCCCGCACCGCCATCGATATTGGCAAAGTTGTTTGCCTGAATGGAATCATCACCCGCCCCTGCACGGACCACTGCGTAGTCGTGGGCACTTACGGCATCATCTCCGTCGCCGGCATAGACCGTCGTGCTGTCTGAGGCCTGAATCGTGTCGTTCCCGTTTCCAGCATAGACGCGGCCGCGATTGTAGACCTGGATCCGGTCGTCTCCGTCTCCCGCGTCAATATAGGCTTCGTCGTAAGCACTGATGACATCATCACCGCGGCCCGCCTGTACCTTTGCCTTGTCATAGGCGCTGATGGTGTCGTTGCCGTCTCCACCTGAAATCTGCGCATTGTCGTAGGCCCCTATGGTATCGTCACCTGCCCCGCCTGAAATCTGCGAATTGTTGTAAGCCCTTATGGTATCGTCACCTGCTCCACCTGATATCTTCGCTCGGTCATAAGCTCTGATATGGTCGTCTCCGGATCCGCCATTCAGTGTCGAATTGTCATACGCGCGCAAGATGTCGTTGCCTGCGTTTCCGAACAATGTCGAATTCCCGTAGGTGCTGATGGTATCGTCGCCGTCGCCGCCACTGGCGAATGAATTACTGTACATGCTGATGCGGTCGTTACCGGCCCCGCCATAGACCCTCGAATTGCCGTAGGTGCTGATGGTGTCGTCGCCGGCCCCGCCGTAGACCGTCGAATTCCCGTAGGTGCTGATGGTGTCGTTGCCGGCCCCGCCGTAGACCGTCGAATTGCCGTAGGTGCTGATGGTGTCGTTGCCGTCATCACCGTGGACGGTGGAATTGCCATAGGTGCTGATATGATCGTCACCCGCGCCCCCCCTCACGAAAGCGTTGGCGTAAGTGCTGACACGGTCGTTTCCGGCTCCCGCATCGATGATCGCATAGCCTCCCGCACTGATCCTGTCATCGCCCGCACCGGCAAAGATCACCGCATGATCGTCGGCATTGATATCGTCATCGCTTTCCGTTCCCTGATAGAGGGTATAGCGTCCCAGATTCTTCTGAGCATCAAGTTGGGCAATCAGTCGTTTTGCAGCTTCCAGATCAGCCATGGCCTTTTCGATCCGCTGCCTGACGGGATCGGATGGATTGCTTCGATCAGTTTCAGCGCTCCCTGCCTCCGCCGTTCCGGATGGCACAACCTTCGCGTCGACTTTCGCCTGAGAGCTTCTGCTTGCGAAAGGGAACCGGCTTGCTTCCGTAATAGAATTCAACATGTTCTTTTGCCCATAAGCCCCACTTCAATACAACCTTGAGCTGAATACATTAACAAAGTCTAACGCTTCGAGTGGGAGCACCTGCAAATAACTTCACTGGTAAAAATACGAAGAAGCGTCTGATGCCGTAAGCAATTGCCTGTCCGGCGCAGAGGACCTGCCATCCACCTGTAAGAGCCGTGTTCTTTCGGCTGAGAGACAGGGTCTTGCTGGCTCCTGTTGCGCAAGACGCTCTCCGTTGCGTGACAATCGATCCCCTGGCCAGTCCGGCCGGGATGCAATTTGCAAACAAGATTACGTTGCCAAGAAACAAAAAGCCCGGCCAAGGCCGGGCTTTTTTAGTGTGTGGCAGACGTCAGGGGCTACAAAACGTCCGGTGGTCTTGTTCTTTTTCTTGGGGCCAAATTCGGGGGGCTGGCCCACCTCAAAGAGACCGTATGGTCTCCTGAACCTTCGGCAGCGCTTCGCGCCAGGAGCGGTAAAGCCGTGACGGCAACCACGCAAGGCGGTCCCGGTTGTAGTCCTGGCGATGCTGAACCAGCATTATCTTGGCAATTTGCACAGTCATGTTTTTCTCCTTTGGTGTGCGCAGAACCTTGATCGACACTCACCTGATAGAGCATATGTTAGCGCACTGCGTGCACATTACAAGAGTGCACAGTGTGCATATTCTCAAAAATTTGTGTTATTTTTCTTACGTCATTTAATTCATTGCGGAAATTAAATAGCCTCCCGCGTGCAGCACGCGGGAGGCTGTCGATTTCAAACCGGAAACAGGCTTCGAAATTACTCGGCGGCGACCATCCGGGCAGGGTCGTAATTGAGAATCGGAGCCAACCAGCGTTCGGCATAAGCCAGGTCCCAACCCTTGCGTGCTGCGTAATCCTCCACCTGGTCCTTCTCGATCTTGCCGACGCCGAAGTAGTGGCTGTCAGCATGACCGAAGTAGAGCCCGGAAACGGAAGAACCCGGCAGCATGGCCTTGCTTTCGGTCAACTGAATGCCGGTCAGGCGTTCAGCGTCAAGCAGCTGGAACAGCGTATCCTTTTCCGTATGGTCCGGCTGGGCCGGATAGCCCGGCGCCGGGCGAATGCCCTGGTACTTCTCCGCGATGATGTCCTCGATCGACAGATTCTCATCCGCAGCATAGCCCCAAAGCTCCGTCCGAACGATCTGGTGCAGCTTTTCGGCAAAAGCTTCCGCCAGGCGATCCGCCAAAGCCTGGGAGAGGATCTTGTTGTAGTCGTCCGACTCCCTGGCGTATCGCGCTGCCAGCTCGTCCTCGCCATGACCGGCGGTCACCGCAAAGCCGCCGATCCAGTCGGAGATGCCGCTGTCTACGGGCGCAACGAAATCGCTGAGGGCGATATTGGCGCGGCCGCCAGCGGTTCGTGTCATCTGCTGACGCAGTGTGTGGAAGGTCGCCAGCGTATCGCTCCGGCTCTCATCGGTGAAGACACGCACGTCATCGCCAACTGCGTTGGCCGGCCACAGACTCGCGACGCCGCGTGCCGTCAGCAGCTTCTTCTCCACGATCTCGTCAAGCATGCGCCGGGCATCGTCGAAAAGCGCCTTGGCCGCCGGGCCATAGCGATTGTCTGTCAGAACCGCCGGGTACCGGCCCCTGATCTCCCAGGTAGAGAAGAACGGAGTCCAGTCGATGAACGGTACAAGTTCTTCCAGCGGGAACGCGTCGAAAACGGTCGTTCCCGGCTTTTTCGGGGCAACCGGCTGCTTGCCCAGGAAGTCCGCCTTGAAAGCGTTGTCCCGCGCAACTTTCAGCGAGGTGCGCTGCTGTGCGCCCCGACCGGCCGCGTGCTTTTCGGCAATATCGGCATATTCGGCACGCACGTCGGCATAGTACGGCGCGCGGCCGCCTTCGCTCATCAGTTTGGAGGCAACACCAACAGCCCGGCCCGCATCGGTGACATAGATCGCCTGACCGCGGGCATAGTTCGGGTGGATCTTCACCGCCGTATGGATCTTGGACGTGGTCGCCCCGCCGATCAGAAGCGGCACGTCGAGCCCTTCGCGTTCCAGCTCAGCGGCAACGTGGCACATTTCGTCAAGCGACGGCGTGATCAGACCAGACAACCCGATCATGTCGACCTTTTCCTGACGCGCGGTATCTAGGATCTTCGCTGCCGGCACCATGACGCCGAGATCGATCACCTCGAAGTTGTTGCACTGGAGCACGACGCCAACGATGTTCTTGCCGATGTCATGCACATCGCCCTTGACCGTCGCCATCAGGATCTTGCCGGCGGAAGACTGTCCGGTCTGGCCGAGCTCTTCCTTTTCCTTCTCCATGAACGGCATCAGATAGGCGACCGCCTTTTTCATGACGCGGGCGGACTTGACCACCTGCGGCAGGAACATCTGACCGGAGCCGAACAGGTCGCCAACCACGTTCATGCCGTCCATCAGCGGACCTTCGATCACATGCAGCGGCCGGTCGAAGGCCTGACGGGCTTCCTCGGTGTCTTCTTCCACGTAATCGGCAATGCCGTGAACGAGCGCGTGCTCCAGGCGTTTGGCAACACCCCAGGTGCGCCAGGTGAGATCGGCTTCTCGTTTCTTGCCGCCCTCGCCTTTCCAGCGTTCTGCCGCTTCCAGCATCCGGTCGGTGCTGTCCTTGCGCCGGTTGAGAACGACATCCTCACAAAGTTCGCGCAGCTCGGTTTCCAGATCATTGTAGACCGCAAGCTGACCGGCGTTGACGATGCCCATGTCCATCCCTCGCTTGATCGCGTGGTAGAGGAAGACAGAGTGCATCGCCTCACGCACGGCTTCATTGCCGCGGAACGAGAATGACAGGTTCGAAACACCGCCGGACACATGAGCGTGCGGCAGGTTCTCACGGATCCAGCCGGTCGCCTCGATGAAGTCGACACCGTAATTGTTGTGTTCCTCGATGCCAGTCGCGACCGCGAAGATGTTCGGGTCGAAAATGATGTCTTCCGGCGGGAAGCCGACCTTTTCGGTCAGGATCTTGTAGGACCGCGCGCAGATCTCGGTCTTGCGCTCGAAAGTGTCCGCCTGTCCCTTCTCGTCGAAGGCCATGACGACAACGGCGGCGCCATAGCGGCGCACTTTCTTTGCCTGCTCGATAAAGGCTTCTTCACCTTCCTTCATCGAGATGGAGTTCACGACACCCTTGCCCTGAATGCATTTGAGTCCCGCTTCGATCACCGTCCACTTGGAACTGTCGATCATGATCGGCACCTTGGCGATATCCGGCTCGGCAGCCACCAGGTTCAGGAACGTGACCATGGCTTCCTCGGAATCGAGCAAGCCTTCGTCCATGTTGATGTCGATGATCTGCGCACCGTTTTCCACCTGCTGGCGGGCAACGTCGAGCGCGGTGGCGTAATCGCCTTCCTTGATCAGCTTGCGGAATCTGGCCGAACCGGTGACGTTGGTCCGTTCGCCGACGTTGACGAAGTTTGTCTCCTTCGTCACGACGAACGGCTCCAGGCCGGACAGGCGCATGTGAACATCGATTTCCGGTATCTCGCGCGGCTTCTTGTCTGCAACGGCCTCGGCAATCGCCTTGATGTGCGCAGGCGTGGTGCCGCAGCAGCCACCGACAACGTTGACCAGACCGGCCGAAGCGAATTCCTCGATCAGGCCGGCCATGTGTTCCGGGCTCTCGTCATATTCGCCGAATTCGTTCGGCAGCCCGGCGTTCGGATAGGCGCACACAAGCGTATCGGCAACACGGCCGAGTTCGTCCACGTGAGCCCGCATTTCCTTGGCGCCGAGTGCGCAGTTGAGGCCGATCGTCAGCGGGTTCGTGTGGCGGACAGAGTTCCAGAAGGCTTCCGGTGTCTGTCCAGACAGGGTGCGGCCCGAAAGGTCGGTGATCGTGCCGGAAATCATCACCGGCAACATCTTGCCGGTTTCCTCGAAGACCTCATCAATGGCAAACAGCGCCGCCTTTGCATTCAGCGTATCGAAGATGGTTTCGACCAGGATGATGTCGGCACCGCCGGCGATCAGCCCGCGTGTGGCTTCGGCATAGGCGATACGAAGATCGTCAAAGGAGACAGCGCGGTAGCCCGGGTTGTTTACATCCGGCGAAATCGATGCCGTCCGGTTGGTCGGGCCGAGGGCTCCGGCCACGAAGCGCGGCCGGGAAGGCTCCTGCGCCATGACCTTGTCGCAGGCTTCGCGCGCGAGTTTCGCGCTTTCGAAATTCAGTTCATAGGCCAGCTCTTCCATGCCGTAATCGGCCTGGGCAATCGTCGTGGAGGAAAAGGTGTTGGTCTCGACAATGTCGGCACCCGCCTCCAGATAGTCGACATGGATCTTCCGGATCGCATCCGGCTGGGTCAGGCTCAGAAGATCGTTGTTGCCCTTGATGTCGCTCGGCCAGTCCTTGAAACGGTCGCCGCGATAGGCCGCTTCGTCCAGTTTCAGAAGCTGGATTTCCGTGCCCATGGCACCGTCAAGGACGAGAATACGGGTCTTGGCGAGGTCACGGAGGCGCTCGAAGGCGTCTGACTTGATCACGGGGTTTCCTTCCGGAAATATCTGTTGGTTTGGCCGGTTCAGGCCGGCGTGATTTCAAATTGGCAATCGGACAGCGCGTCAGCTGTCCCGGTCGGTATCGTTGTAGGAGGCATCCCAGAACTTCGTGCGGCTGTGGACGTCGTCATCGGTCGGGTGCCAGTCGTCGCCGCGTGCCTCATAGACGGCAAACAGCCCCAGAATTTCGAGCGCCGAATGGCCGCGAAACTCATGGTCCTTGTCTGAAGCGACAATCAGACGGTTTTTGTCCGCACCCATGTCAACGACATGAAGCTCGAACCCCTTCTCCCGCAACACCGCATAAGCAGTCGTTTCAATGGCATCGGCAGTGCTTAACTTGATCATCTCGCTCCGCTTCCCGCTTTGTTTCCGGCCGTTCCTGTTCAGAACACTGCAGCTTGTCTCAGCTGCGCGGATGCTCTCAACCCTACTCCCGCCCAGAGTCGGGCGAAGGACCTGGGGTTGGGCAGCCCGATCTCATTCAAAAAAAACGCCAACTCGGCTCAGGTTCCGGTCCGGTTGCCTCGCATCCTTCAGGCGGCCAGATCTTCCTTGGTTTCCGGCTTGCCCATGCCGAGCATGTGGCAGATGGCAAACGTCAGATCGGCCCGGTTCATGGTGTAGAAGTGGAAGTCGTTGATGCCGCGGTCGACCAGGTCCATGACCTGCTCGCAGGCAACCGAAACGCCGACCAGCTTCCGGGTTTCCGGATCGTTGGACAGGCCGGCAAAGCGCCGGGCCAGCCACTGCGGAATGGACGTTCCGCATTTGGCGGAAAACACCATCGTCTGTTCGAAATTGTGGATCGGCAGAATGCCCGGGATCACCGGAATGTTGATGCCGGCAGCTGCAATCCGGTCCAGGTAATCGTCGAAGAGGTCATTGTCGAAGAAATACTGGGTGATGATCCGGTCTGCCCCGGCATCGACCTTGCGCTTCAGATTGTCGATCTCTTTCTGCCAGTTGCCGCTTTCCGGGTGTCTTTCCGGATAACCGGAAACGGAAATATCGAAATTGGCGATCTTCTTGACGCCTTCCACCAGATCGGAGGCATAGGCATAGCCTTCCGGGTGCGGCACGTAGCGCGAGCCGATGCCGTCCAGCGGGTCGCCGCGCAGCGCCACCAGATGGCGAACGCCCAGATCCCAGTAATCTTTGACGATCGTATCGATTTCACTGCGCGCTGCCCCCACACATGTCAGGTGCGCGGCCGGTGCGAGCTCGGTTTCCTTCAGGATCCGTTCGACGGTGCGGTGCGTGCGCTCACGGGTGGAGCCGCCGGCACCATAGGTGACGGACACGAAGGACGGGCTGAGCGGCGCCAGCCGCTGCACCGTCTGCCACAGCGTCTCGGCCATCTTGTCGGACTTCGGCGGGAAAAACTCGAACGAAGCCGTGATCGGCGAGGGTGCGGCCTGGTGAGACCGGCGGTTGGAAAAGGCTGTCATGGTTAGGCGACCTCTCGGGACGTGTCTCGGGCAGGCAGGTCGGTGACAATTCGGCGGTCACGCGCAAGCCAAAGGGTTACAGTAAGGTTGGTGTCGTTGCCGTCTCCCGGAACAAGATCGGTGACCTGTTCCAGGTCCAGTTCGAGCGTTTCAAGCCAACGCTCCATCTGGTCGTGGGCAAAGCCCAGGCGGCGGTGCGCGTGTTTCTCGCGCAGGAACTCCAGCTGATGCGGAGCGAAATCGATGATCAGAAGGCGGCCACCGGGGCGCAGCGCACGAGCAGCCTCGTTGAGGGCCCTCGCCGGTTCGTCCAGGAAGTGCAGCACCTGGTGGATCGCGACGACATCGAAGGACCGTGGCGGAACGTTCAGCGCGTAAACGTCGCCGTGGCGTACCTGAGCGTTTGTCAGCCCGGCCTTGGCGAGATTTGCGCGGGCGACCGCGAGCATGTCATGCGAGGCATCGACACCAAGCGCCGTGACATACTGGTCGGCAAACACTTCCAGCAGACGGCCCGTGCCGGTGCCCAGGTCGAGGAACGACTGGAACGGCTTGTCGCCGAGGGCCTTGCGCATCGCTGTCTCGACGGCATCTTCAGAAACATGCAGCGAGCGTTCCCTGTCCCAGGTCAGCGCGCGGGCAGCAAAATATGCCGCTGCTTCATCCGCCTTGGCCTTGCGGATCGCCTGGAACCGCTCCTGATCCGCTGCCAGCACCGGGTCTTCCCGGGAAATACGGGCAACAAGATCACGGGCGAGCTGACCTTCCGGGCCATCCGCCAGACGGTAGTAGACCCAGGCTCCTTCCGGGAACCGCTGGATGAGATCGGCTTCGGCCAGCAGCTTCAGGTGACGCGAAATGCGTGGCTGGCTCTGACCGAGGATCGCCGTCGCATCTTTCACTGTCAGCTCGCTTTCCGCCAGCAGCGCAATCAGTCTCAGGCGCGTTGCCTCACCCACCGCCCTCAGGGCGGCCAGGGTATCGTCAACGGACAGGGTCTGTTCTTCAGTCATTAGCTTCGCCATCAATGTCGATATAAAGATATCTTTATATGAAACCGAAGCACCATGCA
The DNA here is from genome assembly GCF_036350355.1 of Roseibium sp. FZY0029. Classification (NCBI taxonomy): domain Bacteria; kingdom Pseudomonadati; phylum Pseudomonadota; class Alphaproteobacteria; order Hyphomicrobiales; family Stappiaceae; genus Roseibium; species Roseibium sp. FZY0029. Next base: position 330,419 of record NZ_JAZDVZ010000002.1, read on the forward strand.
AGCGATCAAAACAAATGCGACACCGTTTGGTTCGTATTCGTCGAATTTGAGACAGAGAGAAAAACGGGGAGACGAAAAATACGGAACAGCCCGCCTGCCGGCCTCCGACAACCGATCAGACGCACAGGACCAAATGGAGCGGTCTGTTTCTCGAAAGGCGCATCACCATTGCCGCTTTTCGCCTGCACCCGTGCGGCTGCCCGGGCTTTGCATGGCCGCCTCAGACCGGACCGCTCCCGCTTCTGCGGAAGCGGAAGCTCTGGCCTAAAGCGTCTGCGCGGCGTTGATGGAAGAAACGAAACGGCGGGTGCGCTCACGCTCGGGATTGCGGAAGATCGCCTCCGCGTCCCCTGTTTCCACCACCTGCCCTGCTTCCAGAAAGACAACGTGATTGGCGATCTGCGATGCCAGACGCAAGTCGTGAGTCGCCATCACCATCGTGGTCCCTTCCCGTGCCAACTGGCCGAGCACGTCCACCACTTCGCCCGCGAGTTCCGGATCCAGTGCCGAGGTCGGCTCGTCGCAGAGCAGCACCTTCGGCGACGGCGCAAGAGCGCGGGCAATCGCGACACGCTGCTGTTGACCGCCGGAGAGATTCGCCGGCCAGGCATCGGTCTTGTGCGACATTCCGACCTTGTCGAGCAGGTCCAATGCCCGCTGCCGGGCCTTCTCACGAGACCATTTCTGAACCACCAGCAGGCCTTCCATCACATTCTCGATCACCGTCCTGTGCGGAAAGAGCTGAAAATTCTGGAACACCATACCCGTTTCGCAGCGGATCTTCTGAACCGCTGCCTGCTGCACTGCCGCACCAGGCTTGAAGGTGATCCCGTGATCGCCGACCTGAACACTGCCGGAAGTCGGGATCTCCAGCAGATTGATACAGCGAAGCAGCGTGCTCTTGCCGCCGCCCGACGGCCCGACAAGCGCCGTGACACTGCCTTCGGGAAAACGCAGCGAGATATTGTCCAGGATAAGCGCCTCACCGAACTTCTTCTCGATATTGGAAAGCTCGATCATCTTGAAGTCTCCAGCATGCCACCATATCGCGCAAACCGGACTTCCAGCCGCTCCTGCAGCCAGGCAAGCACGGAACTCATGGCAAGATAGATCAGGGCTGCCTCTATGTAGAGGATCAACGGCTCGTAAGTGGTGGCAACAATGCGCTGCGCCGACTGGAACAACTCGGGCGCCGTGATGGCAGCGGCAAGCGAGGTATCCTTGACCAGCGAAATGAAGGTGTTCGACAGTGGCGGCACCGCCACCCGTCCGGCCTGCGGCAGGATCGTTCGCAGCATAGCCTGGCGCCATGTCATGCCGGTGGAAAACGCCGCCTCCCATTGCCCTTTCGGCACGGAGGAAATGGCAGCGCGAATAATCTCGGACGAATACGCCCCCACATTCAGCGTGAAACCGATCAGGGCGGCGGGAAACGCATCGAGCAGAATGCCGATGCTGGGCAGACCGTAGAAGATCACGAAAAGCTGCACCAGCAGCGGTGTTCCCCGAAAGACCCAGACATACCCCCGGGCAAGCAGCACCAGTGGCAGCGGAGCGAACAGGCGCGTGACGGCCGTCGTCAAACCGAGACCAAGCCCCAGCGCGAAGGACAGCAGTGTGAGCGGAATGGTGAACTTGACCCCGGCCCACAAAAGCGTCGGCAGGGAATCGATCATCAATTGAAGCCAGTGAGGCACGATGAAGCTCCAAAAAAACGCGCCCGGCGCGAACGCCAAGCGCTGTTCGTTGTTTGGATGGGCGCCCGGTCACCTCAATGTGTGCCGGGACGCGTCATGTCAGTTGGACACGTCCTGACCGAAGTACTTGTCGGAAATCGCCTGGTAGGTCCCGTCCGCCTTGATGTCGGCCAGGGCTTCATTCAGGGCGGCAACCAGTTCCGGGTCGCCCTTGCGCACAAGAATGCCCGAATGGTCGGCATTCGCCTTCTCGGCGACAGCTTTCACCGGCGCATCCGGCTTCTGTTTCTTGAAGTCCAGATAGGACAGGCTGTCGTTGATGGTGACATCGGCGCGGCGCGTCAGCACAAGCTGGATGGATTGGTCAAACCCGTCCGTCCCGACCAGTTCCGCACCGGCTTCTACCGCCAGCTTGCCGAAATTGCTGGTCAAGGACTGAGCCGCCTTTTTGCCGGCCAGGTCCTCGAAGCCCTTGATGTCGTCATTGCTGTCGCGAACGATCAGCACAGCCTTGGACGCGATATAGGGATCGGAGAAATCGTATTTCTGCTTGCGGGCGTCGGTAATTCCGACCTGGTTGATCACCACGTCATAGCGCTCGACGTCCAGACCGGCGATCAGCCCGTCCCATTTGCCTTCGATGAATTCCGCTTTCACGCCGAGCTTTTCGGCAACCGCTTCGCCGATTTCAACGTCGAAGCCTACCAGCTTGCCTTCCCCGTCGTGAAAGGTGAAGGGCGCATAGGTACCTTCAGTGCCGATCTTGAGGACGCCCGCCGACTTGATCGTATCCAGGTTTTCGCCCGCTTGCGCGGCAGAAAAAGTCAGCGCCTGCAGAACTGTTGCCGCAGCAATCGCCTTGAACCAGCTCATATCAATTCCTTTCCGGCATGATGAGTGAGCGGCCTTAGTGTCAGAACGCGCTAGCGAATGCAGGAGAAGAAAGACCGAAAAAACCGGACGAGAGAGAATAATTTGCTCTCAATTCAAGGATCGGCAGCACGCGGCAGAAGACCGGCAGCACCACCAACCGCGCAGGTCCGCAAACCCCGACGTCACCTTTCTTTGGCGGGTCCACTTCCTAAAGCGGCGTGGTCGCCGCTTCTTCTCGCAGCCACTCGAGGAAGGCGTCCGCCAGCCTGTGACGGTGGCCTTGATCCGCCAAAATGGCACCGAAGCCGTTTTCGATCTTCAAGAACCCGAAAGGAGCCACGAGACGGCCATCCGCGAGTTCTTCCTCGACCAGACGCCGCTCGACCAGGGCCGCTCCAAAACCGGCAAGGGTCGCCTCGATCACCAGAAAGGTGTGCTCATAGGCGGTCTTGCTGTCCGCTTCGACAGTGATCCCCGTCTGGCGCTGGTAGGCGCCCCAGACATCGCCCGGCAGTTGCTGGACACAGCGATTATGAACCTTGAAGGTCTTGTCGCGGCACTCCGTCTGCAAACCCGGCGCATGCACGATGCCGAAGGCGACGTCTCCCAGACGCACGATGTCCTTCCGCTCGCCGAATTCCCAGCGCAGCCGGTCCCAGGTCAACATGAGGTCGAAATCGGAATTGGTCAGGCGCACCTTGCCATTCATCCGGAAATTGACCTGGGCATCGGGATGGCGCTGATAGAACCGTGGCATGCGCGGCATCAGCCACCGCATGGCAAAGGTCGCGCTGACCGCGATGTCGAGCTCCGGACTTTCCGCCCGCCGCTGAACATCGTGCCAGGCATGTTCCAGCCGGGTCAGCGCCGGCCGGACAGCGTCAGCCAGCATCAGCCCCTCGGCCGTCGGGGCAACGCCGGTCCCGCTCTTGTAAAACAGCGCGACACCGGCCTGCTCGCTCAAATGGGCGAGCTGTTTGCTGACGGCGCCATGGGTCCGGCCCAGTTCCTCGGCAGCCGCACTCATGGACCCGAGCCGGACAGTCGCCTCGAATGCCGGCAGCGCGGATAGCGGCGGCAGTTTCATGACCAGGTCCCCAAATCGATTCTCACGTCGGCATTATGTGAAAAAAACTCACAAAGAAAAGAAAACTTCTCCTTAGACGACAAAGCCCTCCGCCGTCATAGTGCCGGAGTCAGAACTCCGCCGAAAAGTATGAAGCTCATGAAATTGATCGATTTTCAAAACAGGAAGCAAGCCTTGCTGCGTCAGGACGAAGCCGGCAGCTCGGTCGCACAGTCCCCAAAACCTGCTCACAATCGCAATGTGAGTGATCGGAAAAGTCACATAAAAGCACTGCTGGATACGATCGTGTCGGCTATGGCTGCCTGGCAGGCCCGGCGCCGGTTCAATGCCGAGCGCGCGCATCTTTACTGGCACGCGCCGGACAGTGTCCTGCAGGATCTCGGAATAAGCCGGACGGACCTGCAAACCTTGCGCCCGCCTGCAGAGCCGGAACTGGTTTCAGAACACCGCAGGCCAAATTCGGCTGAACTTCTCAGCTTTCCGCAGGTCCGGGACTTTGCTCCAGCATGTGATCAAAACGCCCCTCACGCACACAGCCCGGCAGACCGCCGCGCGGGATAAGCGCGGTGCCGACAAGTTCCCGGCTGTAGAGCTTCTCGATGTCGCTGGTATCGACGGTCTGACCGTGGACAACGGAATTCAGCTTGGTCCGGAACGCTTCCAGGCCTCCCATCGAGGAAAAATGCCAGCCTGCATCGGGCAGGATTGTCACCGGGCGGCTGATGCCTGACAGGTTGTTGTTGCGGATCCTGAGTAGCGGCTGCGCGACAAACCCCGGCACGTAGGACTTTTTCGTCATCCGCGCCTTGGTCCGGCGCAGTTGCTGCGGCGTAGTCAGATACTTCTTTTCGATCATCCGAGAGCCGAGCAGCCAGGTCTTGCCCGGAACGATACGGTTGAGATGGTGTTTGTGCAGGCTCTGTTCGAACACCAGCAACCGTCCCTTGTAGAGCTTGTCGTCCAGCACCTTCTGCAGAACGTCCGCCCGTACGATTTCGTCGACATCCGACAGCAGGATCAAGTCGTCCGGCGCGCACCTCTCAAGTGCCCGCGCAATGCAGTTGCGCTGATAGTTCTCCCGTTCCCAATCCGCCTTGCGCCTGTTCTTGTAAACGCCGAGCGCTGGTGGCAATTCATCGGGAAACGCGATCTGAAGATCGATGATCTTGTCGGCCCAGGGTGCAAAACGTTCGCGATTTTCCGCGAAATAGAAAGGCTTCGAACCGCCCCGCTGCGTCTGGTTTGCCTCCACCAACACAAAATAATCGACCTGATCGCCCATTTCCCGCAGGCGGATTTCCAGAAGGTCGAATTCGTTGTGGAAGACAAAACAGTCGTAGAGCTTCATGCGTGCGCCCGGTTTCCTAGATCAGCAAGGCGTCGGCTAGGCCGGGCTGCCGGATCGCAGCTCAGGACTTCACCGGCCCGTTCTGGTGCCTGCCGGGACCGATATCGGATTTCAATCCAGAGGTCCACGCACTTGGCGCACAAATGCGCTTGCTCTCCCCCTCGCCCTGATGTCCGCCCCTCTTACTTGATGGAGAAGGGCATCCGGACCTTGGCCGTCTTGCCGCTGTATTCGTCGTTCACGGTGAGCTCCAGCACATAGTCGCCCGACGGAGCCCCGCTCACATTCAGGGTCAGGTTGGCCATATATTCGGTGTTGGGCACATGGCTCTTGAAGTCGAACCGGCCGAACCCCTTCTGTCCGGCAAGCACCTTTCCATCCGGTGAAGCCAGGTCGAAATCGACTGTCAGGAGAGACGTATAAAGACCATCCTGCTGCTTCCAGTCAAAGCCGATTGGCTCCAGATAGATGCGCAGCGCCTCGTCCGGCGCAAAGGCCGCGTCAGCCCTGGGCGTATAGATGCCGTAGCCATCGGCTGGAGCCTTCACGAACAGGGCGGTTGGAATGGAGAGGGACGCCTTGGACCAGATCTCGAACAGGGCCTGCCGCATCAAGGCGATCGCTTCTCCTCCGTTGCCCGCTTCAAGCGCCGCCTCGGCCTCGCCCACCTTGTCCTGCAGAGGTCCTGCCAGAACCTGACACGACAGACCGGCGGCAAGCGCGCCTCCCAAAAGCAATTGTTTCAGCATCCTTCCCCCCTTCACGATGGCGACCTGACATATGAAGCACACCATTATGTCGGTCTCGCCGCAAGTGTCACATTCTGTCCAGCAAAACAACAAGGCAAGCGAGGCCAGTTGCTGCCGGCAGATCGCCTCCGACTGACTTGCTTCCGCAACGTGAAGACGCTTAAATCCGGATGCTGGCGCGCTCGTTTCCCGTATCAGGAATTCCGGAGGCCCTATTTCCGCCAGTGCAAATGATTGACGCACATGTTTGACGCAATGATTGACCCAACGATTGACGAAGCCTTTTGCCAGGGAGTGGTCAGGTGTTTTTCGAACGCGGCCTCGTGACAAGATCAATTTTCTTCTTTCTAAGCGTCCTGGTTTTCACGGATCCCGCACACGCCGAAAAGCGCGTCGCCCTGATCGTGGGGAACGGGGCCTATACCTCGGCCAGCACGCTCGAAAACCCAGTCAACGACGCAAAGAAACTCGGTGAAGTCCTGACAGGCCTGAATTTTGAGGTCCTGCACCAGGAAAACCTGCAACGCTCCTCGTTTCTGGAAGCGATCCGGATGTTTTCCAAGTCCCTGGAAGGGGCCGACGTCGCACTGTTTTTCTACGCCGGACACGGAATTCAGGTCGCTGGCGAGAACTATCTGGTCCCCTCCGATGCGCACCTGCAGGAAGAAAGTGATATCAGCACCGAGCTCATCGCCGTCAAATCGCTTCTGCAACAAATGGACGGTTCGGCAAAAACCAGGATCATTCTGCTCGACGCCTGCCGGGACAACCCATTCGCGCCCGGCCTTGCCCGCTCCATGGGGACAAGAGCTGTCGAAGTGGGCCAGGGCCTCGCCCGGGTGGACGCCGGTCCAGGCACGCTCATCGCCTATGCAACGGAACCGGGTAATGTCGCCCTCGACGGAACCGACGGAAACAGCCCCTTCACAAAGGCGCTGCTGAAGCACATTTCCACCCCTGATCTGGACGTTGCCCGCATGCTGCGGCGAGTGAGAACGGATGTGATTGAAACCACGGAAGGAGCCCAGATCCCCTGGGAAAACTCCTCCCTGGTTCTGGATTTCACTTTCAACCCCGCCGAACAGGCCACAGTGGAACGTGCCTCGAGCGAAGAAGCCTTGTGGGAAGCCGTCCGGTACGGCGACAGTCCGGAGGAAGTCCGGCTTTATCTGGAACGCTATCCGGACGGGCAGTTCGCCAAAGATGCGTTGAAGCTGCTGAACAAAGCCCTCGGACACAAGCATCCGTCGATTTCGGAAAACCAAAATGCCAAGGCGCGGCAGTCAGCATCGCCCCAAGTGAAGACGTGCCTGGCGATCGAAAACACAGACATCGGTCCCGGCGTTCCCGAAGGAGCAGTGCAGGCCTGTTATGATGCGGTAGCGCTCTATCCCAACGCCTCCCAGCTCCGGCTGCTTTATGGTCAGGTCCTCGACCGCTCGGGCAACGAGGCCGAGGCTTCCCGCCAGTACCGCCAGGCGGCGGAACTCAACAATACCGACGCCATGGTCGAATTGGCCGTCGCCTATGAGCTTGGCAAGGGTGTCGAATGGCAACCGGAAGAAACGCTGCGGCTCCTGCAGAAATCTGCCCGTCTGGGCAACGCCAGGGCCATGACCGTGCTCGCGCACAGCTATAACGAAGGCAACCTCGTTGACTATGACGAGGCGAAGGCGTTCGAGTGGTTTGAAAAGGCCGCTGAAGCGGGCAATCCGGAAGCCGCGTTTTATGTCGCCGGAGCCTATGACAGGGGGGAAGGCGTTGCGCAAAACGATTTCAAGGCCCGCCACTGGTACCAGCGTGCGCTGGTTTCGGACGATGCCGGTCTGGCGGCAACCAACCTTGCCTGGATGTATCTCAAAGGGCGTGGCGGAGACAAAAACACTTACCGCGCCCGGGAGCTGCTGGAACAGGCCGCTGCGGCTGACGATCCGATTGCCATGCGGGAACTCGCCCTTCAATACCTGAACGGCACCTTCAAGAGCGATCGGAAGGAGATCGCCGTCGACTGGCTTATGAAAGCGCTGAAATCCGGCGGAAGGATAGAGGCGGAATTCTGGTTCCTCACCAGGTCCGAAACATACCCGCGTTCTTTCAACAAGGCGGTTCAACGCCGTTTGAAAGAAGCCGGGGTCTATCAAGGCAAGATTGACGGCCAGATTGGTGACCAGTCCCTGCAGGCGCTCTTTCAATATGCGGATGAGTAGAAAACTAGTCGCGGTTGATACGGATTTCCAGGCTGCGGATGAAGACTTTTTCACGTCCTGCGGGAGTGACCGGACTGGTCTGCCTCTAACCAAACGATCTTCGTTCTGGAGCACACCCTAGAGCCGATCCCCGGCGCCCTCGCCGCCGTCCCGATCATCCTCCTCGCCCAACAGCCCGGCCGCGGCAGCCCCGGCCGCCGCAGCTTCCCTGGCTGCCGGTGACAGTGTCTCTTCCTCGTCGCCGGACCCGGCGACACGCACGGTCACCTGCCGATGCGCAAAGCGGATGCCGTTCTTTTCGAACAGATCGCGCAGGCCTGCATAAACAACCTTGCGAAGCTCGAACTGCTTGCCGGGCTTGGTGGTGAATTTGACGCGCGCGATCATGGCGCTGTCTTCCATCGACATGATGCCCTGAGACTTGAGCGGCGCCAGGAACATGGGTCCGTAATACTCGTCGTCCAGCAACTCCTTGCCGAAGTTCTTGATGATCTTGCGCATCTTGTCCACGTCGGTGTCATAGGTCACGCGGAACGCAAGTTTCATCACGGCCCAGTCGCGCGAAAAATTCTCCACTTTCTGGATCTCGCCAAAGGGAACCGTTGTCAGAGCACCGCGGTGATGTCGCAATTGCATCGAGCGGATCGAGATTTTTTCAACGACGCCCTTGGCACTGCCGATATCAATGTATTCCCCTTTGCGGAAGGCATCGTCGATCAGAAAGAAAGCGCCTGAAAAGATATCCCGGATCAGGGTCTGCGCCCCGAAGCCGACCGCCAGACCGACAACACCGGCACCGGCGAACAGGGGCGCGATGTTCACGCCCAGTTGCGACAGCACCACCATCGACGCGATGACGACAATCGTGATGAGCAGGAAATTGCGGAAGATCGGCAGCAAGGTCGAAATCCGGCTTTCGCCGGTTCCACCGATTTCCGCCTCCTCGTCCTTTTCCGCCGGCGCTTCCTTCGCGATTTCCCGGTCGATGACGATCTTGACGGCTTCATAGGCCATGTAGCCGAGGAATATGACCAGCAGAACCTCGACGAAGGACCCGATCAACGAGTCGCTTCCCGCCAGCGGCAAGCCCCATTTGGACGCCAGCACGTCCACCGAGGTAAACACGACGAGAATGGTGGCCCCCCGATCGAACAGATCGCGGAAGGGCGAACGCCGCGCCTCCCGTTCGGCAGCTTCCGCACGCGCCTGCGCCAATGTGCTGGCAATGTCCTGCTCGTGGGCCTCGCCCGATTCAGTGCGCTGGATGTCCTGGGCGATCTTTTCCTGCTCGGCGGCCGTGTCCAGCCGTGGCAGCAGAACCCGGTCGATAAGCAGGATCAACAGGCCGTAGGCCACCGCAGCCATGAGCATCACTTCCAGCGGTGCGGCGACCAATCCGACGGCATCCGGCAGGTCGAGCAGAATACGCACCGCCGAGATCCCCCAGGTGACGAAGAAATACGCAACGGCGATATAGTGCCACGTACCGGCCAGCACCCTGCGCCAGAGCGGCGCTTCAGGGCCCTTCTCGCCCCGGATCAAACGGGCAATCACCCGGCGATACACGATCGCGATACCGGACAGGATGACCATCGACAGCGCGGAAGCCGCAATCAGCGCCAGTTTGTGAACGTCGGGCGAAAGGCCCAGCCGTTCCATCCAGAGGCAGAAGGCAACCGCCGCAAGGGAAATGGCAGTACCGGCGAGCAGCGACCGGTAGAGACCCCGCGCCTCCTGCGTCGAGAGTGCCACCAGCCGGTGGGTTTCCGCATCCGGTGCCAGCACGTTCAGCCAGACGACCCGCAAAGCCAGAAACACCGCCAGGGTCCCGACGACCACCAGAGCCGTCTTGTTGGAGGCCCCGATACCGGTTCCGATCAATAGAAAGACACCGGCTGCAACTGCAAAGAAAAGCCCGACGCCAACGAACATCAGGATCGCGCGGGCGTATAGATAGATGATCTTGCCGGCCCGCGTCGATGCATCCGGCTGATACCACGACGCAAATTGCCGCCGCCCCCAGCGGTTCACCAGGACCAATGCCACAAGGCCCAGCACCACGGCGATCAGGATGTCCATGAGTGTCGCAGGCATCCAGCCGAGGCCTCGTTCGCCTCCCTGGGCACGCAGGGTCTCCACCATCACGTCCCCGATCTCCGGAATCTTCTGGACGATGGCTTTCAGAACGTCCCGGGCCTTGACGGCATTGTCCGTGAATTCGTCAACGGTCTGAAGCGCACTCGCTCCGGCTCCCGTGCCATCATCCGGTGCGGCCTCAGCGTCCGCTACCGGCTGCGCTTTTTCAGGTACCGTCTTGCCGGCAGCCGCGCTGCCAGTGCCTGTTTCCGCTTTGGAGGAAGCCGGCCCGGAAAACAGCCCGGGAATGCCCTGCGCCTGCGCTCCCGTCGGCAAACCACCCAGACACGGAAACAGAAACAGTGCGAAAAGACCGCACAGAAGAAAGACCGTCTTGCCTGGCCTCCCACGGCCATCGATGGTCAGACAGGACCGGCGAATGGTTTGGTGTGAAAAGCGCATATCAACCCCAGGACGAGTCGCGAAAAATTCCGCTCATTTCTGGCATGGATCGGGACCTATTGAAAGGAAACCGGCCTTTCGGGCGAGGCAGAAAAAGAAAAGGCCCGATCCTTTCGAACCGGGCCAAAGCAGGCAGGAGGCGCCTAGCTGGATTTCATCAATTGAGAACGGTGTTGTTCCAATGTGCCATCTTGCGCTTGGCTTCGGCGATCGTCATGCGCTCGAACATGGACATGGCTTCGCTGCGCACGTCCGGTGTCAGGCGGTGACGCCACGGGCCGATGGACAGCAGCGAACCGACGGTGATGGACGAGAACCCGGACGCCTTGGCAAGGATCACGAAGGGCTCCGGATCTGGCCGCACCATCCAGTGGCTGACTTCCTCGACGCCGCATCTCACCAGCCAGGCGAATGTGGCAACCGCCTCAGCGAAACGGTCTTCCGAGGCGAACCGGCGCAAGGCGGCCTCATTGACCATTCCGCGCTTTGCCAGCAACAACACACGGCTGCGAGCAGTCTCGAAATCATAGCGGCCAAGCCAATACTGGTTGGACATGCGCTGCGCGGCGATGTCGGCAGCTTCTTCAACCCGCTCCGCCTCGTGGCTCCGGCCGGCAGCATGCAGCTTCCGGCGAACTTCTTCGCTGGCAACCGAGATCAGGCTGGCGATGTGGGCTTCGGCCAGGTCAGCGCGCTCGCTCAAGGAAAGCTGTAGCGTCGCATCCGAGGCCGCATCGCTGATCAGGGCCATGATCGAAGCATCGGACAGGCAGGCACCATCGTTGCTGGCCACCTTGCGCTTGACCTTCAGATCACCGCGGCGCACCAGCACGTCGGTCAACTCTTCGGACAGGACCTCCCGCTGTGCAATGGCGAACCGATGCGCGTTGCCGCGCTTTTCGGCAATCTTGATCAGATCAGCTTCCCGCAGAACGGTCGAGCGCAGCAGGATCGGTTCCGCAACTTCGATCTCGTCGTCGGCCAGACGGCGGATCGTCTCTTCCGGACCGCGCCTCAGGCTGGACATTTGGTCGGCGACATAGCGGCGGACTTCATCTTCCACCATGTCGACAAGCCGCAGAAGAACGGAGTCATATATGTCGACCTGCTCGTCGGAGCAGCGGTCGGAGGTAAGGGCAAACAGGGTGGCGACATGCCGAGCCAGTTCGGCCCTCCGGGCGCTGCCAGCTTCACCGGTCAGCTCCGAGAAGTTTACCAGTTCTGTTTTCAACGCTTCAGTCATGTTTCATTACCAATTTTCACAAGTGTGCCGGTTTGGCGTTGGTACAGAAAATGACGATGAGTTTTAAAGAAGGTCGAAACGCGCTTTTCCAGAATGTAATCGTCTTTTTGTAAAACTTGAGATTAATTCTATTTACATCGCACGCACCCACCGTATCTAACTGAAAAACAAAACTTTTCTTCAGAAATATCTTCCTGGAAACCGCGTCTTTCACAGCTTCGAATTCTGAATAATTTTTCCCGGATAAACTTTTCGAGGGCCAATATGAACGGGTCTGAGAGCCACGTTTCATGACTTGAAGAAACACACACACGGCGCTTCAGGACACCTGCAGCGCTCCGGCCTCTGGTCGCAATCGCCAGATAAAAAAATATATTTCTTTTTTTATTGACACGCGATGAAGCAGCCCTCAAATAAAGAAAGAAAGATATTTCTTTATTGGAAACTGTTATGTCCTCCATCCTTCATTTCCCCCGCACAGCTGCCGCACCTCCCGCAAGAGCTCGAGGCCTTCACCGGCTGGTCGCCTTCCTGCGACGGTCGCTTGGCAATCTGCTTTCCCGGCCAAACGGACACCATCCTGTTCCGGACGACCTGTTGCGGGATGTTCTCTGCGACAACGGCTTGCGAGCCCGGGAGGAAAACAGGCGCAGGCCGATCATAAGCGGCCCCCGCAATTAGATTAGCGGTGGGTCCGTCTCGCTGACAGGGATATGGCATCCGGTCTCGCGCCTCCCAAGCAACGAGCACGGCAAGCAAGTAGCGCACAAAAAAACCGGCACCCTGCGGCGCCGGTTTTGCTTTTTCTGGCGAGCCTTTATTCGGCTGCTGCCAGAAACTCCTTGGTGCCGGACTTGTTGTCCGAACCACCGTCGTTGCTTCTGTTGAGCTGCTCCAGCAGCACACGGCGCTTTTCGGCCGCAGCCTCGATATTGGCATCCTTCACCGGACCGAAGCCACGGACCAGATCGGGAACCCGGGCAAGCTCCACCAGCAGCCCGTATTGGGCTTCCGGCAGCCTGTTGAGGATGTCGGCAATATCAGCTTCGTATTGGCTGATCAGAGCGCGCTCTGTCTTGCGCTCCGCCGTGCGGCCGAACGGATCGTACCACTTGCCGCGCATCCCCTTGAACTTCGACAGGAAGCTGAAGGCAGAGAAGATCCAGGGACCGAAGGCAATCTTCTGCGGACGGCCGGTCCTGGGGTCCTTGCGATGTGCAAGGAACGGCGGTGCCAGATGAACCTTCAGCTTTTTCGGATCTTCGAAGCGCTGCGCGATCTTCTGTTTGAAGGCGGGATCGCTGTAAAGCCGGGCAACTTCATATTCGTCCTTGTAGGCCATCAGCTTGAACAGCATGTCACAAACCGTCTGCGTCAGACGCAACGTGCCTGTTCCATGCGCTTCGTCTGCCGCCTTCACCTTGCCGACCAGATCCAGATATCGCTGCGCATAGGCCGCGTCCTGATAGGCGGTCAGCTCCTGCGCGTTGAAGGCGATCTTCTCGTCGACGGTAAAGACACGCGGCTTGGCTTCACTCGGCAGCGCCTTCAGGAGCTTTTCCGGGTCGGCGGCCAGCACACGGCCTGCCCGGAACGCCTTGATGTTGTTCTTCACAGACGCGCCGTTGAGCTCCAGTGCGGTTTCGATGGCATAGCCCGACACCGGCAGTGCGCCGCTCTGGAAGGCCATACCGACCAGCAGCATGTTGGCGTAGATGGCATCGCCCAGAAGTTTCTCGGCAATATCGGCTGCGTTAACCGGCAGATACGTGCCGGACGCCTTGCGCAACGCCTCGTCCATCTGCTTTTCGTCAAAGGAAAGCGTTTGCTTCAACACGAATTCCGCAGTCGGGGCCACTTTGGAGTTGGCAACCGTCATCGTGTGGCCACGGTGCGCAAGCGCGAGCTGATCCGCATTCGCGGCCACCACCATGTCGCTTGCGATCAGAAGATCAAGGCTTGCAGCGGGAACCCGCGGTCCCTCGATGGACTTGTTGCCGGCGGCAAAACGCACGTGAGAGGTCACCGGGCCGCCCTTCTGGGCAAGGCCGGTCATGTCCAGCGTGGAAGCCTGCTTGCCGTCCACATGGGCCGCCATCGCCAGGATCGCACTGATCGTGGTCACCCCCATGCCGCCGATACCGGCGACCAGCGTGTTCCAGGTCCGATCAAGCGAGGCGAGTGTCGGCTGCGGCAGGGCCTCGACCAGGGCGTCGATATCGACATCCGCCTTCTTCGGCTTCTTCAGCGCGGCGCCATTGATCTCGACAAAGGACGGGCAGAAGCCCTTGATGCAGGAAAAGTCCTTGTTGCAGCTCGACTGGTTGATGACGCGCTTTTCACCAAAGGGCGTTGCCAGCGGTTCGACCGACAGGCAGTTGGACTGCACCGAGCAGTCGCCGCAGCCTTCACAGACCCGGTCGTTGATGAAGAGGCGCATGTCCGGATCGGGAAACTGCCCGCGCTTGCGCCGGCGGCGTTTTTCCGCGGCACAGGTCTGGTCGTAAACGATCACCGAGACGCCTTTGTAGGACTGCAGCTCTTCCTGAACATCCATCAGCTCGTCGCGGTGGTGCACCTTGGTTCCCGGCGCAAGCGGTGTCCAGGAGCCGTAGGCATCCGGGTTCTCCGAAACCACCGCAATCCGCTCAACGCCCTCGGCTTCAAGCTGACGTGTGATCTGCGGCACGCTGAGCTGGCCGTCGACCTTCTGACCACCGGTCATGGCAACCGCATCGTTGTAAAGGATCTTGTAGGTGATCGGCACGTTGGAGGCGAGCGCCTGACGGATCGCCAGAATGCCGGAATGGAAATAGGTGCCGTCACCGACATTGGCAAAGACATGGCTGTCGCCGGAGAATGGCTGCTGACCGACCCAAAGGACACCCTCGCCGCCCATTGCGATCTGGCCTTCCGTCGTCCGGCCGGCCATTTCTGTCATGGCATGGCAGCCGATACCCGGCATCGAGCGCGAGCCTTCCGGTGTCCTGGTCGACGTGGAATGGGGACAACCGGAACAGAAGTAGGGAATACGGGCTGCGCGTTCCGCGTGGCCCTGGGCCCACATGGCCTGCTTGGTCATGCGGTTGGCAACGGCGCGCATTTCTTCCGAAACCACGTCTTCCGGCAGCCATGTCATCAGGCCTTCGATCAGTTCGGCAACGGAAAGCTCAAGCACATCCGAAAGGAACGGCGTGCCATCCGGACGGCGCTTGCCCCAGATTTCCGGCCGGCTCATCTCGGGCCAGTGATAGGAGATTTCCTTGATCTGGCGTTCCATGAAGGCGCGCTTGTGCTCCACCACCAGCAGCCGCTCTGTGCCACGGGCAAAGTCGCGCAGACCCAGCGGCTCCAGCGGCCAGCTCATCGCCACCTTGTAGATGCCAAGGCCCAGCGCCTTGGCGAAGTCCTCGGTAATGCCCATCAGGTCAAGTGCCTGCAGCAGGTCCCGGTAGGCCTTGCCGGAGGCGACGATGCCGTATTTCGGGTTGGTTCTCGCGCCGAAGGTGACACGATCCAGACCATTGGTGCGCACATAGGCCTGGGCTGCCGGAATGCGAAGATCACGCACCAGGCGCTCGGTTTCCAGGCGGTTGCCAAGCAGCAGATCGCGGTTCTGGTGATAGTCCTTGCGCGGGTCGCCTTCCAGCGGACGCACCATACGCAGCCTGTTCGAGGAGATGTTGATGGTCGCCGAGGCGTCCATCGTATCAGCCACGCAGATCAGGGCCGTCCATAGGCTGGTGAACCGGGACATTTCCAGCCCGTGCAGGCCATAGTCCAGAACGTCCTGGATATCGGCCGGATTCAGAACCGGAATTTCCGCGTGCTCGAAATAGAATTCGCTCTGCGCCGGCAGGATCGAGGATTTTGCAAGGTGGTCGTCGCCGGCAAGCGCTAGCACACCGCCGTTGCGGTCGGTACCCGACGCATTCGCCTGGCGCAGTGCGTCACCGGCACGGTCGACACCCGGTGCCTTGCCGTACCAGATCCCGAAAACGCCGTCGTAAGCGGTTGCCCGTCCGACACCGCCCTCGCCGCGCAGCTTCTGGCTTCCCCACACGGCAGTCGCGCCCAGCTCTTCGTTGACGCCCGGCTTGAAGACGACGTCATATCCCTTGAGGTGGCGGTGAGCGCGCATCAGCTCGGTGTCGTAACCGGCAAGCGGCGACCCACGGTAGCCGGAAATGAAGCCGCCTGTCTTCAGGCCGGCCAACTGATCCAGACGCGCCCGATCGAGCGCCAGCCGGACAAGCGCCTGTATGCCTGTCAGATAGACCCGTCCCTCCGTGGCGACATATTTGTCTTCCAGGGTAACGGTTGGCATGTGCACATTCATCCGAATTCCTCCTCAACCGACATCTGGGGCAATGTCCCCGCGCGGCAACCTCACATAGAAGGTAATATCATCCTTTTCTCAGGCAATTTCTGTGCTATCGTCACGGCAAATCACCCAGAGGCAGAATAAAAATTCCTAAAATATCCAATGACAGATAAATATCTTCTCGACCCGTCGGACATACGTGTTCTGCGAGTGCTGCAGCGGGATGCCTCGCTCTCCATTGCCGAAGTGGCAAAGGAAGCGGGCATGAGCCAAACCCCTTGCTGGCGCAGAATAAAGCGCCTGAAAGAACAGGGAATCATCCGCCAGATCACTGCCATCATCGACCGCGAATCCGTGGGCCTCGGCTTCGTGGCCTATTCCTTCGTCAAGCTTGCGGTTCCCAGCCGCGAGAACATGGAAACCTTCGACAAGCTGGTCCATCACTGGCCCGAGGTCGTTACCTGCGAGCGTATCACCGGTGCCGTCGACTACCTTATCAAGGTCGTGACCGATGATATCAAAACCTACGACAATTTTCTGCGCCTGAAGCTGCTGGACAATACGCTCGTCTCGGATGTGCAATCGCGCATCGTCGTCAATACGGTGAAGGATACCGTCGCCCTGCCCTTGCGCGAAAGCTGACCCCGGACCGCGAAAACCACGCATCTTTCGGAGTGTCTTTCAGTCTCAAGCCCACCCAAAGTGCTTCTTTGCAGACCTCGCAGCAGCAAGCCCCCTGACATCCGGCCTTTCGGATCAGGTGGCGAAGCGCAGCGGAGACAGTCCGGCCGGATCCAGAAATGGCTGCTTGCCCGCAATCATGCTGGCCAGCAGTCGTCCGGTCACCGGCCCAAAGGTGAAGCCGTCGTGGGCGTGACCGAAATTCAGCCAAAGGCCCGGGAACTTCGCGGACGGCCCGACCACCGGCAGCGAGTCCGGCAGGCACGGCCTGCTGCCCAGCCACGGCTGGTCCTGCAACGCCCGGCCAAGCGGAATGAGCTCCTCCGCCCGTCGCTTCGCCAGTTTGATGATTGCCGGATTTGGCGGCGCGTCACGCTCGGCCAGCTCCACACCCGTCGTCAGCCGTATGCCGTTATCGGTCGGTGTCAGGGCAAAGCCATTCTCGACGTCCACCACCGGACGCGACAGCGATGCGCCAGACAGCGGCCGGTAGTGCATGTGGTAACCGCGCTTGACCGCAAGCGGATAGCTTTCTCCGAGGCGATCCAGAAGATCCGCCGACCACGCACCGAGAGCGACCACGGCCTGGCGGGCGAACACTTTTCCCAGTTCCCCTTCGATTTCCCAGCCGCCGCGCTCCTGCTTCACCTTGCGGGCGTCTGCGCGAAAATACCCGCCGCCTTCGTAGACGAAGTTGCGCCAGAAGGCATCGACCACGGCACCTGGGTTGGAGACCGAGCAACTCTCAGGCCAATGCACGCCCCTCAGGCCCTGTGCCGAAAGCCCCGGCTCCAGCGATCCGATGTCGCCCGCCGAAAGTTCCCGGTAGGCGACGCCGAACACCCTTGCGTATTGCCGTTCGAAATCGCTTGCCTGAAAGCTTGCCTCCGAGCGGTAAAGATGCAGCCAGCCTCCCTGGCGGTAAAAGCGGTCTGCATTGGTGGCATGCGCCAGATCCAGGTGTTCTTCGACCGCGAAGGCCCGCAGCGGGGCAACCACCCGCGAATAGGCTTCGACACCCCGCGCACTGCCGGCGGCATGGAACTGGCGCAGCCACGGCAGCCGTCGATATACGGTCGCGAGATCCAGGGAAACGGCGCTTGAGCGGCCGAACAGGATGCCCAGAAGCTTCAGCGGTTGTGTCGGCACCGCATGCGGCACGAAACCATTGCGCTGGACAATACCGGCATTGCCGAAGGAAGCTTCCTCCCCCGGATGCTTGCGGTCGATGAGGGCAACCGAAAGGCCCAGCCGCTGCAGATGCAGTGCCGTCGACACGCCGACGATACCGGCGCCGAGCACCATCACGTCGAAGGATTGCATTTGCCTGTTTTTTGCTGTCATGCCTGTTCCGGACCGTGGCGTAAATCTGGCGCCCAGGGTCCGGATCCTTTAAGAGGCGCGGAAGTGCCTGCCACAACTCGCGGTCAAAGGACAACTTAAGATGATTCGATGGTGTGGTGCAGGCTTGGCATGGATCGGGCGCAACGGAACCACCGCCCTTGCTGTGAGTATTTTCATCGGCATGGCCTTGCCGGCCCTGTCGGCCTATCTGCGGCCCTATCTGACCGTTGCCGTCTTCAGCCTGCTGACCCTGGCCTTCTTGCGGGTCGACACATTCGCCATAAGAATGCGCCTGCGCCGGCCGGGCCTTCTGATTTCCGCTCTCCTGTGGATGATGCTGGGTGCGCCCTTGTTGACCTGGCTCCTGATCGATCTGTCAGGCCTGCAGGCGCTCGGTCCTGAGGTCATGCTGGCCCTGTTCATCGCCACCGCCGCGCCGCCGGTGATGGCGGCCCCGGCCTTTATCTATCTGCTCGGCCTTGACGGCACCCTCAGCCTTGCACTCTCCGTTGCCGCTCTGATCGTCACCCCGTTGACGGCGCCCTTCATCGGCGAATTGATCCTGGGCCCTGCGCTGCCTCTCAGTGTCGGCGGTCTTGCCGTCCAACTCTCGATTCTGCTCGCCGGTGCCTTTGCCGTCTCGATTGCCTTTCGAAAACTCGCCGGTGAAGAGCGTCTCGCACGCTCGTCCCACCACATCAGCGGCCTCAACGTGCTTCTGCTCCTGGTGTTCGCGATTGCCGCGATGGACGGCGTCGCCGCGAGTTTTGCCGAAAAGCCGCTGTTCACGCTGGGCCTGACCGCCTTCACCTTCTGCCTTGCGCTGGTGCAGATCGCGCTCAGCCTGCTCCTGTTCTCACCGGCCACCCGGGAAGACGCCTACGCGATCGCCCATACCTGCGGAACCCGCAACATGGGACTGATGGTTGCCGCCTTTGGGGGCACGCTTCCGGAATTCACCTGGCTCTGGTTCGCGGTCGGCCAGTTTCCGATCTATATCCTGCCGCTGTTCCTGAAGCCCTTTGTGCGCGTTTTCTGCCGTCTGAACGTCAAAACTGTGACGTAGCCCCCCCTGACAGGCAAACCTGCTAGGCTTACCTCTTGCCAGACCAAACATCTCGCATGAGGAAAACGCCGTGCCCGTTCTGCCATCCACCGTCAAAACCATGACCGCTTCCGCAGGACGCGGTCTGCTGTGTGCTGCAACGCTCCTTCTGGCCGGTGTCGGCCTCACCCCGGCAGCACTTGCCGGAGACACTGCAGAGCTTCAGCTTCTCGGCTTTTCCAGACACGGCGACTTCTTCGCCTTCGAACAATACGGCGTGCAGGACGGCTCTGGCTTTCCCTATTCGGAAATCTTCGTTGTCGACGTGATCGGCGACACCTGGGTGCCGCCCTCGCCCTTCCGTCTGCGCAAGGATGTCGACACCGGCCCAGGTGAAGCGGCAGACGATGCCTTGTCTGAAACCCGGGCGGAGAACCGTCTTGCCGCCCAGCCGCTGCTACAGGAAAAAGCCATTGCCGGCAAAGGCCAGACCGTCGGCTTCAACCCACGCACGGAATTGACCTCCGATCCTCACAAGATGCTCGTCGCCCCGCGCGTCACCTTCCTGTCAGGTGACGATCCAATCGACCTCACCCTGTCGGAGTACCCGTTGCCGAATGCCCAGTGCCAGAGCTACGGCGCCGAAACCAAAGGCTTCCGCCTGACCATGGTCCACAATGGCGTCACCCGCATCCTCAACGAGGACAACAGCGTGCCTGAAAGCCGGCGCTGCCCGCTGGCCTACCGGATCGAGCGCATCGTCACTCATTTTCCCGACGAAGCCCCGCCCGTCTTCGCCGTGCTCATCCAGATGGACAGCCTCGGCTTCGAAGGGCCGGATCGCAGATATCTGGCGATAACGGGTCGGCTTTGAGCGTCTAAAACGATTGAGGTGGGCGCGGGCATCTTGCCCGGCCGCACCAGAAGTGCTAGCGCGGCGGTACCATCAAAAACGGGACGATGACGACCCGTCTGGCCTGTCCGGGAGTTTGCCATGCCGCGCGACATCAAGATTGCCCCCTCCATCCTCGCCTCCGACTTTTCAAAACTCGGTCAGGAAGTCCGCGACGTGGTGGAAGCAGGAGCCGACTGGATCCATCTCGACGTCATGGACGGCCACTTCGTGCCGAACATCACCTTCGGCCCGGACGTCATCGCCAAGCTGCGCCCGCACACGGACAAGGTCTTCGACACCCACCTGATGATCGCCCCATGCGATCCTTATCTGGAAGCCTTCGCCAAGGCCGGGTCCGATATCATCACCGTTCATGCCGAGGCCGGCCCCCACCTCGACCGCTCGCTCCAGGCAATCCGCAATCTGGGCAAGAAGGCCGGCGTCTCGCTGAACCCGTCCACACCCGAAAGCGTCCTTGAATATGTTCTCGACCGGCTGGACCTCATTCTGGTGATGACGGTCAACCCCGGTTTCGGCGGCCAGAAGTTCATTCAGTCCCAGGTCGAAAAGACCCGCCGCATCCGCCAGATGATCGGCGACCGCCCGATCGATCTTGAAATCGACGGCGGCGTCACCCCCGAAACCGCCCCCCTCGTTGCTGCAGCAGGTGCCAATGTTCTGGTGGCGGGGTCCGCAGTCTTCAAGGGCGGCACGGTGGAAAGCTATGCCGGCAATATCTCGGCGATCCGGAAGGCTGCTGAAGCGGCGTAAGCGGCAGCGGCTCTACCCACGATACTAACTATAGAGTTTGGCAACCAATTGGTTATAGCCTGAAGGCCGCCATGATCGGCGACGGCTCAGGCCGCTGTTTGTTGATCTCATAATTAATTCTGCGCACCGCGCTATTCAGAGTATAGGTTCGATATGGCATCCGGATTTGCCGTCATATTCGCGATCCTTCTTTCGATTTTATTTGCCGCAAATTTGATATTTTATGCACCCTTCGTAATATCTCTGTATATAAGCTTTAGGCTTTTCAATAAAAGAAGAACATATTTTGGATCAATTGCGCTAATTGTCGGCATATCTCCAATTCTCTACTACTATTATTCGAAGAATCAACTCTACATCGAGTTTCAGAATCGAGTAGCAGAAGTCAATTCGTGGCCGCGCAAGCCAGTCAAACAAAAGGGAGACATCAAGTCTATTCGGGTTGTTTCCGGAAGGATCGACAGCGAGCTCCTGGACTTCGCAATTGTCGACACGGTTGCGGCCTATGGAAAGGTGCATCATCGCGATTGGGGCGAGCACTGCGTATCGCAGGCACACGCACAGGAAGATTTCTTCGGTGCGGTCCGGGCACGCAACGCGTTCTTCTCGTGTTCGAAAGTCGACGAAACCGGAGTCCAACCGAAATTTGACGCGGTACTCTATTCAGGAAGAACGAACATCGGCCGGCGCAGAGAATGCCAAGGACCCGAAACCGATGAGAATGTCGAATTCAGATGGAACAACGCTATCGGTGGCGGTGCCCTGATTGCCTACCACGAAGTGGCATCAAGAAAGGAATTGGTCGGTCCCTGGATTTCGCCGGACAAAAAGCAAGGCCTCTACCTCTCCAAATGCGTAGTAGACAAACCCGAAACGCCCTTTGACGGCTTGGCCTTTGTGACCAATGCCATGGGCTATCACGTGCTGGATGACTACCCGCAATATGCGGTGAGCGCCGACGCCTTGAAGGCGCTGCGGATCCTCAGCGCCGAAAAAAACAACAGGACGAAAGAGGCCGTTATGCTACTTGGCCAATGGCCCTCTACACCCGAGTTCTCGCATTTCATTCGAACGGAACTCCGGGACGACAAGTGGACCTACCAAGTCCTTTCGCGCATGACCTCCGGAAATCAACAGTTTGAGTTGCTACCGTACTTGAAAAGCCATGCAGCGGATTTTCTGGCGATCTGCCCAGAAACATTGGACAACTCGGCATATTGCGAGGTTTTCGCCAAGAAACTTGAAAATAAGATTTGAGGGGCAATTTCAGGTTCAACGCGGCATTGGTTCTCTAAGGATTGTGCTCAACGAAACACATCCAGCCTTCCAGTTGAGACCTTCCCTCGGCTAAGCTGCCTTACGAAGGCAACTCCGGGGGGATTCGTCTTGGCGCATATGCAACGCAGTATCGGTCTGCTGAGCCTCACATTTGTGGCGATCAGCGGAATTCTCGGATCTGGCTGGCTGTTCGCGCCCTTGATGGCTGCGCAAGCTGCCGGGCCGTCATCACTCATCGCCTGGATGATCGGCGGCTTCGCGATGCTGCTTCTTGCCGCCACCTTCGCCGAGATCGCGGCGATCCTGCCGGTTGCAGGGGGCATCGGCCGTGTGCCGCATTTCTCCCACGGGTCGGTCGTCTCCATGACAATGGGCTGGACGGCCTGGGTTGGCTACAACACCACCGCCACCATCGAGGTGGAGGCAGTACTGCGCTATTCCAAGAGCCTTGCCCCCTGGCTTTACGGGTCAGACGGACTGCTCAGCCCTGCCGGTCTGGCGGTTGCCTGCGTCCTGCTGGCGGTCTTCACGGTACTCAATGCCTTTGGCGTCCGCTTCTTCGCCCATCTCAACACGGCGCTCACCTGGGTCAAGATCCTTGTTCCGGCCGGACTGGCCGCCGTTATCCTCACGTCCGAGTTCCGATACGCCAATTTCAGTGAATACGGCGGCTTTGCCCCCGAAGGGCTGAAGGGCATCCTGTCGGCGATCTCAACCGGCGGCGTGATCTTCGCCCTGATCGGTTTCCGCCACGTGATCGATATGGCCGGGGAAGCCCGCAATCCGAAGGTGAACGTGCCGCTGGCGCTGGTGATCAGCCTGGTCGTCTGCCTGCTGATCTACGGCGGCCTGCAGCTCGCCTTCCTGGGCGCCCTTGATCAGTCACAGCTCAAGCAAGGCTGGGCGGCGCTCAGCTTCCCGGGCGAGCTGGGCCCCATGGCGGCCCTTGCGACCGCCGTCGGCGCACTCTGGATCGTCAGCATTCTGGACAGCAGTGCCCGCATCTCCAGCTTTGCCTCGGCGCTTGTGTCCGTCGGCTCGAACGCCCGCCTCGGCCTTGCCATGGCCCAGAACGGTCTCTTTCCGAAGTTCATGGAAACGCTTTCGGCGCGCGGCGTGCCGCTGTTCGCTTTGCTGATCAACTTCGTTGTCTCGGCTCTGTTCTTCTTCATTCTGCCATTCAACGAAGTGCTCGCCCTCAACACGTCATCCATCGTGTTGTCTTTCGTCGTCGGCCCTGTCGCCGTGCTGGCCTTCCGCCAGCTGATGGCCGACGCCCCGCGCGCCTTCGTGCTGCCGGCCGCGCCTGTCACCGGGTGTCTTGCCTTCGTCGTCGCCAGCCTGATCATCTACTGGAGCGGCTGGGACACCATGCTGCATCTGGGCGTCTGCCTGCTCATCGGTTTCCTGCTGATGATCTACCGCAACAGCAGAGGCGGCTTCGACAGCCTGGACTGGCGCGAAGCGGCCTGGCTTGCTCCCTATCTTGCAGGTCTTGTGCTCATTTCCTGGCTTGGATCCTTCGGCGGCGGTGCGGGCTACCTGCCGGTCGGACCGGATATCGCCGTGGTTTCTGCCCTGGCAGTCGCGGTCTACATCCTGGCGGTGCGTCTGCGCCTTCGCCAGGACAAGTTCGATCTCTACATGGCCGAGGAAAAGGCAGACGAGCAGATGGAATACGGCGATACGCCGTGACGGCTTTCAGAAGCCGGACTAGCTGAACCGGCGGCCCGGAACGGTTTTCCCGGCCTGCCCCGGCAATCTGTCCTTCAGTCCCGTGGGATAGAGTTCAAGCCCCTTGGCGGCCAGTTCATCCAGCGTGATCCAGCGAGCTGTTCCGGTGGTGTCGTCATTCACCTCGTAAATGATCGTATCCGTCCGGTAATAGCTGTTGTCGGTGAAATGGGCATGGCACAGGAAAACCACCTCATGTCCCGGGACGCCGTGATGATCGTAAATGTTCTCCATCACGATAAAATCGTCGAGCAGGATGATCCTTGCGCCCAGCTCTTCCAGGAACTCGCGCTGAAGCGTGTCGCGCCAGGGCTCGCCGAATTCCACCGTGCCGCCCAGCGGCCGCATTCCGGTGACACGTCCCGTGTCGTCGCAGACATCTGACAGTAGCAACGCGTCGTCCTGCCAGATCAAGGCAAGCGCCTTCACCGAAATCGTGTTAGCCGGCCGCCAGATCGTCATCCGTGTGTCCTCAAAGACAGTCGCATCGTCTACGTGTGCACCGTAAAATTCACATTCAGGCACCGTGCTGCAAGCAAAAACCGCCTCTCCTCATTGAAGGGGCAGCGCCCCTCTGCTATTCCGCAGCCAGAATTTCCAAATATGAGGTCCATTCGCCGATGATCCCGCGCTATTCCCGCCCCGATATGGTTGCCATCTGGTCGCCGGAATCGAAGTTCCGTATCTGGTTCGAGATCGAGGCGCATGCCTGCGACGCTCTGGCCGAACGCGGTGTGATCCCGAAGGAAGCGGCCAAGACCATCTGGGAAAAGGGCGGCAATGCCACGTTCGACATCGACCGTATCGACGAGATCGAGCGCGAGACCAAGCACGACGTCATCGCCTTCCTGACCCATCTGGCGGAAATCGTCGGCCCGGACGCCCGTTTCGTGCACCAGGGCATGACCTCATCCGACGTCCTCGACACCTGCTTCAACGTGCAGCTCGTCAAAGCGACCGACATGTTGCTGGCCGACATGGACGCCCTGCTGGCCGCGATCAAGCGCCGGGCGATGGAGCACAAGGACACCGTCTGCATCGGCCGGTCCCACGGCATCCATGCCGAACCGGTGACCTTCGGCCTGAAGATGGCCGAAGCCTATGCCGAGTTTGACCGCTGCAAGAAGCGCCTGCTGGCCGCGAGAGAGGAAATCGCCACCTGCGCCATTTCCGGTGCAGTCGGCACCTTCGCCAACATTGACCCGGCCGTGGAAGAACATGTCGCCAAGGCCATGGGCCTGCAGGCCGAGCCAGTCTCAACCCAGGTGATCCCGCGTGACCGTCACGCCATGTATTTCGCGACCCTCGGCGTGATCGCCTCGTCCATCGAGCGCCTGGCAACCGAAATCCGGCACCTGCAGCGCACCGAAGTTCTGGAAGCGGAAGAATTCTTCTCCAAGGGCCAGAAGGGCTCGTCGGCCATGCCGCACAAGCGCAACCCGGTCCTGACCGAAAACCTGACCGGTCTCGCCCGTATCGTGCGCGGCTTCTCCATTCCCGCAATGGAAAACGTGGCTCTGTGGCACGAGCGCGATATTTCCCATTCCTCCGTCGAGCGCATGATCGGCCCGGACGCAACCATCACCCTCGATTTTGCACTGGCGCGTCTGACCGGTGTCATCGACAAGCTGCTGGTCTATCCGGAGCGCATGATCGGCAACATGGACCGTCTCGGCGGTCTCGTGCACTCCCAGCGCATCCTGCTTGCCCTCACCCAGGCCGGTTCCTCACGCGAGGACGCCTACCGCCTGGTTCAGCGCAATGCCATGAAGGTATGGGACAGCTACCAGGTGGCAGGCGCTGCCTCCGTCGACTTCCTGACCGAGCTTCTGAACGACGAGGATGTCCGCAAGTATCTGTCCGAAGAAGAAATCCGTGACCGCTTCGATCTTGGCTATCACACCAAGAATGTCGATGTGATCTTCGAACGGGTGTTCGGCAAGGCGTAAGCCGCCACTTTATCCTGGTGGGTTCGTCATCCTGGACGCAGCGAAGCGAAGATCCGGGATCGGAGAGCCAAGGCATAACCGACATTGGCAGAGCCACGGCAAAACCTGTGGCTCTCCGGTCTTGGCTCGCACTTCGTTTGGCCGGGATGACATCAGAAGGCAAATACGAAGTCAGCGTGGGCCGGAGGTATTCGCCTCCCTTTCCTCTTGAGTCGGGAGATTGGACATGTCCGGCGAAAAATCCCTTGTTGTCTGGCAGCGCATCGAAGCGCTTTTCATCCTGATTGCTTCGCTGGTCCTCTATTTCTGGACAGGGGCGCCTTGGCTGACGTTTGTCATCCTCATTCTGGTGCCTGACCTGTCGATGCTGGGCTATTTCGCCAATCCAAGGATCGGCGCCCTGATCTACAATCTCTTTCACACCTACATCGGCCCTGCGCTTCTGATGGGGCTCGGGGTGATCCTCACCGATAATGATCTCGATCCCTACGCCTTCTGGGATTTTGCCCCGATTGCGATCATCTGGACGGCTCACATTGCGTTCGACCGGGTTCTGGGCTACGGCCTGAAGAGCCCGAAAGGGTTCAAGATCACCCACCTTGGCCGGATCGGCCGACAGGATAGCTGAACCATGAAAATCGCCGTCGTTTCGGACATTCACGGCAATGTCCTGGCTCTTGAGGCCGTGCTGGCAGACCTGAAGCTGGAAGCACCGGACGTGATCGTCAATCTGGGCGATTGTGTTTCCGGCCCACTCTGGCCGGAGGAAACCGCCGCCATTCTGCGCGAGACCGCCTGGCCGACCGTGCGCGGCAATCACGATCGCTTCGTCCTGGACCACCCGATCGACAAGCTGGGTCCGACCGACGTCTTCGCCGCGGAGCGTCTTTCCCAGGCTAGCCGCGACTGGCTGGCAACCAGCCAGCCGACCATCCGTCTGACCGACGAGATTTTTCTGTGCCATGGCACGCCGGACAATGACGACCGCTACCTGACCGAAAAGGTGGAGGGACCCAAAGGACACCTGCCGGACGAACAAACCTTGCTGGATGAGCTGAAAGGCGAAACGGCGCCTGTCGTCTGCTGCGGTCATACGCACATTCCAAGGGTCATCCGGTTGCAGAAAACCGGGCAGGTGCTGCTCAATCCCGGCAGCGTCGGCCTTCCGTCCTACGAAGACGACCACCCGCACCGGCATGTCATGGAAGCCGGAAGTCCGCACGCCCGCTATGCCCTGATGACCAACAATCACGGCGCCTGGAACTTTCAGGAAAAGATCCTGACCTATGACTGGGATGCCGCCTCAGCCGAAGCGGAAAAGAACGGGCGACCGGGCTGGGCGCGCGCGCTCAAACACGGGTTTTACGGCCCACTTTCCTGATCAAGCGCCTGTCACATTTGAGGGCGCGGGAGAGTTTGGCGGAACAAAAGCCGGACGATCGACGTTTTATCTCCATGATGATGATGGAGTAAGTCATGCCGATCTGGAAATCCGTGTTAAGTCATGTTGCCATCGGCGGTCTCGCGGTGGGTCTGGCTCTGCCTGCAGTTGCCGCACCGCTGCCTCTGCATAAGCCCGCACCGGTGAGGGATCAGATGCAAACGGAGGCGCCGGTCAACGTTCTTAAAATCGACCACAGGCGCGGACACAATCCGCACCGCGGTTATAACAAGCACAACGGCCGGCACTATTACAACGGACACCGGGGATATCGGAAATACCGCCAGGGTTATCGCCGCTATAACGGTTGGTGGTTCCCGCCCGCTGCCTTTGGCTTCGGTATCGGCGTTGCCCCCGCGCCCCGCTACGTGGCCCCACCCCGCTACGCAGCGCCGCCGCGGTACGGCCGAGGGTACAGCCCTGCCCACTATCAATGGTGCGACCACCGCTACAGGTCCTACCGCGCCGTGGACAACAGTTTCCAGCCCTACCATGGCCCGCGCCGTGCATGCGTCTCGCCCTATGGGCCGTGACTGCAACTGACACTCGTCAAACAAAGAGCCGGTCCCCTGGGCCGGCTCTTTTGCATTCCCTTCAATCACCACCCCCGCCCCCTTGCCTGACGCGATTGACAAGCGCACGGAAAAACTGCGAGACAGCGGCACATCTTCGACAGCCACGCAAAAGGTGTAGCCCGTGAAAATTTCAGACACCGATATTCTGCTTGTTCCCGGCTACGGCAAGACCTTGCCGGGCCATTGGATGCTGCGATGGCGCGACAAGATGGCGAACGCCCGTGTGGTCAAACAGGCCGAATTGCACAGTCCGAGCAAGAAGGAATGGCTGGAAACGCTTGTCGAGGCAGTCGATGCCGCCGAGCGGCCCGTCGTGCTTGTCGCCCATTCGCTTGGTTGCATCCTGGTTGCCCATGGCGCTCATGCGCTGAAGGGAAAGATCGTCGGCGCCTATCTGGTCGCTCCGTCCGATTGGGACCGCGAGGGACTGGTGGCCGAATTCGACGGCGGTGATTTCAAGCCCATTCCGGAGCACCCGTTGCCGTTCCCGGCGCATCTTGTTGCCAGCCGGGACGATCCCTATTGCGACTACGCGCGTGCCGAGCACTTTGCCAAGGTCTGGGGCACCACTTTCCAGGATGCCGGGGCGGCAGGCCACATCAACCTGGAAAGCGGCCACGGCCCCTGGCCGGAAGGCATGATGTCCTTCGCGCACTTCATGAAAAAGCTGGGCTGATTTTGGTCAGGTCCGCGCGGAGGCGGCATCCATCATAGCGCCGATCCGTGTCGCAACCCAGTAACTGACTGGTGCGGCAAGCGCGGCCCCTGCCGCCGCGCCGCCAATCAGCAGCAGCGCATTGAAATCGCCGACGCCGTAAAAAGAAAGCGGAACGAGAGCACCAAGTCCGGCAAGTGTCGGACCGATGACGATGAAAAGGATCAATGCCAGTTTCCACATGAGGGTCTCCCATCGGGAAAGCGGCGGTTCTCCGTCCTGAGCAGCACCATTGGCAAGAGTTGGTTATTGAACATAACCACCTTGCCGACGGAAGCTCAGAACCGTCGCGGTTTCGATACTTCAATACTTGCGCAATATCGAAACTTTCAGCATTGACGCAGGTCAAGCGTCCCCACGAAAAGGAAAATCAATATCTGGCAGCTGGTCCTTTGGCCTGCTCCGACAGCCAGGCGACTTCCTTGAGGGCCGCCCTGGCGGAATGATCGAGAAAAAGCGTGTCGACGCCATGAGACATCAGCCGGAAGCCCTGATGATAGGCCTCCTCGACCTTGTCGGCGTTCAGGCAGAATATCCCGGCAAGTTTGCCAGCCGCTAGCGCCCTTTCCGCAATCTCGCCGGCGACTTCCCCTGTATGCGCCCCGTTCGGATCAAGGGAAGCACCCTTCGACAATGTCAGGGAAAGATCGCTCGGGCCGACGAACACGCCGTCGAGACAATCGACACTCAGGATCTCGTCCAATGCATCGATGGCATCCTGGGTTTCGATCATGGCAAAGGCGAGCGTCTGGGCGTTGGCATTTTCAAGGTACTCGTCCCGCGTCTGGCCGCTCAGCATGGTTGCGCGGAACGGCGACCAGCTTCGCTCGCCGATCGGCGGATACTTGACGGCGCGCGCAAAGGTTTCCGCATCCCGGAAGGAATTGATCATCGGCGCGATGATGCAATCTGCGCCCATATCGATCAGCCGGCCCGCAAGCGCGTTGTCGCCCACGGGAATGCGGACGATGCGGTGGGCCCCGGCCAGGGCAATGACGGCCATTGCCTCGCAAGCGGAGGCAAAATCATACATGCCATGCTGAAGATCAAGCGTCACCGCCTCGTAACCCGAGCGCGCCAACATCTCCGGAACCATGGGGGCAGACAATTGCGACCAGCCGGTAATGACGGCTTTTCCGGAACGCAGCTTGTCGGCGAGAAAGGCATTTTCTGACACGGGACGTCTCCTCCGTAAGTGGAGGTATCAAATCCGTCTGCCGACCCAACCGCAAGCGCTCTTTTTGCAAATCCACGCGCTTGGTTGACGCAAAGGAAGAGAGCAATTTTCCTGCTTGCAGCCGAAAGCGGACTGCCTCAGATGCAAGGTCTGCCGCAAGTCTTGGTCGAAGCCCGGCCTGACAACGCAAAACGCCCGCCGTTTCCGGCGGGCGTTTGAAGCGAAAAACAAAGGAAAGCTGCGATCAGCCTTCTTTCTGCAACTGGTCGATTGCCGTGTGCATCAGTTCGTCCATGGTGCGGCGAATCTGATGATCTGACTGCTCGACGTTGTTTGCGTCGAAATCTTCGCGAAGCTTGCGGAACACGTCTTCCTCGCCCGGCTCTTCGAAATCGGCCCGGACGACTTCCTTGGCGTATTCGTCGGCCTTTTCGCCTTCAAAGCCCAGAAGACCGGCTGCCCACAACCCCAGCAACTTGTTGCGGCGTGCGGTTGCCTTGAACCGCAGCTCCTCGTCATGCACGAACTTGTTTTCAAACCCCTGCTCGCGCTTGTCGAATGTGCTCATACTCATCGTCTCCTGAACTGCGCTTATGCATTTCCCCCCATATGGGGCTGATTTGGTCTCTTGCATATCCCCGCATGGCGATCAAATCAACGCAGTACGTACATGCATGCGTCAAAAGCATAACCGGCCTGCGCACTCTCTGGAAACATAAGATTGTACTTTTGCCCGGCTTCGGTTAAGTTCCGCGCCGCAAAACAGGGCCAGCTGCCTTTAAGCATCGGCCGGTTGACGGACCTCGTCCCGGTGGATTTTCAGACAAGGTAAGCATGTCCCGTCAAAGGTTTCTCTAAAAGACACGGTATAGCCAATGAACCGCCGCCGGCGCATTTACGAAGGTAAGGGCAAGATCCTTTACGAAGGTCCGGAACCGGGAACCCTGGTTCAGCACTTCAAGGACGACGCGACTGCCTTCAACAACAAGAAACACGAGATTGTTGACGGCAAAGGCGTGCTCAACAACCGGATTTCCGAATATATCTTCAACCATCTGAATGCCATCGGCATCCCGACTCACTTCATTCGCCGCCTCAACATGCGCGAACAGTTGATCCGGGAAGTCGAGATCATTCCGCTGGAGGTGGTCGTGCGCAACGTTGCCGCCGGTTCCATCGCCACCCGTCTGGGCCTGGAAGAAGGCACGCAGCTGCCGCGTTCCATCATCGAATTCTACTACAAGAACGATGAGCTCAACGATCCGATGGTTGCCGAAGAACACATCACCGCGTTCGGTTGGGCCACCCCGCAGGAACTCGACGACATGATGGCGCTCGCCATCCGCGTCAACGATTTCCTGTGCGGCCTGTTCCTGGGCGTCGGCATCCGCCTTGTCGATTTCAAGATCGAATGCGGCCGTCTGTTCGAAGGCGACATGATGCGCATCGTCGTCGCCGACGAGATTTCCCCGGACAGCTGCCGTCTCTGGGACATCGAGACCAACGACAAGATGGACAAGGACCGCTTCCGCCGCGACATGGGCGGCATGCTGGAAGCCTACCAGGAAGTTGCCAAGCGGCTGGGGATCATGATCACCAGCGAACGCCCTGCAGGTTCCGGACCGACCCTGGTCAAGTAAGACCCGCTGCTGATGCAGTATTGACACAGGCCGGAGCAATCGCCGCAAACGGCCCTTACGTCAATATTGCAACCAACGGTATTGCCAACTATGACGCCTCCTTGTTCAACAAGGGGGCGTCATGTCTTTTAGATTTTCTCCCATTTTCAAGGCCGTATCGATTGCACTTCTGTGCGGTTTTCTTGCAGCCTGTCAAACCACGGGCCTGAAGCCCGGCAGCATTTCCTCCAGCTTTGCACCCAAAGGTTGGGCCAGCAAGCAAAGCAGCAACAAGACCGTCTATGTTTGCCTTCCATCCAGGTGCAAGTCGCCTGAAGTTGTCGTAGTGGGACCGATCAAGGTCGAAGGCGATGTCGAAACGGCCATCCGGCAAAACCTGCTTTCTGCCGAATTGATGAATGCCGTCGGCAACATCGCCAATGTGGCCTCAAAGGGCCAGGTGCGCTTCAAGACCAATCGCCGTGTCGTCACAAAAACCTATTCCGGCTTCGACATGACTGCCCGGTACCGGACGGACAAGGGCAACGTATATGTCTCTGCGCGCATCATCGTTCAAAACGACCGCGGCAGCGCCGTTGCTTCCTTTGCGACATCAAGCTCCAGGGCAAACGCAAATCTGAGCCGCTTCCTGAAGCAGACGACGATCAGGCGGGTGCCGTAATTCGCAGGTTTTCTGCACACAGGCCTTTCGCAAATGGGGCTCCTCGTGTATGGGGAGCCCCAAAGTCATTCAACTGCAGAATCTGCAGTCTGCTGCGGAGATCCCAATCATGAAAGCACGTGTGATCGTCACCCTGAAAAACGGTGTTCTCGATCCTCAGGGAAAAGCCATCGAAGGCGCGCTCGGCGGCCTCGGCTTCGGCGACGTCGGCTCCGTTCGTCAGGGCAAGGTGTTCGATGTCGAACTGACCGGTACCGACAAGGCAGCCGCCAAGGCTGAACTGGAGCAGATGTGCGAAAAGCTGCTCGCCAACACCGTCATCGAGAACTACGCGATCGAGATCGCCTGACCGAGACTTCGACACCGGGGCACCGCCGATGGATGACGATACCCGCAAGGCTCTGATCTTCATGGCCACCAAAGCGGCGATATTCATTCTGGTGCCCGCCATCGCGGCTCTGATAGCCGTACTTGTTCTGCTCTGAACCGACTGGATTGCCCACATGAAAACCGCAGTCATCGTTTTCCCCGGCTCCAACCGCGACCGCGACATGTTCCATGCCCTGGAACTGATCACCGGCACCAGGCCGCAGAGCGTCTGGCACACGGAAAGCACCTTGCCGGATGTGGATCTTGTGGTTGTTCCCGGCGGCTTTTCCTATGGCGACTACCTGCGCTCCGGTGCAATTGCGGCCCGCTCCCCGATCCTCAAGGACCTCGTGGCAAAGGCCGACAGCGGCGTTGCTGTGCTGGGTGTCTGCAACGGCTTCCAGATCCTGACCGAGGCGGGCCTGCTGCCGGGCGCCCTGATGCGCAACGCCGGGCTGACCTTCGTCTGCCGCGAAGTCCTGATGGAAACGGTCAACACCGCGACGAGGTTCTCCTCGAAATTCGAAAAGGGCCAGGTCTGGCGCTGCCCGGTGGCCCATCACGACGGCAACTACTTTGCCGACGCCGACACGCTGAAGCAGATCGAGGACAACGGCCAGGTCGTCTTCCGCTATGCGGGCGGCACCAATCCGAACGGCTCCCTCAACGACATTGCCGGCATCATGAATGCCAAGGGCAACGTGCTCGGCATGATGCCGCATCCGGAAAACCTCATCGAACCGATCAACGGCGGTCTCGACGGTCGCCTGCTGTTTGAAAGCCTGCTGGAAGCAGCCTGAAAACCATTCGGGAGGCGGGCATGACGGACCTGACACTCGACAAAGACGCCAGAACCCGCCTCGCCTCCGAGATCAAGCACTATCTCGAAACAGATCTGGATATCGACATCGGCAACATGGACGCCGAATTGCTGATCGATTTCCTGACATCGTCTCTGGGGGCCAGGTTCTACAACCTCGGCCTCAAGGACGCGCAGGCACTGCTCGCCCGCAAGGTCGACGATATCAACGACGAACTCTACGCCCTGGAAAAACCGGTTCAGGATCGCGGCTAAGCTGCACGGCATGTAGCGGCGCGTATGCTCCATCGCAGCTCACGTTTGCTCGCCTCTCGCGACCAAAAACCGAACTTTCCCCTTGTTATCCCCGCGCAGGCGGGGTTCCAGTAACTCGTGGCCCCAGCCGCTTTGCCCCGTCCCATCAGATCTGGTGTGTACTGGATCCCGGTCTTGACGCGCCGCGCCAAACAGGGATGACAACTGGCTTCGAATAGACGCAGTAGACTGCAGGGCCATTCACAACATGCAGCGCTCAGCGGAGACAGCGCTCCCGCACGCCCTCACGAACCCAAACCGCCCCTCTCCTTGTCATCCCCGCGAAGGCGGGGATCCAGTAACCGGCGGTCTCGGCCGCTTCGCATCATCCCGTCAGCTTCGGCGGATACTGGATCCCGGTCCTGGTGCTGCGCACCAAACCGGGATGACAAACAGGCTTGGGGAAGACGCCGGAACCTGACCATCGCTGAGCTAACGCAGTGCCCTCACGCGCTTCAGACAGCCAGCCCCTCAGGAGCCCAACCCTCCCCCTCCTTGTCATCCCCGCGAAGGCGGGGATCCAGTAACCGGCTGCCTCGGCCGCTTCGTGTAACCCCGACAGCTCCGGCGGCTACTGGATCCCGGTCCTGGTGCTGCGCACCAAACCGGGATGACAAGCGGGCTTGGGGAAGACGCAGTAGCGCGCACCGCCACTCAGCGAATGCAGCCCCCTAGCGCTCCAATCAACCAGCCCCTCACGAACCCAAACCTCCCCTCTCCTTGTCATCCCCGCGAAGGCGGGGATCCAGTAACCGGCTGCCTCGGCCGCTTCGCTTCTCCACGTCAGCTCAGGCGGCTACTGGATCCCGGTCCTGGTGCTGTGCACTAAACCGGGATAACAAAAACGGGGGCTTGTGAGGCTACGGAAGCTCAGCGAAGAGACGGTTCAGGCAGCCTGGCTGCGCTTTTGTTTGGGGGAGTAGCCGAAGCGGCGGGAGAAGGCTCGGGAGAAGGCGGCGGGGCTTGCGAAGCCGCAGAGGCTGGCGACAGCCTTGACCTGTCTGCCGGTTTCCAGCTCGGAGCGGGCAATGTCGAGACGCCAGTTGGAGAGATAGCCCATGGGCGTGGTGCCGACGAGTTCCTTGAAGGTCACCGCGAACTGCGTGCGCGACATGCCGGCCGTTTCGGCCAGCTTTTCCAAGGTCCAGGGCTCTCCGGGCACCTCATGGATCGCCACCAGGGCAGCTGCGATCCGTGGGTTGGCCAGACCGTTCAGAAGGCCCGTGTCGGCCTTGCCCTCCTCCATGGCGTGACGCAGAAGCCGGATCACGACGACTTCGCATAACCGCTGGAATGCGGCCTGTCCGCCACACCTGGGCATGGTGGCTTCCTCGATCAGCGGCGTCACCACGGCGGCGAGATAGGGGTCTTCCACCATCCGCACGGAAATGCAGTCTGGCAAGGCGCTGACGAGTTGACGGCCGACACCGGAGATCGTGATCCGGGCGGCAACAAGCGGCGCCTCGTCGCTGGCGGGCTCCATGCCGCAAAGCGTTCCCTTTCCATCCCGCACAGGACAAAAGACCAGCCTCAGCCCTCTCACCGGGCTGTCGTAGATCCTCAGATTGGAATCGCTGCCGTCCGCGTCCGCGGTCAATGAGATGTCCACCTGCACGCGCAGCCGGTCGATGAGCGAAGACAGCCGGTCCAGTCTGCCATTGAAGGACGTTCGATAGGGGACCGGCATTTCCGTACTCCTGAGCATTTTTTATGAATGTTTATGGCGCTTTCGTTCACTACCTTACAGCTATTCGCAGGGAAATGGAAAGCCTTGCCCAGCCAAATGAGGAAAACATGCTTGTTCCACGCCAACCTGTTCCCGGCCTGACGGTCGAGACACTGACCTCCGGATCCTTCGATCTGTCCAAGGATAATGCCGATTTCGCAACGCTTGTCGTTTTCTACCGGGGTCTGCATTGCCCGATCTGCGCAACCTATCTGAAAGAACTCGGCCGCCTCACCGCCGATTTCGCGGCAAAGGGCGTCAAGACCATCGCGATTTCGTCGGATGATAAGGAGCGCGCAGAAAAAATGGCGGAAAAAGTCGGCCATCCGGATCTGCGTTTCGGCTACGGCCTGCCGCTCACTGTTGCCAGAGAATGGGGGCTTTACGTTTCCACCAGCCGAGGCACCACGTCCATCGGCATCGACGAGCCGGCGCTGTTTTCAGAACCTGGCGTCTTTCTGGTGAAATCGGACGGCACGCTGTACTTCGCCTCCGTCCAGACCATGCCTTTCGTGCGCCCGCACTTCCAGGAAATGGTCGGTGCGCTCGATTTCGTTCAGAAGAACGACTATCCTGCACGCGGTGAATATACCGGCGCAGTCTGACGGTGCCTTAAAACAGATCTGAAAGCAGATCTCAAAACAAGGATGCCGGACACGGGCTGCATCGTGTCCGGCATCAACAAAGACTTGCCAGGGGAAGCAGGTCCTTGTTCGGGGGGATCAGCAGCGATCTCCGCATCAATGCCTGCCCTTGCGCCGGCTCTCGGTATCCCAGAAGGGGCGCATCGCCTCGTCAAGCGCAGCTTCGCGGGTCAGTCCGAGGTCCTCAAGGGCCGCGTCTGACAGTTCCAGAAGTTGCAGGCGGGTCCGGCGTCTCACAAACCATTCCTTCAGATACCTGAAAGCCGTTCGGGCGAGACCGCCAGGGATCCGGAGCCGCGATATCGGGCGCCCGGATATTGTTTCGATTGAACTCATTTGAGTTGTCTCCAGGGTGACAATTACATCAATTGGACGCATTGTAGCGCTACAATCATATGAATTGACTCCGATTGGGATGCAATATATTAAATTGTCACCATGACAAATTGGCACCCAGAGATTCCCGAGGGCCAGGGCCCGCTCTATATCCGTCTGGCGGATCGCATCGCAGAGGATATCGCCACCGGCGCGCTGTCAGCCGGCTCCAAACTGCCGCCGCAGCGCGACCTCGCCTACGACCTGGGCGTCACCGTTGGCACCATCGGCCGCGCCTATGCGCTGATCCGCCAGCGCGGTCTTGTCAGTGGGGAAGTCGGCCGCGGCACGTTCGTTCTCGGAAGCACCTCCGATCCAGCGCTGGAAGAAGACACCAAGCCCGATCTCGACCGGCCCATCCATCACACCAACGGCTCCGCACAGCAGCATGCATCCGCGTCTTCCTGGACCCAGAGTGCCATGCATGTGCCGAAGGACGTCGCCTTTGGTGGTACCCGGGTCATGGTACCCTCCCCTGAGGCAATCCGTTTCGACAGCACCTCTGCGCCCGAGATCGGTCAGGCTGCCGTTATCGGACGGCTGACAGCCGAAATCACCCGTGACGCGCCCTACGAAATTGCCAGTTACACCCGCTCCGTGCCCGACAGCTGGCGCCAGGCGGGGCGTATCTGGCTGTC
Organism: Roseibium sp. FZY0029; assembly: GCF_036350355.1. Taxonomy (NCBI): domain Bacteria; kingdom Pseudomonadati; phylum Pseudomonadota; class Alphaproteobacteria; order Hyphomicrobiales; family Stappiaceae; genus Roseibium; species Roseibium sp. FZY0029. The sequence goes on from NZ_JAZDVZ010000002.1 coordinate 367,257, forward strand.
CCGCGCAGGATGGCAACCGCCGGAAGGCAGCATCGTGCCGACAACAGGCGCGCAGGCAGCGATCATGGCAATCATCGCGGCAACGACTGCCCCTGGCGATCAGGTCGCCTTTGAGGAGCTGACCTACAGTTCGATTGCCCGCGGCGCGGCCCTCTCCGGCAGGCGGCCAGTTCAGATTGCGCGCGATGACGAAGGCCCCCTGCCTGAAGATCTCGCCCGGGTCTGCGCTCAGAAGCACCCGAAGGTGCTGTTCGTGATGCCGACCATGCATAACCCGACCCTCGGCATGATGGGCGAACAGCGCCGCGCGGACCTTGTGACCATCGCCCGCCAGTACAATCTCTGGATCATCGAGGACGAGGTCTACGGGTCCTTGCGCGAAACCTCGCCGCCCCCGCTCGCCGCACTGGCGCCCGAGCGCACGTTTCACGTCGGTTCGCTGTCGAAATCCGTCACCGCAGGCGTGCGCGGCGGCTGGGTTTCCAGCCCGTTGTCTCACGCACAGCGGATCTACACCGCCCACAAGATGCTGACCGGCGGCATATCCTTTCTCCTGTCGGAACTGTCCACCCGGCTGGTTCTGTCCGGCGCCGCGGACGAAATCCGCGAGAAAATTCTTGCCGAAATCTCCACCCGCATCGAACTGGTGCAGAAGTCTCTCGGCGCTTACGACATGTGCGCTGCCGCAGATGCCCCTTTCCTGTGGCTCAAGGTGCCTGAACCCTGGCTCTCCGGCACTTTCAAGGCAGCCGCTGCTGCCGCCAATGTGCTGGTCGACGATGAGGACGAGTTCAAGACCGGCCGGTCCGGCAAGGTCTATCACCGCGTGCGCATCGGCATCACCAACCCAATGACCCGGGCAGAAACCGCCAAGGGCCTGCTGATCCTGCAAAATTTGCTGGAAGACAGCGGAGCCTGCTACGACAGTTTCGAATAGCGATCATTTGAAGGCAGAAAAATATGCCGGAAACCAGCTTGCCCTTCGTCATCCTTCCGGTTTTCGTCGTCGGTTTCACCCTGTTCTGGTCGCTGATTGTCTTCGTGATTGCCCATACCGGTGGCTGGGCCGGACTGGCGAACGCCTATCCCGGCACTAAAAAGCCGGAAGGCCGAAGCTGGAACTGGCGAAGCATCAGGTTCGGGCTCTTCGGCAACTACCGCAACGCCGTGGACGTATCCTTGTCCGACGCTGGCCTCTACATGCGCCCGATCTTTCCCTTCAGGATCGGCCACAAGCCGATCCTCATACCCTGGAAAGCCATTTCGGACGCCAACCGGCACGACCTGTGGTTTGCGCCGACACTCACGCTTGACGTACCTCTGACCGGCAGCGGCAAGGAGAGACGGGTGTCCTTCTACGGCGCAGAATTTGTCGAGGCGATCGAGGACTGCCTGAGACGCAACGGCAACGCTCTCGACCGGCGATAACCACAACTGACTGCCGGCCTGGCAGCGCTTGAAACCGGACCACCTTTTTGTTGTCCCGCACCCGCTCTGGTGCCAATGTGAGCTGGTGACTTGGAGGGTGCAATGACAGGGTCTGTGCCGTTGTGGGTGAAGCTGGCTGGCGTGGCGGCGGCGGTTTATTGCATCGCCGTCTTCGGCACCCTTTACCGCTACAACCAGTCCATTCTGGAAAATGTCAGCTTTGCCGAAATCACCGGTGGCGGTTTCATCTACAATTACCGCATCGCCGATATCCGGGCTGGCATCACGGTTGGTCTCGTCAAGCCGCTCCCGCTTGGAACCCGGCTCGTTGCCGAATTCGAAAACCCTCAGGGAGGCAAGATCGAGATCGAGAAGGCCGTTTCCCATGCCAGGCGCAACTACAGCTTTGAAACGCCGTCCCTGAGAGATGTCGAAGCCGACCGCACCTATACCGCCGTTCTTCACGTTTTCGATGCCAAGACGGGCCAGGAGATCGAGCATCACGAAAAGGGTCTGAAGAGCGGCGTCGCGCCAAAGGCCATGCCCACCAAGGCGCTGACGATCGGTCCCGGCTACCACATCAACCCGGAGATCCAACCGGCACCGAAGGGCTAAAGATAAAACCTCAGCCGGAGCACTTCGCCGCACCGGCTTTTTGCTGTGCCTCAAGGCTGCCGAGAGCGCAGAAGGCCGGCATGGCACCGAAGACCTTCTCTCTGACGTCCACATCCTGAAATCCGGCGGTGCAAAGGTCCTCCGCAAACTGGCTGATCCAGACCCTGCCCTCGGCCGCCGAGGCACATTGGCCGCGAGGCTGGTAGGTGGTGGCAATAATCCCGCCAGGCTTGAGGCGGCGCCGCACCTCTTCCAGAAACGCCGTCCGCTCCTCGACGAATTGCAGCACGTTGCAACTGAAAACCGCATCGAACCTGCGTCCCTCGGGCAAGGAGGACACCTCTCCTTGCCACAGATCCAGCCGATCCGCCTTGAGAGCCGCTGCATGGCGACGGGCGCTTCTTGCGATCATCAGCGCGGAATGATCGACACCGGTCACACGGCTGTGTGGCACTTTTTCCAGAACAGCGCCAATGCCACTGCCCGGTCCACAGCCGATTTCGAGAACCTCAGCCCCCGGCGCCAGTTCCATCAAATCGACGGTCCAATGGTTTCTCGCAATGTTTGAGGCTCGGTTGGCCATGATCCAGCCGGCAAGCGCTCCCAGAAGGCCGTGCGGGCGCCGGAACTGACCAGCGATCACCGCTTGCAGACCGGAAGCCCCGTCCCGCCGATTGACCTCAGTCGCGTCCATGGTCCTGCCCAAGGCGAAATGCGGTCCCGGCGGCATAGCCGATCCCCACCAGAGCCAGCAGTCCGGCAATCGCATCGCTGAAGCGCAGCGGAGGTGCCTGGAACAGCTCAACGGCCGTTGTCGACCAGAACCAGATAATCGCAACCGCGCTTGCCAGAAAAGCAAGGAAGAATTTCAGGAACATATGCCCCTTCATGCGCACTGCCGCGCCTTCCTCACTCCCTGTCTTCAAGAGTTTCTGCATAATTTTCACTCCTCACATCGTTCAGCCGGGTTCGAAACGTCTGCAGGGTTCGGCAGGTCTCCTGCAGATGGGTGTCCGTCCAGGTCTCGGCGATTTCCAAAAGAAGCGCCTGCTCCTCGGCTCGAATTTCCGCAAACACAGCCCGGCCACGCTCCGTCAAGGCGATCAACACCGAACGCTTGTGATCAGGATTTGGTCGGCTTTCGACCAGACCCAATACGTCCAACCGGTCGACAAGGGCCTGGATCGATTGCCGTGTCATCGACTTGGCCGACGCCATCTTCGGAACCGGGCTCGGGCCCTCCTCGGCGAGATACTCCAGGATTGCCCGAAGGGACGCGGTCAGGCCGCGTGCTTCCAGCATCCTGTCGGAAAGCCCCGCCATGGCGCGGAACGTTTTGCGGACCTCCAGGATCAGATCGCGCAAGGCAGCAGCCCCTGCCTGTTTTTCATCGGACATGACACAATCCATATTGACAGTCTAGCTGTCATATAATGTTCGACAGTCTAACTGTCAATATGCTTGTCCGTCTGTTTCCGCGTCGTGGGCGGACAGCAACTATTTTTGTGGTTTACCCAGGCGCAGCCATTGTGCCGTGCATGACCAACACCCATTTGCGGAAAACCTCCTCGACTGGATCCGCATCATGACATTTCTGCAGATTGCGCTCGGCCTCGTGCTTCTTGTTGCCGGCGGCGACGTGCTGGTGCGCGGATCTGTTGGCCTTGCCAAGCGCTTCGGGCTGTCGGAACTCCTGATCGGCCTCGTACTGGTCGGCTTCGGCACCTCGACGCCGGAACTGATGACCAGCGTTCTGGCGGCACTCAACGGCTCTTCCGGCATTGCCGTCGGCAACGTGGCAGGCTCCAACATTGCCAACATTCTGCTCATTCTGGGTCTGACAGCCGTGATCTGTCCCTTGCGGGTGGAACCCGCCGCACTGATGCGCGATGGACCGGCCAACCTGCTGGCGGCTCTTGCCTTTACCGGCCTTGCGATAACCGGCTTTATCGGGCGCGAAGCGGGGGTGGCGCTGGTGCTGGTGCTGGCGGCCTATCTCGTCCTCACCTACCGGATGGAAAAGGGCACGCACACGCCCTCGGCCGAGTTGCACAGGGGTGAAGTCCAGCTGGTGGCTCCGCCCACCCGGACAACCGGCCTGCTGCTCAGTCTGGTTATGGCATTCGGCGGGCTCGTGATGATCCTCGGCGGCGCACATTTTCTGGTGGCAGGCGCCACCCGTCTGGCGCAGGCGGCAGGCATCAGCGATGCCGTCATCGGCGTCACCATTGTTGCCGTCGGCACGTCGCTGCCGGAACTGGTAACGTCCGTCATTGCCGCCCTGAAGCGGCAGACGGATATCGCCCTTGGCAACATCCTGGGATCGAACCTTTTCAACATTCTCGGCATTCTGGGTGTGACCGCGCTGGTCTCGCCCTTGCAGGTGCCGCAGGAAATCATGCAGCTAGACATCTGGGTGCTGCTGGGTGCAACGGCGATTCTCCTGGTCTTTTCCATGAGCGGATGGCGGATTTGCCGGCGCGAAGGGGCAATCATGCTGCTCGCTTACGGGGCCTACACCACCGTAGTCCTGACAAAGGCCCTTGGATGAGGCCAATTTATCGGATTTTCTTGGCACTCCGAGGCTCCCCATTTCGCGGACAATCTGCTAAACGGCGGCATCATCGTCTGCCCGTGCTGTCGCGGCCCCACCCATTGGCCAAAAACACTGGCCAAAAACAGTGAAACGTCATGATCCCGAACGACATCAAGATCACGCCCGACCTGATTGCTTCCCACGGCCTGAAGCCGGATGAGTATGAACGCATCCTGGAACTGATCGGCCGCGAGCCGACCTTCACCGAACTGGGCATCTTTTCCGCCATGTGGAACGAGCACTGCTCGTATAAATCCTCCAAGAAATGGCTGAAGACCTTGCCGACCGAGGGACCGCGCGTGCTGCAGGGCCCGGGTGAAAACGCCGGCGTGGTCGATATCGGCGACGGCCAGGCCGTGGTCTTCAAGATGGAGAGCCACAACCACCCGTCCTACATCGAGCCCTACCAGGGCGCGGCGACCGGTGTCGGCGGCATTCTGCGCGATGTCTTCACCATGGGCGCACGTCCTGTGGCAGCCATGAACGCCCTGCGCTTCGGCGAACCCGATCATCCGCGCACCCGGCACCTCGTTTCCGGCGTCGTTTCAGGTGTTGGCGGCTACGGCAACTCCTTCGGCGTTCCGACGGTCGGCGGCGAAGTCGAGTTCCACGCCCGCTACAACGGCAACTGCCTGGTCAATGCGTTTGCGGCAGGCCTTGCGAAATCTGATGCCATCTTCCTGGCGAAGGCCGAAGGCGTCGGCCTGCCGGTCGTCTATCTGGGCGCCAAGACAGGCCGCGACGGTGTCGGCGGCGCGACCATGGCCTCCGCGGAATTCGATGACACGATCGAGGAAAAGCGCCCCACCGTTCAGGTCGGCGATCCTTTCACCGAAAAATGCCTGCTCGAAGCCTGCCTTGAGCTGATGGAGACCGGCGCGGTCATCGCCATTCAGGACATGGGCGCTGCCGGCCTCACCTGTTCGGCCGTTGAAATGGGCGCCAGTGGCGACCTCGGCATCGAGCTGGATCTGGACAAGGTTCCGGTTCGTGAAGACCAGATGAGCGCCTACGAGATGATGCTTTCGGAAAGCCAGGAGCGCATGCTCATGGTGCTGCGTCCGGAAAAGGAACACGAAGCCGAAGCCATCTTCAAGAAATGGGGCCTCGACTTCGCCATCGTCGGCAAGACCACCGACACGCTGCGCTTCATCGTCAAGCACCAGGGCGAAGTGGTTGCCGATCTGCCGATCAAGGAACTCGGCGACGAAGCTCCCGAATATGACCGTCCCTGGGTCGAGCCGAAGAAGCGTCCCGTTCTGTCGGCCTCCGAAATCGAGGAACCGGCGGATTATGCCGAAGCCCTCAAGACGCTGGTCGGCAACGCCAACGGCTCGTCCCGCCGCTGGGTCTATGAACAATACGACACGCTTATCCAGGGCAACTCGGCCGCAACGCCGGGCGGTGATGCCGGTGTCATTCGCGTGGAAGGCACGCGCAAGGGTCTGTCCTTCTCCGTCGACGTGACCCCGCGCTACTGCGAGGCAGATCCGTTCGAAGGCGGCAAGCAGGCCGTTGCCGAAGTATGGCGCAACCTGACCGCTGTCGGATCCGAGCCGCTGGCGGCGACCGACAACCTGAACTTCGGCAACCCGGAAAAGCCGGAAATCATGGGCCAGTTCGTCGGCTGCATCAAAGGCATTGGCGAAGCCTGCCGCGAACTCGACTTCCCGATCGTTTCCGGCAACGTCTCGCTCTACAACGAGACCCATGGCGAAGCGATCCTGCCGACCCCGGCCATTGGCGGCGTCGGCCTGCTGCCGGACGTCACTGTGCGCGCGGGCGCAGCCTTCGTGAACGAAGGCGACGCGATCCTGCTCATCGGTGGCAACGGCACCCATCTGGGCGCTTCCCAGTATCTCGCCGACATTCTCGGCCGTGAGGAAGGCGCACCGCCGCCGGTTGACCTGGCCGCCGAAAAGCGCCGTGGCACGCTGGTTCGCCAGTTGATCGGCGCGGCCCGTGTGACGGCCGTACACGACATTTCCTCAGGTGGCCTGGGTGTCGCGCTCGCCGAAATGGCGATGGCGAGCGGCATTGGCGCCAAGGTCAAGATTGATGGGCCGGCCCATGCTGCGCTCTTCGGCGAAGATCAAGGCCGGTATGTCGTTACTGTTGCAGAGGACAAGCTGGAAGCCGTTCTGGAAGACATTCTGGACGGCGGAGTCGATGTTCAACAAATCGGCACCACCGGAGGCACGGATTTGACTGTTGAGGGCATCCTCACCATATCCGTTGCAAACTTGAAGAAAGCGCACGAAGATTGGTTCCCGAATTACATGGCAACGGCATAAGCCGTTTGACCTTCAGGAACTTAACAACAGGACGGACGCACGATGCCGATGAACGCAAATGAGATCGAGACCCTGATCAAGGCAGCCCTGCCCGATGCTCAGGTCGAGATCCGGGATTTGGCTGGAGACGGTGATCACTATGCGGCGAATGTCGTCTCGGAATCATTCCGGGGCAAAAGCCGTGTGCAGCAGCACCAACTGGTTTACGAGGCGCTGAAGGGAAACATGGGCGGCGCATTGCATGCCCTCGCCCTTCAGACCAAGGCACCGGATTGAGCTGACACATTGCCGCGCAGACAGCGCGCGCACTTGAACACGCCGCCTTATTTCGCCAGATAAGCGGCAAAGACACAAAGGACGGACCCCATGAGCATCCAGGACTGGATCAAGAACGAAGTCGACACCAACGACGTTGTGCTTTTCATGAAAGGCACGCCGAACTTCCCGCAGTGCGGCTTTTCCGGTCAGGTCGTACAGATCCTCGACTACGTCGGCGCCCCGTACAAAGGCATCAACGTTCTGGAAGATGACGACCTGCGCCAGGGCATCAAGGAATTCACCAACTGGCCGACCATCCCGCAGCTTTATGTGAAGGGTGAATTCGTCGGCGGTTGCGACATTATCCGCGAAATGTTCCAGAACCAGGAACTGCAGGGCCTTCTGACCGAAAAAGGCATCTCGACCACGCAGCAGACCGCCTGAGTCTGAATCGATTTCTGAAGACAGCTTTCCAAGGGGCGGTTCTACCGCCCCTTTTTCGTGTCTGCGGGGTTTCCTGCGAGGGTACTTATCGGGAAATGTAGAGCCAGGCTGTGGGGTGAACATACCCGCAGCCGTGACCACTGACAGCTTCCCGCCCCCCGCTCGCGCTTCGCTTGTCCGGGATGACGATGGTGAGGGAGAGGATCGGGCGACTGTTCAAACTGCGCTTTTCGAGCGTGTTGAGTTGCGCTTCCCCTCCCGTCATTCCGGACAAGTGAAGCACCGCCGAACGCCGGTCCGGAATCCAGATGTCATCGTGAGCAAAGCGAACTCTTTACATCAAAGGAAGGCCGCGCCTCCGGCGCGAAATAAACCTGGTTTACGGATCGGCGCGAAGCTTCGCTGCACTTGTCCGGAATGACGGGAGGGAGATGACGAGTGCTTGATGACACTTCGGAATCAACCCACTGAAGAACCTGAACGACGGCAATCAGCCTTCTTACCCCGTCAAAACCGTCAGGATTTGCGCTTTATCCAATGCAAACCAGAATCGATTACGGTCGAATTTAGGCAGCACCTCGGCAAATTTTGCCGAATCACCTAAACTGAACGCAAGGTGAATGCGGATTTCAGGGTGAGTACAGGTGCGTTCCGTCATTCTCCGACCATATCACAGGGCCCCATCGAACAACGGGGCCGGGAAATGGGACCGGGGACAATGAACAAGATTGCAGTTGCTGCCACCTCCACTTTCGTTCTGGCACTCGTCGGAGCAGGCGTCGTAATGTCTGGCGACATCAGGACAGACAGCGAGTTGCGCCGGGTTGAATGCCAGGCTCTCACCATGTTCACACCCGCCAGAAGCAAGAGCGCCGAAGAGCTTTGTGCCAACTACGGCGGTGTTGCGCTGAAGGATGCGGAGCCCAGCAAGCAGGGCCTGGTGATTCTCGTCCGCAATCAGCCGATGGGCGGCTTTGATGGTGAAAACACCGTCCGCTGACGTCTGCCGAAAAACACTCTGATCGATTGCGCGCCTGCGCCGGCGTGAGCGGCTCATTCCACCGCACCTGATCGACCTCGCCCAAGTCGTCACGTCCTCCAGACAAGGTCCTCAAGGTTCTTCGGAACGGACGGGCGGCAGGCTGTCCAAAAAACATCGGCGCGCCTTCCGCTTACCCCCTTGCAAAGGGCACCTGCAAAAAACGCATAGGTGCTCAACGGTGCAGACACCAGTTCAAGCCACGGTTTGACCTCAATTCGCGATTACGCGCTTGTGAGCAGTCAGAGTATGGAAATTGAAAACCCTGTCGGGTACTGAAGTTATATGCGCACCGTCCTGATCACATTGCTGATCTGTTTCTTTGCCGGGGTCACTTCCACCGCAGCCTATACGCATGTTCCAAAGAGCATCCGCGCCCTGGAACGCACGATGGCGCTGGAAACGGGCCTGCCGGCAAAGACGGGGCAGTTGACCGCGGTGCATTATGCCCAGTGTTGCCAACCGGACAGCCAGGCCGGAACGCCCAGCAAACTCTTTGGATGCGGCCCTGATTGCGTCTCGCATTTTTCCGTCATGGCTCTGCAATTCCCCACGGCTGAAACCGGACCGGAATCCACCTCGCCTCCCGTCCTGACGGACAGACTGCCATCCACGGAAGATCAACCTCCCATAAAAGGCTGAAAGCTCCCTCGGAACGCGAAGTTCCAGCTTGGCCAATTCTATTGGAAGGTTGAACGATTTCTTGTCGGGATATGTAGAACCGGCGAGAAGACAGTTCGCCTGAATGACAGGAAAAAAACATGAGTCTTCAGGAAAACGGCACACAGGCATCCTATGCTGCGCCAGGATTTCGAACTCGGAAAAATCTGAACAGGACCACCCTGTTTATGTCAGGTGGCTGCCTGATTATGGCGATGGTGACCGGTCTTTTGATCGTCTCCGCCCCGGCTGGACTGACCGCAGGCGAAGCTTTGCTTCTGGCCGCGCCGGTGTTCGGCTGCGTTGCCATGCATGCGCTTCTGCATCGTGTCATGGGCCAGCCCAGCCACGCGCCTGCGCGAAAGGAGACCGACCATGTCTAGGAGACATCTCGCTTTGACAGTTGCCGGTGGATTTCTCGCCTTGTCCTCGGCCGCCTGGGCAGCGGAAGACACCACCATCACGGTCTACAAGTCGCCCTGGTGCGGTTGCTGCGAACTGTGGACGGAGGCCGTCGAAGCTGCCGGCTACAAGGTCGTCGTTCACGATGTGGACGACCTCAGCCAGGTGAAGGCCCAGGCAGGCATTCCGGACGATATGCAGGCGTGCCACACGGCGGTAACCGGCGGCGACCGGAAGTACATCATCGAAGGACATGTGCCGCTGGAAGCGGTTGAAAAAATGCTGTCGGAGCGGCCGGACATTCGCGGTATCGCAGTCCCGGGCATGCCCCAGGGCTCGCTCGGCATGGGCGACGATCCGACGGCGCAATACACGGTTTACACACTCGGCCAGAACCCGGCCGATCCTCCCATCCCCTATCTAGAGACAGGCCAGTAGCCTTCACATGACGAACCTTACAAGAAGATCCTTTCTTGCCGGGTCGGCGAGCCTCACCGGGCTCGCCGTCAGCGGTTGTATGTCGACCGCCCCCCAGCAGCCACTTGCGCCGTGGCAGGACCCGGCTGTCCTTGCCATGTACCGTGCGATGCCGGAAGAACAGTTTCCGATCCCTGCCCCTGATTTGAAGAAGGTGCCGGAACGCTATTACCGCAAGCAGGTGGACTATCCGACCAGCGAAAAGGTCGGCACGCTGGTGGTCGATACCAACAACTACTACCTCTACCTCGTTCAGGAAAACGGCAAGGCAATGCGCTACGGCGTCGGCCTCGGCCGGGCCGGTTTCGAATGGTCCGGACGGGCACGGATTGCCCGCAAGGCCGCCTGGCCCAAGTGGACGCCACCGGAAGAAATGATCCAGCGGCAGCCCGAGCTGGAAAAGTGGAGCTGGCGCAACGGCGGCATGCCTCCGGGCATCGAAAACCCGCTTGGGGCCAGAGCGCTCTACATCTTCCAGGGTAACAAGGACACGCTTTACCGTATCCACGGCACCGCCGAATACTGGACCATCGGATCCGCTGTCTCCAGCGGTTGCGTCCGCCTGATCAACCAGGATGTCATCGACCTTTATGGCCGCGTACCGGACGGATCGCAGATCGTCGTCTTGTAAGGCCTTGCCAAAACAATGGAAAAGGGACCGGTAGGCCGGTCCCTTCGCCATCTCCGCGCATCATCGATGCCGCGTGAGCTCAGCCGGCTTGCCTTAGCCGGTGATTGCCTTCAGCTCCAGAAAATCTTCCAGTCCGAATTCGCCGAACTCGCGGCCATTGCCGGACTGTTTGTAACCGCCGAAGGGCACGTCGTAATCCGGGCTGGCGCCGTTGATATAGACGCTGCCTGCGCGCAGCTTGCGGGCAACGCGCTTGGCCCGTTCGGGATCCCCGGTCTGGATGTAGGCCGCAAGGCCGTAGGGCGTATCGTTGGCGATTGCGATGGCGTCCTCTTCCGTTTCAAACGGGATCATCACCAGCACCGGACCGAAGATCTCGTTGCGGGCAATCGACATCTGGTTGGTGACATCCGCGAAGACGGTCGGCTTCACGAAATACCCGGTTTCGAAGCCCTTCGGCTTGCCCGGGCCGCCGGCAACAAGGCGCGCGCCGTCGGCCAGACCACGCTCGATATGTCCCTGGATCTTCTCGTATTGCAGCTCGCTGATCACCGGTCCGATGTGATTGCCTTCCTCGGCCGGATCGCCGACCTTGGTCTCTGCCGCGATCTTTCCTGCAAGTTCAACGGCTTCGTCATAGACGCTCCGCTCCACCAAGAGACGGGTCGGTGCATCGCAGGATTGGCCGGTGTTGGAAAAGCAGCCCGAGAGCGACGTGCGCAGGGCCGTTTCCAGGTCCGCATCGGCAAAAAGCAGGTTGGCCGACTTGCCACCAAGCTCTTGTGCCACACGCTTGACGGTCGTCGCTGCGTTCTGGCTGACGGAAATGCCCGCCCGGGTGGAGCCGGTAAAGGACATCATGTCGATATCCGGATGGGAGGACATAGCCACGCCCACACCCGGTCCATCGCCATTCACCAGGTTGAACACGCCGGCCGGACAACCGGCCTCGTCGAGAAACTCGGCGAAGAGAAGTCCGGAAAGCGGTGCGATTTCGCTGGGCTTCAGCACCATGGTGCAACCGGCGGCAAGCGCAGGCGCCACCTTGGCCGCGATCTGGTTGATCGGCCAGTTCCAGGGCGTGATCAGCCCGCAGACACCAATCGGCTCGTGCCGCAGCACGCTGCCGCCACGGGGACTGGGACGTTCGAACACATGATCCTTCAAGGCTTCCAGGGTGGCTTCCAGATGGCCGGCGCCGGTTGGTGTCTGGCTGTCGCGCGCAAAGCTGCGCGGTGCTCCCATTTCCAGCCGGATCGCCTCGTCCATTTCCTCCGACCGGCGCCTGTAGATCGCGATGATCCGCTCCAGAAGCGCAGCGCGCTCATCGACACTTGTTTCCGACCAGTCGGCAAATGCGGCCTTGGCTGCGGCCACCGCCTTGTCCACATCGGCGGCACTGCCGAGGGAAATCACGGCAATCGGCTGTTCCGTTGCCGGGTTAATCACCTCAAGCGTTTTTGCCTCAACCGGATCGACCCAGGATCCACCGATATAGAACTGGCGCTTTTCAATCATCAGCCTGCTGCTTCCCATCTGTTCAGTTTCATCTCGCCGCCGCGTTTGGGCGTGACTTCATATCCAGCTTCTTCGGGCTCGTCGTCAACCATCTCCTCCGGAAAACCCGGAGCTCTTATGTCGAGACCCGTCGCTTCTTCCAGGCGCCTGATGATGTTGGGCGACAATTCTCGCGGCCCGTAGCGGTCAATGCCGTCAGCGAAAATCCGGTTGATGAGCGGTGACACTTCCAGCGGAACCTGATGATCGTCTGCGATTTTCTGGAAAAGGCCGACATCCTTGGCAACCAGATCCATGGTGAAGGAAATGTCTCGTGAGCCATTCAGGATCACCTGGCTCTCCGTTTCATGCACAAAGGAATTGCCCGAGGAAATCCGGATCGCCTCATAGGCGGTACCCAGATCCATCCCCGCCGCCTTGCAAGTGGTCAGGGCCTCGGCAAGCGATACCAGATTGACCGTTGCCAGATAGTTGGTGACGACCTTCAGAACAGACGCCGAGCCGATCTCGCCTGTGTGTAGCACCCGGCGGCCCAGAACGGTGAGCAGCGGAAGCATCCGCTCGAAGGTTTGCCGCGCGCCCCCGGCAAAGATCGAGATATTTCCGGTGGCCGCCCGATGGCAGCCGCCGGACACGGGGCATTCGATCGCCTCACCGCCCCTGGCCGCGACAAGCCCGGCAAGACGCCGCACTTCACCCGCATCCGTGGTCGACATTTCCGCCCAGATCCTGCCCGGGCCGATCCCTTCCAGTATGCCGTCCTGGCCCTCCACGACCGCCGCACAGGCCGCCGGACTGGGCAAACAGGTGATGACAACATCGCAGCTCTCCGCAAGCTGCCTGGGGCTTTCACCACGTGCCGCGCCCTTCGCCGCAAAACTTTCCATCAACAGCGGGTTCAGATCGAGAACCGCAACCTCAAATCCGTTTCTGAGAAGACTGCCGGCCAGTTTGCCGCCGACATTGCCCAAACCGATAAATCCGACCCGCATGAGACGTGCCTTTCGTGAAGCAGGAAGTGACCAAGCTTCACTTTGCGCCTCGCCCCGCAAACAGAGAAATGATATTAATTCAGAAGATTACCCGATTATTTTTATGAGTGCGCATGATGCCTTCATTGCCAAATCTTCTATGGCTGAGAAGCTTCGAAGCCGTCAGTCGGCTTGGTGGTTTCACCGCGGCGGGCGTGGAACTCGGGCTCACCCAGGCCGCCGTCAGCACGCACATCAGCAGTCTGGAAACCCAGCTCGGCCATCAGCTCCTTGAACGCACGACCCGGAAGCTGGAACTGACCGCGAGCGGCCGGGCCTATTTGCCTTCGGTGCGCAAGGCATTGCAGGAGCTGGCGGTTTCGACCGACAGCCTATTCGGCAACCGGTCTGCCGGGTCCGTGACCATTCGCGCACCAATTTCCGAAACCGTGCTCATCATCGCGCCGGCCCTGGCAGAGTTTCAAAAAGCCAATCCGACCCTCGATATCCGTCTTCTGTCCGCCATCTGGGCAGATACGGCGCTTGAGACCGGCACCGACATTGAAATCCGTCTCGGTACGGGCAACTGGCCCGGTGTGCATGCGGAGCCTCTGGGACCGGAAACAATCGTGCCCGTATGCCATCCGGATCTGGCACGAGAGCTGAAGCAACCCGCTGATCTGATCGACCTTCCGCGCATTCACATTCTGGGGTTCGACGATCACTGGCCACGCTATTTCGAAACTCTCGGCCTTTCACAGCCCTCTCCCCGAACCAGTGCAACGGTCGACACATCGCTGGCTGCGGTCGAACTGGCCAGCGCCGGAGGCGGCATCGCCCTGCTCCTGGGCAAGGTAGCAGCCCGGCTGGCGGGAAGCGGACGGCTGGCCGTTCCTTTCGACATCCCCGTTCCTTCCGTACGCACCCACTACCTCCTGCAGCGGGACAGCGCATCACCAGGGAAACCGGCAACACAACGCGTGGAGATGTGGCTGAGGCAGCTATTTGCCTGAAATTACACCGGCCCACCACTGATCGGCATCGCCTCTCCTGGCGGAAAGGTCACGGAGTGGATTGCAGGGTCAAGCCCTGCAATGACGGGGAGAGTGCTGGATAAGGTTAGGGGAAGTCTTAACGCCGTTGTTACCGTGGATGCGCCTCAGGAGGTCACTCCGCAGCGAACAGCTTCGCGGTCATGGCGAGGCTGGCACCGCAGGGCTCTTCCGCTTCACCGCTCGCCTCGGACATGCCCTCAGCCGGGCGCAGGTTCACGAAGTCGTAGAGCGCGCGGTCGAGAAGATGTGACGGACGGGTGTGGCCGAGTGCGCGCGCCATGACGCCAAGGCGGCCCGGCGATGCCTTTTCCCAGCCTTGCAGCATGCGTTTGACTTCCTCGCGCTGGAGACCGTCCTGCGAGCCGCAGAGATTGCACGGAATGATCGGGAACTGCATGCCGGTGGCAAAGCGGGCGATATCGCTTTCGGCGGAATAGGCAAGCGGGCGCAGCACCAGAAGGTCGCCCTCGTCATTGATCAGCTTCGGCGGCATGGAGGCCAGACGCCCGCCGTGGAAGAGGTTCATGAAGAACGTCTCCAGGATATCTTCCCGATGATGGCCGAGCACGATGGCTTCGCAGCCCTGCTCCCGCGCGATCCGGTAGAGAATGCCACGCCGCAAACGCGAGCAGAGCGAACAATAGGTGCGGTGCTCGGGGATCTTGTCGGTGACGATGGAATAGGTGTCTTCGCGCACGATGATGTGCTCGATGCCGTTGTCCTCGAAGAATTTCGGCAGGATGTCCGTCGGAAAACCGGGCTGGGCCTGATCCAGATTGCAGGCGATCAAGTCAACCGGCAGGAGACCACGCCATTTCAGTTCGATCAGCACCGCCAGCAGCGTGTAACTGTCCTTGCCACCCGACAGGCAGATCAGCCATTTCGGACGGTTTTCCTGCGATGCTCCTTCCGGCAGCATCCCGAAATCGGCAATCGCCTCGCGCGTCTGGCGCAACAGGCGCTTGCGCAGCTTCTTGAACTCAACGCTTGAAGGCGCATTGCGGAGCAACGCGGGCACATCGATGTCGGTACTGTCGGCAATATCGTTCATGAGAGAAGCTCGGCGGCGTATCGGGATCTGGATCTTTCGCTGACATAGCGGATCACGGCTACCGGGAAAAGGGAAAAGCCGCGCTTATCAAGGGATGGCAGTTCCCTCACCGAAGCTGTTCGCGCCATTTCCTTGCGTAATTTGCCAGTCGAGGATCGCGTTTGGCCGCGGGCTTACCTGCCCTGGTTTCTCCCAGTTGCCGAGCTTGAGCATCCGCCGATAGCAATGCGGCCCCGATGCTGGTCCCGGTGACCGACCCTGCCGACGCTTCAACCGGCCGCCCTGTCGCTGTCTCCAGCATGTCGAGATAAAGCCGGTTCTGCGCAAAGGGGCCCTCCACGACGATTGGACCGTCTGCCCCGGTCATCGCCAGGCATTCCGCCGTCACCAGCGCAAGGTAGAAGGAGGTTGCCGCAAAGCGGTCGCCGTCGCCCAATGTCGTATCGTCCACGCTCCAGTGATGTTCCCGTCCCTGAAAAGGGCCAGAGCGAGGATCGACGGCGGGAAAGAGCATGATCTCGCGGTTCAGCACGGCTTCGAGCTGCTCTTCAGAGCAGCCTTTTTCACGGCCTTGCAGGATCATGTCGAACTCGCGCCCCCCCATGAACCTCGCCGAAGGCACCGGGTTGCCGAACGCGTTGACGTTGATCAGCGTGTCACGCGAAGGATCGAGCGTGACCTCGCCACCACCTATCGCCAGCACAATGACCCAGGTGCCGGTGGAGACGACCGAGAACGGCGGTTCACGCGCGATTAGGTGCGGGTAAAGCGAGGCATTGGAATCGTGGACCCCACAGGTAACCGGGGTGCCTTCCGGCAGTCCGGTCCGGGTTGCCACGTCCGGCAGGATCGGCCCGAGCCTGTCACCGGCCTTACGCACGGGCGCCATCCTGCCTGTCAGACCAAGCCGCTCCACCAGTGAGGAAAACCG
This sequence comes from Roseibium sp. FZY0029, assembly GCF_036350355.1. Classification (NCBI taxonomy): domain Bacteria; kingdom Pseudomonadati; phylum Pseudomonadota; class Alphaproteobacteria; order Hyphomicrobiales; family Stappiaceae; genus Roseibium; species Roseibium sp. FZY0029. Next base: position 383,627 of record NZ_JAZDVZ010000002.1, read on the forward strand.
GTTTTCCGAAGGGCACCAGAGGTCTGTGTGGCAGCCGAGGGACGTTACCTCGTTGGAAAGAACGCCGGTGAGTTTGTAGGCCCAGTATTGCGGATAGGTCAGAACCGTTGCCACCCGGTCCAGAAGCCCCGGATCCGTTTTCAGTTGCCAGTGCAGTTGCGCACCCAGATTGAGGCCCATGCCAAGCCGAGGTGAACCGGTCTCAGCGAAGTCCGGCCGGATCGCAACATAGTCGGCGGCAAGATCGTCCGGGCCCGTAAACTCATAGTCCAGCATCGGCGCGGCAAGGTTCCCTTCCGTGTCCAGAAGAACCGCACTGGCGCCATGGGTCGTCACCGACAGGGCATCGATGCCATGGGCCTTGCGCAGCTCTCTCAGTGCGTCGCAGATGAAATTCCAATGGCCTTCCAGATCGAAATGCGGATAAGGTGGCCCCGGCAGGACGGTGTTCGGCCGCGTCAGAACTCCAAGTTCCCTGCGCTGCTCCAGATCGACCACGGCGACCTTGGCATTGGTCTTGCCGATATCGATGACGCCCACATTCCGGATCGCTGCCATCAATGCTCAATCCATGTGAAAGACGGTTGTGAGCGGCGTTGCCACCGGCTCGTTGTCCGGTTTTGTCGCCATCAGATCGGCCATATGCGCCCACCATTTCTGCATCACCGGGTGGTTCGGCAGGTCGTCCATTGTGTGGCCGTCCTGACGCCAAAGCACACCGAAGAGGATGTTTGTTTCCGGGTCCAGATGAATGGAATAGTCGCTGATGCCTGCTTCTTTCAGCAAAGCCACCAGCTCCGGCCAGATCTCATCGTGGCGCTTCCGGTATTCGGCTTCCATGCCCGGGTTGAGCTGCATCTTGAAGGCATATTTTTCCATGGCTCAGGCCTTCCGTTTCGCGAGGACCCGGCCGGCAATGCGCGGCAAGGCAATGACGGCAATCAGCAGCAGACCGATGAAGATCGACATGACGATGCCCGGCACGTTGAGCAGGCCGAAACCGAAGGTGACCATGCCCATGACGAAGGCCGCGATCACCACGCCCGGAATGGAGCCGGAGCCACCGAGAATATTGACACCGCCCAGCACCACCATTGTCACCACTTCAAGCTCCCAGCCGAAGGCGATAGACGGCCTTGTCGCCCCGAGACGCGAGGTGAGGCAGATGGCGGCAACGCCGGACATCAGGCCGGTGAGCAGGAAAAGCGCGAATTTCACCCGTGGCACACGAATGCCAGAAAAAAGCGCGCCGACCGGATTGTTGCCGACGACATAGACCGCCCTTCCGAAATTCGTCTTGTGCAGAATGACGGCAAAGACAATGGCCAGCAGCGCGAACAGCACGAACTCGAAGGAGATCACCCACCAGACATAGCCCTGCCCGAAAAAGGCAAAGCTTGAGGGATAGCCGGTGTAGGCCTTGTCGCCGAGGACGATATAGGAAATGCCGCGAAACAGGCTCATGGTGCCGATGGTAACGACGATGGACGGCAGGCCGAAGCCGGTCACCAGGAAGCCGTTGAACGCTCCGCACAGCAGACCCGTTCCCAACCCGATCATCACCAGAACCGGCGTATCCGCCCCCATCTGGACGGCAAAGCCCATGGCCGTCGACGCAAGCGCAATGATCGAGGCAACCGAAAGGTCGATCTCTCCGGAGATGATCAACAGTCCCATGGCGAAAGCGATCATGGCCTTTTCGGTAAAGTTGAAGGTCGCGTCGGAGAGATTCCACGGGTCGAGGAAATAGGGCGAGGCAAAGCTGTTCAGCGTGAACACGGCGACAGCAACCACCAGCAGAAGCAGCTCCCAGCTGACCAGGAACCGCTGCAACGGTGACTTCAGCCTGTCCGGGATCTGGCGCCCCTGCGCGCCGGTGTCTGGAGTGGCGAGGCTCATGCTGCGTGCTCCGCTTTTTTCAGGATCACCCGACCCTTGGCCCGGCTGGACGTGGCGTTGAAGGCAACGGCAATGATGATTGCGCTGCCGGAAATGGCGAGCTGCCAGAAGGGCGAGATATTGATGACCGGGAGCGCATTCTTGACGATGCCGAGGAACAACGCCCCCATCAGCGCCCCGCCGACAGACCCGATGCCGCCCGCAATCGAGATGCCGCCAATGACACAGGCTGCAACCACTTCCAGCTCGAAACCGCCGGCAATATCGACGTAGGCAACCGCGTAACGTGCAACCCAGAGATAACCGGTGAGACCGGCAAGCGCACCGGAAAGGACATAGGCCGCACATTGGGTGAGACCAACATTGATGCCGGTGTAAACGGCCGCATGCGGATTGCCGCCGACGGCAAAGAAAGCCCTGCCAAGCGGCGTGCGCCCGACCAGAACAATGAACCCGAGCACCACGGCGATCGCGATCCACGAAAGAACCGGCAGACCCAGCACGACTTCACGCGGAAACGCCTTGAAGGCGTCGCTCATCTCGTGGGCATTGATCCACTCCCCGCCGGAAATCACGAAGATGATGCCCCGGTGGATGGTCATGGTGCCAAGGGTGACGACAATGGGCGGGATATCCAGCTTCCAGACCAGCAGCCCGTTGACGAGCCCCATCAAGGCCCCGAGGCCGAGCGCCAACACAAGGATCACCGGCACCGGCAGGCCGGGCATGGCCATGTTGAGCATGGCAACCACCATGCCGGTGAGCGCTAGGTTGGCGGCAACAGACAGGTCGATGCAGCGCGTGAGGATCACCACCATCTGGCCGAGTGCCAGTATGATCAGCGGTGCCGTGTCGTTGAAGACGTTGGCAAGGTTGGACGGGGTCACAAAGCCGGGAAAGCGGATGGCAATGCCGATCACCAGAAGCAATATCGCCCCGGCAAGGATGGTCTCACGGGATTTCATCAACGAGCGGATCATGAGCGCACCTCCGTGATGCCGGCAGCCGCCCGCACCAGATGTTCCGGTGTCAGGTCACCGCCTTCATATTCGGCCGCGATACGCCCCTCGCGCATCACGATCACGCGGTCGGACATGCCGAGAATTTCCGGAATTTCGGACGACACCATGATCACAGCCAGACCTTCGGCCGCCAGTTCCGCCATGAATTCATGCACGGCGGCCTTGGACCCGATGTCGATGCCCTTGGTCGGCTCGTCCAGGATGATCACTCTCGGCTTTGTCGCAAGCCATTTGGCGATAACGACCTTCTGCTGGTTGCCGCCGGACAGTTCGCCGATATCCTGATCGAGTGCTGCCGCACGCAAATCCAGCCGCTGCGTATAATCGCGGGCCAGTTTGAATTCCTCTGCGAGACGCAGAAACCCCTTGTGCGAAGTTTCCTTGAGCGACGGCAGCGAGACATTCTGGAAGATGGGCAGGCCCTTGATCGCGCCCTGTTTGCCCCGGTCTTCCGGCACATAGACGATGCCGTGCCGGATGGCCTCGTTGGGATCGCGAATGACGGCAACCGTATCGTCGATCCGGATTGCCCCCTTGGAGGGTTTGGTCACGCCGAACAGCGCCTGCATGAATTCGCTGCGCCCGGCACCGACCAGACCGTAGAACCCGAGGATCTCGCCGGCGCGCAGCGTGAAGCCGATATCCTCGAATTCGGTGGGGTGGCAGTAGCCGACAACCTTCAGCACTTCCTTGCCAAGCTGCGGTGCTCGTTTTGGGAAAACCTGGTCGACCGAGCGGCCGACCATGAGCTTGACCAGCTCTTGTTCGGACACCTCCTCGATCTTGCCTGTGCCGACCATCTGGCCGTCGCGGAAAACCGTGTAGCTGTCCGCAATGCGGAAGATCTCGTCGAACTTGTGGCTGATGAAGAGGATCGCCTTGCCCTCGGCCTTCAGGCGCTCCACCAGTTCGTAGGTTTCCTCGATTTCCTTGTGGGAGAGTGAGGCGGTCGGCTCATCCATGATGACAATCTTGGCGTCGATGGAGAGCGCCCGGGCAATCGCCACAAGGTGCTTGTTGGCAATCCCGAGGTCTCTCAAGGTCACATGCGGATCGATCCTCGCGCCGATCCGCTCAAGCAGAGCTTGTGCCTTGCGCAGCATTTCCTTGCGGTCGATCAGCCCGAAACGCGTTTTCGGCGCATGGCCTATGAAGATGTTTTCCGCCACCGAAAGGTCATCGAACAGAACGGTTTCCTGGTGGATGGCCGTCACCCCTGCCCGGCCCGCATCCTGCGCGGTTGGAAAGGACACCGGGGTGCCGTTGATCGAGATCGTGCCCTCGTCCGGCTGATAGATGCCGGTCAGGATCTTCACGATGGTGGATTTTCCCGCGCCGTTCTCGCCCACCAGAGCGGTGACTTCACCCGGAAAAAGCTCCAGCGAAACCTCGGAAAGCGCCTTCACGCCGGGGAATGATTTGGAGATGCCGCTGAGGGTCAATACCGGCCCCGCGCTGTCTGCCGTTTGCGGATGCGTGTCCGCTATGCCCTGCGTGTTCGCAAGCATGACCATGTCCCGAAGCCTGGAGTTTCGTTGCTGGTTTAAAAGACCCGGTGCCGTGCGCACCGGGTCTGACAGGTTTCTAGTGTCCGGTCGTGGCGACCAGCTTAGAAAATGTCCTTGAAGTCGTCGATGTTAGAGCTGTCGTAGACAAACGGATCGGCCATCGCGCCTTCGTTGTTATCATCGAGCGTCAACGTGCCCATACGGCCCATCGGGATTTCCGCACCCGGCTTGGCTTCCGCCGCACCGGTGGCGAGGTTGTAGGCCAGCATGGTTGCCGAGTAGCCGAGATCAATCGGGTTCCAGATCGCGAAGGACTTGGACGCGCCGGACTTGATGTGACCGGCCATTTCGGACGGCAGGCCGAGACCGGTCACGTTGACCTGGCCGGCTTTTTCAGCATCAGAAACAGCCTGTGCCGCAGCCACGATGCCAACTGAGGTCGGTGCGATGATCGCCTTGAGGTCCGGATAGGTCTGCATCAGGCCCTGGGCTTCACGATAGGACTTGTCGGCAAGGTCGTCGCCATAGACGGTGGCGACCACGTTGATGCCCGGATAATTGTCCTTCACCTTGTTCATTTCCTCGATCCAGATGTTCTGGTTCGTGGCGGTTGCGGACGCGGACAGGACGGCGACATCACCGCCATCGGGCAGATGATCGGCGGCCAGCTTGATGATCATGTTGCCGATCAGCGGATTGGACGACGGGTTGAGGTGCAACTGACGGCCTTCGGGTGCAACACCGCTGTCCCAGGAAATCACGGTAATGCCGCGGTCCATGGCTTTTTTCAGGGCCGGCACCAGGGCGTCCTGATCGTTTGCCGAAATCGCGATGGCATCGACCTTCTGGGCGATCAGCGCGTTGATGACTTCAATCTGGCCTTCTGCGGTCGTGTCAGTCGGGCCGGTGTAGATGATCTCGACGTCGCCGAGTTCCTTGGCGGCTTCTTCAGCGCCCTTGGCGGCAGCTTCAAAGAAGCCGATGCCAAGCGCCTTGACGACAAGGGCAATGCGCTTTTCCGCAGCACTGGCCGGTGCGGCGATGCAGACAGCGGCGACTGCTGTTGCCGCCAGAAGTGACTTGAGCAATTTCATGGTCTTCCTCCCAAAAATGCTGCCGGCCCCTCCCAAGGTCCGGACAGTATGCCGGCTACCCGTTCGAGGTTGCCTTGGTCTGCGCGGCGCTTGTTTCCGCCACGATCAGATGGATGTCGGCCTGTTCCAGCATGTTGGCCGCGCTGTCGGGGATCCCGTCATCGGTGATGACGGTGGAGATCCGCTCGAGCGGGCACAGGATCAGGCTGGAACGCGCACTGAATTTCGATGAATCCGCCAGAACCACCAGTTCGTCCGCCTGGCCAATCAGCTTCTGCTCGGCCTGAATCAGCAGCGGATCGGCCTCCATGAGCCCCAGCGGACCAAGCCCCTGCGCGCCCATGAACATGCGCTTGGCATAGAAGTTCCGGGTCACATCGTTGTCGAAAGGGCTCAGAATGATGTTCTGTTCGCGGTAGATGACACCACCGGAGAGCATGATGGTGTTCTTGGAATTCTTGAGGAGATGCTCTGCGATCGGAAACGAGTTGGTGAACACCTGGCAGCGTTTGGTTGCCAGCGGATGCACCATCTGAAATGTGGTGGTGCCGCCGTTGATGATGATGGCATCTCCATCCTCGCACAGCTCCACCGCCTTTTGCGCGATTGCGCGCTTTTGAGCGATGTTGATCGTTTCGTTGACGCTGAACGGACGCCCCGCCAGACCGACGAACTGCGGCGGATGAATGCTCTCCGCCCCACCCCGCACACGGCGCAGCTTCTTCTGCACATGAAGCTGGGCAATGTCGCGCCGGATGGTCGCTTCAGAGGAATCCGTCAACGCCACCAGTTCCTGAACCGTCACGACCGGACGATCCTGGACTGCGGACAATATGATCCTGTGGCGTTCTTTCTCGTGCATCTGGTCCTCCCATTGAACAAACGTTTCCACCAACACTGGTCATTGTCAATCACAAAAAATCAAAAATGATCATTTTGCAGCGCAATATGATTGATATTGATCGTTTTTGATTGACAACAGGATCCGATCAAGCGAATTTCGAGGCAACGAGATGCAAGCCATCAGGCTTACCTGGGAGGAAAAGATGTTGAATTCCGCTGCCGGTTCCCGGCTTGCCAACCTGTGGGATGACCAGAAGGCATCCGGCATGAGTGAAGCGGAGCTTCTGCTCTATCGCTCCAACCTCCTGGGGTCCGACAAGCGCATCACCAATTACGGCGGTGGCAACACCTCCGCCAAGGCGATGGAAAAGGATCCTCTCACCGGCGATCAGGTCGAGGTTCTCTGGGTCAAGGGCTCCGGCGGCGATGTCGGCACCATCAAGATGGACGGCTTTGCGACGCTCTACATGGACAAGCTGCGGGCGCTGAAAGGGCTCTATCGCGGCGTCGAGTTCGAAGACGAGATGGTCGCCTGCCTGCCTCATTGCACGTTCAACCTGAATCCGCGCGCGGCCTCCATCGATACCCCGCTTCATGCCTATGTGCCGAAAAGCCATGTCGACCATATGCATCCAGATGCGATCATCGCCATTGCGGCGGCAAGCGACAGCAAGGCACTGACGCAGGAAATTTTCGGCGGCGAGATCGGGTGGCTGCCCTGGAAGCGTCCGGGCTATGAACTCGGCCTGTGGCTGGAAAAATTCTGTCTGGAAAATCCGGAGGCCCGCGGTGTCGTGCTGGAAAGCCACGGCCTGTTCACCTGGGCAGACGATGCCAAAACCTGCTACGAAACCACGCTGGAAATCATCAACAAGGCGATTGCCTGGTTTGAGGAAAAAACAGCCGGCCAGGACGCTTTCGGCGGTTCGAAACACCGCGCCCTTGCTCCATCCGACCGGCGCACGATTGCCGCCCGTCTGATGCCCGCGATCCGGGGGATGGTCTCCGGCAAACAGCATATGGTCGGTCATTTCGATGACAGCGACGCAGTCCTGGAATTTGTCTGCGCCAACGACATGGAGGCCCTTGCCGCCCTCGGCACCAGCTGCCCGGACCATTTCCTGCGCACCAAGATCCGCCCGCTTGTCGTCGATTTCGATCCGGCCAATCCGGATATCGAGGCAACGCTTGCCGGTCTCGGTCAGGCAGCCGAAGCCTATCGTGCTGACTATGCGGCCTACTATGAGCGCTGCAAGCACGACGACAGCCCTGCCCTGCGCGACCCGAATGCAGTCGTCTACCTGATACCGGGCGTCGGCATGATCACCTTCGCCAAGGACAAGGCGACGGCGCGCATTTCCGGCGAATTCTACACCAACGCCATCAACGTCATGCGCGGCGCCTCAAGCGTCTCCACCTATTGCGGCTTGCCCGAGCAGGAGGCCTTCGACATCGAATACTGGCTTCTGGAGGAGGCCAAACTTCAGCGCATGCCGAAACCCAAGAGCCTTGCCGGCAAGATCGCTTTGGTGACAGGCGGAGCCGGCGGCATCGGCTCGGCCACCGCTGAACGTTTCCTGCGCGAAGGAGCCTGCGTGGTGCTGGCCGACATCGATGCGGACGCGCTCGCCGCTGCCGCCGACAATCTCACCGCCCGCTATACCAGGGACGTCGTGCGCACGGTGACGATGGATGTCACCAGCGAAGACGCCGTGGCAGACAGCTTTGCCCGCGCCGCACTGGAATTCGGCGGTGTCGATATTCTTGTCTCCAATGCCGGCATTGCCTCCTCCGCCCCCATCGAGGACACCACGCTTGACCTGTGGAACCGGAACATGTCGATCCTGTCGACCGGCTATTTTCTGGTTTCGCGCGAAGCCTTCAAGGTGATGAAGACCCAAGGGATCGGTGGCTCCATCGTGTTCATCGGCTCCAAGAACGGCCTCGCGGCCTCTCCGGGCGCCAGCGCCTATTGCACGGCAAAGGCCTCCGAACTGCATCTCGCCCGCTGTCTCGCCCTGGAAGGTGCTCCAGAAGCGATCCGCGTCAATGTGGTCAACCCGGACGCGGTGCTGCGCGGCTCCAAGATCTGGTCCGGCGATTGGCTGAAGGAACGCGCCGAAGCCTACGGCAAGGACACTTCGGAGCTGGAGGAACACTACCGACAGCGCTCGCTGCTGAAACTCTCCGTGCTGCCGGAAGACATCGCCGAGGCCACCTATTTCTTCGCTTCGGAGTTCTCCGCCAAGTCGACCGGGAACATCATCAATGTCGATGCAGGCAACGTGCAGGCGTTCACGCGGTAAACAGCACATCCACAAAGCAGACCTCATCCTGAGGAAGCGCAAAGCGCTGTCTCGAAGGATGGGCGGCACACTCCAGACAAGCGGCCCATCCTTCGAGACGGGCCTTGCGGCCCTCCTCAGGATGAGGTTCTTCGGGCAGGAAAGGATCTTCTCATGATGATCGACACATCGCTGGTCGCCGGGGAAAACGAGACCCGCGAAGCCGACCTGAAGCGTGACTATGAAACCCTGGGCGAAAGGCTCGACCGGCGCGGCGTTTCCATCGACGCAATCAAGGAAAAGGTCGGCGCCTATGGCGTAGCCGTCCCCTCCTGGGGCGTCGGCACCGGTGGCACGCGGTTCGCACGGTTTCCCGGCAAGGGCGAACCGCGCAACATCTTCGACAAGCTGGAAGACTGCGGCGTCATCCAGCAGCTGACCCGCGCAACGCCCAATGTTTCCCTGCATATTCCCTGGGACAAGGCCGATCCGGCAGAGCTGAAGGCCAAGGCAAGTTCGCTCGGGCTTGGCTTCGATGCCATGAACTCCAACACCTTTCAGGATCAGGACGGTCAGGCGCTTTCCTACAAGTTCGGCTCGCTCAGCCACACCGATGCCGACACCCGCCAGCAGGCGGTTGAGCACAATCTGGAATGCATCGAAATCGGCAAGGCCATCGGCTCCAGGGCCCTGACCATCTGGATTGGCGATGGATCGAATTTCCCGGGTCAGACGAACTTCACGCGCCAGTTCGAGCGATACCTGGATGCGGCGCAAACCATCTATGCGGAGCTGCCGGAAGACTGGCGGCTGTTCACCGAGCACAAGATGTATGAGCCCGCCTTCTATTCCACTGTCGTGCAGGACTGGGGCACCAACTACATGATCGCGCAGGAACTGGGCGAGAAGGCCTTTTGCCTGGTCGACCTCGGCCATCATGCGCCCAACGTCAATATCGAGATGATCGTTGCCCGGCTGATCCAGTTCGGCAAGCTCGGCGGCTTCCATTTCAACGACAGCAAATATGGCGACGACGACCTGGACACGGGGTCCATCGATCCGTACCGGCTGTTCCTGGTGTTCAACGAGCTGGTGGATGCCGAAACGAGACAGGCTCCGGGGTTCAATCCGGCTCATATGCTCGACCAGTCTCACAATGTCACCGACCCCATCGAAAGCCTGATGGTCTCCGCCATGGAAGTTCAGCGTGCCTACGCGCAGGCCCTGCTGGTTGACCGCTCCGCGCTGGACGGCTTTCAGGACAGCAACGACGCCCTGATGGCCACAACCACCCTGAAAACCGCTTTCCGAACCGACGTGGAGCCGATCCTGGCCACGGCGAGACTGGAAAATGGCGGCGCCATTGACCCCGTTGCGGCCTACCGCGCGGCCGGTTACCGGCAGAAGGTGGCGGAGGTCCGCCCGGAAGTCTCCGGGGCAGGTGGCGGGATCGTCTGACGCAAAGCCGCGCTCAGGTCCGGGAGGCTGTAGCCTGATCGGCCGAACTTTGGCACAGTCCGGCCCTGCCAGTAATCAACCGGAAGGCGCTCGGCGTGAAAGCCCAATATGTGGAACTGATCGATGCGGTCGCGACCCTTGGAAGCCTCGCGGCAGCCGCAAAGGCCCTTGGCAAGTCTCAACCGGCTATCACCAAGGCGCTGAAGAAGATCGAGGGCGATCTCGGTGTCGTCCTCTTCCACCGGGTGCCGAGTGGCATCGTGCCAACGCTGGAAGGTCAGACGGTCATCGACCGTTGCCGCCGGATCCAGAGCGACCTGCAGAAGCTGACGGAAGACGTGGCCCAGTCGCGCGGGCAATATGTCGGCATGATTTCTGTCGTGGTCTCACCGCTGGCCGCACTCAAGATTATTCCGTCGGTGATGCGCCGGTTTCAGAGCCGGTTTCCGGGCGTTGAACTGAACATTACCGGTGGCCATGCACCGAAAGCCTTTCATGCGCTGAGGTCCGGCGAAGCGGATTTCGTCATCGGACCGGCCCCCGACGCCCAGCCCAAGGCCGGGCTGCACGTTGAGCCTCTGCTGACCACCTCTGTGACCTTCCTTGCCGGACAGCAGTCTCACCTCAAAGACCTGTCGAAACCGCAGGACCTGCTGACCGCACGCTGGGCCGTCATCGGCCCGAGCAGCCGTCGTCCGCTGTTTCAGGACTATTTCCGGATGCACGGTTTGCAGGGGCCGGCCCCGGTCATCCGCTCCGATTCGATCCTCAGCATTCTGGCGGTTCTCGAACAGTCCGATATCGTCTGCTCGTTTCCATCGCTCATCGTCGACGAGGTGAAGGTACGCTGGGCCGTGACCGCTCTGCCAATCGACCTGAGCATGCTGACGGTGGACATCGCCCTGACCCGGACCAAGGAAAGACTGCTGACACCGGCAGCTCAGGCCTTTGCCGACATTGTTCGCGAGGAAGGCCGCAACTGGGCCCCCAAGAACAAAACGACATAACCTGGAGTTATATCGATGAGTTCGAGTTAATTGAGAGATATACCCCGGGGATGCTAGATTGCGTTCCAAGAAGGCCGCAAAAGCGGCTCCTTGGGAGGACATCTGAGTGAATATCCTGTTCGTCATGTACGACCAGCTCCGCTTTGACTATCTGAGCTGCGCGGGACACCCCTATCTTCACACTCCGAACTTTGACCGGGTCGCCGCCAGAGGCGTGCGTTTTACCAACGCCTATGTGCAATCCCCCATCTGCGGCGCGAGCCGGATGAGCTTTTACACCGGGCGTTATGCATCCTCGCACGGGGCACAGTGGAACGGCTTCCCGCTGCGTATCGGCGAACACACGCTCGGCGATCACCTGCGAAAGGCCGGCATGGACTGCTGGCTGATCGGCAAGACCCACATGAAGGTGGATGCGGAAGGCATGACACGGCTGGGGCTCTCGCCGGACAGCGTCATCGGCGCCCGGCAGGCCGAATGCGGCTTTGATGTCTGGGTGCGCGACGACGGGCTCTGGGGTGAAGGCCCGGACGGCTTTTATGATGAAAAGCGTTCGCCTTACAACGAATACCTCAAGTCGCGTGGCTATGCGGGAGAGAACCCCTGGGCGGACTTCGCCAATGCCGGCGTCGAAAACGGCGAGAAGGCTTCTGGCTGGATGTTCGACAATGCGGACAAGCCCGCCAACATCCGCGAGGAAGACAGCGAAACGCCCTGGCTGACGACCCGCACCATCGACTTCATCGAACAGGCAAAAGCGCCCTGGTGCGCGCATGTCAGCTACATCAAGCCCCATTGGCCCTACATCGTCCCGGCCCCCTATCACGACATGTACGGGCAAAACCACGTTCCTGCCGCGATCCGCGCCGACGTTGAGCGCGACAATGCGCATCCGGTCTATGCAGCCTTCATGACCAACAAGATCGCGGCCGCCTTTCAGCAGGACGACGTGCGCCGCAAGGTCATTCCCGCCTACATGGGCCTGATCAAGCAATGCGACGACCAGCTCGGCAGGCTGCTGGACTACTTGGAGGAGACCGGTCGGATGGAGGACACCATGATCGTGCTCACCTCCGACCATGGCGACTATCTTGGCGACCACTGGCTTGGCGAAAAGGATCTGTTCCACGAACCTTCCGTCAAGATCCCGATGATCGTCTACGATCCGCGCAGCGAGGCTGATGCCACCAGAGGCACCACATGCGACGCGCTGGTGGAAGCCATCGACCTTGCCCCGACCTTCCTGGAAGCCGCTGGCGGGGCAGAAGCCGGACATATTCTGGAAGGCCGGAGCCTGACGCCCTGGCTGCGCGGCGAGACGCCTGCGTGGCGCGAGGCGGTCATCAGCGAATACGATTATTCCGTCACCCCCATGTGCGCGGCCCTGGGTGTCACCACCCGCGATGCCCGTCTCTTCATGGTGTTCGACGGCCGCTACAAGCTGATCCATGCCGAAGGCGGCTTCCGGCCGATGCTGTTCGACCTGCGGACCGATCCGGAGGAATTCCACGACCTGGCCAAGACGGACGGCCATGCGGCCGAGATCGCCCGCATGTATGACCTACTGGCCCGCTGGGGCCGGCGCATGTCTCAGCGCGTGACCCGGTCTGACGCCGATATTGCCGCCATGCGCGGCAAGTCTGCCCGGCGCGGCATCCTGCCATTCCTGAAAGACGGCTCGGAAGTGCCGGAGGAACTGACGCAAGCCTATCGCGGCCCGGCCCTGCAGAATTATGTTTCGCCCGAAGAGGGAGGACGCTGAGGTGAGCACGGCAACAGGCAACACACCGGCCATTCCGCGCACCGACAAATGGATTGCCGACTGTCTCGCCGTGCTTTTCGTGCTCGTGATCCTCACCTATGCGGCTTCCGGCCCGATCACGGATTTCGTTCGCTGGTTCATCGAAACCACCACGCAAGGCTTTGACGAACTGTCTCGCCGCGACCAGCGCGCGCTCATGCGCGATCATTGGCTGGGTTCGGGGTATCGCTCGTTCGAGCGCTCTTTCCTGCTGCCGACAGGGCTGATCATCGGCCTGCCGATCGTCTTTTCCTTTGCCATCAGCCTGCTGACGCTGCACCGGGGCCGGACCGGACGCTGGCTCAACTGGGGACTGACGTTACTGGCGCTTGCGGCCTTCGTGTCCTGGATGCTGAAAATCTTCGCGACCGACGGCGGTGCGCTGCCCAGCGCCAGCCCAATCGACTTCGTGATGTTCCCGATTGCCACCGCAATCACGCTCTATCTGACGTGGCGCATGTTCGGCGGTTTTATCGTCGCCTTCTGCCTGTTCTGGGTGGTCTATTTCTTCATCCGCGGCTCCCTGCCCGACTGGACCGGCATTCTGGCCGGATCCGACTCGACCTTCAGCCAGAGCCTGCGCGCCATGGTGCTGAACTTCTGGGCCCAGACCGGTGGTCAGTTCGGCCAACCCTTGCAGGTTGTTTCCGGCAGCGTGCTGATCTTCATCGTCTTCGGTGCGGTGATGATGGCCTCGGGCGCGGGCGATCTTCTGATGAAGATCGCCAACCGGCTCACCGGTGGTCTCGTCGGCGGGGCCGCTCATGCAGCTGTCGCCTCCTCCGCCCTCTTCGGCACCCTTTCCGGCGCGGCCATCTCCAACGTGGTTTCCACTGGTGTGATGACCATTCCGGTCATCAAGAAGTCCGGCTTCAAGCCTGCATTTGCCGGTGCCGTGGAAGCAGCTGCCTCCACCGGCGGACAGATCATGCCGCCGGTGATGGGCGTCGTCGCCTTCTTCGTCGCCGGACAGATCGGACTGGAATACCGCTACATCGTCGTCTCGGCCATCCTGCCCGCGATCATGTTCTACTTCGCCACCTTCCTGACTGTCTATTTCGAGGCAAGGCGGCTCGGCATCGGCGCTCTGCCAAGGGAGCAGCGCCCACCGTTAACCGGCAATGAATGGGTGCAGTGCCTGGTCTTTGTCGTGCCGCTGGGGATCCTCACCTATTTCCTGTTCAGCCAGCCCTCCGTGCCCAAGGCGGGATTTTACGGCTTTGTTGCAGCCATTGTCTGCGCCCTGGTTCTGTTCCGTGAATTCCGGTCCCGAAAACGCCTATGGCAGGCCTTCGTCAATGCCGGACGCATGGCAGCCTCCATCGTGGTCATCGTCACCGCCATCGGCCTCATCGTCGGCCTGATCCAGGTGTCGGGTTTCGCTGGCCGTCTCGCCCTGCTGCTGACACAACTCGCCAGTGGCCCGTTGCCGCTGGTGCTCATCGTCGTAGCCCTTGGCGCCATCGTACTCGGCATGGGCCTGCCCCCCGGTGCGACCTATTTCATCATCGTCATAGCGCTGTCCTCCGGCATCGATGCCGTTGGCATTCCCGAGCTGACGCTGCACATGTTCGTTGTCTTCTTTGCCGTCATGTCCACGGTCACGCCGCCGGTGGCGCTCGCCGCCTTTGCCGCCGCCCCGATTGCCGGCGCGGACCCGATCCGCACTGGCTTCGAGGCCGCCCGCATCGGTATCGCCGGGTTCCTGATCCCCTTCATCTTCGTCTATCACCCCGCGGTTCTCTACAAGCTGCAGGTGTTGTTCGTCTGGTTCGGTTCGGGTGCTCCGGACAGCAAGGCGATGGTCGATCTGGCCAGCATTTCCTGGGGCGCATTCTTTTGGGTGATAGCCGCTTTCGCGCTCGCCATGTGGTCGATTGCATCCGCACTGGCCGGATTCGACCGGGGACGCCTGCCGCACTGGGAACGCCTGCTGCGCTTCAGCCTTGGCCTGCTGGTCCTGGTGCCGCACGTCGTTATTGCCGGTGCCGCGTCGGTCTTGATCCTGGCGGATATCGCCTTTCACGCAACCCGGCAGCGGAGCCTGACCTCCGCGCCCAATCCATCACAATGACAAGAGCAAATTATCATGGGAGGACGGAATGAAACGATTTGCCTTTACAGCCCTTGCGGGCCTGCTTCTGGCCGGCGCCGCATCGGCTGAAGACACCACGCTGAAGATGCAGACCATCGAGCCGAGCCTCGGTCAGGCAATCACCATGGCGACCTTCGCCAACATCGTCACCGACAAGCTCGACGATGTCTCGATCGAGGTTGCCGGCGGCGGTGCGGCCACGCTGCACCAGATGGAAACCGCGCGCGGCAATCTGGACATGTACATGATCTCGCCGACCATCCATATCCTGATGAGCAACGGCGCAGCCATGTACAAGAACGAGCCGGAAGCTCCCGAACTTGCCAAGAATGTACAGGTTCTGATGTGGTTCCCTTACGGCCAGTATCACTTCGCGGTGCGCGGCGACAGCGACATCACCGTGCTCGATGATATCGAGGGCGCCACGGTTTTCCTCGGTCCGCAGGGCGGCGGCGCTTACAATGCGGCCAAGGGCTGGATCGAAGCGACCACCGGTCTTGTTGCCGGTGAGGACTACGACGCCATCAAGGCCAACTGGGCAACCGGCTTCCAGTCGTTCATGGACGGCAAGGTGGAAATGTATGTCAACGGCTGCATCGATCCGTGCCAGCAGTTCATCCAGTTTACCGAAACCGAAACCGTTCGTTTTATCGGCCCCGAGGACGATCAGGGAGAAGCGGTCGACAAGTTCCTCGGCAAGTTTCGCCATCGGGCTGAGATCCCGGCAGGACTTTACGAGAACCAGGTGAACGACGGCCCGGTCATGTCCAACGACACGGCCGTCGGCATTGGCGTGCGCGCGGACCTCGACGAAGAGCTTGTCTACCGGATCACCAAGGCCTTCTGGGAAAATCTCGACAGCATCACGACCGACGCTCCCTGGGCAAAGGCGCTGTCGCCTGAATATGCCGCCCAGACACTCGGCACGGCCAAGTTCCACCCTGGCGCTGCCCGTTACTACAAGGAAATCGGCATTCAATAGCCGTCCGGACGCTCTGGCCGCTTTATCGCAGCCAGAGCGTTCCGTCAAAATCCGGAACGGCCTGTCGCAAGGACAGCCCCCGGCAAAGTTGCATCTATCGTTTTTCCGCGAAAACGTTGTACCCTGACAAAGTGCTGGTTGGGGGCAGCGGAAGATACCTGAGACTTTTTACGCGGAAGGTATTGATATGACTGTAACTCTCGACATCCAGCAGCCACAGCCGTTTGATCTGGTGGGATCCAGAATACTGATCGCGGGCAATGCGACCGCGTTCGAAGGCACCTTGAGCATTCGCGTTTCCGAAGGACACGACGAATATGCCTCCTTCACCCAGGTGGGTTCATTCGGGCTGAAGCAGTTTCAGGGCTTCATCGATATACCGGACACCAACCAGTTTCAGATGAACCGCCTGTTCCTGACCCTGGCGGACGACACAGGCAACGAAAACGGCCCTTCCGTCGTCCTTCCGGTGCTGTTCGGTCCGCGCATCCTGCCCGGTTACGGCGGCTGGCAGCCCTATACGGTGAAGGCGGGTGATACGCTGACCAAGATTGCGCAAGACCAGTATGGCAACGGCGACTATCAGCCGATCTACGAAGCCAATCAGCACATCTTATCCAGCCCCAACGTAATTTTCCCGGGTCAGGTACTTCGGATACCGCGAAACGACATCTGACAACTGGCGTCGGTCCGGAACAGCTATCTGCCAAAAGAAAAGGCCCGCCAGAGGCGGGCCTTTCCGTCAAACCATATTCGGCGCTGATTAGCGCGAATAGAACTCGACCACCAGGTTCGGTTCCATCTGTACCGGGTACGGTACGTCAGAGAAGCTCGGAACGCGGGAGTAGGTCGCGGTCATCTTGTTGTGGTCGACGTCGAGATAATCCGGAACGTCACGCTCCGCGGACTGGGTTGCTTCCAGAACCAGGGCGAGCTGTTTGGACTTTTCGCGAACTTCGATCACGTCGCCCGGACGGATCTGGTAGCTCGAGATATTGACGCGCTTGCCGTTCACCTTCACGTGGCCGTGGTTGATGAACTGACGTGCTGCGAAAACGGTCGGGACGAACTTCGCACGGTAGACGATGGCGTCCAGACGGCGCTCCAGCAGGCCGATCAGGTTTTCGGAAGTGTCACCCTTCATACGGGACGCTTCAGCATAAACCTTGCGGAACTGCTTTTCGGAAATGTTGCCGTAGTAGCCCTTCAGCTTCTGCTTTGCGCGGAGCTGAACACCGAAGTCGGACAGTTTGCCCTTGCGGCGCTGGCCGTGCTGACCCGGGCCGTATTCACGCTTGTTGGCCGGGCTCTTCGGACGACCCCAGATGTTTTCGCCCATCCGGCGGTCAATTTTGTACTTAACGCTATGGCGCTTCGACATCGCGGTTTCCTTTGAATTCGCGTTGTTATTTAAAAGGAAACGCGCCCTCCTTTATCGTCACAACCTGTCTTGCGACAGAAAGGTCAGATCGACAGGGACCCAGCTAGACGGCGCCGGCCGGATGCCCACGGGTGCGTAGATCCGGAAGACATTGCCTGCCGGACCGCGCGGAGATACAGGCAGTGCCTCCAAATGTCAATGCGTGGGCCGGCCTGCCCCGGAAAAGAACCGCCAAATCGGGCCGTTTGTCTGATTTTCGCCGAACGAGCAGACACATTTAACGGTTCAGACGGGTTTGCCTGCCACAATTTATGACGTTGCGTCCACAAAATGGGGAAAACAATGCATACATTTAGAGATTTTTAATTGCAGCTTTTCACTATGCAATCACCGTTACAACCATAGCGAATAATACCAGTGTGACGGACTGCTCGAGACCCCATCAAATAACGAAAGCGTATCAGCCGGACCTTGGCAGTAGGATCAGTAATGTCAGCGAATCGTCAACCAGCTCTTCAGACAGTTCCGGAAGCGCCCGGTTCGCTCTGTCGTACGCCAAAGGACACACTGACGAAACTCGACTACGCCCTGCAGCCTGTCGTCGACATCGGCACCGGCGTTGTTTACGGCTACGAGGCCCAGATCCGGAACTGCGATCTTGTGGGGGCGCAGTCTCCTGACGAACTCATCGATTTTGCGCACGCCGAAGGATATTTGCCGCAACTTGAGGCTCATCTGCTGGTGAAAGCGATGCAGCGCTTCGGAAATTTGAAGATCGCCCAAGGCACCAAACTCTATTTCAAGCTGGACGGCCGCGACCTCGGTCACGACAACGACCCGCGCATGCGGCTGGGCAAGCTGGTTTCCGAAGCCGGTCTGCAGGTCAACCAGATCTGCCTGGAATTTTCCGAACGCCACCAGCAAACCTTTACCGACGTGACGCACCATGCCGTCAACGATTTGCGCCAGTTGGGCTTCCTGATTGCCCTCGACGATTTCGGTCGGGGCTCTTCCGAACTGCGGCTCCTGCACGACATGTCGCCCGACTACGTCAAGATCGACCGGTTCTTCCTGAACGGAATCGACAGCGATGCCAGGCGCAAGCTGTTCGTCACCACCGTGGCCAACCTCGCGCACGTGCTGGGGGCAAGGGTGATTGCGGAAGGCGTGGAGACCGAAAGCGAGTTCAAGGCCTGCCGGGAAGCCGGCTGCGACCTGATCCAGGGCTACTTCGTTGCCAAACCCTTCCAGGAAAGGTCTTCGGCGAAGCTCTTTTACGATCACGTGCGCGCACCGGGCGTCGGCCGCAAGCGCCGGGAAGAACTTGACCGGATCCGCAACGAACTGATCAAGCTTCCGACGATCCAGTCAGGCGCCTCCATGAACGACCTTCTGGACATGGTGGTTCACAACCAGGAAGCCAGTGTGGTTCCCGTTGTCGACACCAACAACGAACCGCGCGGCCTGATCCACGAACGGGACCTGAAAGCCTATCTCTATGCTGGCGCGCCCGGTGACGACGATGAAAAGGCGGCCCTCGATTTCCCGCTGCGCTCCTTCGTGCGCGCCTGCCCGATCGCCGACATCGATTCCAATGCGGACATGCTGCTGGTGACCTTTGCCTCCTCGATCAATTCGGATGGCATCATCATCACCGAGAATTTTCGCTACGCGGGCTTTCTCTCCGCCACCTCGCTCTTGAAGATCATTCACGAAAAGCGTCTTCAGGAAGCGCAGGACCAGAACCCGCTGACCCGTCTTCCGGGCAACGGTGCCGTGTCCCGGTTCATTGCCGAAAGCGGTCGCAAGGGCGCCAACGACCGGCACCTGTGCTATCTCGACTTCGACAACTTCAAGCCGTTCAACGACACCTACGGCTATCGGCAGGGTGACAGGGCGATTATTCTGTTCAGCGAGTTGCTGCAGCGTCACGTGTCGGAGTCCGATACCTTTTACGGCCATATCGGTGGCGATGATTTCTTCGCCGGGTTCCAGAATGTCGACCAGACCGATGTCGCTGCCCGCATGCTGGCACTCAAGCGCGCCTTCCGCCTGGATGTGGAAAGTTTCTATGATGCCGAGCATCGGGAACAAGGCTTTATCGAAGCCCAGGACAGGTTTGGAACGACACGGCAGTTCCCGCTGCTGCAGTGTTCCATATCCATCCTCAGCCTGCCAAAGGGCGTCACGCTCAATCCCGACACGCTGAACCATGAGATCATGGACTTGAAGCGCGCCGCCAAACGCTCCGACGACGGCCTGGCCGTCAAATGCCTGGCGGCTTGAAGCGGCGCGCAGCGCCGTCTCGAAGCACGGGTGTCAAACAGCGGCGTGTAAGGTTTTAGCACTCGATAGCCACAAAGGCCCGGGTGTCTGTTTGCCCGGGACCATCCGCCGGCAACCTTATTGGCGTTCAGTCCAGCACAAGGCCAAAGCCGGCCAACAGTCGTGCCAGCCCCGGATCCTTCGAGCCTGAGGTAAAGATCGCCCGGTCCGGGAGATGCCGGGAATGTTCCCTGGCAACCCCTTCCCTAAGAACCCGGACCAACTGGCGGGCGATTGCCTCGGCCGGGTCGAGCCAGTCGACCGGCCAGGGTGCGATCTTGCGGAAGCGGTTGGCAAGAAACGGGTAGTGGGTGCAGGCAAGCACGACGATGTCCGTGCGCTTTCCACCCTGCTCCAGAAAACAGTTGGCGATTTCCGATAGAAGCGCTTTGTCGGAAACGGTTTCACCGCGCAGGTGCTTTTCGGCTAGTTCCGCCAGCATGTCCGAGCCGACCAGCCGGACGTGACACTGGCTGGCAAAACTGTCGATCAGGCTTCTGGTGTAGGTTCTGCGCACCGTGCCCGGTGTCGCCAGCACCGAAATCAGCCCGGAGGACGTGCGCTCGGCCGCCGGTTTGATTGCCGGAACGGTGCCGACAAAAGGCACATCCGGATGCGCCTCGCGCAAGGCGTCGCCGGCAAGCGTGAAGGCGGTGTTGCAGGCAATCACCACCGCCTTGGGGCCATGTTCGGCGATCAGCTCGTCAAACAGGGAGACGATCCGCGCCTTCAATTCCGTTTCCGGCCAGCGGCCGATGGGAAAGGCTGCATCGTCAGCAACATAGAGCAGCGGCTCATAGGGTAGCAGATAGCGCGCCTCGCGCAGCACCGTGAGCCCGCCAAGACCTGAATCGAAAAAGAGTACCGGTCCCGAACCCTGCAAGATATGCCTCTATTCTTCGCTGCCTGAACCTGACCTGTCCTTGCGCGGCCGCGTCTCGCGTTTTTCCAACGAGGCCACGACACCACGCAGCGCGCGCACTTCCTGGTCGGTCAGTTCCGCCTTCTGGAAGATGTTGCGCAACGTGCGCACCATATGCGGCCGCCGCTCCGGGGGACGGAAGAAGGTGGCCTTGTCGAGCGCCCCTTCCAGGTGCTCGAAGAAGCGCAACAGTTCATCCTTCTTCGCTGGCGGATGCACCTCCTCCGACAGCAGGAACGGCAACGCTCCGGCTGTCGCGGTCTTGCGCCACTCGTAGGCGCACACCAACACTGCCTGGGCAATGTTCAGCGAGGCAAAATCCGGGTCGACCGGCAGTGTGACGATCTCGTCCGCCAACGCCACTTCCTCGTTGTTGAGGCCCCAGCGCTCGCGGCCGAACAGATAACCGGTCGCGGCGCCCTGCTCTCCAAGTTCAACGGATTTCTTGGCAGCTTCGTCCGGCCCGCGGACGGGCTTGGGCACTTCGCGCGAGCGGGCGGTGGTGGCGAAGACGAATTGCAGGTCGGCAATGGCCGCTTCCACACTGTCGAACACCTGCACCTTGTCGATGACATGATCCGCCCGGCTTGCCGCTGCCCTCGCCTTTTCACTCGGCCAGCCGTCGCGCGGATTGACGATCCGCAGATCCACCAGACCGAAATTGGCCATGGCACGGGCCGCCGTTCCGATATTCTCGCCAAGCTGCGGCTCGCACAGGATCACCGCCGGCGGTTTGGCCGTCACCGCGCGCGCTTCGTCTCGGATGTGTGCATTCTTGCTCATGAGGCGGGGATTTAGCGTTTCTTCGGGGGATTGGAAAGCTGCTTTGCGAGCATTTCCATATCAATCAGTCCGTTTTTCGTTTCAGCCACAGGTCAGTCACGCCTGCTGCGACAGGGTGGGATTTCCCCTCCCCGATTGCCTTTTCCAGCGGCTTTGCTAGAACACCAGCAATCGTCACACCCTTCGCCTTCCGGAGGGCTTTCAATTGATTGCGTACAATTGTATACGCATGTCGAAATTCATCGGGAGCGGTCCCGCGCCACTCCTTTGACCAATGTTCGAACGCTAGGAAATGTGATTGTCATGGCCGACATTATCTACACCAAGGTCGACGAAGCACCGGAACTGGCCAGCGCCTCGTTCCTGCCGATCATCCGCTCCTTCACCAAGGCAGCCGGATTGACCGTCGGTACCAAGGATATCTCCCTCGCAGGCCGTATCCTGGCGAATTTCCCGGAATATCTGACAGACGCGCAAAAGCAGTCCGACGATCTTGCGGTCCTCGGCGAACTGGTCAAGCAGCCGGACGCCAATGTCATCAAGCTGCCGAACATCTCTGCATCCCAGCCGCAGCTCAACGCTGCCATAAAGGAACTGCAGGCGCAGGGCTACAAGTTGCCGGATTATCCGTCCGATCCGAAGACGGACGAGGAAAAGACCGTCAAGGCCAAGTATGACGCGATCAAGGGATCTGCCGTGAACCCGGTGCTGCGCGAAGGCAACTCCGACCGCCGCGCACCGAAAGCGGTCAAGGAATACGCCAAGAAGAACCCGCACCGCATGGGGGAATGGCTGCCCTCGTCCAAGACCCACGTCGCCACCATGGGCGAGAACGACTTCTTCTCCAACGAAAAGTCGGTGACCGTTTCTGCCGGCTCCGCAGGCAAGGCGAAGATCGAATTCGTCGGCAAGGACGGGGCTGCCACGGTTCTCAAGGGCGACTTCGCTCTGGATGAAGGCGACGTCGTCGACGGCACCTACATGAGCGCCAAGGCGCTGTTCGCGTTCCTGGAAAAGGAAATTCAGGATGCCAAGGACATGGGCATCCTGTTCTCGCTGCACATGAAGGCAACCATGATGAAGGTCTCCGACCCGATCATCTTCGGCCTTTGTGTCCGCGCTTTCCTGAAGGACGTCTTCGAGAAGCACGCAGCAACCTTTGCCGAGCTTGGCGTCAATCCGGATCTCGGCATCGGTGATCTGGAAGCCAAGGTCGCCACGCTGCCCGCCGACAAGGCCGCCGAGATCAACTCCGACATCAAGGCTGCCCTCGACAATGGCCCGGCCATGTACATGGTGAACTCCGACAAGGGCATCACCAACCTGCATGTCTCGTCCGACGTCATCATCGACGCTTCCATGCCGGCGCTGATCCGCGCGGGCGGCAAGGGCTGGGGCCCGGACGGCAAGGAAGCCGACGCGAAATGCGTGATCCCGGACAGCTCCTATGCCGGCGTCTACTCTGCCGTGATCGACTTCTGCCGCGAAAACGGCGCGCTCGATCCCGCCAAGATGGGCACCGTGCCGAACGTCGGCCTGATGGCCCAGAAGGCCGAGGAATACGGCTCTCACCCGCAGACGTTCAAGGCTCCTGCCGACGGCACGATCCGCATTGTCGATGCTGCCGGCAACACGCTGATCGAACATGCTGTCGAAGACGGCGACATCTGGCGCGCATGCCGCACCAAGGACGCTCCTATCCGCGACTGGGTCAAGCTCGGTGTCACCCGTGCACGCCTGTCCGGAATGCCGGGCATCTTCTGGCTGGACAAGGCCCGCGCCCATGATGCGGAACTGATCAAGAAGGTGGAAGCCTATCTGCCGGAACACGACACCTCCGGTCTCGATCTCAAGATCATGGCTCCGGCCGATGCGGCGAAATACACCACCGAGCGCCTTGCTCGCGGTGAAGACACGATCTCCATCACCGGCAACGTGCTGCGCGACTATCTGACCGATCTTTACCCGATCCTGGAAGTCGGCACCTCGGCCAAGATGCTGTCCATCGTTCCGTTGATGAACGGCGGCGGCCTGTTCGAAACCGGTGCCGGTGGTTCGGCTCCCAAGCACGTCCAGCAGCTCATGGAAGAAAACTACCTGCGCTGGGACAGCCTGGGCGAATTCTGCGCTCTCGGTGCATCGCTGGAGCATCTGGCCAACGTCAAGGACAATGCCAAGGCTCAGGTTCTGGCCGACGCGCTCGACAAGGCAGTCGAAAAGCTGCTCGACAACGACAAGTCCCCGTCCCGCAAGGTCGGTGGCCTCGATAACCGCGGCAGCCATTTCTACATCGCGCTCTACTGGGCCCAGGCTCTGGCTGCACAGGACAAGGACGCCGAGCTGAAGGCGCATTTCGCACCAATCGCGGAAGCGCTGTCTGCCAATGAGGACGCCATCGTTGCCGAACTCAACGGCGTTCAGGGCTCTCCGGCCGACACCGGCGGCTACTACCATGCTCCGCAGGAGAAGGTGAATGCCGTCATGCGCCCGAGCGCGACACTCAACGGCATTATCGGTTGATTTGCCATTTCCCTCATGGGTAGAAGTAGGGCGGCTCCGGCCGCCCTATTTTTTTGCGACAAGGAGCTCATTCTAAATGTTTTTTCGAAACAAGAAGCAGCTTCCGGTCGTCCGCAACGGGGCCAAGGAAGAGTTCACGCTCTTTTCGGCCACAGACGACACCCTTTCCCCCAAGTGGTGGCCGGACACGAGTTTTCTGGTGCATGCGCTCAGCGATGGCGATTTTTCGACCCTGCGCGGTGCCATACAGCTCATGGACGATGACCACGAACCTGTCTTCCTGACCGGGCCCGGCAGCGTCACGAACGAACTTTATGCCCGTCTGGAACACCTCGGATACATGAGCGTCACGGACAAGCCCCTGCCCGACGAGCTGCAAGGGCACCTGGTCGAACGCGGCCTGACCGACTACGGCAGGGAACATATCGCCGATTTCGTGATTGCCCAGCGGATCCAGATGGAGGAGCTGGAGGGCAACAGGGAGCCGCTGGAAGACTTCTGCACCAAGTTCGACAATCTGCGGGAACATCACACCGGCTTCCCGCTGGAAGCCCTGCACACGTTCCGGATGTTCTTTTCTGATCCCCGGTATGATTTCGATCTGGACCAGTCTTCAAACTATCTTTTCCGACTCTACAAGATGTTCGGCATCGTCGAGATTTCCGACGAAGGTGTCGCGCGCGCAAGCCGGTTCGGCTCCATGAATGTGCCGTTTCTGTTCGATCTGCTTCTGAAAGAGCGTGGGGCAACCGTCAGACACTAGGGTGAGGCCCCACAAATGAAGATGAAATGGTTTGAGGAGGACCAGTCCGGCCAAATCCGAAGGACATGAAAATGCCTTCACCGCCTCTCGACAGCCTGCTTGACCGGGCACAAAGCCCGCTCCGCGCACCCTTCCTGACGCGTTTTTGCCATTTCGCCCTTATTTGTGGCTCCACACCCTGGCGCCTAAAGAGCCTAGTTGCCTGGTTGCAACACCTTGCCAGGGAACTCAAAACCGACACTTGCCGCCATTGCCTTAACGGCAGCAAAGCCTTACCTGAACGTCCACCGCACACACCGTGCGCTGCTTTTGATTTGAAAACGGGATACCCGGACATGACGCACATGAGCCGCGCGCCCAGAGAGGCCGCCACCCTTCGCTGATCCGCGCTAGCGGTGCGCCGAAGGCTGACCAGGACAAGACCACCTTGTTCCTGAGCCTTATCCTGTTTTCAAAAAGGTTCCCGACATGGGCACTTCTCATGAGGATGGTGCTGCGCCGGCCATCGGCGCGGCGCCCATCCATCGTTTTTACTCCAGCGCTTCCTGGATCGAAGGCACGGCGGAAGATCAGCTTGGTATCGTTGCGGCGATGGCAGGCGTTTCACAGGTTGCCGCGTTTCCGGATCTTCACCCGGGCAAATACGGCCCGGTTGGCAGCGCCATTCTGGCTGAGCGAATCTATCCGCAACTGATCGGCAACGACATCGGCTGCGGCATGAGCCTGTTTGCGCTCGACCTTCCCCACCGCAAACTGCGGCTGGACAAGGCGGCGCAGAAACTGCGCGCACTTGAAGGGGCATGGAGCGGCAATGCCGCCGCCCGGCTGAAGGCAGAAGATCTGCCTGCCGGCCTGCACACCCAGGCTCTAGGCACCATTGGCGGTGGCAACCACTTCTGCGAACTGCAGATGGTGGAGACGCTTGCCGCCGGGGCTGCGGGGCCGAACAAGGGCGAGCTTGTCCTGCTCGTCCATTCCGGCTCCAGATCACTTGGCATGGCTGTGTTCGGCACTGTTCTTGATGGCTTCAGCGGACTGGAGGCGGATGCCGCTTCCGGCAGGGCCTATCTGGAGGCGCATGACCAGGCCGTTCGTTGGGCAGCGCTCAATCGGGCCCTCATTGCCGAGCGGGCTGCCGAAACGCTTCGTTGCGATTTCCGCCTTGTTTGCGACGCACCGCATAACCTGGTCGAGGCGCGTCCCGACGGCCTCCTGCACCGCAAGGGAGCCGCCAAGGCCGATCTGCCGCTTGTTCCCCTGGCCGGATCGCGAGATGCCGTGAGCTATCTGCTGAAACCTGCAGGTGACAAACCGGAGGCGCTGTCCTCCCTCGCCCACGGCGCCGGCCGTAAGTACGACCGGCGCTCCATGACAGGCCGTGCAGGTGTCACCCGCTCCGACCGGCAGGCCCTGACAAGGACGTCCTTCGGCGGTCTGGTGATCTGCGAGGATCGCCAATTGCTGATCGACGAAGCCCCCAACGCCTACAAGGACCCGGCACAGGTTGTCAAAGACCTGGCCGCGGCGGGGCTTGCAGAGGCGGTGGCAACCTTGAAGCCGTTGCTGACCTTCAAGAAAGCCGAAGCCGAGCAACGAGAGATGGCACGGCAGGACAAGCGCCAGCGCCTGAAGGAACGGAGGGCTGCCCGATGAGCACATCGCCTTGCCCAAGGCTGCTTGTGACAAGCGGTGACGGTCCGCGCGAATGCCGCCGGGCGGTCGCCCTCGTTCTTGAAAGGATCGTGAAAGAAGCCGGGCAATCCGGTCTTCGGTCTGACGTCGAGATGCCTGAAGCCGCGCCAAAGGGCGACCCGGCGTCTGCACTGGTCACGCTCAGTGGCGAAAATGCGCTGGCATTTGCCGCGCGTTGGACCGGCACCGTGCAATGGATCTGCAAGAGCCCCTTCCGCCCGCATCACAAGCGGCAGAACTGGTTTGTCGGCGTCTTTGCGTTGCAACCGGATCAACAGCCTGTCGCCAACCTCGGCCCACAGGACCTCAGGATCGAGACTTTCCGTTCCGGAGGCCCCGGCGGTCAGCACCAGAACACCACCGACAGCGGGGTTCGCATCACCCATGAGGCAAGCGGCCTTTCGGCGGTTTCGACCGACGAACGCTCCCAGCACCGCAACCGGCAGGTCGCCCTGGAACGGCTGAAGGCCAGGTTTCTGTTGAGGGAGCAGGAAACAGCTGCCCGCAACCGGTCCGAACAGAACCGAAAGCACGGCCAACTGGAACGCGGCAACCCGGTTCGGGTCTTTCGGGGAGACTCGTTCCAGGAAATCAAGAACTGAAAAGGGCGGCTCTGTGAGCCGCCCCTTTTTCCAGGCTCCGCTTATCCGCGGATAAACGCCAGAACATCTTTGTTGAACGCCTCGGCCTGCAATTGAGCAAGACCGTGACCGCCGCCCGCGTAGATCTTCAAGGTGGCGCCCTCGATGATGTCCGCCGCCCGGTGGGCAGACGCCTTGATGGGCACGATCTGGTCGTCGTCGCCATGCACGATCAGTGTCGGCACCTTGATGGCCTTCAGGTCACCCGTGTAGTCGACTTCCGAGAACTCGCGGATACAGTCGTACTGCCCCTTGATGCCGCCGGCCATGCCCTGCAGCCAGAAGCTTTCCTGCAGGCCCTTGTTGGTTTCGACCCCATCGCGATTGAAGCCATAGAATGGCACCGTCAGATCCCTGAAGAACTGCGACCGGTTGTAGGCGGTTCCCTCGCGGATACCGTCAAACACCTCCATCGGCGTGCCGTCCGGATTGTCCGCGGTTTTCAGCATCAACGGCGGAACGGCGCCGACGAGAACGACCTTGGACACCCGGTCATTGCCATGCCGGCCGACATAGTGGGCAACCTCACCGCCACCGGTGGAATGGCCAATCAGGATCACGTCCTTGAGATCGAGATGATCGATCAATTCCGCCAGATCGTCCGCGTAACGATCCATGTTGTTGCCGTCCCAGGGCTGGCTGGAGCGGCCGTGGCCGCGGCGGTCATGGGCAATCACCCGAAAACCGTTCTGGCCGAAGAACAGCATTTGCGCGTCCCAGGCGTCGGCCGACAGCGGCCAGCCATGGGAGAAGACGATCGGCTGGCCCTGCCCCCAGTCCTTGTAGAAAAGCTCTGTGCCGTCGGTTGTCGTGAAGGTGGTCATTTTCAGATTCTCCTGTTCAAGCAGTTGTTTCGCGGCACCGAACTTCGGCGCCATAACCAGACCGAGCCCGAGGGCTCCGCCGCCAATCAGCGTCTGGCGACGATTGACCTTCGGCCAAACGATCTTGTTTCCCATCGCATGATCTCCATTTAAATCGTACACGATTAAATCGTGCACGATGTATATGTGCTGGCGTGTTCGCTCTGTCAACGCTTGCCAAGAAAAAAAATGCTGCTTAGGAACGGTTCATGTCAGAACGCACTGAAAACAAAGACACCTCGGAAATGTCGATGGAAACCGGGCTGGACGGCCAAGGCAGAGATCTTGATGATTTTCTCTGTTTTGCCGTTTATGAGGCCAATCTGGCCTTCAATCACCTGTACCGGTCTTTGCTGGACGAGCTTGGCCTGACCTATCCTCAGTATCTGGTCATGACCCTGCTGTGGCGCCGGAACGAACGGACAGTCAAGGATATCGGCGATGCGCTCAGTCTGGAGTACAATACCCTGACGCCGATGATAAAACGCCTGGAAGCCATGGAGCTTGTCTCCCGCGTTCGCGATACGCAAGACCAGCGCGTGGTCAATGTATGCCTGACGGCCAGGGGCAGTGCGCTCAGGGAAAAAGCCGCGGCGATACCACAGTGTGTGGCTGAGGCATCTGGCCTTTCGGAGAAGGCTTTCGAGCAGCTGAGGTCGGCCCTCGACACTTTGCGATCGAACCTGAAATCCTCGGGAGACCGGACTTGAACAACGGCACCGGCAACATCTCGGCCATCCTGTTCGACAAGGACGGTACGCTGCTCGATTTTGATGCGACATGGGCGCCGGCCTATCGCGAGACCTCGCTCCATGCAGCCCGGGGCGACCAGGCTCTGGCCGACAAGCTGCTGGAACAGAGCGGCATGGACCTGACGACCGGCAAGTCCGCGGCCGGCTCCCTGCTTGCTGCCGGCAACTCCGCCGAAATCGCTGCGGCTTGGATCGCCTGCGGAGCGGACTTTGAGGAAGGCGTGCTGACGGCGGAACTCGACCGGGTGTTCATCAGCTGCATGCACGATGCAGCAACGCTTCCCGGCATACCGGAGGCCGTCGAGACCCTGAGCGCAACCGGGTTCACCCTGGGCGTGGCCAGCAGCGACAGTGAAGCGGCCATCAGGGCCTTTCTCGCCGGCACCCGGCTTGCCCCCCGGTTCGCCTTCGTCACCGGTTATGACACCGGTTTTGGCCCCAAACCGGAGCCCGGCATGGTGCATGGCTTTGCAGAGGCAGCCGGTCTTGCAGCCGACCGGATCGCCGTTGTCGGCGATAACACGCATGATCTGGAAATGGCCCATGCGGCAGGCGCGGGACTTTGCATCGGCGTGTTGACAGGCACGAGCGCACGCCGCGACCTTGAACACCTGGCGGATGCCATTCTGGACAGCGTGGCCGATCTGCCGGCGCACCTCACGAACCGCTAACGCGAGGTCAGGCTGATACGCCCGCCTCCTGCCGCCGCACCTGTCCGGGCGTCTGGTTAAACTGGCGCTTGAAGGCCCGGTTGAAGGCAGCCTCCGAACTGTAGCCGATGTTCTCGGCGATATCGATCAGGGGCAGATCCGTCTCGCGAATATCGCGCCGTGCCCGCTCCATCCGCCAGTGGGTGACATAGGCCAGCGGCGTCATGCCGACGAGGTTCGTAAACCTGTCGGCAAAAACCGTCCGGGACATGCCGGCCTCCCGGGCCAGACTTTCTACCGTCCAGGGTCTTTCCGGCGCCAGATGGATCTTCGACATGCTGCGGCCGAGTTTCGGGTTGAGCACTGCTGCCAGGCAACCGGCCCTGTCGCCTTCCCGGTCGACAAACGTGCGCACCACCTGGATGAAGATGATCTCCGTCAGCCGATGGATGATCGCCTCGGACCCCGGCTGCCCCGCACGCACCTCGCTGGCAACAAAACGCATCACCGCTTCCAGCCAGAAGGCGTTCATCGTCTGGGTGTTGGGCAGATGGATGACGGCTGGCAAGGCGTCCAGCAGCGGATGAACCGAACCTTCCTCGAACTCGAAATGACCGCAGAAGAGCTTGCAGGCCATATCCTCGTCAGGCCCGCCATAATAGAGCGCCCCCTCACCAGCGTAACCGGATTGCCGCACGACCTCGTCCACATCGGCCGCGGGACGGTCCGGTTCATCGCTCAGGACATGCGCGGCCCCGTGCGGAATGACAGCCAGATCGCCGGTCGCCAGGCGGATCGGCTTTTCAAGGCCGTCCACCGCCAGCCAGCAACCGCCGCGCATTGCCATGTGGAATCGAGCCACATTGCCGAAAGCAGGCACCCGCACGGCCCAGGGCGGTGAGAAACAGGTATGGAAGTAGACGGAACCCCGAAGTTTCAAGGCATCCAGGATCTGGGTCAGGGCATCGTGTTTCATGCAAGGCAGGCTCCGGTTTGAGGCGCTCTTCCTGCATTTTTGCGTCAACACCGCAAAGCGCAAGGCTCCCGGACGATCAGTCAATTTTCAGGGACTTCCGTGCATGGATAGAACTGCAGGCTCGCAACATCTTTGGGCTCGTGGGCAATCCGCCCTCGGATAACCAACCTGGAGCACATGAAAGATGTCTGTCCGCTTCGTTACGAAAACCATGCATGCCTACCTCGACTATCCCGTCGCCATTGGCCTGATTTCCCTGCCGGTATTGCTGAACCTCGGCCAATCGAACCCGATTGCCTTCTGGCTGTCCTTCCTGACCGGCTTCGCAGCCCTGGTGCTGACGATCCTGACGGATCATCAGACCGGCATCATCCGCGTCCTGCCATATTCGGTGCATCTGGCGGTGGATTTCGCCGTCGGTATCGTGTTTCTGGTAGCGCCGTTTGCCCTTGGCTTCACCGGCCTCGACTTCGCCTACTACGTGGTCAACGCCCTTGCCGTCCTGACTGTCGTCAGCCTCGGCAAACCGCAGGAAGCCGTTCCGCAGGCCGCCTGAGAGGCCTGCAACGACCGCACCTTCAGACCAAAAGACACCGGCCGCCGCGCCGGTGTTTTTTTGTGCCGAATGCCGGACGATCTGCAAATCCTCAGGAACGAGCAAGCATGGAGACACCGGCGGTTCGGACGCAAGGTAGAGGCACCGGAGCACTTCCGGCCTTCAACCTTCACATCCTTTCAGGAGTAGAACATGTCCTTGATGAAATCCGCCCTCGCCGCAACTGTGCTGAGCCTTGCAGTCCTGTCCGTCCCGGCGATGGCCGCGGACGAATACAACACCTCCAGCGGCCTGACGGCGGCCGGCAGCCCGCTCGGCCTCCATGGCGTCGACCCCGTGGCCTTTGTCAGCCTGGGTAACCGCATTGACGGCACGGCCCAATATACCGCCGTGCACGACGGTGTTGCCTATTACTTCGCATCCCAGGAAGCCATGGATGCGTTTACCGCGCATCCGGACCAGTATCTGCCGCAGAACGGCGGCTTCTGCACATTTGGTGTGTCGGTCGGCAAGAAGTTTGACGGCGACCCACAGTTCGCCGCCGTTGTCGACGGCAAGCTTTACCTGTTCCTGAACGAGGCCATCTTCCGCGAGTTCCAGAAGGACCAGTCGGGCACCATCTCCAAGGCCGAAGCCAACTGGAAGAAGATCCGCACGACCGCCGCGACGGACCTCTGACAGGCTCTCCGGCCAGACAGCCGGAAACAAACAAAAAGGGCGGCCCAGGGCCGCCCTTCATGGTTTCAATTCAGCCAAAAGCCTTGAAGGCTCAGGCAGCCGCGTCGTGCAGGCGGCCTTCGAAAGCAAGGTTCCGGGTCAGCGGTGCCAGGGTCTTGGCAGCGGCCAGAACAGCCAGGTCGGCCAGCGGCTCACCCAGGATCACCAGCATGTAGGCAACGCCGAAGGAGCCGACGGACGCCATGTTCTCGGCACCGAAGCCCTGACCGTAGAAGGCCCAGAAAGCAACCCAGCCAACGATACCGGCCTGGAACGTGGTGGAGAGCGCCAGCGCCTGAACGTAGGAAACGTCAACATAGGCGGTCTTTTCCGGAATGATCCGGTTGGCCAGCAGGCTGACGGCCCAAAGCGGCACAAGCAGTGTGGTCACGTTGATGCCGTACTGCGGCAGATCGAAAGGTGCAAACAGGGCGCCCTGAAGCAGAAGACCCGCAGCCAGACCAATGGCAGCCGGACCGGCGCCGAACATCAGGAACAGGGTAGAGCCCAGAATGAAGTGAACTTCGGAAACCCCGACCGGATAATGCGGCAGAATTTCAAAGAAGCAGAAGACGGCAACCGTCGTGATGACGGACCGCACGGCCAGGCTCAGAACGCCGCTCTTGCGGATCGTGTCGAGCGCCATTTTGCCGAGAAGGCCGAAGGAAGCAGCTGCTGTACCGTAGCTGAGCACGATTTTGGCACCGTCGACGATGCCCGGTTCGATATGCATGTGTTTCTCCTTTGCGCACCCTCCGTGCGCGAGCAGATGTTGTAGACCGGCCCGTTGGGACCGCTGGATGGCAGGTTTCCTGGCTCGCGAGTCTCTGCGCAGCCCGCCTTCCCGGATCGCTCCAGTGGCTTGAAGGGCTTTGCTCTTCGCTTACAGTTGCGGGGGCAGCCACGGTCTTGGTCCCTGTTGGGTACGCCTCACCGTGTTCCCATTTCATCCGCCGTTACGCTTGTTCGGGCGAAACCATCACACGATCTAGGTTTGCAAGGATTGGCAATGCTCTGCAAGCGAATTTTCGCCATATTCGCTCTGAATGCGACATTGCATCGAAATTTTGCCGCCTGAGGATCGCGGAGAATATCCGCCGGATGACCGGAGAAATGGAACCCCAGGCATCAAACAAATCTTTTCAAGATGAGCTTCTGCTCGCTGTTCTTTCCGGCTCCTCACGAAAACAAAACAAAGAACAAAAATAAATCCTTTGTTTATTAAACTTTTCTGTATTTAGGGTAACGGCGATTTTTACTTGCAGAAACCCTAACGAAAGATAACCTCGCTCGTATACAAAGCACATCGTGAGAGTTTGCAATGCCCTTCACCAAATTGGGAACGCTGATCGCTGGTGTCGTCTTTTTTCTCGGTTGCATTCAGCTGGCACTTTTGGCCGGCGTTACCCTGGGTGCCATCACCGAACCGCGTCCGGGGTTTTTCCTTGGCAATCTGACACGCGAACAGGCCCTCGACAGCGGACTTCTGAAGATCATGGCCGCCGTCGCCTTCGGCGTGATCACCGAAATCAGCCGGTCGGTTGAACGGAAGTAGATCACAACCACGGACTTGCCGCAGGTGAATACCTGTGAAAGTCTGCGCACATGTTGAAATCGATTCCCTTGGCCGCTCTGGCGGTATCCCTCCTTGCTGCGACAGCCACTCCAGGCTGGGCTGCGCCCGACAAGCTGTTCAGCGCCATCAACGAGCGCCTGTCCTACATGCAGTCGGTTGCTGCCTGGAAAGCGGATAACGACAAGCCGGTCGAGGATCTGCCGAGAGAAAAGGTGGTTCTGGAAGCCGCCCGTGCGAAGGCTGTCGAGAACGGCCTGTCCGCCGACAATGTCACCCTGTTTTTCCAGGCGCAGATCGATGCCGCAAAGGACATTCAAACCTGCTGGATCGACCGGTGGAACGGCGGTGAAGCGCGTCCGAAGAACGTGCCAGACCTGATCAAGGACGTCCGCCCGGAACTGCTGCGCCTCGGCAACGACATTCTGACCTTGCTTGCAGAAACCCCGGTCGAAGCCTCCGACAAGGCGGCTTTCACACAAGCCGTGACCGTCGAATGCCTGTCTGACGGTGCAAGGACTGCCTTGTTTGAAGGCCTGGTGGACGTACACGAGTAAACCTTCGTGACCGAATGAGCCAGCTGGTGGACGCTTCGTTCGCCGCCAGCGGCTTGCAAGAAGACGCGGCTGATGATTGCTGGTGGCCTCGCGCAGCCATTTCCGAGACTTTGCAGCCAACACGCACGACCTTGCGATCAAGCCCTCCCTCTGTTCAGGCTGGCCATTCGGCCGGTCAATTGCCCTGCCAGATTTTTCAAATATCTCGGGCGAACGCGAAATTCCATACCCTTTGGCAACTGCCGGACAAACCCAACGCTGCCGATACGGCGAGCTGCGCGCACGACGCGCAGCGGCAATGCTGCGGATTTACAAGCCCACTTTTAACGAGACCATAACCTCGCTAGACCTCAAATCGGCGTTGACACACAGTATTTTTGACATTGTTGGTTTGTTGGTAACTTTTGTGGTTTGTAGTTGAGAAAGAGCAACTATAAATTGTTTTGAGTTTACCACTACCGGATTCTGCTTTTGGATATTTCCTGGATTTTTCGGGGTAACAATGAAAGTCTCTTCTACAGGAAAGACTGAGACATCATCGGACCGTAATACTGAAAAAACTTCAGGAAACGGAGATTTACGCGCAGATCTTGATATTTCACATGGCTCCTTCCGTGCATCATTAAGCCTTGCCGTTTTCGGCTTCGACGACCCGGCGGCCATGCACAACCAGATGAGCGAAGAACACCTTGCGGTGCTCGATCGCCGTTTCTCAACGGTATGCGCCGTGGCAGCCTCCGAATTCGGCGGCAAGCTGGTCAATTTGCCGAACGGGCGGAAAGTCCTGACCTTCGGTGTTCCCCACCCGCATGAACTTGACGCGGAACGCGCGGTGCTCGCAGCCCAGAAGGTTCTGCGCAGTTTCGAATGGAGCAGTTTCAAGTGCCCGGCGCGCCTGAGATGCGGCATTGCCAGTGGCGAGGGCTTCATTGTCCTCGCGGATAGCCCCAACATGTCTCCCCGGGCTGTTTCCGGCCCCGTATACGACACGGCCTTGCACCTGGAACAGCATGCGCCGGGAAATGTCCTGCTGGTTTCAGCGGACGCGCGAGCCCTCTTTCGCAGCAACTTCATGGCGCGCAAGGTCCAGCTTGATAGTGAAGGGCAAGCCGCCTGGGAAGTCTCGCCGGCAATCGTCCCCTCCACGCGGTTCGACACGGGAGATCAGGATCCGAGACTTCGATACTTCATGGGCCGTATGAAGGAGCTGCGCCTTCTGGGAAAAAGCTGGACGATGTCGAAGACCGGCCTGGTGCAATCGGTCCTCATCGAAGGCGAACCGGGCATTGGCAAGTCCAGCCTGATGAACGCCTTCCTGAAAAAAGTGCAGGCGGACCAGCCACTGGTTCTCAATTTTCTCGGCTCCGCCCATCACAGGCGGACCCCCTATTTTCCGATTGCCCAGGGCCTGTTTTCGTTTCTGGGGCTGAAAGGCATGCAAAGCCCCTCGTTGCTCAGCACTGTCATTCATAATTTTCTGAATGACCTTGGCCTCGATACCATGCGCGACAATGCCAACCTGCGCGCCATTCTCAAAAGCGGCGGCATCGAAAGCCACGTGCCACAGGCGGAGGCCGCCGCCGAAAACCCGGTGGAAACGCTCATCGCCTGTTTCAGGCAGCTTTCGGACGTCAATCCGGTCATCCTCGTTTTCGAAGATGCGCACTGGATGGATCCGAGCACGCTGAAGCTGATCAACGCGCTTCGCGGTGCATTCAGTGCAAGCCGTGTCCTCTCTCTGGTCAGCTCGCGACCCGGTACCGGACCGGAAAACCTGGAAAGCTCCGTCGACGCCATCTGCCGTCTGGATAATCTGCCTGAGACTGAAGCCCGCGCGCTGGCCGACTTGCTCCGGCCGGCCGACATGACGGATACCCAGTTCGAGACCATCGTCCAGAGATGTGACGGCATTCCGCTCTTTCTGGAAGAGCTGATGAATATCGCTGCCGAACGCGGCAGCCGTTTCTTCGAAGAAGGGCCGGAAAACCTGATCCCTGCGTCCTTGAGGGAAACGCTTGCAGCCCGGTTGTCGCATCTGGACGGCAACAGGGACACACTGCTTGTGGCCGCTGTCATCGGACGGGAATTCAACGTCCCGCTGCTCTCGGCCGTTACCGGAGTGCCTGAAGACACGTTGGCCACCCAGTTGGAGGCCTTTCAACGTTCCAATCTGATTTACCGGATCGGCGCGCCTCAGGATGGGGTGTTCGAGTTCAAGCATAGTCTGGTTCAGGATCTGGCCTACCAATCCATCGAGCCCGATGCACGCAGCCGCCATCACGCCCGTATCGCCGAGGCGCTGACCGAAACCCCGGAGCGCTATCCGCCGGTCGCTGCCGAAGTCATTGCCCGCCATTTTCAATACGCCGGCAACATCCCGGCCGCACTCGACTATCTGGAAGTTGCCGGTGTCGAAGCCGTTCGCGTTGCCGCCCACCGGGAGGCGGGACGCTATTTCCAGAAGGCTCTGGAACTGGCGCAGAACATCGGCAACGACGCGGAAAGGGACGTCGCCGTCAGTCACTTCCTTCTCTTGCTCGGGCCACAGTTGATCACCAACCACGGCTTTGCCTCCAACGAAGTGCAGGAGGTCTACACCCGCGCGCGCCAACTGACATCGAGCGACACCAGTTCGCCGGAATTGCTTCAAATGCTCTGGGGGCTGTGGGGCGCACATATCGTCAGGGCCGACATTGCCTTCGCCAAAACACTCAGTGACGACTTCCTGCGGATGGCCCGGGCAAGGCAGAACGGGCTTGAACTGTCTGCCGGTCTCTATATGGCCGGCGTCGGGGCCTTTTATGTTGGGGAACTGGCCAGGGCAGAGCAATTGCTGCTACGCTCGGTTGAAGCTGCTCTGGCGGCTGATTTCGATGAAATGATCACCAAGTACAGTCTGGATCTCGGCATATTGGCCCGCTCCTATCTGAGCTGGTGTTATGCTCTGATGGACCGCCCGGACGACCTTCGCGACAATGCGCTGTCGCTGGAAACAGCCGCCCTCCTGTCGGATCACGCCTTCTGCCAGGCGTTCAGCAGTTGTTTTCTGTCGACCACCCACAATTTCCTGGGCAACTCCGCTGAAGCCGAGCACCACGCCCTTGCAGCGGCTTCTCTCAGCCGCGAGCAAGGGTTTGCCCAGCAACTGGCGCAGGCAGAGATCAACCTCGGCCGTGCCCGGGTCACTTCGGGCGACCCCTCCGGCCTGGACAGAATGCTGGACGGCTTGAAAGCCTACCTCGGCACCGGCGCGGTGCTTGCCCGCCCCTATGCGGAAGCCTGGATTGCAGAAGCGCAGCTTCATCGGGGCGATCGCGGCACTGCCTTCAGCCGCCTGATCGATGTGCGCAGATTCTCCCGCCGCTCCGGCGAACGCTATTTTGACGCCGAACTGCTGCGCCTATCCGCGCTTGCTGCAAAGGCAACCCGCCCGGGTGGCAGGCATCTGGTCAGGACGCTTCTTTGCAAATCCGCCAGCCACGCCCGCCGGTCGGGAACCGACCTCCATCTGCTAAACCTGAAGCCTCACCTGAGCGCTTTCCCTGCAGTTTAGGCGCCAATCACGAGCGTTTGCCTCCCGCTAAACACCAAATTTAAATCAATAGATGTATATTTTAACAAGGCACCAAAAAGGTGCAGGGCTATTGATGGGGCAGACATGACGATACAAACACTTGTGAAACATGGTCTTCTGATTGAAGGCCTGTTGATGCGCGATACCGCGCAGCTGAAGCTTGACCTGCTGGACCTTGCCGGTGACGAGCACAAGGAAACCATTCAGGGCCGATTGGCTGACGAGATCATTGTCACTTCCGCGGCACAAACCCAGCCACGCGAATTTCCTTCGCTGAAACATTTCTGGGAAAATCTGCTGTTTCGCATCGGTGCTGTCGCCTCCATGACAGCCCTTACCTCCGGCGTCTACGACTGCGATTATTACGACCCGGCGACCGGACCGGAAGCACGTTTAGGGTCGACGGACAGTGCCCGCGTTTCCAGTTACTGGGCGTTCGAGACGCCGGGTGGCACCGACGCAGACTGGCAGCAGGTTGTCACAGAGGAGGCCCTGGCCGCCATCCTGCCGCAGAACGGGCACGCGTTGCCGTTCCGTGGCGAATGCGCGGGAGCCTTCCAGCTGACCGTCTTCTGGGGTCTTCTTAACGGGCTCGGCTCCGAGCGGTTCAGCGAAATCGCAAGCCAGTTCGGCACGATGCTGGTCGGCCCCTGGACGGACAATCCGGCAACCGACTTCATGGCCGAAAAAGCGCCATTTCAGGATCCGCCGATCCCGGGCGACTATATGTATTTCAAGAACAAGGACGACTATCTGGACTGGGCGCCCGACGGGTTCTGGCAGGGCCTCAATGCCATGTATATGGGCCAGGACATGCTCGGCACCCGCCATTACTCGGGCATGGGGGCAAGCTGGCTCAGCGAACAGAACCTGCGCGCCTCTCTGGTCAATGCCTATTATCACGACTGCTATCCGCATATCGTGGCCTGTCCGCAATCCGAAGTCCGCTTCACGATCCGCCGCCTGCTGCAAATCCCCTCGACAATTACCAAACAGGCCCTGCCCTTGAACTCAGCTCATCCTTCCAAGGGTACCGTCCCGACAATCACCACACTCAAGGCAGGCGGCTATGAAGCCATCGCCCGGGACACCTACGAGAACCAGCGTTCGACCGTGAACGAATGCACGACCCTCTTCGGCATTACCGCGCTCGACCTGCACCAGCAGCAAAGTTCTGGCCTGGAAAACCCGGCTTCGCGCTTTGACGCTCCAGGAGCAACAATCATCCTCACCTATCATGACCCGGAAGCCGGCCGCCGCGATCCGGATGCCGTCGTCCGGGTGCTCGTGAAGCTGAAACCCAGCCTGGCAGCAGGCTGACACACGGCAACCCGCCCTTTGCCGACGCACTGTCGCGGGAAAGGGCGGCCACCGCACAGACGGCAGACAGGCCCATTCGGGGCCTGAGTTCGAATGCCGTTGTCCAAGTCCGCATTCACAGGCACTATTTTCGCATCAGGAAAATCAATCCTGGGCGGGAGGCCGAGGACATGTCCGGTAATGCGCAACACGATTCATGGAGTGCAGGTCGCAGCTACGATCATTACATGGGCAGATGGAGCAGATTGATCGCAAGGGAGTTCGTCTCCTGGCTCAACGCACCTGCTGATGCCGACTGGGCAGACATAGGGTGCGGCACCGGGGCCTTGAGCGAAACCATACTTGATATGGCGTCCCCGAAAACGGTCGTCGGTCTCGATCTGTCAGAAGGCTTCGTGATGCATGCGCGGGAAGCGATCACCGACGCAAGAGCGCGCTTTGAAATTGGATCTGCACAGGACCTGCCGCTATCCGACAACTCCGTTGACGTTTCAACGTCCGCTCTCGCCCTCAACTTCGTTCCGGACAAACTACAGGCACTTGCCGAGTTCCGCCGCATTACCCGCCCAGGCGGGATAATATCCTTCTACGTCTGGGACTATCCAGGTGGTGGCATGGGCTTCATAGACGCCTTCTGGAAAACTGCCGCTTCAATCGATCCTTCTGCCGAAGACCTTGATGAAGCACTCCGGTTTCCCTTTTGCACCCCGGAAGGGCTTCAGAACCTCTGCACTGAAGCCCGAATGCCTGGCGCAAGTGTTCACGCCCTTGAAGTGGACACCGTCTTTCCGGGGTTTGAAGAATTCTGGCATCCCTTTACACTCGGAGCCGGACCAGCGCCCGGGTATTGCATGAACCTGAGCGAGGAAAAACGGGATGAGCTGAAAGCAAAGCTCCGGGACCAACTCGACACCGGAGGAGAAATCCGCCTGCCCGCGCGAGCCTTTGCTGTCCGCTACCAGCGCCTTTGAAATTTCAGCTCACCTGCTGCGAAACTTGTATGCAAGACCAGCGGCAAGAACAGTGAGCACAAAACACGCACCGGCCGGATAGAGCAGCGTTGCAGCCGCGGCCTGCCGGTAGAAAGCCTCATTGCCTCCTGCCGCCAGACCATGAAAGAAAATCTGGCCTTGCACAGCGATGCCAAGCGCCATGCCGATCTGCTGGAAAGCCTGCAGCACGCCTGACCCCGCACCGGCATCCGGTCCGGAGACCCGAGACAACACAAGCTGAAACAAGGCCGGGATCGCCGTTCCCGTTCCAAGGCCCACGATCAGGAACGGCAACGCCAGCAGGCTTGCGCTCGTTCCATCGGAAACCAGCAGCCGGGCTGCAAGCAATCCGCAGAAGACTGCCAGCATGGCAAGGCAGATCCGCGCCTCCTGAAAGCGAGTCCCAAACCGGCCTGTCAGCGTAGAGGCAAGCATCACCCCGACCGGATGCGGCGCCAGGATGAGCCCGGCAGTCATCGGCGACACTCCAAGGCCAGCCTGCAGGAAGAGCGCCATCATGAAGAACAGTCCGGCAAGGCCGGAAAAGAACAGCGCGACAAACGCAACGCCGGCAACAAACACACGGTCCTGCGTCAACAGAACCGGCAGAAGCTGCGCCTGGCCAAGATGCGCCCTGCGCTGCTGCAGCCGGTAGAACAACACGGCCAGAACGACGCTCAGTCCCATCAGGGCAAAACACCAGGCAGGCCAGCCGAACTGCCTGCCTTCAACGAGAGGAAATACCAGCGCCAGCACTGCGAGGGTGAAAAGAAACGTTCCGGACCAGTCCGGCATCACCCGGCTCTCGTTTTCGATATGCGGCAGAAAGCGAAGAGCACCCGCCAGCGAGATCAGCCCCACGGGCAGATTGATCAGAAAGATCGGCCGCCACCCCAGACCAAAGACATCAGCTGCCACGATCACCCCACCCACAAGCGGCCCCGCCACGGCCCCAAGCGCGCTGACGGAGCCGAAAAGACCGATGGCCTTGCCTTTTTCCTCCACCGGGAAGATCACGTGAACGATGGCAAGAACCTGTGGCACCATCATTGCCGCACAGAGCCCCTGCAGCGCGCGGCTGGCAATCAGAAAGGTGATATCGGGCGCCAGTCCGCACGCCAGCGAACTGGCGGTAAATCCGGCCACCCCCCAGCGGAACATCCGCCCCCTGCCCGCAACATCTCCAAATCGACCGAAAGGCAGCAATCCGGCGGCAAAGGCCAGCACATAGACCACCAGCACCCATTCGAGCTGGGTATCCGAAGCACCGAGCCCGTGACGGATGGAAGGCAGCGCCAGATTGACCACCGACACGTCGAGAACATTCATAAACATGGCAAGATAAAGCGCGGCGAGTGCTGCCCAGCGATTGCGCCTTTCCCCGGCTGTGCCGACAAACAAAAGGGACATTCAGAACTCCTGGAACCCGTGAACCTGTTTTCGTTACTTATAAAGTCACATATTCAGCCCCGTCAATCTCATGTGCCTTGAATTGTCACGTAACCGAATCCGGCATAAGGTTTTCCAAACGGAGACTTCCATGCGAACCGACAGCCGATTGCCGCGTGTGCTTCACGTGCTCCTGCATCTGGATCAGACGCAAGACCCGGTGACATCCGACCAGATCGGGAAGATGCTCAACACCAACCCATCCCTCGTCCGGCGCACCATGGCAGGGTTGCGGGAAGCCGGTTTTGTCGGGGCCACCAAGGGGCATGGCGGCGGCTGGGTGCTGGCCAAGAGCCTGGACAGCATCTCGCTGGCCGAGGTCTATGCCGCCCTCGGCTCACCACAGCTCTTTGCCGTCGGCAAGTCCGCCGATGCTCCAACCTGCCTCCTTGAACAGGCAGCCAACCGGGCAACCTCGGCAGCCCTTGAGGCAGCACGGGAGACGTTTCAGGAACAGCTCGGGCAAGTGACGGTGGCGGATCTGGTGTCGCACCATGCACAGGAAATCCGGCAGCATCAGTAAATCAAAAAAAGCATCTAGACAATTAAGCGAGTCGTAACACTCAAATTTCGAGAGATGTATTGTGCATAATCTTTAGAAACGGGGAATATATCTTCTCACCGAAATCCCCATCACCGACCACCCCGAACAATAAATTCACCCTTAGCTTGTACGAAATTAACTTAAGATCAGTTGACTTATTTACGATAAAATTCTTAGAAAGATCATCAGGTACGATCCAAACATAAGAAAGCGTTTCCAGGTACCCTTTATCAATTAAAGAAGCACCCATTTTTACTTTCTGATAAACCTGCCTTAAGAAGTTGCTACCATACATGGTACTCTTAATTTCAAATCCATGACGGCCCTTATCATCCTTCACTACAAAGTCTGGAAAATCTCCATACTGAGTAACTGATCCAAATCTGGAGTGCAGCCAATTAAGAACAGCGCCATAAGAATCTTCATCTAGTGTTTTTAATTTTTCAACCTTTTGCTTTTTACTCTCAGAAACTTCTCTTACGTCCTGCAACGCATCTTCTGTAACGTCTACCCTTAAATAATCCTTCGAATATTTAAGAAATAATTCAGGCCTATACATCAAAAACTCCCTTATTCCAGCGATTCGCCTCGCTTCATCAATAAGTTCAGGACGTGGGCCAATAGTTTTCACACCATCTGAATCTACTTTCCACCACCAATCTTCTTTCGCATCATCGGTAACAAATACCAAAAACTTCTCCGCCTTCTTTTCTCGAAAATAATCCAAAATCTGCACCCAAATCAGATAATCTCCAAACTTCTTTCTATACAATTTCCCTTTGTGAAAAAAATTCTCTATGTCTTCTTTGTGATTGTCTTTATAACCCGGAGGAAGAAAAAGTTTAAAACGCGCCTCAGCTTCACGATAATAATCGTCGAGAATTTCTTGACTTTCAGGCTCTTCGCCAACTTTTTCATGAAAGATGCGCTCTATCTTTTCTTTCAAAGGATCTTTTTCATTAATTTTTAACTGCTTATCTTGCAATTTATCTAATTTTTTAAAAAAATCATTAACAACTCGATCAATCGAAATCATTAGTGGATTTGGATCAATTAGAGAATGCCTTCGATCCAATTGAAGTTTCTCTAAATCTTGACGCAACCCAGCACTAACACCACTTACTATTTTTCGAACTTCTGCAAATCTTTTACTTTGATCTGCTATAACGTTTAATCTATTTCTCTGGAACTCGAGCGCCACATGATATGGAATCCAGACCTGCTCCTTTAGCGCTTCAAATATATTTAGCAATTGATCTCTTGTTTCTGCATGATACCTATATAGGTTTAGCAATACATTTGCATCAAATACAAATGTGGCGTTTTTCCAAACATTGTTGAAATCTAAATTTTTACTATTATCGTACTCTGGAAAAATATCTTTCATCTAAGCGACCATTAAAAAATTTGCTGTCCATTTTCACATTACATGCAGTACATCACTAAGAAAATAGCCAATTATCTGTCGCATATCTTGCCTCGCAGCGCAGCATTGTATACAAGCGCACACAATAGAAATCCGATACAACTCAAATCGTTTAGATTTCCGTTTCGCCCTCCCTTCTTCTAGACCCGCGAGGCAATGCGCATCATGGCAAAGATCAAAGTCGACAATCCGGTCGTCGAGCTCGACGGCGATGAGATGACCCGGATCATCTGGGCCTTCATCAAGGACAAGCTGATCCACCCCTATCTCGACATCGACCTGCTCTACTACGATCTGTCGATCCAGAAACGCGACGAGACCGACGACCAGATCACGGTCGATGCTGCCAACGCCATCAAGGAACACGGCGTCGGCGTGAAATGCGCAACCATCACGCCGGATGAAGCCCGCGTTGAGGAATTCGGCCTGAAGCGCATGTACCGCTCGCCCAACGGCACGATCCGCAACATCCTTGGCGGTGTTATCTTCCGCGAGCCGATCATCATGCAGAACGTGCCGCGCCTGGTGCCGGGCTGGACCCAGCCGATCATTGTCGGCCGCCATGCCTTTGGCGACCAGTACCGCGCCACCGACTTCCGCTTCCCCGGCAAGGGCAAACTGACCATCACCTTCACCGGTGACGACGGCCAGGTGATCGAGCACGAGGTCTATGACGCACCGTCAGCCGGTGTCGCCATGGCGATGTATAACCTCGACGACTCGATCCGCGATTTTGCTCGCGCATCGCTGAACTACGCGCTCATGAGAAAAGTGCCCTGCTACCTCTCCACCAAGAACACGATCCTGAAAGCCTATGACGGCCGCTTCAAGGACCTTTTCCAGGAGATCTACGAAGCCGAATTCAAGGACCAGTATGCGGAAGCGGGCATCTGGTACGAACACCGGCTGATCGATGACATGGTCGCCTCTGCGCTGAAGTGGTCGGGCGGTTATGTCTGGGCCTGCAAGAACTACGACGGCGATGTCCAGTCCGACACCGTTGCCCAGGGTTTCGGCTCGCTCGGCCTGATGACGTCCGTGCTGATGACCCCGGACGGCAAGACGGTGGAAGCAGAAGCCGCCCACGGCACGGTCACGCGCCACTATCGCCAGCACCAGAAGGGCGAGAGCACTTCGACCAACTCGATTGCCTC
Source organism: Roseibium sp. FZY0029 (assembly GCF_036350355.1). Classification (NCBI taxonomy): domain Bacteria; kingdom Pseudomonadati; phylum Pseudomonadota; class Alphaproteobacteria; order Hyphomicrobiales; family Stappiaceae; genus Roseibium; species Roseibium sp. FZY0029. The sequence continues at coordinate 427,751 of NZ_JAZDVZ010000002.1, forward strand.
GATCTTTGCCTGGACCCGCGGTCTCGCACACAGGGCCAAGCTCGATGACAACCAGGAGCTTGCCCGTTTCGCCCAGACGCTGGAACAGGTCTGCATCGACACGGTGGAATCCGGCCACATGACGAAGGACCTCGCCCTTCTCGTCGGTCCGGATCAGGCCTGGCTTACCACCACCGGCTTCCTGGACAAGATCGACGAGAACCTGGCAAAGGCCATGGCCGCGAACTGAAAACCTTCTTTCAAAGGCTGAAATAACAACACCGCGGCAGTGTCCGCGGTGTTTTGCTTTAGGGACCAAAGGCAACCTGGCGATTGTCCCTCTCCCCCGCCCGCGCTAGGCTCGCCTGGGTGGCCACCAGAGGAGAGGACGGGTGCTGACGATCCGCGAATTGAAGACACCTCTGATCGGCCCCATAGACCTTGCCTTGCATGCGGGTGAAGCCGTTGCAATTTCAGGACCCTCGGGCGCTGGCAAGTCCCTGTTTCTCAGAGCAATTGCCGATCTCGATGAAAGCACCGGCCATATTGCCCTGGACGACACGGAGCGGGAAGCCATGCCGGCTCCCGAGTGGCGCCGCAAGGTGGCCTATGTGCCTGCCGAAAGCGGCTGGTGGGCTGACCGCGTCCAGGATCATTTTACCGAAACCGCAAACCTTTCCAGCCTGCTGCAACAGGTTGGCCTTGCCGATGCGCGCTCGTGGGAAGTTGCCCGGCTTTCCACCGGCGAGCGCCAACGCCTTGCCCTTGTACGCGCGCTCCAGGCAGAACCGCAGGTTCTGCTTCTGGATGAACCCACCTCCGCACTGGATCCGCCTTCCGTGACACTGGTCGAGACGCTCCTGAAACAGCAGCTTGCGGCCAAGCGCTCCCTTCTGATCGTCAGTCACGACCCGGATCAGCCAGGCCGCCTCGGTGCGCGGCGCTTCGTCATGGACAAAGGAGGCCTGATGGAGGCCTCCTGTCAGGAGCCTGAGGCGTGACCGGCTATCTCGCTCTCACCTATTGGGACCTTGTCGCCGCCTCGGTGTTCCTGCTTCTGAATGCCGTGTTTTCCATCGTTCTGGATCTCGGCCTCACCCGAACCCTTATCGTCTCGGCCCTGCGCATGAGTGTTCAGTTGATCCTGGTGGGGCTTGTTCTGAAGGCGATTTTCCATGCCGGGTCTCTGCTCTGGACGCTGCTGGCCGCGGCCGTGATGCTTGCCTTTGCTGCGCGTGAAATCTGGGCCCGTCAGGACCGGCGGCTGTCGGGCCTCTGGGGCCCGGGCCTTGGCGCTGCCGCCATGCTGGTCGCCGGCACGCTGGTCACGGTCTATGCGCTGGCAGGCCTCATCCGGCCCGATCCCGTTTGGCTGCCGCAATATGCGCTGCCGCTTTTCGGCATGGTGCTCGGCAACACCATGACCGGCGTCAGTCTTGGCCTCGACACGCTCCACACCGCGCTTGCCCGTGGCCGCCGCGAGGTGGAAGCCCAGCTGCTGCTGGGGCGAACCCGCTGGGAAGCAACCCTCCCTTTCACCCGGCAGGCGCTTCGCGCCGGGTTCACACCCATCATCAACGCCATGGCCGCCACCGGTGTCGTGTCTCTGCCTGGCATGATGACGGGCCAGATCCTGTCCGGCGTCGATCCGCGCGAAGCGGTCAAGTATCAGCTCATGATCATGTTTCTTCTGGGGGGCGCAACCGGTCTCGGCGTCCTTGGCGCAACCTTCGGCAGCCTCTGGCGTGTGACCGACACCCGCCACAGACTGCGTCTTGACCGTTTGAACGGAGGTTCACGATGATTGAACTCTATGGCGCCGACTATTCGGTTTATCTGCGTTCCGCCCGCCTGGCACTCCTCGAAAAGGGCGTTGCCCATGAGCTTCGCCCGATCGACGTGTTTGCCCCAGGTGGGCCGCCGGAGAGCTATCTTCAACTGCAGCCTTTCGGCAAAATCCCGGCGCTGAAGCATGACGACTTCACGCTTCACGAGACAGCAGCCATCCTGCGCTACATCGACGAAGCCTTCGACGGGCCACCGCTCCAGCCGTCCACGCCTCGAGCGCGGGCACGGATGACCCAGTTTCTCTCCATTCTCGACAATTACGCCTACAGGACCCTGGTCTGGGACATCTATGTGGAACGGGTGTCAAAGACACGCGAAGGTGCGCCGTCGGATGAAGTCAGAATTGCTTCGGCGCTTGGGCTCGCCCGGACAATCATCCAGGCACTGGAAGCACTCGCCGCCGATGGCCCCTTTCTGATGGGAGGCCAGCTCACTCTCGCCGACTGCCATGCCGCCCCGATGCTGACCCTGTTCGAAACGGCTGATGAAGGCGCGCTTCTGTTGCGCTCGGCACCGCGGCTGTCCGCCTGGCTGCAGATGTTCAGGGACCGCAACAGCTTCCTTCAAAGCAAACCTGCCAGCCGCTAACGAGCTTGCAACAGGTGCTGCGCCAGGGCGCAGGGCAAGGCCAGGACATCCGTGATAGTCTTGCCACCTGCCGCCTCGCCCACAGCCCCCACTCCCACGGCGAGGCACATTGAATCATTTTCTTAAGAAGGGGATTTTTTGATGAAGTTTCAGAAAGTTGCGATTGTTTTCTTGAGCAGCCTCCTGCTGCTGTGGGCCGGTCTGGCAGCATCGGCACAAACCGTCCATGAGCCTGCGCGCGGCACAGGGGAACGCAAGGAGATCCTCGACGCCGTGCGTCCGATGATGGAAGCAAGGGTCGGTCCGCCCGTCGAATTCGTGGTCAACTGGATGCGCTCGGGCTATGGCTGGGCCTTCGTGCAGGTTTCGCCGCAACGTCCTGGAGGCGGCGCTATTGACCCGTACCGCACGACTTTTGCTTCGCAGGCCGAGTATATGGACGGTCTCGTCACCTATGCGCTGCTGCGCTACCAGTTCAACCGGTGGAACCTGATCGATTTCGTCGTCGGCCCGACGGATGTCTTCTGGCAGGGCGACCCGCTCTATGCCCAGATTCCCCCTGGCCTGACACCCTACTGACCGGCCTGCGGTGTGGCCCAATACATGAAGAAGAAACGGCGCCAGGAAGGGTGCGCGGAGCGGGCTTTCTGCCTGGTCAGACATGCTGGCGACGCGCGGTGACGCCATATCCATGTCCTTGGAATTTGACCGGATTGGTCCTCCTCAAACCATTTCATCTTCCGCACGCTAGCGGGCCGGTTCCTTTGGTGAAGGAGTGGCGTCTTCCGGGCGCTCCTCTTCGCTGTCGGGGTCTTCCGCGCCCTCGTCTTGCGGTGAGCAACTCTCCTCTTCAAAGAGTTCCGGCTCCTGGTCGCTTTGCTCCGACGAGGCAAAGACGCCCGCCTGCTGCAGTTCCTCTTCCGCCAGCTCACCCAGGACCCGCTTGCCCGCGGCCACACGGTCTCTGGCCTCGTCCATGATCTTCTTGGCCAGCCCCTCGTCCTTGTCCATCAGGTGTTTCAGGGCTTCGGCTTCCAGAACCAGGAGCTGACAATCCTTGTAGGCCACCACCTTCGCGGTTCTCGGTGTCTGGTTGATCAAGGCCAGTTCGCCGAAGAAGCTGCCCTCGCCCAGATAAACCGTGTCGTGCTGCAAGCGAATTTCGACCTCACCATCGGCGATGAAATACATCTTGTCGGCAACGTCGCCCTTTTCGGCAATGGTGCCGCCCTTGCGCACCCGCAGCGACTGCAGCAGCTTCGACACTTCGGCAATCTCGGTCGCCTTCAGGTCTTCAAACAGCGGCACCCGGGCCACCATGGACCAGGTAACGACAAAATCCCGGCTATGGATCTCGCGGGCGAAGGCCGAGGCAATGATGCCGACCGGCAAGGCGATGAGCCCGTACCCCATCAGCATGACGATGCCGCCGACCATCTTGCCGAGATTGCTGACCGGCACGACGTCGCCGTATCCGACTGTCGTTACCGTGGTGATTGCCCAGTAGATACCATGGAGAATGCTGCGGAATTTTTCCGGCTGGTCGTCATTCTCGATCAGATACATAACCGTGGCAGACAGCAGGATCACACCGAAGATGATCATGCTCGACCCGAGCAATGCCCGGCGTTCGTTGCCGACAGCTGATATCAGCGAGCGCAGGGCGGGCGAATACCGGGCAAGCTTCAGGAAGCGCAGCAACCGCAGGATCACAACGATCGTGACCGCCTGATTGGGCAGGAACAACACGAACAACAGCGGCAACGCTCCGATCAGATCAATGATCGCGTCCGGCTGGATCGCGTAACGCAGCCTCGAGAAAACGGGCCCGTATCGACGCAGCGGCGGGTGAAGATCGGCCACATAAAGACGCAGGACATATTCTGCCAGAAAGACAAAGCCGCTCGCGAACTGGATGAGGCGCAGATGTGCGCTGAAGATTTCGCGAATTTCCGGAACGGTTTCCAGCACCGCAAGCAGGATGTTGATCAGGATGAGGGCAATCAGCAGGTGCCGGAGCACGCGCGCGCCGATGCGCCGTTTGCCTGTGTCCTCAAGCAGCTCATAGAGCGCTCGTTTGAATTCGTGGCCGGACACCAAGCCCCCCGTTTCTGTCTTTGCTCGCATTTTCATGAATAGCGGAAAGACAGGCTACGACAAACCTTTCCGCACCGACAGCCCCTCTGCCCCCGCACGAAGCTGTGCATAGGGGTGAGAGCATCGTGATTGGGTTAATTTGCCGCAGGCCCCATCTTCAAGGATAGCCAACCGCACCAAAGGAGGATGCCATGACCATAGACACCGACAAGGCCCGCGCCGCAGTAACCACGCCGCACCACATCGTCCTGAAAATGTTGCTGGTCTCAACATTCATCACAGCCGCAGCCCTGGCGATTATCGCTGTCGTGAACTGACCCGACCTGCAAACGCGGAAGGCTGGCGTTGATGAGACTGCTCGGCTCAGCCGCTCCAACCCAACCTCTCCATCGTCTTCCCGGCCAAGCGAAAGCGCGAGCCGGGAGCGGAGAGCCACAGGTCTTTCGCTCGTCATCTGCTGAAAGCCAGAACTCACAGGCTTCCCGATCATGGATCTCCGCTACGCTGCGTCCAGAATGACGAACGAGGGCTAGGTTTGCGGTCGGTCGTCGAAGAAGATCAGCGAAGGCTGTGAAAAAACAAGGGCGGCCCCAATGGAGCCGCCCTTTTCAATCTTCATCTCTGGAAGGATCAATCAGAGCCCCGCCAGATGTGCCTCGATCGCGGCAACGGCTTGATCGGCCCTGGCGCCATCCGGTCCACCGGCCTGCGCCATGTCGGGCCGTCCGCCGCCACCGCGGCCGCCCAGGGCTTCCGAGCCGATCCGTACCAGATCCACGGCGCTGACCTTGTCGGTCAGATCCTGCGTAACCGCCGTCACGATGGCGGCTTTTTCGTCTTCGGCAACGCTGATCAGAACAACCACACCGGAGCCAAGCTGGGTCTTGGCCTCGTCAGCCATGCCCTTCAGGTCTTTCGGGTTGATGCCCTCGACGACGCGGGCCATCAGCTTGAACGACCCGGCTTCCTTCACCGGCGTAGCGCCATCGGCTCCGCCGCCCATGGCGAGCTTTTTCTTGGCGTCCGCCAGTTCACGTTCCAGCTTCTTGCGGTCTTCAACCAGTTGCGCCACGCGGGCCGGAACATCGTCCGCGCTGATCTTCAGCAGGCTGGCCAGCTCACGCATGCGCTTGTCCTGCGCGTCCAGGTATTGACGGGCCTCCGAACCGGTCAGCGCCTCGATCCGGCGGACACCTGCCGCAACCGCGCCTTCGGAAACCAGCGTCACCAGACCAATGTCGCCGGTCCGCTTTACGTGGGTGCCACCGCACAGTTCCAGCGAATAGGGCTTGCCCTGCTTCGGACCATGGAGAGCCGTTCCCATGGAAACCACACGCACTTCCTCGCCGTATTTCTCGCCGAAAAGAGCCATGGCACCGGCTTCGATCGCATCGTCCACGGCCATGAGGCGCGTGTCGACCTGAGCGTTCTGCAACACGATCTCGTTGGCGAAGCTCTCAACCGTCGCCAGTTCCTCATCACTCACCGGCTTGGGATGGGAGAAGTCGAAACGCAGGCGTTCCGGCGTCACCAGAGAGCCCTTCTGCGCCACGTGATTGCCGAGGACCTCGCGCAACGCCTCATGCACCAGGTGGGTGGCCGAGTGGTTGGAGCGGATCGCCTTGCGGCGGGAATGGTCGACCTTCAGTTCCAGGGCAAGACCCGGAACCAGCTCGCCTTCCTCCACAGTGACGGAATGCACGAAAAGGCCGTCTGCCTTCTTCTGGGTGTTGGTCACGGCTGCCTTGACGCCGCTCGCCAGCATCCAGCCGGTATCGCCGACCTGACCGCCGCTTTCGCCGTAAAACGGCGTCTGGTTCAGAACCACGAACCCGCTTTCGCCGGCGGACAGCTTGTCGACTTCCTTGTCGTCGGCGGCAAGGCCGGCAACGACACCTTCAGCCGTCTCGGTTTCATAGCCGAGGAAGTCCGTCGCCCCGTGTTTTTCCTTGAGTGCGTACCAGACAGCTTCCGTAGCCGCGCTGCCCGAACCGGACCAGGCCGCACGGGCTTCCGCCTTCTGGCGCTCCATCGCCGCATTGAAGCCATCGATATCAACGGAGATATCACGTGTTCTGAGCGCATCCTGGGTCAGATCCAGCGGAAAGCCGTAGGTGTCGTAGAGCTTGAACGCGGTTTCCCCGTCAAGACGGCCGCCGGACTCAAGATCTTCCGTTGCCGTGTCGAGCAAGCCGAGCCCGCGCTCCAAGGTCTTGCGGAAGCGTGTTTCTTCCAGCTTCAGCGTCTCGGTGATCAGGTCTTCAGCGCGGCTCAGTTCCGGATAGGCCCGGCCCATCTCACGCACGAGAGCCGGAACCAGCTTGTGCATCAGCGGCTCGCTCGCCCCCAGAAGATGAGCGTGACGCATGCCGCGGCGCATGATCCGGCGCAACACATAACCACGGCCCTCGTTCGACGGCAGAACGCCGTCAGCAATCAGGAAGCTCGTCGACCGCAAGTGGTCGGCTATCACACGGTGGCTGCCGGTGGCGTCGCCTTCCGCTTCAACGCCCGTGGCGTTCACGGACGCCGCGATCAGTGCCTTGAAGAGGTCGATGTCGTAGTTGTTGTGAACACCCTGCATGACAGCAGCGATACGCTCGATGCCCATGCCGGTGTCGATGGATGGACGCGGCAGGTCGAGACGCTTTTCCGGCGTCTGTTCGTACTGCATGAAGACGAGGTTCCAGATCTCGATGAACCGGTCGCCGTCTTCTTCCGGGGAGCCCGGAGGGCCGCCCCAGATGTGGTCGCCATGATCGTAGAAGATTTCGGAACACGGGCCGCACGGGCCGGTATCGCCCATGGACCAGAAATTGTCCGATGTCGGAATACGGATGATCCGGTCTTCGCTGAGACCGGCAATCTTCTTCCACAGATCGAAAGCCTGATCGTCTTCAGCGAAGACGGTGACCAGGAGCTTGTCCTTCGGCAGGCCGAATTCCTTGGTGACGAGATTCCAGGCCAGTTCGATCGCCCGGTCCTTGAAATAGTCCCCGAACGAAAAGTTGCCGAGCATTTCGAAGAAGGTGTGGTGGCGTGCGGTGTAACCGACGTTGTCCAGGTCGTTGTGCTTGCCACCGGCGCGCACACACTTCTGTGCCGTCACCGCACGGGAATAATCGCGTTTTTCCAAGCCGGTAAACACGTTCTTGAACTGGTTCATGCCCGCGTTCGCGAACATCAGGGTCGGATCGTTGCGCGGCACCAGCGGCCCGGACTCGACCACTTCGTGGCCGTTTGTCTTGAAATAGTCCAGAAAGGCAGAGCGGATTTCATTTACGCCGGTCATTCGGATCTCGCATCGGTCACAGCCCCGCATATGAGGGCCTGTTGAAAATCTTGGGTGCGCGGGATCTGGCTCACCGATCCGCGCCGGAACAGCCTTTTAACTTTGACCTCCAACCCTGTCCAGCGGTTGCAAGGGCCCGACCCAACGGAAACCGGCCAGGATAAAGGCGAATTCCGGTTTGCACGTTAAAGCGACGCTCCGGCCACCTGTCAGCGCGCCATCCGACATGTTGGAATTTTGTTCCGGTCCTCGCCCCGAACAGCAAAAGGCCCCCTTCCGATAAACGGAAGGAGGCCCTTGGAAGACCGGACAAACGTCCGGAGCTCATGCGAGCGGCGACCAGAAGCTGAGGATCAATCCTCTGCTTCGTCTTCCACTCCCCCGTCCGGATCGATGATCGCCTCGGCGATCAGACCGGCGTTCTGGCGGATCGCCAGTTCGATTTCATCGGCAATTTCCGGATTGTCCTTCAGAAACTGCTTTGCATTTTCCCGGCCCTGGCCAAGACGCTGGCTGTTGTAGGAGAACCAAGCACCCGACTTTTCAACGATGTTGCCTTTGACACCAAGATCGATCAGCTCGCCGGTCTTGGAGACGCCCTCACCGTAGACAATGTCGAATTCGACCTGACGAAAGGGAGGCGCCAGCTTGTTCTTGACGACTTTCACGCGGGTCTGGTTGCCGACGACTTCGTCCCGGTCCTTGATCGCGCCGATGCGGCGAATATCCAGACGGACAGACGCGTAGAATTTCAGCGCATTGCCGCCTGTCGTGGTTTCAGGTGAACCGAACATCACGCCGATCTTCATGCGGATCTGGTTGATGAAGATCACCATGCACTTCGACTTGGAGATCGAAGCGGTCAGCTTGCGCAGCGCCTGGCTCATCAGGCGGGCCTGCATGCCCGGCAGACTGTCGCCCATTTCGCCTTCAAGTTCGGCCTTCGGCGTCAGCGCGGCGACCGAGTCGATGACCAGCACATCAATGGCGCCGGACCGCACCAGCGTGTCGGCGATTTCCAGTGCCTGCTCACCGGCGTCCGGCTGGGAGATCAGAAGATTGTCGATATCGACCCCAAGCTTGCGCGCATAGATCGGATCCAGCGCATGCTCCGCATCGATGAAGGCGCAGATCCCACCCGTCTTCTGAGCTTCGGCAACCGCATGCAGCGCAAGCGTCGTTTTACCGGACGATTCCGGCCCGTAGATCTCGACGATACGTCCGCGCGGCAGACCGCCGATCCCGAGGGCGATATCAAGTCCGAGAGACCCGGTCGAGACAGCTTGCACCTCAACCACCTGGCCCTGGCCCATCTTCATGATGGAGCCTTTGCCGAAGGCGCGTTCGATTTGGCTGAGCGCTGCGTCCAGCGCTTTTGTCTTATCCATCTGGCTGCTTTCTACGAGACGAAGTGTACTTTGCGACATGGCTTACGCTCCTTATTCCACGATGGACGTGCCGTTTCAATGAGAGCTTTGTACACATTTTGTTCTCATTTGACAAGATGGCAAAACCGATTGGTATTTAAATGAAAATGACTGTTTGTTTCCAATATGTTCTCAGCTGAACAGATCGCGTATTCCCCTACGTAAGCTGAACACCGGGTTATTCCCTGTTCCACATTGAGATAGAATCAGTGCTCTGCCGCATCTCGGGTGGATCGACTGGCCATCCCTGTCAGCCTGCTTTGCGGCTCGGTCCAGTCTTATCGAGCGCCTACCAGCTGGGCCTTGTCGCAATTCGAATGTGAATATCGGGTGGCAGTGAGCACGTCTTTCAATCGGTACTTGAAAAACAGATTTGCAAAGAATTTCGGTTCGGCTAGGTCTTCGCCACTTTTGTTTCACTTGGCTGGGAAGCGATTTACATGAAAACAAACAAACTGTTGTGCCTGGCGCTTGCGCTTGGCTTGTCGGCTTGCGCCACGGCGACACGCGGCACCAATGAGACCGTGAAGGTCTACGTCTCACCGGAAGGAGCACAGATCGCCACGTCCATCGGGCTGACCTGCAACACGTCCCCCTGCTCTCTTCAGGTCTCACGCAAACAGGAATTCACCGTTACGGTTTCCAAGGAAGGCTACAAGACCCAGACCGTCGAGGTGAACACCAAGGTCGCCCCCGGCGGCGTCGCCGGCATGGCTGGGAACGTGCTGATTGGCGGCGTTATTGGTGTCGGCGTCGACAGTGTTTCGGGAGCCACGCTCGACCACTCACCCAATCCGGTCCTCGTAGAGCTGGTCCCCAACAACCCCAGGAACCCGAAAACTCCCAAGGGTGATCTCTCCGAAATCAAGGAAAAGATCGCCGCCAAACAGCGCGCCCAGGAAGAAGCCGTAATGCGGAAGTCGGGTGGAGTTTAAATGGTCGAGACAACCTGGAGGCCCGAGATCTCCGGATCGCGCGATCTCAGGCCTTTAAAAAACGTGATCCGATGCGGGACATAAACCGGGTGCCCGAAGACAAAAGAGGTGTGAAACACAACGACCATGTCTTGCAATTTAGCTCCTACAGTCGGTTAGGATCTGGCGGCGCGCCTTGCCTGGAAATGCATAATCTGTCCGGGGCAGATGAGCGCCAACTTTGTGGCCGCAGTCGCGATGCGACCATTGGTTCGGTTCGAGAACAACCGTCCTCTCAAAACAAGTGCGGTTCAAGTTTCTGCGTAGAGCTCTTTATGGATAAAGACCCATAATTGGCGTAGCATCTTCTTATGAATGACACGTCTCGAAGTGAAGAAGCACAACGCCACTACGCGACGCCCCGCCATCTTGCGACACGTGGCTCGTTTCAGGCGAAATATGCAACTGTCAGCTGGTTTGGCTGGCTGATCGAGCATTTGAATTTACAAACAGAAATGCATGTATTGGACGTCGGGTGCGGTCCTGGCTGGATTTGGCGTTCTCAGGCAGACCGTCTGCCAAACCAACTTCGTCTTTCTCTCATAGATGCCTCTCCCGGAATGATCGAGGAGGTCTTGGCGAACCTGGCAACGGTGGAGAAGATTGAGGTCGTCAGCGCTAAGGTGGCAGATGCCATCGACCTGCCGCACCCAGATGAGACCTTTGACGCGGTGCTTCTTTTGCACGTCCTGTATCACTTGGAAGATCCACGAACCGCGTTGCGTGAAGCGAGACGTGTCTTGCGCACGGGCGGGCAGGTGTTCGTAAGCACAAATGCTCTGGAGAATATGAGCGAACTGCATTCAATCGGCGTCAAGGCATTTGGAGGCAGGCCCGTTGATCCCGCGGCCGCAATGTTCTCGCTCGATGATGCCGAGCAGGTTGTTGGTGAGCTTTTCGACGTTGTACGGCGATTTGATCTTACCGATACGATGACGTGCACTGATCCAGAAGATGCGGTGAAGTTCCTGTTGTCCTGTCCACCAGGCATTACTGCGGCCGAGGCTCAACAGAGGCATCTTGCTAAGCTGATCCGCGAGGAAAGCGACAGATCGCAAGGCAAGTTCATAATGACGCGCCGAAATGGCCTCATCATCGGCACAAAAGCACGCTGACTGCGAAAAACGGCCCCGTTGGCCGCTGATCCGTCGTTTCATGTTATCAACGGATGCTTGTTAGCTATGCCTGCGCGCTTCCCGTTGCCGCCCCCCGCTTAATCTGCTAGCCCGCGCTTTCAACGGTTGCCTGCGACCGGCGGAGCGAGCCTTGGGTTCTGATGCCGGCCCTTTATGAGACAGTCCTGAACGTGACTTCAGCCCATTCTTCTTCCGTCATCGCCATCGGTGCGATCCATTACGATACGATCGCCCATGCCAGCGAGCCGATCCGCCCCGAGACATCGACCCCTTCCAGACTGAGTGCGAAGCCGGGCGGCGTTGCCACGAATATAGCTCGAGCGCTGGTGCGCCTTGGTGTGGGAACGCATCTGGTGGGGACGGTCGGGGACGATGGTGCTGCCGACATGCTCTCTCGCCAGCTTCGACAGGAAGGTCTTGTTCTCCATGTCCTGGCCCGGTCAGGTTTCGCCACAGGCCAATACCTTGCGCTGCATAATCCGGCGGGCGATCTTGCAGCCGCCTGCGTCGATGATCGTGTGCTGTCCGAAGCCCCTGAAGACCTGTTCGATGCCATCGTTGAGCAGCTCGCGGCAGGTGCATCGCGGGAGACGATCTGGTTTCTGGATGCGAACCTCCCCGCTGCCATGCTGGCCCGGCTGGCAGGCGTTGCCCGGCCCGGGCGCCTCATTGCCAATGCCGTTTCGGATGCCAAGGCCATCCGGCTGCGTGGCGTCCTTGACGAACTGGACTGCCTGATGCTGAACCGCGGCGAAGCGGCCACGCTCACCGGCCTCTCCTGCGATGTATCTTCCGAAGACCTTGCCGCAGCCTTGATGCAGACCGGCCTGAAGAGTTTTGTCCTGACCAGTGCTGCCTCAGACGTGCTTGTGCTGGAAGGGGGAACGCTCCACCGCTTTGCTCCGCTTCAGACACAAATTGTCGACGTCACCGGCGCAGGCGACGCCTTGACAGCGGGCACGGTCGCAGCGCTTTCAAAAGGGTATGGCCTGACAGACGCCGTCCCCTTTGGCCTTTCGGCCGCCGCCCTGACCTTGCGCTGCACGGGCGCGCTCGCCGATGAGCTTACGTGGGATGCCCTCGCCAACTTTTGACCATGTGGACAAATTCCAATCTTGGCGCAGTCTCGCCTTGCGCCTATAAGACCCGCAGATTTGCCCCGGCCTAGAGCTGCCGGATGAAGAAACAGAAAGGCACACGCCGTGACCACCCCGACATCGCCCTCCTCCATCAAGGATCTGATCGTTTACAGCGATGAAGTGCGCGAGGCTCTTACGAACGGCAAGCCGGTCGTTGCGCTGGAATCGACCATCATCACCCACGGCATGCCGTTCCCGAGGAACGTCGAGACGGCCCGTGACGTGGAGGCCGATATTCGTGCGGAAGGCGCTGTTCCGGCTACGATCGCTCTGATGGACGGCAAGATCATGGTTGGTCTATCCGACACGGATCTCGACCGTCTGGCGCAGGCCAAGGACGTGATGAAGTGTTCGCGTGCCGACCTGACATTCGCCCTTGCCACCGGGCGCTACGGCGCGACCACCGTCGCCGCCACCATGATGGCGGCCCATGCGGCCGGCCTGAAGGTGTTCGCCACCGGCGGCATCGGCGGCGTTCACAAGGGCGCTGAGGAAAGCTTCGATATTTCCGCGGACCTTGATGAACTTGGCCGCACGCCGGTGTGTGTAGTGTCCGCTGGCGCCAAGGCGCTGCTCGACATTCCCAAGACGCTGGAAGTTCTGGAGACCAAGGGTGTGCCGGTCATTGCTTTCGGCACCGAAGAACTGCCGGCGTTCTGGTCACGGGCCAGCGGCCTGAAGGCCCCCTACTCGCTGAATTCGGCAGCTGAAATCGGCACGCTTTTGAAGATGCGGTCGCGCTTTCCGGACCACGGCGGTGTGCTGATCGCCAATCCGGTGCCGGAAACCGACCAGATCCCGCGGGACGAGATGACCGGCTACATCGATGCCGCCATCACTGACGCTTCGGCCAAGGGCATTCGCGGCAAGGAAGTGACCCCCTTCGTTCTCGGCGCGATCCTGGAGTTGACCGGCGGCCGCAGCCTTGACACGAACATTGCCCTGGTGCGCAACAATGCCCGCCTGGCAGCCCGCATTGCCGCGGAACTCGTCTAGGACGGATTGAGTAAAAAGACCTCCGGGCTTTCGGTTACGACCAACCTGAAGCCCGGACCACGCGTCAGGACGGCTTGTCCTCTTCCGGTTGAGAGGCCGGAACCGCCTGCCGGCGCTCCAGCGCCTCGGCCAACTGGTCGAAATCCTTGATATGCAGGTCGCGCTGCGGGAACGGGATCTCGACACCCGCTTTGCCAAGTTCGTTATAGACCGTGAAATAGAGGTCCGACTTGGTCGTCATCACATTGCCGATGTCCTTAAGGAAGCACCGCAATTCGAAGTTCAGCGAGCTGTCGCCCAGCCCGATGAACAGAACCTGCGGTGTCGGATAGCGCGAGATGGTGTTGTTTGCCCGCGCCGCATCGAACAGGATCGACTTCACCTTCTCAAGGTCGCTGCCATAGGCAACGCCGACCGGCAGGATGAGACGCCCGGACTTGTTCGTCAGCGTCATGTTCTTGACCGTTCCGGCGATCAGATCCGAATTCGGGACGATCACGTCATGACGGTCGAAGGTTTCGATGCGTGTCGAGCGGACGGAGATCTTGCGCACATAGCCGGATTGCCCGGACACTTCGATCCAGTCCCCTTCCTTGATCGGCCGTTCGATCAGCAGAATGATGCCGGAGACGAAGTTGGAAACGATGGTCTGCAGACCAAAACCGATACCGACCGACAAGGCACCGGCGACAACCGCAAGGCTGGAGAGGTTGAGCCCTGCCGTCGAGACCGCAATCAGCACCGCCAGCGTAAGCCCGACATACCCAGTGCCCGTGACCAGGGCGTTCTGCGCACCGCTATCCATGCGCGTTTGCGGCAGAACGGTGCTTTTGAGAAGGTTCTGAAGCCAGCGCGTCACCACAACGCCGATGCCGAAAATGGTGACAAGCACGATCAGGGAATCGAGCGACAGGTGAATGTCGCCCAGTTGCACGCCATTCGTCAGCAAGTTCCAGGCTTCGATGATATCCGTGGCACGCGCGCCCCATGTCATCGCGATCAACGGGGCGAAGATCATCGTCAGCACACAGATCAGGCTGAAGGCAGCCAGGATCGGAACAGGCTCGTCCTCCCGCTTGCCGAGCGCCGCTTTCACGATGACCAGCACAAGATGGTAAAGCATGAACCCGAAGCCGAGCTGGGCGACGGTCATGATCACCGGCAGGATCGCCACCCGGGCAAGCTGCACATACCCCAGCATCGTCACGCAAACGGCCAGAACGGCGGAAGCCTTCATCAGCAGGGACAAAAACAGCAGAAAGCCCGACTCCTGCGGCTTCACCGAGCCTTCCTCGGGCTGTTCCGCCGTCTGCTCACTTTCCTGCACCTCCCTTTCGGCAGCATCGCTGAAGCGGATGATGCCGGCCAAAGCCCACAGCATGACAGCGGCAACGGCGATGGGAGTAGCCGACAGCACCGAAATGGCGGCCAGGCCAAAGGCATTGTCCAGCTCGAAGGCCTCGACAGCCACTTCCAGCGCCACGAAGACACCAAGCCCCTGGCAGAGGCGCAATCCGATCTTTGCTTCCCTGTCGCCGAGGTCCAGCAGCCGCCAGCGGCTCTGGCCCGGCGCAAACAGCGTGTGCCCGAGCCAGTTGGCGATGATGATCACCAGCGCCATGGCGGGTATCGCGATCACGGCCGTGCGGACCGAATTGGGATAAATGTCCAAAATCGGGAACACCGCAATTAGCGACACAGCCCCTATAGTCGGCAGCACGATGAAACTGGCGTTATAGAGCAACGCCAGCAGCAATGCCTTGATACCGGTTGCCGGCCGTTCGCAATAGCGCTTCAGCGCACGGGAAATCGGTTGCTGCAGAACGGCCAGAAACAGGATGCCGAACAACGTCAAGGCGAGCGCGAGTGGCAGCGTTTCGTCAAGTTTCTTCGACACGCTGGGGCGCGCCAGTTCGTTTTGCACGTCCCGTTCGAACCGGCTGAAGAACTGACCGATTTCCAGAAACCCGGTCGACCAGGTTGAAGGCGCCAGCGGCGATGGATACCTGTCGAACAGCTTGTCGAGCTGCCTGGTGCGCAGCTGCCTGTCCACCTGACGAATGAAGAACACGGCCTCGTCGTGGATTTCCGCCGCCCGGCGGACAGGGGCATTCGCGATCGCAAGCTCATTGGTAAGCTCCTTGCGCCGCGCGGCGATGACGTCGGCTTCCTCCTGCCCGTCGGCCGGCGGCGGGCCGAGGCTGTTGAGCTGCGCCGCAAGCGCGCTGGCGCGAATGCTGCCGCGCGACATGATCTGGGAATTCGCATCCCGCACGATGACCAGTTGAGACCGAAGCTGGTCGAGGGTTCTTGGCGAAACGCCCCCACCTTCAAGCGCAGTGGCTGCACGTCTGAAAAGATCATCGACATCAGACCGCCGCGTGGCTTCAGCGTTGCTTTCATCGGTCTGCGCCACAACCGTATCCGCTGTCTGGGCCCTTGGTGAAACCGGAGACAGGCCACCAGCAACAGCGGCGGCAAAAACGGCAATCAGAAGAATGCTCTTGAGAAATTTCATAAAGGCGCCAACGAACTTGCTACGGACGGGACTGCGGGACGGCGACTGGCCCTCGCCCGTCGACTCACTGCCATAAGCTTATGCGCGAATTTCGGCAGTTCTTGCACCATAGAAACATATTTGTCGCAAAACCGGCCTAAGCAAAGGGTATGGCAGCTTTTTGCATGCTGCCCGGCTTTGGCCTGAAATGCATGGCAAGCCGTTGACAGAGCGGCGTAAGCCTGCCCTAACATGCAAAATTATGACGTTAACAGGACGTTGCGGCAACAAACCATAAACCGGGCCGCGTCCTTGAAGGAGGTCAAACATGACAGACGCGGCAGCCCCTGAAACCCCGCAGACCCAAACGGCTCCGGCGGGAAGCTTTTCCCCGCTTCAGTATCTCGACCGTGCGCTGTCGACACTCCGCGATATCGGCATCACGCCGGAAAGCGAGCAGGATGCCCCGATCAATGCCCTGCTGGAGCAGATCACGGATCTTTCTCCCGACAAGGTGCTGATCATCACCCGCACACTGGCCCAGGCCTCCAACTTCAACGAGGTTGTCCGTTCGCAGGTTCAGCAGATGGACATCGGTGAACGCTATGAGCAGATCACCGACGCCTTCAATTCCATCCGGGACGACGCCAAGGCCCTGGTCGACCAGTTGGCCGACGGCAAGATCTCCTTCACCGAGAACCTGTCCAACAAGTGGCGCGATTTCCGCCGCGGCACGATATCCGACCGCTTCGACGATATTCGCGGCACCTACAAGGATGTCGCCAAGGCGACGAAAGACCAGATTGAGCGTGAACAGACCATTCTGGAAGCCTATCGGGATTTCCGCGGCGCGCTGAAGCAGGCGGAAGTGACCGCGCTTGAACTCCTGAACATTGCGACCGGAAAACTGGACGCTGCAAAGGCCGCGCTTGAAAGCGCATCTGGCGACGTTGAAGCCTACACGGGCGACGATCCGGCGCAGAAGGCCCGTCTGGAACTGGCGCGCGACGAAAAACTGCGTGAGATGCAGGATGAGGAAAAGCGCTATCAGATCGCGAAAGACCTCTCCGACAATCTCACCATCGGCTACAACACCTCCGAAGTGATCATGGCGCGTCTGGTACAGACCACCAACGCCAAGGAACGTGTCTACGCCCAGTCGGTCAGCTTCTTCTCCACCAATGAATCCGTTCTGACGGCGCTCAACGCCTCCTTCACCGGCTTGCAGGGTCTGCACGAAAGCACGGAAACGCTGAATGCGATGAAGGATGGCATCAACAAGAGCCTGGAAACGCTTGCGGACATCGGCGACGAAGTGCAGAAGAAAGCGCTCGAGGCAGGTTACGGACCAACCGTCGCCGCAGCTTCGGTGAAGAAACTGGTCGACTCCGTCGTCAACTTCCAGGTCCAGTCGCGCGAGATCATTGATGAAATGCGCGAGATGTCGACGAAGAACTCCGAGGAAATCCGCACTGCCGTGGAAGACGGCAAGCGCCGGCTTGCCAAGCTGACCGCCCAGGGCAAGACCCTTTGATCTGACGATAATCCGGCAGGCCGGACCTTCCGGCCCGCCCTCCCTTTTTCAAGAAGACATGCATTCATGGCAAGCAATTCCGACGCCCCGCTCGACGATCTGATGATGGCGATGGACGTGGTCGACACGCTGCGTCATGAAGAAGGACAGGTGGCCCGTGAGCTGAAAAGCGATGAGCGCGATGCGGCCATGGTGGAGCGGCTGCGGCAGGTCTATGCCTCCCAGGGCATCGATGTTCCGGACCATATCCTGAAGGCCGGCGTCGAGGATCTGAAGCGCGATCGCTTTGTCTATTCACCGCCTGCCGCCGGTTTCCAGCGCACCCTGGCGATGATCTATATTTCGCGCGGCACCTGGTCGAAATGGCTGGCAGCTGCCTTTACCGTCGTCATCGTCTGCGTTGCCGCTTGGTATTTCATCGTCAAATTGCCCGCGCAACGCGCGGAAGCAGATTTGCAGGCAAGGCTACAGGCATTGCCGGCAACCTATTCCGAATTGGTCGGGCGGATCGATTCCCTGACCGAAAACACCGACATCGAAGCCACCGCCGAACGCATGGCCAGTGACGGCAACCTTGCCCTGTCGGATGGCGACAACGAGGCAGCCTTCAAGGCAGAGGCCGACTTGCGCGACCTGGCGGGGCGTTTGCAGGAGGTCTTCGAAGTTCGGATCATTTCCCGCGAAGGCGTGCCGACAGGCGTTTCCCGCATTCCCGAATCCAATCCGGACACCGAAAACTACTACATCGTGGTGGAGGCCGTGGACCCGGACGGCAAGATCCTGGACCGCAAGATCCTGTCGGAGGAAAGCAGCGAGGCCGAACTTGTCGACAAATGGGGCCAGCGCGTATCGGAAACCATCTATAACGCCGTTCGCCGGGACAAGATGGAAGACGGCATTGTGCAGAAAGGTGTGCTTGGGCAAAAGCGGCGCGGAGAGCTGGACATCAAATGGCGCAGCGGCGTTCAGGACGGAGCAATTACAAAATGGTAGCTGTTAGGATTGCACCGCCTCACCGGGAGGTACCGGCATGCTGACGGGACGCCAGACCCTGGGCACGATCGAGCAGTCGCTCGCCGATTTGCGCCGGGAAGAAGCCGAACTGAGCAAACGCATCGAGCGGTCGACAAGAGCGCTGACGGACCTGCAGGAACGCCAGAGCGAAGCCTACCGCGACCTTGCCCGCTTCCGTCTTGATACCGACAGCGCCGGCGCATTGAACACCCGGCTTGACAGCGCTGCACGCGAAGCCCGCAAGCTTCTCGACAAGCGCACCGCCGATTACAAGGTACTGACCGAACAGCTTCGCCAGTGCGAAAGCGACCGCAGCCAGCTGCAGAAGAAACGGGTTGAGCTGGACACGGCGCGCGATGCCGCCGAAAACCAGATGGACGAGCTGATGGAGGCCGTCGACGGCCGCCTGGAAGGCGATGCCGCGTATCAGGCGCAGCGCGACAGAACGGAAGCGGCCATTGCCACTGCCGAGGCTGCTGCCGCCAAGGCGGCAACTTCCGAAAAGGACCGCCAGGAAAAGGGAAAGGCCTATGAGGCCGATCCCTTGTTCATGTATCTGTGGCAGCGCGGTTTCGGAACGCCCGCCTATTCGCATCGCGGTCTTGTGCGCTCGCTCGATCGCTGGGTGGCCGGCCTTGTCGGCTTTAACGACGCCCGTGCCAACTTTGCCATGCTGACCAGCATTCCGGATCGAATGGCCCGCCATGCGGAACGCTGTGCGGAAATCGCCCGCGAAGAACAGGACAAGCTCGCCGAATTCAGCCGCAACGCCATGACGGATGCCGCCGGAACGGACCTTGTCGGCACCATCGAAACGCTGAGCGCGGACATCGACCGGATCGACAACGAGCTCGATAATCTGGACCGGCGCATCGAAACGCTTTCTTCCGCGCTTGCCGAATTTTCCAGCGGCGAAGACGCCGACTTTCAGAAAGCTGAGGAGCATCTGTCCGTCTCCCTGCAGGCGGACGATCTCAGCGACCTGTGGCGCGCTGCGCTCGACACGCCCTCGCCCGAAGACGAAAAAATCGTCCAGCGCATCGAGGATCTGAGAGAACGCATTGAGCAGGTTACGCGTGAGATCCGACAGGACCGGGAACTGCAGCGCGATATTGGCCGGCGCAGGGGGGAACTAGCTGACGTCATTAAGCGTTTCCGTTCCAGTGGCTACGGCAGCTGGGAGTCGACCTTCTCTGACGAGAAGCTGACTACCGTCCTTCTGGGCGAACTGGTCAAGGGTGCGATCACAGGTGCCGAATACTGGGCGCGCGCGGAACGTGCGCACAAACGCCGCAAACCGAAGGGGCGTCAGGTGGCGTTCCCGAACGGCTCGGGCCTTCCCAAATCCATGGGAGGTTTTGGGGGCGGGTTCGGCGGCGGCTTCGGCGGCGGTACGGGCAAAAGCTCCGGCAACAGCGGTGGCTTCGGCGGCGGCGGATTTAAAAGCGGTGGTAGTTTTGGTGGCAGCGGTTTCAAGACAGGCGATAGATTCTGACCTCAAACGAGGAAAACCTCCGCCGCCATCCCGCCACAAGGCTTCGTTAGGAGTGTTATGTCAGTTTACTTCCAGAACAGGGCGGCGGTCACAAGCAGTTTTCTTGTACTTTATGAAGACGTGTTCTAGACCGGCTCCAATTATGACCATTTTAACCTTGGGACTGCCCATGCGACGTATCGTTTTATCCGCTTTTTGCGCCCTTGCTGTTGCCGCTTGCCAGTCTGGCTCCTCTCAGCGCCCATCGCAGCCCGATCAGCCGAGACTGAACGTGCCGGCCGGTGCGCAGTCGGTGAAAATCGCGGCCGATCCCGCAAGCGTGCGATCGGCCCTCGTCTCCAGCGCCCAGGAACGCGGCACCGTCGTGCTGCAGGACCAGCCCAACATGGTTGTTCTGGAACGGCCGATGACCGGCCCGAACCCGGCGCTCGATTCAGAATTCGGCCCGTCCGACAACGGCCAGCGCGTGATCCGCATCCGCGTCCGTTTCACCGGCACACCCTGCCAGACGCTGGCTGTCCAGGATCTTGCAGTGATCAACAACGTCCGCACGGCACTTGAGCAAAGCTTCGTCCTGCCGGGCAACCCGAACACGATGCAAAGCCTGCAAGGCCTGAAATCGCGCGCGGAACAGGGCAGCTCCTGTCCGCCTCTGTCTTCGTGAGGGCCAGACCTTCAGTCTTGAAAACGAAAGAGGCGTGGCCGGATCTCCAGCCACGCCTCTTTCGTGCCGGCTTGGACCTCAGCGGATTACAGCAGCGGGCGACATTCCCTCACTCGAGAGACACTCGCCGGCATGACCATGGTCCTGTCATGCAGGCACAGCTGCAGCAGCAAACTGCTTCAGAAACTCTTCGCTGGGCGGGATCGGCTTGATTACGTCGATCAGCACCCCGTTTGGATCGCAGGTGATGAAATGGCGCTGGCCGAACGCCTCGTCCCGCAGAACCTGCAAGACAGGCAGCCCGTTTGCCTGCGCAGTCTCATAAACGGCGTCCACATCCTCGACTTCGAAATTGAGCAGAAGTCCGCCTGCTCCCCGGCCGCGGCCGGCTTCAGGAATGGTTTCGTGGCTCTGATCCAGGATCGCGAGGTTGACGCTTTCGTCTTCCTCCGATTGCAGATGCACGTACCAGTCAGCTTCAAACATCGCCTTGAAGCGGAAATTGTCCCGATAAAACCGGACTGTCTCGGCGACCTTGTCGGTCATGAGAACGGGGTAATACTGTGTGCATTTCATCGTTTCTCTCCTGTTCATCACCAAAACCGGGCGAAAACTGCCTGCTCCTTTTGCGCCTCTGGCAGGTCCCGAGACTTTTCATTCTCAACAAAAAGACATACAGTCTGTATGTAAGAATCAATTAACATACAGGCTGCACGTATGCAAGAAAAAAGCCCGAAGAAAACAGGCGAGCGGCGAACCCAGGCGGAACGGCGCGCCGAAACGCGAAAGGCCCTGCTGGATGCGGCAAGGGCGCTGATCATTGAAAAAGGCTACGCGGAAACCGGAACGCCGGAGATCGTCAAGGCAGCGGACGTCACCCGCGGTGCGCTCTATCATCACTTCGCCGACAAGGCAGACTTGATGCGGGCGCTGGTTCACCAGGAATCGGCAGCAATCGCGGCAGAGATCAACAGCCGGACGAACACCGCCCAGACACCACTTGATGCCTTCATGTCAGGGGCGAGCGCCTATTTCTCGGCCATGTCCGTTGCCGGCCGGGCAAGGATCATGCTGCTGGAGGGACCAACCGTGCTCGGCCTTGCGGAAATGGCGGAGATCGACCGGCAAACCGGCGGCGCAACCCTTCTGGAAGGCCTGCAGCATGCTGCCAGCCACGGCGCTCTGAAAGACGTTCCGCTGGAGCCGTTGGCAGACCTGCTTTCCTCCGCGTTCGACCGCGCGGCCCTCGCCATTGCAAACGGGGGCGACAGGAAAGCCTATGAAACCGCAACCTGCAAACTGCTGGCCGGTCTCCTGGCTGAAGGATGACTGACAGATGACTGGCGGATGATCAGCGTTGATGTCGCGATCGTTCAAGACGGCCAAGCAACAACCACTTAAGGCTGGCGACACACCAACCCCAGCGGGAGACCCATGTGATCCTCAGATACACCATCCTTTATGTCGACAATGTCGTAGCCGCGCTCGACTTCTATGAGAACGCCTTCGGACTGGAGCGGCTGTTCCTCCATGAGTCCGGCGACTATGGCGAGCTTGCAACCGGCGAGACAAAACTCGCCTTTTCCGCCAAGTCGCTGATGAGGCAACTCGGCAAGACACCAGGCACGCCGGACCCAAAGTCACCTGTGTTCGAACTGGCCTTTGAAACGGATGACGTTGCAGGCGCGCTCGCCTGCGCCGTCGACGCCGGTGCAACCAAGCTGCAGGATGCGCGCGAAGAACCCTGGGGCCAGATCACCTCCTATGTGAGCGATCCGTTCGGTTACCTCGTCGAGATCTGCTCGCCTGTCCAGTTGCCAAGTGCCGGTTGAGACAACAGCGACAAGCAATAAGGGTCCCGGCGCAATTGCGCCGGTGACCCGCCGAACCAGCGCTTCAGGTCACGCGTCATATGGGCCTGGTCGCTGAAGCCGCAGGCGGATGCGATCTCCACCAGAGGCAGGTCGGAGGCCAGTAATCCTGCCGCCCTGCGGGCCCGCGCGAGCAGGCGCCAATACTCCGGCGACGGTAGCCCATGCTCCCGGAAGCGCCTCTGCAGTGTGCGCAGCGAAACGCCCGCCTGCTTTGATACATAGTCGACGGTTACCTGCGGCAGCGTCAGGGCAACGATCACGTCGTCCAGATCGTTGGTCTCATCAAGTGCGTTGCCCAGGAGTTCTTCCACCTGCGCGCAATCACGGGCGACAGCCAGAAGAACCTCGTCTGTCACCACGGCCCCCGGGCGCAAGCGGAAGCCTGTAATCCGGGTGCCTTCCGCGAGCTTTGACACGCGCGGTTGAAAATCCAGATCAGTCAGCAGAACCTTTTCCCGTTTGCCCGGCTCGCGCACCACCAGCACGTCGCGGCAACCATCAGGAAAGATCAGCGCATTTTCCGCGCTGTCGTTCCGGTGATGCCATTTTTCAAATCTGACCGTGCCACTCATGAAGGGATCTTTATCAGCTGGTCAGTGCGCATGCGAGGGCTCTCACCCCGCGTCTCTTCCCTTCAGAAACGCTGAACCGCGGCCTCGCGCCGCTCCCGCCCCCGATAGCGCGTGAAAATCTCAAGTCCGTCCACGGCTGCCGTTTCTGAGGTTTGAACAGATTTTGCCAGCAGCCCGGCCAGATGCGCCGCCGCTGCGCTGGCGCCGCGGATATCGCCTCGCCCAAAGGCAGTCGGGCAAGCCCCGAAGGTCGCATGCGGCAGGTCCAGTCGCGAAAGCTCTTCCGGGCCGCAGCGCGCATCGCCCTGCACGGACAGGACACCTTCAAATGCCGCCGGATAGGCATTGCCGCCGCGCGCCGGTGCAGAACCCACAATCCAGCTGCCTGCCTGTTGCAGCCGGGAGACTGCGACGGACAGCTCAACGGTAGAGCGCGCCATACCGAAGGCGCATAGGACGATGTCGGGCGGATTTTCGGCAAGCCAGTGCAAGGCGGCACAGACAGCACCGAGCGAGGTCGAAAGCTGCCCGGGAAACACCACGGCGTTGAACACCTGAACCTCTTTCGCATGGGCGCACAGGGTTTTTGCCATGGCCTCGGCATGGCCAGTCGCAAGGTCCGCGCCATCCGGCCTGCAAAACCATTCCTGCGCCTCCAAACCCGGCCAATCCTGTGGCAAGGCGCCGTCTATCAGCCCGACCCGGATCACGAACCGGCCCCCCTCGCTTTCAACACCAGCTCACCGTCAAAAGCGCCATAGCGTTCCGCATCTCCATGCGTGACGACTAGACGGGTGCGGTCGCCAAATCGGCTATCGATCCGCGCCATGATCCGCGACACCCTCTCCGCATCGACTTCCGACAGGCTTTCGTCGAGGATCAGCACGTTGAACGGTTGCAGCAGGGCCCGGGCGAGACACAGCCGCTGACGCTCGCCGCCCGACAGATCCAGCCCGCCTTCACCCAGTATTGTTTCAAGTCCTTCACCCGCAAACCGGTCTTCCAGTTCCACAAACCGCAGAACGGCCCGCATGTCGTCTTCATCCGCATCGGCCGCTCCCAGACGGAGGTTGTCCGAGACGGTCCCAGAAAACACATGCCCCTTTTGCGGCACCAGCGCGATGACCGCGCGGAGATCGTGCAGCGACAGATGGCGCAGGTCCGTGCCATCCAGCAGGATCGTTCCGGCCTTCGGGTCGTCATGGCGCTGTAGCAGAGACAATAGGGACGTCTTGCCGATGCCGGACGGCCCACTGAGCCGGACTTTCTGCCCCTTGGGCACGATCAGGGAAACATTCTCAAACAGCGGCGTACCGCCGTCCGGTGCATAGGCAACACCTGCCAGCACCATTTCACCGCCATCGGCTGGCAGCCGAACTGGCGATGCCGGTTCCTGGACATCCGGCACGGCGCTCATGATCCGGTCCAGCCGGTCAAGCGCCGCCTTCATGCGGGCCTGTCCGTGCCAGAGCGAGATCAGCGCCTGCATAGGGCCGATCAGAAAGGCCAGATAGGCCGTGAAGGCAATCAGGGATCCGAGCGGCATCGTGCCGTCGATCACCGCCAGCCCGCCGACGAGAAACACAGCGCCGCGCAGGATCGCCGTCAGCACCATCGGCACCGCCCGCGTCACCTCGTTCCACATCTGCGCAGAAAGCAGCGCAGCGACAAGGCCTTGCTGCCGTGTTTCGATCCGCTTTGCCGCCGCGCCAGTCGCATTCAGCGCCCGCAACGCAGAGAGCCCGGTAATCGTCTCCGCAAGCCCGGATGCCAGCACACCGCGCGCGTGCCGCACGTCTCTTGCCTTCGCCTGGGTCACGGACCGGGCACGAGCAAAAAACAACAGTTCCACCGGTGCCAACGCAAGGGCCAGAAGAGCCAGTTTAGGCGCAAGCACAAACAGCATCACAAGACCGCCGATCAGTCTCAGAAGACTGCCGCCGCCGTTCACCAGCACTGCAAAGGTGAATTGCTGAACTTCCCCGGCATCGCCATCCAGGCGGCTCATGAGTTCGCCGATGGATTGTCTCGCCTGCCAGCGGGGCGACTGGGCAAGGATCTGATCAACCGCGGACCGGCGCAGATCCTTCAGCAGTCTTGCCGAAAATCGCAGGTGCAGCAGGGAATTGAGTGCGCCCAGCGCCAAGGCGACCAGTCCGACACCAAACAGCACGGCCACAAACACGACAAGCGCCTGCTTGTCCCCAGCCATAAGGCCCCGGTCGATGACAAGCTTGGTGAGGTAAGGCGGCACAAGGGCGGCACCTGCCGCCACCAAGGACAGCAGGAACAGCATTGCCAGCGGCCAGCGATAGGGCGCGACCAGCGGCACCAGCCACGCCGCCTCGCGGCTGCCGAAGACCCGGTTAAACAGGCCACGCAGCAGTGAAGGCCGGGACGATACGGTCCCGGCCCGGTCTGCTCCTTGCAAGGAAACTGCCTGTTTCATCCGTGTTCCTTGTCTGCAACCTTGCCACTGTCATCCCCATAAAAGCGGGGACCTGGCAGGCTCGGTTCTCTCTCCTAACTTCCGGTGCTGATCACCTGCATCGTACCGGCAGCCATGTCGCCGCCCGAAGGCAGGAGAATTTCACCGATACGTTCCAGGGTCTCTGCATCGTAGACGCCAATGTCGTCATTGGTGCCGCCGACATAGATCTCCTTGCCGTCGGACGAGATGTTCACACAGTAATAGGTGTGTGGCAGGTCGACCCGCTTGATCAGCTCTTTCTTCTCGACATCATGCTTGGAAAGCTGGGTGTAGACACCGTAAAGCTTGCTCTTGTCGTTTGGATCACGAACAGCGGAGAACATGATCACTTCCAGGCTGGCGAAATCCTGGATATCGCTTTCCCCAGTCGTCAGATCGACCGACTGGTACCCCCAGACGAAATCGGCAATCTCGCTCATCGACTCGTCGGTGAACTTGGCGGCCGAATAGAGCAGCAGGAACTCGTCTGCCTGCGTGCCGATGGGCCAGAAGGCAAGGACGTCCGGCGGAGAATAGGTCGGCCGGTCCCAGGTGGCATTCTTGATCTTGATCGAGATCTCGCCCGTCTTCGGGTCAATGGCATAAATCTCGTGCCCGGCGGCATAGAGCATCCCGTCCCGACCGGTCGCCATAACCGTCATGCGGCGCGGGCTTGGAAACGTGCGGGCCGGCTTGGCGTCAAGGCCGGCCGAAGTGTCATAAACAGCAATTTCCGGCTCCAGAATCTCGTAGCGGTCGGCGAGCAGCCGCACGGGATTTCGCACCGTGTAGACCTCCTTGCCATCCTTGGAAACGGCCAGGGAGGCAATCGTCTTGCGCCGGATGTCGCCGTCGGACTGATGTGCGGAGAAGACCATCTCGCAGGTGGACAGGTCGATACCGAACACGTCCTCCCAGCGATTGCCGAGGATATAGGCGATCTTGTTGTCCGGCGACACGACGATGACACCGGGGATCAGGTTGAAGTCGAGTTTGCAGTCGGTCTCTATCGTCCGTGCCTTAGCGTCGATCACGTAAAGCCGGTCGGGCTTTGCGGCCGTGACGATCAGGTCCTTGGCGAGGGCCGGCAGAGCGGTAAGGCTCAGGGCCAGGGCTGCGCTTGCCGCAGCAATCAGGTTTCGCATCGGGTTTCTCCGAATATCTTGTAAGGCGTCTGCCGGTCAGGTTTCGCTGTCGGACGGGAAAACCGTGCCGAGCGAGCGCCAGTCCTTGCCGGCGTTGTCGGCATCGGCGTTCCAGTCGCGATAGGAATTGATCGTGTCCGGCACCTGGGCCGGCCACCAGCATGGGTCCGAGCAGCCGTAGAGATCGGCCTCCATCGGCTGGCACAGGGCGGCGACACCGCCAAACGGGTCGACTTCCCAGCCGGGATCGAGGGTCGATGTGCAGCCGACCACAACAGTCTGCATGGCCCGCACTTCATCCATCTTGTCGGTTTCGACCGCAGTGACGACGCGGTCGGCTTTCTGGTTCAGGGGTTTCAAGTGTCTCATTTGCCAAATGCCCTCCGAGGCATGATGTGATCCGAAAAGAAAGCCGGTGCGCCGGCGATCAACTCGCCATAGACGCCGATGCCGAAATCCACCCAGTCGCGCATGAGGTCGCAATAGTGGTAGGTCGGCTTCATCGGATCGGAGAAATGGGCGTAGCTCTCGTGGTAACAGCCGCCCGCGCAGATGTTGCGGATGCGGCAGGTGGAGCAGCCCTTGTCGGTACGGTCGGCCCGGTCCTCGATGAAACGGGCCAGCTTCTGCTTTTCAATGCCGCCATCAACCGTGCCATAGGTCTCCATGTCCGAGCCGGTGAACCGGTGGCAGAGATTGAGCCCGCCCTCGTGATCGACCGCCAGCATGCCGAGCCCTGCCCCGCAAGGCAGAGCTTTTGACCGGCCTTCGTAAAGGTCGTTCATGAGCTGGTGCATGTTGGAAAAGCCGATGTTGCGGCCCAGAAGCGCTTCATCGCGGTAGTGCCGCCCGAGCCGTTTCATCTCGTCGAACACCGTCTGCAACTCGTCACCGGTTAGATTGAACGGCGCGATGGGACCGGAGGTCACCGGCGAGAAGCCGACTTCATGAAAGCCGATCTCGTTTTTCAGGTGATCCCAGATCTCGTAGACCGCCGTGACGCCATGGGTCAGCGTCACCCGCCCGCCGACCGGGCGGGAGGTGTAGCGTTCCAGCAACATCTTTGTCTTGGAGGCTACGACATTGTAGGTGCCTTTGCCGCCGACAGTCTTGCGGTTCTTGTCGTGAAGCGCCTTCGGCCCGTCCATCGAAACGGTCAGACCGAACCGGTGCGCGTTGAGCCAGTCGACGATCTCCTCGGTCAGAAGCGTCGCGTTGGTTGTCAGGGTAAAGTCGACGCGCTTGCCCAGATTGCCGAAACGGTCTTCCGCATAGGCAACGACTTCCTTGATCAGGGCCAGGTTGCTGAGCGGTTCGCCGCCAAAGAAGACAACATTGTAGCTGTCCCGGTCGGGGCTTTCCGCCAGCAGCAGTTCGATCGAGCGTTTCGCCGTCTCGAAGGCCATCCGCCGGCCCTTGGACGGTGTATCCAGATCTTCCTTGTAACAGTAGGTGCAGGAAAGATTGCAGCCCGTGTTGACGTTGAGAACAATCGTCGTCAGCGGAAAGTTCTGGATATGGATCGGCGGCCGCTCCGCCCTTGGCGGGCGGCCGTCGGTGATGATGTCGAGATCGAGAAACGAACGGATCCGCTCTGTCACCTCGACCGGATCTACCCGGCCGCTGAACCGCTCCCGGACATCGGCTTCTGACACCTTCGTCCGGTCGCTGAAGAGATCGATCACGTCGTTGTCGAGCCGGTCGATCTCGAACAGAGATGTCGTCGGCACATGGAAAAGCAGGTGGCGCCCGTCCACTTCGACCCGATGCGCGTTCTGCGGCTGAAAAAAGAGATATCCCATGGTTTCAAACTCCTGTTTCAGCGGATCGGGGGATCGTTCCAGCGCTGCACCGTGACGATGAGCTGACCTTCACCGGTCGCCTCGCCGCTGGTTGCCAGCACCTTCAGATTGCCCGCATTGTTGGTGGAGAAGGGACGCTCGGGATTGGGACCCGCAACGGCAGGCATGAAGATGCCAAGCGTTTCGTCCATCGACCCTGCGTATTCGGTGTCTTTCAGGTGCTCTGCCTCTTCGTTGAAGGGCGCGAGCGACCAGGTGGCCGGCACGGAGCCGATGCGGATATCGTCCTCCGTCCCTGGTTGGCCGTCCGGCCCGTTCCAGTAGCCGACAGCGTCGAAGCGCGCCGGAACCTTCCCGGCAGAGCCGCCACCGCCACCGACACGGGCAACAGCAAAGGCCGGTTCCACTTTCAGGCTGTCGATGTGGCTGTAGACCGCAAGCGTGTCTTCAGTGGCCGCATCCCCTGCCGCAATCGTGACCAGGCCGTCGGTATCTGCCGCAGGCGCCACGTCGATAACAGCGCCATAGGCGTTGGCTTCACCGCCGGTGACTTCCAGCGCACCACTGAGGGCGACTTCGCCAAGCCCGGTGCCGACGATCTGGACCTTTGCGCTGCTGCCAGCAGGAACAATGGAAGGCACCACGCCGACAATGGCGGGGTCACCACCTGCCCTGGCCGCCTTGAAGGAGCCTCCGAGGCTATCTTCGGCATGCAGGAACTGACGGCCGATCAGGCTGCTGCCATCTTCCGAAATTGCCAGGATCTGCCGGTATTTCTCGCCGCCAATGTCGAGATTGGCGCGCCATTCGTAGCCGGTATAGACGTTCAGCTTACCCTCAAGGGTCAGCTCCTCCCCGTCGACGGTCATCAAGGTGCCGGACACCGAATAGGGCTGGCTGTCGCCGGTAACCTCAAGCGCACCATAGGCGTCGCCCTTTTCCGGCAGGCTGGTTGCAAACACCCATCTGCCGGTGGCCTGCGGCTTTTGTGCCTCCAGCCATTTGTTCCAGGCATCTGTCTCCAGCGGATAGCGCTCTGCCAGAAGCGGTACAACTTCCTCGCGGGCCAGTTTCAGCCATTCCCGGTCGCGGGCAAGGGCCTGATATTCCAGGGTTGGCCATTGGCCGAGGTGGAAATCGATATGCAGGGCCCATTCTTCCGGTGTCCGCCGCTGAAGTTTGAACCGGGCCGCCGAATGGCAACGGGCGCACATTTCGCCAAGTGGGGCCTCCACCTCTTCCATATGTGCCGGTTCGCGTTCCAGAACGTACCGCAGCCCTTCGGTCTCGCTTGGGGCAAGGCCTTGCGTATCGGCAAGATAGTGCACCAGCTCGCTCTGAACGGCAGGATCGATTTCCATGCCGTGGAAGAGCCGCATGCGCACGATGGTCATCAGCCAGCCTTCGGGCGTCTTGCGCTGGCCGCTGATACGGCTGAGAGCGCCGCTGTCATCTGCCATGTGACAGCCGCTGCAATTTTCTTCCAGAAGCTTGGCACCGTCCTGCGCCCCCGCCGGAAGAGGCAGCAGAAGCATGAGCCCGGCAAGGCCGGCCAGATGCCCCTTTCGCATTCGTTTGATCATGCTGTTTCCCTCGTTTTGGTCTGGTAGTGTTGCGTGCGGCTCAGCGAGCCTTGCAGAAGTCCGCGGCTCTCAAGCCAACCGAAGGCGGCCTTGAGCGCGGGAGACGGCGCGCACGGCGGCGGCTGTGCCATGGCGGAAGACGGAAAGAACGGCTTGAGATCGCCAACCGGGATGCCCGCGACATAGGCAACACCGCCGGGATCCTGCGGCGTCACCAAAACGTCCCGTTCAACCAACCGGTTGTTGTCGACGACAACGCGCTGCTGCAGGAAGGTTTCGGACACGCTCGGATGGGATGGTGCGTCGTCCGGCCAACAGACCCGCTCCATCCAGAAAGGATTGCCCGAAAGGCGCGTTTCCAGCCGGTAGAAGTCACGGCCGGTGCGTGCCTGACGCCAGAAGGTTTCCACCACACGGTCGCGGTAAAACCGGGCCGCAAGCCGCTGCCCCTCTTCCGGATTTTCGAGGATAGTCAACACGCTCGGCACCGCAGACAGTGCAGAGGAAAGGGCCCAGAACAGCCCGTGACCGGACAAGGGGTCGATCGCAACCGCTGCATCGCCAACCGGAATGACCGGAAGCTGCAATCGAGGAGCTGCCAGAACCAGACCGGCAGCCCGGGCGATCAACGGCCCCCGGAAGGAAAGATCTGAGAACCGTCCGGCAAGTTGTTCCTGGGCAAGAAATCGGGCCATCCGGTCCTGCAAGGCCGCTTGACCGGAGCCGGAGAGATCCTCCGCTGCGATGGAAATCTGCAGCCAGCGGCCAAAATCCGGATCTTCCGCCACCCAGAGCCAGCCCTGCGGTGTCGCTTCCACGTGGGTACCGGCAACACCTGCAGTTCCCTGTGTCAGCCCTGCAATTGCTAGGGTTTGCGGACCCTTGAGGCGCTGGGCGGATGTGGCTTGCCGCCCGCGCGCGTCGATCAGCAGCCGTGCACTGACCTCCTCCCCGGTGGAAAGCTTCAAGAGCACGCCCCGCTGGGCGTCGGATTTCAGAAGCCGGCCGAGACGCGCCCGCCGGGTTTGAGCTCCGGCTTCAAGGGCTGCACGCCTCAAGGCTTCATCGAAGACATGACGGCGGACCAGCCGCTCGCCATTGGCCGTGCCTGTGAGGCCCGCCCATGTCACATAACGGGGTAAAGGATTGCTGGCAGCCGCCAGGGCTTCATCGAGTCCCTTGGCTACGAGAAGCTGCGCCACCCGCTCGCCAAGGCCTTCCAGCCTGGGACGGCAGGTTGCCGGGTCGATCAGGAGCACGCTGAGCCCGGCACGAGCCAGCTCACGCGCTGTGAAGGCACCAGCGGGTCCACCGCCGGCCACTGCCACATCGATGCAGGTCACCAAATCTGTTCCCTCGTCCGGACGCCCAAGTTTTCAAGGTGCTGAACCGGATCTCTCTGTGCCTGCCATTAGAGAGAGGGCTTTTGCGTACTTCTCGACAATTTTGGCCAATCTTTGCGACGACCTTGAAATCCCGTGAGCCTCAATTGCAACAGCTCCAGAACTCTGCTGTACTTGCTGCTTCCACTTGGCGTCACCTGCGTCAGGTGGGCCAAGCGGGGCTTTCGGGAGAGGCGGGGGTCATGCCAAGAGGTGCAACGATCATCTCAGGTGCCTTGAGCGGTCTGCAGGCAATGCTGATCGACAAGGGCCTGGAGCCAGCGGCTCTGGGACGCCAGAGCGGCGTGCCGGTTGACGCCTGGCAGGATACGCAAGTCGAAATTCCACTGTATTCCTTTGTAGAGATTTACGAGCACGGGGCGGCGATGCTCGGTCAACCGGGTATCGGCTGGCAATCCGGCCCCAGGTTGAACCTGCAAGACCTTGGCGAACTTGGCGACGCGCTTCTGACCGCATCCACTGTCGGCTCCGCCTTAAGGACGTTCGAACGCTTCATAAAATTCATCCAGAGCGAAACGGATCTCCAGCTCACCGTCGAAGAGGGTGTCGCAACACTCACCTACCGCATCCTCAACCCGGATATCTGGCCGCGCAGGCAGGATGCCGAATTCACGCTGTCCGTGCTGACGGAACTCATTCGGCGGGGGGCTGGCGCCGACTGGCAGCCGGACCTGATCTGCTTCGAACACACCGCCGCGCGCCCGCTTTCCATCTGGGCGGAAACCGCAGGCAGTTTCTGCCTCTTTGACTGTGAAACGAATGCGCTCAGTTTTCCTGAAAAGGTTCTGAGCGCACCAATGCCGCGCGACACCTGCGGCGGGCATCGCAATGCCCTTGCCAGTTTGAGCCAGGCTCTTGCGAGTAGAGCTCGACCCAAGTCTTTGACCGCCCGCACCCGCACGGCCATCTACGAAGGGCTTGGCACCGGATCTTCCGATCAGGAGGCCGTGGCCCGACGGCTTGGCCTCTCCCGCCGCAGCCTGCACCGGCACCTTGGAGAGGAAGGCCTGCGCTTTTCCACCCTTCTGGACGACTGTCGCTATCGTATCGCACGCCACGCCCTTGTCGACACCAGTCACTCACTGGCGCAGATCGCCTTCGAGCTGGACTACTCCGACCAGACCGCCTTCGAGCGGGCGTTCAAGCGCAAGACCGGCATGACGCCGAAACAGTACAGGCAAAGCTATGGGCGAACGCCAACGCGCTAGCAAGTCTTCTGCGAGATTGACCCAAAGCGTGCGCGCCCTGCCTCAGCCCCGTTACTGCTGCTCTGCAAGTTCGGGATGACCATAGGCTTGCGGATAGGGCATCGGCCGGAAAGGCCCCAGCGGTACGACGTTGTTCCACGACCGGCCGAAATAACCCTGTCTGCAATGGATCAGTGACGAACTCTCGGCAACACCCGGCAGGGCATGCACCCGGCACAGCCAACGCCACAGATTTGGATAGTCCAGAATGCGGGCCCCGTTCAGCTTCATGCGCACGAAATAGACCGGATCGTGCCGGTAAAGCGTCGGGAACAGCCTCAGGTCGGCTTCAGTGAATCTGTCGCCGGTCAGAAACGGTCTACCATCGGCACCAAGCCGATCCTCCAGTTCTGCCAGCTGGGTGAAATACCCCTCGTAAGCCGCCGCATAGACACTCTGATCGGATGAAAATCCAGCCTTGTAGGCGCCATTGTTGATCCGCGTATAGATCGCTTCGTTCAAGGCATCGATCTGCGCCTGCAGATCTTCATCGTCCGGATAAAGGTCAGGCCGCGCTTCCTGGGCAATCGTGCTGCCCAGCGCCCCGGCATGCGCGTTCAACATGCGAATGATCTCGGCGCTTTCATTGTTGACGATTCGCTTTTGCTTCTTGTCGTAGAGAACCGGGACGGATCGTTCATCTGACCCTTCTGCCTGGTAGATCTGTTTCACCAGCCGCAGCCCCTCCCCCGTCGCCGTTTCCTCCGTGCATTCCGGCAAGGGTTCACCTGTCAGGCTGGCCACTCTTTCAGGATTGAATTCCCAGAGGTTCTCACCTGCCGGGTCGTCTTTTTCCGTCCGCCCCGGAAAGGCAACATCCATGGAAACACCGGACTGAAGCCCGAGGACGTTTCGCGTAAGCGTCACACGGTGACACCAGGGGCAGTTGAGCGCGACGAAGAGATGATAGCGCCCGGTTTCTGCCGGAAAATCCGCATCGCCGATGGCAGAGCGAAACCCGCTGACACCGCGAACGAATTCCCCTTGCGCACGTCGGTCGGCAGCATCAGTCTGGTTTTCTTCCTTCGACAAGTCGGCAGTCGGCTTGGGCATCGTCTTTCTCCGGGTCATTCCGTCATCGTTTATGGGGCTCCCCCCTGAAACCAGCACACGGCCGGAAGCAAAACCGCGCCCGGCCGTGTGTTGCAGCTATCCGCGCAGGCGATGGTGAAGAATGATTGGCACTGCCAACTCCTCTTCATCGCTCAGGTGGCGCGACAGCAGTTTTTCTATCGTCTCGGTTACCGGCTGCAGCTTTCCAGCCTCCTCGCGCGCCTGCGCTTCGTCAAGCTGGACCAGCTTGATCGCGCGGTTGGCGGTTCGTGAGAAGCCGAACAACATCGTGTCCAGCGCTTCGTGGTCCTTTTCTAGGATCTCCAATCCCTTCTCGAAACGCGGGTCGGCCTCGCAGAGTTCCGGAAAGTATCTCTTGTCTTCCCAGGTGTGGTGGCCGTGGAGATTGCGCACCAGAAGGTCGCCATAGCGAGACAGTCTGGCTGCAAAAGCGTCCGGATCTCTCAGCTTCTCCAGATAGGCCTGCGTTTCGAGGTGCACCAGTTCCGCCAACTGCCGGAACATCACATGTGCCCCCAGCCAGTTGCTGGTTTTCTCCTTGAAGCCTGGATGAGCTTCCCAGGTATCGCGCGGATACGCATCCAGCAGAATGCGCATGTCCGCGGGCATTGCCGTGGTGCGAATGTCAATCTCTGCGTTCATGGCGTTTCCAATCTGCTTTTGAGCGGGCAAGATCGTAGGTCACCCGTGGTGAAATGGGCCAGCACTTCAGGTTCTCCAACAGATAGGAAGTTGCAAATTTCATAACCAGATATCAAAATCAGGACCTGTCGTTCTGATTTGGAGAACAATATGGGTCAAATGGAAGACCTGCGGCTGTTCGTTCAGGTGGTTGCCAGCGGCAGCATTTCGAAGGCTGCTGCGGAACTCGGCATCGCAAAATCAGCGGTCAGCCGCCGCCTGTCGCTGCTGGAAGATCGCTATGGGACCCGGCTGGTCGATCGCTCTCCCGGCTACTGGAACCTGACCGAACCCGGACGCGAACTTTTTCAGCGTGCGAGCCGCGTTGTCAGCGATGCCGACGAAATCGAGGACGATTTCCTGAGCAGCGGGACCGCGCCTTCCGGGCCCCTGTCGATCTCAATCCCGAGGGATTTCGGCCACGGCTTCCTCAACACGGCGCTGATCGACTTCCAGGCCCGGCACCCGGACATCCAGCTAACCGTCGATTTCGATGACCGGCTGGTCGATCTTGCCAGAGAAAACTATGACTTTGCGATCCGCATCACCGAAACGCGGCCCGAAGATGCCATCACGATGAAACTGGGCACCGTGGAGCATTGCCTCTTTGCCAGCCCAGACTACCTGCGCGGCCATCCCGCACCGCAATCGATCGAAGATCTGCTGAAGCATCGGCTACTTCATTTCGGCTGGGCACGCCGGACTGTCTGGGAGTTCCAGACGCAAAAGGGCAAGCGCCAGCGACTTGAGTTTCAGCCCGCCCTCAATTCCAACAGCGGGACGTTCCTGCTGGACGCAACTATTCAGGGACATGGCATCAGCCGGCTGCCGGATTTTATCGTGACGCAGGCACTTGCTGCCGGAAAGCTGGTACCCCTGTTACCGGAGATCGCTGTGCCGGCATGGGGCATCTATCTGCTCCATGCCCGGGAACGCCGCCTCAACCGTCGCATGCGCCTGTTTGCCGAAGACATTCGGGCAGCATGTCTTTCCGGCCTCGGCAATGACCTGCAAGCCGCTGCCCAAAGTTGAAATCCGGGCAGCGAAGGCAGTCAGCCTAGCCCCGGCCCACGAACGGCATGCCGGTTGCCATCACCGTCAATGTCAGCACATTGGCATCCAGCGGCAGGCTGGCCATATAGGTAACCGCATTGGCAACATGCACCGGATCGATGGTCGGCTCCGAGGCTGTTTCGCCGTTGGCCTGCAGCACACCGCCGCTCATTTTGGCCGTCATGTCACTGGCCGCATTGCCGATGTCGATCTGGCCGCAGGCAATATCGAACGGACGTCCATCCAGAGCGGCGGACTTCGTCAGGCCAGTGATCGCATGTTTGGTCGAGGTATAAGGGGCAGAATTCGGCCTTGGCGTCGTCGCCGAGATCGAGCCGTTGTTGATGATGCGTCCGCCGCGCGGCTCCTGCGCCTTCATCAGCCGGAAGGCCTGCTGGGTGCAAAGAAAGGCCCCGGTCAGGTTCGCCGACACGACTGCGCTCCACTCCTCGAACGAGATGTCCTCCAGCGGGACGGACGCGTTCGAGATGCCCGCATTGTTGACCAGAAGATCCAGCCTGCCGAAGGTCTTCGAAATCTCGTCGAAGAGAGACTTTACCGATGCAGGATCACCGACGTCCGCGGCAATCCACGACACGTCGTTGCCGGTATCGCCGGAGAGCTCGGTCGCCGTCTTTTCCAGGACATCCTTGCGGCGACCGCTGATCACAACCCGCCAGCCGGCCCGGCTCAAGCCAGCGGCAACAGCCTTGCCGACCCCCGTGCCGCCACCGGTCACGAGCGCGATCCTGCCCTTCACGTCAAACCCCTCTGCGGTCATGGATATCTGCCTCCCAATTCGTCTTCGATATGTATGCGGATGATGTCGTCAAAGCTGGTTTCCGCCTGAAACCCGAGATCCAGAGCCCTTCTGGCGTCGAAGTTTCTCGGCCAGCCGTCAACAATCTGAACGATGGTTTCGTCCGGCTCCCGGCGGATCAGGCTGACAGCCTTTTCCCCGGCAACCCGTCGCAGTGCCTCGATCTGCTCCCCGACGGTGGCGGAAAGCCCCGGCAGCGTAACAGTGCGCCGGGGGCCCATGCGGCCCGTGTCGAGCCGCGCTGCGTGAACGAAAAAGCCAACTGCGGCGCGCGGGCTTGCGAACCAGTGGCGCACGCCTTCGTCCACCGGCAGCACGGCCTCCTGCCCGGCAAGGGGTTCGCGCATGATGTTGGAAAAGAAACCGGAGGCCGCCTTGTTAGGCTTGCCCGGGCGAATGCAGATCGTCGGCAGGCGCAGACCGATGCCGTCGAAGAAACCCTTGCGGGTATAGTCGGCCAGCAGCAGTTCGGTGATCGCCTTTTGCGTGCCGTAGCTGGTCAGAGGCGTTATAAAGAATTCGTCGCCGATCTTTTCAGGAAACGGCTGGCCGAACACGGCAATTGACGACGCGAAGATCACCTTTGGAAAATACGGTTCGCGCGCGCCTTCGAGCCGGATGGCCTCGAACAGCTCGCGGCTGCCGTCGAGATTGACCGCATATCCCTTTTCAAATTCCTGCTCCGCCTCGCCGGAGACGATGGCCGCAAGGTGGAAGATGACATCCGGGCGCGCAGCAACCAGCGTCTGTGCCGATCCAGGCGTCGAAAGGTCCACGGTCACCGCCTCGGCAACACCGGGCAGTGCCGCCGGAACCGTTGGCTGATTGGCGTCGGCCAGGGTCAGCCGCGAAACCTCGAACCCGAGCACGTCCGGTTCCGCAGCCAGCTTTTCAACCAGCTTTCGGCCAACCATACCGGCTGCGCCGATGATGAGAATATGCATGGAGGGTCTCCGCGGAGCTTGGTGGCAGGAACGTTCCAGCGGAGACTTGCGGAGTTTGAGCATTAGGGCAAGCCGGTTTCAGCGAAAAGGTGTTCTCCACCCGATCGCACCACCTGATTGTCTCAATCTTCAGACACTGAGCCCCTCACAGGAGGTCTCCCTTGCCCTCCTTCCGAAAGGCCAAGGAAGATAGCAAGACCGCGCCTCTTCAGCCCGCCTTGATATAGCTTTCCAGCTTGCCCAGGGTCTGCCGCCCCAGCTCCACAGCGCCAAAACCCTTGGCTTCCTGGAATTCCGCGGCGGTGCTGAAGACCATGCCGAGCGTGACCTTCGTTGCGCCGTCCTCCTCCTCGAACGAGGCCCAGGCGTCGGCATGCTTCGGACCATTCTCTCCCCACAGCAGCGTATAGGTGAGACGTTCGCCCGGTCGGACTTCTCCATAGAGGTGATGGTTGGGAAACACCGTGCCGTCAGGGGCGATCATGTCGAACACCCATTCACCGCCAGCGCGCAGATCAATCCGCGTGGTGTGGCAGGAAAAGCCGTCCGGCCCCCACCATTGTGGAAGAGTTTCGGGGTTCATCCAGGCGCCCCAGACAACGGATCGCGGTGCGCGGATCACCCGCTGCAGGATCATCGTGCGTTCGGCAACCCCGGCAAGATTGTCGAGGGCCGCATTGAAGCCGTCCCGGTAGCCTTCTTGCATATTCGCACCGAGCGAGGAAAGCTGCAGCGTCACGGACAACCGACTGCGCTCCCCCAAATCTGCGATTGCTGCGGTCACAAGCGCGACGGACTGCGTTTCGCCCTCGCTCGAGGTCACCTCGTAGTTCACGCTGCGCAACGGTGGTTGCAGGTCCAGCCAACCACATTCGCAGCGGATGTCCGGCTGACCGTCCACTTTGCAGAGCGAGATCTCCCGTCCGCCCACCCTGGTGTCGGCTTCAATAAACTCCACCGTGACGGCAGGGGAAGGTGCAGCCCAGACCGCCCGTGCCGCCGGAGCGGTCCACGCCTGCCAGAGAGTTTCAGCAGGAGCAGCCATGTCGCGCTCGAAGGTGAGCGTCGCAAATCCGTCTCTTGCCTCGCCAGCGGCGGTGGAGGCTGCGCTTTGCGGAACCACGTTCTGCGTCATTCTCCGGTCTCCTTCATCACGTTCATGACAAATGCGTCCAGCCTGTCGAGGCGAGCCTCCCAGATGGCACGCTGTTCATCGATCCATGTCCGCACCGGCTCCATGGCTTCCGGAACGATGGCGCAGGTGCGTATGCGCCCATCCTTTGCGGTGGTGATGAACCCCGCCTCCTCCAGCACGGAAAGGTGCCGCATCACCGTCGGCAGTTTCAGCCCGGTGGGTTCGGCAAGGTCCGTCACCCGCGCAGGGCCACTGGCGAGCCTTGTCAGCATTGCCCGGCGCGTCGGGTCGGACAGCGCGTGGAACAACAGGGAAAGATCAGGATCATGCTTAGCCATATTGCTAAGTATTTCGAGGCGCGCGAAAAGCGCAAGAGAAAACTTTGATGATTGGCTAAGCTTTCTCTCGTAGCGTTCTTATGATCCAAACAAACACTTTTAAATTCAGATAGTTGGAACAGAGCCTCGGAAACAGCCAGTCAGGAAGAAACCGAAAAGGTGTGCGCCCGCTCCCCGAAGCGGACGCGTTTTTGCCTTTTATCCCTGTAGAACAAACACACGAAACGGCATCCACAGGCCCATGGCCATCATCATCAGGCTTTCGGTCAGCGAGACAAAACCGAGCGGAACTGAGGAACTGCCGCCAACGCAGGCACATTTCAGCTCTCGTTTTTCCAGATAGACCGCCTTGAAAATACTGACAGCGCCGATCAGGCCGATGCAGAAGGACACCGGGGCAGACAGCCAGACCAGCGCACCGGCCGTCATCAGGATACCTGCGAAGGCCTCCGCATAGGGATAGATCCAGGAATAGGGAACCCAGCGCATGGCCAGCAAATCGTAGTTCAGAAACATGGTGGAGAAGCTCTCCACGTCCTGCAGCTTCTGGATCGCCAGGATCGTCATCGAAAGCGACACGAACCATTCCGCAGCCCGCAGGGTGACAGGCGTTCCATATTGATGCCAGGACAGGCCGAGGGCCAGAAGCAAGGCAACGGCAAAGATGGCGATCACGGGCCGATAGGTCGTGTCGCTGCGCTCCTCTTCTGGCGGATCGAGCTTGAAATAGACGCGCAGATCGTCATAACCGCCAATCCGCGCGTCACCGATGAAGGTTTGCGGTGTCGTCTCCACATCGTGCTTTTCCATGAAGGCATCGGTCTCCTCACGTGTCGTGAGGTGATGGTCCTCGACCTCATAGCCCTGCCGCTCCAGAAGGTCTTTCGATTTGAGACCATAGGGACAGATATGCTTGGGCATGACCATGCGGTAAAGCCTGGCTGTCTTCGCATCCGTCTTTTGCGCGGCGGTGCCATTCATCGGGAAAGAGCTCCTTCATCGAAAGGGGGTCTGGCCGGATGAGCCCGCCGTTGTGAACAGGAGTCTCGCCGCCCGAAGCAGCCGTCACTCGCACCAGCCAGATGCAACCATATTTGAGGCAAACGCTGCAGGCGCAGGATAGTTGCCGGAACTCAGGCTGCCTCGGGCTTCATCGCGCTTTCCAGAACGTCATACACGTGTCCGTCGCCCATCTGGCTGACATTGAACCTCAGGAACCCGGTCATCGATTGCGAAACGCTGAAAACGTTGCCGGGGGCCAGAACCACGTTCCGGCGGAGTGCCGCGCGGGCAATGGCGGCGGCGTCCTGCCTGTCGGGCAATCGGCACCAGAGGTAAAAGCCGCCCTTTGGGCTGACCCAGGGTCTTATCCCGAGCGGCTCCAGCCTGGCAGCGACCTCGCGCCTCTTCTTTGCAAGGCGCCCCCGCAGGGCGTCCATGTGCTTGCGATAACTGCCGTCGCTCAAGACGCCATGAACCAGATCGCTCGCGACCGGTCCCGGTCCGCCGAAATTGGTGGCTACCTGCAGGTCGACCAATGCCTCGATCCAGTCCGCCCGTGCTGCGATGTACCCGCAGCGCACAGAGGCAGACAGGGTCTTGGAAAAGCTGCCGATGCGGATAACCCGCTCCAACCCGTCCAGAACGGCAAGGTTCGGCAGGGGTTCTGGCGCAAAACTGCCGAAAATATCGTCCTCGATCACCACCAGGCCATGAGCCGCCACCAGGTTCAGCACCTTATGCGCGACCTGGGGCGAGATCGTCGCGCCGGTTGGATTGTGAAGGGCAGAATTGGTGATGTAGAGCTTGGGTTTGTGCCGGTTGAGCGCTTCTTCAAAGAGCCCGGTATCCGGTCCGCGGCGCGTGAACGGCACACCGGCTACCTCCACCCTGTGGGCCTTCAAGAGGGCTTGAAAGTTGAAATAACACGGGTCATCGACCAGCACCGTATCTCCCGGCCGCAGAAAGAACCGGCAGATCAGGTCGATGGCCTGCGTTCCGGAAGGTGTCAGCAGAATCTGGTCCGGGCTCACGTCAAGCCCTTCATCCGAGAACTGCCGCGCCAGCAGGTGGCGCAGGTTCGCCGCCCCCCGCGTTTCGCCATAGTCGAACAAGTGACCACCGCCCGTCCGGGCAAGCGCGCGCAGACCGCGCTGCATGGCCTCGTTGGGCATCCAGTCCGCCGGCATCCAGCCGCAGCCGGGCTTCAGAACATCCGGCCCGGCATCAAGCGATTGGCGCGACACCCAGAACGGGTCAATCTCCCGGTCGAGCTGCGGCCCGACCTCCGCAACCGAAAATGGACGGGCGGCATCGGCCACAAAGAAGCCGGCCCCGCGGCGGGCATAGATGATGCCTTCGGCCGCCAGCCTGTCATAGGCGGTCACCACGGTGGACGGCGACACCCGCATGGTGGCGGCGAACCCGCGGATGGACGGCAGTTTTTCGCCAGGTTCGAGCCCCCGGCTGACGATCTTTCGCTTGACGGCTTCCATCACCGTCGCCGTGCGTGTGTCCTGCTCCATGGGTAGATCCGCTAAAGTGTATGGCAAGCGTAATCAGTACAGTTTTTACAAATTGTACTGTATTGTGTCTGTCCCGACCAGCCCCGCCGGACTAGTCCTGATCGAGCAACATGTTCCACCAAACGGGAACATTCGAAAAAAGACAGCAGAAAGACCGGACATGCAGGCATCGATGGCAGGATGGGGCAGCGGGCTCCTGGGCGTTCTCATCTTCAGCGGCTCACTGCCAGCGACGCGGGTTGCGCTTGGTGGCTTCAGTCCGCTGTTTCTGACCTCGGCCCGGGCTGTGGTTGCAGCCTTTCTCGGCATGGCTGTGCTGCTGCTGCTTCGGCAGGCGCGGCCGCAGCGGAGCGATCTGACCTCGTTGCTGATTGTCGCCCTTGGCGTCGTTGTCGGCTTTCCATTGCTGACGGCGCTCGCCTTGCAGCATGTCACAGCCGCCCATTCGATTGTCTTCATCGGCCTCCTGCCGCTTGCGACCGCCCTCTTCGGCCTGCTGCGCGGGATGGAAAGGCCGAGGCCGCTCTTCTGGGTGTTTTCCTGCACCGGCAGTGCCGCCGTTGCTGCCTATGCGCTATCGCAAGGGGCCGATCTTTCCCCGAAAGGGGATCTACTGATGCTGGCGGCGGTCATCGTCTGCGGCTTCGGCTATGCGGAAGGCGGCGTACTGTCCCGCCGCCTTGGCGGCTGGCAGGTCATTTCCTGGGCCCTTGCCCTCTCGCTCCCGGTCATGGGCACGCTTGCGCTGCTCACATGGCCGGACAGTTGGACCGGCATCGATACCGCCGCCTGGGCGGGGCTCGGCTATGTCTCCGTTTTCTCAATGCTGGTCGGCTTTATCTTCTGGTACCGGGGCCTTGCCATCGGCGGCATTGCCAGTGTCGGTCAATTGCAGTTGCTGCAGCCCTTTTTCGGCCTGATGCTGGCCGGCCTGCTGCTGCATGAACCGGTATCCTCCACCATGATCCTCGTCACCACGCTGGTGGTCGGCTGCGTTGCCGGAGCCAAGCGCTTCGCCTGAGCCCAGCCCATGTCGAACCCGATCCCTCTTCCCAAGTCTGCCCTCGCCGCCCCGGATTTTGCTTCCGCCGCCCGGGGAAATTTGCAATATGGTTCCGCTGCGTGAAATGACCTCCACCAGGGCGCGCCGGCAGATTTCGGCTAAAATGACTTAAAGGATAAAAGACATGGGTTTCTTTGATTTCGTGAAGGATGCGGGCAAGAAGCTGTTTGGCGACGACGATGCGCCGGAAGCAAGCGCGGAAGCCATCGAAAAGGAAGTTGCCGACCTCGGTCTCGACGGCGACGTCAAGGTTGAAGTCAGCGGCGACACCGTCAAGATCGCAGGCGCAGCGCCCAGCCAGGAAGCCCGTGAAAAACTGATCCTTGCCGCCGGCAACGTGCTCGGCATTTCCAAGGTCGAGGAAGAAATCACCGTCGAGAGCAGCGAACCGGAAGCCAGGTTCCACACGGTGGTCAAGGGCGACACGCTCTGGAAGGTCGCTGAAACAGTCTACGGCAACGGCGCCAAGTACCAGGCAATCTTCGAAGCCAACAAGCCGATGCTGTCCGACCCGGACAAGATCTACCCCGG
Organism: Roseibium sp. FZY0029; assembly: GCF_036350355.1. Classification (NCBI taxonomy): domain Bacteria; kingdom Pseudomonadati; phylum Pseudomonadota; class Alphaproteobacteria; order Hyphomicrobiales; family Stappiaceae; genus Roseibium; species Roseibium sp. FZY0029. The sequence goes on from NZ_JAZDVZ010000002.1 coordinate 470,691, forward strand.
CCAGGTCCTGCGCATTCCCGCGCTCTAACCTACGTATCGGCAGGCCATGGTTCGCCCCTGGCCTGCCTTCTACCCCACCGGGTCACACCCCGCCCCCCTTCTGCGCCGCGTTACCGACGGCCGCAACATCACTCCCCCGGCACGAAGGCCGGGACATTCCGGGCCGGGAAACACTGGTCCGAGAACCCGTGTTCAGGCCACAGACAGCGTTGCGCTGGCAAAGCCCAGGTAGCCCCCTGCAGTGTCGGCGATGAAACCAGCGTCGATCCCTGCAACAGATCGTTCGGCAACCGGCTGCAACGACAAGTCGGTAACAGCCTGGCTCTGGATCACTAGCGCCGTTTGATGAGAGAGACAGGGCAGCCATGCGCCGCCATTTTAGGCATTCTAAGAACTGAGTTCTTGTCTCAATCGCCGACATTCATGCCGAGCGGGGCTAGTTCCGTAATGGGCAGGGCGCGAACTTTCGCTGCGGAGCTCACCAAGGTTTGAGAAGGGCGGGGAGCGGGCTTTCGTTGCGGAGCTCACCAAGGTCCGGGAAGGGCGGGAAGCGGTCATTTGTTGCAGAACCCACCAACGGCTGCAACGGGCCCGGGAGGGGAATGGAGGCCTTAGGAGTTCAGTGCGACTACTGCGGACATTCTATGGCCTCAAATGTAAATTTAAAATAATTTAAATCTTGCTTTGGAGCGCAAAATCTCTCGATAAATTACATAAATTCTCTCGACTTCTAAACTTCAGCGTACTTTGCATTGCAGATAGTTCAACACCGAATGCCAATTATTTTGAAGGTCTTCGCATAGTGTTCTTCGCGGGTTCACAATTTTACGACACGTTTCGGTTATGTTGTTTAGCATCGTTTCAATCTTTGGATTGAGGGGATCAGGGTCCTCTGCACCCTCCCAAAATATAGCCTCGGCAGCATGCATGTTTTTGAGATGTTTCTCAAAAACGTCTTGTTCCATTGCAGTCCCTTGTGCCTTCCACAATCTGGCTAGTTTGTGCGATGCAAGAAAAATTTGCTTTAGGATGTCGTTCAAATCTTCAAAAGGCTCTGCTGCCTTGTCACCAAAGTAGAGTGCGAAACGATATCTCTTAGCCATTAATTTCGAAAAAATTTCAGACCTCGCCTCATAACGTTCAAAAGCAACGTAGGCCTGATCGAGAATACGGCTCTCGGCTGCGTCCTCCCCCTCTTTTCGAACTCTTGTCATCCCCTCTTTAGCAGTCCCCATTGGAGACCTAATCGCCTGGAGCGCATTTCGTGCTTCATGAAAGCCTTCGATCACTTGCTCAGCGAGTTCTATTCGCTTCTGACCAATCAGTGATCGCCGCCATGCGCTCACCCCAATTGTGACGGAGAGAGCGGCAACTATTACAGAAATAGTCTGGATGATACTTGGCCACATAGCAATTCCCTCGCCGACTAGGTCATTCAAAAGTCATCGGTTTGCGCATCTGAGATCGGTTAAGGCCGAACCAGACTCAATATGTGCTCATCCGCGGTTGCTTCGGCATAGTCAGGATAATGCAACAAAATCTCAGTTACCGCATGGCGCGCGAAGACACCTAGCCAGAAAGCCAACTCCTGATCATTTTGCCTCATTGCGCTCAGAGTTGTGGCACCGTGAACCACCTTCCCTCGAATTCCAATTACTCTCTTTAGTTTTGAGAACGTTCTCTCGCGAGACAGCTTGTCGTTGTGCATGAGCATTGAAGCGCGCAGCGCAATCTTATAGCTAATACTTCCCGTCGCGTTATTTGTATCACCAAATAATGCCTCCAAAGCTATTATGTGATCGATGAATTCATCTTCTTTTGTTCTACGCTCAACGGACACATCAATGCGATCAGCGGCAATGCTAACGGCTCTCGGAAACTCGTTGCCCATAGCCGCATAAATAGTTCTTAGTATATTGGCTTCCTTTGGAAGCAAACGATATTCTGGCCGAAGAATAGGGTTTTTAAAGGCTGAATACCTTCTGCCCCGCTGTGCGTTTATAAATCCCGGCTTTAGCGGAAGCCACATTGAATATGGAGCAGCAATTTTTCCTGGCTTAAGAAGCCTAAGCGCATGGACAAGCTTTTTAAAATCTGCCTTCCTATTTATTTCATCATGCGGCACGTTGGTGATCGGGTGTTCCGCTGAGAATTCAATAAGATGCCCCCACGTTTGATGCTCCATGGCTTGTTCCACTGATTTGATCGGAAACAGCTTTAAAAATTTGTTTGGCGTAAGCTTTGTAATAAGAAGGCCGTCATCTACTTGTACGCTTCGCGCGCTGCTTGAAAATCCTTCCAACGGGCTGACGATCCGCACACCTAATACGCCATTTGCAATGCAGTAGCTAAAATTTGACACAATCTCGTCAATCAAAGCTGCCTTAGGGTAAAGAGTTGGGTGGTGTTTCAGGTGATCGCCAATAATTGCGAATGCCAGATTCTTCGGTCTTGTCCAGAATTTTTCCTTCTGATCATTACTTAATTCCCTTTGTACTGCGCGATAGTTGTCATCCGTAGTTAACTGCACTCTGAAATTTTCGAATGCCCCAAGTTTTTCGAGAATTAAGCCCAGGTGAAGTGAAAAATCCGGTTCAGTCGAGAAGCTTCGAGACGTTTGTCCGCCGGGCTGTCGAGTTTCTCTGGAATAGCTCCACCTTTTTGGAAGATCCGTTTTCCGTAGCATGGCCAATGCTTCAATTATTAAGGTGCGAGCTACTTGATCAATTGCCATTTTGACTATCGACACTCCATCGCTTATGTCCAATTGCGGCGTTAGCAACGTACCGAAAGTACTATGCACGATTTATCAGGTGTCCGGAACGTGCCTTGGCTGTTTGTCCTGCACTCAGCGAATGTCCGGTATTGGAGTTTGGTCACAGGCCGTTGTACGGCCGAAATGAGGGGCGCGAAGCTGTCATTGATTGAGACCATAGCCTATGGCAGCTATGGGCCGTTTGTGTTCACGTGGAACCAGCCGTCAGGACCGGGGCGCCGTGCCGCCGCAAGACCGCTTTGAGTCCAACGCGTCCACTCGACAGGGTGCGGCGAATGTCCGGTTCTACCAGCCTGCTATCCCAAGATCGCGGCGATGTAGCTCTTCAAAGAGGTAGTCCCGAGGATCGGTTCATGCGCTGGCATCGTTTTTCCATCGATCAAGCGGCGGGTCATGCAGGCATAAGATGCTGCGGCTTCGTCCGAGAATCCGAACTCGCGGAACGTGTCTTCGAGCGCATCTCGGGGAACTTCCTGAACCTCTACTTTGCGATCCATCTTTTCTGCAAAGGCAATGGCGACATCTTTGGCGGAATAGCGCTCTGGTCCTTCAACATATTGGATGCCAACATCTTCGGTTCCCGACATCAACCGCCGAGCGGCGGCTTTTCCGAGGTCGGCCGGGGCCACCATCGCGATTGACAGATCGGCCGGAAAGAAGCTGGGAAGGGTGCCGTTCTCCTGCACGGGTTCCGCCATCCCGGCCCAGTTGCTCATGTAATATCCCGCCCGATTGATCGCGGCTGGTATGGATTGGCTTTTCAGGGCCTGCTCGAACTCGTACAGGACAGTCAGGTCGCCGCAGCGTTCGCCCTCGAAGGCACCATAGGTCGAGGCGGCAACAACCTTTTCGAGTCCCGAGCCATCAAGCGCCGCGATGATCGCAGCGACATTCTCACGTTCTTCTTTGTCCGTGTCGTTTGACGGGTCCGCTGGCGGGTTGAGAAGAAAGGCACGCTTGCCGGACTTAAGAACGCCCCTCAGCGCCTCCACGTCGCGAACATCCACAACGGCAATGCTCGCCCCGGCTTTCTTGAGGTCTTCGCCATGGCTTTTGTCGCGAGTGACGATAGTGACTTCCTCTCCTTCACCCAAAAGCGCCCGCGCCGTTGCCGATCCAACCTGCCCGGTTCCACCAAGTATCACATACATCCCAATCTCCTTTCTAACTCACGACCGAGGTTTAGCAGCCGGGTTTGACAGAAAGTGTCAGGACTCCGGGTCAAACGTTGGCGCCCGGTTCGAGCTTGCGATAGTCAGCCAGAAGGGTGTTGCGGGATCGGGGTATGTTTCCGTCGCACAAGGCTAGGCTTTCGATCCGATCAATGCGAAAATGGCGGAACGCATCCCGTAGCTCGCACCAGGCAGCGAGCATTTCAACCTGATCGAAAAAGCCGAGTGCGACAGGCCAGACGACCCTGTCGGTCGGAGTTCGACCATCGGTCCGGTATGCGATTTGGAGCTTCCGACGATCCCGCATCGCGCGTCGGATCGTCTTCAATTCCTCGCGCCGCTCGGTTTCAGCTGGACCGACGGTCAGTCCGTTCCCCAGCATCTGCGCTTCAGCTTGGTCTCCCATTCCATCCGCTATCTTTAGCAAGGCGGTATCAGCCGCTTTCGCGATCTCGCGGTCACCTCGCGCAAGCACGAAGCGCAAACCCAACAAAACGGCATCAGCCTCGTCTCTTGTGAATGCCATTGAGGGCAGGAAAAAACCTGGTCGCAGAATGAAACCGATGCCGGGCTCGCCTTCGACCGGCACGCCCAGTTCCAGCAGTGTTTCCATGTCCCGATAGATAGTGCGCTCGGAGACGCCAAACTGCTCTGCCAAGGCTTTCGCGGTCACGGCTCCGCGCCGTTCTCGAAGGGATTGAAGAAGTTGAAGAAGTCGACCTGACCGTTGCATCTGACAAGTATAGCTGGACCGAGGAATTCCCGAAAGTTGCCGTTCGCTGAAGGTCAGCAAAGTCCGCATTGCCGGCGTCAGGTAGCCAGCCGCCTTCGCAGTTGCAATGAATGGCGGTTTCAGAGGGCTGCAACGCAGCATCCTATCAGCAGGCGAATGACCGCTTCGGGCCGTTTGCGTCCACCAGGCACACACCAAGATCAGAGTCAGCGCCCCTGCGCCGCCGCAAGTCTGCTCCGAGCCCATAATACCAAAGGCTGCGCCAGACACGAATGGCGACGATAGCATGGGTAACTGCCGTTCAGACTGCTACCTTTGTCAAACCGAAAGGCGTAGGAAACACTTTTTCAGGTTGGCTAGTTCATTGAAAATTGACGTTTCGGCAATCTTACTCGCAAGACCGTGCCCATGAAGCGAAGCGCTCCACTTCAGGAAAACGCGGATGTTCGCTGAGGCTCACAGCCCAAAAAGTTCTGCCGGGCAATTTCGCTTCAGACAGGCGTACCAGGTGCCCGGCTGCGACAGCGGAAGCGGCCAATACGCTGGAAGCCAGTACCACACCCTGACCTGCAAGCGCCGCGTCGATAGCATTGATTTCTTCGGAGAAATACTGAGTGACCTCCGGCACCTCGCCTGTAAGCCGGGCTGCGTGCGACCAGCGTTGCCAGTTGGGTGGCGCTTCCGCGCCGCAATTCCAGCGGTATTCGATCAGCGGCAGGCGAAGAATATCGGCGTCTTCGTTGACCTGATGCCGACGCAGCACGTCCGGCGCACAGAGCGGAATCAGGCTGTCACTAAATAGCGGCAACCACTGATTTTCCGTGCCCGCTTGACCTGCATAGCGAACCGCGAAGTCGACATCGCTGGCAGACAGGTCCACCGGTCGGTTGTCAGCCTCGATTTTCAGATTCAACCCGGTCTGACTGTGCAATTCCGGCAGGCGCCTCATGAGCCAGAAGCTGGCGAATGCCACAGTTACGGAAACCGTCAACGGCCGGCCTTGATCCAACTGGGAAAGACCTGAGATGGCCTGAGCCATACGGTCGAAACTCTCGCACAGCACCGGGTATAATGCCTCGCCTTCCGCCGTAAGGCGGATTGGTCGAGGGTAGCGGTGAAAGAGCTTCACTTCCAAGATCTCTTCAAGTTGGCGGATCTGGTGGCTGATCGCGGTCGGTGTTAGGTGAAGCTCTGCCGCGGCACGGGCGAAATGCAGATGCCGGGCCGCAGCTTCAAAGGCGCGTAGTGCGTGAAGTGGAGGCAAGCGCCGCATCGGTTCTATCTCTTCCATTCGATTTTGCACTTAGATGAATCTCATTCATCCATGCCCTGAAAAATTCGCCTTCGCCAGAGTATAAGCCGCTTGGTAGGCAAAAGGTGTAGTGCGAAACCTCAGGAGATTGCCAATGCCTACTCTGCTGCGAATTGATGCAAGCGCCCAGCTTGAAGAACGCTCTCTGACACGACACCTGACCAGGTTATTCACCAGTACGTTTCTGGCCAACGCACCGGAAACGAAGGTAATCACCCGGGATGTCGGGTTGAACCCCATTCCCGCGATTGACCAGAAATTCATTCATGCCGCCTTTACCCCGCCTGACGATCGTGAGCCGTGGATGAACGAGCGCCTAGCCCTGTCCGACGAACTGATCGAGGAAGTGCAAGCGGCGGATATCCTCGTCATGGGAGCGCCGATGTACAATTACGGGATGCCTACCGCATTAAAAGGCTGGATTGACCAGGTTGCACGGATCGGCAAGACCTTTTCCTTTGATCTTGCTCGCGGCGATACGCCGATCGAGCCGATCCTATCAGGAAAACGGCTGGTGGTGCTGTCAGCGCGCGGTGAATTTGGTTTTGCTCAGGGGGGTGTAAGGGCTCACCTCAACGCGCTTGACCTTGGTCTGGCAGCTTGTGCGCATTACTTCGGCGTTGCGCCGGGACATATCGATACTATCGCCATCGAATACCAAGAGTTTAAAGACGATCGTCACCGGGCTTCAGTTGAAATGGCAGAGGCCCGCACCAGCGACTTGGCCGCCGAATTGGCCGGAGCTGCTGCGCAGGCGGCTTGAAACAAACTCATGAAACGACAGCTCTAGGTGGCGCGCACTGAAATCCGCGCCACCAATTCGTTTTTCAGGCATCCGGCAGACAATCGTCTTGGCGGTCGCAACGAATAGCGGCTTCAACGGGTTGCGTCGCAGCGCCCTTTCAGCGGATGAATGTCGGCTCAGGGCCGAAAGCTACAGACAGCTCGCTCTGAACGCGCGTCCACTTCAACGGCTTTCAAGACGAAAGCCGCCAGTCTCTTCGCTCCCCCAGCCCAACCCAACTCCACGCCCTCTCGTCACAATCCCGTCTCCCCTGTACCCTGCCATTCGTCCCTCTAACGGGATGATCCGGTAACGCCCACCATGGGAGGCGGTCGTGATTCAGCTTGCTTCGGTTTTTGCAAAACCCCTTTTGGGGAAGCTTGGCGTCAGTGATGAGGCCAGGGAGCGGTTTGTGGCGTTGCAGAAGGCGGTGACCGGGGATACGGGCACAGCCTGGATTCCGCTGTCGCGCCCTTCCGCGACACTCGATTTTTCCACCCATCGGCAGATGGCGTCCGACATCCACAACACCGGCGAGATCGGTCCGGAGAAAGAGCCGGTCACCTGGAAGGAGTTCGTCTGGACATCTGACCAGACCATCAAGGACTGTGTCCTGCACAAGATTTCCTGGCGGTTCTACGAGAACGGGCTGATCTGCCTTGAGGTCTGCGGCAGCAAGGATGCGGTGGGGCTGGATGGCAGCGACCTGATCGGCCACCGGCTTGAGCTGCGGGACAACACCGGCTTCCTGATCGGCATCTGGGCCGCCGCCTTCCTGATCGTCAAGGACACCGAACGGCGCAGTTTTCAGACCTCGACCGAGGATGACCACAAGCTGTTGAAACTGCATTTCGGCAAACTGGCCGAACAGCAGACCGGCATCGCCTTCCGCATCTGATCGGACCTGGGGTGCCGAAGATGTTTTCGCGTTACCCCTTCCCTTGCCGCATCTGCTGGGTTCGGGGCTAAGCTGACGAACACCCGCCGTCAGGCGGGTATCAGCGTTGCGGCAATGGCCTTCGCGGTTCTGGAGGCCGCCGGCATGCCGCGCACCTGGGCGGTGGCGATGGCGCCTTCCTTCAAAAGGGCGAGCTGCTCGGCCAGAGCCACGGGATCTTCCGCACCCGCCTGCCGGCAGAGCGGTTCCAGATAATCGACGATCCTCTGCTTGTGCTCGGCCGCGGTGCGGTGGATCGGATGCTGATGGTCGCCGAATTCGCTCGCCGCGTTGATGAAGGCACAGCCGTTGAAGCCGAGCCCCTTGAAGGCACGGCCGTTGAACCATTCCTCCAGCGCGTCGAACATGGCCAGAAGCCGCTCCCTCGGGTTGGGCGAGGCTTTTTCCATTTCGCTCATCAGCCAGTTGCGGAACTGCTCGTCCCGGCGGTTGAGCGCGGCCAGGATAAGCTCCTCCTTCGAGCGAAAGTGCTTGTAGAGCGTCATCTTGGCCACCCCCGCTTCGGCGAGGATCTTGTCTATTCCGGTCGCATTGAACCCGCGGGTGTAGAAAAGCCTGAGGGCCGTATCCACGAGCTCGTCTCGGCGTGATTGCACCATCATCTCCATATACAGACAGGTTTGTCTATTTCCCTATCTCGTTCCCCCCTCCCCGTCCATCCTCACAAAAGGTTATCACAGGATATTGACACCTAGACAGACCTGTCTGTATAAATTTCTTAACGTCACGTTTTGAGTTAGGGGGAGTGCTCATGTCCGGAAATGAGATCGCGATACACGCCCTTGCCGGAACTGGCATTCGTCGCGAACGCCAAATGCATTGCACGTGCGCGGAAGCCGCCACCGCACCTTGTGCCGGCGTGCGCTTTTCAACACCGCAGGGTTCAAACTTTGCCTTGATGCATCCCGCAGCACAAGGGGACTGAAGATGCCCAGTGTCATTGCCTCCTTCGCACTCACCATGGCCGCCACCGCCGGCCTGACCATGACAGGTGACGGCAAACTGCTGGCATCAGACGGAACCGTGCGCTACGTGGTGCGAACCGAGGACGGGCGGATACCGGACACAGCCCACTTCGAGTTGCTCGACTGGATCCGCAGCTGGTACCCGGACGAAGCCGGGCTGGTGTTTGCCTATGCACAGAAGATCAAGGCAGACGATCTCGGTGTTCTGGGTCTTGCCCTGAAAACGGCGCCGACCCTTCGCAACACGCTGCAACTGATCGAGCGCTACTTCCGGCTGGTGACCGACACGGCCGTCTATTGCCTTGAGGAAGACGAACCGCTTGCAGTCTTCTCCATTGCCGGGCAGACCTCGCCCCAGCCCATACTGCATCTTCGCAACGAATGTGCCCTTGCCGGCTTTGCCCATAATCTGGTGAACCAGATCGGCCCGAGCCTGCAGATTGAGGCTGTCACCTTTCGCCATCCCTGCCGGGGCGAGGCAGAGCGCTACGAGGCCTTTTTCGGCTGCCCGGTCCGCTTTGGCGCAGCGCAGGATGCCATTATGATGCCCCGGCCGATGCTGGATCTGCCGAACCGCCTTGGCGATCAGGGAGTCTGCACCTTTCTGACGGATCACCTCGAAACGGAAATCGAAGCGCTGCCGGCCGGCAGTGCCTTGACGCGCGATCTTCTCAACCGCCTGTCGAAAACCCTCAGCAGCGGCGTGCCTTCGGCAGCTGCCATCGCCCGTGATCTCGGCATGAGCGAACGCACGCTCTATCGCCGCCTGGCAGAAGAAGGGCTGACCTATCGCGACATGCTGCGCGAAGCGCAGACGAAACTGGCCCGTGAACTGCTGGCCGGCAGCAGTTGTTCCATCGCCGAAATCGCCTTTCTGACCGGTTTTTCCGAACAAAGCACCTTTACCCGCGCCTTCAAGCGCTGGGTCGGCCAGCCGCCTGCGCAATTCCGCCAGCAGACCGCCATCGCCTGATGCCACCGGCGGCTATCAGCCCGCGTAGCTCCCTTTAAAGCCCTCCCCTCAAGAACGCGTAAAGACCCGGCCAAGACTGGCCGGGTTTTTCGTGTTTGTCTGCTTTTGGCAGGTTTCACCGGGCTTGGCAGATAGGGCCAAAACAGTGGCAGGCCGGGCCGATACCGCAAAGGCCATTCCCGCGTATTCAAAGGTCATCGAACGACGGAGCGGATATTCCCGGGCATTGACCCACAGCGCTCCAGGGCTTTTGAGACAAGGAGCGCCTCATGATTATCGAACAGATCACGGCCCGCAGTCCGGCCAGCCATGAATTTGCAGCATCGCCCCGCCCGGCAGCACGAAACCTGCCTGACAGAAGCGCCGGTGGACCGGGCGCCAAGTCAGCCGGTGAGGCAGCCGACAGCAATGCCTACGGCAGAACGCTTTCCATCGTCGCCCATGACTTGCGCGGCCCGCTGGCAAACCTCTCTCTGCTGATCGAGGACATTGCCCAATGCGCCATGTGGGAAGGCCAGCCCGCCATTGCCGAAAACGCGGCAAAGGCCGACCGCATTCTCGAACATCTGACGGCCAGTCTCAGCGCCCTGGTCAGGCGTGGCAGGGAGGGACGCGATCCGCTGTCCTGCGTGTTGCGCCCGGTCGATCTGGCTCAGGTCCTGTCTCTGGCCGCCACCGTCAACCAGCCCCTTGCCCGCCGTCATGCGGTCAACCTGGAGATTGAACCACTTTCGCCATGCCTGATCTGTGGTGATGCGGAACTGTTGTTCGAGGCCTTCGACAATCTCATCGGCAACGCCGTGCGCCACAGCCCGGAGAACGGAACCGTTCTTTGCACTGTCGCCCATGACGAGGACGGCATTGTCACCGTGCGCATCAGCGATCAGGGACAGGGCTTCACCGCCGCCGATCTTGCCCGGGCGTTCCGCCCGTTCACCCAGCTTTCGGCAAAAGCCGCCCGCCCCGGCCCCTCCTCCGGCCTTGGGCTTTGGATCGCCCGGCTGATCGCCGAACGCCACGGCGGCAGGATTTCCGCCCAGAACGGCGGCGGCGGCAAGGATACCGGCGCAGTTCTGACCGTGCGTCTTCCGGCCCTACCCGCCAATGATGCGAAACCGGCTTCGATCCGCCGAAAGGTTCCCGAGCGTGCCGGCGAGGCGCGGGACCTCGCCGCTCTCTGACCTCAGCTTCCGGCACCGGCGCACCGGTGCCGCCCCCATGGAACGTGGCCCAAGCCCAACGCCGCCCCGGCACCTTTGCCGGGAACAGGAAAGGCATGCCTTCGGGCACAGGGATGACCGGCCGCGGACCAGACAGCGTTTCAACAAAACGCACCGTCCAACCCAAGCAAAGGAGACTTCACATGCACAACGAAGATGACAAGGCCTGCGGCTGCTGTGCAACGCCGGAAACGGTCGACCACGCCCGCCGCCGCCTGCTTGCAGGGGCTGCGGGCGCGGCAACGGCAGGAGCCGTCGCCATGGCCACCGGCTCGGCGACCGCTGCAACCGAAGAAGCCCGCGCCCTTTATGCCGATCCGGAAAAGCCCGGCCTGCCCCAGATCGACATGGAAATTGCCGCCGGGCGCACAGCGCTCGTCGTCACCGATCCGCAGATCGACTTCCTGTCCGAAGACGGCGTCACCTGGGGTGTCGTTGGCGAAAGCGTCACCGAACAGGGCACGGTCGACAACATCGAACGCCTGTTCAAGGCGGCCAAGGCCGCGTCGATGCCGGTGTTCATCTCACCCCACTACTACTATCCGCACGACCACAAGTGGCAGTTCGAGGGCACCCTGGAAAAGACCATGCATTCCATCGGCATGTTCGATCGCCCAGGCCCCCTTTCCCTGGAAAACTTCGAAGGCTCCGGCGCCGACTGGATGCCGCAGTACAAGAAATACATCGAGGACGGCGAAACCGTCATCTGCTCGCCCCACAAGGTCTACAGCCCGGCGCAGAACGACCTGAACCTGCAACTGCGCAAGCGCGGCATCGACAAGGTGATCCTCGCCGGCATGTCCGCAAACCTGTGCACGCAGGCCCATCTTTATGAATTGCTGGAACTCGGCTTCGAAGTGGCAGTGGTTCGCGATGCGACCGCGGGCGCCAAGGTGCCCGAGGGCGACGGTTATCTCGCCGCCATCATCAATTTCCGCATGGTCGCCAATGGCGTCTGGTGGACCGACGATGCGGTCGAACGCATCGCCCGTTCCGCCTGACCGGCACCTTTTCACCAAACCGACTTACCCAACACAAGACTGGATCAAACCGATGAAACTCAAATTTGCCCTTCCGGCCCTGGCCGCAGCCCTTGTTCTGTCCACCGCCGCCCTTGCCGCAGATGAATACAACGTTGCCAACGGCCTGACGCTCAACGGCAACCCGCTCGGCATGCACGGCATCGACCCGGTGTCGATGTTCGCTGGCAAAACGCCGGGCGCAGGGGACGCTGTCCACACTTCCAGCCATGACGGCGTCGATTATTACTTCGCCACGGCCGAAACCAAGGAACAGTTCGACGCCGCGCCGGAAAGTTTCCTGCCGCAGTTCGGCGGCTTCTGCGCCTTCGGCATCTATGTCGGCAAGAAACTCGATGGTGACGTCCGGTTCGCCGATATCGTCGACGGCAAACTGTACCTCTTCGTCAATGCCGTCATCTTCGACAAATACCTGGAGCAGAAGGACGAGGTTCTCGCCGGTGCCTACGCCAAATGGCCGGAAATCCGCGAGACCGCGATCAACGACCTCTGATCATACCTTGCCTCGCCAAAGGACGAGCCCCTCGCCGGGGCTCGTTCTGCCTGAAAGCAAGACCGAAGTTCACACACTAGCTCGCCGCGCGGAGCCTGAAAGCTTCATAGGTCAGAACGTTCACGCCGCTCTTCTTGGCTTCATACATGGCCTGGTCGGCATGTGTGATCAGTGACTTCGCGTCATCCGCATCATCGGGATAGAAGGAAACGCCGATGCTGATGCCGATGTTGATCTGGTTGCCCTTGATGTCCATCGGCCTGGAGACTTCCCGGCAAATACGCTCCGCACAGGCCAGAACGTCCTTTTCCTGGGCGTAGTCGCTGACAATCACCGCAAACTCATCACCACCGATCCGTGTCACCACATCCCCGTCGCGCGTGCAGCGCTTGATGGTGGAGGCAACAGCCTGCAGCAGTGCGTCTCCTACCGGATGCCCGTGGCGGTCGTTGACCGGTTTGAAGGTGTCCAGATCCAGCATCATCAAGGCGAACTTGCGGTTTTCCTGATCCGCGATGGCAATGCACTCCGCAAGGCTCTGGCTGAAATGTGCCCTGTTCGAAAGCCCGGTCAGATGATCCGTCATCGCCAGGCGCCGGACGGCCTCTTCGGTCTTTTTCAGGCGTGTGATGTCTGTATGGGTTCCCGACATGCGCAGGGGCTTGCCGTCCTTGGTCCATTCGACCACGCGCCCCCTGTCCAGCACCCAGACCCACCGGCCTTCCTTGTGATGCATGCGAATTTCATTGTCATAGGATTCCCGCGCACCGGACAGGACTTCAGCCAGGATCCGCTCCGATTTTTCAACATCTTCCGGGTGCGTCAGTTTCCGCCAGGTTTCCATGCTGACCGGTTGCAGCTCCGCCAGCGTATAGCCGACGATTTCAGCCCAGCGGTCATTGTAGATCACCTCTTTGCTTTGAATGTTGCGCTCCCAGGTCCCGACGTTGGTCCCGAAGATGATCTCCCGCAACCGCTGCTCTGAAGACCGCAGGCGCTTGTGAGCAGTATGCCGCTCTAGCAGAAGGAAAGAAACGACGACGAGAGACAGACCGAGCGTGCCGACCAACCCGAGCATCCACTGGTTACGGGCGTGATAGGCGGAGGAAAGTTCCGCGCTCTTGCTGTCGACCATTTCCTCAAGGCGGTTCTTGTAGTGCCAGAGTTCTTCCTGCCGCTCGCGGTCAGCCGAAATATCGTGCACCACGGAGAGCAGGGCCTTCCTTCCGTCGTAGTCGACTGGTGTCGAATGAACTTCCACGCTCCGGACGGAACCATTCGCCAGCTTGTGACGGAAGATGAAGAAATTGCGGTGCTCGCTCCTGGCAAGCTGGCGCTCGGCTTCAACCTGTTCGGGGGTTAGCTGGTTGATATCCTGAATGGACATGCCACGCAGGGTGTCCCGGTCAAATCCGTAAAACTGGGCCGCAGCGTTGTTGGCATCAAGAATATTCCCGGTGCCCGGATCGATGAGCATCATCGTTGCACTGTGGCGCAGGAAAAACTGATCATAGGACAGTGATGCCTGCTCAGCCTGGGCGGGCAGGACCAGCCAGGACAAGCAGACGAACAGCACCGATGCGAACAGTCTTCCCCAATACGTCGTCAACATTTACCGCCTTTTTTCTGCAGTTAAACCTTCACTAATTAAATTTTGGACAACAAAAAATATGCAATTCACCAATTTCCCCAACGACACCTGCCTCACCGCTTCCTTAGGGAAAGCGAAGCGAATGTTGACCGCCGTATTCCGGTCCCACTCCTTGGTTATGCCCTCTAAATGTTGTTCGGAGGTCTCACATGAAGCGGCGTACATTCCTGATGGGGGCCGGCGGATTACTGGCGTCGGCCGGTGCTTACACGACGTTCACAACGCCTCTTTATCGACTGGAAACAGGTCTGACGCTGGTCAATACGGCACTCGCAGGACCTTCTTCGCCGCCGCCGCCCGAAACGGGCGCGAAGGGTTTCTCCACGGCTGTTTCATGGGCTGGAGAGCTCATCGCGGCGGCAGAAAGCCAGATCGGCGTCACGGTGATCTACGATCCGGCCTATGTCTCGCTGCCATTTCCCGATGGAGACCTTCCGCGTGAACGGGGTGTCTGCACAGATGTGGTCGTCAGGGCCTATCGCGACGCCTTCGGCTATGATCTCCAGTCAGCCGTCAATGCGGACATGAAGTCGAATTTTTCGGCGTATCCCAAAATCTGGGGCCTCAAGCGTCCGGACAGAAACATCGACCATCGGCGCGTCCCCAACCTGCAGGCCTTCTTCAGGCGGCAGGGTGCAGAACTTGCCGTCACGGAAAACGCGGTGGACTATCAGCCCGGCGACATCGTCTCCCAGATGCTGCCCGGCAACCTGCCGCATATCGCCATTGTCAGTCACCGGGCGTCCCGTGATGGACACCGACCGATGGTGGTTCACAACATCGGCGCGGGTACGCAGCTTGAAGACCGGCTCTTCGAATTTCAGATCACCGGCCACTACAGGTTCAAACCCGCCTGACGCTGCCGGATCCTCGTCAATTTTTGGTCAGGGTCATCAGAATATCGGCATACCAGGCACAGTTAAGGCCCAGCGCTTCGTCCAGCACGAGGTCGCGGGTGCCGACGTCAAGACGTGCGGAATGAACGCCAAGCAACTTCCATGTCAATTCACCAGGCGTTCCCTCGCCGTCGCGCATGACTACTGGCGCACCACTGGTGCCCCGGTGCGTCCGGCCATCGGTCAGAAAATAGCCCATTCCCTGAAAACGGAAGCCGAAGGACGAGGCCACGACCGCATGACGAACCACCGGCATGTGATGCAGCGTGTCATGAAATCCAAGCGGAAAACCGACAACCAGAATGGAGGAGCCTATCTCTACATGCTCCTCTGGGTCGGCGAGGTGTTCCGGGGTAAAGGCCTGGTACAGGATGTTTTCAGGCAAGGCCGAGCGGTCAATCTCGATCACGGCAACATCGATATCGCCTGCCGTATCCCCTCCCTGACGCCAGAGGCTCTGGCCGTCCCGGAAAAGCGGGATCGAAAAGCCAATGGACTCGGCAAGGTTGTCGGGATCGTTATGCAGCTCGATTTCGATACGCGACGGATGGTGCCCGCTGTCATCGTCCACCATGACGTGCCGGCTGGTAACCAGAAACAGGCGCTCATCACGCTCGAAAAAGAAGCTGCTGGCGTTCGTCAGATAGGTCTGGTCGTCAAATGTGGAAATGCGGGGCGAGGTCAGAAGGAGAGCGTCGATCATCGTCAATAGGTTCTCTTGAAAAGAGGAAAGCCCTGCCGCGGATCGACAGACTGCTTGTAAAGCCACCATAGGGCAGTGCCCGGTAAACGATAGAGCCGCGTGTTTTGTTCCGCTGAAACTATGCGCCCGATCGGAAAAGTTCAGGAGGCAATGGTGGCGTCTCTCTTTACCGAGTTTCCCCAGTTTAAGGACTGAGAAACGCGCGTCTTCATCAATTCGATGGTGGCGGTTCCTGCGGTGGCCGCGAGGCAGCCCAGGCGCTGCTGTCGCGCAGGTCCAGAATGACGTCGCGCAGCAGGGTGTGCACGGCTTCGACGGCACGTGTCACCGGTCGTCCGCCGGGCGACATCAGGTGAGCGCCTCGCCAAAGACCCGGCGCCGCGATGCGGCTGACACAAAGCGCACCGGCCGCCACTTCCTCCGTCACCGCATAAAGCGGCAGGATCGACGGGCCGAACCCGGCAGAAACCAGGCGTTTGATATTATTGAAGGAATCGATTTCCATCGCGATTTCAGGCGCAAAGCCCAGCGCCTGGAACTCGCTGTTGATCAGCACCCTGAGGCCATGGGCACCACTGGGCAGAACCATCGGCACCTTTTCCAGATCACCAAGGCTCATGACGGGCGGGCACCCGCCCTCCCCCGGCCAAAGCACCACAAGCTCTTCTTCCAGCAGCAGTTCGGAAAGGATGCGCTTATCTTTCGACCGGCTGTAAAGTACGGCAAGGTCGACCTTGCCTTCGCTCAGCCAGTCGCCGACGAAACCGCTCATGGCCTCATTGATGTTGAGCGTGATCCGCGGAAACCGTTCACGGGCTGCCAGGATCAGCGGCAGGGACACCATGGCGCTGATCGTGCCAGGAAGGCCGATGCGCACGACGCCGGACGGATCGGCTTCCAGATTGCGGATATCGTCTTCCGTACGTGCCAGATCCTCAAGGATCGCCCGTGCCCTTTGCAGCAGCAGGTCACCTGCTTCCGTCGGTGTGACGCCGGACCGGCTACGCGTCAGCAGCCTTGTGCCCAGTTGTTCTTCCATATTCTTCAGGTGCAATGACAGGGCCGGCTGCGCCACATGCAGGCTTTCCGCGGCCCGTGTCAGCGAGCCTTGCGCAACGATTTCCTGAAAGTAGCGAAGCTGTCGGATATCCATGCGGCCAAACTAACATATAAAAATTATATGAGATCTATCCAAAACATATATTTGTTCAATATCAACTCACCGGCTTAACTGCGGTCACCAGCCCCTCAGGACGAAAAGCTGATATGACCAGCCAACCCGACAGTTACCAGGATATTCGCGACGGTATCCGTGCGTTGTGTGCCCAGTTTCCTGCTGAATACCACCGCAAGATCGACGAGGCTCGTGCCTATCCGGAAGAATTTGTCGACGCCCTGACGCGCGAAGGCTGGATGGCTGCCCTGATCCCGGAAGACTACGGCGGGTCGGGTCTCGGGCTGACCGAAGCCTCGGTCATCATGGAGGAAATCAACCGTGCGGGCGGCAACTCCGGTGCCTGCCACGGCCAGATGTACAACATGAACACGCTGGTGCGGCACGGCTCGGAAGAACAGCGGCGGAGATATCTGCCGAAGATCGCCAGCGGCGAATTGCGCCTGCAGTCCATGGGCGTGACCGAACCGACCACCGGCACGGACACCACCAAGATCAAGACCACCGCCGTGAGGAAGGGTGACCGTTACGTCGTCAACGGCCAGAAGGTCTGGATCAGCCGGGTTCAGCATTCCGACCTGATGATCCTCCTGGCGCGCACGACGCCGCTTGCCGATGTTCAGAAGAAATCGGAGGGCCTGTCGATCTTCCTCGTCGACATCAGGCAGGCCATGAAATCTGGCATGGAGGTTCGCCCAATCCTGAACATGGTCAACCACGAGACCAACGAGCTGTTTTTCGACAATCTGGAAATCCCGGAAGAAAATCTCATCGGCGAGGAAGGCATGGGGTTCAAATACATCCTCACCGGTCTCAACGCCGAGCGCACGTTGATTGCGGCCGAATGCATCGGCGACGGCTACTGGTTCACCGACAAGGTGACCGACTATGTGCGCGAACGGGAAGTTTTCGGCCGTCCGATTGGCCAGAACCAGGGCGTGCAGTTCCCCATTGCCGAAGCCTATATAGAGGTCGAAGCAGCCAACCTCATGCGCTACAGGGCCTGCAGCCTGTTCGATGCCGGCGCCCCCTGTGGTGCGGAGGCCAACATGGCCAAATATCTGGCCGCAAAGGCAAGCTGGGAAGCGGCCAATGCCTGCATCCAGTTCCATGGCGGCTTCGGGTTTGCGTGCGAATATGACGTTGAGCGCAAGTTTCGCGAGACGCGGCTTTACCAGGTGGCGCCGATCTCCACCAATCTCATCCTGTCTTATGTCGCCGAGCATGTGCTTGGCCTGCCGAGGTCGTTCTGATGGGTCTGCCGCTGGAGGGCGTGAAGGTCGTCGCCATCGAACAGGCGGTTGCTGGCCCCTACGCTAGCTCCCGGCTGGCCGATGCCGGCGCGAAAGTCACCAAGATCGAACGGCCGGAGGGCGATTTTGCCAGGGGTTATGACGATGTCGCCAAGGGGCAATCGAGCTATTTCGTCTGGCTAAACCGGGGCAAGGGCAGCCTGACGCTGGATCTTGCCTCCGATTCAGGCAGGCAAAAGCTGACGAGCCTGATTGCCGACGCCGATGTCCTGATCCAGAACCTCAAGCCCGGCGCCCTGGCCCGGCTCGGCTTTGATCCGGAGCGCCTGAGGCAGGACTATCCACGCCTCATCACCTGTTCCATCAGCGGCTTCGGCGAAACCGGACCGATGGCTGACCGCAAGGCCTATGATCTGCTGATCCAGGCAGAAACCGGCCTTTGCTCGATCACCGGCGGACCGACAGAACCGGCGCGGGTCGGCATCTCGATCGTTGACATTGCAACCGGGGCAACCGCCTATACCGCCATTCTGGAAGCTCTGATCCAGCGCGGCATCACCGGCAAGGGCGCGCAGATCTCCGTTTCCATGTTCGATGTTCTGGCCGACTGGCTGACGGTGCCCCTCCTCAACCATGAGGGCGGCAAAAGCCCACAGCGGGTTGGCCTCGCCCATCCGTCGATTGCCCCTTACGGCGTCTTCCAGCCGAAGGAAGGCCCGGCAATCCTGATCTCCATTCAGAGCGACCGGGAATGGCGAACCCTGTGCAGCAGCTTCATGAAAAAACCGGAACTCGGCACCGATCCCCGGTTCGCAAGCAACCTGGCACGGGTCAAAAACCGCAGCGAAACGGACGCCGCGGTTGCCGAAGCCTTTGCGGAAATCGACGCCGAAACGGCCATCAGACTGCTGACGGAGGCCAATATAGCCCTGGCCTCGGTCAATGACATGGAGGGCCTCTCGACCCACCCGCATCTGAGGCGGATTACCGTAGGCAGTCCGAACGGGCCGGTCTCCTTGCCCGCCCCTGCCGCCATCTTTTCAGGCGAGCCGCGCAGCTATGGCCCGGTTCCC
The DNA here is from genome assembly GCF_036350355.1 of Roseibium sp. FZY0029. NCBI lineage: Bacteria > Pseudomonadati > Pseudomonadota > Alphaproteobacteria > Hyphomicrobiales > Stappiaceae > Roseibium > Roseibium sp. FZY0029. The sequence goes on from NZ_JAZDVZ010000002.1 coordinate 489,867, forward strand.
GCCCTCAAGCCTCTGGAGGCCTGACCATGGAACTCGACATTGACCATTTGCGGAGCTGGAACGGGCACGAGGACAGCGCCTCGGAGATCTTGAGCCCGATGCTGGTGCGCCAGTTCAACGCAACCTTTGACCGGACATCAGGCGAAAATATCGGCGATCTTGCACCCCTGCTGATCCATTTCTGTCTCGCCCAGCCAACTGCTCCGACAGCCGCTCTCGGCCCGGACGGTCATGCCGCCCGCGGCGAGTTTCTACCGCCCGTGCCCCTACCCAGACGCATGTGGGCAGGCGGCGCTTTTACCTTCCACGGCGACATCCGGATCGGCGAAGAGGTCAGACGGGTCTCGACCGTCAGGGACGTGGTCGTGAAACAGGGTCGCACGGGCACGCTCTGTTTCGTCGCGGTCGATCATGAGGTCACGTCAAATGGCCGTCCCGTCCTGAGCGAGCGACAGGACATCGTCTACCGCGAGGCTGAGAGCCTTGCCACGGCGAAAACACCTCCGGAGCCTGCACCGGCCGGCGTGCACACGGCACAGATCACGCCGTCTGCTGTCTACCTCTTCCGCTATTCGGCCATGACCTTCAACGGCCACCGCATCCACTACGACAAGGACTATGTCCGTGATGTCGAGGGCTATCCCGGACTTGTTGTTCACGGCCCCTTGCAGGCGACGCTGCTGTGCCAATTCGCAGCTGATCTCAAAGGGCGGGCGCCGAAGACCTTCCAGTTCCGAAGTCTCTCTGCCATTTTCGACACGGCGGATTTCACGGTGAATGCGCAAGCGGAAGGCAACACCATGAAGCTCTGGACTGCGCAGCTTGGCGGTCCGGTTGCCATGGAGGCGGCGGCGGCATGGTAACGGCAGTCAGAATACCGCTGTTCGTGCCGGCAAACAGGCAGGACAGGTTCGCAAAAGCTGCCGCGACAGAAGCCGACGCGATCATCCTGGACCTGGAAGACGCGGTCCCCGCGTCCGAAAAGCACGCAGCCCGCACCAACATGACGACCGGCTTCACAGGCAAACCGGTCATCGTCCGCATCAACGCGGCAGGATCCTCCTGGTACCCGGAAGATGTCGTTGCTGTTCGCCAGTTGATGCCCAGCGCGGTCATGCTGCCGAAAGCGGAAGACGTCGGAGAGATTTCCACCCTCCTCTCATCCCTCGGTGGTACTGTCCCGGTCATCGCCCTCATTGAAAGCGCCCGCGGGCTTGCCAATGCACGGAGCCTTGCAAGCGCTGATGGGGTGGTTCGATTGGCCTTCGGGTCCATCGATTATTGTGCGGATCTTGGCTGCGCGCACTTGAAAGACGTGCTGCTGCCGGTCCGCTGCGAACTGGTGCTGGCCTCCCGGCTAGCCGGCATTGCCGCCCCGATAGATGGCGTTACGGCTCAGCTCGACGCCCCTGTGCAGACATTTGAAGACGCCTCCCATGCGCGCGATCTCGGCATGACCGGCAAGCTGTGCATTCACCCGAAACAGATTGCCGAGATCAAACGCGCCTTCGCCCCGAACCAAGACGAAATCGCGTGGGCCCGGCGTGTTCTCGCCTCAGGAGACGGCGCTGCTACTGTCGACGGCGCGATGGTTGATGAGCCCGTTCGCATCCGCGCCCGGACAATCCTCGCCTCCGCAGAAGAAAGCGATGCCTGAGCAAGCCAAAGGAAACGAGAAAGCCGAACCGCCTGCTATGGCAAAGCCGTGTCAGCAACCGACAGCAGGTCACTGAAATTCTGGCGTGCGTCTGCGGGCGTGTCCCTATATCTTTCCCGGAACCAGACGGGAAAGTCCACGCAATGCCAACGATTTACCAACTGAAATCCCGCTTTCAGCACCTGCTTCGCCCTTTATGCAGATCGCTCGCGGCAAACGGGGTGACTGCCAATCAGGTGACGCTGGCAGCTCTCGGCCTTTCGGTTGGCGAAGGTTTGCTGTTGTGGGTCTTTCCCGGTGCTTTCCTGCCCTTGATCCTGCTGCCACTGGTCCTGTTCATCCGCATGGGCCTTAACGCCATCGACGGAATGCTGGCGCGCGAGCACGATCAGAAATCCGACCTGGGTGCGGTGCTCAACGAATTGGGTGACGTTCTGTCCGATGCCGCGCTCTACCTGCCCTTTGCGCTCTTGCCCTTCGTTGAAGGAGCGATTGTCGTCGGCCTGGTGGTGCTGGCCCTCATCGGTGAAATGACTGGCGTGATCGCAGTCCAGATTGGTGCAAGCCGCCGGTATGACGGCCCCTTCGGCAAGAGCGACCGCGCGGCCCTTTTCGGCCTCTGCGGGTTCATGATCGCCTTTGGGCTGACTGCCCCCCTCCTTTACCAGATCCTCTTCGGTGCCGGACTTGTGCTGTCGGCCGCGACCGTCCTCAACCGTGCAAGAGCCGCGATCAGGGAGAAACAATCCGCATGAACCTCCTGACCATCCATTGGGCCCTGATCGGCATCTGGGGCGTGCTGTGCCTTGCCAGCATGATTGTCTTCGTGATTTCGAAACGCTCCGCCAAGAACATGAACGAACTGGTTCAGCGCACCGTAAGCTGGTGGGTAATGGTGGCGATCTTTACCGTCTCGTTTCTTGTCAGCAACACGGTCTCGATCATCGTGTTTGCCCTCATCAGTTTCCTGGCGCTGAAGGAATATTTTTCGATGATCCCCACCCGCCGGGCCGACAGGCGGGTGCTGTTCTGGGCGTATCTGTCGATCCCCGTGCAGTATTTCTGGGTCTACGACAATTACTACGGCATGTTTGCCGTGTTCATCCCTGTCTACATGTTCCTGTTTCTGCCCTTTGTCAGCCTGCTGACCCAACAGACCGTAGGGTTTCTGAGAGCCGTCGGCACACTCAACTGGGGCCTGATGCTGTGCGTCTTCTCCATCAGCCACGCAGCCTTTCTCCTGATCCTGCCGGCAACGGAGACCAACAGCACCGGTGGGCCGGGCCTGCTGCTGTTCCTTCTGTTCCTGACCCAGTTCAACGACGTTGCCCAATACACCTGGGGCAAGCTGTTCGGTCGGCACAAGATCATCCCGGGCGTGAGCCCCAACAAGACCTGGGAAGGCTTTGTCGGCGGCGTCGCGACCACCTTCGTGCTGGCGCTTCTGACCGCCCCGCTGGTGACACCCTTTGACATGATCCACGCGGCTGCCGCTGGCCTGCTGATCCCGGTGGCCGGTTTTGTCGGTGACGTCACCGTGTCCGCCCTGAAGCGAGATCTCGGCGTCAAGGACACCGGCAGCCTGATCCCCGGCCATGGCGGCATACTCGACCGCATCGACAGCCTGACCTACACCGCACCGCTGTTCTTCCACTTCACCCGTTATTTCTATTACTGAAGGGGATGTCAGGATGACCGCCTTCACGCTGCGCGCACAGTCGCCTCTTCGTCACCGCAGTCAATCTCCTCTCCATCGTCACCCCGGACGTAGCGAAGCGGAGATCCGGGGCCGGCGAGCCAGAGCGTCGAGACTGCTTTCGTTCAATTCGATGAGTCCGGCGGCTCCCCGATCCCGGCTCGCGCTACGTTTGGCCGGGATGACGGAAATGGGCCTTGGCGTTTTAGGAAAGACCAAGACCGGGAACCTCCATTGATGCTCCAGAAGATCTTCTACATCTTCGTCAAGATCACGGTCCTGTTCCTGCTCGGGCTGAACGTGCGCCGCAAGGAGCTGCTGCCGGCGGATGGTCCGGCCATCATCGTAGCCAATCACAACAGCCATCTGGATACGATGGTGCTGATGGCCCTGATGCCGCTGTCGAAACTGAAGGACATTAAGCCGGTAGCCGCAGCCGATTATTTTTTCTCCTCACCGCTCAAGGCCTGGCTGTCGGAACATGTCCTTGGAATCATCCCGGTAGAGCGTGGCAGCAAGGATAGGACCACCGATCCGCTGGACGGCTGTTACGAGGTGCTGCGGCAGGGCAAGGTTCTGATCCTGTTTCCAGAAGGGTCACGCGGTGAACCCGAGCAGATGACGGATCTCAAGAAAGGTGTCTCCTTTCTTGCAGAACGGTTTCCCGACGCACCGGTGGTCCCCGTCTTCACCCACGGCCTTGGCAAGGCCTTGCCGAAGGGCTCGTTCCTGCTGGTACCGTTCTTCTGCGATATTTTTGTCGGGGAACCAGTCACTTGGGACGGAAACCGGACTCATTTTATGACCGACCTGAAGGAGCGCTTTAACGCGCTCTCGACCGAAAAGACTTTCGCGCCCTGGGAATAGCGCCAGTGTGGGGACGCATAAATGAAGATGAAATGGTTTGAGGCGGGCCATTCCGGTCAAATCCGAAAGACATGAAAATGGCTTTACCGCCTGTCCTCTTCATTAATGGGTCAACACTCTAGCCCACCTGCGACAACAGCACCCCGCCAAGTGCCGCCGTCAGCAGCACCCAGATCAGACCGAAATGAAAGCGCAGCAGCAACAGGCCGCATAGCACTGCCAGCACCGGCACGCGCCAGTCGAGGCTGGCAAGGTCCGGTATCCAGAGCGTCACGACACCCCACTTCGAGGCAGTGACCTCCTTGAAGAAAACATGCAGCGCAAACCAGACCGAAAGATTGAGAACCACACCGACCACGGCCGCAACGATGGCCGACAGCGCCGACTTGAGCCTTGGCTGCGCCGAGATCCATTCGATGTAGGGCGCGCCGGCAAAGATCCAGAGAAAGCAGGGCGCAAAGGTGGCCCAGAGTGCGACCAGCCCTCCTGCCATCCCAAGCAACAGGCCTCCCTCGTGAAAGGCCGCCAGAAAGCCGACGAACTGGGTTACCAGAATGAGCGGCCCCGGCGTTGTTTCCGCAAGGCCGAGCCCGTCCATCATCTCCCCGGCACTCAGCCAGCCGTGAATGGCGACCACATCCTGGGCCATATAGGCAAGAACCGCATAAGCGCCGCCAAAGGTGACGACAGCGAGCTTGGAAAAGAACCAGCCGATATCGGCCAGCAACGGCACGCCGCCAGCCAGATCCAGCAGCACCAGCGGCGCGATCCAGATGAACAGCCAGAGGCAAACCGTTCGAAGCGTTTTCGCAAACGGCCTGCCAACCGCGACACCGGCCTCCCTGTGACCTGCCATCTGCGCCCCGCCGAACGCCGCCCCATAGAGCCCGGCGGCCAGAACGATTAGCGGGAATGGCAGCGACAGAAAGAAGATGCCGACAAAGGCGAGCGCTGCAATGGCCCATTGCCGCCTGATGGTGAGCGCACGTTTGGAAAGACGGAGCAACGCCTCCAGAACCACGATCAGAACGGCAGCCTTGATGCCAAGAAAGAGCTGGCTGACCAGCGGCACATTGCCGAAGGCCCCATAGACCGCGGCAAGGGCGAAAATTGCGAGTGCGCCGGGCACGACAAAAAGAAGGCCCGCCAGCAGCCCACCGGCAACCCCGCGCAGTTTCCAGCCGCAATAGGTTGCAAGCTGCATGGCTTCCGGCCCCGGCAGCAACATGCAGAACCCGAGAGCATTGACGTAGCTTTTTTCCGAAAGCCAGCCGGTCTCATCCACCAGCTTCCGGTGCATAAGCGCAATCTGGGCGGCCGGACCGCCGAAGGACAGGAGGCCAATGCTGCCAAAGATGGAGATCAGCCGCCGCCAGGAGGTCCCTTGGCCGAAAGCGGGTGCATCGTTGCCCGGAGCGCTTTCGCCAGATGCATGATGTGCGGTCACCGCGTCAGCCCTTTTTTCCCGGAGACACCCTGTTGCGACCTTCCTCTAGCGCATCCGGGCTGGAAGGGTAACCGTAATTGTGCCGTGACCGCCGTCGGACAGCGAAGCCCAAGGCGCACTCCCGGCGCATGCCGCAAACCAGTGCCTGTCCTCACCCTTTTATGAGATAGCGGTCAGGCTCCTCGAAGACATCGATAACCTTGGTTCCGGCCTTGATGACCGCGCTGTGCTCGGCGCCACTGGGAATATCGTAGATGGCACCCGGCCCCATCGTTCTGGTTTCGCCGGCGATGGTGAACTCGATCTCGCCGCTCAACACGGTGCCCCACTGTGCCAGATGGGAATGCGGAGGCAGGACCATGTCTTTTTGGAAATCGAAGAACACCACCAGCCCGGCATCGGAGCGCACCGCGTGGGTTTTGACCACGTCGTCAGGAAAAGGGATTTCCAGCGACGGGAATTTGCGAATGAAGTCGGGGAGCTGCATGAAAGACCTGCCTCAAGCATGTTGATGTCGAGGCAAGTCTGGACCATCGCGTCCTATCCGTTCAAGACATCCTTCACGGTCGTTGCAAGCTGTTTCAGCGTGAACGGTTTGGGCAGGAAGAAGAATTGTTCGCCCGGTGGGAGGTTCTCCTCGAAGGCGTCTTCTGCATACCCGGAAACGAAGATGATCTTCAGATCCGGCCGTGTCTTGCGCAGCTCGACCAGGAGCGTCGGTCCGTCCATTTCCGGCATGACCACATCGGAGACGACGAGATCGATCTTGCCGTCGGTCTCTTCCATGACCTCCAGCGCCTCGTTGCCCGAGCCCGCCTCGTAGACCGTGTACCCGCGTGAAGCGAGGGCGCGGGCACCGAATGCCCGCACAGCCTCTTCGTCCTCGACAAGCAGAATGGACGCCGAGCCGGTCAGATCCTTGACCTTTTCCGGTTCGCTTTCCTTCGGCTCCGGTTTCTTCTTTTCCACCACCTTCGGGATGTGGCGCGGCAGGAACAGGCGGAACGTGGTGCCGACATCGACCTCGGAAGTACAGAAGATGAACCCGCCCGTCTGTTTGACGATGCCGTAAACCGTCGACAGACCGAGGCCAGTACCCTTGCCCACTTCCTTGGTGGAGAAGAACGGGTCGAAGATCTTTTCCATCACGTCCGGCGGAATGCCATGGCCGGTGTCGTCGACCTCCACCAGGGTATATTCCCCCGGAGGCATGCCCCGGATGTTCTCGAACTGAGTGCTTTCGGCTTCGCTGACGTTGCGCGTGCGGATGGTCAGACGGCCGCCGTCGGACATAGCATCGCCCGCGTTGACCGCCAGGTTCACGATCACCTGCTCAAGCTGGTTGAGATCGGCCATTACCGGCCACAGGTCGCGGCCATGGATCACCTTCAACTCCACCTTCTCGCCCAGCAGGCGGTCGAGCAGGATGGAGAGATCCGCCAGAACGTCATTCAGCTCCAGTTGCTGAGGACGCAGGGTCTGACGGCGCGAGAAGGCCAGGAGCTGGCGCACGAGGCCGGCAGCACGGTTGGCGTTCTGCTTGATGTTCATGATGTCCTGGAAGGACGGATCGGTCGGCCGGTGGCTGGCCAACAGCAGATCCGAGAACCCGATGATCGCGGTCAGGACGTTGTTGAAGTCATGCGCGACGCCGCCGGCAAGCTGGCCGATGGCCTGCATCTTCTGGCTCTGGGCAAACTGGGCTTCCAGCGCCCGCTGCTGCGTGGTTTCCAGCGCGTAGACGATGGCCGCTTCGCCGTCGCCCTCGCCTTCCTGAACGGCGGAGACGTAGAAGGTCGCGGAGCGTGGATCGTTGCCCTCGACCAGCGGAATGTCGATGGGCGCGATCTCGCCGATGCCGTTTGCGGCTGCCTGCAGAGACTTCGCCAGTTCCTGGCGCCCGCTTTCGGCCACATAGGCCTCCAGCTTGGGGGATTCGTCGTCCGTATCGACCGCGCCGAACAGTTTCAGGAACGGCGCATTGGTTCTCAGAACCCGACCTTCCTTGTCGAGCGAGGCAATGGCAATCGGCGTGTTGTTGAAGAAACGGGCAAAACGAACCTCCGCCGCCCGCAGCGCCTCGGAGGCTTCCTCGCCGCGTGATCTGTTGAGCACAAGCGTGCGGCTGTCGCCCGGCTGGCCGTTCTCCCCGAACGGCACACGGTGAAGCAGGCGCACCGGCAGACCACGGCCGTTTCGGGTGACGAAATCGAGATCGAAGGTTTCGCTCTTGACCTCCCCCGCCTGCCCCTTGATGGAGCGGATCAGCTCGGTGCCGTCGCCCCGAACGATGCTCGACAGGTCCAGATCGCCCGCATCGAACTGGGCAAGATCATAGCCAAGCCAGTCAGCAAGCGTTGCGTTCAGATAAACGATGCGGCCTTCCGCATCGCAGGAGAAGAAACCGGCCGGTGCATGGTCCAGGAAATTGATGACGCGCTGCAGTTCCTGGAACGAGTTTTCCTGTTCGGCCCGGTCGCGAGTGATATCGGCCAGTTGCCACACCGCCATGGGCTTGCCGCCACCGCGCTCCTTGGGCACTTGCAGCGGCCGCACCGACACCCGGTACCAACGCGCCGCGCCGTCTGACCGGCCGAGCGGGAACGGCATGCGAATTTCTTCCTGTGCCCTGCGGCTGTCGCGCATGGCCTGGGAGAGGCGGAAAATCGCGTCGGTGGCATCCGGGTCGGACGAGAACACGCGCTCGACCACACGGATGTCGGCAGCGGTTTCAGCGCCGGTCAGGTCCGCATAGGCCTTGTTGGCATAGACGAGCCGGCCGTCCAGGTCGGTAATGAGGGCCCCGTCCTCGAGCGTATCGACAAAAGCGGATGCCAGAGGGTTGGCTTCGCCCGGGCGGGCGGACAGACGCAGAAACCCGATGGCTCCGGCAAACAGGCAGAAAACACCCACGACGGCCAGGATACCGAGCAGCGCAAGAATAAATGGCTGCGCCACTTCGCGATCCATGACCGCAAAGGCAGCAGCAGCGCCGACGAGCAGCAGTGCGAGACCTATGAGAAGGCCTATATTCCCGGAACGTTCCGGGCGGCTGATCATCGGCCCGCTCGGTGCCCCGTCCATGTCACTCATCAATCCTGTCTCCCGGGCCCGATTCGGTTCTTGAAGGGGCCGTTCATAAGCATTCTGTGCTTAATAACCGATTTCAACTGATATGCGACCAAGTCCTGTTGAAATTCACCTGTTTGCGGCTGACTTTTTCAGTCCGCTTACCTTGAGAGCAACTTAGTTGGAGCGCCAGGAAGCGCGCTTGCGCATGCGGAAGACGAAGCCGATGACTTCGGCAACCGCCTTGTAGTGTTCCTCTGGTACTTCCTGGTCGATTTCGACCGTCGCATAAAGCGCGCGTGCAAGGGGCGGGTTTTCGACGATCGGAATATCGCTTTCCTTGGCAATTTCACGCATTTTAAGCGCGATCGCGTCCGTTCCCTTGGCAAGACAGAGCGGCGCGCCCATGCCCTCTTCGTATTTCAGTGCCACAGCATAGTGCGTCGGGTTCGTCACCACCACCGTTGCCTGCGGCACGGCGGACATCATGCGCTTGCGCGAGCGCTCCATGCGCAGTTGACGGATCTTGCCCTTGATCTGCGGATCGCCTTCCGTCTGCTTGTATTCTTCCTTGACCTCGCGCAGCGACATCTTCTGCTTGTTGAACCATTTGTGGCGCTGGTAGATGAAATCGGCTCCTGCAACGACCGTCATCACCGCCAGTACGGCAGACAGTAGTTGCAGGATCAGGATCCTGGCTTCCTCCAGAATGATGTTCGTATCGGCAAACACCATCACTTCCGCTTCGTCGCGGTGCGGCCACATCACGGCCACCATGATGGCGCCGACGACCGAAATCTTGATCATGCCCTTGGCGAAGTTCACCAGGCTCTCGGATGAAAACAGGCGCTTGAACCCGGATGCCGGCGAGACCTTGGACAGTTTCGGCTTGATCGTCTCAGCCGTCAGAAGTGGCTGGTGCTGCACAAGATTTCCCGCAACGGCCATGATCACCAGCGCCAGAAGCGGAATGCCGACGATGAGGGCGACCGACTGACCGGTGTCCCGCCACAAGGCTTTGAGCGCATAGCCGTCCACCGCGATCTGGTGCGCATGCTCCAGATAGCCTTTCATCATCTCTCCCAGCGACACGGCGGTGCTGGGTGCGAAAATCGCAATCATCAGCGTTGCCCCGGCCAGGGTGAACCAGGTGCTGACTTCCTGCGATTTCGGTACGTCCCCCTTGTCATGCGCCTCTTTCAGACGCTTGTGCGTGGGGTCCTCTGTTTTTTCAGAGTCGTCGCTATCGTCTGCCATTGCGCAGCGCTACCCCACGATGAACTTGCCGAGCGCTTCCTGAAAATGGTCCAGATAGAACATCATCAGGGTCGTGATCAGCACCATGAGCATGAACAGCCCGATCGCGATATTCACGGGCATGGCGATAAAGAAGATCTGCATCTGCGGCATCAGCTTGTTGAGCAAGCCGAGGCCGAAATAGAAAACCAGACCGACAACCAGAAAAGGCGCGCTCATGCGCACCGCTATGGAAAACACGTGCGCGACGGTTTCCGTCGCGTTCTGGGAAAAGTCGCCCACAGGCGGCGCCAGTCCAGGAGGAAAGATCGTGAAACTGTCGTGGAGCGCGGCAATCACCAGGTAATGGCTGTCGCTGACGAAAACGAGCGTGATGCCGAGGATCGACAGGAAATTGCCGAACAGCGCCCCCTGCTGGCCCTGGTTGGCGAAATCGGTGCCAAGCGCGAATGCGAGGCCCGACTGGTTGGCCATGATCATGCCCGCGATCTGAAGAACGGACGTGATCATCTTGGCACACAGACCAATGCCGAGGCCTATGGCTACTTCCCCGAACAGAAGCGCAATCATGCGGTAGGTGTTTGACGTGACGTCGGCGGGATAATACTGCGATCCGACAGGATAAAGAACCATGGTCAGCGCCAGGGCGATGGTCAGCCGGAACCGGGTCGGGATCGTGCTTTCGCCAAGGGCGGGCAGCAGCATGACCATCGTGCCCAGACGCGCGAACATCAGCATGAAGATTGCAGCGACGTTCGGCAGATAATCGAGCTGAATGGTCATGAAGGGCCACGTCCTAACCTGTGGTCAGGATCATTTCGGCAACCCTGCTCATGAAGGCTTCCAGAACCTGGCTCATGAAGGGCAGCGAGATCAGGATTGTCACGAAGATCGCAAGGATCTTGGGCACGAAAACCAGCGTCATTTCCTGGATCTGCGTCAGCGCCTGGAACAGGGCGATGACGACGCCCACCAGAAGGCCGACAATCATGACGGGCCCGGCCACCAGGATCATGGTCCAGACGCCTTCCCGGGCGAGATCGAGAACTTCACCACCGGTCATGACAGGCCCCCATGCCGCTTCATATCAGATCGGCATCCGCATGATTTCCTCGTAGGCGGAGATCACCCTGTCGCGCACGGCGACCATGGTTTCCAGGGCAACTTCCGTTTCGGCGATGGCGGTAACCACGTCGACCACATCTGCCTTGCCCTCGACAAGGCCGACTGCCTTGTCGTCGGCCACGCGACCCTTGTCGACAACGCCGCCGACAGCCTCATTCACCAACGCACCGAAATCGAGACCGGCAACTTCCGGAGCGCCCGCCTTGTCCTCAATCGCCCGTGCCTGCTGCTGCAGCTTGGCGGCCATCTGATAGGCGTTATTTGCGATCGACGGAGTAGACATGACTTTGGCTCCCTTGCCGGTTTAGGACTGCCGCTCAGGCGCGCAGGATATCGATGGTCCGCTGCAGCATCTTCCGAGTGGAATCGATGACGTTCAGATTGGCTTCATAGGACCGCTGCGCCTCGCGCATGTCCGTCGTTTCGATCAGGGTATTGACGTTGGGCTGAAGCACATAGCCGTTGGCATCGGCGGCCGGGTGACCAGGCATCAGCACCGAACGGAAATCCGTGTTGTCTTCAGCAATCTTGCCCAACTCGACCATATCCGCGCCCATTTCCCTGTCGAAATGGCTCTTGAAGGTCGGAATCTTGCGCCGGTAGGGCAGTTCTTCCGGGGTCTTCGCGGTGGAGTTCGCGTTTGCGATGTTCTCCGCGATGATCCGCATGCGCCCGTTCTGCGCTCTCAGCCCGCTTGCCGAGATGAACAGGGATTTGATCAGGTCCATGTTATCGGTCCTTTAGCTTGTGCTGCATTGCCTCATACACTTTTGGAAAGTGCCGTCCGGATCAGACCCAATCCCTTGGTGTAAAGCGTCGTTGCGGCCTGATAGTCCATCTGGTTCTCGGTGATATGCATCATCTGCTCTTCCAGATTGACGCTGTTGCCGCTCGGCGTGACTTCGAAGGTGTCGTCTTCCTCGATCTTCGCCTTACCGGTCGCGCCCAGACTGCCGCGGATATGACCGGACGCCGTCGTTTCCGTTGACAGGTTCAGCGACTGCCGGCCGATGTGGTCCTTGAAGGAGTACTCCTTCACGTCGCGCGCCATGTAACCGGGCGTATCGGCATTGGCGATGTTCTGCGCCAGCACGCTCTGTCTCGTCTGGTGCCACTGCATCTTGGATTTCAATGCCTGGAACAGCGGCAGATCCGTTATGGCCATTCCGATTCACCATTCGTTAACCAACTCGGCAATGATTGCCGCTCAAATGGTTAATGAAAAGTTAACAGCCGTTTACCTCTTGCGACCAGAACCCTTCAAAAACCAGTGGAGGAGGCAACATTCCTTTGCATTTCGCAAAAAGAGCAGTGCCGCCGACAGGCAAAATTTGCCTGCTTCTGTTAACTTCAAGTCCTAGAGAGATTCGAAGCGGATCAGCAAGCAGCCGAACCAGTGGCGATGGGGCAAAACACACTCGCCGTCACCGGGAAACACGAAAAAGCCGAGAGGTTTGCGGCATAGGAGCCTGCACCGGCACAACAGCCGGAATTACTGGGGATAAAGACCAACCTCCCCAATTGAGGCCAAAAACCGGAGTAACCGGCAAACGCGATCAAACCGCAAGCGGGGCGGCACGAGGATAAGATGTACAATTGGATTGAGACCACATTTAACGTGAGCGGGGGCATCACGCAGGCAATCGCAGTTATCCTGGCATTGGCCGTCGTGCTGCTGCTGTTCGGCCTTTTCATTTTCATTCTCAAACGCCTGATGGGCGCCAGCGCCCCGCAAAGCCGCAACCGGCAACCCCGGATCGCCATCATGGACAGTGCCACGGTCGATGCCCGGCGCCGGTTGCTGCTCATTCGCCGGGACAACATTGAACATCTCATCCTGGTCGGCGGTCCGAGCGACGTGGTTGTGGAACAGAACATCGTCCGCAACACGCCCCTGACCCAGGCCCGGCCAGGGCACCACGCCCCGGCTCCCTCCGGCATGCCCATGCCGGTGAAGGCCGCACTCGCCCCCGGGCCGGAAATTCCGGCGCGGCCGGACGAACTTCTCCCCGATGAAGAAGTTGCTGCTCCCGCCGTTCAGGCGCGCGCGCCTGTGCAGTCTCCCGAACCAGCACCGCAGCCAGCCGCAGCCGTCTCGCCGGCACCTGCCCCGGCTTCAACACCTGTGGCCCCTGCCTACAAGGCACCGTCCGCTGCAGCCGCAACGCCTTCTGCCCCCACCACGCCTCCGGCAGCACCACCTCCGGCAGCACCAACACGCAGCTACGCTGAACCCACGGTTGCCCGGCCGATGGCAGCGCGCGCCGTGGAACCAGCTCCTGCCCCTTCAGCGGCAACCGCCGCCGCCCCCTCCGCTCAACAGCCGACCGCGCCCAAAGCCAGTGCGGCAGTCAGTTCAACAGTAGGTGGAGGGCTGAGCCGCGCGAGTGACCTCTTGCGCGCCGCGACCCAGAACGGCTTCAACAGGGCAATGCCGAAAGCAGCCGAACCCGTTCCTCCGGTTCAGGAGGTTCAGGCGCCTCAAAGTGCCAGTGAGCCGAAGGTTGATATCACCGCGACTCTGGAGACAGACATCCAGCCAAGCGAACCGGCCGCAGCAATGGCAAAAGCTCCTGAAGTGCGCCCTGCCGTCTCGGCCGCCTCCGCACCACAGGAAAGCAGGGCCGCTTCCACACTGAAATCTCTGGCGCGTCCTTTCACTGCCCGGGACCGTCCGTCCTATGGCGGCACCATCTCACCGCCGGCATCGGGCCCGGCCGCGCGCGCCAAGACCGCGCTCTTAAAGCCTGTTGAACCGCTCCAGACGGACCACAAGGTGGAGCCGGTGCTCGCAGCAGCCACGGTGGCAGTCGCAAGCCCTCAGCCTTCAGAGGAAAGCAAAGCCCCTTCTGAGGAAAATACACCGACGCCGGACCAATCGACTTTCGCCGCGCCGCAGCCGGAAGAACCAGCAGGCGCGAATGACCAGACGGCATCTGAACAGCAGGCATCCGACGCGCTTTCGTTGACGGAAGAAGCAGAGGCTGTCGAAGCCAGCGCGGACAAAGAGGAAGACACGGCCCAGACTGCTGCTCCAACCGTCGAAAACGGCGCTTCGAGCGTGGCTCAATCTGCCGAGGGGGATGGCCCGTCCAGGGAGATAACCCTGGATATCGGCGATCTTCTGGAAGATGTTCCGGAACCTTCCGCCCCAGCTCCGGCACAGAGCCCGGACCCCGCTCCGGCATCGGTGCAAGCGCAGGCACAGGCGGAAACCTCCGGCACGCCAGAGCCGCAGTCCGAAGAACCATCTGCCGAAACGAGTGAAGACTCCCAGGAAAAAACCACGACGGTAACCGTAACGTCCGCCGCGACGGTTGCACCGGCCGCGCCGGTTTCCAGCACTCCCGTGATGACCTCCGCTCCCCCGGTGAAGGCTCCGGTCAGGCCGTCTGCCGGTCTGGGAGACAGAAACCCCATCGAGGAAGAAATGGCGAAGATACTGGACGAACTGGGTGGACAGTCAAACGGATGATACGCTTCCAATCGCTCCGGCGCCCGGGTGGCCTTGTCCGCCTGATGCTAATATTGACCGCACTGCTTGCGGTTCTGGTCGGGCCGGCTGCCGCGCAGGAAATTTCTGTCGGTTTTGGCGAAGACACCACATTGACGGAACGTGCCGTCCAGATGGTCATCCTTCTGACCGTCCTGTCGCTGGCGCCGTCCATTCTCGTAATGGTGACCAGCTTCACCCGTATCGTGGTGGTGCTGTCACTGCTGCGCTCGGCAATCGGACTTCAGACCGCTCCGCCCAACATGGTCATGGTCAGCCTTGCGCTGTTCCTATCGGCCTTCATCATGATGCCGACACTGCAGGCCTCCTATGATGCCGGGGTGCAGCCGCTCATAGACGGGGACATTGAACTGGAACAGGCCTTCGAACGCGCGTCCGATCCATTCCGCACGTTCATGCTGTCCCAGGTCCGCGAAAAGGACCTTGCCCTGTTTGAGGAACTGTCCGGTGCGGAAGAAGCGCCGGAAAGCCCGGAAGATCTCTCCATGGCCACGCTGGTTCCGGCTTTCATGATTTCGGAATTGCGGCGCGCCTTCGAAATCGGCTTCCTGCTCTACCTGCCGTTTCTGATCATCGACCTCGTGATCGCATCCGTTTTGATGTCCATGGGTATGATGATGTTGCCGCCGGTGGTAATCTCTCTACCGTTCAAGCTGATTTTCTTTGTGCTCGTCGACGGCTGGAACCTCGTTGCCGGCTCTCTGGTGAAGAGCTTTGGCGGCGGCTGAAGCAGCAAGCCAAGTCGTTAAAAGTAGAAGAAAATTAAGATAGGACTGTAATAGTTACAGCCGTGCGGGCCACATCTGTGCCCCATCGTTTATATCGGCAGGACAGTGTTAAGAGAACAGTTAGAACAGCTCGCCCGGATCAAAGAGCCGGAGGCGAGATCAAAGCTCATCCGCACCCTCGTCGGTGAATATGCGCGTTCGGAAGAACACGAACCGACCGAGATGGAGCGGGAACTGTTCTCGCATATTGTTCTTTCGGTCTTCGACCAGCTCGACCGCGCCGCACGCTACGAACTCGTGGTACGACTTGCAAAGACTGATCGCATCATCCCGGATCTTGCGGACAGGCTTGCTCAGGAAGACTACGAACTGTCTGAGCCGGTGATCGAATGCTCGCCGATGATCAGCCAGAACGGCCTCATACAGATCGCGAAAAGCGGCGGTAACGACAAGCGCAAGTCAGCTGCAAAGAGATCTGATCTTTCCGAAGAGATGACCGACACCATGATCGCGCGGGCCAGCCGCGATGTGGTGCACGAACTCCTCCACAATATGGAGGCCCCTTTTTCCGTCCGCGGCACGCTGGCTCTCCTGATTTTCGCGAACACCGAGGCCGATGTGCTCGCCGGCATCGCACGACGCGCGATGGAGGACGAAGAGTTTCTGCAAACCCAGATGGATATTCTGGAAAGCAACTGTCCGCTGATCCCGCCACCTCTCAAGAAGGCACTGGAAACAGGTGAACTTCAGCGCCTGGCGAAAACCATCGAAGAACGGCACGACGGCAGCATCGATATCGACGGCGTTACATATTCGCGCCACGAGGCCAGCATCCAGATTGCCAACGGGGAACTTTCCTTCGATGCAATTCTGCGGACACTGTTCGAAGAAGGCCGCCTTGATGCCGCCATCTGGCTGATCAGCCGCAAGATCAATCTCGCCGACGAGGTTGTTTCCGACACGCTGAAGTCCGATGCAGACGGTGCGATCATGCGCCTGATGCTTCAAACCGGCATCCACGAAAAGACCTATCGCGATTTCCTGAAGGCACGCTGCGAGTGGCTGGACCGGAGCACCCGCTCCATTCCCGAACTCGTGATGCGCTACAAGTCCGAACTCAAGAAACCGCGCCAGAATCCCGGCCAGCCGCCATCCCAGGCGCTGCTGAAAGCCGTTACCTGACGCAGCCTAAACTTCCTTGAAGATATTCATTGCCCCTGTGCTCACCACAGGTATTGGGCTGCGCCGAAAGCATTCAGCTCGTCGTCTGCGGCTGCGTCACGTTGCGAGCAGGCGTCTGACTGGAGACGTCGGCGGCCCCTTGTGATGCAACCTCTGGCCGGAAACTGGCCAACCACGGCTTGGCGACAGTGCCGCAATCGCGACCATATCCGCGTCAATCAGGCGATCGCGTCAACCAGCCGTTTCGTCCGTTACCGGAGCAGCCGCGGACTGATCCGGGCTGCGGTCAGGCGACATGTACTGGCGCCGGTATTCCTTCAGGAAGGTTTCCAGGGAATCGATGTCGGCCAGTCGGTTGGCAACCTCGAGAAACTCGACGCCCTGCGCCTCGATAGGCCGGGTGACGACTTCGAAGGACATGGCCTCCGGGCTGTCGGACATCTTGCTCATGTATTTCGTCTGCAGCCGCTCCAGGCTGAGCTGGTCGCCCGCAAGGGAATAGGCGATGGCGGCCCGCAGGATGTCTCGGCGTTCCAGGTCGTCCAGCGGGATGTTGTCGGACCAGCGTGAGCCGTGCATGGCTTCCAGCTGCTCACCTGCGTCCCGCCAGCTTTCGGCTGCCCAGAACGTATCCGCCCGCAGCCGGTCGACATCCGACCCGCGCATGTTGCGCACCAGTTCCAGCGCAAGGTCAGGACGCCCGCTTTCGGTCAGCGCACGGGCTTCAACGATGTTGCGCTGACGCTCGAGTGTCGATGGCAAGCTCGCCTGCCGCGTCCGGTTGAGCACGCGCAGGGCTTCTTCGGCCTTGCGGTCCATCAGATAGATCGCGGCCAGATCCGCGGCGATCTGTGCCCGGGCAGCACCTTTCAGCCGGTTATCGACCTGATGGCGCAGCAGTTCCGTGGCCTGGTCCAGCAGATCGACTTCCACCAGCCTCTTGGCCAGAAGCCGGACCATCTCGTCGCCCTGCCGACCGATCGGCACCAGTTCCCGGAAATCATAGAAGAGTGCCAGCGCCTTCACCGGCGGCATTTCATCCGCCTTGCCGTCCAGGAAGAGCGCTTTGAAAAGGCCGTTCATTTCTTCCTGCAGCAACCGCGTGGTGTCCGCATCGGGCTCGGCCTGAACGGCCGACTTCATGGCTTCGAAGGCTTCGCGGTATTGCCCCTGTTCAGCATAGAGTTGTGCCAGAAACCGCAAGGTCTTCAATTCGATTTCATCGCCACGCCAGGACGTTGCAAGCCCTGCAAGCTGGTCGATGGCTTCATCAATGGTAAGTTCGCCGTCCCGGTAGCGGATCCGGAGGGCCCGGTACTCCGCTTCAGCTGCGCGCGGCCTGTCATCGGACCTGGTCACCAGGTCGAACACGGTCAGCGCTTCCTGCGACCGGCCGGACGCATCGGCAACGCGGCCACGCAGGATATCGTAGCGGGCAGCCTGCGTCCGCGTCACTTCGGCAGGCTCGATCTCCGCCAGCATGCCGTTCGCTACCCCAAAATCGTTGACTTCAACCATGGCCTGGGCGGCGGCAAGCTTGAATTCCGTCTGGATCGCCGGAGGATAGTTGCCAACCACGGCCCGCCCTCTGGGCATGGCTATGCGCGCGGACGTCCAGTTGCCCAGTTTCACATCGACAATCGTCTGCCAGACTGCGGCGTCGGGACTGTTCTTCAGGTCTGGCCGGTTCAAATGGGCAAACGCGATGTCGGGCCTGTTTGCCAGGGTCTGGGCAGCCCCCATCATAAGGTTGAAGGAGCTGTCTTCGGCCAACGCCGGCTCTTCCTCCAGCGCAAGCTTCATCAATCCCAGTGCTTCCTGGGCAAACTGATGTGCCAGATAGAACCGTGACAACGCCATCAGCGCCTTGCGACGCTTGCCTGCCGGAGATTTCGCCAGCTTGTCCTGAAGCTCCTGCAGCCGTGTGCGGTAAGCACCGGGCCCTTCGGTGCTGAGCGAAACGAATTCGATGAAGTTGCTTTCCTCCGGATCGACGATCGTGCTGCTCGACCCGGTGCCGCCACGCAGATGCTGGCTGGAGAGCGCAAGGCCGCCTTCCTTCTCGATGATCACGTCGTCACCGATAATCTTCATCTTCAGACCGTCGGACTTCGGCACGACAGCGATGCCTTGCGCGGAACTGAGCGCATCCAGATCCACAAACGTCTGCTGTTTCAAAAGACCGCGTGGCGGCCCGAAACCGGTAACAAGCGAAATCGTGTCACCCACGAACGGGTCGGTCACCTGCCGGATGTTCTGCGGCTCCTGATAGAGCACGCGCAGCACGGAGCCGCCGTCGCCCCGCACATTCCGTTCCAGTTGCAGCGGAATGGAGGGCTCCAGAATCAGATCGCCAATCACAAGCGACCAGGCATTTCCATCGACCCCGACGGTGGCCAGCACCGGATCGGTCATATCCATGCGCAGGATTTGGTAATCGTCGAATTGCTGAACCTCGATGGTTTCCGCCGTTTCAGCCAGCGCAGACACCATCCCTCTGGTGTCGATCGTGGCATCAGTATCGAAAACCAGCCAGATACTGTCGTTGCGGCGGAACACCGCGCTGGAAACCGGCTCGGAGAACGGAAACACCACCCGGACCGTGTTGCCGATGCGCCGGGCTTCGGCGGAAACGAAATTGCGAACTTCTTCGGCGAAATTTTCCGGCGGCTGTTCCGGCGACGGACGCTCCTTCAATTCCTGACCGCCGGTGGCACGCCAGGTTTCCGGCGCGGATTGCTGCTGGCCTGGAAGCTGTATTCCGGCAGGGACCTCGCTGCCGCCCAGTGTCGGCGAGTTGAGGATTTGCACCGGCGCCGCGCCATAAGGCGCATTCGGCTGGCTGCCACGGTTGATTGCCTCAACCGGCTGCAAGGTCGGAATACCGTTGTTTTCGGGGACGGCCTCCTGCTGCTGATCACCGACCTGCTGGGTCGAGAGGTCCAGCATCGGGGCTTCCCGGACGATTTCGCCATCTTCCGGAAGCACTTCGTTGAGCGGCAAAGCACCGGGCTCGGTGGCCTGGGCAACAATAACCGCGCCGTCACCGGACTGGTTCGCGGCCTCGGTTTCGCCAGCCTGTGCAGTTGCTGGTGCAGCTGCCGGTGCTGTTGCAGGAATGGCGGCTGTCGTCAGCACTTCCGCCGCACTATCGGCAGAGACCGGCAGCACGGCGGCGGCAAGCTCGGGTGCAGGAAGCGTTTCGACCGCCGAAGCGGTCGTGAGGTCGTCAACAGCAGCGGCTGCGATCACGGTCCCCTCACCCGGCCCAGGTGGTGCATCCTCCTGCGGAACCGGCTTGGCTCTTGGAACCATGGCCAACTGTGTGTCGGCAGGTCCTTCCGCCCGGCCCGCTTCCGGGTCCGGCTCGGCCTGAAGCGACGCGGACGGGCCAGGAGCCTGGCCTGGTGACGACTGCGGCGCTTGCGGCGCCTGTGCGCCTTCGTCCGGCTTGCTGCTTCCCAGCGGAACCACGATATAGGCCGGCGATTCATCGGCCCTTGATTCCTTCAGCGCCCCGCCGCTTGTCGATGAAGCTGCCTCGGTCTGCGGGTTCCCGCGCGGGTCCTTGACCTCCCGCGTGTCCCGCAGGCCTGGCGCGGTAATCATGTTCGTGCGGTTTTCATTGTCCTCGACGGACAGTTCCTTGTTGATCAGCGCATTCGCAGGATCGTTGACTTCCATGTTTTCTGGCGTCACGTCGATGACGTAGGTCTGCTCCTCGCGGAACGCCCGGATGTCGACGGACGGCTCGACACGCATCAGGAATTTCAATTTGCCCTGGTCCAGGAAGGACGTCGCATCGATAACGCCCTGGGGCAGATGCGCGCGCAAATGGGCAATGTCTAGCTGTGCCGGATGATTGAAGGTCACCTTGATGATGTCGTTTTCCCGCACGAAGGCCGTGTCGAACTTGATCGACCAGTCGAACACCAGACGGGTGAAGGTCGGATGTTCGCCCACATGCAGCGTAACTTCGGGACCTTCCTGTGCCTTCAGCCGTGCCTGCTCGAGCGCACGGACCTTGCGCATCGCCTCTTCGGCGCGCTTGGCAAGATCGCGCACAACGTCATCGGGAAGACCCGGCGGCAGGCCTTGCCAGTCCAGCGGCAGGATATCGACGAACAGTTTTTCACCAGCTTCCAGCGTATTGATCTGAAACTGGTTCTTCAGCGCAAACCGGATGGCGCTGCCGTCCGGATCCCTGCGGGCGATGGTGACATAGTTGCCGAGATCCAGCGGAACATCATCGACATTGATGTCGATCGGATCTTCGAAGGAGATGCGCAGGACGCCTCCGGTAATGACGGCATCATAGATCGGCAGCAAGGTGCGATCCTTGAACGTCAGGACGATTCGGCCATAGCCTTCTTCCTGAGAAACGCTCAGATCAACCGGTTCCAGATTTTCGGATTGAGCCGAGGCGGCCCCTGTCAGACAGACAAGACCAAGCCAGATTGCAGCCAGCAGATGTGCGAAAACACGCACCCTGCCTGCAAACGCGGGAATTCCGCCGGTCTGGGATGTCAGGAAAGGTCCTGGCAAGATGTTCTGTCCTCGGATGACGCCAACACACTATTGTTAGTCAGGTCTTGTTAACGTGCCCTTACGCGATACGCGGGAATCCGGCCCTTCCGGTCAGTTTGACGGAATTTTCGGCAGCGTGTCCGGCACCTGCGCCTGTGCCTGCACCGGTTTTGCGTCCTCGGCGGGAATTGGCGAGGCGCTGGCGATTGCCACGGTCAGGCGTTCGGCCGCTTCGGGATCCATTTTCCCGAGGATATCCGCCATCTTGCGAGGTTTCATCTGACGCACCACCTTCAGCAGGACCGGCAGGCTCAGCCGGTTGAAGATCCGCGCGGCATCCTTTGGCTTCATGCTCTCATACATGGTCACCAGGCCGGCGATCTCGCTTTCTTCCTTCTCCTGCTTCTGCCCGACCGCAGCCTCGATACGCTCTTCAAGCTTTTTCAGCTCGTTGACCCGCTTCTGGATGCGCTCTTCCGTGGCCTGCAACAGCTTTTCGCGCAGGTCGAGCTGGCCTTCATGCTCCTGCAGCGTTTCACGCCGCCTGCCGAGGCTCTCCAGAACCGCGCGTTCGGCGGCCGAGCCACCGATTTCAAGACTGTCCGGCAAAACCGGCTGATCGGCCCCACCGCCTGGTGGCGGCGGTGGCGGCGGCGGACCATCCGCGGCCATCTCCGCTGTTGGCTCTGCCGCGTCGCCGCTGCCGTCCCCCGGTGTTTCCTGCGCGACTGCGCCGTTGATGG
Organism: Roseibium sp. FZY0029; assembly: GCF_036350355.1. Lineage (NCBI taxonomy): Bacteria > Pseudomonadati > Pseudomonadota > Alphaproteobacteria > Hyphomicrobiales > Stappiaceae > Roseibium > Roseibium sp. FZY0029. The sequence goes on from NZ_JAZDVZ010000002.1 coordinate 511,679, forward strand.
GCAGGTTGCTGCTCTGCGGCCCCAGCGCGAAGCCAAGCAGCTTCAGGGCCAGCAGAGCGCTTGCCGAAATCCCCAACAAAGGCAGCAGTCTTACATTCATGCAGCAGCACCGTTCCTTTTACGGAATTGTTCCAGCCGCGCTGTCGCTTCCGCCGCAGCACTGCGGATGTCGGAAGCCCGGCTGCTTCTGCGGCGCTCCGGCTCGACAGCCGGAGCTGCCTGGCCATAGCCTGCAGCCTGATGCGCGTATTGTTGCGGCTCCGGTTGCGTCGGAGCCACATAGGGATCGCTTCTCGTCACCGCTTCTCTTTGCGGTGCAGCCGAACGGGCGGCCTCCGCAATCTGCGATATCCGCGTGAATACTAGCTCACCTTCGCCGACTTGTTCGGCAAGAGTGTGAGACATGGTTTCCGCTTGCTTAAGACGGCTCCCGAGGGTCTTGTCGGCTTCCGCGGCGGTCGTCTTGAGGCCGAGAATGGCACGCTCGGCAATTTCCGTTGCCGTCATCAGCTCCGAAATGGTTGCCCGCAGCACCTCTTCATCGGCCCGCAAGCGCTGCAGGCGGCTGTTGAGTGTGAAGCAGTAGCCGATGGTGATCACGAGAAGAACCGCGACCAGTCCTTCAATGATCATTCCGAGTGGCAAAGAGCTCATTGGTCCCCCATTTCGCTTTGCATGGCGCGTTCGAAGGCCGCCAGCGTCATTTTTGGCTTGCGCAAGTTCTTTGCGACACGGATGGCGATGGAATCGTCCACTTTGCCGAGTGTTCCCTCGGTCAGTGGAATGTTGCCGCATTTGATCATCACCGGATCGGTCGGCTCCTTGTCGAAGACAAGCGTCTGACCGACATCCAGGCTGAGTACCCGCCCGAGCGGCAGGTAGGTCTCGTAGAGAACCGCATCGACCTCGACTTCGGCAGCGTGAATTTCGGTCGCCAGATGGCCTTCCCAGATCGGGTCCCGGCCGAATTTTTCCCCCATGAACATTTGCAGCAGCAGATCGCGGATCGGCTCCAGCGTTGCATAGGGCATCATGATTTCGACGGACCCGCCCCGGTCTTCCATGTCGATTCTGAGTTCGACGAGAATGGCGGCGTTGGCGGGCCGGGAGATCGCGGCAAAGCGCGGGTTCGTCTCCAGACGTTCCAGGTTGAAGTGCACCGGCGACAACGGCGCGAAGGCGTGCTCGGCGTCCTGAAGGATGAGCGCCACCATCTGCTGGACCAGACCGGTTTCGATCGTTGTGTAAGGCCGGCCTTCTACACGCACCGCGGAGGTGCCGCGCCCGCCGCCCAGAAGCACGTCGATGATCGAATAGATCAGGCTGGATTCAACGGTTATCAGACCGAAACCGTCCCATTCCTCGGCCTTGAAGACACCGAGAATGGCCGGCAGCGGAATGGAATTCAGGTAATCGCCGAAACGGACCGAGCTGATGGAATCGAGCGACACTTCCACGTTGTCGGACGTGAAGTTGCGCAAGGAGGTGGTCGTCAGACGCACCAGACGGTCGAACACGATTTCGAGCATCGGCAGACGCTCGTAGGAGACCATCGCCGAGTTGATCAGTGCGCGGATGCCGCTCTGGTCGCCCGCGATCGTGTCCTCGATGTTGAAGCCGAGGAGGTTGTCGATTTCTTCCTGGTTCAGGACACGGTCGGCACCGCGCGTGGCGTTTTCCAGATCCGGCTCACTGTCATCGATCATGGCCGCCCACTGGGCCGCCATGTCGTCGGAGCTGCCGGCGCCCTGCTCCTCTAGAGCAGCACCCCACGCCGCGGCGAGATCTTCGTCGTCGTCGCTGCCGGCGCCCTGCTCTGCAAGAGCGGCTCCCCAGGCATCGGCCATGTCCTCTTCGGACAGGTCGTCATCGTCGTCGATATCAGCCATCTATAAAGTCACTGGACAAGGATTTCCTTGAACAGCACCCCTTCAACTTTCGCCGGATAGACCGACAGATTGATCCGTCTGAGCAATTCTTCCTTCAGGCGGAACAAACCGGCAGACCCTTCCAGGTCCGCGGGGCGAAGCTCGCGCAGATAGATCTGAAATGCGTCCAGGATCCTGGGCAGATACGGCTGGATCTGATCGATCATCGCGCGGTTCTCGACTTCCAGAGCAATCCGGACCTTCAGATAGGTCGTGCGCCCTTCCGTCGCCAAATTCACTGTCATTTCCGGCAGATCGTAGAAGACCACCGGCTTTTGCACTTCCTGCGGCGCCTCGGTATCTCCTGGAACCGGCGCCGGGGCGCTCGATCCCATCAGAAAGTAATAACCCGCCCCGCCCGCGGCCAGCAGAACCACCAGACCGATGCCGCCGAACAGGATCAGCTTCTTCTTGCGGCCACCGCCGCCAGCTTCAGCTCCATCCTCGCCGTCTTCTCCGGCTGCGGCATTTTCATCCGTCATTCCGCACTCCGATCTGCAGGCGCTCGCGCGCGCTTATTTATTACTAAAGAGTTAATGGTTAACGAATGGTTACCGAGCCATTAACGCGAGTCACCGGGCAAAAATTGCCAAGTGGTTAACTTCTGCCGGAATCTCTTGCCGCATGCACCCGCCCCATTTGTTTTTTACCCAGATTTCCCAAGGATTTAAAAACTGGCACGCCTCGTGCATTAACCTTAACGAGCCAGCGGATCTGGGGAGATCAGCCGGCTTACTCGGGGAGCACGAAGGGAACCGTTCACTATGGAGAACGCTCAACTAGTTGCCTTATCAAGGCAATCGATCCTGCGGAACCATCTGGATGTGATCGCCAACAACATGGCGAACATCAATACATCCGGGTTCAAGTCGCAGAATCTGCATTTTGCGGAATACATCATGCCAGTGGCAGACGGCTCGGTATTTGAGCCGCAGGACCGCGCCATTTCCTACGTCGACATGTTCACGACGCGGACCGACTTCACGCATGGTCCGATCAAGATGACGGGTAATGAATTCGACCTGTCGCTCAACAGCGATGGTTTTTTTGCTGTGCAGATGCCCGACGGCACCGAAGCCTATACGCGCAGCGGCGCGTTCCGGCTCGACTCGACCGGGCAGTTGATTTCCGCGGATGGCAGCCCGGTCATGACGGACCAGGGACCGATCTCCTTCAACGCCGATGACGGCCGCGTCGAGATCGCCCAGGACGGCACGATCTCGACACGCCTGGGCATTCGGGGCCGCATCAAGGTCGTCGATTTCGAAGACCCGCGGACCCTGGAGAAGATCGGCAACACGATGTTCAAGGGTGAAAACCCGATACCGGCCCAGGAAGTCCGGATGGTCCAGGGCGCCGTCGAAGGGTCAAACGTCTACGGCATCACGGAAGTCACGCGCCTCATCGAAGTGACACGCGCCTACGACTCCACGGCCAAGATCGTGAAAGACCTGGATGAGCTGCGCCAGCAGGCGATCTCCACCCTCGGCAAGCTGCAGGCCTAAGAGCCTCTAAGGGATCACTACCATGAAAGCACTTCATATCGCCGCAACTGGCATGAAGGCCCAGGAACTGAACGTCGAAGTCATCTCGAACAACGTCGCCAACATGCGGACGACGGGTTTCAAGAAACAGCGTGCCGACTTCCAGGACCTGCTCTACCAGAACCTCCGGCGCATGGGCACGGAAACGTCCGACTCCGGCACCATCGTCCCGACCGGTATCCAGATCGGCTCCGGCGTCAAGATCGCGGCCACCGGCCGCATCATGTCCCAGGGCTCTCTGGAACAGACCGGCAAGGAACTGGATCTGGCCATCCGCGGCGAAGGCTTCTTCCAGATCGACATGCCGGATGGAACGACGGCCTACACCCGCGACGGGTCGTTCGAGCGCGATGCCAATGGACAGCTCGTGACCATTGACGGTTACACCGTCAATCCGGGCATCAACATTCCGCAAGCGGTGAAGGACGTCACCATATCCAACACCGGTGTCGTTCAGGGCGTCGACCAGGCCGGCAACACGGTGCAGCTCGGCCAGATCCAGCTTGCCCGCTTCGTCAACAAGGCCGGTCTCGAAGCCATCGGCGACAACCTCTACCTGGAGACCGACGCCAGCGGCGCACCGGAAACGAGCAATCCGGGCGACGAGAGCTACGGCACAGTGCAGCAGTACTTCCTGGAAATGGCCAACGTGGATGCAGTCACGGAAATCGCCGACCTGATTTCCGCTCAGCGCGCCTACGAGATGAACTCACAGATCATCCAGGCCGCCGACGAGATGTATTCCACCACCACCAACCTCCGCTAAGACCGAGGCTTGAGACGATGATGAGACATCTGCTGAAAGCTGCATCCGGACTGTTGCTGGCGAGCTTGCTGGCCCTGCCCGCCGCGGCGGACGAAAAGCCGGTCCTGCGGTCGCAGGTCATGACCCTGTCGGACATCGTGACCGTTGGCGACTTCTACTCCAATGCCGGTCTTCTGGCATCCAAGCCGCTGTTCCGGTCTCCTGACATGGGGACTTCCGGCAATGTGCCAGCGGATGTCGTTGCCGAGCGTGCTCGCGCGGCCGGACTGGAAACCGCAGGCACCGACGGGCTGAGAACTGTCGTCGTCTATCGGGGGGCAACACGGCTGAACCATGACCAGCTCGCAGGTCTTGCCCGCAAGGCCCTGGCGGAACGCAATGCCGGCCTCGACTCCGAGCGCCTCGACATCCGCCTGCTGCAGGCTCCTGACGAGGTTCTCGCCGATCCGAAGGTCCACGACCCGATCCGGATCGACCGGGTTGAGTGGAACCAGTCAAATGGCCGCTTCACGATCCAGGCAACCGTGGCGGTCGAAGTCGGCACCGAACCGCTCACCCTGACAGGTGTTGCCACCGAGATGGTCGATGTGCTGGTTCTGGTGCAGCCCGTGCGCCGCGGCGACATTGTCCGCGAAGAAGACCTGAACATCATTCGCGAAGCCCGCACCAAGGTGCCGGCAGGTGCCCTCACCGAGGTCGAAGACATCGTCGGCAAGCAGGCCCGCACAACCTTGCGTGCAAATGCCCCGCTGTCCCGCAACGACCTTCAGCGCCCGATCCTGATCGAGCGCGGCGAGAAGATCACGGTGACATACGTCATGCCGGGCATGAAACTGACCTCGCGGGCCCAGGCCATGGATACCGGTGCCAAGGGCGACGTGATCGATGTCATGAACCTGCAATCACGGCGCATCGTGCCGGCGACGATCACCTCACGCGGCCAGGTACGCGTTCACGCCACCAATCCGATTGTCGCAAGCTTGGACAGCGAGAAAAATTAAATGCTGAGCACATTTCCCAGACACCTGCTGGCAAGCATCGCCCTTTCCACCCTCGCTGCAGGGTGCGGCACCGCCGACAAACTGGCGAACGTCGGCCAGCAACCCGCCCTGAATGCCATTCAGGATCCGACCACCACCCCGGGCTACCGGCCGGTGCAGATGCCGATGCCCGAACCGCAGCAGGCCCATTACAATCCCAACTCGCTGTGGCAGTCCGGCAGCCGTGCCTTCTTCAAGGATCAGCGCGCCAGCCAGGTTGGCGACATCCTGACCGTTGTCGTTACCATCGACGACCAGGCCGAGATCGAGAACAAGACGGAGCGTAAACGCAGCGAATCCAGCGGCGCTGGCGTCGGCGGTGCTCTTGGCACAGCGATCGACACCATCTTCCTGCCCGCAAGTTCCGCTGCCAGCGATCTGGCCAACGTCAACAGCGACTCCAGCTTCTCCGGAGACGGCAGTGTGGACCGCAACGAAACCCTGCAGACCACAGTCGCCGCCGTGGTGACCCAGGTTCTGCCGAACGGCAACATGGTGATCGAAGGCCGGCAGGAAGTCCGCGTGAACTTCGAAGTCCGCGAGCTGATCGTCGCCGGTATCGTCAGGCCTGAAGACATCACGTCCGACAACCGCATCGCCAGCGAGCAGATCGCCGAAGCGCGGATCGGGTATGGCGGCCGCGGCCAGATTACCGACGTTCAACAGCCCCGGGTCGGCAACCAGGTCCTGGATATCCTGCTGCCGTTCTGATCCCTAGCCTTTCTCAGTCCCCCGGCCGAAATCTGCGGCGTGTTCTAGAAGCGCCTCAGGACCGGCTGATGACGGGCACGATGTCTCGCTCCCCGAGCATCGTGCCCGTTCTCATTTCCAGACCGGAGAAGACCGGTTAGAACTTTTGCGTGTTTTGTTACCCTTTCCGGAAAGTCCAATCGCGTGACCACCACCCTGATCGTTCTTGCCCATCCTGCTGAAACCTCCTTCAACGCCGCCTGGGCGCGTGCAACCGAAGCCGCCTGCCAGGCCGAAGGGGAAGAGGTGCTTTGGTCCGACCTCTATCAGCTCGGTTTCGATCCGGCGGAACGGGCCGAACACTACGCAGCGGACATCGTTACCGATCCCTACGACGTCCTGAAAACCCAGGAAGCCGCCTCCAGAACCGGAAACCTTCCTGCGGTTATTGCCAACGAAGTCGAAAAGCTGCGCAAGGCGGACCGGATCGTGTTCCATTTTCCGGTCTGGTGGTTCGCACCGCCCGCCATTTTGAAAGGCTGGTGCGAGCGTGTTCTGACCAACGGCGGCCTGCACGACACCTCCAACCGTTTCGACACCGGACACTTCAGGGGCAAGCCGGTGCTTTTCTGCGTCACGACCGGATCCAAGGCCAGCGAAAGCGCCCACAACGGCAAGGAAGGCGACATTCAGATGCTGCTATGGCCGATGGCCTACACCCTGCGCTATCTGGGCTTCAGTGTTCTGGTGCCCCGGATCGTTCACGGAGTGCACGGCTATCACAAAGGGGCGGCAAAGGAAGACCTGGAAACACGCCTTCAACACGAGATCGATCGCCACCGGGAAACGATTGCCCGTTTCGAAACTCTGCCGAAAATCGAATTCAACGCCGACAGCGACTTCGACAGCGCCGGCACACTTGACCCCGGAGCACCCTCTCACAGCCATTTCATCCGGCACACGCCCTGATTTCACGGTGCAAGGCAAAGACCGGCGCTAGATTTGTCCACCGCCGGGGCCGATTTTCGTCTATCTAGCGGATGACGCTAGCGGTTTTTCAGATAGAATGGTGACAACCTTCTTATTGGCACAACGGGGTTTCGATGCGCCTTCTTTCAGCAGTCGTCTTTGGATTTGTTCTTCTTTCCGCACCCTCCGCCTGGAGTGCCTCATGCGGCAACGGACCGGGCGGTTTTGAGGCCTGGAAACAGGCTTTCATCGCAAATTCTCAAAGCTACGGCCTCAAGCAAAGGGTCGTGGAATCGTCTCTCAAGAACGTGAAATACAGCAAGAAGGTCGTCTCGCTGGACCGCAACCAGAAATCCTTCAAGCTCAGCTTCAACCAGTTCTATGCCAAGCGGGTCAACAACGCGATGATCCGGCGTGGCAAGCAACTCGGCAAGACCTACGCCCGCATCTTCCGGGGCATTGAAAAGAAATACGGCGTACCAGCGCCCATCCTGCTTGCGATCTGGGGCCTTGAAACCAACTACGGCAGTTTCTCCGGCAATATGCCGGTTCTGCAGTCTCTCGCAACACTGGCCTATGATTGCCGCCGGTCCGATTTCTTCACCGCGGAACTGGTTGCCGCGCTGACGATCGTTCAGCGGCGGGACATGCAGCCGGCGGAAATGAAGGGCGCTTGGGCCGGAGAACTCGGCCAGACCCAGTTTCTCGCTACCAGCTATGTGCGCTATGCAGTCGACTATGACCGCGATGGCCGCAAGGATCTGATCCGCTCCATCCCGGATGTGCTGGCTTCCACCGCAAACTACCTGGCTCAGAAAGGCTGGCGGCGCGGCCAGGGCTGGGCCCCCGGCACGGCCAATTACAACGTTCTCAAACAATGGAACAAGGCCAGCGTCTACGTGGAAACGATCTCGGTCATGGCTGGCCAGATCAGCGAATAAACCCGCGTTGACCACTCACAATCCAGCTTGACAAAACTGCCGATCCGGGCAGCAATTTCTGTCACACGGGTGTAACCCTTGCGGACCAATACCGTTGGATGCGGACACATGCTGCACAGCGGGCGCTGGCGGCTGCGAGCATGCCATGCGCTGTTCCCACCGGGCAACAACGACACAAACCCTAGAGTAGCCGAACAGGAGCCAACCGATGTCCACTTTCAAAGACTTTTCGATTTCCCGGCGCACGCTCCTGATGGGCGCAGCGGCAACAGGCTTCACGGCTGCGCTTCACCCCTATTCCGTTTTGGCCCAGGAAGGCACGGCGCACCTGCGCCTGATGGAGACCACCGACCTCCATGTTCATGTGTTCCCTTACGACTACTACAGCGACAAACCGGTCGATACCGCAGGACTTGCCCGCACTGCCACACTGATCCGCGACATCCGAAACGAGGCGACCAATTCCGTCCTGGTGGACAATGGCGACTTCCTGCAAGGCAACCCCATGGGGGACTATATCGCCTATGAACGCGGTATGCACGAAGGCGACCTGCACCCCGTGATCAAGGGCATGAACGTTCTTGATTTCGACGCGGCAACGCTCGGCAACCATGAATTCAACTACGGCCTGGACTTCATGATGAAAGTGCTGGCCGGTGCCAATTTTCCCGTTGTCTGCGCAAACCTCGTCAAGGGAAGCACGCTTGCGGGCAATCCGCGCGACGACGCCTTGTTCCTGAAACCCTATGTGATCGTCGAAAAGCAGGTCACGGACGGTGCCGGAAAGACCTACCCGATCAAGATCGGCTTCATCGGGTTTGTGCCGCCGCAGATCATGAACTGGGACCGCCGCCATCTGGAAGGCAACGCCAATGCGCGCGACATCGTAGAGACCGCCAAGGCCTTCGTCCCGGAAATGCGCGAACAGGGCTGCGACCTTGTGATCGCCCTCTCCCACTCGGGGATTGACGCCAACGACTACTCCGAAGGAATGGAAAACGCCTCGCTGCACCTTGCCGGTGTCGACGGCATCGACGCCGTCTTTACCGGTCACCAGCATCTGGTTTTCCCGGGCCCGCAATTTGAGGGTGTGCCGGGTGTCGACAGCGAAAAAGGCACCCTGTTCGGCAAACCGGCCGCCATGGGCGGTTTCTGGGGATCGCATCTGGGCGTGATCGACCTGATGATCGAGCGTGATGGCAACGGCTGGCGTGTCGCCAATTTCATGACCGAAGCACGCCCGATCTACGAAAAGGACGGCCGCACCGTAACGCCTCTGGTGGAGAGCCAGCAGAATGTGCTCGACGCCGTGCAGGAAGACCACGAGGCAACCCTTGCCTATGTCCGCCGGCCCGTCGGCAAGACATCCGCACCGCTTCATTCCTATTTTGCCCTGGTTGCGGACGACCCGAGCGTCCAGATCGTGTCCAAGGCGCAGATCTGGTACATCGAACAGATGCTGAAGGGCACCGAGTGGGAAGGCCTGCCGGTGCTCTCGGCCGCAGCCCCCTTCAAGGCCGGAGGTCGCGGCGGCCCCGACTATTACACCGACGTTCCGGTCGGCGATGTCGCCATCAAGAACGTGGCCGATCTGTATCTTTATCCGAACACCGTTCGCGCGGTCGCCATCAAGGGCAGCACGGTCAAGGAATGGCTGGAGCGCTCTGCCGGAATTTTCCAGCAAATCGAGCCGGGCAAAGCCGACCAGACGCTGATCAACCCGGAGTTTCCAAGCTACAATTTCGATGTGATCGACGGTGTCACCTATCAGATCGATCTGAGCCAGCCGTCGAAATATGACTCCAAGGGTGAAGTCATCAATCCGGACGCGAGCCGCATCGTCAATCTGCAGTTTGACGGCGCACCGATCGAACCGGATGCCACATTCGTGGTCGCAACCAACAACTACCGCGCAGGCGGCGGCGGCAATTTCCCGGGCATCAACGACGATGTCGTCATCTTTGTCGGCCCGGACACCAACCGCGACGTTCTGGTGCGCTACATCGTCGAACAAGGCACGATCAACCCGTCGGCAGACGCCAACTGGTCATTCAAATCCATGCCGGATACCACCGTCCTGTTCGAAACCGGCCCAGGCGGCACGCAGCACGCTGCCTCGGTGGAAGGGGTCAGGATTGAACCGGCGGGTGACGGCGCAGATGGTTTCGCCCGTTACCGGATCACGCTTTGAACGTCCTCGACTGACGTGAGCCTGCTTTAACGAGCAGGCGACACTCCCAAAACCTTATCCTGAGGAAGTGCATTGCGCGCTGTCTCGAAAGTTGGGCCGCATGCTTCTGAGTGTACTGCCCATCCCTCGAGACGGACCTGAAGGCCCTCCCCAGGATTAGGTGGTGTGGGATTGCCGGCTCGGGGCTTGAGCTCGCTGACCATAAAAAAACCTTCCCGCGAGGGGAAGGTCTTGAAAGTCGTTACGGATCTGCCGTCTGTGCGGCAAACCGGCCGTTTCTGGAAATCAGTCGTCGCGATACACTTTTTCCCGACGCTCGTGGGCTTCCTGAGCCTCGATCGACAAAGTTGCGATCGGGCGCGCCTCGAGGCGCCGAAGAGAGATCGGCTCGCCGGTCTCTTCGCAATAGCCATAGCTTCCGTCTGTAATGCGTTCCAACGCATCATCGATCTTCGAAATCAGTTTCCGCTGACGGTCCCTGGCACGCAGTTCAATGGAGCGGTCTGTTTCGGATGACGCACGGTCGGCAAAGTCAGGATGGTTCTGGCTTTCCTCCTGAAGATTGGCGAGGGTTTCCTTGCTTTCCTTCAGGATCTCTTCTTTCCACACAAGCAGCTTGTTGCGAAAGTATTCGCGCTGCCTGTCGTTCATGAACGGCTCGTCTTCCGAGGGTCGATATTCAGACTCAATTTCTACCGTCATCGATAGCTCCGGATTACCGTTATGCCGGGCGCAATATATAGACCGTTCCTTCAACCGACAACGGTTCATTTGCGAAAAATGGCATCAAAGAAAGTTTATACCTTTCAAGACGTTGCGTAATTTTTGATCATTAAGATGGCAAATTTTGACCGTTTTAGAGTCCTCTTAGTCCTGGAATCGCCCAAGCTTTGCGAGCTCGACTTTGACCCGCAATTCGATCTCCTCCAGCACCGAATCGATCTCAGGATCGCCGCTCGACTGGCGTTTGGAAACCTGCCTGGCGAGCAGTTCCAGCCTGTCTTCCGACACATGCCCGGCGAGCAAATCGGCACGCACGGATTCCAGCGTGTCGAGCAGATTGTGTCCATGCTTTGTGGCCCGGGACCGGCGCTCGGCGCGGTCGTCCACCTCCTGCAGAGCCAGCAAGGCATCCATGCCCTGAATGGACGCGCCGCCTGCGGTCTGGGAAGACTGCGAGACCTCTCCCCCCAGATCCGGTGCGAACTGGTTGCCGCCAGATGAGACACTCTTCTTGGCACCGCGGCCCTGAACGCCGGTAATGGGTTTATTGCCTGTAATACGCATGATCGATCTTTCGGTCGGTCTGACGGTCATTCTGGCGTATGGAGCGGCTCAGCCCGTCAGATTCTGCCGGGAAGGGTAAATGAGTCCTTAGGGGTGAGGCAATATTTGCCGACCGGCAGGTGCATTTCTTTAACCCCAAACGACAGTTTTACGTGAACATACTCGCCATCATACCAGCAAAGGGCGCAGAATTCCGTCACTTTGATGCAAAGAACCACCGCTTTTCAAAAAGTGGCACGGCTCTCGCATTGCGCATCTCAGAAAATTGTCTCCCGGCCCCGCGCCGGAAACACAAAGACGGGCCAGATCGGTAATGCAACAAGTTGGTGACATGATCTGCAGAGGGTTCAAGCGGCTGGCACTTCTGGGGGCTGCCGCCGCAGTTGCTGCAACGGCCTTGATGGCGCCGGCCCAGGCCGCGTCCCGCATCAAGGACATCGCCGATTTCGAAGGCATTCGCGAAAACCAGCTCATCGGCTACGGCCTTGTGGTCGGCCTGAACGGAACCGGTGACTCGCTCAACAACTCGCCTTTCACCCAGCAGAGCTTGCAGGCCATGCTGGAACGCCTCGGCGTCAACACCCGCAATATCGACCTCAATACCAACACCGTCGCCGCCGTCATGGTGACCGCCAACCTGCCGCCCTTCTCCACTCAGGGCACCCGGATCGACGTCAACGTTAGTGCGCTTGGCGATTCTGAATCCCTCCAGGGTGGCACGCTTCTGGTCACGCCGCTGGTCGGCGCAGACGGTGAGGTCTACGCCATCGCTCAGGGCTCGATCGCCATCGGCGGTTTTTCCGCTCAGGCAGATGCCGCGTCCGTCGTCCGCGGTGTCCCGACCGCAGGTCGCATCGCAAACGGCGGCCTGGTGGAACGCGAGCTGGATTTCAAACTGGCATCCCTGACCACGCTCCGCCTCGCCCTGCGCAATCCGGATCTGACGACAGCGCGGCGCATTGCCCTGTCCGTCAACGAACTGATCGGCATGCCGACGGCCGAGCCTCTCGACCCGGCCACCGTGCGCATCGACCTGCCCCAGCAATATGACGGCAACATCGTCGACCTTCTGACAGATATCGAACAGTTGATCGTCGAGCCGGATCTGGCCGCCCGGATCGTCATCGACGAGAATTCCGGCATCATCGTCATGGGCCAGGATGTGAAAGTGTCCATGGTCGCCGTTGCCCAGGGCAACCTGACCGTGACCATCGCCGAATCTCCGCAGGTCTCTCAGCCTCTGCCTTTCGCCAATGGCCAGACTGCCGTGGTGCCGCGCTCCGACGTGAGCGTTGACGAGGAAGGCTCCAAACTCGCCATCGTTCCGCAGACCGTCACGCTGAAACAGCTTGTCGACGGGCTGAACGCCCTGGGCATCGGTCCGCGTGACATGATCTCCATCCTGCAGGCCATCAAGGCCGCAGGCGCCCTCCAGGCCGATATCGAGGTGCTCTGATGGCCGAGCTGGTTTCTCCGAAGTCCTTTCAACAAAGCCCGTTGGACACGCTGCGCGGCGTTGACCGGACAAACAAGACCCGGGTTCGCGAGGCAGCCGAGGAGTTCGAGGCGGTTTTCCTGAACACCATGCTCCAGAACATGTTCACTGGCCTTGAGAATGGCGGCACCTGGGGCAAGGGCCACGGGGCGGATGCCTGGCAGAGCCTTCTGGTCGACGAATATGCACGCAACATCGCCGCGAGCGGCGGCATCGGCCTTGCCGACAGCGTGGAACGTGAATTGCTCGCATTGCAAGAGGGGTCAAGATGACCGCACAACCCAACGCCTCCACCTTTCCGTTTTCACTGGACCGGCCCACCAGCCAGCAGGAAGCCGAGCAGTTCTGCTCCGCCCTTTCCGGCACAATGGAAGCCCTCTTGTCCGTTATCGAAATGGAGACCGACCTGGTCAGGGCTGGCAAGCTCCGCGAAGCCGGCGAACTTCAGCCGGACAAGGCCCGGCTGATCCATGAGTACACGCGCGGCATGATGACCGCCAAGGAACACGCTGTGGCCCTGGGTAATCTGTCCCCTGCCTCCACCCAGTCACTCCGCAGGCAGCACGCCGAGTTCCAGCCGGTTCTGCGCATCAATCTGGCAGTGCTTTCAACCGCGAGGGAAGTTGCCAGCAACATCGTCGCAAGTGTTGCCAAGGCGGCCGGCGCGAAAAACGCCAATGCGCCGACAACATATGGACGCAACGGTTCCGCACCGGTCGGTCCTCAGTCTGCCCGCGGCATCGCCGTCAATCAGTCGCTGTAAAGATTTCGGTCAGGCTGTAAGAAGATCGAAGTAATGCGGTGCTTAAAGAAAGGCTCCCTCATCGGGAGCTTTTCGTGTATTTGATGGGCTCCCTAAGCTCATCCGGTTGCCGATTGCTGAGGCTAAATCTGCCAACAGCAACGAATCAGGAACGGCAACAACCGCATAGATCGCAATCCCTAAAAGTCTAATCATTCCGTTAACGGAGGATTCATTCCCTTACGTTACTTTTCTCTGTCTATCGGGTAAAAGTTGTTAGTCACCCGGAGGAAAAGATGTTGGACACGGGATTGGCCCGGCCGCCATCGCCGACATATACGGCGATCACGCCGGTTACGCGGGCTCCGGAGCGCAACGCTCCATCTGTTGATACGGACCTTCCGGTCGAGGAGACCGTCAGGCCGTCGACAGAGACGCAAAATGGACAGCGCACTGCGAACAACGAACGCGAGCAGCGTTCGCTGGGTGATCGCTTTTCTTCTTCGGTCGAACGCCAGAATATCATCGATCCGGAATATGACGCATTGGTCTACGTCGCGACCAACACCGAAACCGGTCAGGTCGTCCGTCAGATCCCGGCCGAAACCCTTTTGCGGCTGCGGGCATACAACGAGTCCATCCAATCGCAACAGAGCCAGCCCCCGACGGAACCGGTGCAGCGCGTCATCTGACAAGACGCAGCTTCCTGCGCCCATTCCCTTTCCGGCATGCGACACCTTTTGGCTGCGCCTTCGGCACACCGCTGCTCGCCATCGTCTCCACCTTCCGGTTCCAGCTAAGCCCCATTCATCTTCTTCGGTGATTTGCTTGCGGGGTCTGTCTCCAGTTTCTCTAGCCTAGCAAAGTTGCGTGTCTTCCTTCGCGCGCCCCCGTGTCACCTTCCCTGCCAGGCTTGCCCAAAAGAACCTGGCCGACATAACTCGCTACATGACGCGTCCCGCAAGACGCTCTCTTGAAAGCCTGCCGGCAAACCGCTTCTGCAAATCTGCTCGTCTTCACTTAAACAGCTTCCCGCCTTTCGCCCTTGGTTGCCCCGCAATGTCAGCGCTGCCATAGCCCTCGTTTCGAGCGCGGGTTAACAGATCCATCAGCTTTCAGACCGGCGGTCTCTCTTCAGGCAAATTTCCATCGCAGAAGGTCTTTTTCAAACACAACCGCCAAGCATTCAATCTGCACCGTTAAGAACTTTTGCAAGACCGAAATAGTTCTTTAAAAACAATTCGCTCAACTCATTCTGGCAATGATTTTAGTTGCTCGGCTTAGGGTGCTGTTAAGGTTAATTCACGCTAACCATCTTTGTTTAGAAGTTGTTACAAGAAACTGCCGATAGATGTTCCTCGACCCAGGAAGGGTCCGAGTATCTTGTACTCCTAGAAAGGAAACATTATGGGCGACATTACTCTGTCCAGCGCAGTTCGCGCAAACCTGAACACCCTTCAGTCCACCGCACAGTTCATGTCGGACGTCCAGAACAAACTGGCGACCGGTAAAAAAGTGAACTCCGCTCTGGACAATCCGAACAGCTTCTTCACTGCTTCCGGCCTGACCTCCCGTGCAAACGACCTGTCCACGCTTCTGGACGACATGGGCCAGTCCACGCAGACCCTGAAGGCAGCCGATCAGGGTATTCAGAGCATCACGAAGCTTGTTGAATCTGCAAAAGCAAAGGCCAACCAGGCCCTGCAGACCCAGAGCCAGTATGAACGCAAGCAGTTTGCTGCTCAGTACAACGACCTGCTGACGCAGATCGAAGATCTGGCGAAGGACTCCGGTTATAAAGGCAAGAACCTGCTCGCAGGTGAAGGCAACGACCTGAGAACCATCTTCAACGAAGACTCCACATCGAAGCTCGACATTGAAGCCGTTGACTACACCGACACCGCTCTCTCCACCGGTCTGAATCTTTCCGACCTGGCAGAAGGCGAAGGTGCTTCCTCAACCTTGCAGCTTCAGGGCGGCAAAGCAACCATCACGCTGCAGGATGCAGGCGGTTCCACTCTGAACACCAGCTCTACTCTCTCCGAGTCCACGCTGGTTGCTTCTACCACGAGCTCCCTCAGCTTCGTCGACAACACCGCGACCACTCCGGCCGTTATCTCCGGTACGAGCGGCGTGTCCGGTGGTGCAACGGTCCAGGATCTCGTTGATGGTCTCAATGCCATTGCCGGCGTACGCGCCGAATTCGACAATGACACCGGCGAGCTCAGCATCTACTCGGATGAAGACTTCTACATCAGCAACAATTCGACAACGACTGTTCTGACGGGTTCTAGCGTCGACGCCACGGCCTTCACGTCTACAACCGACTCGCTGATCGAATCTGGTTCGTTCTCTGTCGGCGACACGCTGACACTGACCGACGGCAACGGCTATGAACTCGGCTCCTTCGAGATCGAAGACGACAGCACTGTTGACGACCTGGAAAACTTCATCAACGACTTCAACGGCGTCACCGCAAACTTCGACACCGGCTCGGGCAAGATCACCATCACGTCCGAAACCGACCTGTCGCTGACCAGTGACAACACGGACTTCGCAAGCTCCGGCTTTGCGGCGGATACTGACGGGATCAATATCGCGGCGATTTCCGACAGCGGGTTTGCGACTGACAGCGACATCAATCGGGTCGTTGACCGCTTGAACACAGCTCTTGGCAACCTGAGAACCCAGGCGTCGTCCTTCGGTACCAACCTCTCCATCGTTGAAAACCGTCAGGACTTCACCAAGAACCTGATCAACACGCTGGAAGAAGGTGCAGGCAAGCTGACGCTGGCCGACACCAACGAAGAAGGTGCGAACCTCCTGGCCCTGCAGACTCGTCAGAGCCTGGCTTCTACCTCGCTGTCCTTCGCAGCGCAGGCAGACCAGAACGTTCTGCGTCTCTTCTAAGCCAGAAACTCCGGTTAAGACGACATTGGAAAGCGGGCTCCGGCCCGCTTTTCTCATTTCAGGTAGGAGAAACGTGCGTGGCACCTCGCCCTGATGATAGAGCCCGCCGACCGGCGCAAATACGGTTCCCTTCATCTCCCCGGCTAGAGACCGCCCTGTCCTTCCAGAACACCTACGTATTCAGCATGGCCAACCGTTAAGATCCCAGCGCAGGCAGACGAAAGCCCCGCTTGCAGTCTGCGCAAACTTCCTGACGGGAGTGTTGCCTAAAAAGTTCATCCAGACATCTGAGCAACTGGCCTTCGTCTGCTTTCGCAGGCTTGAAAGCGAGATTTGATTTTTTTTTCGATTGCTATAGCCACTGGGATGCGGCCTGGACAAAGCCCGCTGGATTCCGTGCTTTTTCCGCCGGCGGTCGACTTCGACACCGCTCCTTTCGCGAAAACGACAGTGATACTTTTCGGTCCCCTCTTGTGGGCCAGCAAGACGATCTCCCTGCCACATCAGACAAGGGGTCGAAGGACATTAACGTGCTGATAACCCTATTTTTCAGGCGCTTAACCATTGATTAAGGTTAACGCCTGATGATCGGTCCCAACCTGCTCAGGAAGAGCAGTTGAAATTTGACCCAGGAAAGGGATAAACCGATGCGTGACATTACGCTGTCAGCCGCCGTGCGGCAAAACCTCCTCACACTTCAATCTACTGCAGACCTGATGTCGGGCGTCCAGAACAAGCTGGCAACCGGCATGAAGGTCAACTCTGCGCTGGACAATCCGAACAGCTTCTTCACGGCGTCCGGCTTGAACTCCCGCGCAGGCGATCTCAGCACCCTGCTGGACGACATGGGCCAGTCCCTGCAGACAATCAAATCTGCGGACAAAGGCATTCAGACCATCACGGATCTGGTCGAAACCGCGAAGGCGAAAGCCAACCAGGCGCTGCAGACCCAGAGCCAGTATGAGCGTAAGACCTACGCAGCACAGTACAACGCCCTTCTGGAACAGATCGAAGATGTTGCCAAGGACAGCTCGTATAAAGGCAAGAACCTGCTTGCCGGCGACGGTAACGACCTGACCACGATCTTCAACGAAGATGCAACGTCCAAGCTGACCATTGAAGCGGTTGACTACACCGACACCGCTCTCTCCACCGGTCTGAACCTTTCCGACCTGGCAGAAGGTGTGGGATCCTCCACAACCCTGCAGCTTCGGGGTGGCAAAGCGACCCTCACCCTGCAGGATGCCGGCGGTTCGGCTCTGAACACCAGCTCAACACTCGTTGACTCAACTTTGGTTGCCTCCACCACGAGCTCCCTCAGCTTCATCGACAACACCGCGACCACTCCGGCCGTTGTCTCCGGTACGAGCGGTGTGTCCGGTGGTGCAACGGTTCAGGACCTCCTTGATGGTCTCAATGCCATTGCCGGCGTACGCGCCGATTATGACAATAACACCGGCGAACTTAACATCTACTCGGATGAAGACTTCTACATCAGCAACAATTCGACAACGACTGTTCTGACGGGTTCTAGCGTCGACGCCACGGCCTTCACGTCTACAACCGACTCGCTGATCGAATCTGGTTCGTTCTCTGTCGGCGACACGCTGACACTGACCGACGGCAACGGCTATGAACTCGGCTCCTTCGAGATCGAAGACGACAGCACTGTTGACGACCTGGAAAACTTCATCAACGACTTCAACGGTGTCACCGCAAACTTCGACACCGGCTCGGGCAAGATCACCATCACGTCCGAAACAGACTTAGCCCTGACCAGCGACAACACCGACTTCAACAGCTCCGGCTTTGCTGCGGATGCCGACGGAATCACGCTCTCCGCGATTTCCGACAGCGGGTTTGCGACAGACAGTGACATCAACCGTGTCATTGACCGGTTGAACACCAGCCTGTCCAACCTGCGGTCCCAGGCGTCCGAATTCGGTACCAACCTCTCCACTGTAGAGATCAGGCAAGACTTCACGAAGACCTTGATCAATACTCTGCAGGAAGGTGCTGGTCTTTTGACCCTGGCCGATACGAACGAGGAAGGCGCAAACCTGCTGGCCCTTCAGACCCGTCAGCAGCTTGCCTCCACCTCTCTGTCCTTCGCCTCTCAGGCGGACCAGACGGTGCTATCCCTCTTCTAATTCAAAGAGAATCAGTCGGACGCACGACTCACCAACAAGCAACGGAAACGGCGGGCCACTGGTCCGCCGTTTTCGTTTCAGGCCTGAATTACTGTCAGAAGGCGAAATTTTTTATCGTTAAAAATCAATGCTTTAAAAGAAAGCTTTTGGTAACTTTTATTTACGAGACGTTAATACGTGCATCAGCGATTAACTTTCCATTTAGTTTTACGACAAAGGTGCATGCTCGACTTGGAATAGCTGCATGATGCCTTTGGCGAGACCTGAATAGGGAAAGCGGTGAAGTCTGATGCCTGATATTGTTCTCTCCAGTGCTGTCCGGGACAATCTCCTGTCGCTGAAACAGACGGCTGATTTGCAATCGATCACGCAAACACGCCTGGCAACGGGTTTGAAGGTCAACACAGCGCTCGATAATCCGAACTCCTATTTCACGGCGCAATCGCTCAACGACAGGGCAAGCGATCTGTCCAACCTTCTGGACAACATGGGCCAGGCGGTGCAGACGATCCGCGCCGCGGACAAGGGCATCACATCGATCACCAAGCTGGTGGAATCGGCAAAGGCCATCGCGAACCAGGCCTTGCAGACGTCCAGCGAGTATGAACGCAAGCTGTTCACCAGCCAGTACAACGATCTGCTGGAACAGATCGAAGACATGGCACGGGACTCCAGCTACAAGGGCAAGAACCTTCTTGCCGGCGCCGGTAACGAGCTTGAAGTTATCTTCAACGAGGACAGCACCTCGAACCTCACCGTCAACCCGGTCGACTTTACCGACACCTCTCTGGATGACGGGCTCAATCTGGATGATCTCGATGCAGGCGGCACCGGTACATCGTCCTTCAACCTCTACAGCGGCACGACCACCATTTCCCTGTCGGGAATGCAGGCCTCGTCGAACCTGACGGATCTGGCCGACTGGGCGACCGGCAACGTTATCAGCATCACCGATTCCTCCGGCACCACAAACCTGACGGTCGGCACCGACATCACCACGGTGCAGGATTACGTGGATGCGCTGAACGATCTCAACGGCGTTAGTGCGACTTTTGACGAAGCGACGGATTCCATCACGATCACGTCCGGTCTCGACAACGCTCTCTATATCTCCAAGGACAACACCGGCGGCGGCGCGGCGACGGACGGTGGCGACACCGGCGGCACCACGACCACGATGACGGTGTCTCCTCTCAGTTCTACGGCGACACTGATCACCTCAGGTGGGTTCCAGGCTGGCGACACGATCACGATCACTGACGGCAACGGCTTCGAGCCGGCTTCGCTGGAGATTGATGAAGAAACCACGGTCAGCGATCTCGTGACCTTCATCAACAACGTGAAGGGTCTGGATGCGACCTTCTCCGGCGGCAGCATCAGCCTTATCGGCGAAGTCTCGTTCGACATTTCCAGCAGCAACAGCGATTTCAACAGGACGACGCTCGGATCAACGTCGGGGATCGTGTCGTTGACGGCCGCCGCCTCCGAATTCAAGTCGGATACGGATATCGATCGAACGCTGCAGGCCATCAACGCGGCGCTCGATGAGCTTCGCAACGCGGCCCGGTCCATGGGCACGGCGCTTTCGACTGTGGAAATCCGAACCGACTTCACACAAAATCTGATCAACACGCTGGAGGTTGGCGCAGGCCACCTGACAATTGCTGACATGAATGAAGAAGGTGCTAACATGCTTGCGCTGCAAACCCGTCAGCAGCTTTCTTCGACGGCTCTGTCTCTCGCCAACCAGGCAGATCAGAGCGTCTTGAGCCTGTTCGGTTAACACCGGAGGCGTTTATCATTAAGGTATCGGGGGCAAATCGTTAACGGTTTCGTTAACGTTTCATGGCGATACTTCTGCGTGGAGGTCACGGAATGGCGCTCAAGGTCGAGTTGAAACCGGGCGAGCGAATTATCATTGGGGAAAGTGTCATCACCAATGACAATCAGCGCACTCGC
Source organism: Roseibium sp. FZY0029 (assembly GCF_036350355.1). NCBI lineage: Bacteria > Pseudomonadati > Pseudomonadota > Alphaproteobacteria > Hyphomicrobiales > Stappiaceae > Roseibium > Roseibium sp. FZY0029. The sequence continues at coordinate 532,291 of NZ_JAZDVZ010000002.1, forward strand.
CTTTTTATCGAAGGCCAGGCTCCCATTCTGCGAGAAAAGGACATTCTCACGCCGGCCACTGCGGATACACCAGCGAAACGGGTCTACCTGGCTGTCCAGCTGATGTATCTGTCAACTGACTTGGAGAAGATACAGGAGAGTTACTTCAGCCTCGTCAATGACATAGTGAAGGCCGCGCCGAGTACAATTCCTTTTGTCACCAGGATTAGTAACGCCATACTAACCGGCGCCTTCTATAAAGCACTGAAAGAAGCACGTAAGCTCATCGAGTATGAAGGGACGCTGATCAGTCATGTACAAACAGGCAGCGCAGGCTTACCAGAAAACAAGCCAGGTGGCGATGTCACCGAGGGAGCTGGAAGCGAATCTGCTGATGAAGGCCGCAGCCCGGCTTCAGTTGATCAAGGATGAATGGGCAAATTCCTCTCTTGCGGAAAAAGATGACGCCCTGGTGTACAATCGCAAGCTCTGGACAATTCTCGTAACATCCGCGACCAGTGCTGAAAGCGAACTGCCTCAGGACATCAAGAACAATATCGCCACGCTCGGCATATTCGTGTTCAAGCAGACCATCGCAGTCATGACGACTGACGATGATAAAAAGCTCGATACCCTCATCAGCATCAATCGCTCGATCGCCGAGGGTCTGAGGTCCTGATCCCGGCAAGCCCGGTTATAGAACAGCCTCAGAAAATACGATCAGACATCAAGAAAGGCCGCCAGGGTAACCTTGGCGGCCTTTCTCTTGACTGCAACGTCAGCCTGCCCTCCCCCGGTGGAAACGGAGGAAGTCTCCGCCGGGGATCAGCGGGTCCTCAAGCTGCGGGCAGGAATTGCAGCCATGAGACATGAAGCACGTCCTGAACGGCCTGCGCTGAAGTGAGCGCAGGCAATGCCTTCAGCCCCCGAGACGTTCGGCCTGGAAAGCGGAACCGTCCCGAAGGCCGCCTGCGCATGACTACAGATTGCCTGTACTCATTTCCCGGGCGATGTGATCGGCCTGACGGATTGCCAGCGCAACGATCGTCAGGGTCGGGTTTTCAGAAGCGCCCGTGGTAAACTGGGACCCGTCCGACACGAATAGATTGGCTATATCGTGGGTCTGCCCCCAGCGATTGACCACGCCGTCGCGAGGGTTTTCCGACATCCGGTTGGTGCCCAGATTGTGGGTCGACGGGTATGGCGGTGTCGGGAAGGTCCGGGTCGCCCCAACTGCCTCATAGATGGCTATTCCCTGTTTATAGGCGTGATTGCGCATGGCGACGTCATTGGGATGATCGTCGAAGTGAACATTCGCAACTGGCAGGCCGAATTTGTCCTTCACATCATGATTGAGCGTGACGCGGTTCGTTTCCTGAGGCATGTCCTCGCCGACGATCCACATCCCGGCCATGTTTTCATAGCCGTCGAGCGCACTGGTGAACTCCCGGCCCCATCCGCCCGGGTCGAGAAAAGCTGCCATGAACGGCAGTCCAAGCGAGAGGGTTTCCAGCTCATAGCCCCCGACGAAGCCACGTGACGGATCGTGACGGGCCTCATCCTGAATGATGCCGGCCATGGTGGTTCCGCGCCACATCTTCACGGGTTTGTCGAAAATGGCATAGACCGACCCTGTGGTGTGGCGCATGTAGTTGCGTCCCACCTGACCAGAGCTGTTGGCAAGACCATCCGGGAACATGGAAGATGCAGAATTCAGCAAGAGCCTCGGACTCTCGAACGAGTTGCCGGCAACGCACACGACACGGGCTTTCTGAAGCTGCAGATTGCCGTCCTTGTCGAAATACTCGACCCCGGTCACCTTGCCTGTGTCGTCATGAAGAATGCGCGCGACATGGGCGTGGTCGCGAACTTCCAGATTTCCGGTTGCCTCGCCGCGGGGAATGTCCGTGTAGGCGGCCGACCACTTCGCTCCCCATTTGCACCCTTGAAAACAGAAGCCTGTCTGCTGACAGGAGATACGCTCGTCATAGTCGCCAGAGTTGATGGCCATCCGGCCCGTGTGGACTTCCTTGTAACCGAGCGCCTTGGCACCTTTCTCGAAAACCAGATAATTGTTGTTGCCCGGCAACCCTGCGCGGCCACCTGTGCGCGTCACACCCAGCTTGGTTTCGGCAAGGGTGTACCAGGGGTCCATTTCCTCCGCATCGATCGGCCAGTCGAGCAGGTTGGCACCCTGAACGTTGCCGTAAGACGTCTTTGCCTTCCATTCATGCGGCTGGAAGCGGATCGAGGCCCCCGCCCAGTGAACGGTGGTGCCGCCAACAGCCTTGACGATCCAGGCCGGCAGTCCGGAAAAGTCCTTGGCAACCCGCCAGTCGCCCGATGTGGTTCTGGGATCGACCCAGGCAAGTTGCCCGAAACTTTCCCATTCGTCGTTGACATAGTCCTCCGGCAGGTAGCGTCCGCCCGCCTCCAGAGCCACGACACTCACGCCTTTCTGCGCCAGTTCGTTGGCAAGCACACCGCCGCCGGCGCCTGTTCCGATCACAACGACAACCGTGTCGTCATTCAGGTCAAAAGGTGCAGCCATGGTTTCCTCCCTCAGGCTCAAAGCCAGTTGATGTCATTGAAGCCCCGGTCGATGTAGCCACCCAACTCGTAGGAAGCTCCCTCGTAACCAAACAACGGCCAGACCGCTTTCTGATTGTAGAGACCGGTCACGAGACCGCCCCTGATCCGTTGAAAGAACGGGCTGTCCTCCATCGACCGCAGCAGATCGGCTCTGTCGCGCTCCCAACCGATTGCGAGATAGGAGGCATGCCCTCTCCCCTGGGCTGCTCCATTCAGAGCCTCGATACCGGCTTCGATATCCTCGGCAAGGTCGGGCGTGTCGTATCCCTTGACGGCGATGACGTAATATTCGTCGCCGACGTGGTCATGCGGATAGATGTCCCGTGCCATCTGCACCAGCGTGGCAAAGCTGTCCGGCTTGAGCGCGCTCAGCTCCGTCGCCCAGGCTCCGTCCCTGGCCGCCAGAAATCCCGATCCGGTGACGAAGGCGGCTCCTGCCGCCGTCGCCCGGGCCAGAAGCTGCCGTCTGGTCAAACCTCTCGGACTGTTTTCGGTTTTCATGCTCTCCTCCCATTCAAGTCACTCGTATCGACCGCCGCGCTGAAGCACCTCGATCTGATAGCCATCGGGATCCGCAACGAAGAAGAAGCGCGCAATGACGTCTCCCCCGGGAGCGAAATCGACCAGTTTTCGTGGATTGAGACCTGCGGCTTCGAACCGTGCGTGCTCGCTGTCGAGATCATCGACGCTGAACGCCAGATGGCCATAGCCGTCGCCAAGGTCATAGGGCTCCGTCCGCCCCTTGTTGACCGTCAGTTCCAGCTCGAAGCCGGACTCGCTGTTGCTCAGGTAGATCAGGGTAAAATCGGGGAAATCCAGACGATCCGCTACGGTCAGTCCGAATGCTTTTTCATAAAAGGAAAGAGACCTGTGTTCGTCCAGAACACGGATCATGGAATGAATTGCTTTCGCCACGCGTTACTCCGCTCTGCTTGAATTGGCATGAGTGAAGCGTAGCGCGTGGCAACTATCGCCTGGGTAGTATGCTTATACTGCGAGCGGCAAAACTTGCGTTGCAATGCAAAATATCATTCCGCGGCAATCGAAGCCGCATGCTGGTTCGACGAAATCTCAAGGAACTTCAGACAGGCGCAGCGCAACAGCGAGGTGAAGTTCTTCGGCTCCCCCCGCAATTCGATCACTTCGGAATGAAGCGTCGAGATGAAATGAGGCGTCGTCACCCCTTCCGAAGCGGCGATCTGATCCAGAATCGCCCAGAAGGAATTTTCCAGACGGATACTCGTGCTCTGTCCGTTGAGCCGCAACCGCCGGGTCTGGCTGGCGTAGCGTTCCGGATCCTGTCCGGCGAATACATGACACATCGGCTCTCCCTCCCATGGTGTCGATCTTTACGCGGTGTGCCGCGGTGTTTTCTTGGAAAAGGAATAGAAAAATTCAGGCCGTCGCCAAAACCGTCCTGCCCGGGTCAGGCTGGCTGTGGACGCCATTTAGAGATCGGCCGGGACAAAAGCGACAGAAAGAGTGTTCCCCCAAAGGCGGGATATTTCAAGACTTTTCGCCGCCCGACACAAAGGCGCGTGTATCCGCAGGCGCAAAACGCCTGCGGAGGGAAAGCGAGATTGGGAGATCTTACAGGTAATCGGACAGGGTCAGATTGAACACGATCGACGAGGCCCGGTAGGAAACCTCGATATTGGTCTGCAATTGCAGGATCTCGGCCGCAACCTGATCCCGGTCGATGCCTTCGATATCCGCGATCGTGCCCTGATAGCTGCTTTTCATCTGCACATGCCGCTCGTCGGTCAACGAAACCGTCCGGTGCGTGATGGCGATGTCCGTGGCAATGTCGGTGATCCCCGACTGATCGACACCGGGGGGCTGCAAGGTGGTGCGCAGATTTGTCGACAGCGTGTTGTAGTATTCTTCGTCAATCGTCGTGCCGCCGGAAAAATCCGCGGCAATAAACGCCGCCAGAGACTGGACCAGTTCCTGCAGCGGCTTCTCGTTGGCCCGAATGCCGTATTGAACCGTGAGATTGCTGTCGATCACCGCGTTCTTGTCCGTGCGCGGATCGTCCGTTGGCGTATTGCGGCCGGTGTACCAGGCGACAGTCGTCGATCCGCCGCCGGTCAGTGCGGTTGCACTGTCGAACGGCGGCCCGTCGACACGCTGCGGCTCCTCGCCGCCGAAAGTCTTGAAGAACTCTTCCGCCGCCCATTCGTCGGACACCGAGCGAAGGGTCGTCTGCGCCTGATGTTCGATCTCCGCCGTCAGCGCATCACGCAGGTTCTGCGCGGTTTCCTCAAGATCGCTCCCGATTGCAAACGTGCCCTCTTCAGCGGTGCTGTTGGCAGCCGTCAGCTCTATGGAGATCGTCTCGCTGTGGTCGGGTGGCAGGGAAAGCTCCACCGTGATGGTCTCGCCCAGTTCCGGTTGCCCGGTAAACTGCACATCGAAACTGTCCGGGTCCGTCGCCGAAGGCCCGGTAATGGAAACATTGGTCAGGGTCGATGCAACCGAAGCGATGTCGAAGCCGAAATCATGCGCCCCATCTTCCGCGATGGTGAAGGTGGAATCGGTCGGCACCGCGCCCGCATAATTTGTGGTCAGCGCTGAGGTCGTCATGCGGCCGTTGTTGCCTGCCCCGAGATTCGCCTCGGAATACTCGCTCATGACCGTTCTCAGCCCGTCACGACCGTTTGCTCCGTCCAGAATGTCGTCGATCCTGGCAACGGGATCCTGAACGGCATCCGTGCCGCCGAAGACGTAAAATCCGGCGACTTCCGTGTTCAGGATGTTCAGCGCTTCGTTCAGCAGCAATTTGGCGCGAGACTGGGTCTGGGTCTGCCCGTCGTCCTGAAGCACGAAGTCGTTGGTGTCGAGCGCGGATTTCGCATCCTGACGGATGTCCTCCAGGCGTTCCAGCGACATGGTGGACGTTTTCAGGTGCAGATTGGCAATAGTGATCGTGTCCTGATAGCTCTCGATCATGCTGACCTTCTGGGTCAGCTGAATATCCAGAAGCCGGCGGTCGCCCACCTCGCCGTAGGTTGTGCCGACCTTGCCTCTGGCAAGCTGTGTGGTCTTGCTTGCCAGCATATCGTTGAGCTCGCCGAGCTGGCGGGTCAGATAAGTCCGGGAGGTGGTGATATTCGAAACTGCCATAACGCACCCAACCTTAAACGATGTTCAGGAGCTCTTCGAAGAGATCCTTGATGGTCTGCATGACGCGGGCATTGGCCGCATAGGCGTTTTCAAGCTGAACCATGAAGGCCAGTTCGGCGTCGAGATCGACCGAGTAGCTCTGCTCGTAGCGAATGGCGAGATTCATGGTCAGCGCCTCCTTGGAATCCGCATATGTGGCTGCGTCTTCCGCCTGGTTGCCCTGAAACGCGACTGTCTGGTTGACGTAGTCCACCAGCGTCCCCTGGAACGGGGTCGACGCGCTGCCGATCCCCGAACCCGGATCATAATGTTTGGTACCCACACTAAGCGCATCCGACAGGTACTTGGCCCGTGCCGGATCATTGGATGTGTTCGGTGTTGGCGTGGTCTGGTAATTCACCAGAAGCGCACTGTCGGCCAGTAGATCCGGATTAACGCTGATCCCGGACGCATAGCCGAGCCGCTGACCACCGCCTTCAAGCGCATCGGTGAAGAGGTCTGTTCCGACCCGCTGGTCGACGAAGATCGCAAGCCCCAGCCCCTGATCGGAATTGGCCGTCACGGTGACATTCGCGCTCAGGCTCTCGACGCTGGTCGGCGCTGTGTTGTCGCCGAGAACGCGCAGGTTGTCCGATCCGTCGTTGCTGACCAGAAGGCCGGTCCCGGACAGCGCCGCGGTGATGTTGGTGATATAGGTTGCCGGAACGCCGCTGGAAATATCGATACCGAAGACGGTATCGCCCGGATTGGCAGTCGCGGAATCGTCCAGTGGCAGCAAGGTGGGATCGTCCACGGCCACCAGCGTGACGGTCTGCGGATTGCCGCTGCTGTCGGTATAATCCAGCGTGATCGTATTGCCCGGTTGAAGCGCGGACACATCGAGATCGAAACCGCTGTCCAGTCCGACCGTCGCAGCCGTGCTTTCAACATCCACATTGGAAAAGGCAAGTGAGAGTTCGGCAGCGATCGTGTCGAGCTGTGTCTGGGCCTCGACCAGAATATCGTCGCGAAGTTCAGCGGTCGCCAGCATTGAACCGGATTTCGACGACGCGATGAGATCATACTGGGTGCCACCCGGTGTTCTCACCATCACCGAGTTGCCGGCCTGGCCCGGCTGAAGCAGGTGCGTGGCATTGAAGGTCAGTGTCGAGGCCTTGCCGTCAGCGTAGAGCTGGTTGCCGCCTGCGGTGCGGATGGCAATCGAATTGTTGTCGTTCTTGGAAACATCGATATCGAGATAACCGGACAGCTGCTCGATCAGCCGGTCGCGCTCGTCTTCCATGTCCGCAGTCGAAACCCCGGACTGGGTCGCGCTCTGGATGGCTTCGTCGATGTCTTCGATGCTTGAGAGCAGACCATTCACGCTGTCTGTCTGCGAAGCCAGTGCGTTGTCCGCTTCCTGACGCAGGTCCGCGATCTGCGCATAGGACGAGTTGATCTCCCGGGCAAAAGCTTCCGCGGCCGAGACCACATCCTTTTGAATGGCATAATTGCCCGGATCGTTCACCAGGCTGGAAAGGGCGGTAGACAGTTTGCCAGCAAGCGATGACAAGGAGCTCTTGTCATCGATGGTGCCGAAAATATCGTCCAGCCGATCGGTAAAATCCGCGATCTGGCGGGAATAACTGGTGTCGGCGAGTGAGTTGAAATAGTCGGACTGGATCTGCTCGTTGACGATCCGGCGCACTTCAGTTGCGTTCAGCCCGGCAACATTGCCGTTTCCGTCGAAATAGACATTCGCCGAAATTGTCTTTTTGGAATAGCCGGCCGTATCCGCGTTCGCGATGTTGGACGCGGTAACGTCCAGCTGACGCTGATTATAGGTGATTCCGAAAACCGCGGTATTGAGGGCGCTTGTAAGACCCATGGCGGCTTCTCCTTCGTACTACGCGACAAGGCCAGGCCGGCCGGCGGGTAAAGACCCCGCCGGCCAGGGCGGGATTACCGGACCATATTCAAGGCATCATCGAGCATCTCGTCCGCGGACGTGACGATCCTCGAGTTTGCGGAATAGGCCTGCTGGGTGATGATCAGCTTGGAAAACTCGTCAGCAATATCGGCGTTGGAGAGTTCCACCTTCTTGGCAAGGATCTGCCCGCCGCCGGAAAGATCCGCGTCGCCCGATCCGGCGGTTGCCGCAAACGCGGCACCGTCAACGCGCTGCAGGTCCTGTTCGGCCTGGAACGTCGCGAGCGGGATCTGGTAAACGGGGCGCTGCTGGTTGTTGGAATAGCTGGCAATCACGCGGCCGGAAGCATCCACGGCGACGCCAGTCAGTTCACCTGCCGGGAAACCGTCCTGGTCCAGCGACACGGAGCTGGCCCTGCCATCCTTGTCGGAATACTGGGTCAGGGACCCGTCGGCGAAGGAAAATTCAACGTTCGCCGCAGTGGTACCGCCAATGGTGAGCGAGGAAATGGTAAAACCGTCACCTGAGCCGTTCACCGCTGAACCGGTCATGGCACCGGCCGTCAGGGTGGTCATCTCGCCGGTATCGTCAAACTGGATCGTACCCACATCGTACCAGGCATCGGTCGCATCGCCGCCGGTACCGATATACATCGTCCAGGCATCTTCCACGACGGGGGGACCGGCATCATAGTTCGCGGTCTTGGCATAACGAACTTCGACGGGCATCGCCGTGCCGTTCTGGTTATAGATCGTGATGGACCCACCGGAAATGGAGCTGTTCAGGAAGTCCGCTTCGTTCGCGACAGCAACGTTGCCGGCACCGACGGTGGCGTTCAGCAGAGCCGTGGTTTCATCAGCACCATCGTAGTCGTTGGTAGCCGGAACACGCGGCAGGTTGGCCTGGTAATCAACTGTCGTGGTGGCAGAGGCGGCCAAAGGCTGGTTCTCGATCTGGATCACCGTCGGATTGTCGCCGATCGCGTTGCCGGTATTGGGATCCAGCGGGAAGCCCTGCAGGTAGTAGCCGGAGCTGTTGATCAGATAACCTTCCTTGTCGCGCTCGAAGTCGCCCGCGCGGGTGTAGTAGGTTTCGTCAGCAAAGGTGGTCGAGCCATCGACGACATCGGACGCCTTGGTCACGACAAAATAGCCCGGGCCATTGATGGCCATGTAGGTGTCGACGTCGACCGACGTGATATCGCCCTGCACGGTGTTGGTGGCACGAGATGTGGCGAAGGTGGTTCCGGACACCTGTTGAGCCTGCTTGGACCCGCCACCGGACACCAGATCGGAGAATGTGGTGTCGAGCCGTTTGTAACCGGTCGTCTGCGAGTTTGCGACGTTACCGGAAATATTTTCGAGAGCCTTAGCCTGCGCAGCCAGTCCTGAGACAGCCGAGTTGATAGCCCCATAAATACCCATTTTCGGTCCTCTTTATAGATCGGGCACTGCGACGCGGGCTTGCGCCCATGATCGGCCTTCCTCCGCAAAGGCCGTGCCAGTTTGGGAAAATCATTCATTTTCGCTATATTTCAGATACTTAGGCAGACTTCTTGTGCCGAAAGCGGAAAAACCAACCCGGCAGGTCATGACCCAACAGGCAAAAACTACCGCGCAACCCGGCAAGAGAGGTTCAAAATTGCCGCGCCCCGGCACTCCTGCCTTTTACGGGCTTGCACAGCCGCGCGCGGCCTGCCACCTTGCGCCCGATTGAGGAAAAACGGACGGCCAAATGCGCTTCGAAGGAACTGAAAGCTATATCGCCACGGAAGATCTGCGGGTTGCGGTCAATGCCGCGGTCGCCCTGGAGCGGCCGTTGCTGATCAAGGGAGAACCCGGCACCGGCAAGACCGTACTTGCCGAACAGGTTGCTGCAGCCCTGAAAGCCCCGCTGATCGAATGGCATGTCAAATCCACGACAAAGGCTCAGCAGGGCCTTTATGAATACGATGCTGTTTCACGCCTGCGCGACAGCCAGCTCGGCGACGAGCGCGTGAAGGACATCAACAACTACATCCGCAAGGGCAAGCTCTGGGAAGCATTCGATTCTGCGCAGAGGCCGGTTCTGCTGATCGATGAGGTCGACAAGGCCGATATAGAATTTCCGAACGATCTTCTCCTGGAACTCGACCGCATGGAGTTCCATGTCTATGAGACCGGTGAAACCGTACGCGCCAAGCAGCGCCCGATCGTCATCATCACGTCCAACAACGAGAAGGACCTGCCCGACGCTTTCCTGCGCCGGTGTTTCTTCCATTTCATCAAGTTTCCCGATGCCGACACCATGACGGAGATCGTCGAGGTGCATTTCCCGGGCATCAAGCAAAGGCTGCTGTCGGAAGCCCTGCGTCTGTTCTATGATGTTCGTGACGTTCCGGGACTGAAGAAGAAGCCATCCACCTCCGAGCTGATCGACTGGATCAAGCTGCTTTTGAACGAAGACATCGACCCCGAAACCCTTCGTCAACAAGATAGCTCCAAACTGATACCGCCGCTGCACGGCGCGCTGTTGAAGAACGAGCAGGACGTGCATCTGTTCGAACGCCTGGCGTTCATGGCACGCCGGGAACGGTCCTGAAGTCCGGGCCTTCGAACGGAAAAACGGATCGACCGGGATCGGGTGACGAGGAGACTGACTTGGCGAAACAGGCCGCCACCCTTCTAGTGCTGGCAATGTTCGCGCTGCCTATCGCCGCGGGCGGGTCTGCTTACGCACAGGTGCCACCGGAAAAAGATGCTGGCTGGCAAAGCGATGTCGGCGGATTGCGTCATTTCACCGGCCTGCGCTGCCCCGACATGATAGGCGACTACTACCGCATCAAGGTGATGGAAGGCGACGCCGTCAGCCAGGCGGGATGCATCTACACGGGCCGTGACGGCATAACCGCAGTCCTGCGCAAGCATCTTCAGGGCACCGGCCGCCGTGAAGCCCTGACCTTCTCCCGAAATTACAAGGCGGCCGGCTTTGAGCCGATCAAGCTGACCGGAGCCGGTGCTTCCGGCATATCGTTCCGGACACGCAGCTGGACACCGACGAGCCTGTGCGAAACCTTGTGGTACTTTTCCGGTGCCACATCGGACTATACATTGTGGCTGTCATACACGCTGCCGACTCAAGAGGTGGAGATCGGACCGGCTGTCACCGCCTTCACCATGGCGCTTGCCAACCAGAACTGACCGGCAGTCCGGCCCTTGTGCGCCGGCACGTCTCCAACATCCACAGAACCGGGAAAGACGATGCGGCTCCTTTTGTTCAGACATGCGAAATCAGACTGGGGCGATCCGAACCTGGCCGATATTGACCGGCCTTTGAACAGCCGCGGCAAAACCGCATCCCTCAAGATGGCCCGCTATATGCAGGAACAGGGCCTGAAGCCGAACCAGATCCTGTGTTCCACCGCGCAGCGTACGCGAGAGACCCTGGCCCGCCTTCTGCCCACGCTTACGCAGGAAACCCAGATCCACCTGGTGTCCGACCTCTACCAGCAAAGCGAAGACAACTATGCTGGTTTGATCCGTCGCTACGGCGGCCGTGCGCAGAACCTCATGGTCATCGGTCACAACCCCGCCACCCAGGACACGGCGCTGGACCTGATTGGCACGGAATCTTCCGGTGCGCTTACCGACATCCAGGAAAAATTTCCGACCGGTGCTCTTGCGGTGATTGATTTCGATATTGCCGACTGGTCGGAGCTGCAGCCCAAGACCGGACATCTGGAGCGTTTCGTCAAACCGCGAGACCTGAAGGGCGAGACCGGCTAGGGCTTCGGACTTAAATCCGGATTGCACTTGGCCTCGCCCGCGCCTACATGAACGCGCTGGAGGCCTTTGTGAACCCATTGACGACACTTGCAGAAGAAACCCGGCTGACACTGGCCAACCTTGCCGATGCGGCAACCGATCTGGCAGTGCCAAGTGTCCGGCTGGGCGTGACCGGACTTGCGCGAGCGGGCAAGACCGTTTTCCTCACCGCGCTTGTGCATAATCTCGTTCACGGCGGCCGCCTGCCGCTGTTCAGCGCTGCCTCCGGCCACCGGATGACCGGCGCAAGGCTTCAACCGCAACCGGATGATGCAGTGCCTCGCTTTGATTACGAGGCGCATGTGCGCGCCCTTGTCGGAGAGCGGATCTGGCCGGAGTCGACCCGTCAGGTCTCAGAACTGCGCCTGACGATCGATTACGAAAGTGCCTCCTACTTCTACCGCAAGCTCGGTCCCGGCCGCCTGCATCTCGACCTGATCGACTATCCCGGCGAATGGCTGCTGGACCTGCCCCTGCTCGGCAAGGATTACGCCACCTTTTCCGCCGAAGCGATGCGGCGCGCCCGGGCAGACAATCGGGCGGAGATTGCCGAACCGTTTCTGAAGATCCTCGCGGCCACGGATGCCAACGGGCAGGAAAGCGAACCGGCGGCACAGGAACTTTCGGCAAGCTTCAAGACCTATCTGGCGGCCTGTCGCGCGGATGCCCACGCCCTGTCGATGCTTCCTCCTGGCCGCTTCCTGATGCCGGGCGATCTGGACGGCTCCCCGGCCCTGACCTTTGCCCCATTGGACATTCCCGCAGATACCTCCCCCGCCAGAGCCGGTACCTTGCGCGCGATGATGGAGCGGCGGTACGAGGCCTACAAGACCCACGTGGTGCGGCCGTTCTTTCGAAACCACTTCGCACGCCTCGACCGTCAGATCGTGCTTGTCGATGTGCTGCATGCCCTGAACGCGGGCCCGCACGCAATCGCGGATCTGGAAACAGCGCTCACCGAAGTTCTGGGGGCCTTCCGTCCCGGCAAACGAAGTTGGCTGTCTTCTATCCTGTCACGCCGGATCGACCGCATCCTGTTCGCGGCGACCAAGGCAGACCACCTGCACAGATCGGACCATGACCGGCTGGAACTGATCCTGAAGCGGCTGGTTGCGCGGGCCGAGGAACGCGCGACATTCAAGGGGGCCGAGGTCGAGGTTCTCGCCATGGCCGCCGTCCGGGCAACGCGCGAGGCGACGGTCAAACATTGCGGCGAAGCCCTTCCCGCCATCCTCGGCACGCCATTGCCTGGGGAACGGCTGAACGGCGACACCTACGATGGCAAGACCGAAATCGCCATGTTTCCCGGTGACTTGCCGGACGATCCTGAATCACTTTTTGGACAAGCTGAATCAGTTTCTGAAGCGCTTCGAGCAAGTTTTCAAACCGCTCAGGCTGATCTTCAGTTCCTGCGATTCCGCCCCCCGGAGCTCGACAAGACCGCCGAAGGCCTGACATTGTCACTGCCGCATATCCGGCTTGACCGCGCCCTTGAATTCCTGATCGGAGATCGCCTGGCATGACCGGTTCCCTGCCCCCGTCCCATCGCAAACCGGCTGCCTTTCGGCTCGACGATGCCAAGGTGCGGATGACAGATGACGACACGCGGATCCCCGGCTCCGGCGAAGCCCTGATAACCCAGGCCTTTGTCGACGAGGAAGAGCCACGCCTTCCCCGCGCCGCCAGCACGCCCAGATCCGGATTTCGCTTCGGCAAGTGGATGATGATCGGCCTGTCGGGCCTCGTGTCGCTGGCCGTTGGGCTTGCGGTCGACAGTCTGATACGGGATCTCTTTGCCCGGACCGACTGGCTTGGCTGGCTGGGCGTTGCCCTTGCCGCACTGGCGGCCCTTGGCTTGCTGGGAATGGTTGTCCGCGAAATTGCCGGACTCATGCGCCTTGGCCGCATCGACCATCTGCGCGACGGGCTGCAGAGCGCCGCCGATGCGGACGACGCAAAGGCAGCAACAGCCGGCCTGAAGGAGCTGCTCGCGCTCTACAAGGACCGTCCTGAAACCGCCCAGGGCCGCAAGGCCCTCGCCGGGCATATGCGGGAAGTGATCGACGGCCGCGACCTGGTCAAACTGGCCGAGCGCGACCTCCTCGGCCCGCTCGACCTTGAAGCGCGGCGCATCGTAATGAACAGCGCAAAGCGCGTCTCCATCGTCACGGCCGTCAGCCCGAGAGCCCTTGTCGATCTGCTGGCGGTCCTGTTTGAAAACCTCCGGACGATCCGGCGCTTGTCCGCCCTCTATGGCGGGCGGCCCGGAACGCTTGGCTTCCTGCGGCTTGCCAAACACGTGATGGCACATCTGGCGGTGACCGGCGGCATGGCCGCGGGCGACAGCCTCGCGTCGCAGGTACTGGGCCACGGGCTGGCAGCCCGGCTTTCCGCCCGCCTGGGCGAAGGCGTGGTCAACGGGCTGCTCACAGCCCGCATCGGCATTGCCGCAATTGCCGTGTGCAGACCAGCACCCTTTGTGGCCGGCACCGGCCCCACCATTTCCGATTTCATGGGAGAACTGGTCTCGTTCGCCAAAAAAGAAGACCCGTCCGGCAAGTCTTAAAGTTTAGATTTAAAATAGTACACGGCAAAGTTCTGCGCACAGTGCGATCAAGCCAATTGCTATTTCTACCGACGGCACATACACGTCTTGATCATTAATGTTTCTTCGGAAGCCGCCGTAGCGTTTCGAACGAAAAAAACAGAAATAATCAGGTGAGACGCTAACTTGTGCAGCGATAGGCCGTTGTCGCCCCCAGCAGAAATCCGCTTTTCGTTTTGCCACCCACTCAAGGGATTACTGCTTTGCAGTGGCGCAATGGCCCTGCTCGCTTCGGGCGAGGCTTTAGCCAGTGACGTTACCGTGGCCGCGGGCAGCACAGTCACCACAACACAGACATTGTCGGATGTCGGTGACACCGGAACGGTCGAAAGCGGTGGCAAGATCGACGTGACCAATCAGGACGGCATCGTCCTGGACAATGTCGATCAGACGGCAACCAACAACGGCACCATCACCGTTACCAAGACGACCACCGGCACGCCGAACCTTGCCGGTATCGGCTCGAATGATGATGACGCCACAGTTCACAACAGCGGGTCCATTGCTACCACAGGCAGCCGCGCCTTCGGCATTGCTGGCGACGGGGACGACTTCACTGTCACCAACTCGGGCACAATCACCACGACGGGCAAGGAATCCGACGCCATTTTCTCCCTTGGTGCAGGTTCCGACATCACCAACTCCGGCATGATCTCCACCACCGGCGAAGCTGCCTATGGCATCAACGCCGAGGGAGACCGGCCGACTGTTTTCAACTCGGGCACGATCACCACGACTGGCGACGACGCCTATGCCATCGACACGGACGAAGACAACGCGAAGATCACCAACGCCGGAACGATCGCGACGTCCGGTGAGGACGCAGACGGGTTCGACAGCGATGGCGACGATGTCACCCTGATCAACACCGGCGTCATGACCATGTCCGGCAGGCTGGCAGACGGCATCGACAACGATGGTGACCGTGCGACCATCACCAACTCGGGCACGATCAGCGTTTCCGGGGAGGATGCCAACCCGATCGAATCCAACGGCGACGATGTCACCATTTCCAACAGTGGCACGCTTCGTAACACCGGCACGATTTCCGGAAATCATGACGACGTCGGGCATGGCATCGCTGTTGACGGCGACAATGTCACGATCACCAACTCCGGAAGCATCTACAGCACGAACGGGTCCTCTATCTATGTCGACGGATCTGGTGCAACAGTTGCGTTGAACGAAGGCACCATTCTTCAAGGTGTGCTGACTTTCACCGATCCGACAACCGCGACCCTGAACTACGCCGCGGGGCGAACCGCAATCCTGACCTTTAGCGGTGTCCCGGGAACGCTGACCACGGCGGGTTTCGCCTCTTCGACCAACGGCAATACGGTCACCATCCTCAATCCGGAGGATTTCAGGTTGGACACGGCCGGTCAGACTTTCAACGCGATGACACGGGCCGTCACCGGCAGCATCGAACAGCAGATGGACCTCAATCGACTGAGCGGAACGTCCTTCGTCGCAACCAGCGGTCCGGCTCCTGACCAGGAAAATTCCACATCGATTTGGGCCACGCCACTTGGTGGTGTTCTTTCTCGCCAGGGAAGCGATGGCTTTGATCACGCCTTTGGCGGCCTCAGCGCCGGGGCTGAAAAAACATTCGCTGAAGGGCTTGCCGCCGGTCTTGCGAGTGGTTTCACCTTCGGCAGAACAACCAGCGACGGCGACATTCACTCGGCCTCCAGTTACAGCATCCACGCAGGTGGTTATGTCACCCGGTCCTGGCAGGCGACCTTTGCCCAATTCACTCTTCTTGGCGGTTACCTCAAAAGCGATGAAGACGTCACCGTTCTCAACAATATGGTTGTCGGCGGCTTGCAGGATCTCTCCATCGACTATGACTACGTCTACGTGACGCCATCCGCCCGTCTCGGCCACACCTATACCCTGCCCGGCGGCACCATTACCCCCAGCGCACGGGTGCGTTATTCCGGTCTCTGGCAAACCGGCAGCGCCGCGGAAGAAGTGACAGGCCTCTCCGTTTCCGACCGCTCGTTGCACGTTCTGGAACTGCGCGCTCAGGCCACCTACGATCATGCTCCCATCATCCAGACCAGCGGAACGCTTTATCTTGGTGCGAAAGCAGGTATCGATGGCATCTTCACGCTGAACGACAGCGTCGAAGGCACCCTGCAAGGAGCTGCCTTGAACCTTTCCGTTGACAGAGACGATGCAGTACTCCGGGGTTTTGCGGCTGCCGATGCCGTGTGGCAGGTGAACGATGGCACCCGGTTCCTCGCCGGCATAGAAGGCGGCTACGACAGCGCCGATACCCTTTCGGCATCGGTTCGCCTTGGCGCCAGGATCAGCTTCTGAGGCTTTCAGACGAAGCTGCCCGGTTCTTCTGCGTCCGGCACGCGCGGCAGCAGCCTTAGGCACCAAACAGGCCTTCACGCGCAATTTCAGGCCCCCGACCTCCACATCCCGGAGAAACCTGTTAGTCTGGCGCAGGGTCTGGATGGGGCTCGAATTAGGCGAAGGTGAAACGGCTGCTGGGGTCAGACAATTCGATGGATACCCGAGAAACGTCAATTGAGGGCGTGATTGTCCATGACCTTGTTGCCCACATTGATGAGCGTGGCAGTTTCACCGAGATTTACCGGGAAACGTGGCTCACCGATTTCAGATCGATCCAGTGGAACATCGTCACCTCAAGAGCGGACACCCTGCGCGGCGTTCATGTGCACAAGGATCACTACGATTATCTGATGATTCTGGCCGGCAGAATGCTGCTTGGCCTGCATGACATTCGCCGTGACAGCCCTACGTTCGGAACATCGGAAATTCTGGATCTCACCGAAGCACACAGACGTGCCGTTTCCATCCCACCGGGTGTGTGCCACGGGTTCTATTACCCCGAAGCCTCGACACACCTTTATTCGGTATCCACCTACTTCGACCCGACGGATGATCTCGGCTGCAAATACGATAGTCCGGAACTGAACCTGGCTTGGCCGACGAAGGACCCGGTTCTTTCCGCTCGCGACAGAACAGCCGACAGCTATGCGCAGATGCTTGATAAATTCTATTTGGACGCCAATGCCTGATGACAGGGCGCCCTGCCCTTTCCCGCTATCGATGATCGGGCAATATCATGACTGATGTCGGTTTGGTCGGGTTTGGCCGATGGGGGAAACTCATCTTCCGCGATTTGCGCAGTCTGGGCGTAGAAGTTCATGTGGCCGTACCGGGTAGGGACAGCCGGCAAGCAGCGCTTGACGCTGGAGCCGCTTCGGTGTGCGACAGCTCTGCCGCTCTTCCCGACTGCGCGGGCTATATCGTTGCGCCGCCGACTGTGCGTCACGGTGCCTGCCTCGAGGCACTTGCGCCCCGGAACCGTCCGATTTTCTGTGAAAAGCCGCTCACCAACGACGCGCGGGCGGCGCAAGAGCTTGCCGGTACACTCAAAGAACGCCTTTTCGTCATGGACAAATGGCGTTACCACCCCGGCATTTTGAAACTTGCAGAACTGGCAAAGTCTGGCGAACTTGGTCAGATCGAAGCCCTGCGCACCTATCGCCTCGGCTGGGGCAATCCGCATCAGGATGTTGACAGTCTCTGGATCCTGATACCCCATGACCTCTCTATTGCCCTGGAAATTCTGGGAACGCTGCCGAAGGCTTGTTCGGCCATTTCCCAGATCCCGGGCATGGGCGGCGAGGACATGATCGCCCGTCTTCAAAATGATGGCGAACCGCTCACCGTTACAATGGAGATTTCGTCGCTCCATCCATCCCCTACACGTTCCGTCGTCGTGATCGGCAGCAAGGCGGTTGCCCAACTGGCAGCATCCTATGATGACCGTATTCTTTTTGCCCCGAGAGAGGACAGCGGGAAACCGCAGCAGATCGAGGTCGGCACAAAAATGCCCCTCCTTGCGGAACTGGAAGCTTTTGTGGCGCATTTGAAGGGTGGACCTCCTCCGAAGTCCTCTGCGGCAGAAGGAGCGCTGATCGTCAGACGTATTGCCGAACTGAGAGCCCTTGCAGGTTTGCCGTGACCCAGCCGCGCTTTACTGTCCTACTGCCGGTCAACCGACCGCCCGCGCTGCTTTCATTTGCGGTCGACAGCGTTCTGAGCCAGTCGCTGCAGGACTTCGAACTGTTCATCGTTTGCGATGGCGCGCCTCTAGAAACCGTTGAGGTGGCGGAGAAGCTGGCAACGGATGACGACAGGATCCGTGTTTTTTCCTTTCCCAAGGGCGAAAGGCACGGCGAGGCGCACAGGCACACGGCGCTTCTGCAAGCAAGCGGCAGATATGTGGCCCAGATCGGCGATGACGATATCTGGTTTCCCGAACATCTTTCCGAACTCGACCGCCTGCTACAGACCTGTGACTTCGGCAATCTGCTTCAGGCCGAAATTATGCCCAACGGCGCTTTCACGGTTTACATCGGAGACCTTTCAGACGCCGACACACGCCGCAAGATGCTTGAAACCAGATGGAACTTCTTCGGCCCGTCCACGGTCGGTTATTCACTCGAGGCCTACCGGTCGCTCGACGTCGGCTGGAGCCCGGCCCGACCGGACTTCTGGACGGACCTCTTCATGTGGCGGAAGTTCCTGGCGCGCACGGACTTCACCTTTGCAACCAGGCCCACGGTCCAATGTATCAAGCCTTCCGCCGTGCACCGTAAGGACATGTCACTGACTGAAAGACACGACGAATTGGCAGCGTTGGTGCAAAGGTTCGCCGATCCGGCGGAAAGGCAGGCTTTCCAGACCGGTTGCAATGAATACCTGATCAACCACCTCAGGTCTGAAAGCCGCCGTCATGCGGGCAATGCCGCCCGACATGCCCAAACAGCAACTGCGCAGCAGGCAAAAGTCAGGCAACTGCAAGCCGAACTCGATCAGTTGAAACAGCGCCACGACGCCCTCGTCGCCTCGAGATCCTGGAAGATGACGGCCCCCTTGCGGGCTATCGGCAAGGCGGTTCAAAAATGCCTCGCCTGGCGTCCTTTTTGACCCTCGACAGGCAACTGCCGGGAACTTACCTTTCGCATCATGTTCATTACCTTCTTCACCGAACTGAAATCGGCCGGCATTCCGGTCTCGCTCCGCGAATATCTGACGCTCATGGAAGCGCTGGATAAGGATCTGGCGGAAAAGAGTGTCGAGGATTTCTATTATCTTGCCCGTCTCACCCTGGTGAAGGACGAGAGCAACCTGGACAAGTTCGACCGCGTCTTCGGCCATGTCTTCAAGGGGCTCGACCTCATGAGCGAGGTGCCGACCACCGATATTCCGGAAGAGTGGTTGCGCCGTTTGGCGGAAAAACACCTGAGCGAAGAGGAAAAGGCGCAGATCGAGGCGCTCGGTGGCTTTGAAAAGCTGATGGAAACCTTGCGCGAACGCCTGAAGGAACAGCAGAAGCGCCACCAGGGCGGCAACAAATGGATCGGCACTGCCGGCACATCCCCTTTTGGTGCCTATGGCTACAATCCGGAAGGCGTACGCATCGGCCAGCACGAAAGCCGGCACCGGCGCGCGGTCAAGGTCTGGGACAAACGCGAGTTCAAGGATCTTGACGACACCCAGTTGCTCGGCACGCGCAACATCCAGGTGGCTCTGAAACGGCTGCGCAACTTCGCGCGCACGGGCGCCGCTGAAGAACTGGATCTCGACGACACGATCCGCGCCACCGCCCACAAGGGCCTTCTGGACATCAAGATGCGCCCGGAGCGGCACAATGCGGTGAAGGTGCTGCTGTTCTTCGACATTGGCGGCTCGATGGACGATCACATCCGGGTCTGCGAGGAACTGTTTTCAGCCGCCCGGTCCGAATTCAAGGTGATGGAGCATTTCTACTTCCACAACTGCCTGTACGAATATGTCTGGAAGGAAAACCGCCGCCGCCACACCGAGCGCATGCCAACGATGGACGTGCTGCACAAGTATCCCGCCGACTACAAGATCATCTTTGTCGGCGACGCCTCGATGAGTCCCTACGAGATTGCCTACCCCGGCGGCTCCGTGGAGCACTGGAACGAAGAAGCCGGGGCCGACTGGATGCAGCGGATCACCGGGCTTTACAAGAGCGCAGTCTGGCTGAACCCGGTCCGGCAGGAACACTGGCACTATACCCATTCCATCCAGATGCTGCATGAACTGATGGAGGGCCGCATGTTCCCCATGACAGTCGAGGGGCTGACAGAGGCCATGAAGGAACTGGCCAGATAAAGCAAAGCCGTGGGATGCGCCTGGCAGAAAGTGCCGAAGGTCACGCATCCAGCCCTGTGAAGGCTGAGGTTGCGCGCCAAACGCGGGCAACGGTCCGCTCCGCGCCTCCCTTGGGCTGTTCGCTTACCCGGCGCGTAGCACCATGACCGAGCACGGCGCGTGCCGCACGATGTGAGCGGCGTTCGAGCCGATGAAATAAGTCGAAAGGCCCGGCTTGTGCGATGTCATGAGCACCAGATCGCAGTTTGCCCGTTCCGCTTCCTCGATCACCTCATGATAGACCGAGCCCATGCGGACAGTCAGATCGACGGTGCCTTCGGGAACGTCAAGATCTCCGGCGATCTTGTCGAGGATTTTCGAGGTTTCCTCGAATTCCCGCTTCTGCCAGCCTTCCGGAAGCTGGCTTGCAACGAAGCTCTGAACCTCCGGGCAAACAGCCATCAGGTGGATCTTGGAGCCGTAGTCGCGGGCAAATTGCGAGGCTTGGGCGAGCGCTTCCGCGGCGAAGCCGGTTTCGGCAGGATCAACGGGAACGAGGATTTTCTTGAACATCTTTTGTCTCCCCAAAAAGCAGGTGATCCTGTTTTGCGCCCGGTCGACCCGGTCTGCCATGACAAGGATCAATCCGCCTCGACACCGTCGAAATAGCGGCCGGGAGTGACACCAAAAGCCTTTTTGAAGGTAGAAACAAAAGCACTCGGACCCTCGTAGCCAAGCTTGTGAGAGACGTCGGAGACGCTGCGCCCGGAGGCAAGCAGCTCGAGCGCCCGGAACAGCTTCACCTGCCGGCACCAGGTCCGGTAGCTGAGGCCGGTCTCCGCCTTGATCCGCCGCTCGAACGAGCGAACGGACGTCGCACAGCGGTCCGCAGCCTCGCTCAGCGAGGGAATATGCGCCGGGCACCGCACTACCCCTTCGCACAGGTCGCGCAGCCGGGCATCCTGCGGCATCGGCAATTGCAGCGGGGCGACCGGCAGCATCTTCAGCTGATCCAGGATAACCGCGGCAATCCGTGCCGCCGGGCCCTTGTCCGTTTCCGACCGCGGGTAGGACATGAACTCCAGGATAAGCGCCCTCAACAGGGTCGTTACCTGCATCACCTGCGGCGTTTGCGGCAAATCCCGCGTGTAGTCATACTGCACGTAGATGAAGCGCAGTTCGGTATCGGTGAGATACCGGGTCTGGTGACTGACCCTGGGCGGCAGCCAGACGGCACGTTCGGGCGGCACAAAGTAGGTACCCATGTCTGTGTCGATGGCAATCGATCCCCGGATCACATGAAAAAGCTGCGCGGCATCATGGGCATGCCATCCATTGCTCCGGCCCTGAAGCTGAGTGCGCGCATAACCGATGATCGGTGCAGCGACCGCCTCTCTCGGAAACTCGGCAAGTTCGGGATGAATGCTCATGCGCGGGATCGTATACCTTCACTTCGAAATTGGACAGGAAGAGTTCTGCGGTCAGTCACCTCCGGCAATGCTTGAAGCCTCCCCTTTACGAAATCACGAGCCACAGAGATAATTTCGCGACCTCGCTGGCCTGCGACGATCTTATCATCTGGATTTTGGCGTTTCGGAAACATCTCATGACAAAACAGCGCTAACACGCAAGATACAATTGGCGTTAGAAACGGCTCTTAACACTGCCGAACGCTATCAATTTCCCACGGCCACAGAATGTCTTACTTCACGCAGAATGCCCATCCGAACGAGGCGACCGGCTGGCGGTCGCCAGTGGTTCTCCTGATGATCATGGCAGGTGCCATGCAGCTCTCCTTTGCTGCCTGGTGGAACCTGATGAACAACTTTGCCGTTCAGGAGCTGGATTTCACCGGCCGGGAGATCGGCATCCAGCAATCGATCCGGGAAATCCCGGGCTTCCTGAGTTTCCTCGCGGTCTATCTTCTGCTGATGATGCGCGAGCAGACGCTGGCCTATGTCTCGTTGCTGCTCCTGGGTGTCGGTGTCGCCGTCACGGGATATTTCCCGACCGCCTTCGGCTTTTACGTAACGACACTCATCATGTCGATCGGCTTCCACTACTACGAGACGATGGCGCAATCGCTGTCGCTGCAATGGCTGCCAAAGGCAACGGCCGCCGCCAGCATGGGCAAGATCCTGTCTGTCGGCGCTTTCGCCCAGTTGATCGCCTATGGTGTCATCTTCGTCGCCTGGAAGATGTTCGAGCTGTCGTTCACGGTGGTATTTGCCATTGCCGGCGGTCTGACACTTGCTGTCCTCGTGTTTCTGATCTTCGCCTACCCGCATTTCCGCGAAGGCGTGCCGCAGCACAAGAAGCTGATCCTCAGAAAACGCTATTGGCTCTATTACGCCCTCACCTTCATGGCAGGTGCCCGCCGGCAGATCTTCACGGTTTTCGCCGGCTTCCTGATGGTGGAACGGTTCGGCTATGACGTGCATGAGGTCGCTGGGCTGTTCCTTCTGAATGGCGCCTTCAACATGGTGCTGGCGCCCAAGATCGGCAGGCTGATCGTCCGCTTCGGCGAGCGCAAGGCGCTGGTTCTGGAATATATCGGCCTGATCCTGGTGTTCGTCTGCTATGCCTTCGTCACCAACGCGACGCTGGCAGCCAGCCTGTATGTGATCGACCACGCCTTCTTCGCCATTGCAATTGCGATCAAGACCTACTTCCAGAAGATCGCTGATCCGGCCGACATTGCACCCACCGCCGGTGTTGCCTTTACCATCAATCACATCGCCGCGGTGTTCATTCCGGTGGCCTTCGGCCTCATCTGGCTGGTGTCCCCGGCCGCTGTCTTCCTGGCCGGTGCCGCCATGGCGGTGGTCAGCCTCGTGCTGGCAACACTGATCCCGAGCAATCCGGAAGAAGGCCGCGAGGTCGATTTCTGGTACCGCAAGCCTTCTGCCCAACCTGCAGAGTGATCTCTACCTGGACAAAACAAAACGCCCGCCGGAGTGATCCGGCGGGCGTTTTGTTTGAAATCTTGTCAGAACTGACCTGATCAGGCCTGCCGCTCAGGCACATGCACCACAAGGCCGTCGAGATCGGAAGTCACCTTGATCTGGCAGGACAGGCGCGAGGTCGGCTTCACATCGTAGGCGAAGTCGAGCATGTCCTCTTCCATCGGCTCCGGAGAGCCGGTCTTGCTGCTCCAGGCTTCGTCAACATAGACGTGGCAGGTTGCGCAGGCGCAAGCGCCGCCGCATTCCGCTTCGATACCCTGAACCATGTTCTTGATGGCGTTTTCCATCACGGTCGAGCCTTCGGCAGCCTCAACGTCGGTCCGGTTTCCATCAGCGTTTACAAATGTGATTTTCGGCATATGTCGCGTCCAAGCCTGAATTTGCAGATCTTCGAAGCACGACATAAAGATTTACGGCGAAAGGTCAAGGACCGTGCCATTTCCGCGCGGCAATCTGCCTCTCCCCATTCTCGCCGGGGAACTGTCTGTCAACCTTCCAGAAGGTCCCGGATATAACGGTTTGCCTCATCAACCGCCGCAATCAGGCCTTCGGTTGCCGTATCCGTGCTGGAGCGCATCTTGCCTTCAAGATTTTCGCAGACAATCGCAACCCGTTCCGCACCGATGGCGCGGGCAGACCCTTTGAGCGTGTGCACCAGGTCAAGCCGAACGGCGTTGTCGGTTTCCTGCTTCAACCGCTCCAGCGTCGAGATGGACTGCGACTTGAACAGATGCAGGACCTGCACTTCAAGATCCCGATTGCCGAGCGTGTTTGTCGCCAGTTGCACCAGATCGATCGGTGCCTCCGGACCGGCGCGTCCGGCGACGCGGGCCATGGATGAAGGGGCCATAAGGGTGCTCCACGTTACTCTTTACCTGCCTGACGGCACCCAGCCGCAAGCTGTAGAGCTCCAACAATGAGCCCGAAGCCCAAACACCCGGTTAAACCGGTCGCTCAAACCCTCCCTTTCGGGCCATGTCCCCAAAAAATTGATTTCATGGTTAATGCGTTTTAACGCAGGTTACGAAACAGGATTAAGAAAGTCCTTGCGTTTCCGCCAATTTCCTGAATCGCTAAAATTTTAACGACCTGATTCGGCGTTAACTTTTTTTGACTTTTTGACTTGCGGTGAGCGCGTCGATAGCGGCGGGCGTGAGCTTGCAAACCAGCCAGTCGGGCTTGATTGGGTTGGAAAACCAAGGCTCTGCCCACCCCGCTTCGATGCAGGCACGAATTGTGCGGGCCGGAATTTCCCGGCCGTTGTCATCGAACAGAGGCAGCTTGCCGCCAGCCTGTTCAAGCCCCTTTTGCAACCAACGCTTTTGCGCCGCCGTCAGATTTCCCGCTTTGAGCGTAACTTCCAAGTCTGTTTTTTCCGCATCTGACGATGCGTCAACCTGCTTTGAATCCGGCATCCAATCCGCCCCCTAAGTGACTCACGCTATTGCCGTTTCTTGTTCGTTAGGAGAGATTGTGCCATTACAGTTACTGATGCGGCAAGGTGGGGAGTGTACCGTCGAACGGAAAGTTCACGGTCGGTCAGCGGCGGCCCTCCCTCACGAACAGGTTTTGCGGCGTTGCCACAGTTGAGCAGCGCCCGCAACGAGGACGCATCCGGTAGATAACTGTAAAGAGCTGCGCCAGCAGCTCTGCGCGTTTACCGGTGTGTAATGAGTACGGATGTGAGGCGACCCTAAATGGCAAATCCGACAAAGGCGAAAGATCCGGCAGAAGCGGCTCTCTCAGCAGTTGAAGAAGCCCTGAAACTCGATTTCGGCGGCCCGGATACCACAGAAACAACCTCCGCGGCAGAGGCCAGCCCTGCCCAGGCGGAACCGGCACGCCGGTCCCAGGGGGAAACGCGCGGCCAGTCCCAGCGCGAAGAACAGCGCCAGTCCAGGCGCCGTGGCCGCGGCGGACGCCCGCCCGCAGCCAACGATGACCGCCGGAACATCGGCAACCTGATCTATTCCTTGCAGCGCCGTCCCTCGTCCGCGCCGTTCTGGGGCGCCCTTGCCCTCAGCGCCCTGTGGGCCGCGCTCGGCAGCAGCCTTTTCATGACCGCGTTTTCCGACAAGGTCGGATCGCTGACCGATCCCCAGACCCTGATCGGCTCTCCGGAAATGATCCTGGCCGTCGTCGGCATTGTCGTCCCCATCATCTTCTTCTTCGTCATGGCCATGATGATCTGGCGCGCGCAGGAAATGCGCATCGTCGCCCGGGGCATGACGGAAGTCGCCCTGCGTCTGGCCGAGCCGGAAGACATGGCGAAGGAAAGCATCCTCAGCGTTGGCCAGGCCATCCGCCGCGAAGTCGCGGCCATGGGCGACGGCATCGAACGCGCGATCGCACGCGCCAGCGAGCTGGAAGTCCTCGTCCATAACGAAGTGTCTTCGCTGGAACGCTCCTATAATGACAACGAACTGAAGATCCGCGCTCTGATCGACGAGCTGATCAGCCAGCGCGAGTCCATCGTCATGAACGCCGAGCGCGTCCGCGAGACCATCGCCGGTGCCCACGAGAGCTTTGCCTCACAGCTTTCCAGCACCTCCGGCGAACTCGGCAGCACCGTGGACCATGCGACGCAGCGCATGATCGACGCGGTCAACAGCCGTGTCGAAGAACTGACCTCCACCGTCGACAGCCGCATCGAGTCCCTGGGCGCTACGCTGAATGCCTCCGGCAACGAACTGGTCGACAGCCTCACCGTCCGTGCCGAAGACTATGTTGCCCGCCTCTCCTCCACCGGCAACGACCTGGTCGACAGCCTGGCAGAGACCGGCGCCACCATGTGGGAAACGCTCACGGCGCGCGGCAACGAGGTCAACGAACGCTTCGCCAATACGGCGAATACCTTCGTGGAAACCCTGTCCGAACGCAGCACGGCGATCAACGAGACCCTGGCATCGTCCAGCAACTCGGTGATCAACACCTTGAGCGAAAAGGCGGACGAGTTCCGGGTCACCCTGGAAACCACCGGCACCAACGTCGGCGACGTCATCACAGCGCGCGGCGAGGAAATCAACGCCAACCTGTCGCTCACCTCCGGCCGTCTCATCGACACCATCACCTCGCGCACCGAGGAACTGGTGGCCACTGTCGACAACCGCGTCACCACGCTGGACGAGTCCCTTGCCGAAACGGGCAACCGCGTTGTCGAGAGCATTTCCGAAAAAGGCCAGGCGGTCACCGACACCATCTCCATCCGGGGTGCGGAAATCGTCGAAACCCTCTCCAGCCGGTCCACGGAAGTTGCGGAAATCCTGCGCGGTACCGGCGAAAGCATCGTGGTCGATCTGTCGCTGCGCGGTGGTGAAATCGCCTCCAAGCTTGACGAGACTGCAGGCTCCCTCACCCAGACCATCTCCGTTCGCGGTGGTGAGCTGGCAGAGAAACTCGACAATATCTCCGAGCGGATCTACACCGCCATCTCCATCAACGGCAGCGAGCTGGACGAACGTCTGGCCGCCCGCAGCAACGAGATGGCCACCGTCCTGGAACAGCAGACCATCGGCTTCCGGGAAGCCCTGGAAAGCGTTTCCGGCGAGTTCTCCGCCAGCCTCGGCGACCAGACCGGCGCGCTTACCCAGAAACTAGCCGAAACCGGAACTCAGCTTGCCGAACTTATCGGCAGCCGCGGCGACCGCGTTGCCGGAGACATCAACCAGATCAGCGGCAAGATTGCCGAAACCCTGGAAGTCCGCGGCCAGGCGCTGCAGGATGGTCTGTCCAGCCGCCTTTCCGAACTGGAAACCATCGTCACCGATCGCGGTGGCCAGCTGATCGACGCCTTCGATACCAAGACGCTGCTCTTGTCCGAAGCACTGGATTCCCGCCTGTCCACGCTGGACACGACCTTCGCGACCCGGATCGACTCCATGGACGCCTCCCTGGGCAACCGCATCGCGGCCATGGATGCGTCGCTCGACCAGCGCTACTCCGCAATCGATGCAACCCTGAACGACCGCATCTCGGCCATGGACGCATCGCTCGAGCAGCGCTACACGGCAATCGATACGAGCCTGAGCGAGCGGATCGCGGCCATGGATGCAACGCTCGAGCAGCGTTACACCTCCATCGACACGACCTTGTCCGACCGTATCGCCACCATGGACAGCTCTCTGGAGCACCGTTTCACGACCATGGACGCAACCCTTGGGGAGCGGATCGGCACCATGGATGCCTCGCTTGAACAGCGCTACTCCCTGATGGATGCGACCCTGACCGATCGCATCAGCACGCTGGACACCTCGCTTGAGCAGCGCCTGTCGTCGATGGACAGTTCGCTCAGCGAGCGTATCTCCACGATGGACGCCTCTCTCGGCAGCCACATCAACACTCTGGACCTGACGCTGGATCAGCGGACCGCGGCCTTCGAAGCAACCCTGGAAGCCCGCACGCAGATCCTGTCCGACGCCATCGAGAACCGCACCACCGGCATCAGCGATGCACTGGAGGAAAAGACCCGCAACATCACCGATGTGCTTGCGGATCGCTCCGACGCCATCACGCTGCAGCTTGGTCAGCGGATCGAAGCGGCCGGCAACACGCTTGCCGAACGCGCCGAGGAAATCGGTCAGTCCCTGTCGGAGCGCGTCGACACTGCGACGTCTGCAATGGCCGACAAGGCCGAGCTGATCTCTGCCTCCATGACCAGCGGCACCGACCGGATCGACGAGACCCTCGACGCCCGGGCCCGCCAGATCTCCGAAACCCTGATTTCCCGGACCAAGGAAATCGCCAAGGCCTTTGTCGACGGTCAGGACGAGATGACCTCTGCCCTCGACAACCGTCTGGCGGAAGCCGGCAGCGTTCTGGGCAAGCAGAGCGAGCAACTGACGGAATCCCTGTCCGAACGCATCGCCGAGATCAACGTCTCCCTGGGCGCCAAGGTGTTCGAGGTTGCAGAAACCCTCGACAGCCGTGCCACCCAGCTCGAAACGCTGCTCAATGAGCGCCTGGAAAGCATTTCCGGCACGCTCACCGGCGAAAGCGAGCGCGCCCGTGACATTCTCACGGCCGTGATCTCCGAAGCCGGAGCAACGCTCTCCACCGAAAGCACGCGCCTGCGCGACGTGGTTCAGGAAGCGGTCACTGCCGCCGTCCAGACCCTCTCCGACGAGCGCAACCGCACCGTCGAGATCGTCGACAGCGCCCTCACCCAGGCAACGGAGAAGCTCTCCGGCGAAGGCGACCGCATGCGCCAGATCGTTCTGGGCTCCGTTGGCGAAGCCCGCGGCGTTTTGGTAGGCGAAAGCCAGAAGGCAGCAGACGCTGTCACCTCCGCAATGAACCAGGCAACCGGCGCAATGTCGGGTGAAAGCGGCAAGATCCGCGAACTGGTCCTCAGCGCGGTTGGCGATGCCGCCCGTGCCATGGCCGCTGAAAGCGAAAAGGCCCGTACGCTCTATGCCGGCACGCTGGCAGAATTCTCCGGTTCCCTGACCGGCGAAAGCGAAAAGGTCCGCAACGAGCTCTCCGGCCTGATTGCCGAGATCTCCGGCAACCTGTCCGCCGAAAGCGAGCAGGCCCGCATGACGCTGGCAAAAACGCTGGAGGAAATCCGCGGCCAGATGTCGAGCGAAGCCGGCATGGTTCGTGCCCGCGTCAACAGCGCCGTTACCGAAGCGGCAGATCTTCTGGTCGGTCGCGGCAACGAGGTCGCCAACGAACTGCTCGACAAGGCAACCGCCCTCAACGAGGCCTTCGGCGCCCGTTCCGGCGAACTGGCCAAGATCGTCGGCACCGATGGTAACGAACTCATCAACGCCATCGAACTGCGGGCCAACGACCTCACCGGACGCCTGTCCGAGGTCCACACGGCGATCCTCGAAGCCATCACGGTCAAGGGCCGCGATGTCACCGACACCTTCGCCCACACCGGCCTCGACGCCACCCGCTCGCTGGTGGAAGCCGGCGACCGCATCGTCGCCAGCATCAACGAGCGCAGCGAACAGGCAACCACCCTTCTCACCGACACCAAGCGGCGCCTGGAAGCGGACGTTACCGAGATCCTCAACAAGATCGAGACGTCCAACACCAACCTGCAGGGTATCGTGGCGACTGCTGGCGAGAACCTCAACGAAGTGGAGGGCAACCTCGCCCGCCGCGCCGGCGAGTTCCGCTCTGCCGTTGACCGGGCAGTCTCGGAAACCAATTCCACCACGGCTCTCATCACCGAGCAGGTCGCGAACCTGCGCGATGTGACGGATACCACCCTGGCGGATATCAAGAACCTCACCGGCCGCTTCGGCGACCAGTCCGAGGAACTGACCAAGGCAGCCCGTCACCTGGAGGACACCAACCGCTCCGTCGAGAGCCGTGTCTCCGAGCGCCGGACCGCGATCGAGGAAGTTGCCGACACGCTTCTGGCCAAGACCGAAGCCGTCGACACGCTTATGCGCTCCTTCACCAAGACCCTGTCGGAAACGCTGGAAACGGCAGACGACAAGGCACGCGATGCAGCCAACATGCTGTCCGCGGCGGCTGAAGCTGCGTCCAAGCAGGTGTCCGAGCAGTTCGAATCCATGCGCCTGACGGCAGGCATGGAGGGCCAGAAGGCCCGCGACGCGATCCGCTCCGCACAGGACGACATCATCGCCGAGATGACCCGCACCGTCACCGAAGCCTCTGATCGCTTCAACGATGCGGCCGCCCGGATGCGTGATGTTGCCCGCGAAGTTCACCGCGAGCTGGAAGCAACCCGCGGCGAACTGAAACAGGGCGTCCTGAACCTGCCGGAAGAAGCAGAAGAATCTTCCGCGGCGCTGCGCAAGGTGGTCAACGAGCAGATCCGCGCTCTGACGGAACTCTCCGAGATTGTTGCCAAGCAGTCCAACGCTCTGGACATCTCCCGGCCGCAGGCACAGGCAGTAGCGGCAAGCGCCGCTCCTGCCCCGCAGCAGCAGCCGGCACCAACGGTGACCTACGCTCCGGCGGCCCCTGCGCGTCAGCAGAGTGCTCCGGCCAGCGAGCCGCGTCCGGCTCCGGTCAACACGCGCCGTCAGCAGCCTGCCGCTGCCGAAAACACGAGTTCCGGTGGCAAGGGCTGGGTCGCAGACCTGCTGCGCCGCGCCTCGCGCGACGACGACGCCGGTTCCGACACGGACATGAGCCGCACGCCGCTGCACACGGTAGAAAGCCTGAACTCGCTTTCGGTCGACATTGCCCGCGCCATCGATCACGAAACCTTCGTTGATCTGTGGAACCGCTACCGCAATGGCGAGCGTCACGTGTTCACCCGCCGCCTCTACACGCTGCAGGGTCAGCAGACGTTTGACGAAATCCGTCAGAAATACGCGCGCGATCCGGAGTTCCGCACCGCTGTGGAACGCTACGTGGCCGACTTCGAACAGCTACTGGCCCAGGTGTCGCGCAATGACCGCGACAACATGCTCGGCCAGACTTACCTGACGTCGGACACCGGCAAGGTCTACACCATGCTGGCCCACGCCAGCGGCCGCCTCGACTAAGAGCCGGTAAACAGACACGAAAAAGGCGGCCACGGGCCGCCTTTTTTATTCTGTCGCAGGAAGGCTGGATTTCGCCAGCACTCTTTGATGGCCCCTCCCCGCATCTTATTGACCCTCGGCACCATTTTGACTGAATGCTATCAGTCACTTTGGTGATCCCTTCAAACGCTCTGCCAACGCGTCAGCCCCGGGCGAGCATCGCGAGACCCGGCGCCCACTCATTTGCAGAGCGAGAGTGGGTTCTCCCAAGCAGTGAAAATCCGCTGGTTCACACGATGCGCTGGGTGCGTTCCCTCACGGTTCTGCATGATCATGCAAGACCAGACCGTCCGTTCAATCGATCACCCCTTGCAGCTCGTCCGCCAGGTTCTCCCGGATCCGCCGTGTAATCGCGAGAAATCCCTCGATTTCCTGAGCTGATAGGCCACTGAGCATTTTCTGTTCGACAGCTTTCAGCTTGGGGGCCAGATCCTCAAAGGCGGCCCGCCCGTCATCGGAAAGCTGCAACAGGAAGCTGCGCCCGTCGGCCTCGTTGCTTTCCCGCGTCAGAAAGCCTCGTTCTTCCATGCGTTTCACGGCTCGGCTGACCACCACCTTGTCCATGCTGGAGCGGGAGACGATTTCGCTTGCCTGAAGCCCGCCGGAGGCAGATCCCAGGATGGCCATCGTGCGCCATTCGGCCGGCATCATGCCGTAATCCCGTTGATATACCGCCGAGAGGGCTCGTGTAACATCGGAATAAAATACACGTACCTGGTATGGAAAAAACGATTCCAGTTCAAAGTCCGGCAGTGGAGCGTCCGGCGTTTCGCTTTCAATCCCAATGACTTCTTTGGTGTCGGTTTCCGGTTCGGTCAGCTTTGGCATCGGCACTCAACAGGTTCGGTTAGCTCGTTAGCACGATTTTACGATTGACTTGGTTTCATGTGTAACTATTTTGTTTCATATGTAACTATGTTTGGTATCTTGTTTCAAGTCCGGGATCATACCGGCAGAAACGGCCTTCATGAAATGGAGGGGAGGAGAAAATCGTGAAACAGTTGAAGTGTCTTTCCATATTGGTAGGCGTCGCCGCTTCCGCGTTGACAGGTTTCATCGCCAGTGCATCAGCGGACGAGTTGGTGATGTCGTCCTGGCTGCCGCCGAAGCATCCGCTCGTGACCGAGGTGATGGAGCCCTGGGCCGAGGAAGTCGCCAAGGTTACCGATGGCCGTGTAACCGTGCGCATCCTGCCCAAGCCGGTTGGTTCTCCGCCGGAGCATTTCGACCTTGCCGCGGAAGGCATCGTCGACATCACCTACGGGCTGCATTCCTTTACCCGCGATGACCGCTTCCTGCGCTCGCGCATCGGCCAGTTCTCGTTCATCGCTGACACCGCCGTCGAAGGCTCCAAGGCCTATTGGGACGTCTATGGCGGCACGCTGGACGCACAAAGCGAGCACAAGGGCACCAAATTGCTCGGCCTTTGGGTGCATGGCCCGGGCATGTTCCACAACAACCAGCGCAAGATCGAAAAGCCTGAAGATTTTGCGGGCCTGAAGATCCGCACGCCGGGCGGCTATATCGCGGACCTGTCTCAGGACCTCGACATCATCACCCAGTTCATGGGCCCGGGCGAAGTTTATGAAAAGCTGTCGCGCGGCGTTATCGACGGTGTCACCTTCCCGATGGAAGCTCTGCAGGCGTTCAACCTGACCGACTACACCAAATACTCCATGCGTCTTCCGGGTGGTTTCTACAACACCTCCTGGTTCATGGTCATGAACGAAGACATCTGGGACGGCCTGTCGGAAGAAGATCAGGCGGCCATCGAGAAAATCTCCGGTGAGGCCCTTGCCGAAATGGCCGGAAACGTCTGGGATGGTGCTGACGCACGTGCAGCCTCCTTCATCGCCGACAAGGACATCGAGGTATACGACGCGTCCTCACCGGTTCTGGAGGCTGTGAAAGACCTTGCAGCCAAGCACGAGGCCGCTTGGGCGGCAGCCGTTGCCGAAACCGGCTTCGACGGCACAGCGGCGCTTGCCGAGTTCCGCGACAAAACCGGCATCAAGCACTAAACATGTCTGCCGAACAAAATGGCCAGGCACCTCGCCGGATCGATACGATCCGGCGAGGTGCCGGTTTCCTGCTTGGTCTGGCCTGTTTACTCGTGCTGGCCGGACTGATCGGGCTCACCTGCGTCGACGTCGTCGCACGCTATGCTTTCAACAGCCCCGTCAACGGCGCTTATGAGCTGACAGAGATTCTGCTGGCCACTCTGATCTTCCTCGCGCTGCCGCTGACAACGGCCGCCGGCGAGCACATCGAGGTGGAACTGCTGGACGGGCTCAAGAGCACCTTCCTCAAGCGGTTCGGCACCCTGGTTGCCGCCGTGTGTACCGTCGGCGTTCTGGCACTGATCGCCTACAAGCTGTTTGAACATGCCGAAAAGATGGACCGCCGCGGACAAGTGACGGATTCCCTTCAGATCCCGCTCTCGCTGATCGGCTGGCTGGGCGCTGCCTCCTTCGCGCTTTCCGCCCTCGCCGCCATCGTTTTCGCGGTCAGACGGTTCCGTGAAAAGGCCTGAAACCAGTGAGTATTGATTATGCTTGAAGCTCTGATCGGTTTCATTGCGCTGTTTGCCCTTGTGCTGCTGCGCGTTCCCATTGCCATTGCCATGATCATCGTCGGCACGGCAGGGTTCGCAGTGCTTCGCAACTGGAACGCGGCGCTCAATCTGCTCGGCAATGCCGCTTTCGAGACAGGCCTGTCCTTCACCCTGTCGGTGATCCCGCTGTTCATCCTGATGGGCAACCTCCTGACCATCTCAGGCGTCAGCCAGTCGCTGTTCTCCACTGCTCACCACATGCTTCACCGCATGCGCGGCGGCCTTGCAATGGCGGCAATTGTCGCCTGCGGCGGCTTTTCCGCCGTCTGCGGCTCGTCTCTGGCGACAGCGGCCACCATGTCGAAGGTCGCCATGCCGTCCATGCGCAAGGCGGGCTATGCCGACAGCCTGGCAACCGGCTCCATCGCGGCCGGTGGGACGCTCGGCATCCTGATCCCGCCCTCCGTCATCCTGATCATCTACGGGCTGCTCACCGAGGCCGATATCGGCAAGCTCTTCATTGCCGGCATCATTCCGGGTCTTCTTGGCGTCCTGTTCTATCTCGCTGCCATCTATGTAACCGTTCGGCTGAAGCCCGAACTGGCGCCCGAGGCGTCTGAAGACATGAAGCTCGAAAAGCGGGATGTCTGGGGCGTTGCGGCGGTCGTCGGCCTGTTCGCCGTCATCATGATCGGGATTTACGGTGGCTTTTTCACCCCGACGGAAGCAGCCGGCATCGGCGCGGCGACCTCCTTCGTGATCGCGCTGGTGTCCGGTGGCCTGACCTTCGAAAAGCTCTACACGGCTGCGATCAACTGCGCTCGGACCACCGCCATGATCTTTGCGATCATCATCGGCGCGGAAGTCTTTTCCAATTTCATCAGCTATGCCGGCGTCCCCGACGCGCTTCTGACCTTCGTTCAGTCGCTCGACGTCAACGCCTATGTGGTGATTCTGGTTCTGGTGCTGATCTACGTGGTGCTGGGAGCGGTGCTGGAAAGCCTGTCGATGATCCTGCTGACAGTGCCGGTCTTCTTTCCGCTGGTCAGCTCGCTCGACTTCGGGAGCGGTCTGCTGGCCAATCCGGAGATGGTGCTGATCTGGTTTGGTATCATCGTGGTGGTGGTCACCGAAATCAGCCTGATCTCACCACCAATCGGCCTCAACGTCTTCGTGCTGCGCTCGGTGCTGACCGACGTGCCGCTGCGGACGATGTTTGCCGGCATCATGCCGTTCTGGCTGGCCGACATCCTGCGTCTGGCGCTCTTGATCGCCGTTCCACTGCTGTCGCTCGCCCTCATCTGAGGTCCTGTCATTCGGCCCGGCATCTGGAAAGCTATAACCGAATAGGTCTGCCGGGCGGCACTCAAGCCGCCCGGCAGATCGCCTTTCAGGCGACAAGCGCTTCGGCATCGTTGCCGGCAGGCAGATGAGCGGGACAGGACGGATCGGTGACCGCCCGCCAGATGGCTTTCACCACATCTTCCGAACGGGTCAGTTCCCCGGAAGCCTCTGCCATGAAGGCGCTCATCACGTCCTCGACAAACGGTTTGTAGGCCGCAGGCGCTTCCTGTGCGTCCGCCATCAGCGCCCGTGCGTTGCTTCCAAAGCTGGTCGAAGGTGCGCGGCCCGGCAGGACCAGTTGAACACGGATGCCAAGCGGCGCAAGTTCCAGAGCCAGACAATCCGTATAGGCGTTCACGGCCGCCTTGCTGGCGGTATAGACCGGCAACAGCGGCAGAGACTTCAGCGTAACGCTCGACGACACGTTGATGATAACGCCCTCGCCCTTTTCCCGCATCTGCGGCAGCACCGCACGGATCATCTCGAAGGTCCCGAAGGTATTGGTGTCGAATATCCTGCGCACCACGTCTTCCGATGTGGCTTCAAAAGGCGACAACCAGCCAACGCCTGCATTGTTGACCAGCACATCCACCGGCCCGGCAGCGGCCACTGCCTCGGCGATGCTGGTGCGGTCCGTCACGTCCAGTGGCAGGATGCGAATCCGCTCGGAGGCCGGCAGCAAAGTGGCGTCCAGCTTGCGCATAGTCGCAACCACCTGCCAGCCTTCACTCAGAAAATGCCGCGCCGTTTCCAGGCCGAAGCCGGAGGAACATCCGGTGATCATGATGGTCTTCATGACAAAGTCTCCTGTTGTTTGATGCTCCCCATATCGACACAACAGACAAAACTTTCTATCATGGATAATCTCAGTTTATTTATCGAAAGTCCGAAATGGCAGATCCACTGTCCGAGGTGATCACGCTTTTGCGGCCAAGGGCCCCCTTTTCGAAACTCGCGGAGGCTGCCGGCCCCTTCCGGCTACGGCGGGACGACATCAACGAAGCGTTCTATTGCCTCGTGCTTATGGGGCGGCTGAAGCTGGAAGTGGATGGAAAAGAACCGGTCATCTTGTCGGCGGGAGACTTTGCTCTGCTTCCTGCCGTCGGCGGGCTGACTGTCTCCAGCCTCGAACCGCCACCGCCTCCGGGCCACTTGAGCCAACCGGTGTACGGTGAAGATGGCGTTGTGCGCATTGGTATGGCGGCCCCGCATGAAACGCCTCCTGAGGTTCAGCAACTGGTTGGCCATTGCAGCTTCGGCAGTCCGGACGCCGAACTTCTGGTTTCTCTCCTGCCGGATATGGTGGTGGTGCGCGGCGAAGACCGCCTGGCCTCTCTGGCCGCCCTGGTGCGCGACGAGGCACGTGCCAATCGTCCGGCAAGAGATGTTGTTCTGGAAAACTTGTTGCAGGTCCTCCTGATCGAGGCCTTCCGGTCCACCATTCAGCCTGCGGCCTCCAAGGGCCTTCTCAGTGGCCTGGCGGACGCACGGGTTGCGCCAGCCCTGCGCGCGATGCACAGCGCTCCGCATGAGGCCTGGTCGATCCGGACGCTGGCAGGCGAAGCCGGCCTTTCCCGCTCCGCGTTCTTCACCCGCTTCAACCGCATCGTCGGCCTGCCGCCAATGAGTTATCTGCTCAACTGGCGCATGACACTTGCAAAGCACATGCTGCGATCAGGCCTTCACAGCATCGGCGAGATATCCAGCCGGACCGGCTATGGCTCCACCAGCGCCTTCAGCACAGCCTTCACCCGCCATGTTGGCTGCCCGCCGGCAAGATACGGCAAGGCACTTGCAACAGGCTGATCCGGCTATTGTTCCTGGACCTCGCTCCAGGAAGGCTTCACCCGGCGCGTGATCGGCAGGAACTCACCGGCTTCGTAGTAAAGGTTCGGCGATACATAGCGCGCGCTGACCCAGCCGATTTGCCCTTCAAACTGCCCCTGGTACCAGATGCCGACCTTGTCTCCACGGATCATGCAACCAGTCAGGGACAGCGTGGCCCCGGCAGGCAACATGCCCAGTACCTGCCCTCCCACATCGGGGCTGGAGCGGAAATTCACATTGCTTTTCACCCGGCCGGAAGGGCCACCGTTTTCTGACAGCCATCCGCTTGAGGAAACAAGCCGGTTGTCCGAGCACCCTAGGACGTTCCCCATCAGACCCAGCGTTACAGGCGCTGAAATGACTTTCCTGGACGCACACCAGCCCTGCAGCGCACCGTTGACTTCCTCGTTACCGGGGCCCTGTTGCAGGCAAAGAGGTTTGCCGCGCCACAGCGCAACCGACAAGGCGCCCTCTGGCGTCATCGATAGTTGGCAAGAGAACGCGTCCGTATATAGGGTTGCCGTTCTGCCCTTCAGAGACTTCAAGTCCGAAAGGGTGAAGTCGGAGTTCATAAACTGAAACAGGTCGGCGACCTCGTAATAGGCCTTGAAGGATCGCCCTGCCACATTGACGGTGTTGCAGACTTCGTTGGCGTCATAGTCGACGCCATCCCCCACATGAACAAGATTTGCTTCAGCTTCGTTGGAAACGGGTGAAAAGCCGAGGTTCCAGGTGTTAATTCCACCGCGCAGATAGAAGAAGCTGTCAGCCGTCGAATGCTTCAAGGCCTCCATC
Source organism: Roseibium sp. FZY0029 (assembly GCF_036350355.1). NCBI lineage: Bacteria > Pseudomonadati > Pseudomonadota > Alphaproteobacteria > Hyphomicrobiales > Stappiaceae > Roseibium > Roseibium sp. FZY0029. The sequence continues at coordinate 569,473 of NZ_JAZDVZ010000002.1, forward strand.
ATCAGTTCAGGAGGATTGATATTGAATCCGATCAGCTTGCTGTAACGCTCGGTCACCTGGTAGCCAAAGGCGAGGATCTTGTCGATGCGTTCGACCTGCGCCCCCTGATCTCCTGCCAGATACGCCATGTGAAAGCCGAGCTCTGCGCCTTTTTCGACATATCTGGCATCGTTGGCAAAGGGAGACACCATGTCCACGGAGAGTGAGAACGCCAGAGCACAGGCAGACAGACATCTGGAGTTCTTCAGCACGAAGACACCGCCGATGTTCGGATCCTGACTTTCAAGATTGTACCGGATCTTGTCAGCGATCTTGAACCCTTCGAGGAAATCGCCTCCAGGGCTGTTGAAAACAAGGTATCGGACTGACGGGCCGTCGATAGCGTCCAGAAAGGCAGATAATTTGCCAGCATCTCCCTTTGCAATCGGACCTGAAATCTCGATCACATGCGTCCCCACGTCAGGATCGGCTGGATGGAGCACATACTGATTGATCTGCCCAGCCTCTCCGTCGTCCACGATTGGAAGCTGCGCCAGGACACTATGAGGTCCTTCCGGGGGATAAATAAGCTTGAGGCTTCTCAGGTGCGGTTCGAGATCAGGCCGCAGCCTGAAGTCGGCTGCCTTTGCAAAGGGCATGGTAATAGCCCCCAGCAGCAAAATGAAAAGCAAGGCACCAGCCTTGCACCAGACGGAACCGGCAACTCTCGTCATGTCTCGCCCCACGTTGACCTTCGGCCACCTGACTAGCAGGCCGCTGTTTTTTTCATTGCCCCCAGATAGGGAAGACGGCAACGAATTTTTTCAGGGCACTGGTTTTTGCGCAACACCGGTCAGGCAGATGATGAGAAATGCTCCCCTTCGCCTTCAAAGCCGGAGGTGCCAGGGGCAAGGCTACGTGCTTGCTCATGTCAGGGGTAACGGTGTCAGACGTTCTGCAACGTCCAGGCAGCCATTTCGGCAAACACGCGGTCAGCCGACGCATTCATGGCCTCGACCGCCTTGTCGACAGATGTACTTCCGGAAGTGGTTTCCGCGCGGAAGACCTTGTTGGCGACCGTTCGTCCATTGCGGTCGTTGACGATGCGGGCCGAAATTTCGACGACGCCGCGATTGGCACCGGCGAGCTGAAGTTCGAAAGCGCGGATTTCGGTCTGCAGCTGATAGTCGATCAAAAGCCCGTCGCCCGGCAGACCGACACCGCGCAGGCGGTTGGTGTTCTGGAGGGTTTCGACCAGTTTCAACTGAACCACATTTGGCAGCGAATCCGCCCAGGCAGAATCCGGGAAGTAGGTGTAGACAGGGCCCTTGTCGACAACGGCAATGTAACTGGTATCCAGCGCCTTCAGTGCCCGGGGGGCAGCTACCAGAACCTGGACGCGACTGGAGCGGCCCTGCAGGCCACCGACATCGGCCGCACCGATGCTGTAGTAGGCCGAAGGCGCGGAACTGGCGCATCCGGACACAAGCACGCCGAGCCCGAGAGCGGTCAAGACGCCCCGGCGGGTCATGTCAGTGGTTGCCTTCGTCATACGCCCCTGCCTCTGCACATTCAGTCTCACCGGCGCCGCCCGCCGTTATAGGTCGGCACATCCTCACCCCCGAAGATCACCCGGTTCGGACTGCGTTCAAAGCTTTCCGCCGCCCGCTGGATCGAGATCAGTGTCCGGTTGACCTGCGCCAGTGCCGCAGCAAAATCGGCTGAGCCCTGCGTCGCAAACTTGGAAAGCCCGCCCGCGATTGCATCCGCCCGGCTTTCAAACGCAACCGCAACCTTGCGGATCGCCTGCGCCGCCAGCGTTGCTTCCTTGATCAGGCCCTCGCCGTCGCCATCCACCATGGTGGAAACCTTCTCCACCAGGCTTTCGACACGAACAGAGGTGGAATTCAGCGTCGCGGTCATCTGTTTGGCATCGGTGATGATCTGGTCGACGTCAGGTGTCCGCTTGGAGAGATCTTCCGTCATCTTCTGAACGTTGTCGGCTGCCTTGCGGGCGCTTTCCAGGATGGCCGGAATGCCGTCTTCCGGGTTTGCAAGACCGGCGGTCGCCGTCTCGACGGAACCGACGATATTCGCGACCTTTTCCGGATCCACGGCCTTCATCAGGTCGTTCGCGGTCTGGAGCGTCGTCGCAAAGCGCTCCGCAGCCGCCTGAACATCGGTGATCAGCGCCGCGATCCGATCATCCTGGCCACGAACCGTTGCCGATACGGCCTCGAAGTTCTGAACGGTGGACTTGGTAGACGCGATGATCTCGTTGATCTGGCTTTGCTGATTGTTGAAGTTGTCGATGATGCTGGAAACGTTGTCGACGGCCTTGCTGACCTTTTCCGGATCGACACTGGCCACGAGCTCGTCGACCTTGCCCAGCGATGCGTTGAGGTTGTCGGTGAAGGTGCCGACATTGGCAACCACTTCTTCAACCTTGAGCGGATCGATGGCAGCGGCGATTTCCACGCCGCGCGTCATGATGGCGTCCACCTTGACCACGACCTCACGCCCGCCCTGCACGATATCCTTGATCGCGCCTTCCTGGTTCCTGATGTTTTCCACCACCGCATTTACGTTCTGCATGGTTTCGCTGGTGGAACTGATCAGCTTGTCGATGTCCCCGGTGCGCTTCTGCAGCACCTCGCCAAGCGCCGCAGCCCCTTGCACCACTTTCTGGACATCTTCAGGATTGACGGCGCCAACGATCCTGTGAACACGGTCCAGCCCCTCGTTTAGGTTCACCGTGAAGGTCTGCAATTCCTTCGCCGCGCTCTGGGCGTCAGCCATCAGGAGATCGATGTCGCTGCTGGCCTTGCCGAGACTTGCGGAAAATTTCGACAGGTCATCGACAATCTCGGTCACCTTGTCGGACGGCACGGCTGCCAGAATGCGCTCGCCTTCCTGCACCAGCGTCTCAAGACGGGCGGACAGGCTGGAGAATGCCTCGGATGCCTTGCCGATGCTGGCCATGAAATCCTTCACGCCATCGGAATTGGCCGCAAGTGCTGCGGAAAACGTCTCGGCGTTGTTGACGATCTCGGTGATCGCCGGGCCGTTGTCCTTGAGCAGGTCATCGACCGTCTTCATGGTCGAATCCGCACGCTTCAGCACATCGCGGGCACCATCGACGATATCGTCGAAGAAGGACCGTTCGGCGTAGATGACCGGAACCTTGTCCTCGTCCTGACCGCCATTAGAGCTGAGCAGAAGAGGCGATTCGGACGACCCGCCGCTAAGATCGACGTAAGCGACGCCCGTCAGGCCTGTGAAATTCAGCGTTGCCTTGGTGTCCTCGCGCAAAGGTGTGGAGGGCTTGATGCCGATTGTCGCCACCACCTTGGTCGGATCGCCCGGCGCGAAGTCCAGAGATTTCACATCGCCCACCTTGATGCCGTTGAACAGCACCTGCCCGCCCACGGGAAGACCCGTCACAGGCCCGGGATAGACAATCTTCAGTTCAACATTCTGCCTGGAGTCCGCAGTTACGGCGAGCCAATACACAAAGCCGAACGCACCGATCAGGACTGCCACCATGAAGGCGCCGATCAGGATATAGTTCGCGCGGGTTTCCATTCAGTCCAACCTATGCTCGGCGCAGGGCACGTTCACCCCTGAAGTAAGATTTAATCCAGGGATCATCATTTTTCATCATATCGTCCATCGTTCCGATGGCCAGAACCCGCTTTTTCCCAAGAACAGCAATTCGATCGCAGATAGAATGCAAACTATCAAGATCATGGGTGACCATATAAACGGTCAGTCCGAGGGTCGAACTGAGATTTGCAATAAGCGAATCAAAGGCCGCCGCCCCGATCGGATCAAGTCCGGACGTCGGTTCGTCCAGAAACACCAAATCCGGGTCGAGTGCAAGGGCACGGGCCAGGCTGGCCCGTTTGATCATGCCCCCGGAAAGCTCTGACGGAAGCTTGTCTGCAGCATCTTGCGGCAAGCCGACAAGCTCCAGCTTCAAGGTCGCGAGCTCGTCCATCAACTGCGGAGAAAGCTTGAGGTGCTCCCGCATGGGCACCTGAATGTTCTGCTTGACCGACAGCGACGAAAACAGGGCGCCCTGCTGAAAAAGCACCCCCCAGCGGCGCTCGATGGCCGTGCGCTCCTTCGCGGTTGCGGTCGACAGATCGTGCCCGAATACAGAGATCTTTCCGCTTCTCCGCGGCGTCAGGCCCAGGATTGTGCGCATCAGGACCGACTTGCCGGTCCCCGATCCGCCCACGAACCCCAGCACCTCGCCCCGGCGCACATCAAGATCGAGATCCTGCAGGATGATCTTGGAACCGAACCCGACAGTAATATCGCGAACGGACAGAACATTGTCCGCCCCCTCTCCCGTCTCGGCGATCTCTTTTGCGGGCGCCGCGCCTTGGCTTTGCGTCATCGGTTGGTCAAACTCCAATCGCGGCAAAGAACATGGCGAAGAAACCATCCACCACGATGACAAGAAAAATGGCTTTCACCACCGACATGGTGGTGTGGCGGCCAAGAGATTCGGATGAACCTTCGACTTTCAATCCTTCCACACAGGCAATCAGGCCGACGATCAGCGCCATGAAAGGCGCCTTCACAAGGCCGACGACCAGCGTATTGATGGTGATGGCTGCCTGCAATTGGGTCAGGAAGGCTGCGGGCGGAATGTCGAGATAGGCCCAGGTCACGATTCCCGATCCGAAAAGGGCCGAGACGTCGGAAATGAAGGTCAGGATCGGCAGCGCAATCATCAGCGCCAGAATGCGCGGCAACACCAGCACTTCGGTCACGCTGAGGCCGATCACATGCAGCGCATCGACTTCCTCCTGCATGCGCATGGCCCCCAGCTCTGCCGTGAAGGCGGACCCCGAGCGGCCTGCCACCATGATGGCGGTCAGAATCACCCCGATTTCCCTGAGCACCAGAATTCCGGCAAGGTCGACCACGAAGATATCGGCGCCAAATTGTCTCAGGTAGAAGCCACCCTGTTGCGAGATGATGGCCCCGATCAGAAAACTCATCAGTGCGACAATCGGCACCGCGCCGATGCAGCTCCGGTCGAACTGAACTGCGATCGAGATACTGCGCAGGCGCTTGGGCTGCAGCAGAACCGTCGACAAGACCAGGCCGAGCGAGCCCAGAATATGCAGCATCGCCAGAGCATCCTGGTAAACATCGACCATCTGCCGGCCGGTGGCTTCCAGAAAACCTGCAACGGAAAACCCGTCCCGATCCGGCTTCCAGCTTGGCGGATGGTGGTTTTCGATCTCTTCGAACAGGGTCTTTCGGACGGGGGAAACACCGGTCAGTCCAACCTTGCGACCCTCGAATTCAAGACGTCCGCGGGTGCGGTGGATCAGCCAGGCGCCGCTGGTGTCCAGGTGTTCGATCTTGGACACATCGATGCAGGTGAGCCGTTTCTTGTCGAGGGTGAGGCCGGTTAGCTCTCTTTCGGCGTCGGCAATGGTGCTGACGGTCCAGTCACCGGAAAGGGCAAGGTACTGTTCATCAGGCCCATCTGCCTCCAGAGCCGATTTCGGCGCGATGTTTTTTTCCAAGAATGCCATTCCGGCTGGCTGCCCTCTTGCCGCTGGTTCACCATCCCCCGTATACCTGATGGAGAAGTTCAATACCAACCGTCATTCACCATGAAGTTGGTAACCCCTCCAGCAGCCACTTGAAAGCTCTATCCATGGAAATTGCACGTCCTTACCTGTTGTTTCTCGGTGATGTTCCCGATGCCCTTGCCGCCAAGACCGCCATTGGCATTGTAGACTGGCGCAAGGACTGGTGCCTGGGCCAGGTCCGCATGCCGGGCTGCGCCGCCGACACCGGCCTCACCGACATGTCGATTGCAGAGGGGGCGGAAGCCGGCGCCAAGACGTTCATCATCGGTGCGGTGAACGCCGGTGGACGTTTGCCGGAACATTGGGTCGAATCCGTCGTTGAAGCTCTCGACGCAGGTATGGACGTGGCCTCCGGCCTGCACGTGCGCCTTGCAAGTGTGCCGGCGATCAAGGAAGCCGCCGAGCGCAACGGCCGCCAGCTTCACGACGTGCGCCACAGCGACATGGCGTTTGCCACCGGCAAAGGCACCAAACGCGCAGGCAAGCGCATTCTGGCCGTCGGCACCGATTGCTCCGTCGGCAAGAAATACACCGCCCTTGCCATGGACAAGGCCATGAACGACCGCGGCTACTCCAGCACTTTCTGCGCCACCGGCCAGACCGGCGTGTTCATTTCCGGCCGCGGCGTCGCGCTCGACGCGGTGATTGCCGACTTCATTTCCGGCGCCGCCGAATGGATCTCTCCCGAGACAGATCCCGATCACTGGCAGATCATTGAGGGCCAGGGGTCCCTGTTCCACCCGTCCTTCGCCGGGGTCACACTCGGTCTTCTGCACGGCTCCCAGCCGGACGGCTTCATCGTCTGCCACGAACCGACCCGCACCAAGATGCGCGGTGTCGAAACCCCGCTGCCGACGATCCAGCAGGTCATCGACATGACGATCGCCTGCGGCAAGCTGACCAATCCGGACATCCGCTGCGTCGGCATTGCGGTCAATACGACCGCACTCGATGACGACGAAGCCCTCGCGTATCTGGCCAAGATCGGCGAAAAGCACGGCCTGCCCGCAACCGATCCGGTGCGCTACGGCATGGAAGCCATCGTCGACAAGGTTTCGGCGGAATTCGGTGCGCCATGAGCCTTGAGGTCAGCATCGAGGCTCAGCGCTTCGAAATCGCGGGAGGTTTCAAGATCTCCCGCGAGACCCGCACCCATGCCCAGGTGGTCGTCGTCACCCTGAGCGACGGCACCGCGACGGGCCATGGCGAAAGCGTGCCCTATCCGCGTTACGGCGAGTCGCTTGAAACCGTGCAGACGCAGATCGAGGAAATCGCGCCCCTTTTGAAAGACGGCCTCAGCCGGGAACAGCTTCTGGAGGCCATGCCCGCCGGAGCGGCCCGCAATGCCGTCGATTGCGCCCTGTGGGATCTGGAAGCCAAGCGGTCGGGCCGAGCAGCGACGGACATCGCCGGTGTCGGCCCGTTGAAACCCGTCACAACTGCTTTCACGATCAGCGTCGATACGCCGGACAAGATGGCCGAAAAGACCCGCGCCGCAGCGCATCGTCCGCTCTTGAAGATCAAGCTTGCAGGTCCTGGTGACGACGAGCGGATTGCAGCCGTGCGCCTTGCCGCCCCCGACAGCACACTGATCGTTGACGCCAACGAAGCCTGGGACGAAAGCTGCTTCGAGACCAATATGGCCGCCTGTGAAGCCGCGGGCGTTGCCCTGATCGAGCAGCCGCTGCCTTCGAAGAATGACGGCCTTCTGGCGGGGCTGGAGCGCCGTGTAGTGATCTGCGCCGACGAAAGCCTTCATCCGGGCAAGAGCATCGACGGACTGCGCGCGAAGTATGACGCGGTCAACATCAAGCTCGACAAGGCTGGCGGCCTGACGGCCGCACTGAAGCTTTTCGAAGATGCGCGCGCCCAGGATCTGAAGATCATGGTTGGCTGCATGCTTGGTACGTCTCTGGCCATGGCACCGGCGGTGCTGATTGCCCAGAAGGCGGATTTCGTCGATCTCGACGGGCCACTGCTTCTGGCCGAAGACCGGTCACCGGGCCTGAAGTTCGAAGGCAGCACCCTTTTCCCGCCTGAGCCGGAGCTGTGGGGGTAAGGTAGCCGCCTGACGAAAAACCAAAAAACGCCGGTTCCCATGATCAGGGACCGGCGTTTTTTGTTGGTCTGGCCAGCGGCGATTCCCAGTCTGTTTCAGTGTTAGCCTACCGCCATCCGCTTTCGCAGCATCGGCGTCATGGCGAGTGTCAGCAGCGTACCGATTGCCGCGACCACCGACATCACGAAAAAGGGCCAGTCCGGATTGATCTCGTAAATGGCACCGGAAATGCTGAGACCGATCGCCATCTGAATGCCGACGGACGTTGCCAGAAGCCCCTGCCCCGTTCCCGCCCAACGGCTGGGCACGACCCGCGCAAGAATTGCCACAGCCCCAAGATGCGCCGCCCCGAAAGAAAGCCCGTGCAATGTCTGAAGAGCAGCCATGGCAGGAATCGTATCGGCGAAGGGAAACAGCAGCCACCGCACGGTGGCCGCCGCGCCGGCAGCGAGCAGGAAGAGCGGCGGATCGAACCGTTGCGCCAGCTTTCCGGCAACCGTGAACAGGGCGATTTCGGCCGCAACGCCTGTTGCCCACAAAAGACCGATGGCGAAATCCGGAACGTCCATGGCCTGCCAATAAAGCGTGCCGAAACCATAGAAAGCAGAATGGCTTGCCTGATAAAGACCGAGCACCACTAGCAATGGCCAGAACCAGACGCTTTTGAAGGGCGTGTCCTTGTCGTCGTCGTCCGCTCCAGAGACAGTCTCGTCACCCGACCCGGCGCGCGCTTCACGCCGCTTCTGGCGGGGCAATGACATGGCAACGGCTCCCGTTGCGAGCGAAGCCAGCCCAACGGCAACCACGATGAGCCAGGACGTGCCCTCCGCGGCCAGCGAACCACCGACAATGCTGGCGACCACAAAACCGGCCGAGCCCCAAAGCCGCATCCGCGCATAATCGGCCCCGGTATTGCGCTGAACATCCAACGCATAGGCATCGCTGAGCGGCACCACTGGCGCATTCATGACCATGTAGCCGATCACGGCGATGGAAAGGAACACTAGCCCCAAGGGAAGGAAATAAAGCCCGATGAAGGTCGCGGCCGCCAGAGAATAGATCAGGATCGACAGACGGCGCTGGCCGGTGCGGTCGGAGAGATTCGACAGAAGCGGGCTTGCCGCGATCCGGGCAATCGTGCCTATCCCCAGAACAAATCCGATTTCGGCGGCTGTCAGCCCGCGAAACCCGAGCACCACCGGAATAAACGGCAGAAACAGGCCAACGCCAAAGAAATGGCTGGCGAACAGGGCCGAGACACGGTTGCCGATGCTGGAACGGTCGAGTGACATGGGATACCGGGCGCGGGATCGCCCTAAAAGGATGTTAACGATTTCCGCCTTACCTTAGGGGCGAAGTTGTCCGTGTTACGGCAATAAACGACCCTTAGGCAAGTTGAGAATCGCGTCCACATGAAAGCGGCAGCAGCACAGGAACAGCCGGAGCTGATCGGCGAAGCCGAATATCAGACTCTCGAACAGACCCTGATGGAGTCCGATCGCGGGCGCAGGTTCCTGAAAGAATTCCTCAATCGCAACAAGACACCGGAAACCACCGAAATTCTGACTGCGATTGGTCGGCTGGAAAAAATGATGACCCGGCAACGCAAGGTGCCGGACCTCGACAAGATCCGTCTCGACATTGCAGACATGCACGAGGCTATAGAGCGCACCAAGGCGGAGATTGCCAACATCAAGGCGGAAGGCGAGGAAAGCAATCGCTTTGTAGACGCCTCTCACGAACTCGATGCCATCGTCACCCAGACCGAAGGGGCGACTCAATCGATCCTGGAAGCTGCCGAGCAGATCCAGGAGAAGGCCTGGGTGCTGCGCGAGAACGGCGCCGAGGATGCGATCTGCGACGACATCGATGCCAAGGCGACCGAAATCTTCATGGCCTGCTCCTTCCAGGATCTGACCGGCCAGCGGACGAACAAGGTGGTCCAGGTGCTGCGCTACCTTGAAAGCCGCATCAACCTGATGATCAACATCTGGGGCATCCAGGAAATGGACGCCGATGCAACGGCCGGTCCTGTCGACAACCGCCCCGATGCGCATCTCCTGAACGGTCCGCAGCTTTCTGGTGGCGTTTCACAGACCAACGTCGACGAACTGATGTCCGTCAGCGACGACGTGTTCGACGCCGCGCTGAAGGAAACCGGTGCGGATGAGGGAGCGCCTGAAGCTCCAACTCATGCCAGCGAAGCCGATGTCGATGCCATCATGGCAACCGAGGCCGATGTCGATGACATTATGGCCGGCGGCGATGAGCCCATGGATGCTGCTGCAATCGACGACATGTTTGCCTCCGCTCCCGCAGCCGAGGAAGAAGAAGACGAAACCGAACTTGCCGGTGCAGATCCGGACGCTACGCTGGACGAAGCTGCCATCGAACGGCTGTTCGACAGCGAAGTCGGCGATACCGCAGACGAAGCTGAAGCCGATGCGGAATGGGAACTGACCGAGGAAGTCGCCGAGGAAGATGGCGAAGACCCGCTGAAGCAGCTCTCCGAAGCCGAGCGTCAGGCCCTTTTCAACTAAGGTCGATCTGACAGGAAATTCGAAAAGGCGCCCTTTGCGGCGCCTTTTTTATGTCGTCGGCCAGCGTAAGTCCCCCGCACGCCCCTCCAAAGCGTCAGGCTTTGAACCGGTGCCGAAGAGAATAAGGCTCGTGACCAGAGGGATCACAGCCTCCCCGATCCCGGCTCGCGCTGCACTCACCCGGGATAACGATGGAGAGGAAATAATCATGGAGGCGGCTCGGGCAAAGCTCCGTCACTGCGCTCGCGTTGCCCCTCCTCAAGAAATCATCCCGGACGCAGCAAAGCTGAGTTCCGGATCAGGGCACCAAGGCGTCTGGATAGAAGTGACCAAGTCCCGGCACAAGGCCGGGACAACAATCAGACGGCGAACCACAGCGGTGTGCCGGCCAGGTCTCAGTGCCGGGAGTTTATCTTTGCGAAGAATTGTTCCGCTTGCAGGCCAAGCTGACCGGCCTGATCCTTCAGCGCCGTCGACATGTCCTGAATGGTGACAACGGCCCCTTCGACGTTTTCAACCGACCCGCGCACGGCCGTGATCTCATCAGTAAAGGCCTGAGTGCCCTGGGCAGCGATCTGCACGTTGGAGGAAATTTCGGCGGTTGCTGCCGCCTGCTGTTCCACGGCCGATGCAATACCGGTCGCAATTTCGGACAGCGCGCCGATGATCGACGTGATGCCGTCGATATCCTGAACAGACTGCTTCGTGGCCTGCTGGATGCTGGCGACCTGCTCGGTGATTTCTTCTGTTGCCTTGGTCGTCTGGCTGGCAAGTTCCTTGACTTCTGCGGCAACGACCGCAAATCCGCGTCCCATTTCACCGGCACGGGCCGCTTCAATGGTGGCGTTCAGCGCCAGCAGGTTGGTCTGTGCCGCGATTTCCGAGATAAGACCGATCACCGACCCGACCTGGTCCGCAAAGCCGGCAAGCTTCGTGACGGAATCGTTGGTGCTGCGTGCACCTGCCACGGCCTTTATGGCCATTTCGCGCGACTGCTCCGCCTGGCGGCCAATCTCGAGGATCGATGCGGACATCTCTTCCGTTGCCGTCGCGCTGGACTGCACACCGCTTGCCGTCTCTGCGGAAGTGTTGTCCATCTTGATCATGCGTTCGCCAATGGCGCCGGTCTCCTGGCGCAGACTGCCTGAGGACGCCTCAAGCTGTTCGGACGCCGTGCCGAGCGTGCCGACGGTACCGCCGAGCACTTCCTTAAATTCCTGAATGGCAGCCTTCAATTCGGTCTCCCGACCGACAGCATCGGTCACCATCTTCTCGTGATAGGTGGAGACCGCCACATCCATGTCGAGCATGACCAGCTTCGTCATCACCTGAACAGCCTGCAGGCGCTTGGCTGATGACATGAAGCGCTTTGTCAGGATCATCTCAGTGAGCTGCGTCAGGGCGAAGGAATAGCCGCCGATATACCAGCTTGGATCGAGACCGATCCGTTCATGGGTAAGGCCGATCTTCACAGCGCGTTCCAGATAGGCTTCAGTGGGGCCTTTTGCGAACAGGCCTTCCCAGTGGCTCATCTGTGCGTTCACCAGTCGGGCCTGCTGATCGCCGACAAGCGCTGCCAGATGCGGAACCGTTTTCACATGCGCATAGAACTGGTCCAGAATCTTCGGCAAGGCATCCTTGATCGCCGGCCAGACAGACTGCGCCAACGTCCGATCCTCATCCGTGTAACGGAAAAACTTCAGCCGATCTTTCAAGGTATTAGTCTGCATGAATGCCCCTTGGAACAGCACGCTGAAGACCGGCTGGCCGGCCTCATGAGCTGATCGCTTTACAGTTGCCGGACCGCCGGGCCTTACCAATGAAAAGGCACGGGATCCCTACCCATTTCAGCGTGTGTCGTCAGGCCTTTTCCAAGCCTCTTCAGACTTTTGAAAGGCAAAAGACGGCGAACCGCGCCATGCTTGATGCATCGGGGACACTGGCTATGACCAGCTGATGAAAGGAGAAGACGCAGCACCGTTGCCGGCAATGCGCGCTGCAATTCGATTTTCAGCAATTCCGTTCACGTCGTCCCGACGAAAAGACAAACAGACCGCCGCACCGGATGGTCTCTCCACCCGGCGTCGGCAAACCATGCTTGTAGCCCCCGCTCTAGCGAATAGGCCCTAAGGGCGCGTTAACGGGAAAGTGCCGTCATCAGCATCTGTGGATCTATGTTTCCGCCAGTCAGCACAATACCAACGGTCTTGCCCCTGAAAGGAAGCTTTCCGGCCAGCAAGGCAGCCAATGCAACCGCGCCTCCCGGCTCCACGACAAGCTTCAATTCGGTAAAGGCGAAAGCCACGGCCGCCAGGGCTTCCTCATCAGTGACGGTAACGCCTTCGCCTGCAACCCGTTGGAGGATCGAAAACCCGATACCGCCCGGCGAATCCGACAGAAGCGCATCGCAGATGGACCCGGTCTTGACCGGGTTCGACAACCGCTCGCCAGCCTCCAGTGAACGCTTGTAATCGTCAAACAGGGCCGGCTCAGCCGTATGAAAGACGGTACCGGGCGATTTGCTCTCCAGCGCCAGCGCAATGCCGCTGGACAAGCCACCGCCGCCGGTACAGGCCAGCACATCGTCCAGGTGAAGGCCCAGCGCAGCTGCCTGAGCTGCCATTTCCAGCCCGACAGTGCCCTGCCCCGCGATCACACCGATGTCATTGTAGGGATGGACAAATGTCGCTCCGGACTCGGAACACAGGTCTCCTGCAATTGCATCGCGGTCCTCTGTTTCCCGGTCATAGGTGATGACGCTCGCCCCGTAGCCGCGTGTCCGCTCCAGCTTGATCCTTGGAGCGTCGGACGGCATGACAATGGTTGCCGGCATGCCCAGCAACTGCGCACTTGCAGCAACGCCCTGCGCATGGTTTCCGGACGAACAGGCAACCACACCCTTGGGACGGTCTGCCTCCGGTATGAGGCTTAGGCGGTTGAAGGCGCCGCGAAACTTGAACGATCCGCTGCGTTGCAGGTTTTCCGGTTTGAGGACGACTGTGGCGCCGGTTATCTCGTCGAGCAAGGGATGGCGCAGCAGCGGTGTCACCAGCGCCTCGGCCCGGATCCGCTCTGCCGCAGCTTCAACATCCTCGATGAAAACGGTTTCCCCGTCCATCTTCGATCCAGCGTCAAGCACAGGCTGCGATTGTGGTGTCGTCATCGGAACTCGCTCTAAACATCAAACCATTGCACGGTAACCCGGCCGCCTCAGGTCACGGAGCATCGCACCGGGCCTGCTTCGGGTCAGGGTCTTCATACAAGTGTTTTCACAGGAGAGCAGGCAGTTCCAGCAGGAACTTGTCTTGGTGTCAATTTCGCGTACGGGCCCACAGCAGGCCTGCAAACACGCGATGCACCGCTTTATTCGGCAGCGTTTCCCTGCACCGAACGGCCGTTGAAAATATCCTGCGCCTCAATGCAATTGTCCAGGAACTGTCGAGCGCTGGCCGCCCAGGTGTAGTTCATGGCAATCGCCCGGCAATGGTCACGCGGGATATCGAGCGCCGCTTCTGCCGCCTCGCGCAAATCTTCGGACAGAACACCCGCGCCCGTATCACTGATGACGTCGAGCGGCCCCATCACCGGGAAAGCGGCAACCGGTACGCCGCAGGCCAGCGCCTCCAGCATCACGTTGCCGAAGGTATCTGTGAGAGACGGAAAGACGAAGACATCCGCGTCGGAATAGTGCCTTGCCAGATCCTCGCCCACCTTCGACCCGGTGAAATGCACTGCCGGATACTCCCGGCGCAGATTGTCGAGCTGGGGACCGTCCCCAACCACCACCTTCGATCCCGGCAGGTCTAGATCCAGAAAGGCCTTGATGTTCTTTTCGATCGCAACCCGGCCGACATACATGAACACCGGACGCGGCAGATCGGCAGGCAGCACGGAGCCTTCATAGGGCTTGAACTGCTGTTCATCGACCCCGCGCGACCAGCGCATGAGGTTGGTAAAGCCGCGGTCGCGCAGATCCTGCTCCAGCGACCGCGTTGCAACCATGCAGCCGCAGCCGGAATTGTGAAACCGGCGCAGCCAGCTGTAGGACCAGGTCAGCGGAACCGGCAAGCGGGCTGACACATACTCCGGAAACCGGGTGTGGTAGCTGGTGGTGAAGGGGCGCCTTGTCTTCTTGGCCACGCTTGCTGCCAGAATGCCGAGCGGGCCTTCCGTTGCAATGTGCAGATGCTCGCAGCCGTAATCCTCGATCTTGCGGCGCACGATGCCCCGGTGGGTTAGCGACAGCCGGATTTCCGGATAGGTCGGACATGGCAAGGTTGTGAATTCCTGAGGGGTCAGGAATTCCACCCGCACGCCGATCTTTTCCAGTTCCTCGGCCGTCCGCTCCAATGAGCGAACCACACCGTTTATCTGGGGATGCCAGGCATCCGTCACAATCAGAATGGAACTCATGCGGCGACCGGCGCTTCCTTGGCTTTCGCCGGCACGGCCTCCACCTGGGTACGGTCCACCCATCGGATCACCTCAAATGTTCCATCGTGGTGCTCGGCAACAGCAGTGCAGCTTTCCACCCAGTCACCCGTGTTGATGTAGTGAATGCCATCCAGATCACGATCCGCAGCATGGTGAATATGACCGCAGATGACCCCATCGACACCTTGCCGGCGTGCCTCGTCGGACAGAGCCTCTTCGAAACGGCCGATGAAACTCACCGCATTCTTGACCTTGAGTTTGGCCCAGGCGGACAGCGACCAGTAGGTCAGCCCAAGACGGCGGCGCAGCATGTTGACCCAGGTGTTGATGCCGAGCGCGGTGACATAGGCCTTGTCGCCAAAGAACGCCAGCCACTTGGCATGGCGGATCACCACATCGAACTGATCGCCGTGTATGACCAGATAGCGTTTGCCGTTGGCGGCCTCGTGAACGATGCTGTCGGTCACTTCGACACCGCCGAAATGGGTACCGAGGAAACTGCGCAGAAACTCGTCGTGATTTCCCGGAATGTAGATGATGCGCGCGCCCTTACGCCCCTTGCGCAAGATTTTCTGCACGACGTCGTTGTGAAGCTGTGGCCAGTACCACGACCGCCTCAGACGCCAGCCATCGGCAATGTCGCCGACCAGATAGATGGTCTCGGCTTCATTATCCTTCAGAAAATCCAGCAGCATCTCCGCCTGACAACCGCGCGTGCCAAGATGGACGTCGGAAATAAACAAGGCCCGGTAATGCCGCGATGCCTCAGCGGTAGACATAGCACTTCTCCAAATTCCCTTTGGAGCGCTTTAGACGCGATTCAAGTATCACTATTATGACAAATGGCAGGACTTCCCCGGTAGCGGTTGTTTTCAAGCCTAATGATTAACGTCGGCGGTTTCCGGAAAAAAAAGCGACGCTCAGCCCTCCTGCCGGTTCGCCAGTACCTGCCGGTTACCGGCTGCTCTTCCGCCGGCCTGTGGGCATTTGACAGCACCCGGTTTTGCCAGCCACAAAGCCTATCCAAATTGCAGCAAGGAGATCGCTCATGGACCTCGGCCTCAAGGGCAAAAAGGCAATCATCTGTGCGTCGAGCCGCGGCCTCGGCAAGGGCTGCGCGCAAGCGCTGGCGGAAGCCGGATGCGACATCGTCCTGAACGGGCGCAACGAAACGGTTCTGGAAGAAACCCGCTCGCAGCTTCAGAACCTCTATGGCGTGAGCGTTGCCGCGATCGCAGCCGATGTCTCCACCAGAGAAGGTCAGGAGCAGCTTCTGACCGCCTGCCCGAACCCCGATATCCTGGTCAACAACAATGGTGGCCCGCCCCGGCGCGACTATTCCGAGCTGGACCGTGAGGCACTTCTGGAAGGCGTGGTGCAGAACTTCGTCACCCCCATCGAGCTCATCCAGGCGGTCGTTCCGGGAATGAAGGACCGCGGTTTCGGCCGGATCGTCAACATCACCTCGCTTTCGGTGAAGATGCCGATCGAAGGGCTTGATCTGTCCAGCGGAGCACGAGCGGGTCTCACGGCGTTCCTGGCCGGTGTCTGCCGTCAGCTGGCGCCCCATGGTGTAACAGTCAACAACCTTCTGCCCGGCAAGATGGACACCGACAGGCTGAAGGGCGGCTTTGAGCGCGCCGCGCAGCAGAGCGGAAAAAGCGTCGAGGATGTTCGCGCGGCACAGGCTGCCGAAATTCCGGCGAGACGCTTCGGCACGGCAGAGGAATTCGGCCAGACCTGTGCGTTCCTGTGCTCCCGCCACGCCGGCTACATCACCGGCCAGAACATCCTGATGGACGGCGGGCTCTATCCGGCAGCCTTTTAAAGCCGGCGAAATAGCAAAAGGCCGGAGCATTTGCCCTGGCCTTTCACAAACTGCGTACCAGTCTAATCAGAATTTGTAACGCAACGCGGCGGAGATGATGTTGACGCTGCTGTCGACATCCCCCGAATAGGTACCGAATGCCGCGTTGTAGTCCTGGTGATTGGAATCGATGTTAATATCGGTCGATTCCGGAATGATATGCGTGTAGCCGAGATCAAACGCCAGGTGCTCGTTGAAGGTGTAGCTGGCACCAGCCGATAGCCACCAACGGTTATTGTCAGGCAGACGCGTGGAGCGGATCTTTTCGTCGATTGGCGAGATTTCGTAGCCGACACCACCCCGGAAGGTCAGCTTGTCGTTGAAGTCGTATTCGCCGCCCAGCGAGAAGAACCAGCCATCATCATAATTGAAGTTCAGGACAGTAGCCGTCGTTCCCGTCGCATCGTTGATGGCCCGTGGTGACTTCAACCGGCTCCAGTTAGTCCATTCAACCGTTCCGAGAACGCGGATCTTGTCCGTGATCTTCTGTTTCGCGGACAGGTTGATCATGTCCGGCGTGACAACGCCCAGGCTGATTGCGGTCGTGACACCACCGGCAAACAGGTCGCCGTCAAGATCATGACCAACGCCGGATCGATAACCGAGGCCTATTTCCGTACCTTCGAACGGCCGCACCGTCAGACCGGCCGTCACACCAAAGCCGATATCATCACCGGAAATCTGGTTGGAACGGGGGAAGCCCGCACCGGACGTGGCGTCGGCGGACTTCAGCGACACATCCAGGTATTGAGCCTGGATACCGATTGCGATCGCGAACATGTCGTTGATCTGAAGCGCGACAGACGGGTTAACGTTCAACGAGAACACGGAAGACGAACGCGAATAGAACTGCGCCGCCCAGTTCTGCTCCGGTTTGGTCGACAAGCCGAAGGGTGCGTTGATACCAACACCGAAAATCAGCTTGTCGTTCAGCCTGTAGGCTGCGTAGGAAGCTGGAATATAGGCATCGGACGCAATATCACCACTGCCGACCGAAGACGTGCCGAGGAACCCGCCTGACAACGTTCCGTTGATGTCTGAGCTCGGAAAGAGCCCCGTATTATGTGCTTCGATGGTCAGGCCCTGCTGAGCGCCGATAAGCGACGCGGGGTTCCAGTACATCGAAGAAATCGAGCCGCCGGACGTCCCATACCCGGCAAATGACATGCCCTGAAAATACGAGCTCTGTTCTCTCAGCGCGAACCCGCCTGCGAACGCTGAATTTGCAACCATTGATAGAACCACAGCTGTAGAAGCAAGTAGAACTGATTTCTTGTTTACCCACGGCATTAAGTTTCCTCCCATCCCCTGGCCCCCGGATGTTTCATGACTAACTGAGACAGGATTTTAGGAGAACGCGGATCGTTTCAACCGAATAATTACGTCAGTCCGGCGGGCAATTTTTCATGCTGCAATGCGAAATACGCGCCATTTTTTGTCGCAAATGCTATCGGGAGCTTCGAAACTCTTCAAAACAGACAAGTTCAAAGTGTGTTCGTTATCGAACCGACACACTTTCAAACATTTGCCCAAAAAACAGGCAGTCAGAATGTCAGTTTCCGATAACGTAATTTAGCATTGAATCGTTGCGGCTTTGCCACAGATCTCGCAACGGAATGTGGATGGCTTGTAGGACAAATCCCTTGGTATTCCTTGGTAAAAACACCAATCAGCTTTCCATGCGGAAACCGGACGGGCCGTATGCATGCTCGCGGTTTCCGGCCTTAAAAACTCATTTTGTCAGGAAGTTTCCCGGCGGATGGCGCCTTCGTTTCGCTTGGAAACGGTCCATTACCAGCCCAGCGGATTCAAACCCCGAACCGGTCGGTTGCAAGGTTTCGCAAAGAGACCGTCTGCGGACGTTGCCATGATGCAATCCGCAGCCGGCGGCAGGTCTAACCGTCCCGGGCTTCCATGAACTTGCGCATGGCAACGTCGCTCCAGGGAGCCAGACGGGCCCGGGCAGCCAGGTGACTGTCGTAGATCCTCTGGCTGAGCGCATCCTTGCTCGCGAATTCCGCCAGCACCTCGGCGGAGGTCACTCGCAGCGCCTCCAGCACATCATCCGGATAGGGACGGACAACGACGCCGTCTTCCTCCTGCAACAGCTGCAGCGCGCCCGCATTTTCCCAATCGCTTTCGGCAAGCGACCGGCCGTTTTCGGCTTTGCAGGCTTCCAGAATGATCGCGCGAAGGTCTTCCGGCAGACCTTCCAGCGCGACCTTGTTGAAGATCGCTTCGCCGGTACCGTTCGGCTCATGAAACCCGGGCGTGTAGTAGGACTTGGCAGCTTTCTGGAAACCCATCGCGCGGTCCGACCATGGCCCCAGGAATTCCGTGGCATCCAGCACCCCGCTGTCCAGCGCCTGGAACAGCTCGCCGGGTGGCAGACTGATAGGCGTTGCCCCGAGCCTGCGCATCACCTCGCCACCAAGCCCCGGCATGCGGATCTTCAGCCCCTTGAGATCGTCCAGCGTGTTGATCTCGCGCTTGAACCAGCCCCCCATCTGGACGCCGGTGTTGCCGGCCATGACCGGGCGCAGTCCGAAGGGGGCATAAAGCTCGTCCCAAAGCGCCTGGCCGCCCCCCTGCTCAATCCAGGTGATGTGTTCATGCGGCAGCAGGCCGAAAGGGATCGCGGTGAAATAGACCGAGGCCGGGATCTTGCCCTGCCAGAAAAACGAGGCCGTATGCGCCATCTGCGCCGTGCCCGCGGAAACTGCCTCGAACACGCCCAGAGCCGGCACCAATTCACCGGCGGCAAAAAGCCGGACGCGCAGTCGGCCGCCGGACATCAGCTCGATCCTGTCCGCAATACGCTGTGCGGTCATCCCGGGCCCCGGCAGGTTCTTCGGCCAGGATGTCACCATCTTCCATTCCAGCGTCGCCTGCTCCTGCGCCAGCGCTGGGGTGGCCAATGCACTGGCTCCGGCGGCTGCGGAAGCCCCCAGAAGTTGGCGTCGGCTCATCCGTCCAGTTTCGGTCTTTGGCTGACGGGTCATCTCACTTGCTCCAGAACGCGTGGAAATGATGAACAGGGCCGTGACCACTGCCGATGTGCAATTCATCGGCGGCAGCGATTGCGGCCTGAATATAGGATTTGGCAGACCGTACAGCCGCTTCCATGTCCTGCCCCTTGGCGAGGCCAGCGGCAACGGCCGATGACAGCGTGCAACCGGTGCCGTGCGTGTTGTCGGTTTTGACCCTGTCGGACCGGAGCCAGATCGCATTGCCTTCACGGTCGAGCAGAAGGTCAGCACTTTGCTCGCCGGCCCCGTGCCCGCCCTTGAGCAGAACCGCGTTGGCTCCAAGGCCGAGCAGCCGCTCAGCCTGCTCGTGCATCTGAGTTTCGTCAGCCGCCACATCGCCCTGCAACATGCGTGCGGCTTCATGCAGGTTCGGCGTCACGATGTCGGCCAGTGGCAGCAACAGGCTGATCAAGGTGTCCACGGCACTGTCCGCCAACAGGGGATCCCCGGACGCGGCCACCATCACCGGGTCGAGCACCACTTTGCCCGTCTCAAGCGTCTGCAACCCTTCCGCCACCGCCTCAATCGTATCGACGCGCGACAGCATACCGATCTTGGTTGCCTTGACGGCAAGGTCGGTGAAAACTGCCGTCATCTGGGCCCGTATGAAGTCCGGCGGCACATCGTGAATGGCGCTGACACCCAGCGTGTTCTGCGCGGTGAGCGCCGCAATGACGCTGGCGCCATAGACACCATTGGCGGAAAAGGTCTTGAGATCGGCCTGAATCCCGGCTCCGCCGCCGGAATCCGATCCTGCAATGGTCACCGCGATTGCGGTCATGAGAGCCTCCTGGAGAAGATGGACGACTAGCGCGCGTCAGCCGGTTTTGAGACGGGCTTCAATGTCGCGGTCGGTCAGGGAATAAAGCGCGTCGAGCAATTCCGGCACCAGACTACCCGGCCCGCCTGCTCGGCCGGCGGCAATTTCACCGGCAATGTTGAAGACGGACAGCCCGCAGGCCGCTGCCAGCGCCCGGTCGTTTTCGACGCTCAGGAACGCAGCCAGAACCGCCCCCCCGGCGCAGCCGGTGGCCGTCACGCGGGACATCAGCGGATCGCCGTTGCGCAACAGAAAATCCTCGCCGCGGCTTTCGATCCTGTCTTCCGGCCCCGTGACGGCAAACACCGTTCCGGCCTCGATCAACGCATCGACATCCGCCCTTTCCGGCAGGAGGGCGGCAAGTTCTTCCGAATTGAGCCGCACCAGATCCGGCTTCAGGTCCAAAAGCTCACGCGCATAGGCGCAGCGCACGGGCGACCGGTTGACGAAAACCGGATCAACACAAATCGGCCGGCCGGCCTTCCTTGCAGCGTCCATGGCAAGCGGAATGGCCAAGCGGCGTTCCTCGTCGAGCGTGCCGAGGTTCACCAGAAGTGCATCGGCGCCGCCAGCAAAGGCGGCAACTTCCTCCCGCGCGATGGTCATGGAGGGGACGGCACCGAGCGCCAGCAGCACATTGGCGGTGAAGCTCTGCGCAACGGCATTGGTGATGGTGTGAACGCGCGGTGCTTTCTGCCGGACCCGTTCCAGAAGGGAGAAGACCAATTCGGCGCTGAGCGCCTGCGTGGATGCGGCAACGGACAAGCTCATGACGGCTCTCCTTTTAAAGAAAGCCCGTTGCCGGTCTTCCGGATAGGACGTGTTGTGGAAAATGGTTCGTGCATCATGATCTCAAATCCCTCCGCCGGTATCAGCCGGATCAGGTTCAAGGAGTTGGCAGGCGGCCTCTCAGCCCGGTCCTGGATGGCCGGGCACCCCCATGAGATGTTTGCACTGCTAACAAGCTGGCAGCGCGATTGCAAGACCCGGCCTGTGCAGGGCAGCTACTCCGCAATTGACTGGCGCAAGGAGATGGGCGATGTCCTAGTCTGCTTTTCGTGAATCTGTCGCCCGGCCTTTTTTCGAAACCGAACGGTCCGGTGAACGGTTCTGGTGACACGCTCACCCACTTCAAACACCAACTGCCCGGAGCATCCCATGGTACCGTTTTTCGTGATGATCAAATGCCAGTTGGGCAAGACCTATCAGGTTGCCGATGCAATTGCCGACGCGGAAATTGCATCCGAAGTCTATTCCACCTCCGGCGATTACGATCTTCTGGTGAAATTCTATGTCGAGGATGGTTCTGACATCGGCCATTTCGTGAACGAGAAGGTCCACCCGATCGACGGTATTCAGGACACCAAGACCATCATTACCTTCAAGGCCTTCTAAGGCCAGACCCGGACAATTTCCATGAAACTCATTAAATCCGCAGCGCTTTGCCTGAGCCTTGCTCTTGCGCCTCTCAGCACCACCGCATCCGCGCAAGGCATGCCGCCTGAGCAGATCAAGCAGATCCTGGATCTGACCAAGGCCAACTGGGTGTCCTTCCGCGACTGGCAGGGCCAGGAGCTAATCTATTTCACCCACCTGGAATCCTGGAAATGCGGCATCGACTATGTCTTCTACGGGCTGAACGATGGCCCGATTGATCAGGAATGGCAGCTGGACGCCTGCGACCCCGACAACCCGAACGTCGTGCTCAAAGACAAACCCTACCTGGAACTTCCCGCCGGTTCGGCCCAGTCGATCAACGTGCAGCTCATCTTCAAGGACGGCACCAAGAGCGCAGTCGAGCGGTTCGAGTACAAGCCGCAGTAAGGCTGAATTAAGAAACCACCCGTATTCGCCGTCATTCAGGACAAGCGCGGTGAAGCTGCGCGCAGATCCGGAATCCAGCGCATCAGCGTGAGCGGAGCGAACTCTTTTCTCTTCGCGTAATGCCGCGCCAAAGGCGCGAAATAAGTCTGGATTCCGGATCAGCGCTCGGCTTCGCCTCATTTGTCCGGAATGACTCAGGAAAGGCAGCGTCGCCTGCCCTCTTGTCTCTCCCTCCTCACGAACGCGAAGGCGAAGACGCCCGGCGGGCCTTGGTGCGGTCCAGACCGAGCTTGTGTTCGCGGTATATGACGAAGATACCCGCGGCAATCACGATCAGCGCCCCGACCACCACCGCAGGCAGCGGTGTTTCATTGAACACCACCCAGCCGACAATGATCGCCCACAGCATGTTGACATAGTCGAATGGGGCAATGGTTGAGGCGTCGGCGTAACGGTAGCTCTGCGTGAGCAGGATCTGGCCGACACCACCGGCAAGACCGATCAGCAGAAGCAACCCGGCTGTCGGCAGATCCGGCACGATCCAGGCCTGTCCGGGCAGCAAAAGCCCGAGCGGCAGGGTGAGCAGTGACAAAATGGAAGACATGCCGGCGAACCAGGTCACGATGGTCGACGTGCGCTCCGTCTCGCACAATTTGCGCACGGTGATCATGGCAAGTGCCGCAAAGCCCGCACCGGTAAGGCCGATCAACGCACCGATCATCGAATCGTTGTCCAGTTCCGCATCCCCAAGGTGCGGCGACAGCACCACCAGAATGCCGACAAAGCCGACACAGACTGCGCTCCAGCGGTAGACCCGCACTTTTTCGCCAAGAAGAAAGAACGCCAGCACCACCACGAAAAGCGGCGAGGCAAAGCCGATGGCCGTCGCATCCGGCAGAGGCAACAGCGAGAGCGCGGTGAAGCCACAGACCATTGCCGTCAGCCCGACGGACGCCCGGGTAAGATGCCCAAGCGGATTGGCCGTTCTGAAGGCAAGCCCCAGCTCCCGGCGCATCGCCACCATGATCAGTACCGGAAACAGACCGAAGAAATTGCGTGCGAACACCAGTTCGCCGATAGGCACCGTCTCGGCCGCGATCTTCAGCGCCGTTGCCATGACGAAAAACACCATGGTGGACGCAACTTTCAGGGATATTCCGATAAGAGGTGCCTGCCGGGTCATCCCGGTGGGCGCCGGAGGTCCGGAGAAACGGGACTTCTGGCTCAAGAACGCCATGACAACTTCCAGGCCCGGCTTTTCAAAGATAAATCCCACGGTGTACCGGTCCAAAAACCGTGGGAAGAACCAGTGCGACTGGCCCTTCGAGTGCAGTGGATCAAGAATTGTCCCGCGTACAGGATGCGCGTAGGCGGGAATGAGGTGAAGGGCCTACAGTATTTGATCAAACGAGGCTTACGGCAAGCCCACTTGCAGGAAATTTGCCGCACGCTCAAAAGACCGGCGGCAATTCTTCATGTGGGGCGTTCCGCGCCCGAACTTCAGCCTCAAAGCCGGGATTCTTTTTCCGCCACGATCCTCGCCAGTTCTTCCGGCGACATTCTCTCGTGCTCGGCAATCGAGACCTCAAAACCCTTCAGACGTTTGTAGATGGACAGAAGCTCGATGATCGTCGTCCAGGAGTTGACCAGATACTGGAACGAATTCGACACCTGGCCGAAGGCGGTCAGGATCTGTTGCAGGATACCGTAGGTGATCGCGCCGGAGACAATCGTGGGAACGAGAATGAAATAGGTGAACAGGTTATCCGCCTGGAGATAGATGCCTCTGGCCAGATTGAAGTAGAGGTAGTGGCGATAGAGCCGGAAATAGTTCTTGCGAACGTTGGCAAATAGTTCCGCCAGCGTGATCGGCTGCGCCCTGTGCTCGTAGTCCTCTCCGTAGACCAGCTCCTTACGATAGGCCGCCTCGACGCGCTGGTTATGAAACTCCAGCCCCGGCAGCTTGATACCGACGAGCGCCAGCAGACCCGTCCCGAACAGCGACCACAAGATCGCCGCGGTGAACAGCGGGGCCGGAATGGCACCGACGATCGGCAGTTCGGAGACGTAACTCGACAGCGACAGCAACACGGGCAGGAAGGCAATCAACGTCATGACGGAGTCGATCATCGCGACGCCAAGCCCTTCCATGATCGCGGCAAAACGCATCGTATCTTCCTGGATACGCTGCGAGGCACCTTCGATATGGCGAACCTTGGACCACTTTTCGACATAGTAATCGTTCATCGCCGTACGCCATCTGAAGACGTAGTGGCTCACGAAAAACCGGGTAAAGACATAAAGAACCACCTGAAACGCCACGATTTGCACGAACACAATCATGAGCGAATAGAAGTCCAGCGCCGTGACACCCTTGTCGCCTGGCAGCGCGTTCTGAAGCGTATCGCCGAACGGCCTGCGCCAGTTGTTGATGGCGACCGACACCTGCACCGAATAATAGGTCGAGAAGATGATCGCGGACGATCCCCAGACGGACCAGACCTGCCAGCGATGGTTTCTGGCAAACACCCACCAGAAGCCACCGAAAAGAACCGTACAGATGAAGTAGTAACAGTAGAACCAGATGAATTCTGGCGAAAC
Organism: Roseibium sp. FZY0029; assembly: GCF_036350355.1. NCBI lineage: Bacteria > Pseudomonadati > Pseudomonadota > Alphaproteobacteria > Hyphomicrobiales > Stappiaceae > Roseibium > Roseibium sp. FZY0029. The sequence goes on from NZ_JAZDVZ010000002.1 coordinate 594,247, forward strand.
GAAAAACCCTGGCCCCACGATCTCTTTAGGATCGGTCTCGGAAACACCGAAGCCGAGCGGACCGCTCAACTCATCTGCGAAACCGTACCAGAAAGCGACGGTTACGATGGTCCACAGCAAAGCCGAGGTGAAAAACAGCTTCGGTCTAGGGAAGAAGGATTGAAACACAGGCGACAGTCCTGTTCTTGGGGATCTACGATTCTCGCGCACCGATGAACAGCAAGATTGCGGCAAGAACCGGATTATTCATACGGTTATTTAAAAGAAACCACAGACACAATCACGAGACCCCGGCTTTACCGGTGTCAACTTCCACTTGGAAAGAATAAAGGCGCCTCGAAAGGGCGCCTTTTTCAGTCTTCGTTACTTTGCTGCCTGAATGGCTTCCCACACCCGCAACGGCGTTGCCGGCATGTCGATTGTTTCGCTGACCCCTGCCCCATCCTTCAGGGCCTTCTGCACGGCATTCATGATCGACGCGCAGCCGCCGATGGTTCCCGCTTCTCCCGCGCCCTTGATGCCCATGGCATTGGTGGTCGAGGGGACATTGCGGGTTTCGAAATGAATGTCCGGCAGGTCGGCCGCGCGGATCATGCGGTAATCCAGCAGCGACGCCGTCAGAAGCTGGCCATCTTCATCGTAGATCGTCTGCTCGCACAAGGCCTGGCTCAGTGCGGAGGCCGCTCCGCCATGCACCTGACCAGCCAGAAGAAGCGGGTTCACCGTGACACCGAAATCATCGACGATCACATAGTTGACGATGGCAACGTCACCGGTGTCCGGATCGATTTCCACTTCACAAATGTGCGTGCCGTTCGGATAGGTTGCCTCGGCCTGTTTGACCTCTTCGCGGGCCGTCAGGGTTTCGCCCGCGCCGGCTGCGATCTCCGCCAGTGTCACCTGCTGGTCGGTCCCGACCACTCGCACCATTCCAGCGTCGAGTTCAAGATCCTCGATCCCGGCTTCAAGCCGGTCGGCGGCCAGTTCCTTTACCTTTTTCACCAGCGCAATGCCGGCATCGCGAACGGACGGCAGGCCGATGGGAATGGACCGGGACCCACCCGTGCCGCCGCCCTTGCGCACCCGGTCGGTATCCCCCTGGATGACGGTGATGTCCTCGATGGTAATACCGAACTGCTCAGCGATCACCTGGCTGTAGGCCGTCGCATGGCCCTGGCCGTTGGTCTGCGTGCCGATCAGCAGCGTCAGCGTGCCCTTGTCGTTGAGCTCCAGCGTGGCTTCCTCGCTGCCAGGGAAGGCGCACGCCTCGATATAGGAACAGATGCCGATCCCGCGATACTTGCCGTTCTTCGCGCTGTCTTCCTGCCGGGCCTTGAAGCCGTCCCAATCGGCAACTTCGAGAGCCTTCTGGAGGTGCCCGGAAAACTCGCCGGTGTCATACATGCGGCCGGTCTGGGTCGTGTAGGGCATCTGCTCGGGCTTGATGAAATTCCGCTTGCGGATTTCCACGGAGCCAAGGCCGGTTTCCTCACCCGCCTTCTCGATCAGACGTTCGATCAGATAGGCGGCCTCCGGTCGGCCCGCACCGCGGAAGGCATCGGTCGGCACCGTGTGCATGTAGACGCCTTCGACCTTCGCAAAGACGGCCGGGATGTCATAAAGGCCGGAGGTCATGGACGTTCCGACAAAAGGAATGAACGGGCCGAACTGATGCAGGTAAGCGCCCATCGCGGCCTTGACGTGCACCTTGAGCCCCAGGATCCGGCCGTCGGCATCCAGCGCCAGTTCCGCGTGGGAGACGTTGTCGCGCCCATGCGCATCGGTGACGAAGTGGTCCATGCGCTCCCCGGTCCAGCGCACTGGCTGTCCGAGTTCACGGGCTGCGATCATGCTCAGCGGATATTCGCGGTAGCAGAACATCTTGGTGCCGAAACCGCCGCCCACTTCCGGCGTGATCACCTGCAGTCTGTCAGTTTCGAGATCCAGAATGCCGCAGATAATATCGCGCAGCCCATGACCGCCCTGGGTGCCGACCGTCAGCTTGAAACGCTCGCTTGCCGCATCGAACTCGGCAACACAGCCGCGCAGCTCCATGTAGTTGGCAACGATCCGGTTGTTGACCACATCGATGGAAACGACCTTGGCAGCCTTCTCAAACGCGGCATCGGTCTTGGCCTGATCGCCCTGGCCATAGGTAAAGGCGACATTGGTCCCGAATTCCGGCCAGACCTTCACGGCATCGGGTGCCAGGGCCTCTTCGATCCCGACCACCACATCCAGCGGATCATAATCGATTTCCAGCATCTCGGCGGCATTTTTGGCCGAATTGACATCATCAGCCACGATGAAGGCGATGGCATCGCCCACGTAACGCACTTCATCGGAACACAGTACCGGCTGATCGGGCGCTTTGAAACTGGAGCCGTCGATCTGTTTCGGACGTGCCTGGCAAGGCATTGTCCGGCCTTCGAGTTCGGCGCCGGTCAGCACCAGACGAACACCGTCCATCTCGCGAATCTCGTCCACGTTCCCAAGGCTGATGCGCGCATGCGCCATGGCGGAGCGAACGACGACACCATGCAGGCATCCTTCCGGCATGTAATCGCCCGTATAGATGCCCTTGCCCGTGATGAGCGGCGCATCTTCCTTGCGGCGCAATGGGGCACCAACACCGAATTTCGGAGTGACCATCTGGTTCATGAATCTGGACCTGCTTTTTTGGGAAGACTTTCCCTTGGGAAACATCCACGCGCCGGGAGCGCCGGTTTCCACCAACATAATGCCCGAAAGCCGACGTGACCAGAGCTTTGGGCAACTCTGTTTAGGACATTTGTATTTCCTGGTGCGCGGTCGGTGCTGACATGGTTTGCTATACCCGCGATTTTGACGGCGCAAGCAGGCTGGTCACAAGTGCATCCCCAGCTTCAACCTGCGTAAAGAATAGTCTCCCCAGATAGGCTCCAAATTCGGCACCTGTGGCCCATCCTTCGAGACGGGCCCTCGGCCTTCCTCAGGATGAGGCGGTGGTTTGAGGAGACGTCGTCGGATCAAAAAGCACACATTCATTGAGCACATTGAAGGCGCTCGTTGGAACAAACGCAGACTGGACGGCACCCTTCCCCCCAACCTCATCCTGAGGAGAACCGACAGGTTCGTCTCGAAGGATGGGCGGCAAACTCGGCGCATTTGGCCAATCCTTGGAGACAGCACCAACGTGTTTCCTCAGGACAAGGCGGTGGTTACAGAAACCGCCCTTCCTCCGAAGAAACCCTGAATCCGAGCGTCTCTAGATAATCTCGTCCTCATCGAACAGCGGATCGGCCTCCAATTGGGAAGCGAGGCTGTCGAGTGTGGTTTCTGCATCGTAGCGTTCGTTGAACTCGGCGATGTGAAACAGACCGTCGCCTTCGTTGACCACCGGCAGATTGGTTCTGCCGACGATCAGACCGCCTTGCTCGGCCAGAACGTTCCGTTCCTTTTCGCCGAACGGATCCGACGTAATGCCCAGAAGCATGCCCGGTTCAACGACATCGCCGACCGATTTGAAAGGCCGCAGAAGACCGCCTGCAGGGGCACGGACCCAGTAGCTCGACTTGCTGAGGATCGAGCGTGCCTTTGGCCGCGTGATGCCTTTGGCGCCCAGCATCTTCAAGGCGCGCATCACCCGCAAGACGCCGGACACCCCGGCACGGATCGCCATTTCATCGAAGCGAAGGCCTTCCCCCGCTTCGAACACCAGGACGTCGGTTCCCTTCAGATGACCGGCCTGACGCAAGGACCCTTCGCGGACTTTCGAGGTCAGAATGACCGGAGCGCCGAAGGCTTTCGCCAGCGCCAGCGTATCGGCCCTGGACGGGGAAACGCGGATCTGCGGCAGGTTGGTCCGGTGAATGGCGGCGGAATGAAGGTCGATGCCGTAGTCCGAGCGGTTGACGATCTCGCTCATGAACAGATGCGCCAGCCGCCCGGCAAGCGAACCGCGCAGGCTGCCCGGGAACGAGCGGTTGAGGTCGCGCCTGTCAGGCAAGTAGCGCGAATGATTCAGAAAGCCGAACGCGTTGACGATCGGGATGACCATCAGCGTGCCCTTGAGCTTGTCGAGCTCCTGGATTTCAAGCTGCGGCGCCTTCAAAACCCGGCGGGCAATCTCCACGCCGATGACCTCATCGCCGTGAACCGCCGCGCTGACGAACATCACGGGCCCCGGTTTGCTTCCGTGCAGAACATGCACAGACATTGTCACGGGCGTGTGGTCGGACAGCACGCTGACCGGAAGGTCGACCGTGCGCCGTGTTCCCGGCGCGATCTTGTGCTCGCCGATCTCGAAGGCTTTTACTTTTGTGCTCAACCGCGTCCCTTGGTCTTGGTTTTGCCAACCTGGGCATTCTTGGCGATAAAGTCGATGATCTTGCCGGCAACATCAATACCTGTCGCCTTTTCCACGCCTTCCAGGCCGGGCGAGGAGTTGACCTCCATCACCACCGGTCCGTGATTGGAGCGCAGCATGTCGACACCGCAAACGTTCAGCCCCATGGTCTTTGCCGCGCGAATGGCGGTCGACCGTTCCTCGGGAGAGATCTTGATGGCTGCCGCGCTGCCACCGCGGTGCAGGTTGGAGCGGAATTCGCCCTCTGCGCCCGTCCGCTTCATGGCGGCGATCACCTTGCCGCCGACCACCAGTGCGCGGATGTCGGTGCCGCCCGCTTCCTTGATGAACTCCTGCACAAGGATGTTCACATTGGCACCGCGAAACGCCTCGATCACCGACTTGGCAGACCGCTCCGTATCGGCCAGAACCACACCGATGCCCTGCGTGCCTTCCAGAAGCTTGATCACCACAGGAGCGCCGCCGGCTGTCGCCAGCACTTCCTCGGTCATCTTCGGATCATGGGCAAAGGTGGTGACCGGCAGGCCGATGCCGTCGCGGGCCAGCAACTGCATCGATCGCAGCTTGTCGCGCGACCTGCCGATGGCAACGGATTCATTCAGCGGATAAACGCCCATCATCTCGAACTGACGCAAAACCGCCAGACCATAGAAAGTGACAGACGCACCGATCCTCGGAATAACCGCATCGAAGCCGGTCAGCTTGCTGCCGTTATAGTAGATTTCCGGCCGCCGCGAGGCGATGTTCATGTAGCAGCGCAGCGTGTTGATGATTTCCAGCTCGTGACCGCGCTCCTCGGCAGCGTCCTTCAGGCGCTTGTGCGAATAGAGCTCGGGATTCCGTGCCATCATAGCAATCTTCATAGGTTCAAGTCCCTCGGTCTCAGCCTCGTTCCAGCCGGTGTTGCGACACCGAATTTTCAATGATTGATTGTTTTCTGCCGCGTAAACGCGCGGCCTAGTGTTTTGTTGCCAAAGCGGGCTTTCCCGCCAGGAAAGACCGGCCCGCATGCACCAGCACATTGTGCCGCCGGATCGCCGTCCGGCCGAGGATCATGTCGAACCCCATGTTCGATCTGTCCGCCAGTGACACATCCACATGCCAGTGATGTTTTCCAAGATGAAGTAACGTCCGGATGACAATCCGCCGCTCCGGAACACCACTCGTATTCTTGATGTTGCGTTCGTCCAGCACCGGAACTTCGGCCCGGAAATCGCTGTGATGACGCGATGCCGGCACACGGAAGCGTACCCAGGTCCGGCCATCGCGCTCGAACACTTCCTGCTCTTCGGCATGGAGCGCAGATGTGCGCGCGCCGGTATCGATCTTGGCCCGCATATCGAAGACGCCCAGTTCGGGAAGGCTCACGATTTCACGCCAGCCGATAATATCGGCAGCGGCCAGGGGACGCCCCTTCTTAGCCATTGTCATTCAAAAAAACCCTGGGGCCCCTTGCCGGGACCTTTCCCAAACGACCTTGTTCACCGAGCATTGCATGGCCCGCCGGAGATCGCAACTGAGGTTGCGGTCCGGCCTGGAAACAAGATTCCGGACGCAGCTCATCATCATGATTCACGTCCGCACGCAAGCGAATTTGCAAGTGCTGAAAAAGAACTCCGCAAAGCCGCCGCGTCAGGCCGTCTTTCTATCCTTTGTAGGGGTTCTTCGGGCTCCGGTCGTCCGACAGGCTGCGTCTCGTGTCGCGGGTCAGTTGCTCGATGGCATCGGCAAGGTGAACTTCCTGGATGTTGTAGTCACCACGGGCCACCCGGATCTTGTGTGCCTCCAGCATGACCTCGCCCATGGCGACGCCTTCCGGCGGCACGAAGCGGTAGCTGGCCAGTTCGATCAGCAGCCCGAGCGGATCCCGAAAATAGATGGAATCCATGAAACCTCGATCCTTCGGACCGCTGTGCGATATGCCACGCGCCTCAAGCCGCTCGGCAATCTGCCGGAAGGTCGCCTGCGACACGGCCAGGGCCAGATGGTGGACGCAGCCCATGGTCTGCGGAGCCGGCTCCGGATCCGGCTTGCGGTCTTCGCTGGTGAAGATCGTGATGAGGCGGCCATCGCCCGGGTCGAAATACAGATGGCTCTGGTCGGCAGCGTCCAGATTGGGCTGTTCAAACACAAACGGCATTCCCAGCAGACCTTCCCAGAAATCGATGGATGTCTGCCTGTCTGCGCCTACAAGAGTGATGTGATGCACGCCCTGCGTCTGGATTTTATCCATGTAATTCCTCCCGGTTGGGTGCAGTTTAAAGGGCATCTGCGTGCAAAGGCAAACAGTCTCCCTCTTTCCTTCTGCGCGAAAAACGCTAAGCTTGTTACAACTGCAACAAACAGCCTTATCCGAGTTTTGCCCGTGCCCCGGCCCCCTACGCGCCGCCGCATCCGCATGCCGTTCGGCAAGGATTCACGATGGACATGCCCACTCAACAGCCGGAACCTTCCGAGGCAACCGGCAATCGTTTTCGACGCAAGGTGACAAGCCTGACGGAAAACCTTCCGTCAAATACCATCGGCGCCCTGTGGATCCTTCTGGCCGCGTTTCTGTTCTCGATCATGGTCACCCTCATCAAGCTCTTGGGCAAGGACCTGACGGTGTTCCAGATCCTGGTGATCCGCCAGGTGGTCATGCTGGCGATCGTTGCTCCAAAGATCCTCAGCGGCCTGCCGACCTCCCTTGTAACGAAGCGTCCCGGGCTGCAACTCACCCGTATTGTGTTCGCCACCACGGCCATGCTCTGCGGCTTCACGGCAGTCATCGAACTGCCTCTGGCCGATGCCACGGCCATCAGCTTCTCCAAGACCTTCTTCCTGACGATCTTCGCCATCTGGTTTCTGGGAGAAACGGTCGGGGTTCACCGCTGGGGGGCGACCATTGTGGGCTTTCTGGGCGTCGTCCTCATGCTGCGCCCGCAAGGCGACGGGCTGGTCGACCCTAATGCGCTGCTCGCCATTGCAGGGGCTGCCTGCGCCGGCATGGTGATGATCGTGGTCCGTCTGCTGACGCGCACGGATCCCCCGGTCACCATCCTGACCTACCAGGCTTTCGGCGTCGGGCTGATCATGGTCATTCCAGCCGCGATGACGTGGCAGCCCCCGACGCTGGAACAATGGGGGCTTCTGATTTGTATCGGCATCATCTCCTGGGCCGCCCAGATGGCCAATATCCGGGCGTTTCGTGCAGGCGAAGCCACGGCCATCGCCTCCCTCGACTACACCCGGCTTCTCTACGCCACCATTTTCGGTGCCCTTGTGTTCCACCAGTGGCCCCGTGTGGAAACGCTGGCCGGGGCTGCCGTCATCATCGCCGCCTCGATCTATACGGTCCGCCGCGAGGCCAAACGCGGCCAGAAACTCGCCAGGGCCTCGGACGGACGTGGGTACAACAGCTAGAGGGTCAGGAGGGAAGGTTGCCCGCCACATCAGGCAGGCAAGTGCCATAAATCCGCATCGACGCCAGCAGGGTCAAACTGGTCCCGAAGCGGGTCACAGACCATGTCAGTGATTGCCTCAATCGGCAATGGGAGCAGACCACGCCACGCGGAGCTTGCCTGATGGAAGCGCCCCATTTGGAAGCGCTTCCGCTGTAGTCAGACAGCAGCGGTTCAGGCGCTCTTTGCCTCCGTCTCAGCCCGTTTCTGGGCTTCCTCCTCGACCAGTTCCTTCTTCGACAATTTGCCGACCATGGTTTTCGGCAACTCGTCACGGAACTCATAATCTCGAGGCAGCTCGATGGCCGACAGATGGTCTTTCAGGAAGGTCTTCATGTCGTCCGCCGTCAGCGAGTGGCCTTCCTTCAGCTTGATGAAGGCTTTAGGGCTCTGCCCGCGATAGGCGTCCGGCACGGCAATGACGATGGTCTCATCGACCGCCTCATGCTGATAGATCGCTTCCTCGATGACACGCGGATAGACATTGTAGCCTGAACACAGGATCAGGTCCTTGATCCGGTCGACCAGATAGATGAAGCCGCCTTCGTCCAGATAGCCGACGTCGCCGGTGTGAAGATAGCCGTCCGGGGTAATGGTTTCTGCGGTCGCGTCGTCCCGCTTCCAGTACCCTTTCATCACCTGTGGACCGTGCAGCAGCAACTCGCCTTTTTCCCCGGCCGTAACCTCGGTCTCGCGGTCCTCGATACTGACGAACCGGGCACTTGTTCCCGGAACCAGCCGGCCAATGGAGCCGGCCCTGCGGCTTTCATCCAGCGGGTTGACCGCGGCAACGGGCGACGTTTCCGTCAGACCATAGCCCTCCACCAGAACACAGCCCGTGATCTTTTCGAAGCTTTCCTTGACCTCAACCGGCAAGGGCGCCCCGCCCGACAGGCAGATCCGGATGCTGGTCAGGTCGTAATTCGCAGTCATGGGGGAGTTGTTGATGGCTGTATAGATCGTCGGCACACCCGGAAACAGGGTCACCTTCTTGCGCTTGACCGCGTCCAGCAGGGACTTCAGGTCAAAGCGCGGTTGCAGCACCATTTCCGCGCCCAGGATGATCGACAGATTTTGCGCCACCGTCATCGCGAAAACGTGGAAGAACGGCAGCACGCAAAGCATCTTTTCTTCGCCCGGCCGCGCCTTTTCGAAGACGCAGCGCATCTGCTCGATGTTGGCGGACAGGTTTCGGTGCGTCAGCATGGCCCCCTTGGGAACGCCGGTGGTGCCGCCTGTGTACTGCAGTACGGCAACATCGTTGGCCGGATCTATCTTGACCGGCTTTGGCTGATCGCCCTTGGTCTGCAGGTCCTCGAAACGGACATGCGCATCGTCATGGGGAATGTCGGCCAGTTCCTTGCGCTTGAACAGGCTGAACAGCACTTTCTTGATCGTCGGCAGACACCAGGCCATCGGGCAGACGATGATCTTGTCGAGCACGCGTTCCTTACGCACCTCCTCGACCTTGTCATAGATCACCTTCAGATCCATGGTCACCATGATGCGCACATCCGCATCACGCGCCTGGAACGACAGTTCGCGCTCCACATAAAGCGGATTGAAGTTGGCGACCGTGCCGCCGATCTTCAGAACCGCGAAGTAAAAGATGGTGTAATAGGGCGTGTTGGGCAGGCAGAGGCCGACGTGAACACCCGGGCCAACGCCCATTGCCTGCAGTCCGGCGGCCGTTCTGTCGACGAGGGCACCGATTTCGGCATAGCTCCAGGTCTTGCCCATGAAATCACAGGCTGGACGAGCGCCATACTGAGCAACGGTCGTCTCGAGATACTCGTGTACTGGACGAGGCTTAAACGCCGCGTTCCACTCCTCCGCAGTCGTCATTACGTTCTCCAACGCGCTTTATCGCCTCAGTGCGCGGACGGGCCTTCATCCTGAAATTTCGCGCTCCGGACTAAATCCTTGGCACGAAATGGTCCTCCTCCAGGGCCCGGCCACCAATGAGGCGCCACCTCTTTGGGTCTTTCCTGACATGACGCAACCTTCCGTTCACGTCAACTCGCGACGTAACGACACCCGGTCATTTTTTTGCGCGCGAAGAACCATACCGTTAACATAAGCCTGCTCGGGAAATTGGCAATAGAGCCGTCAAATCAGAAACTTATCAAGACCCCACCAGACGGCGGCTTATCTCTTCGGCCAGTTCCAACGGGGTGTATCGGCACTGTCCACAACCGTTTCGCCAAGGTCCTTACGCAGATTGTAGCGCATGCAGCCTGCTTCCGCCGATAGCTCCGACACCAGTTCTTCCGCATGGGAAACGACGATCACCTGTGTCTTTTCCGCGGCCCGCGCGATCAGACGGGCAAGAGGCTGCAGCAATGCCGGATGGAGACTTGTCTCAGGCTCGTTCAGCACCACCAGAGGTGCCGGGCGCGGCGATAACAGCGCCGCAGTCAACAACAGATACCGAAGCGTGCCGTCGGAGAGTTCGCTGGCCCGCAGCTCCCGCAACAGGCCCTTCTGCTGCATCAGCAGTTCAAAATAGCCGTCATTGACCGATATCCGGATGGTAGCGCCCGGAAATGCATCGTCGATTGCCTCTTCCAGCGCGCGCTCATCGCCGATTTCCAGGATGGTCTGGAGAGCGGCCGCCAGATCCCCACCATCCCCGCTCAGAACAGGTGTCCGTGTCCCGATCTTGGGGAACCGCGCGGGAGCGTCCCTGTCGGTGCGCAGATGATCATAAAAACGCCAGGCGCGCATGCGTTCGCGCAGGACAAGCAATTCCAGCCCGTCTTTCGGGTCGGCGGCATGGGTCATCATGCTGTCGAAGCGGGCAAGGTTCTGGAAAACCGGTATGCGCTGTCCCTGAGCATTGAGAACCCGTACCGTCGGGCCGTTTCTGGCTGCAATCTCGTTCGAGCGGGACAAGGCTTCGCCGGCCCACAGGGCCTCGGCCTTGATTTCCGGATCCATGGAAAACAGCGAACGCCCGGCATCAGCCGGCAGACCGAGATCTATCGCATAGCCGTAGTCCTCATCGGCAAAGCCCAGCTTCAGACTGACCACGCCTTTGCGCACGGTTCCCTGAACCGGCACCTCGCCCTGTTTCATGGCACGGGAGAAAGCTTCAGGTCCGGCCCAAAGCGTCGAATTGAGGCCACCTTCTGCCGCCAGCGAGGCTATCGCCTGGCCTTGCGAGACTTCCGCCAGCAAACGGATCGACCGGTAAAGGCTCGATTTGCCGCTGCCGTTCGCACCCGTCACCAGAGTGATTCGGTCGAGCGGCAAGACGATGTCGCGCAGCGAGCGGTATCCGGAAACAGCAAGAGTGAGGATCATCGTCTAAAGACCTGTTTCTGCGTTCCTGATCCACCAGTTCGAACTTGTTGACGTCGAAGACGCCGAAATCGGTGATCTTCAGGTGCGTATTGACCGTCAGCGGCAGGACGGGGACGTGCGCATTCCGAAAGCTGGAGCGAGCCAGGCCCGTTGATCTTTGTCTTGAGGAATTGCGTCATGCTACTTCTAGATGCATATCCTGGTGCGATGCTCGAATAAAAGGTGTTGCTTTTGTATAACCCGAAAGAAGCGGTCGAAGACAGCCACGCGCTTAACCTGGCCATCCTGTTTTTTGCGGCCTGCGCTGTCGCGATCACAATTTACTTCCACCACGACAGCGGCTTGAAGTACTGGCTTTTAAAAGGCTTTGGCGAAACCACGCCCGGCAAGGTTCTGGTCATTATCGACGACAGGGACGATGGTTCGAGGCATCTTCGTTCCAATAGGCGGAACACTTTAAAGAACATCACAGCCTGGCAAGATGAAAGAATCGTCGTTGAAATCAAGCCTGCGGACGCACCGGTTGAAACTCTGAATTTCAGGATAAAGCCTCAGGAGCTCATCCGAGAGACAGACGGGGCTCTGAACGTCACTTATCTGCCGCTCAATCCGAAGATTGCCTATCCCACCCGCAGTTTGGAGAGGTTCTCTCTCGACAGCCAGATCCTGCTCTGGTCCCTTGTTGCCGGAGCTGTCCTCTTGGTCCTGGCGTTGCGAGCCGCACGGAAGTGGGCACGTTTTCGAACAGGATTGCACCGGTACTGAAGGCGCGCATCAACTCCCCTGATCGATCAGTTCGAACTTGTTGACATCGAAGACGCCAAAATCGGTGATCTTCAGATGCGGAATGACCGGCAACGGCAGGAAGGCGACCTGAAGGAACGGTTCGGCAAGCGTACAGCCGAGATCCTTGGCGGCGGCGCGCAGGTGCTCCAGTATCTCCTTCACCGTTTCGAACGGTTCGAGGCTCATCAGCCCCGCCAGCGGCAGGGCGAGCTCGGCCTTCACCCCGCCCTTGTCGGCAACCGCAAATCCGCCTTTCATGGCGATCACCCGGTTGACCGCGTGGGCCATCGCCTCTTCATCCGCGCCAACCACGCAGATGTTGTGGCTGTCATGGCCGACGGACGAAGCAATTGCGCCCTGTTTCATGCCGAAACCATTGACGAACCCGAGGCCGATATTGCCCGTGCCCTTGTGCCGTTCGACAACGGCGACCTTCAGCACATCCTGGTCAAGATCGGCCAGCGTCTTGCCGCCGGTTACAGGCAGGGTGCGCTTCAGGTGTTCGGTGATGATCCTGCCCGGTACCACGCCGATGACGTCGGCTTCGCTGTTGCGCGCCGGAACGTCGAACATTGACGCGGTGACCTCGCCGACATGCACGCTGTCGAGGCCAACCGGCGGGACGATGGTTCTTTTTGCAAAGACTTCGTCCGTCGCCTGAACGCCGCCGCAGATCACCTGCGCCACGCGGCAATCGGCGAAGTCGCTCAACAGCACGATATCTGCGCGCTTGCCCGGCGCGATCACCCCCTTGTCTTTCAGGCCGAACGCATTGGCCGCCGACCAGCTTGCGGCCCGATAGGCATCAAGCGGACGAATGCCCTTGGCGATCAGGCGGCGGATCATGCTGTCGAGATGGCCCTCTTCGGCGATATCGAGCGGATTGCGGTCGTCCGTGCACAGCGCGACAAAGGCCGAGACATCCGGCGTCAGGATCGGAGCCAGTGCTTCCAGATCCTTGGAGACGGACCCTTCGCGCATCAGGATCGTCATGCCCTTGGCGAGCTTTTCCAACGCCTCCTCGGCGGAGGTCGCCTCATGGTCGGTTCGGATGCCTGCCGCCAGATAACCATTGAGGCCGATGCCCTGAAGCAGAGGCGCATGGCCATCGATATGACCGTCCTGAAAGGCGGCAAGCTTTGCCAGCACCTTGGGATCGCGCGCAAGCACACCTGGAAAATTCATGAATTCCGCAAGGCCAATTACACTTGGATGGTCGCGGAACGGCAGCAGGTCCTCGATCTCCAGACAGGCTCCTGCGGTTTCGAAAGCCGTTGCAGGAACACAGGACGACAGGTTGACCCGGAGGTCCATGACCGTTTCCAGTGAACTGTCCAGGAAATAGCGGATCCCTTCGGCACCCAGCACATTTGCGATTTCATGCGGATCGCAAATGGCGGTGGTGACACCGTGCGGCAGCACGCAGCGGTCAAACTCGAACGGTGTGACCAGAGACGATTCCACATGAAGGTGGGTGTCGATGAAGCCGGGAACGGCGGTAAGTCCGCTGCCGTCGATGGTTTCCGCGGCTTCATACTGCCCGTGCGTGCCGACAATCCTGTCACCGACGATCGCAATATCCGTTTCGACCGTGGATCCGTCGACAACGCTGAACAGACTGACATTTTTTATAACCAGATCGGCGGGGCGCTCTCCCGCTCCAGCGGCAATCGCCCGTTCAAGAAACGCTTCGTCATGTGTGGCCGGCATTATTTGTCTCCGATTCTCGTCCATTCCCGACAATACGGATGTTGAAAGCTCCGGCAACGATTTCGCGAACCTGTGGTAGGATGACCCTGCCCGAAAGAACAGGAAAGCCAAAGGCCATCCGCAGCCGCGCCCAAGTGGCAGCAAAAACTGCCGCTACGGGACTTTCCGCAAATTTGTTGCCGGGGCAGACCAAATTTTTTCGTGTTATTGCGCAGCAACTTACCGCGCCACAATACGGAAAACGTGCACTGCAAAACAAATAGCAATTGACAGCAGCATCAATTGGACGAATAATTTCATCACACTTATTTATTATGATGCCGCCGACAAGAGCAGGCAGTTCCTGGGGAGGAGCAACACCGGTGGAGGACACGCGTAAAAGCGGCCGTGGTTCGAATTCAGCGCAATTGCGCCGGTATAACGAACGCATCGTACTTCAGATCCTTCGGCGGGCCGGCGAAGCATCCAAGGCGGAACTCGCCCGTGCGGTGCAGCTGACCAATGCGGCCATTGGCGCCATCATCCAGAATCTCATCGAGGAAGGGCTGATTGTCGAAGCGGGCAAGCGCCACGATGGCAGCCGCGGACAACCGGCCACCATCCTCCGGCTCGCGCCGCGAGGCGCCTATTCCTTCGGCGTGCGACTGGACCGTACCAACATGGAAACGGTTCTGATGGATTTCTCCGGCCAGCTCATCGGGCGCCGGCTGCACGACATGATCCTGCCGGCTCCCGAGCAGGCGCTGGAAATCCTGAAGGAAGATCTGGATATTCTGCGTCAGAACCTGAGTGAGGAAGACCAGTCCCGCATCACCGGCATCGGCCTGGCACAACCGTTCAACCTCGGCGCTTGGCTGCATGAACTCGGCCTGCCACAGGCCGACTTCATGAAGTGGGAAGATTTCGATCTTGCCGAAGCCCTTGAGCAAGCCACCGGCCTGCCCGTGTTCAGCGAGAACGACGGCACGGCGGCGGCAGTGGCCGAACTATTTTATGGCCTGGGCCGACAAAACGACAACTTCATTTATCTGTTCCTTGGACCGGCAATCGGCGGCGGCCTGATCCTGAAAGGCGATGTCGTGCGCGGCGTATCCGGCAACGCCGGCGACGTTGCAATGATTCCCGTTCCGCCCAGCACGTTGTCCACCGCCCCGAAAGCGCGCAACGCCTGGGATCTGCTGCTGTCGCGCGCCTCGCTTGTGGCTCTTGCCCGGCACATGTCGCCAACAGATTTCTCGAAACTCAATCGGTCCGACATTCAGCATGCGGTGGAAACCGGTGATCCGAAGTACATCGAATGGCTGGAAGACTGTGCCGATGCGCTCGCGCTTGCCCTGCGCTCGGCGTATGCGCTTCTGGATGTTCCGCTGGTCGTTCTCGACGGCGACCTTGGCGGCCCCTTCCCGGAAAGCTTCCGCGCCGCACTGAGAAAGGCCGTTGAAAAGGCCGCGCCGGAGAAACGGCATTCCCCAGACATCGAAATTGGCAGCTTTGGCCATGACGCCGGTGCAATCGGCGCAGCCAGCCTGCCGCAATTTTTTAATTTCTCGCCCAGGGCAGCAATCCTGACCGGCGGGAAAGACACCGGACCCGCCGGGGCAGGCAACTCGGAAGACCGAGCCAGCTTTCCGGCACGGGCAGCACGGTTGGGGTCACATCTGGCCACACCCAACCGTTCAACCTGAATTGGCCAGGGAGGAAAAACGCAAATGATCCGCAAACTACTCGCGACCGGTTCCGTTCTCGCTGCCATGGCTGCCGCTCCGGCAGCCGCAGCAGATGTCTCGGCCTGCCTCATCACCAAGACGGACACCAACCCGTTCTTCGTGAAAATGAAGGAAGGCGCCACCGCCAAGGCGGAGGAACTCGGCATCGAGCTGAAGTCCTTCGCAGGCAAGGTCGACGGCGACCATGAAACCCAGGTAGCAGCTATCGAAACCTGCATTGCCGACGGCGCCAAGGGCATCCTGCTGACCGCATCCGACACCTCGTCCATCGTGCCCGCTGTCAAGCAGGCCCGCGACGCCGGCCTTCTGGTGATTGCACTCGATACGCCGCTCGACCCCATCGACGCAGCAGACGCGACGTTCGCCACCGACAACTTCAAGGCCGGTGAGCTTATCGGCCAGTGGGCCGCAGCCAGCCTGGGCGACGAGGCTGCCAATGCCAAGATCGCCATGCTCGACCTCGGCATCAGCCAGCCGACCGTCGGCGTGCTGCGCGACCAGGGTTTCCTGCAGGGCTTCGGCATCGAACTGGGCGACCCTAACAAATGGGGTGACGAAACCGATCCGCGCATCGTCGGCAACGACGTGACCGCAGGCAACGAGGAAGGCGGCCGCAAGGCCATGGAAAACCTGCTTGCCAAGGATCCGATGGTCAATGTGGTCTACACGATCAACGAACCGGCTGCCGCTGGTGCATACGAAGCACTGAAGTCGATCGGCCGCGAAAACGACGTGCTGATCGTCTCTGTCGACGGAGGCTGCCCGGGCGTCCAGAACGTCAAGGACGGTGTCATCGGCGCGACCTCCCAGCAGTATCCGCTGCTGATGGCGTCCCTCGGCATCGAGGCCATCAAGGCCTGGGCCGACAATGGCACCAAGCCGGCGCCGACCGAAGGCAAGGATTTCTTCGACACGGGTGTCGCCCTCGTGACCGACAAGCCGGTTGAAGGCGTCGAATCCATCGACACTGCCAAGGGTATGGATCTCTGCTGGGGCTAAGGCACCTCCAGGCAAGACCAAAAGGGGCATGGGCAACCTTGCCCCTTTTTTCAAAACCGGCGTAGAGAAGGTTAAACGGGCATGACCTTAGAAAGCAAAACGGCAAAGGGGCCGGCGGATTATGAATCCGCAGTCGCCTCCGGACCGCAGGCCGTCGCCTCATTCGATGACCAACGTCATGGGATCGGGCACAAAATTCAGCACACGCTGCACCAGACCCCATCACTGGTTCCGCTGATCGTGCTGGTAATCTCCCTTGTCGTTTTCGGGCTTCTGCTCGGATCGAAACTGTTCTCCCCCTTCGCGCTGACGCTGATCCTGCAGCAGGTCCAGATCGTCGGCATCGTGGCGGCAGCACAGAGCATCGTTATCCTGACCGCCGGCATCGACCTGTCGGTTGGCGCCATCATGGTGCTGTCCTCCGTCGTCATGGGGCAGTTCACCTTCCGGTACGGTCTGCCGGTGGAGATCTCCATCGTCTGCGGCCTGATCTGCGGCACCTTGTGCGGCTATCTCAACGGCTTCCTTGTCGCCATCGTCAAGCTGCCGCCCTTCATCGTGACGCTCGGAATGTGGCAGATCGTTCTGGCCACCAACTTCCTGTACTCGGCCAACGAAACCATCCGCTCGCAGGAAATTGCCGAGGTCGCACCACTGCTTCAGTTCTTCGGCAACAAGGTCAATGTGGGCGGCGCGATCTTCACCTACGGCGTCATCTTCATGGTGGTTCTGGTGCTGGTTCTGGCTTACGCGCTGCGACAGACGGCCTGGGGCCGGCATGTCTACGCCGTCGGCGACGATCCGGAGGCAGCACAGCTTTCGGGCGTGCAGGTGAAGAAGGTGCTGATTTCGGTCTACATGCTGTCCGGCCTCATCTGCGCCTTCGCCGGCTGGGCCATGATCGGCCGCATCGGTTCGGTCTCTCCGACCACCGGCCAGCTCGCCAACATCGAATCCATCACGGCTGTGGTGATCGGCGGAATCTCGCTCTTCGGCGGTCGCGGCTCCGTCCTCGGCACCCTGTTCGGTGCGCTCATCGTCGGCGTGTTTACGCTCAGCCTGCGCCTGCTTGGCGCGGATGCCCAGTGGACCTATCTGCTGATCGGCATTCTCATCATCGGTGCGGTCGCGATCGACCAATGGATCAGAAAGGTATCTGTGTGATGGAACCTGTCCTGCAAGCACGTAAACTGGTCAAGCGCTACGGCCGTGTCGTGGCCATGGACCGGGCCGATTTCGAACTCTATCCCGGCGAGATCCTCGCCGTGATCGGCGACAACGGGGCCGGCAAGTCCACCCTGATCAAGGCGCTCAGCGGCGCGGTGCAACCGGACGGTGGAGAGATCCTGCTGGATGGCAAACCCGTTCATTTCACCTCGCCCATCGACGCTCGCGAAGCCGGGATCGAGACCGTCTACCAGACCCTGGCCATGTCCCCTGCCCTGTCGATCACCGACAACATGTTCATGGGCCGCGAGATAAAGAAACCCGGCTTCCGGGGCACCTGGCTGCGCCAGCTGGACCGCAAGAAGATGGAAGAGATCGCCCGCGAGAAGCTGAACGAACTGGGACTTCTGACCATTCAGAACATCAACCAGGCCGTCGAAACCCTTTCCGGCGGCCAGCGCCAGGGCGTGGCGGTGGCACGAGCGGCCGCCTTCGGGTCCAAGGTCGTGATCATGGACGAACCGACCGCCGCTCTCGGCGTCAAGGAAAGCCGGCGCGTGCTGGAGCTGATCAAGGATGTCAGGGCAAGGGGCTTGCCCATCGTGCTGATCAGTCACAACATGCCCCATGTGTTCGAGGTCGCCGACCGTATTCACATCCATCGGCTGGGCAGCCGGGCCTGCGTCATCAAACCGTCGGACTTTTCCATGTCCGATGCGGTGGCTATCATGACGGGCGCCATGGATCCGCCGGACAGCATTGCGGCTTAAGCCTCGAACGAAAAACGGGAGGCACCTTCATCCGGCGCCTCCCCTCACACCCTCATCCTGAGGAGAACCGACAGGTTGGTCTCGAAGGATGGGCGGCAAGTTCGGCGCCTTGTGGACCTCCTTCGGATGAGGCGGTGGTCTGCAAGGCCGCTGCCGCGAAATGACATAAAGTCATGAGCCCGCCGTCGATGCGGCTCCTGACAAACGACGAAAGACCGGAACATATATGTTTTTGATTTGCGGTGAAGCGCTGTTCGACCTCTTTGGAGAAGCCGGTTCCGGCGATGGTGTTTCCTTCGATGCCCGTATCGGCGGATCACCCTTCAATGTGGCGATGGGGCTGGCGCGCCTTGAAGAGGACGCTGCCTTTTTCGGTGGCATCTCGAGGGATGCGCTTGGCGAGCGTCTGGTTCAGAAGTTTCGCAGCGAAGGTGTTTCGGAACGCTATATCCTGCGGACCGACTACCTGACGACCCTGAGCCTCGTCCAGAAGGACGAACACGGGTCTCCGGCCTATACGTTCTACGGTGAAAACGCAGCCGACCGCATGGTGACCGTGGACGATCTGCCTGATTTCGATGAACCGCCGCTGTTTCTGCACATCGGTTCCTACACCGCGCTTGTCGAGCCGGTTTCGGATGCCTTCAAGGCACTGATCGAACGCGAGCGCGCCCACACGCTGGTCTCTTTCGACCCGAACATCCGCCCGACCGTGGTGCCGGACATGGCGCTCTGGCGCCGCAACACCGAAAGTCTCGTGCCGTTGACGGACGTCGTCAAAGTCTCCGACGAAGACCTAGCGCTCATCGCGCCGGGCGAGCCTGTCGAGACCATTGCGCGTTCCTGGCTCGGCATGGGCGCTTCGCTGGTGATCGTCACCCGTGGCGGTAACGGTGCGACCGCGTTTGCCCGAGACATTGAAGTCAGCCGTCCGGGCGTCAAGGTTGCGGTTGAAGACACGGTCGGCGCGGGCGACACCTTCCAGGCGGCCCTCCTTGCCGGACTGAAGCATCTGGGCGCAACCAGCCGTGACACGCTTGCAGCCCTTGACGCCGACCAGCTAAATCGTCTTCTTGATTTCGCCGTCGGGGCTGCGGCCATTACCTGCTCCCGGCGTGGAGCAGACCTGCCGCGCAGGAGCGAACTTGAAAAAGAATGGTCGGCCCTGAAATGAGGGGCTGACAAGAGAATTAAATCGATTTAAAAGGCAGTCGAAAACGGTCCAGACTGGAGCGGCCAATCGGACTGGCAGTTGTGAGAAGGGATGTTTTATGGCGGTACGCGTCATTGAAGTTGAAGAATTCGACCTCGTCGTTTTCGGAGCCTCCGGAGACCTTGCCCATCGCAAGCTTCTGCCTGCCCTTTACCACCGTGATGCGGATGGCCAGATGCCGGAAAATGCGCGCATCATCTGCAGCGCCCGGCGGGACTACTCGGACGACGACTATCGCGACTATGCCAAGGCTGCACTGGAAGAACACGTCAAGGATCTGGAAGACGAGCATCTGCAGCAGTTCCTGAAGCGCCTGCGCTACGTCAAGATCGACATTGCGACCGGCGAAGGCTTCGAAGACCTGAGAACCATCCTTGACGAACGCCCCGACGTCATCCGCGCCTTCTATCTCGCGGTCGGTCCGGACCTCTTCGGCACGATTTGCGAGAACCTCGGCCGCATCGGTGTCGTCAACGACCATTCCCGCGTTGTCATGGAAAAGCCCATCGGCAAGGACGGCGCATCTGCCAGGGCGCTCAACGACACCGTCGGCGCTGTCTTCAACGAAGACCAGATTTTCCGTATCGACCACTACCTCGGCAAGGAGACGGTGCAGAACCTGATGGCCCTGCGCTTCGCCAATGCCTTGTTCGAGCCGCTCTGGAACGCGGCCCACATCGACCATGTCCAGATCACCGTGGCCGAGTCGCTCGGCACAGGCGGCCGGGCTGGCTACTACGACACGGCGGGCGCGCTGCGTGACATGGTGCAGAACCACATTCTTCAGCTCCTTTGCCTGGTGGCGATGGAGCCGCCGGAAAGCATGAATGCCGACAGCGTACGCGACGAAAAGCTGAAAGTTCTGAAGGCGCTTGCACCGATCGAGGAGCAGAGCATCGACAAGCTGACCGTGCGCGGCCAGTACCGTGCGGGCGCTTCCGCCGGTGGCGCGGTTCCGGGGTATCTGGAAGAACTTGGCAACACCGAAAGCCGCACGGAAACCTTCGTCGCCCTGAAGGCGGAAATCGCCAACTGGCGGTGGGCGGGCGTACCCTTCTATCTGCGCACCGGCAAGCGCCTGGCGCAGCGGGTCTCGGAAATTGTCGTCCAGTTCCGCCCGATCCCCCACTCGATCTTCGACGCGGAAGCCGGCGCCATCACCGCCAACCGGCTGATCATTCGCCTGCAGCCGGACGAAGGCGTGCAGATGCAGATCATGATCAAGGACCCAGGCCCCGGCGGCATGCGCCTGCGTCAGGTTCCACTCGACATGAGCTTTGCCGAAGCCTTCAAGGTTCGGAACCCGGATGCCTACGAACGCCTGATCATGGACGTCATCCGCGGCAACCAGACCCTGTTCATGCGCCGCGACGAAGTCGACGCCGCCTGGGCATGGATCGATCCGATCCAGGCCGCATGGGCCGCCTCCAAGGAAACGCCGAAAGGCTACACCGCCGGCACATGGGGCCCGTCCGCTTCTATCGCACTGGTGGAGCGCGACGGCCGCACCTGGGCCGAAGACGACGGCACCTGACACCTCTCGCGCAAGGCCCAGCCTTGCGCGTTTCCGGCCTCTTAAATCGATTAGAGAGCGGCAGGCTTGCCGCAATGCCCTATGTTACCGGACATAGACCCAGCCAGGCCGCGGCGCGGCTAGCAAAGGATTTGAAACGATGACCATCCAGGATCGCATTGGCGACGTCACCGAACGGATCGTCAAACGCAGTCACGACAGCCGCTCAAGATATCTGGACCGGATCGGCAAGGCCGCCGAAAAGGGCCCGCAGCGCTCACGCCTTTCCTGCGGCAACCTTGCACATGGCTTTGCCGCCTGCGGCCTGTCCGACAAGCAGGCCCTTTCCGGCGACGTTGTGCCGAACCTCGGCATCATCACCTCCTACAACGACATGCTGTCCGCCCATCAGCCCTATGAAACCTACCCGGCTTTGATCCGCGAAGCCGCCCACGATGTCGGCGCGGTCGCGCAGGTGGCCGGCGGTGTTCCCGCCATGTGTGACGGCGTCACCCAGGGCCAGGATGGCATGGAACTGTCACTGTTCTCCCGCGATGTGATCGCCATGGCTGCCGCCGTCGGCCTGTCGCACCAGATGTTCGATGCCGCGGTTTTTCTCGGCATCTGCGACAAGATCGTACCCGGCCTTGCGATCGCCGCCCTCTCTTTCGGCCACCTGCCGGCCGTATTCGTCCCGGCCGGCCCGATGCCGACCGGCATTTCCAACGACGAGAAGGCCAAGATCCGCCAGCTCTACGCCGAAGGCAAAGTCGGCCGTGACGCCCTGCTGGAAAGTGAATCCCGCGCCTACCATTCGCCGGGCACCTGCACCTTCTACGGCACGGCAAACTCCAACCAGATGCTGATGGAGATCATGGGCCTGCATATGCCGGGCGCCTCCTTCGTCAATCCGGGCACGCCTTTGCGCGACGCCCTGACCCGGGAAGCCGCCAAACGCGCAATCGCGATTTCCGCGCTCGGCAACGAGTTCACGCCGGCTGGGGAAGTCATCAGCGAAAAGGCGATCGTCAACGGTGTTGTCGGCCTGCACGCGACCGGCGGGTCCACCAACCACACCATGCATCTGGTGGCGATTGCTGCTGCCGCTGGCATCAAGCTGACCTGGGACGATATTTCCGACCTGTCCGACGTTGTGCCGCTTCTGGCCCGCGTCTATCCGAACGGCAAGGCCGACGTGAACCACTTCCAGGCCGCAGGCGGTCTGGCCTTCCTGATCCGCGAACTGCTGGGCGAAGGCTACCTGCACCGGGATGTGAAGACCGTCTACGGCACCGACCTTTCGGGCTACACAGTGGAAGCGAAGCTCGATGCCGACGGCAATGTCCACCGCGAGGAAGTGCCTGAAACCTCCGGAGACGAGACGGTGCTGACACCTGTCTCCAAGGCCTTCCAGCCGACCGGCGGACTGAAGATGCTGACCGGCAACATGGGCAAGGCCGTCATCAAGATCTCGGCGGTTGCCAGGGAACGTCATGTCATCGAGGCCCCTGCCCGCGTCTTCCACGACCAGAACGACTTCCTGACCGCTTTCAACAACAAGGAACTGACCGGCGATGTTGCGGCCGTGGTCCGGTTCCAGGGCCCGAAAGCCATCGGCATGCCCGAACTGCACAAGCTGACGCCGTGCCTCGGCATCCTTCAGGACCGTGGCCACAAGGTTGCCCTGATCACCGACGGCCGCATGTCGGGCGCGTCCGGCAAGGTGCCGGCCGCCATTCACGTCACCCCGGAAGCCGCCGCCGGCGGTCCGATCGCGAAGATCCGCGACGGCGACATGATCCGGGTCGACGCGGTTGCCGGAACGCTGGAAGTGCTGGTTGATGAAGCCGAATTCAACGCCCGTCCGCTGGCCGAAGCAGATCTGAGCGAGAGCCACTTCGGTACCGGCCGGGACCTCTTCGCCGCCTTCCGCGGTGCTGTCGGCACGGCCGATACTGGCGCGCATGTGTTCGGTGAGTAAGGTTCAGGCCGTCCCGGCCAGATGAACCGGACCGGCAGGAAGATTTTGGCACGATAGATTTTGCGATCCGCTCCGATTGGTTTCGGTGCGGACGCGGCAAAAAAGAGATTGTGGAGACGATATGGCCCAGGACATTGAAAAAATAGAGAAAGTGATGTGCGCGGCACCGGTGATCCCGGTGCTGATCGTTGAAGATCCCAAGAAGGCTGTTCCCATGGCAGAAGCCCTGGTGCGCGGCGGTCTGCCGGCGATCGAGATCACGTTGCGCACGGCGCATGCCCTGGAAGCGATCAACGCCGTCAACGAACACGTGGAAGGCGCGATTGTCGGTGCAGGCACCGTGCTCGACGGCAAGCAATATGACGCCGCCGTTTCTGCCGGTGCCCGTTTCATCGTCTCACCTGGCGCGACCGCAAACCTGCTGGATGCTGCCGACCAGCACAGCGTACCGCTGCTTCCGGGCGCGGCGACCGCTTCCGAAGTCATGTTCCTGCTGGAACGCGGCTATGAGCGACTGAAATTCTTCCCGGCCGAACAGGCTGGCGGCGCGTCGTATCTCAAGTCGCTTTCCTCGCCGCTGGCTGCGGCCAAGTTCTGCCCCACCGGCGGCGTCAGCCTCGACAAGGCCCCGGACTATCTGAAACTGCCGAACGTTCTGTGCGTAGGCGGTTCCTGGATTGCAGACGCCAAGGCAATTGCTGAGAATGACTGGTCCGGGATCGAAGCACGCGCAAAAGCGGCAGCTGCGCTCAAGATCTAGGTTTTCGGCAGCGGATGCCATACGCAAACGAAAAGAGCCGGGCGACGGATCGCCCGGCTCTTTTTCATCTGGTCAACGATTAGTGGCGGCTTGCCCACTCATCGACTTCGCGCTCTGCTTCTTCGCGCGACTTGCCGTAGAGCTCCTGGATCTTACCGGCAAGCTGATCGCGATTGCCTTCGATCCGGTCCAGATCGTCGTCGGTAAGCTTGCCCCACTGTTCCTGGGCCTTACCCTTAACCTGTTTCCAATTGCCTTCGATGATATCCCAGTTCATTTCGCTTCTCCTTTAATGAGCCGCCGGTCAAATGATGTGCACGTGTTCCGGTCGGTTGTTGCGGGGCTGCGGGGTCTCGACGTTCTGAAGAGGGTATTCGAACCAACTGTCAGGAGACGTCTTCACGTCAGCTCCCGTTAGGAAGTCGCCCGTTCGGGCGAAGGGCCTGGCTGCATGAGCGCTTTGCCCAGGCAGCCAGACGCTTGAATTATTGAGCCGCTTCGTAAGTCGGCTGAGCTTCAAGCTGTTCCTTGGTGGCGCCAACGTAGACGCGCAGGTCGTCACCGCCATCTTCACGGATGATCTGCAGCTCGTCGAACGTCATGGCAACCGGCTTTTCGCCAATACCCAGGAAGCCACCGATGTCCATGACCACCTTCTGGATCTGGCCGTCTTCAGAGATCACAAGCTGGTCGATTTCGCCGATGTCTTCGTCATTGGCGTCATAGACACGCGCTTCCTGGAGATCTTCCGCAGTCAGCTCGGAAATGGCCGCTTCCTTGTAGCCTTCGCGCTGAACGTTTGCACGCGGCAGCATCGGACGGCTTGCATCGCTACCTTCAGCGTTTGAATCGGCCATCTTCATGGCTTCAGACGGTTCAGAAGAGCGATCCGGGTTTTCGTAGGCTTCTGCGCTGGTCAGAACGTCCTTGTTGGCGTTGACCACCAGGAAGAAGCTGTCCGGATCATCCTGTTCGCGAACCACCTTCAGCTGATCCATCGGCAGGGCGATGTCTTTTTCGCCAATTCCGATGAAGCCGCCGACACCCAGAACGACTGCCTTCACAGAGCCGTCGAAGCTGAGGATGACATCGTCGACTTCGCCGATGTCGTCCCATTCTTTTTCTTCATCAGCTCGCGCCTGATACTCGTCGTTGAACCGGTCATAATCCTGCTCGACAGAGTAGATACGCATCCCGATCAGGTCAGAAGCAAGAATTTCGCTGGTAGAAGCCGCATCCGTATACTTGTACGTCTGAAGCTCTTTTACTTGCTCTGCCGCGTAAATTGATGTTGTCAGCATCAAGGACATAGCGGTAGCGGTGATAATCCGTTTCATGATGTTATATCCTCTCAAAGTTTTTCCACACGCCGGCAACATCAGTATTTCTGGTGATGAGACGGTTACTGTGAGAACATCCGAGAGAGAAAGAAGTTCCAACCTAAAACACTATTTTTTAAAAAATCGAACATCACCTTTGCAAACGCAGGTGGAACAAAGACGGCGCCTCACAGAACCCGGCGCGCAAGACATGCCCCTTCCATGCGGTGCCAGGTATCCGCACCGCAACGCAATCGCTTTCAGGCAAGTGATATGAACAGGGGCCGGTGAGAGGAGGCCTGCTCAGGTCGGGTCAGGTCAGGCGTCCTGGTTCTCTTCGGCGCCCATTTCGGCATCGACTTCGACATCATCGTCGCTCTCGTCGTAACCGTCATCGCGCTCGAGCGTCCTGTCCCAAAGGAGACGCAATCCGGCCGAGGTATCATTGCGCCAGGCAAATTCGGCGACGACCGCCCGGTCGAATTTCTTCATTGTCAGCAGCACTTCATCGGGAAGCGCTGTCAGTCCTTTGGCGGTTATCCGACAACCGTTCTTGCCCGCATCAACAATCGTGCCACTGATTTCCGTAATGCCGTCGAAGTCTGCGATCTTGACCGGTATGCTGACATTGTTCCGCTTTTCCCGGCGCTTGTCCGAGACGGTTTTTTCGCTCTTGGAAAACACAACAGCCGCGTCATTGCCTTTGACGGACGTAACATGAGCCCTCAACAGCTTGTTCGCGTCCTTCGGCCGGACCCCGATATTCTTATAAAGTTCGCCGACGTCCGGAGAGGTCAACCGGAACCCCCATTCGCTGACATTTGACGCGACTGCGTTGATCACCGACAGGTTGTCGAAATCCACCACAAGGACTTCTTCCTCGGCATCCGGCTGGTCGAGTAGGTGGGACAAACCATGTAAATTGTTCTCGGAACTCATAGATTTGGTTTACCCTCAGGAAACTTTCATTTCACTTAAAACAGCGACGCACCAACGCGAAATTGGCGTTGTTTTCCGCCAGGTTTTCACATAGCGGCTTTGCCTGCGCTGGCAACATGAGCAAATTTTCCAATTGTCGGGTTCGCAAAAAGCGCGCTTTGGTAACAAACGTCCATTGTGTAGCTTTTCTGCCATGGGCGCCGCTCGACCTGCCTTTCCCCTCTAAGCAGGAGTTTTCCATGGCAAAACATATCCGACTGGCATTTGCGGCCGTCGCAAGCATTGGTTTTCTGGCGCCAGCACATGCAGAAGAACTGTGTCAGGGCTTCGGTCCGCAAACGCCGCGCGACATCACGCAGACCGCAGGCCTGAACACATCCTCGGTCTCGATTGCACCACCCGCCGACAAACTGAACCTGTGCAACATCCACACGCACACGAATGCCGAACACAAAGGCCCGGGCTTTACCGTGTTTGCGGGCGACGGCGAACATGGCGGCTATCAATGTAACGAAACCGCCGAGCTGAGTGACGCCGAGCTGAAGGACCCTGCCAGCTCAGCCTTCAAGGACGTGAAGCCCGGCGACACGATTGAAGTTCATTGGGTCTATACGTCCTGCAACGCCACGCCCGGAAAGGGGCTCGGATCCTGCCTGAGCGATGCCTGCGCAAACCCGCAGCTTCGGGTCGAAGCGCAGGTCTTCCTGGTGGTGAACGATACCGATGCCCTGAATTTTCTCGACTTCGCCTATGACGGCAACATCGTGAATGGCCTGCACCAGCCCAAGGCCTTGCCGGAGGGAACGGGCACACCCGTCACCTTTATCGGCTCGACGACGGGCCCGAGCTACACGCAGGCGGTCTGCTCCCCGCTGCAAGTGACCTGGAGCGTGAAGCCGCAATGCGCCAAGCTGGATATCAACTCGCTCAATGCCTGGGCGGAACAAGGCAATGTCTTCGAGGAAGACCATTCCCACGGTGTCCGCCAACTGGTCACCGCGCCTGAATTGCTGGCCCCGATTTCCAATTGACCCGCCTTCCGCCGCCGACAACCTCCACTGCGTTTCCGGCGGCGCCTGCTCCAGAATTTCCTCTCCCGCTCGATGGATGGGTATGCTAATGGATGCCCTGCGCAACGGGCGCGTATCCAGGCCGCTAAATCGATTTAAGAGGATTGTTCATGGCGCTAGAAGCAGCATTTGAGGCTCTCAACCAGCACGCGGAACAATTGAAGGGTACGTCTCTTCGCCAACTCTTTGCAGCCGACCCTGGCCGGTTCGATACGTTCTCCGCGCGGACGGATGACCTGTTGCTCGACTACTCCAAATCCCGGGTCGACGCCAAGGCGCTCGACCTGCTGCTTGACCTTGCCCGCGCCGCGGATGTGGAAAGCAAACGCGCGGCCATGTTCGCAGGCGAAAAGATCAACGGCACCGAACAGCGGGCGGTTCTGCACACAGCGCTGCGCAACCAGTCCGACCAGCCTGTGCTGGTCGACGGTGAAGATGTGATGCCCGATGTGCGGGCAGTCCTGGCCGCCATGGCCGATTTTGCCGAAGCAGTCCGCTCCGGCGATCTGACATCTTCCACCGGGGATGCGTTCACCGATGTCGTCAACATCGGCATCGGCGGTTCGGATCTCGGACCGGTCATGACCACCATTGCCCTGAGCCCTTACCATGACGGCCCCGAGCTACACTACGTATCGAACGTCGACGGCGCCCATATTGCCGATACGCTTGAAAAGCTCGACCCGGCCACGACGCTGATCATTGTCGCCTCCAAGACTTTCACCACCATCGAAACCATGACGAACGCGCAGACCGCGCGCAAATGGATCGCCGGCGCACTTGGTGAAGGCGCGGTCGGCGACCACTTTGCCGCTGTTTCCACAGCGCTGGATAAGGTCGCAGCCTTCGGCATAGACGAAACCCGTGTCTTCGGTTTCTGGGACTGGGTCGGCGGACGGTATTCCGTCTGGTCGGCCATCGGCCTGCCCCTGATGATCGCCATCGGACCGGATGCCTTCACCGACTTCCTGTGCGGCGCCCACGCGATGGACACCCACTTCGCCGAAACCCCGCTTGAACAGAACCTGCCGGTGCTGATGGCTTTGGTCGGCGTCTGGAACCGTGACGTGCTGGGCTATTCCGCACGCGCCGTTCTACCCTATGACCAGCGCCTGTCGCGCCTGCCTGCCTACCTGCAACAACTTGACATGGAATCGAACGGCAAGCGCGTGATGCTGGACGGCAGCCCCGTGACGCAGGAGACCGGACCGTTGGTGTGGGGTGAACCTGGCACCAATGGTCAGCATGCGTTTTACCAGCTGCTGCATCAGGGCACGACCGTCATACCCTGTGAATTTCTGATTGCCGCAAACGGCCATGAGGAAGACCTGAAGCACCATCATGACCTCCTGGTAGCAAACTGCCTTGCCCAGTCCGAAGCCTTGATGCTGGGCCGGACGCTGGAAGAGGCAAAGGCACTCCTCAGCGCTTCCGGCATGGCTTCAAGCGAGGTGGACCGCCTGGCACCGCACAAGGTCTTTCCAGGCGACAGGCCGTCGATAACCCTGGTCTACGATCAGCTGACACCCTTCGCGCTCGGCCGACTGATTGCCCTTTACGAACATCGCGTGTTTGTCGAAGGCGTCATCTGGGGGATCAATTCCTTCGACCAATGGGGCGTGGAACTGGGCAAGGAACTGGCCACCGCTTTGCTGCCGATGGTCAAGGGAGAAATCTCCCCCGATTCCAAGGATGCATCTACGAAAGGTCTTCTCGCTGCGTTGACAAAGTGACGTGGGAACCACTGCCTCGCACAGGAGTTAATAGGTGAGGCGTTCTCGTCATAATTTTGCCTAACCGGCCCTATCTGGTTCACATCGTTGAAGAACTCTTTTTGCGATTCACGATAAAGAAGGGCCGGCTGTGGCAAACAGAGATTGCCCCAACGTGCAAAGCAGCTTAGGCTTCGCAAGATTTTATACATTCGACCCGCCGTGGATGCGGTCCGAAAGGGAGACTGATTTCATGAAAAAACTCGTTCTGCTTGCAGCAGTTGGCCTTGCCCTGGCGGGCTGCCAGTCCGATAGCCAGCGTGATCGCGCCCTTGTCGGCGGCGGTCTTGGCGCAGCAACGGGTGCAGCAGTCGGCGCCGCCGCAACAGGCGATGTCGGCGGGGCGCTGGTCGGTGGTGCAATCGGTGCGGCAGGTGGTGCCATCGTCGGTTCTGCAACGACACCGAAGAACTGCGTCGCTTACGACCGCTACGGCAATCCTTACCGGGTCGCTTGCCCGTAAGCGCAGGCTATCCTTTTTCGTTTCGGTAATAGACCGTTGGGAAGAAAACTATGAAGAAACTCCTTCTGATTGCTGCTTCGGCCGCGTTTCTGGCAGGGTGCCAGTCTGACAGTCAACGGGACCGCGCGCTTGTTGGCGGCGGTCTTGGCGCGGCCACCGGCGCCGTAATCGGCGCTGCCGCCGGTAACGGTGTTGGCCCGGCACTTGCCGGCGCAGCAATCGGTGCAGCAGGCGGTGCCATTATCGGTTCTGCGACGACGCCCAAGAACTGCGTCGCCTACGACCGGTATGGCAATCCGTATCGCGTCGCCTGCCCCTGACTTCAACTGACCTGACGCAATCAGGTCTTTACAGGTTTACGAAATGAAAAAGATCCTGCTGGTGGCCCTCGCGGCCGCCGCCCTTGCCGGTTGTCAATCGAGCAGCCAGAGAGACCGTGCGCTGGTTGGCGGCGGTCTGGGTGCTGCGACCGGTGCCATTGTCGGCGCTGCTGCCGGTGCCGGTGCAGCTCCGGTTCTTGCCGGTGCCGCCATCGGTGCTGCCGGAGGTGCCGTGATCGGCGCTGCAACCACGCCAAAGAACTGCGTTGCACACGACCGCTATGGCAATCCATATCGAGTCGCCTGCCCGTAACATCTGCAGGTCCCTCGCCTGACGGCAGACGGGAGCGACCAGACTTTGCGACTGACATCGGCCACGCCCTTCATTTCAAGGGCGTGGCCGTTTTGCTTTCATGATCTGCCTTGGATAAACCCGCCTTGGTAAGAAACTGTTAACCATAGATCGCCACCCTTACCGGACGCATTTTTTCGCCAAGGGGTTCTGGATGAGATCTGTCCTTGCAGCCGCAAGTCTCGCCGTTGTGCTGACAGGCTGCGCAAACACCGAAAGTCAACGGGACAGAATGCTGATCGGAGCAGGTCTCGGTGCGGCAACCGGTGCCACCATTGGCGCTGTTGCCGGTTCAACGGTGAATGCGACCCTTGCCGGCGCCGCGCTCGGCGCCGTCGGCGGCGGCCTGATCGGCGTCGTCACCACCCCGCGCAACTGCATAGCCACGGATGAACAGGGCACCCCCTACAAGGTGCGCTGCCCGTAAGCAGCTTCTCCAAGTGACGTACACGCCACTCATGCGCACCATCCCTGCAAAGGTAGGGATCCCGCAGCCTGCTGAACTACATGTCTCCTCCAATTGCCCTCTCGCAGAAGACACTGCCTTGCGCTTGCCGATGACGCCTAAAATCGGAGCAACAACGTGAAAGAAAAAAGCCGGCCCAAGGGACCGGCTTTTTTCGTAGTCTGAAGGAAAGCTTTGATCAGGCAGCCGCGCTTTCGTTGGCCTGCTCAAGAGCAACCCTCGGATCGACGTAGGCGTAGCCCAGAGCGGTTGCGACCGCTTCACAGGTCACCTGGCCGCCGATGACGTTGAGGCCCGGCAGGAAGTTCGGATCGTCGAGCAGCGCTTTCTTCGCGCCCTTGTCGGCCAGCGCCAGAGCAAACGGCAGCGTGGCGTTGTTCAGGGCGTAGGTGGAGGTTTTCGGCACGGCGCCCGGCATGTTGGCAACGCAATAGTGAACGACTTCATCAATAATGTAGGTCGGCTCGGAATGCGTCGTTGCCTTGGACGTTTCGAAGCAACCACCCTGGTCGATGGCGACATCCACGAGAACCGAGCCTGGCTTCATGCGGCTGACCAGTTCCCGCGAAACCAGCTTCGGCGCGGCGGCACCGGCCACAAGTACGGCCCCGATCACCATGTCAGCTTCCAGCACATGCTTTTCCAGCGCAGCCTTGGTCGAGTAAACGGTCTTCAGAGCCGGACCGAACGTCTGGGAAAGATTGCCCAGAACAGTAGTAGAGCGGTCAAGAACGGTGACATCCGCGCCAAGGCCGAGCGCCATGGTGATGGCATGCGAGCCGACCACACCGCCGCCGATCACGACAACCTTGGCAGGCTCCACACCCGGAACACCGCCCACAAGCGTGCCCGAGCCGCCATGCGCCTTTTCCAGCGCCTTTGCACCGGCAATCACCGACAGGCGGCCTGCAACCTGGGACATTGGCACCAGAAGCGGCAGACCGCCACGGTCATCGACAACGGTTTCATATGCAACGCAGGTCGCACCGGATTTCACCAGATCGGCGGTCTGTTCCGCGTCCGGCGCCAGGTGCAGGTAAGTGAAGAGAATGTGGTCCGGACGCAGCATGGCGCGCTCGACGGCCTGCGGTTCCTTGACCTTCACGATCATGTTCGCGGCATCGAAGACTTCCTTGGCAGTTGCCAGGATCTTCGCGCCTGCCGCTTCGTAATCGGCGTCGCTGGCACCGATGCCGACACCGGCATTTGTTTCAACGACGACTTCGTGGCCGTGAGCCACCATTTCGACGACGCTGTTCGGGGTCAGACCGACCCGATATTCATGGTTCTTGATTTCTTTCGGCACACCAATGCGCATAACTTGTCTCCTCTGGAAGCGTTATTATTGGCGCAGATTCTACCGCTGTTTCTGTCGAATGTGCTTGCGTTCCAGGGGACTGCAGGTCACATTTACGCAATAATCGTGCGTGATTTTGATTTTCTATCGAATATCCTGCAACCTTTTATCTTCAACCCGGCATTATGTGCGGCGCAACAAAATGAAACTCGACCGTCTCGACCAGAAGATCCTCAACGTGCTGCAAAGCGATGGCCGCATTGCCAATGCGGACCTTGCGGAAAAGGTGGGCCTGTCGCAATCCGCCTGTCTGCGGCGTATGCGCGCTCTGGAGGAATCCGGTATCATCGAGAAATACGTCGCATTGCTGGACCAGAGGAAGCTGGGCAGGCACATGGACGTTTTCGTGGAAATATCGCTCACCGGGCAATCCAAGGAGACGCTGGAGAATTTCGAACGCGCTGTTGCCCGTTCCGGAGAGATCATGGAGTGTTTCCTGATGGCAGGCGATGCAGACTACATCCTGCGTCTTTCGGCCCGGGACCCGATCGACTTCGAACGTATCCACCGCGATCACCTTGCCCAGCTTCCTGGCGTCCTCAGGATGAAATCCTCCTTCGCCATCCGGCCGATCGTCAGACGCACCGCGATTCCCCTCAATGGCGAAAACTGAACGCTCCTGCCCGCCGGTCCACAGCCAAACCACGCGCATTTCCGCCATTGTTTCCAGCGTCTCGACGCAGCCAACGCTGGCGGGTATAGTCCGCATCCATTCAAGTGCCTGACTTTTCAAGGAACCCGCTCCGGTGACACATACGATCACCCGTTTCATCAATACGACTTACCAGCTTGCCGAATGTCCCACCTGGGACGACAGACTGAACCGCTTGCTCTGGGCCGACATTCAGGGCCGCTCCATCCAGTCCCTGGATTGGGCCAGCCGCGAGATCACCACCTGGCATTTCGACAATGAGGTCGGCTCCTTCGGTCTGACCGACGATGACCGGCTGATTGTCAGTGTCTGGGACAAGATCATCCTGTTTGATCCTGAAAGCGGTGCCAGCGAGCTTCTGGCCGAAGTGCAGGCGGACGAGCCGCACACACGGCTGAACGACGGCAAGGTCGGTCCTGATGGAGCGTTCTGGGTCGGCACCATGGACACAAGCTCGCCGCGCGAGCCGATTGCCGGTCTCTACCGGGTGGACGGCAGCGGCGACGTTGCCGAGATCAGGGACGAACTGCAATGTTCCAACGGCCTCGCCTGGACGCCGGACGGCACCTACATGTACCACTCCGACACCTCCCCCGGCTGGATCGAATGCTACGGCTTCGATCCGCAGACCGGAGCACTTGGCTCGAAGATGCTTTACGCCCAGCAAACCAACGACACCGGCCGCCCGGACGGCGCCACGGTCGACACCGAAGGCAATTACTGGAGCGCGGGCGTCTCCGCCGGTGTGCTGAACTGCTTTGCCCCGGACGGAAACCTGCTAGCTGCCATCAAGCTACCGGTCGACAAGCCGACCATGCCCTGCTTCTGCGGCCCGGATCTCGACCACCTGATCGTCACCAGCATCAAACAACCTGCCGACCCGACGGCAATCGAGCCCGACACATTGTCCGGCGGCCTGTTCCTGGTCGAAGGCCACGGCAAGACCGGCCTGAAACCATACCGGTTCAAGACAGCGCGCGACTGAGAAATCGCGGAGCGCTGTCTTTAGGATAGACAGCATAGTCCGGCGCTTGTGGCCCATCCTTCGAGACGGGCCTGATCGGCCCTCCTCAGGATGAGGCGGAGTGGGTGGCCGGTTTGAACTGCAGGGAAGGAAAGCCGGAGGACAACCGACTTGCTTCGATGCGCCGCCTCTCCCATCGCGACACCAGCTTCCCTCACCAAGTCCTCCCTCCCTCATCCTGAGGAAGCGCATTAGCGCTGTCTCGAAGGATGGGCGGCACACTCCGGTGGATTCGACATATCCATCGAGGCGGAGGGATCGGCTCGGGTGGGACTTGGGGGATGAAACGTATCTTCCGTCCCCGTTATTCAACGTCCTTCTCTGGCTTGCAAGACCTCAGAGCTTCGATGATCTGCTCGGCCTTCACACCCGGCACCTGGATCTTCGTTTCTCCGAAAAGATGCACGACAGCCCCTTCGCCTTTTGCAGTTTGCTCGTTGAAGATGCGTACCGACTGGTTTTCGGGAATGAGCACAGCCATCGAGCCGTCCTCCATGCTGAGCAGAATGGAAGACGCAATCAAAGTGCAAATCATGTTTCAGCCCCACAACTGGTCAGGTAAACGGCTTTCAGCCTGTTTGGAAAAACGGACGGAAACCCGATCTTGACCCAGCCACCTAGTAGCGGCAACCCCGGACCTTGACGGGCTTCCAGACGGTCTGGGCCGGCTGAACGAGAACCCGGCGGCTGACCGTGCGATAGACCGCAGGTTTCTGGACACGGTAGCTCGTCGCGGGTTGTACCAGGACCTTTTCCCTTATGGAGCTGTAGATAGCTGGTTGGCGTAGGGCGACGCGTGAGGCCGGCTGAACGAGGACTTTCTGGCTGATCGTGCGATAAACGGCAGGGTTCTGCACCTTGCACAGGATGTTGCGGCCGTTGATGACCCGGTATTCCCACCCGATGCTGGCAGGCTGAACCAGAACCCGGCTCTGGCGCGTCTGATAGACGGCAGGCGACGTGCGATAGCTGACTCGTTCGGGCTGCACCAGCACGCGCTGGGACTGATAGCTGTAGACGGCCGGTTTCTGCACCACGTAACTCGACGCCGGTTCCACAAGAACCCGTTCGTTGACCGTGCTGTAGACGGCGGGTACCGTCGCCTGTTCATAGCAGGACAATGCAGTTCCCCCCGCCAGCACGGACGTGCTGACCAACGGGGCGACGATCAGCGCGACAAGCGCGCTCCAGAAGCTGTGACGCATGTACTTTCCCCCAGTCCGGCGCAGGAAAACGCCTACAACCTTGACTTTAGGGAAGTTCCACAAGGGGTTAAAGCTAAAAAGTTAATATTCGTTAAGAAACGCGCTGACCGAAGTTGACCTCAGGCCTCGTTGTCCGTCTCCGCACGGGCACTTTTTTCGTAGTCGGTGTCCTCGTTGATGATGTGGCGGGCTTCTTCCGGCACCCACTCTCCCCAACGCGGCTGAAGCTGGTGGTCGACGGACACCCTGTCGTCGAAGACGAAACATTCACCCTTCCAGAGGCTGTCGGCCTCAGGCACCTTTTCCAGATAGTTCAGGATGCCGCCTTCCAGGTGATAGACTTCCTCAAAGCCGTTCTTCAGCATCCAGGCCGTCGCCTTTTCGCAGCGGATGCCGCCGGTGCAGAACATGGCCACCTTGGGCTTCTTCTGCAATTCGTCCTCACCTTCCACCCAGGCCGGAAACTCGCGGAACGACTGGGTTTTCGGATTAAGTGCCCGCTCGAACGTACCGAACGCGAATTCATAATCATTGCGCGTATCGATGACAACGACGTCCGGATCGGAGATCAGCGCGTTCCAGTCTTCCGGCTTGACGTATTCCCCGACGATTTCATTCGGATCAATCCCGTCGACGGCCAACCGAACGATCTCCTGCTTCAGCCTCACCTTCATGCGCTTGAAGACATGCCGATGGGTCCAGGCTTCCTTGTGGTTCAGGCCTGCAAGTCGGGGGTCGGATCGAAGATGCGCCAGGACCTCGCGCACACCGGCTTCCGGCCCGCAGATGGTGCCATTGATCCCTTCGGCTGCAAGCAGCAGGCTGCCGCGCACATCCCTTTCCTCGCAGTAAGCCTTCAACGGGCTGCGCATGGCCTCGAAGTCATCGAGCGGCGTGAACATATAAAGGGCGGCAACGAGAAATTCGTTCATGTGGCTTGTTCTGTTTCTTGAAGGACGCCGGATCCCAGGGTGCAGACCCCAGGGGCAAAAGCCCTCGCCCGGCTATTGGCGCCCTCTATACAGCCTATGGGGCCTGTCTGGAAAGTCCGCAGTTTCTCGGACCCGGTGCGCAGCGGGCCGAAGAACAGAAAAATCTGAGCTGCTCAGCTCTTCGAACGAACGCAAGGTCACCCCGAAACCTCAAGAACAACGCGGCGCATCACCATCCGAATGCTTGCACAGGAGAAAGATGACATGGCGAGAAATACCTATGAATTCATATAGTTAAAAAAGGACCTTCATTCGCATTCATTTAAGGATCATTAAGCACACAACCGTACCCTATACCCAGAATTGCCAAGTAGAGCAGGCGCACCAAGGATGACCCAGTACAAGGTCACCCCGACGGGGGTGGAACGGTTCTTTTCCGAACGGGACCTGATCGTCTCGAAAACAGATACGCGCGGGCGTATCACCTATGCCAACGACATCTTCCGGGAAATCGCCGGGTTCGACGGCAAGGCCCTCGAGAACGCACCGCACAGCCTCATTCGCCACCCGGACATGCCCCGTTGTGTCTTCAAGCTGCTGTGGGACACCATCGAGGCCGGTGGAGAGATTTTCGCCTATGTGGTCAACATGTCCGCCAATGGCGATCACTACTGGGTGCTGGCGCACGTGACGCCGTCCTACGATGAAAGCGGCAAGATTATCGGCTACCACTCCAACCGCCGCGTACCCAACCGGCGCATTGTCGATGACATCATCACCCCGCTTTATGCCCAGCTCAGGCAGACAGAACAGCAGGCGGACAATCGCAAGACCGGCATGCAGGCCGGTCACGATCAGCTTGTATCGATCCTTCAATCGAAAGGCGTGAGCTATGACGAGCTCATTCACACTCTTTAACACCACGCTCGCCTGCGGTGCCGCAATGGCTGCCGCCGCGGCGGCCGTGGTCTGCGCCTTGCTCGGCCTGATGACGGCAACCGTGGTGTGCGGCGGCCTTGTGATGCTTGCCATGCTGTTTGCGCTTACCGCCGTGCAGCGGACCCGGCGGGGCCTCACCGCTGCGACTGAAGTCTGCAGCCAGGTCGGCTGGGGCAACTTCGAGGCGCGCGCCAGGGATTACACCGAAGCCGGTGAAGTTCGCGACCTGATGACCGCCATGAACCACATGATCGACCGGACGGATGCGTTCCTGCGTGAAGCGGCCGCCTCGATGACCGCAATCGAGAACAACCAGTATTACCGCCGGATCCAGCCCGGTGGCCTTAACGGCAGCTATCTGCAGAATGCGCAGATCATGAACACGGCCATCGAGACGATCAAGGGCCGTGTCGGTGCCTTCCGCCAGTCGACCGATTCCTTCGAAAGCCAGATCAGCCAGATTGCCCAGAGCCTGATGGCCTCCGCCGAACAGATGACCGGAACGGCGGAAGAAATGGAAACCTCTGCGGTTTCCAACTCCGAAGTCGTGACCGCCATTGCCGACGCGGCCGACCTGACGGCGGAAAACGTGAACGCGGCAGCTTCCGCCGCCGACCACCTCTCGTCCACCGCCAGCGAGATCAGCGGCCAGATCGAGCGGTCCATCGAGATCGCCCGCGCTGCCGTCGCCCAGGTTACGCAAGGCCAGGAAAAGGCCAACAGCCTGCGCACGTCCGCCGAAGCCATCGGCGAGATCATCAGCCTGATTTCCTCCATCGCCGACCAGACCAACCTGCTGGCGCTGAACGCGACCATCGAAGCCGCACGCGCGGGTGAAATGGGCAAGGGCTTTGCCGTGGTTGCTGCCGAGGTCAAGGAACTGGCCACGCAGACCGCCAAGGCAACACATGAGATCACCCAATCGCTGGAAGAAGTCGACGCGGCCAGCCGCGATACGGCGCAGTCCTTCGACACGATTTCCAAAACCATCACGGAAATCGAATCGATCACCACGATGATTTCCAACGCATCGGTGAAGCAGGCTGAGGCGACGCAGGCCATTCAGGAGAACGTCACCAACACCGTTGACTGCACCAACAGGGTCACCGGCATCGTCGACGGTGTCGCCCAGAACGCTGCAACCACCCACGCGGCCTCCAAGACAGTGCTCAGTTCGGCCGAAAGCATGTCTTCCAACGCCGGGCAGCTCACCGAAGCGGTGACGGCCTTCTTCAAATCGTTGAAAAAAGGCCCACTCGACCAGCAGGACAGCGAAGCCGCCTGACGGCGGCGCATTCACCTGCCACGCCCCGGGCGACGCCGCCCGGGTTGCCTCTTTTGGGGAATTGGGTCGGCGCTCCGGACACCCTATCTTCAGGACAGAGCCCAACCCTCACCGGACGTTCTGGAGACCCCTATGACCATTCTCGGCGATCTGCTGTCGACCATTTTCGAGCGCCGCTACCGCACGGCAGCGCCCGAACGGCGTGACAACCGGCCGACGGAGGATCTCGTCACCGCTCTTGCAGGCACGGCCGGCGAAGTCACGGTCGTCGCCGCTGCCAGCACGCTCCTGCAAAGGTTTCAGGATATGGCGGATGGCGAGAAGCTGGAGCTTTTCCGTCACCTTGCCCACGACATGAACATCGATCCGGGCGCCGTGCGCACCGCACTGGAGGCCTATGAGGCCACCCCGAACCGGAAAACATACACGGCCTTCATGGCCGCGGTTGAGCCCAAGCGCCAGGAACTGATCCGGCGGTTGAACCAGATCCCCGGCGCGACAGAGCAACTGGTGCGCATGCGCGCCGATCTGTTGCGGCTCGGCGGCTCCGATCCGGAACTGCAGGCACTCGACCAGGACTTTCGGCACCTGTTTATTTCCTGGTTCAACAGGGGGTTTCTGGTGCTGCGGCCGATCAGCTGGGAAAGCCCGGCGCATATCCTGGAAAAGATTATCGCTTATGAGGCCGTGCATGAAATCACGAGCTGGGAAGATCTGCGCAGCCGGCTTGCACCGGGCGACCGAAGGTGTTTCGCCTTCTTCCACCCGTCGATGCCCGACGAACCACTGATTTTCGTGGAAGTCGCGCTGACGGACGGCATTCCCGGTTCGATCCAGGATCTTCTGGCAAGCGACCGGGAACCGATCACGGCGGCGACGGCACGCACTGCCGTCTTCTATTCCATTTCCAACTGTCAGGACGGGCTGGCCCGCATTTCCTTCGGCAACTCGCTGATCAAACAGGTGGCGGCCGATCTTTCGGCAGAGCTGCCGAACCTGAGGACCTTTGTCACCCTGTCACCGATCCCGGGGCTGACGAAGTGGCTGTCGTCGGAAGGCATTGCCTATGAAGACGCGGACAACAAGCTGCTGCGTACCCTTGCCGCACATTACCTTCTCTCGGCCCGCCGCGAGGATGGCCAGCCGGTGGATCCGGTGGCCCGTTTTCATCTCGGCAACGGAGCCCAGGTGCATGCGGTCCATGCGGATGCCGATACATCGGCAAAGGGCCGGGCCCAATCTGCCGGCGTGATGGTGAATTACCTCTACGATCTCGGCAAGGTTGCCCAGAACCATGACCGCTACGCCGCCGACCGGGAGATTGCCGCGTCTTCGGACATCAAGGCCCTGGACGCAGGCGCAAGGAAACTGGAACTGCGCCCCAAGCAAACCGAACAGCAGACCTGATCCGCTTCAGCCCCCTCCCATCAGGCAGACAGCAGCTCAGGATCCGTTGCCAGGACGTCCACCGCTCCAAGGGGTGTGCGCACCACGAAAATGGCGTCGAGACCGGCGTGCTGTGCGTGCGCCAGCGCTTTTTCACAGCCCATGACCATATAGGCCGTTGCCCATGCGTCGGCCGTCATGCAGTTCTCGGCAATCACCGACACGGACAGAAGTTCATTGTTGACCGGCGCTCCCGATTGCGGGTTCATCGTGTGCGAGACCGTGCGGCCGCCAGCGTTCCGGCTCTTGCGATAGGTGCCGGAGGTCGCGATGGCAACATCGGAAACTTCGAGCCTCAGCGCTTCGCGGCGAACATTCGCTTCTGGCGCTTCCAAGGCTACCTGCCAGCCACTGCCACCGGCCTTGCGCCCGCTGGCCCGTAACTCGCCATCGATGCTGACCAGATGGTCCGGCAAGCCCCAGCGATGCATCACCTGGCTGAGGCGATCGACCCCGTAGCCCTTGGCGATGCCGCAAAGGTCCAGCCGGCAGCTCGCCGGGCGGCGCAAACGCCGGTTTTTCCGGTCGAATTCCACCTCCCGCTTGCGGCTATTCCAGTCGCCTTGCAACTGTTTGGTCTTGCTCAGGTCCGGGGCGTCCGTTTCCGGTCCGAATCCCCAGGCGGACACCAGGTCGCCGACGAACGGATCGAATGCCCCCTCGGACTCCACGCATGTCAGAAGCGCAGCCTCACAGACCTCGAAAGTTTCGTCCGGCAGATCGATCCAGCTTGCCGGCTCCATGCGATTGATTTCACACAGGATCGAATCCGCTTTCCAGGGTGACATCTGCTCATCCACACGGTCGACCGCTTCTTGAAGCTCCCGCTGCAGGGCTTCGGCGTCGAAGTTGAACTCGGAATAAAAGACCACCGAATAGCGGGTTCCCATGGTTTTTCCGCTGATGACATGCCGTCCGGGAACTGAATTGGACGGGATTGCCGGAGTGCCGAGCATCTGAAACATCAATAGACATCCTCCTGATAACGACCGTCTGCCCGCAGTTTCTGAACCGTCAGGCCAAGCGGGCCCAACACATCGTCAAGCGCCTTGCTCACGCCCTCCGCCATGCTGGTACCGCCACAAATCATGATGTCAGCGCCTTGCCGGACCATCCGGCGCAGCTCCTCCGCATTGGCGCGCAAAGCGTCCTGCACATAGGCGCCGCCCGGAACACGGGAAAAGCTGTAGCTGACGTTCCGGACCCGGCCGGATTTTCTGAAAGTGTCGATCTCTTCCCGGTAAAGCTGATCGGACTGCGGATCCCGGCTTCCGGCGAACAGATAGGCAGGTTTGAGAGCGTCATTTGCCCGCACCATGCCGACCAGTGGCGCAACACCCGTGCCTGCTCCGATGAGGATGACCGGAGCCTTGCCCCTGGGCATGTTGAAGCGTGCATTCGGCTGGATGAAGCCCGCTATCCGGTCGCCGGGACCAAGATCGCACAATTGCCCGGAGCACAAGCCACCCGGATGCTTGCTGACCGCGATTTCAAGGAAACCGTCGCTAGCGCTGGAGGCGAGCGAGTAAAAGCGGGGCACGTCGGATCCCTTCGGCAGGACGCCGATCAGGTCGCCAGCCTTGAAGGACGGCCCTGCTGCGCGGGAAAGACTGAACTTGCCGGGCTTGGTCTGCACCGCGCGAAATCTCAGGATGGATTTCGGCGTCTGATAGGCCTGGCCAAAGTCCTTGCGGGCAACACATTCCCATTCCTTCAGATCCGGCAGATCTGCCGTGTGCTCCACATGAAGGTCGATGCCGATCGCCTTGCCCAGATCGTGGCTCCAGGCGGCAAATTGCTGCGTTGACTGCCGGTCGACCGTGGCCATCGGCAGCAGTTCTGCGACGCCCATATCCTTCAGAGCTCCCTCGACTTGTCTCGCATAGGCGCAAAACGCCGGGAAGCTTCGATCGCCGAACCCGACGACACTGACAGCCAGATCCGTCTGGCTGTTGAACCCCGCCAGACGCGACATAAAGCGGGAAGCAGACGCAGGTGCGTCACCGTCCCCGTAGGTCGCGGCAAGGACGATCAACCGCCTGGCGGAGGGATAGGAGCCGGCAAGATCGTTCATTGACGCGGTATGGACCACCAGCCCCTGCGCCTTCAAAGCGGCATGAAGGCTGCGGGCAAAGCCCCAGGTGGAATTGCCTTCGCTGCCAACCAGGATGACCGTGTCCGCCCGTCCGGCAGGTACATTACCGGCAATGCGAACACTGCGCCGCACGCGGCGAACCCACGTCGCCATGCCCGAGACGAAAAGCACCGGTACACTGAGCCCGGCGATTCCCAGCACAAGCGCATAGCCCCAGGCCCCCTGCCCCGTGTGAAGCGTGTAGGCGAGCTGATAAAGGCTTTCCGCAAGCGTGTTGGCACTGAAACTCAGAAAGTTACCGGTTGCCTGGTCGATGAAGCCCGACCCTTGAGCAACCGTCAGGCCAAAGACATCCAGGGCATCGCCCTTTGCCGGAAAGACCAGTTCGCGAAGATCCGCAATGTCCACGTTTTGCAGCGCCGGCATGTCGGCAACGGCAAGGGCCGGCCCAGCGGAGGATTCGGCAAATGACAGGAAGCTGTCTTCAGCCGGTGCGCCGATCAGCCTGAAAGACGTCAGGGACATGAACAGCCCCGTAACAGCAAGAATGCCCAGCCCGGCAACGGCGATCCGGCCGGCTTCAACATGAAGACGCTGAGCAAACGTTCCGCTCGACGGTTTCAGGAGCTTGCGCCAGCCGCCGCTCCGCGTGACCAGAAGCAGGACACCGCCGACAGACAGCAGGATCATGACAGCCGCACCGATACCGGTCGCAATCCGGCCGGTTTCACCAGCAAACAGCGAGCGGTGCAGTTCGGTAACCGTCTGAAAAAACGCTGAAGGCTGATAGGCCCCAAGGCTCTCACCCGTCGCCGGATCGACCAGGTCTGCCGCAAAGCCGTCAGCATCTGCGTGATAGACAACGACCTGCCCACTTGCCCTGCGCACGATCTTCTGCGGATCGCTGAAATGCGCAACCACCCCGCTTGCAAGCGACGCGACCGTCGTGTCCTCGGCGACAGTCTGGCCAACCGGCTGGGAAAAACGTGCCACGGCGGGTTCCAGAGACAGAACAGCGCCAGACATGGCCATGACTGTCACGAGAACGCCCGCAAGCAGCGTCGGCCAGGTGTGAAGGATCCTGAGCATGGGCGGTAGCCTCCGTT
Source organism: Roseibium sp. FZY0029 (assembly GCF_036350355.1). Lineage (NCBI taxonomy): Bacteria > Pseudomonadati > Pseudomonadota > Alphaproteobacteria > Hyphomicrobiales > Stappiaceae > Roseibium > Roseibium sp. FZY0029. The sequence goes on from NZ_JAZDVZ010000002.1 coordinate 636,709, forward strand.
ACATTTTGACCGACAGTTTGCCAACGAAGCCGGATCCGCCGGCACTGGCACCATTGACCAGCGGCACGGCGGCATCGTGTGGCCGGTCACCCCAGTCTTCGACTGCGGAATCGACGACAATCTGATAACCGGCATTGATGAGCGCATCGGCGATATTGGCCCGGACCGTCAGCGAACGTCCGCTGCCGACGCTGGGTCCGGTCAGGCCGTCAATCGATCCGCCTGTGCTGGAAACGCCGCGCGCCCAGCCTTTCAGGTGGCGGTAGTATTTCGACTTCCTTCCGGCGACCCAGAGGGTCTGCTGGAACTGGCCCGCTCCGTCGACCAGATAGACGGCCAGATAGGCACCCGGACCGCCATAGGACTTCATGTCGACGGTCACATTGACATCCTTGGCCATCGCGGTGGCGGGCATCACCAGGGCCGTTGAAAGCAGGAGAGCGCAGGCGATATTCTTCATGGCGAGTTGATCCTCGTTGCGTTAGACGCCACAAGAAGACGGGATCAAACTGACAGGCACCTGAAGCCAACCCGGAAATCCGTTCAGGCTGGTGTCAGGTTTGCGTGTCAGGTGCGCCTGTCGGATACCTAAACAGGAGAGCGCCTTGCGCGTATTGCTGATCGAGGACGATGCCATTCTGGGCGGAGCGATCCACGACCATGTGGTCATGCAGGGCCACGGTGTTGACTGGGTCAAACGCCTTGACGAAGCCGCGCTCGCCCTCGACGCCGTGCCCTATGAACTGATCCTGCTTGACCTGAACCTGCCGGACGGGCTCGGCCTGAATTTCCTGAAGACGTTGCGCCGTGGCGGCAACCAGGTGCCGGTCATTATCGTGACGGCTCAGGACCAGGTGGCCATGCGCATCGAAGGCCTCGACAGCGGTGCGGACGATTATCTGGTCAAGCCGTTTGATCTTGCCGAACTGCGGGCCCGGCTTTCCGCCGTTGCCCGCCGCTATGCCGGTGCACCCAATCCCGAAACGACACTTGGCGACATCACCCTGGATCTGACCCGCAAGAGCGCCGAACGGGCCGGCAAGCCGGTGGACCTGACCGCTCGTGAATGGGCTGTTCTGGAACGCTTGCTGCGTCACCGCGGCGGCATCGTCTCGAAATCCGATATTGAGGAAAGCCTCTACGCCTTCGGCGCGGAAGTCGAAAGCAACACTGTGGAAGTTTACGTCAGCCGCCTGCGCAAGAAGATCGGTGCCGATGCCATCACCACCGTGCGCGGGCTCGGCTACAAGGCCGGCGCATGAGACGGACGCCTTCGATAACTTTCCGGCTGGCCCTGCTGCTTGGCCTGTCGACACTGCTGCTCTGGCTGGGCGCCGCCGCCATTGCCGCGCTCGTGCTGAAGCACGAGTTGACAGAAACCTTCGATGACACCCTGCGTCAAAGTGCGCTGCGCCTTCTGCCGCTTGCCGTCCATGACCTGCGCGAAAAGGAAGACCACGAGGAGCGGGAAGAATTTCGCGTCCCGGGTTTTGACGGGTTCGAGACGGAAAATTTCGGCTACCTCATTCGCGACAAGCGAGGCCGGACCCGGCTGGTCTCCGGCAACATGCCCCCTGAAAGCGCCTTTCCCGACCCAATCCCCAGTGGGTTCTTCGAAGTGGACGGCAGACGCGCCCTGTCGTTGCGCGAACGCAAGCGGGGCTACAGCATCGTGCTGGTGGAAACCGGTGATCACCGAAAGACTGTGCTCATGGACGCTGCAGGGGCCCTGCTCCTGCCGCTCGCAGCCCTGCTGCCGTTGATTGGCCTCGGCATCTGGCTGACCGTTCGGATCGCCATGCGGCCGGTTGAACGCCTGCGCCGCGAAATCGCCGAGCGCGGTCACACCAATCTCGAGGGGATCGACATCGAAGGGCATCCGAAGGAACTGGCCCCGATTGCCAACGAGGTTGCCAGCCTGCTGGGTCGGTTGCGGTCTGCTCTCGATGCGGAACGGGCATTTTCCGCCATGAGCGCCCATGAATTGCGAACCCCGATCGCCGGTGCTCTTGCTCAGGTGCAACAGCTTTCCGAAGAACTTGCGAACCTGCCGCAACGCGCCAGGGCACAATCGGTAGAAGCTGCGCTGAAGAATCTGTCGGCGCTTTCGGAGAACCTCCTCCGTCTCGCCCGTCTGGAAGCGGGCTTTGCTCGGGCCGACCGGGAAACAGATCTCATGCCGATCCTGAAGTTCCTTCTGCGTGATGCGCAAGATGTGAGCCTTTCGATCCATCCGAACGCCGATCTCACCCTCGCGATCAATCCGGATGCTTTCAGCATCGTGATCTCGAACCTCCTTGAGAATGCTCGCCGGCACGGCGGCGATGAGGCCCTCATCTCCGTGACTGCGGGGCCAGGCAAGAAGCTCGCCGTTGCCAATACAGGCAAGGTAGTTGCGGCCGAAACCCTTCGAAAGCTTGGCGAAAAATTCGTTCGCGGCGAAACACAGGCGCGGGGAACCGGCCTCGGGCTCGCGCTGGTAAAGACGATTGCCGACCAGACCGGCGGAACACTGACGCTGGCCTCCCCGCGGCACGGTCACGCAGACGGTTTCGAGGTGATCTTGTCCTGGCCGGCGTCTTCCGCAGGGTCAATCCACAAGTTAAATGGCGCCAGATCATAGGCTCCCCGGTTCATCTCTAAGGGAAGTTGAAGAAGAATACTCGCCTGCCGCGAATTTGTTTGATAATCTGAGATTGGCGAGAGGAGATCCTTGCTATCCCGGATTGAAGCGGCCTCTGCACACTTGGGGACGCCCGGAGACCATTGCCGGTGAAAAAGCCGGCAACCTCCAGGCGCGCAGACCGCTCATAGGACCTCGTCAAGCCAGAAATTGTCTGAAAGGCAAAACAAAGAATGACATGTGATGACAAGGCGACAGGGATGAGCGAAGATCAATATACCGAAGAGCAGCTCGAATTCCTGGAGATATTTGAAATTGCAGCAAGATACGACTGTCTCTTCCTGCTTGATTTCCATTGCTTCGATCTGTTCGACCACGACCAGACAAGCCGGCTGAGCGACTGCGAACGCGCCCAGTTGGCGGCGGCGGCAAGATATGACATCTATGCCGAAGCCATTCAGAAAGGATTTCTGCCGAAATCCAGTCCCTTCGGAGGCGTCCATGAGCAACAACGCTTTTGTTGAGCCCCTCTCCTTCTCGCTGATCGAAAACGGATTGGCGGGAGACAAGACACAGTTTCTGTTCAGGGCCTGGCGCGACAACGAGGGCATCATAACGCAGGACAGCCAGATGACACGGCTGAGCCAATACCTGCTCATGACCCTGCCGAGCGCTGAACCGGGCGACGTGCCTCTGCTGACCTTCGCTGGCAAACACAGCACGTTTCGCCGGTTCTTCCCGCACGCGCTTGAACCGGAAACGCCGCGTCCGCCGACCAGCTTCCTGCCGTCCGTTTACCGGCAGGGCGTTGCCGATGCCTATCAGATCGTCATGGACGGCGAGCCCTGGTTCGACATTCAGCGCACGGGCAACAGGCTGGGAGACGGTGTTCCGGACATGACGTTGCAGCGGCTGCTGGTGAAGTTCCGCACCAGTGCCGGCTTCACGCGGATTTTCTGTCTCATGACTTTGCTTGAAGTCCACTCGCGATCCTATCAATCAGATCGCACACATCATCAGCTGAGTTCGCAACAAAAATCAGATTGGCATCCAGCGTACCAGGCAAGGGTTCAACCCAGTTCAGCGCATGGAAATGTGCCCGGGTGAAGCCGCAGTCGCGCCAGAAGCCGTCCATGAAATTGAAACCCTGCACCCAGCCGTAGTAAAAACCGGCGCCCCACTCGTCCAGGGCCTCGATCTGCGCCATCTGGTTGAGCAGGCCGCCGAGTTTTGAGCCGCGCCACTCCTTGGCGACTTCCGTTCCCCCCAGATAGACCACATCGCCGGTGATCCGCCGGCCGACGCGCGGCTGCTTGTCACTCAAGACAACCTTGCCGCCTTCCGCGTTCGGGTAGCAGCGGTGAAAATACTTGCGCCAGAAGTCCGTCAGCGTCATCGGATAGGCCATCCTGTCGAAGCGCGCGCACACGCGCCCGACCATCCGGTCCTCCTCGTCCACCAGCGCCAGCCAGAACGCCTGAGAGGGCGTATAGGTGTTGAGGCTCGGGGTGAAATGCCCTTCCAACCGCTTCAGACCGCTGGCGGCTGCCATCGCCTCGACAACATCGAAATCCGACCCGCGGCGCAGCGTTAGCCCCAGGCGTTGAAACTCCCTGTCTATAACCCCCCAGGCACGCTTGAGCTGTGCCTTGTCCAACTCGAAATCCAGTTTATGCATGGATGTCCTGTCTGATGTCGCCCTTCATCCGCGTCCCGCAAACAGCCGCCACGCCAAACGCGGCAATCGCCTTGTTTGCCACTAGATTAGATAGGCACCGATTTCCCTGCTTGGCTGCACGTTAAGTTGTCTGCCAAGGCGGTCAAACAAGAAAAAATATCAAGGTTAAAACTTGCGGTTACAGGCTTGAAAGAACGGGAGTTTTCAACCGGAGATTCACTGCTTTCCCAAAGACCTGGTTATCCAGTGCACTGCAACTTCCGCTTCGCCTGTCTTGCGTCATCAGCGCGGGAACCGGTCTCAAAGGCATCGGAGTCGTGTTTCAATACACATCCTTTGATCAAGTTGTCCGCTTCACCAGACGCAAATATAATGCCCGAGTTACTGCGCAATGACTTGTTGATCGATATTGATCTTGATTGGAGAGTGCGATGATAAAGCAAATCTTCCTGCTTGCTACCGTATGCGCAATTTCAACTGCCGCAATTGCCAAAGATCTTCCTGCGTCAGCCAAACCGATGACGGAGGCGGAACGGATCGACGTCTTGAGCGGCAAAAAGATCGAGGGAATTTTTTACGGCAAAAACGGCAAGAAGGCCGGAGACTGGGTCGTTGAGTGGAACGACAATGGCAACAAGATTGCAGTCGTCACCGTGACCGGTAAAAAGCCCGCAAAGAAGACACTGAAATGGGAAGTGAAAGACGGGCAGCTCTGTGAACAGGGCTTCCGGGACGAGACGATGGTCTGCGGCCATGAAAACACCTACTTCAAGGACGGCAATACCTGTTTCACCACCTTGAAAGATTCGAAATTCATCACAAACGAGTTTCCCTGCTGATCGCAGCGGCACCGTACCAAATCTCGTGGCCGTCGACCGGCGGCCACAAGTTTCGGCAAAATGCGCAACAAGCCGCATGGCGCGCAATCGCAACGCACCGGCAGTTTCAGATTTCCAGAGAGAAGAAAATGGTGGGTGAGTGGGGGCTCGAACCCCAGACCCGCTGATTAAGAGTCAGCTGCTCTACCAACTGAGCTACACACCCAAAGCGACAGGGCCGCGAGAACCGCGCGGCACGTCGGATGGCGGGTGTATATAGTGGGATCCGATTTGGCGCAACGGTTTTTATGACAATTTTTTATCATGACGGATCTGCGTTGAACGCAACCCCGAGAAAATCTGCGTTCGCCGGAACGAAAGCTCATTTCCACCAGCCAAAAGGCAACTTTCAGAAACATCTTCGATCTTTTGCGCAATTTTCGAAATTAAGGCTTGACCGGTCATATCCGCCTCACTAGGGTGCGGCGCATCAAGACCGGGGCAGACGTGACGGGCTTGAGCCAGCCCATTGACGCCGTTCCCATTTCGGTTTCTCTCAGGGTGGCGAGACTTTCCCGCTTCCGGGAAGTTTCTGATAAACGTCGATCCAGGCCTGACGGCCTGCAGCATCAAAGGACCGGGACGACATGGCTATGTCGCTCATTCTAGTAGTAGTAGGAAAGCGCGCCTCCGCGGCGGGATAACCCCGTACGGACAGGATGGCGCGCGACCAAGGCTCCCAAAGGGGCCTTTTTTTGTACCCGCCTCCTGACTTCGCCTTTTCCACCTCTGCCCGGATCTTTGACGCCGCATGCGTCGGACCAGACAGACAGTGTTGATTCAGCCCGCCCTCCTCCGGGGACGGGCTGACAGAAGACAAAACAGTAATGTGAGCCAAAGCCTGACGAACAGGCGAGAATGCAAGGACGAAACGAATGACACGGGAAATGACCGGCGCCGAAATGGTCATCCAGGCGCTGAAAGACCAGGGAGTTGACACGATCTTCGGCTACCCGGGCGGTGCAGTGCTTCCCATTTACGACGAGATCATTCAGCAGGAAGGTCTGGAGCATATTCTCGTACGGCACGAACAGGGTGCAGGCCATGCCGCTGAAGGCTATGCCCGCTCCACCGGCAAGCCCGGTGTTGCCCTGGTCACTTCCGGCCCCGGCGCCACCAACATGGTGACAGCGCTGACCGACGCGATGCTGGATTCCATTCCGCTTGTTTGCATTTCCGGCCAGGTGCCGACCCATCTGATCGGCAACGATGCGTTTCAGGAATGCGACACGGTCGGCATCACCCGCCCCTGCACCAAGCACAACTGGCTGGTGCGCGACGTCGATGACCTGCCGCGCATCCTGCACGAAGCCTTCTATGTCGCCACCTCCGGCCGTCCGGGCCCGGTTGTCGTCGACATTCCGAAGGACGTTCAGTTCGCGACCGGCACCTATCAGGGCCCGACGCCGAACCCGGCCGCCGCGCACAAGAGCTACCGTCCGCAGATGAAAGGCGATGCCGCAAGCATCCGCATGGCCGCCGAAATGATGGCAGCCGCGAAGAGACCGGTTCTCTATACCGGTGGTGGCGTGATCAACTCCGGCCCGCAGGCCTGTCAGTTGCTGCGTGAACTGGTATCGCTGACCGGGTTCCCGATCACCTCGACCCTGATGGGCCTCGGCGCTTATCCGGCATCCGGTGACAACTGGCTCGGCATGCTGGGCATGCATGGCACCTACGAAGCCAACATGACCATGCACGACTGCGATCTGATGATCTGCATCGGTGCCCGGTTCGACGATCGCATCACTGGCCGGACAGACGCCTTCTCGCCGAATTCCAAGAAGGTCCACATCGACATCGATCCGTCTTCCATCAACAAGACGATCAATGTCGACCTGCCGATCATCGGTGATGTCGCTCACGTTCTGGAGGACCTGGTACGGATCTGGCGGTCTTCCTCGCTGAAGTCCGACGCCAAGGCCATGAAGGACTGGTGGACGCAGATCGATCAGTGGCGGGCCCGCAACTCGCTGGCCTACAAGCCGAACAACGATGTCATCATGCCGCAGTATGCAATCCAGCGGCTCTATGAACTGACCAAGCACCGCAAGACCTTCATTTCCACCGAAGTTGGTCAGCACCAGATGTGGGCGGCCCAGTTCTATGGCTTTGAGGAGCCGAACCACTGGCTCACCTCCGGCGGTCTCGGCACCATGGGTTACGGCCTGCCGGCCGCGATCGGCGCGCAGGTTGCCCACCGCGACGCGCTGTGCGTGGACATTGCCGGCGATGCCTCGATCCTGATGAACATCCAGGAAATGTCGACCGCCGTTCAGTTCGGTCTGCCGGTCAAGGTGTTCATCCTGAACAACCAGTACATGGGCATGGTGCGCCAGTGGCAGCAGCTGCTGCACGGCAACCGCCTGTCCCATTCCTACACCGACAGCCTGCCGGACTTCGTCAAGCTGGCCGATGCCTATGGCGGGGTCGGGTTCCGGGTCGAAAAGCCGGGAGATCTGGACGGAGCCATCGAGGAGATGATCGCCGTCGACAAGCCGGTGCTGTTCGACTGCCGCGTCGCCAATCTGACCAACTGTTTCCCGATGATCCCCTCGGGCAAGGCACATAACGAAATGCTGCTGCCGGATGAAGCCAACGACGAAGCTGTTGCCAACGCCATCAGCGCCGAAGGCAAGTCGCTCGTTTGAGGTGAAGAAGGCAAAAGGACTTTAAGACAATGAACGCACAGAATGTTGATGCGCCTTCCGCCTACTTCCTGGCTGAAGTCAGCAATGAAATCGAAACCCACACCCTATCGCTCCTCGTCGACAACGAGCCGGGTGTCCTCGCCCGCGTGATCGGCCTGTTCTCCGGCCGAGGCTACAACATCGACAGCCTGACCGTGTCGGAAACCGAGCACGAGAAGCACCTGTCCCGCATCACCATCGTGACCACCGGTACACCGATGATCATCGAGCAGATCCGCCACCAGCTTGACCGGTTGGTCCCGGTCCACCGGGTGACGGATCTGACTGTCCGGGCCAAGCACGCCAATCAGGACAAGCCGCTGGAGCGCGAACTTGCCCTGGTCAAGGTGGCCGGCACCGGTGAAAAGCGCCTGGAAGCCCTGCGCCTTGCAGATGCCTTCCGCACCACCGTGATCGACGCGACGACGGAACACTTCGTCTTCGAGATCACCGGGCGGACCTCCAAGATCGAGCAGTTCATCTCGATCATGAAACCACTCGGCCTTGTCGAAGTCTCGCGCACCGGCGTCGCCGCCGTTCAGCGCGGCCCGGAAGGTCTTTGAGAATAGGCCTTTCAGAAATCGGATTCTGATTGATCGGCCCGCCGCCTCGTGTGCGGCGGGCCTTTTTGTTTTCCCGGCCATGGCAAGGCACCGCTCACAAGACGCGCAGACTTCTGGCTGCGACATGTTTCTTGGCAGCGGCCAAAGGCTTGCCTACATGCGAGGAACGTAAAAAACAGGATAGCCTGCCCATGCCTTTCGATCTCAAAACCTATCTGGACCGCATTGGCCTGGAGACATGCCCGGCGACCCTCGACGGCTTGCGAAGCCTGCAGGCAGCCCAGATCAGCGCTATCCCGTTCGAAAACGTCCAGCCTTTTCTAGGTGAGGTGCCAGACCTTGACCGGGACAGCCTCTGGCAAAAACTCGTGCAACACCGCTGTGGCGGCTACTGCTTCGAGCTGAACTCCCTCCTCGGCGACGCACTGGCAGCCATCGGTTTTTCTTCCCGGCAGGTGCTGGCGCGGGTCCGCATGGGGGCATCGGAAGGCGGCGCACGGACCCATCTTGCCTTTGTCGTGACCCTTAACGGCACCGAATGGCTGGTCGATGCCGGCTTCGGCGGGCAGGCCCCGGCCGAGCCGGTACGGATTTCGGAAGAAGAGCAGCAGATCCGTGATCAGATCTACCGGATCCGCTTTGAAGCCGCGTCAGATGAGCATGTGCTGGAGCGGCAGACCGAGGAGGGCTGGTTTGCGCTTTACGGCTTTGACCGGGTAGATGTCCGCCCTGCCGATATCGAAGCATCCAACTTTCTGTGCGCAGCCTCACCCAGGCAGTCCTTTGCAGGCAGCATGAAATTCTACCGGCTGACGGATCGGGGTTTCATCAGTTTTCTGGACGGCCGGGCCCGGTTTGTCGGTGGCGGCAACAAGCGGGAGTGGCTGATCGAGGAAGCGGAAGACCTTGGCCGTTTCATGCGCAACGACCTTGGCCTCGGATATGACGACGACACGGTGCGAGCCATCGCCCTGCGATTGCAGGACTTGCGCCGTCTCGACTGAATTGTGCGCAACAGCCCCGCAATACCGAGAGGCCTGCGGCATTTCCACAGGCCTCGCCGTTTCTAAAGCTTGCTCTCGATATTGATCGTCAGCGTCTTGCGCAGCGGGGCATCGTCCGGTCCTGTCATCGGCGCGACATGGTGCCAGGAATTGTAGGTCTTCACGAACAGGACACACTGGTTTTCCTCAAACGGGAAAGTCTTCAGTGTTTCGACCTGATCGAGCGGCATGGCCTTGTTGACGTGGTTGAAGACCTTCGTCCGGTCCTTGGGCAGGCACACCGCCGTGCCACCACCCCATGCGTGATCCCAGGCTCCCGGCTCCATCATGGACAGAACCAGCGTGATCAATTTATGCGGAGCGTCGGTGTGCGGCAGGATCTGTCCGCCATTTGCCGGCATCATCGAGAACTCGAACCGGGCACTCACCTCGGTCTTGCGCCGGATGCGACTCAAGAGGCTGGCTTTCCGCTGGCCGTCCTTGGAAATCACTTTCAGCCGCCGCAGACCAAGATCGACATTGTTGGCGGATAGCATATCCAGGACATTCTGGATGAAGTTCTCAGACTTCACATGGTCGTAGAACGCCTTCCAGCCTGGTGTTTTCGACAGGAAAGCGTAATAATTTTCCGGGTTATTGATATCGGACAAAGAATACTTGTGCCCGAGGTTCGGCATGTATTTGAACAGAGACTTGTCCGGGTAGCTTTCGACGAGCGCCCGATAGGTGTCGGACGGCAAAACGTCTTTTACATAGCAGACAGGATAAGGCTCATAATCAAAATGAGGCCCGTTCAATTTCAACATGGATTTGGGGTCCCTGCTCTCGCTTGGTACTGGATTACAATCAGGTAGCCGGTTGGAGATCCGGCCAAAACGCGCCCCTCCTCGCTATGTGGCACAGGCTGCCACCCGTCAGCAACCAGTTTCCTTGGCACCGGGGAACAAAACGCGCGGGGACGCCAGACGTTTCGCCGAAACGGCACCCTAGACGCGACGTGAACGAGCGCGTATACGACACCCGCGCTGTTAGCGCCCTCCCGGCGCGATTCAAACCAATCAGACCAAAAGGCATTTCGCCATGATTCACGGTCTCTCCCGGCCGAAAAACCAGATCCGCTGGCTGCTGCTGGAAGGCATTTCGCCGACCGCGCGCGCGGTGCTTGAAAAACACGGTTATACCAACGTGGAAATCCTGTCCGGAGCCCTGGAAAAGGACGCGTTGATCGAAAAGCTTCAGGGCGTGCAGATGCTCGGCATCCGCTCCCGTACCCAGGTGACCGAAGAGGTTCTAGATGCAGCCAAGAGCCTTGTGGCCGTCGGCTGTTTTTCCGTCGGCACCAATCAGGTCGACCTCAAAGCCGCACTGACACGCGGCATCCCGGTGTTCAATGCCCCCTTCTCGAACACGAGGTCCGTCGCCGAACTGACTGTCGCCGAAATCGTCATGCTGATGCGCGGCATTTTTCCCAAGTCCACCGCCGCCCATGAAGGCCGCTGGATGAAAAGCGCTGCCGGCTCCCACGAAGTCCGCGGCAAGACGCTCGGCATCGTCGGCTACGGCAACATCGGCACGCAGTTGTCGAACCTGGCTGAAGCCATGGGCCTTCGGGTGATCTATTTCGATCTGGTCGACAAACTGCAGCACGGCAACGTGATGCCGGCCGAAAGCCTCGACGGCCTCCTGGCGGAATCCGATGTCGTCTCGCTTCACGTTCCCGACACTTCGGAAACGCGCAACATGTTCGGAGCAGACCAGATTTCGAAGATGAAAAAGGGCGCGTTCCTGATCAACAACGCCCGCGGCAAGGTTGTCGATATCGATGCACTGGCCGCTGCGCTGAAATCGGGCCATCTGGCAGGCGCTGCCATCGACGTGTTCCCGGTCGAGCCGAAGTCCAACAAGGACGAGTTCCTCTCGCCGCTGCGCGGTCTCGACAACGTCATCCTGACACCGCATGTGGGCGGCTCGACGGAAGAAGCACAGGACCGGATCGGCGAGGAAGTCTCCAAGCGGCTGGTGGAATATTCCGACGTCGGCTCCACCATTGGTTCCGTTTCCTTCCCGCAGGTTCAACTGTCCAAGGGCACGGAAGCAACGCGCTTCATCCAGGTGCATCACAATGCTCCCGGCGCCATGCGCACGCTGAACGACCTCTTCACCCGGCACAATCTCAACATCTGCGCCCAGTACCTGCAGTCCCACCTGGACATCGGTTACGTGGTGCTGGATGTCGACAGCCCGGTGGAAGATCCGGTGAGCATTCTGGAAGAGATCCGCGGCCTGCCCAACACCATCCGGGCAAGACTACTCAACCGGGTCTGATCGCCCGGGCCCTCAGAAAGAACAAAAGCCCTGGACCATTTCCAGGGCTTTTTCTTTTTGAAATGCTTTGGTCTGGCAGATTGGTCTAATCCACCGTAACCGGACTGAAGACCCGGTTGCGGCCCTGTTTCTTGGCTTCATAGAGCCTCAGGTCCGCCTGGCGGAACAAGGCTTCCATGGTGACACCGTCTTGCGGCGCGCTGGCCAGACCTATACTGACCGTCACCTTTTCCGGAAGATAGATCTTGCTGAAGCGCTCGATTGTCTTGCGCAGACGCTCGGCCAGAGTGGTTGCGCCTTCTATCGGCAGCTTCTCGCACAACAGCACGAACTCTTCGCCGCCAACCCTGTAGAGATGATCGTCGGTGCGCAGATTGTCGGCCAGCAGCCGAGCGACGGTCTTCAGGATCTCGTCACCTGCCTGGTGCCCGTGCCGGTCGTTCACCTGCTTGAAATGGTCGATGTCGATCACCAGGAGCGACAAAGGCCGCTTTTCCTGCATGTTCTTCGCCAGGATCTTGGGCGTATTCTGGTCGTACTGGCTGCGGTGCAAGACGCCGGTCAGATGGTCGCGAATGGAAGCTTCCAGGAGCTTGTGATAGCGCTCCCGGTAGGTCAGCACCTGAAACACATCCTTGAAGGACCGGTTGGTGAGCCAACTGCTCTCGTTGTCGAAGTATTTCAGGTAGAGGATGAACAGCGCCGTATAGACCAACACCGCCACCAGCTTCGCCACCCAGCCGCCGATGAACACATGCCAGGGCGCGCCGGAGACATAGTGCAGCGCCAGGAAAAAACCGGCCTGATCGAAGGTCAGCACCGCCGCGCCGCAAATGAGGAATCGCAGGCCCAGGTGACGTCCGCCCCAACTGCCGATCCGCTCGTAAAGCACGATGATCGCGATCGCATCGATGAACAGCAGGACGGTGCCCCACACCATCAGCAAGCCCATTTCATCGATAAACGCGAAATCCGGGTTGCGGCCGTCTGCAACGGAGATCGTCTCGTGGTTCCGCAGGATCATCACCAGCGCGACGATCAGGAAATTACCGATCAGCAGACCATAAATGGGCTGACGCACGACCAGCGCATCTTCCCGGATATAGAGCAGGAGGATCATCAGGAGCTTGCCGGAAAAAAGCACCGTCGAGCCCGGAGAGACGATGCCGAACGGCAGCTCAATATAGAAAACACTGGCGAGATAGGTTTCCAGAAAGTGCATCACGCCAAGGGCGCACATGAACACGCCAATACCAATCACCTGACGTGCCCTCAGCAGGCTCATCATGACGGTAAAATAAACGGCTGCCTGGGCGAAGAGGAGGAGCGCGTTGGTGATGGCCATGTATTATCCGGTACTTTTCTCGTTCGGAGTTCTCGATGTATGCATTGATTCTCGTCCTGATCGACACGGAAATCGGCTTCAACCTGGAACGCAAGCGTCAGATTCGCGGCTCCCTTTCGGCTTGTCTTAGAGGAAACGGCAGGGCCTGAAAACCTCGTCGTAATACTGTAGTGCGACCTTGTGCGGGTTCGCCAAAGCCTGCTGCCCATGCGTAAATCTCTCGCCGAAACCAGACGTTGCCTGTGAAAGCACAAAGACAATGGACCCCACAAAACGCCACAGGCAGTCCCCTCCCGCCCTCGCGGACCTGCCCGATAACCTGATTGTCTTTGATGGCATCTGCGTATTGTGTTCCGGCTTTGCCCGTTTCGTCGCAAGGCATGACCGGACGGTTGGCTATCGGTTTGTCGACGCTCATTCAGAAATCGGGCAGGCGCTTTACCAGCTTCACGGGCTTGACCCGCAGAAGATGGAAACCAACATCGTCATCCGTCATGGCCGGGCCTACACCAAAATGGCTTCCTTCACCGCAACGATGAAAAGCCTCGGCTGGCCCTGGAAAGCACTGATGATCCTGGATCTCCTGCCACGCAGCTTCGCCGACTGGACGTACGACAGGATCGCCCGCAACCGCTATCGCTTCGGCAGGCGTGCCTGCCCTCTCCCCTCCGCAGACCTGAGGGAGCGGCTCCTTGACTGAGCCTTCTTCCAGGAAGCGGATCGTCATTCTCGGCGGCTATGGCGTGTTCGGCGGAAAGCTGGCCGAAGCTCTGTTGAGGCATGAGCATCTGGAGGTAATCGTTGCAGGCCGCAGTCTGCAAAAGGCCGAAGCCTTCTGCCGCCAGTCTGGCGGCACTGCCGCTGTGCTGAACCGAACGGCACCGGATTTTGCTGCGGCCCTTCAGGCCCTTCACCCTTTCATCACCATCGACGCCGCCGGACCGTTTCAGGCCTACCGGCAAGCCCCCTATGCCGTTGCTGAAGCCGCACTTGACGCCGGCAGCCATTATCTGGACCTGTCAGACGATGCCGGTTTCACCGGCGGCATTATCATTCTGGACGAAAAGGCACGCGCAGCCGGACTGACTGTGCTGTCTGGCGTATCCAGCGTACCGGCCCTCTCCTCCGTTGCCGTTGAAGCACTTCGGAAGGATTTCTCTCAGGTTGACCTGATTGAAAGTGCGATCCTACCCGGCAACCGGGCCCCACGTGGCCTCTCCGTCATCGAAGCGATCCTGGCGCAAGCCGGGCAGCCTGTTGCGGTCTACCGCGATGGCAGGTGGACGCAAGTCATCGGCTGGTCCGGCCTCTCCCGGCGGCGGATCGGCCCTGAGGGCAGCAGCGGTCTTGCGAGGCGCTGGTCAAGCTATATCGGCGCCCCTGATCTGGCCCTTTTTCCCGATGCCTATCACGCTCGAACCGTTCTCTTCCGGGCGGGACTTGAACTGCCCCTCCTGCATCTGGGCCTCTGGGGTCTTTCCTGGCTGGTTCGGCTTCGTCTTGTCAGGTCCCTTGAGGCGGCAGCGCCACTGCTTCGAACCGCCGCCGGATGGTTCGAACGGTTCGGCTCCGACCGCGGCGGCATGGAAGTGCGGGTTGCAGGCCTTGGCAGAAACGGTATGCCTTTGGCCGCAAGCTGGACGCTGATCGCAGAAGCTGGCGACGGCCCACATATTCCGGCCGTTCCGGGCGCCATCATGTGCAGGCACTTGTATGAAGGCGATGTTCTTCCGGGCGCACGGCCCTGCCTGGGGGAATTTTCCCTTTCAGACGTCAAGGACGCCACCGCGCATCTGACCGTCCACACGTATAGGGCAATACAGTCTGCACCGGTCCTGTTCCAGCAGGTGCTTGGCGCAACCTTCAAGGCGTTGCCGGAACCGGTCCGGTCGCTCCACACGGTCTTCGACCAGCGGCAATGGGCCGGCGAAGCAAAGGTCACCCGCGGCACCTCCCGGCTTGGCCAGTTGCTCTGCCGCATTGTCGGTTTCCCGCCCGCAGCCGACGCCACGCCGGTGACCGTGACCATCGAGCGGCAGGGCCGCAAGGAACTCTGGCTGCGCAATTTCGGCGGCAAGACTTTCCGGTCGGTGCTCAGCCTGTCAGGAGCACCCGGATCCGGCGTGGTTCAGGAATGGTTCGGACCAACCACGTTCAACATCCACCTGAACCTGAAAGACGGCGCACTCGCCTATCCCGTTGGCAGCGGCAAGCTGTTCGGCCTTCCCTTGCCATGCTGGTTGCTGCCGGTGAGCGAAGCAGTCGAGGCCGCCCCGGACGGCACCTTCCGCTTCGACGTCGAAATCTCCCTTCCCGGTCTCGGACGGATCGTGCGATATCAGGGCTGGCTGAAACCGTCTTCAACGCAATCTGCCTCGGAAAACCAAGGAAAGGAGCAATGAAAAACATTGTCTCTAGTGACAATTCCTCGTTTGACTTCAACGGCTTTTGACACAATCTTGCAATCCTGACCCAGTTTCTTAAAGCCAGATCAGAACCGCTTTCACCGGACTATCAACCATGCCTGCCGTTTCTCGCCTTTCCGTCAATGTCAACGCCATCGCCATGCTGCGCAACCGCCGGGACCTGCCCTGGCCGAGCGTGACCGGCCTGGCTGCCATCGCGATGGAAGCCGGCGCCAAGGGCATCACTGTTCATCCCCGTCCGGACGAACGGCATATCCGCAAGACAGATGTCTTTGAGCTTTCCGAGTTGATCGAGGACAGGTTCCCGAACAAGGAGCTTTGTCTGGAAGGCTACCCGGCCCCCGACTTCATGAAGCTGGTGGAGGAAGCGCGCCCCGAACAGGTGTTGTTCGTGCCGGACGACCCGCAGCAGACGACCTCGGACCACGGCTGGGACTTTTCGAAAGACACCGGCGCCCTGGAAACGGCGATTGCCGCTGCCAAGGAATGGGCTGTTACGGTCTCCCTCTTCTGCGATCCGGATCCGGCCGCGCCCGAACACGCCGCAAGGCTCGGAGCCGAGCGCATCGAGATCTATACCGGACCCTATGGCGCCTGCTACGACGACCCGGCACGTGCCGAGAAGGAACTGGACAAGATCGTCGCCACGGCGGAAGCCGCAAAGGCCTGCGGGCTCGGCGTCAATGCCGGGCACGACCTGACCGTTGAAAACATCCCTGCCTTGATGGCGCGCGCGCCCTTCATTCGGGAAATGTCGATCGGCCACGGTTTCACTGCCGATGCGCTGATCTACGGCTTTGCCGACAGTGTCGCCCGCTTCCGCAGGGCCATGGGCGAGATCTGATGAACGACACCTTGCAAAGGCAGGTCGCGTTTCTTCTGGAAACCGACAAGCTGAAGGAAGTTGTCCGGCTGAACCAGCTCACGGGTGGTGCCCGGCGCGAGACGACGGCCGAGCACTGCTGGCACGTGATCCTGCAGACGCTGACCCTTGCCGAACATGCCCCGGCCGGCACCGACATCAGCCACGTCGTCAAGCTGCTCGCCGTACACGACCTTGTGGAGATCGATGCCGGAGACCATTGGGTCACAGACGACAACAGGGCGGGCGTCAAGGATCTGGAGCAGGCCGCTGCCAACCGGCTGTTTGCCCTGCTTCCAACCTCCCAGGGACTTGATTTCAAGGCCCTGTGGCTGGAGTTTGAGGCCAACGAAACACCGGAAGCCAAATTCGCAAATGCCATGGACGCCCTACACCCGATGGTTTTGGTCTTTGCCTCCGGTCTGGACGATCCGACCCACGAACCTATTTCCGCAGAAGCCTTGAGACTGACCAAGGAATCCCGTCTGTCTTCCTTCCCCCGTCTTTGGGACTTTGCCCAGGATCTGCTGGAGCAGGCCGTGCGTGACGGCAAGCTCCTGCCCTGAAGCACCGCTGAAACACCTCTCCGGCTGCACTCCGCAGCCTTTTTCTTGAGAACCGAAATGCCGATCGATCTTTGGCTCCTCTTCATTGCCGTCTCGCTTCTGCCTGCCGTCAGCCCCGGCCCGGCGGTCATGCTGGCGATTTCCAACACGCTCCGCTTCGGCCGCAACGCGACCCTTGCCTCGGCAGCCGGCAACGCCACTGGACTGGTGATCCTGGGTTACGCTGTCGCCCTTGGCTTCGGCGCCCTGATGGCAGCCTCCGCCGTGGCCTTCACGGTGCTGAAGATTTTCGGCGCCGCCTATCTGATCTTCATCGGCATCAAGATCTGGCGCGACAAGTCGGCCTTTCATGTGGAGGATGGCGTCCTGATCGCGCGCAAGAGCCCCAGAAAACTGTTTCTGGAAGCGCTGCTGGTATCCATCACCAATCCGAAGGCCATTCTGGTTATCACCGCGCTCTTCCCGCAGTTCATGCGGGCCGATGGCATCAATCTCATGGAGATCTCGGTGCTGTCCTTCACCTATGCCGCCCTGTGTTTCGCCAACCATGCAGCGATTGCCTATGCAGGCGGCCATATGCGCCGCTTCCTGACCTCCGCAAAACGAATGCTCTGGGTGCGCAGGGTCACAGGCACGCTCTTTGTCGGCTTCGGCGCAGCCTTGGCAGCGGCCAGCCGGTAAGGCGGTACTCGCCAGAAGGCTCACTGGGGGATCACGCGGCGGGGTGAATCCGATAACCTCTCCCCTCGCCCACCTCAAGCGGACCGGTTCCTTGCCTCTGAAGATCCTCACATTTTGCGGCAGTTTGCGTGACGCCTCGTCCAACCTGGCTTTGCTGAACGCAGCAGAACGGCTGGCTCCGGAGGGGCTCGTTCTCAGCCGCTATGACCGCATTGGCGAACTGCCGCATTTCGTGCCGGATCTCGACGTCACCGATAGCCTGCCGGAAATCGTTGCCGATCTGCGCGCGCAGGTGGCGCGCGCGGACGGGCTGCTCTTCGCGGTGCCGGAATACATGCATGCGCTGCCCGGCAGCTTCAAGAACGCCCTCGACTGGATGGTTGGCTGCCAGAAGTTTCCCGGAAAACCAGTTGCCCTTGCCCATGTCACCTCCCGCCATGCGTTCGCCCCTCCCCAGCTGGAAGAGATCCTTCGAACCATGTCTGCGGAAATCGTCAGCGAAGCCGCGTTTTCGCTAGACCTTACCAGCAATGCCATTACGGCGGAGACGATCTGTGACGATGCCCGTCTCGCGAGCATCGTCACGCAACACCTGGACCGATACCGCTCCTGGCTCTCTCGTGAGCATGGGGCTGACTGAGTCTCCGACCTAATCCGCCGGATCAATCACCAGAAGAAGCCGCGGACCACTTTCCGGTGTCGCGACGGGCGAGCGGTGCAGAAGCGCCGTCCTTTCCTCGCAGGTCCAATGCCGGCCCCGGAAAATAGCAACGCCACCGGGCGGCACCTGACGGATGCGGCCGCTCTCATGGGCGACATTTTCCGGAACGTATTCCGTCCCCGCCCCGCGATAGGTGCACAACAACCGGGCACAAACATTGTCCAGGTGGAACTTCGGACACATGACGTCTTCCGAAACGTCCAGTCGCAATCGCACCAGACGCACCGTCAGGGTCTTTGCCAGCATAAGAGCGAGTGCGCCGACATCGCTTGCCAGCGTGTCCCGCATTTCACACGCCGGAACGCCATGGCTTTCGCAGGCCGCCATGACAGCCGCTTCGGCCAGATGCACCGGCACCACCGTCCGCAGCTCCGGCAGGCTGTCTGGCGGCAAAGCATCGATCCACTTTTGAAATTCGGGTTCCGGTGTCCGCCGCCAAATGGCGGCGGCGACGCCCGGTTCACGAATGTCGGCGAGGATGTCCGGATCCCGGCCGATGATAACGTCCCGAGCGGCGGGGCCGTTCGAAAAGGCCTCAGCCTTCAGCTCCAGCGCCGTCATGCTGCACGGTCCGCGTGGCGAAAGGCTGGAAAGGGATCGGGCAGATGCGCAAAGCTCGCCAGATCGTCACCCGCCTCTTCGCCGATCAGACACGCGTCGAGCCGGGATTTCAGCAGCGGCCAGTCTATGCCTGCGCCGATGAAGACAATTTCCT
This sequence comes from Roseibium sp. FZY0029, assembly GCF_036350355.1. Classification (NCBI taxonomy): domain Bacteria; kingdom Pseudomonadati; phylum Pseudomonadota; class Alphaproteobacteria; order Hyphomicrobiales; family Stappiaceae; genus Roseibium; species Roseibium sp. FZY0029. The sequence continues at coordinate 655,786 of NZ_JAZDVZ010000002.1, forward strand.
GCCGCCGGTCGCCGAAAGGCTCAACCCAGAGCGACTTTGCGTAGGCCCGGGCGCGCTCGTCATCCGGCCAGCGTTCCTGTGGTACCGACGCCCACCATGTCCCCAGCGGGCTTACGCTGGAGAGCGCCCCTGCCAGTGAAAACTCGATCACCCACTGCGGCCGGCTCCCGATCCAGAAATGCCCCTTGGCACGGATGACACCAGGAAGCTGCCCGTTGAGCACCTCGTGGATCTTTTCCGGATCGAATGGCCGTCTTGCCCGGTAGACGTAGGAGGCAACACCATATTCCTCCGTTTCGGGAACATGATCGGCAAATCCGTAAAGTTCCTTCGCCCACATCGGATGCTCATGAGCCTTCTCGAAGTTGAAGAGCCCCGTATTGAGGATTTCGGAAGGCGAGACGTCCGAAAAGTCGGTCTCGATGATCTTCGCATCGGCATTGAGACTACGGATGATCTTGCGGGCGGCATCGACCTGCCCCGCTGTCGCCGCGCCCACCTTGTTGAGAACCACCACATCGGCAAACTCGATCTGGTCGGTCAGGAGGTGCACCAGCGTGCGCTCGTCCTCTTCACCAAGCGTCTCGCCCCGGTCGCTCAGGAAATCATGGCTGGAGAAATCTCCCAGAAGATTGACCGCGTCGACCACGGTCACCATCGTGTCGAGCCTTGCCACATCTGCGAGACTGTCGCCGGTTGCGTCTCGAAATTCGAAGGTCGCTGCCACCGGCAACGGTTCGGATATCCCCGTTGATTCAATAAGTAGGTAGTCGAACCGCCCTTCGCCAGCCAGGCGGCGAACCTCGTTCAGCAGATCGTCGCGCAAGGTGCAGCAGATGCAGCCGTTGGACATTTCGACAAGGGTTTCCTCGGTCTTGCTCAGCTCTGCACCGCCTGCCCGCACCAGGTCTGCGTCAATATTCACTTCCGACATGTCGTTGACGATTACAGCCACCTTCAACCCGGAACGGTTGTTGAGGATGCGATTGAGCAAGGTGGTTTTTCCCGCTCCAAGGAACCCGGACAGAACGGTTACAGGCAGGCGTAGATCGGACATAAGGCCTCCAGCAAGTTTGGTATGTTATGTTATTACATATCAAAACTGTACTTTATTGCCGGTGACCAAGGCAACCGTTTTTTGAACCAGGGCAATCGAGGCTAACTGGCGGCAGGACAATGGAAGGGAATTCCGGGCAGCAGATCCGGGGCGCTCATCAGTTCCCGGGTCTGCGAGGCCGGCGACCTGCCGGCCAAGGGAGCCGAAATGTTTCAGAATGGCAGTGGCGCGTTGTCCGTCACTTCCTTCATGACGAAGAACGTACGCGTCTGACGCACGCCCGGCAGCGCGATCAGCTTTTCGCCGTGCAGCTTGTTGAAGTCCGTCATGTCCCGCGTGCGGATCTTCAGGAAATAATCAAAGTCGCCCGCCACCAGATGGCAGTCGAGAACGAAGTCCGCCTTGCGGACGACCTCTTCAAACTCCGCGAAACTTTGCGGCGTCGACCGGTCCAGGACCACCCCGACAATGACAAGGGCCGACCTGTCGACCTTTTGCGGATCGACGTGAGCGTGCACACCCTGAATGAAGCCCTCGTCGAACAGGCGCTGCGTGCGCCTGTGGCACGTGGCCGGGCTGACGTTCACTAGCCCCGCAAGTTCAGCGTTGCTCAGACGGCCATCTTGTTGCAGCAGCTTCAGAATTTTGCGGTCGATCCTGTCCAGCTCATCAGCCATGGAAGATTCTTTCATTTTTTCGGCAACTGCCCGATCTATTTTGAACTTCTACCTGCCTTCACTTCTCGGAAACAGAGAAAATTGATCAAAATTCGAGAGCACCTTTCTAAAATTTTCTGCAAGTCTCAAGGGATTATCAATCTATCCGGTGCGCTCCATGAATCTCAGCAAGTTTGAACGTTACCCCCTCACCTTCGGTCCGACGCCGATCGAACACCTGCCCCGGCTTTCCGAAGCGCTTGGCGGCAAGGTGGAGATTTACGCAAAGCGGGACGACTGCAACTCCGGCCTTGCCTTTGGCGGCAACAAGCTGCGCAAGCTGGAATACATCGTGCCCGACGCGATCGCTTCCGGTGCCGACACGCTGGTTTCCATCGGCGGTGTTCAGTCCAACCACACCCGCATGGTTGCGGCGACTGCCGCAAAGATCGGCATGAAATGCGTTGTGGTGCAGGAAAAGTGGGTGCCCCACTATGACGCCGTCTACGACCGTGTCGGCAACATTCTGCTGACCCGTCTGATGGGTGCGGATTCCCGCCTGGTCGACGACGGGTTTGACATCGGCATCCGCCAGAGCTGGGAAGACGCCATGCAGTCCGTGCGCGATGCCGGCGGCACGCCATACGGCATTCCCGCCGGTGCGTCCGTGCACAAATACGGCGGCCTTGGCTATGTGCGCTTCGCCGAGGAAGTGAAGCAGCAGGAAGAAGAGCTGGGCTTCTCCTTCGACTACATCATCGTCTGCGTGGTCACCGGCTCGACCCAGGCCGGCATGATCGTTGGCTTTGCCGACCAGAACCGGGCCGACCGCGTGATCGGCATCGACGCCTCCGGCACGGTTAACCAGACCCGTGCACAGGTCCGTCAGATCGTAGACAACACAGCCTCCCTGGTGGAACTTGGCCGCGCGGTGCGGGACGACGAGATCGTGATCAATCCCGATTACGCCTACCCGGCCTATGGCGTTCCGTCTGAAGAGACCAACGACGCCATCCGGCTTGCCGCAAAAACCGAGGCAATGATCACCGACCCGGTCTATGAAGGCAAGTCGATGCAAGGCATGATCGACCTGGTCAAGAAGGGCAAGATTCCAGCCGGATCGAAGGTGCTCTACGCACATCTGGGCGGCGCGCCTGCCCTTAACGGCTACAGCTACTATTACAAGGACGGCTGATCCCGGTCAGTCCGGCCGCTGTGCGGATCACACCGGCCGGTTCCCGTGGCCTGACAGGCCCATCCCAAGGCCTGTCAGCTGCGCGCCTTGCAGTCGAAAGACGTGCCCTGCGGCCACTCGACCATGGCCTCGTCACCCTTGATCCAGAAAAGAATGCCGAAGTCGCCCTCGTAGCGTGCGCCGGATCCGCTTGGCCCCTGCAACACAATCTCCGTCGTGTCGCCGCGTTCCAGCCGGGCAGACGGTGGTTCCGTATCGAAAAACGTCGCGACGATCTCGTCGGCCGGGTTATCGTTGCAGGTGTAAAAGACCGGGGCCTGTCCCTTGATCAGTTGATACCGCGCGGTCAGCTCCGCGATCCGCCGTTCATAGGTCGAGCGGACGCAGGAGAGTTCCTCGTCGCTCTTCCAGCAGTCGTCGCGCCCCTTCACCCAGCCCCGCTGATAGGCCTTCAGCGTGTTGAGCTCTTCTTCCGCGCCCGCATCCAGCGACTTCACGACGCCGACCGCGCTCTCATAGACATCCGCCAGTTTCTGATCCAGCGCTGCAAGATCGTCATTCGAACAGACCAGCTTTTCAGCCGAACTTTCCGCTTTCGCGCAATCGAAGGCAGGACCGGCGGCCCAGGCCGCCGGCACAAATGCAAGCCCGGCAACAACGAGCCCAAGACCAACTGTCAAACCACGCATGAGACCACCTCCCGAAAAACCTGTAGCAACAGATCTAAGGGATCTCAGGTTGATGGCAAGATTTGGGTCGCCGGAAGATATACGACCGCACAGTCAAACCGGTGACCTCGCCCCCCCCCCGGTTGGAGCGCTACCAACCGGTGAGAAGTGCGATATACCAGCGAGCGGCCTCAGGCGGCTTCCGCCCGTTTGAGCTGCTGGTGCTCGTCCTCGACAAGTCCGATTTTCCAGTAGCCGGAGATGTAGGTGTCTGCCTTGGGGACTTTCCGCTCGTTGTGGAGGTGATCCCGTAGCGCCCGAATGACGGAGCTTTCACCTGCGATGCAGGTCTGGATGGTTCCGGAAGGCCATTCCAGGGACTTCACAAGGTCCACCTGCGCTGTCGAAGGCACATGCGGCTGCTCCTGGATCAGCCACCTGATTTCGACGCCCTCGGGAGCCGCGATATCGCGCCTGTCGTCTTCAGAAGGCACTTCAAACAGAACAAGCCCCTGTGCCTCACGGGGCATTGCCTCAAGCGTTGCTTCGACAACCGGCATTGCGGAAAGGTCCGCTGCCAGCAGATACCAGTCGGCGTGAAACTCGGTGATCTTCGGTTGGCTGGGGCCCATGAAGCCCAGAAAATCCCCTCCCGCGGCCTTCTGGGCCCAGCGCGTTGCCGGGCCTTCGTCGCCGTGCGCCACAAAGTCGATATCGAGTTCGAGCGCCTCTTTGCGGAAGGCACGGACGGTGTAGGTGCGAACCGGATGAACACGTTCGGGCGGCCCGTCTGGTGCAAAATACGCTTCAAAGGCCTCTCGGCTTTCACCGTCGCGCGGCAACAGCAACTTGCAGTTCGCACCCTCGTGGCCTTCCGGAAAGCCTTCCAGTTCGGAACCTGCAAAGGTGACACGGATAAGATTGGGGCTGAGGTAGCGCGTCGTCTTGACGGTTAGAAAGCGGGGTTTGCGTTTCGGTGGAGTGGCCAAGAGGCACCTCATAAATCTTGAGTTATAATATCAAGATTTAACATCACCGAAAGCCGATTTAAAGATCCACCTTCTGGAAAAGTCTTTCCGCGTCCCTCAGGAGAGGCTTCGCGCCTCCCCAATCCCGCCCGAACCGTGCTTTGCCGGGATGAAGATCAGCAGGCCGGTTTTCCTGCAAAAAGCCTAAGCCCGCCGGCTGGCGGGCTTACCGCCGAAAACAGCAACCGCCACGTCACTCGCGAATGATCGGCTCTTTCAGATCGCCCGGGTTCTTCTCCTTGATGATGTCCCAATTGAGTGTCGCCTTGCGGATGTATCCCGGCACATCTTCCTCGAACCGTTCCTGCACCTTCAGGGAGTTGTTCAGATAAAGCTTGCCGTCGACGATCGACCAGGCCTCCGGCACCACCGGCACCTTGAACCCCATAGCGGCACCGAACGCACAAAAGCCGCCGTATTGAGGGGCATATTTCGCCGGGTCGGCAACGAATTTGTCGCGGTTTTCAGCAGACGAGAATTTCCAGGTAACCTCGTCATATTCGGCCGTGTATTCGTCGGAGCCGGCAACAGGTTTGCCGACCGTGAAATAGGCAACAGGATCGGTCCCGCCGATTGCGGCCCCGCCTTTGGTGAAAGTGGTGATGTCGTCGGCGGAAGCCGTGAAGGCGGCAGCGGAGAAGAGCGCGGTCAATCCCAGCAGAACCGATTTGGACGTATAGAGCGTCATATGCGTCTCCAATGGAGTATGAAACGGATTGATGACCTGGAGCCTGTCGCCCCAAGCATGAAAACCATGTCTTCGACTGCAGGAATTGGCCAATCACCCTTGTTCACAGAGCCGCTAACGTCTGGCGAGAAAAACGTGATGGTGAGTTGCTTCACACTCCCGGGAGGCCCGGCAGCTCCTGACGTGGCGCGGGCTCCCGCGGCGCCACCAGGCCCAGTACCAGGTAGATGGCCGTTTCGATGTCTCTGGCGTCAATCCTGATATTGCGGATCAGCAGGCGGAAATAGATGAGCCCGAGCAGAAGATCGATCCGGGCTTCCATGTCGGCTTCGAAAGGGGTCGCGATGAAGATCTGGCGCAGAACCAGTCGCCGGGCAGCCTCTGCCTCATCCAGAACGCCGGCGAGATCCGGTCTGCCGCGATAAGGCACCAGAGCACGAACCGCAGCGCCCAGCGCGGTATCCTGCAAGGCCGCAACGGTGTTGGTCAGACACTGCCGCAGATCCTCCGCGACGCTGCCTCGCTGAGGCGGTGCTGGATTGACCCTGGCAAGAGCCGCCTCGACAGCCGCTGCAATCAGCGCGCCCTTGTCTGCGTAGCGCCTATAGACCGCCTGCTTGCTGGTGCGTGCGCGTGCGGCAATGGCGGCAATCGTGGTTTTCTCGTAGCCGTTCTCGGCCAGTTCCATCAACGTGGCATCCAGAAGCGCCTTGCTGACCCGCTCCTCCTGCGGCCGGCCGGCTGTACCGTCTTCAGGCACCGGCAACCTCTTCAAGGGCAGCTTCATAATCCTGGAACCCGTTCTCGATGCCGGTCGTCACGTTGACGATCCGGGCATAGGGTTTGGAGAAGATCACGGTGTCACGCAGTTCCTCCCAAAGGTGGTGATAGGCACGCATGTCGGAAAACCGGCAAATTGCGAAATCGGAAAAGCCACCTGCCAGCGCATCTGCGTCGAACCACTCGAAGGTCACCTTCGGGTGGCGCGCCAGGATCTCGCCGATCTGACCGGCAATCTCCCCCCGCCCCTGGCGGCTGAGTGCCAGCCATGCCGGTTCGAAAGCCAGATAGACAACCGCCACCATCGGCAGTGGACGGATGGTTTCGGAGGACTGGATCATACACTCATCCCTATTTCGGTTACCATTGGTACCGATTTATTCCGAAATCACCGGCAACGCAAGCCTGCACACTTGCGTTCGGCGCGCCGTCGCAGCAAGAAGAGCTCAAGCCTTGAGCGGACATCCGCTTCGGGCACCAGTAACGACGAGGAACACATGTCTGTTGATACCGATACGGTGAAACGCGTTGCCCGCCTGGCACGCATCAAGGTAAGCGAAGAAGACGCGACCCGCATGACCGGTGAACTGAACGCCATTCTCGGCTTCGTCGAGCAGCTGGACGAGGTCGACATTTCCGGCGTCGAACCGCTGACCTCCGTAGTCGAGCAGACCATGAAAAAGCGCACGGACGGCGTGACCGACGGCAACAAGGCCGACGACATCACTCTGAACGCACCGGCTTCTGAAGATCACTTCTTCATGGTGCCAAAAGTCGTCGAATAAGCGGACCACCCCGGATGATCGCACCCGTTCCAGCTATCGCTATCGAAACGCCCCTGTCCACAGACATGGGCGAGATGATTGCCGAGCTGAACGCCCTGCTGCTGACCATGAGCCCGCCCGAGGCCTGTTACCACATGACAGCCGAAGAAATGGCCGGCGAGACAACGACCGTCTTCGTCGCCCGGATTGACGGCAAGGTGGCTGCGTGCGGTGCCCTGCACCGGCACCCGGATGGCGTGGCTGAAGTCAAGCGCATGTATACCAGGCCGGCCTATCAGGGCCTTGGTCTGGGCGGCAGCATTCTGGACCGGATCATCGCACTGGCAACCCGAGAGGGCCATTCCAGGCTCGTTCTGGAAACCGGCGACAAGCACCCGGCAGCCTGGCGCATCTACGAACGTGCCGGCTTCAGCCGCTGCGGCCCGGTGCTCGATTATCCCGACAGTCCCTATTCCATCTTCTATTCCAGGTCCCTCGTGACCGCCTGAGAGTTCAAATCCATGACCGATCTGACCAAACTGACCATTGCCGAGGCCCGTGAAGGCCTGAAGAACAAGGACTACACGTCCCTGGAACTGACCGATGCCTTCATCAGGAACATCGAGACAGCCAATGAAAGCCTGAATGCCTATGTGACCGTGACCGCCGATAAGGCGCGCGACATGGCAAAGGCCTCCGACGCCAAGCTTGCCAAAGGCGAAGGCGGCGCGCTGGAAGGCATTCCGCTCGGCATCAAGGACCTGTTTGCCACAAAAGGTGTGCACACCCAGGCGTGCAGCCACATTCTGGACGGCTTCAAGCCGGCTTACGAATCCACTGTCACGTCCAACCTGTGGGCCGACGGAGCAGTCATGCTCGGCAAGCTGAACATGGACGAATTCGCCATGGGCTCCTCCAACGAAACCTCCTACTACGGCCCGGTGATCAACCCGTGGCGCAAGAAGGGCTCCAACCAGGATCTTGTTCCCGGCGGGTCTTCCGGCGGATCGGCTGCCGCCGTTGCAGCTCGCATGTGCATGGGCGCAACCGCAACCGATACCGGCGGCTCCATCCGTCAGCCTGCCGCTTTCACCGGCACCGTTGGCATCAAGCCGACCTATGGCCGCTGCTCGCGCTGGGGTGTCGTTGCCTTTGCCTCCTCGCTCGACCAGGCCGGCCCGATCGCCCACACCGTACGCGACAGCGCCATCATGCTGAAGTCGATGGCCTCCGTCGACGCCAAGGACACAACCTCCGTCGATCTGCCGGTGCCGGACTATGAAGCCGCCATCGGCAAATCCGTGAAAGGTCTCAAGATCGGCATTCCTGCAGAATATCGCCTGGAAGGCATGCCTGCCGAGATCGAAGCGCTGTGGCAGAAGGGGATCGACTGGCTGAAGGATGCCGGCGCGGAAATCGTCGACATCGCCATGCCGCACACCAAATACGCCCTGCCGGCCTATTACATCGTGGCACCGGCGGAAGCCTCCTCGAACCTCGCCCGCTACGACGGCGTGCGCTACGGCCTGCGCGTCCCGGGCAAGGACATCGTTGAAATGTACGAGAACACCCGCGCCGAAGGCTTCGGCGAAGAGGTCAAGCGCCGTATCCTGATCGGCACCTACGTTCTGTCGGCCGGGTACTACGATGCCTATTACCTGAAAGCCCAGAAAGTTCGCACGCTCATCAAGCGCGACTTCGACCTTGCCTGGGAAAACGGTGTCGACGCCATCCTGACCCCGGCAACTCCGTCTGCCGCCTTCGGCGTTGCGGATCAGGACCTTCATTCCGACCCGGTGAAAATGTACCTCAACGACATCTTCACCGTGACCGTGAACATGGCCGGTCTTCCGGGCATTTCCGTCCCGGCCGGCCTCGACAACACCGGCCTGCCGCTCGGACTGCAGCTCATCGGCAAACCGTTTGACGAGAGCACCCTGTTCCAGGTCGCCCAGGTTATCGAAGACGCCGCAGGCTCCTTCGCACCGGAAGCCTGGTGGGGCTAACACTCACGACAAACGCACCCCGGCCCGCACAGGTCCGGGGAGCACCTGACGATCTCAACGCAATTCCAAACCTGGTCACTGACTGTCCATGGCATCGCAGCCTCCCGGTCCCGGTACCGGCTTGTTAGAATGCCGCGAGACGTGAGATGGGACCGAAAAGACCCCTCCCCACGTCATGCCATGGCTCGTCCATGGCATCCATGCCGCCCCTCGGCCGTCTCCACCAGCACTTGCTAAAGGGCAGCGGGATGGCATGAATTGCCGGGTCAAGCCCGGCAATGACGGAAAGATATATTCAGGGCTCGCTCCGTGGCGCAGTGACAGCCAATTCGTTTGCCTGTTCTTCCGTTGGGCCATGCGCAACTTCAGCATCGACCCTGAAGGCAAGCCATGGCATGACGGGCGGATGAGTTAAAAAGCGCACAATCAGAAACACCCGCGACACCATGCATGACATCGAAACCCTCGTAATCGGCGCCGGAGCCGTTGGGCTCGCCATTGCGCGAGAACTGGCGCTGAGAGGCCGTGAGGTGATGGTTCTGGAGCAGCACGGCCTCATCGGATCGGAGACCAGCGCCCGCAATTCGGAAGTCATCCATGCAGGCATCTACTACCCGGCAGGCAGTCTGAAGGCCCGTTTGTGCGTCAAAGGCAAGGAGCAGCTTTACCGGTTTTGCGCCGAGAACGGCGTCGGCTTCGAGCGCATTGGCAAACTGATCGTTGCGTCCAATAACGATCAACTGGAGCAACTTGAGGCAATCCGGCGCAAAGCCGCGGAAAACGGCGTTTCAGATCTCGTGTTTGTGGACCGGGACAGCCTGAAACGCTCCGAACCGGACCTGGCGTGCACCGGCGCCCTGCAGTCTCCCTCCACCGGCATTGTCGACAGTCACGGCTTCATGCTCGCGCTTCAGGGCGGGCTGGAAGCAAACGGCGGCCAGGTTGTGCTGAACACCAGGGTCGCACGGCTGGAACGCCTGGCGCAGGGCGGGTACCGGGTGCATGCCGAGACGGACGGGGCCGACACCTACGCCCTTACCTGCAAGGAGTTGATCCTTTCGGCGGGCCACGGTGCGCCGCAATTGGCGTCCACACTGCAAGGCGCCAATCCTCCGCCCCGCTATCTTGCGAAAGGCAACTACTTCAAGCTTCAGGGCAAGGCGCCGTTTTCCAAGCTCATCTACCCCGTGCCGGAGCCAGGCGGGCTTGGCGTTCACCTGACGCTCGACCTGCAACATCAGGCGCGCTTCGGACCGGATGTGGAATGGGTAGAGACGATGGACTACCGCGTCGACCCGGCGCGCGGCGAGCGTTTCTATGCTGCCATCCGCCGCTATTGGCCGGGACTGGCCGATGGTGCGCTTGTGCCCGACTATTCCGGCATCCGGCCCAAGATATCCGGCCCCGGGAAACCCGCCGCGGACTTCCGCATCGACGGCCCTGCGGACCACGGACTTGACGGCCTGGTTGCCCTTTACGGGATCGAATCCCCAGGCCTGACCTCGGCACTGGCAATCGCTGATTTTGTTGCCGAGATGATTGCAACCAAATCCCAGTCTGCAATTTTTTCCGATTAATTTTGAAACCAACGCGCTGTTTGGGCGTTTGAAAAACAAACAAACAGGCGTACGATGCTGCGCTGCACAGGAATGCCATTTTTTGGACCGTATTTCTCCATAAAAATGCTTCAGTGCGCGTGCTCATTCAACAAACGAACCACAAAGAACACTTTAATTTCAACAAGGTGACCAATCGTCGTGATCAATCGACGCACGTTTTTATCGGCAACGGCCCTCGCGGCCGGCGCACTGGCAAGCGCGGATCTGCGCACCGCGTTTGCTGCAGAGAATACCGCACCTGCACAAGCGGGCGGATCCTTTGCAGCAGGCGAAGAATTTGACTTTACGGCACTCGTTGAGCGGATGAAGGAAAAGGCCGGTAAGGCCTATACCCCCGAAATCCCGCAACTGCCCGAGATTCTCGCCAAGCTCGACTATGACCAGCATCGTGCCATACGCTTCAATCCCGAAAGGTCTGTCTGGAAAGACATCCGCAGCAACTATCAACTGCAGGCCTTCCACCCGGGCTGGCTCTACAAGGAGCCGGTGGAACTCTATGAGATTGTCGACGGCAAGATCAGCGAACTGCACTTCACAGGTGCGGATTTTGAATACCGCGAGCCGCTGGATCCGGAGAAATTCAAGGACGTTGATCTGCCGGGTATCGCCGGCTTCCGCCTGCACCACCCGCTGAACACGCCGGAATATTTCGACGAACTGGCGGTATTCCTGGGGGCCAGCTACTTCCGGGCACTCGGCAAGGGCAACGTTTACGGCCTGTCCGCACGCGGACTTGCGATCGACACGGCCATTGCCGGACCGGAAGAGTTTCCGCGGTTCACGAAGTTCTACCTGGAACGCCCGGCGGAAGGCGCCGCCGAAATGCGGCTTTATGCGGAGCTCGAAAGCGAGCGCGTGGCCGGGGCCTATCAGTTCACCATCAAGCCAGGCATCAACACGGTGATGGAGGTGGATGCACACATCTTCCTGCGTGATGATGTCGAACGTCTGGGCATCGCACCGCTGACATCGATGTATCTGTTCGGCGAGAACGACCGCACCAGCTTTGATGATTACCGCCCGGAAGTTCATGACAACGATGGCCTGCTGATCCTGCGCCAGAACGGTCAGCGTCTGTGGCGCCCGGCCCGCAATCCGGAAAAGCTTGCCCTGTCGTTCTTCAACGAGGAGAACCCGGCGGGTTTCGGCCTGCTGCAGCGGGACCGGGATTTCGACCATTACCAGGATACGGAAGCCAAATATCAGCGCCGTCCGTCACTCTGGATCGAGCCGATCAACGACTGGGGCAAAGGCCAGGTGATGCTGGCGGAAATCCCGGCCGAAAAAGAGATCTATGACAACCTCGTTGCCTGCTGGGTCCCGGAAAACGGCACCAAGGCAGGCTCCGAACACCGTTTTGCTTATCGGATGATCTGGGGCCGGGAACCGGAACCGGGCACCGAACTGGCACAGGTTATCGCGACCAGCACTGGGCATGGTGGCGCGGCCGCCTCCGACCCGGACCCGAAGCTGCGCAAGTTCGTCGTGGAATTTGCTGGCGGCAATCTGGCTGACATGGGCGCGGACGCCCCTCTGACAGCGAAACTGAACCTGCAGAACGGCAAGGTGGAACACCAGTTCGTCCAGCGTCTGGAAAGCGGCAGTTGGCGCGCCGTGCTCGATATCGCGCGGGACGATCAGGAAATACCGGTGGAGTTCATCCTCGCCCTGCAACTGGATGGGGCGGATGTAACGGAAACCTGGATGTATCAGTGGAGTGGGAACAGATGACACAGTATGTGAGTATCGATCATCAGACGGCCACGACGGCCCTTTTCGCCGACAGCGATCTGCTTGACGAAATCCGGTCTGTCCTGAAGCGCCCAGACCTTGGTGACGACGTGCTCTTGTCCGCACTCGCCAGCTCGCCTGCAGCCCGGCATGGCATCTATCCTGTCACCACCGCGCAGCAGGACCGGGCAGCCTTCATCAGGACTTTGCCGGTACCGGCCCCCAGCCATGGGCTGGAAATGCCGCAGCATGACCTCAACCCGCCGCTGGCCCTTCGCTTTGCGCCGCTGGTTGCCCTGTGGCACCGGGCCTTGCAGCCGCTGGCACCGCAGTTGAAGCGCGTTCCGGTTCCAGCCAAGGATCGCTGACATGAAGAAGGCCGGCTCCGAAGCCTGGTCGACGGCCTTTCGGCGGCTGGCCATGGCAGTGATCGCCCTGTGCCTGACCACAGGGGCATCCTACATGTTTGCCATCGTTGTCCAGTCGGACGGGTTCGACTGGCTGGACATCATCCGCATCGCTCTTATGGCCATCGCCTCGTTCTGGCTGGCCTGGGGCGGATGTATCGCTCTCTTCGGCATCCTGTTTCCAACTGAGGAGAGGGCGAAGAGCGGCGATTTTCCGGAAGGCCGCACTGCCATTCTTCTGCCGATCTACAATGAAGCCACCGGACCGGTGTACGCCCGCCTGGAGGCCATCATGAAATCGGTTGCCACCCTGCCTGCGGCAGACCGGTTCGATTTTTTCGTCCTGTCCGACACCACCAAAGACGACGTCGGCGAGGCAGAACAGCGCGCCTACGAACAGTTACTCGTTCGCCAGAATGCCGGCGGACGTTTGTTCTACCGGCGCCGTGAACAGAACATCGGCCGCAAGGCGGGCAACATTGCCGACTTCCTGACGACCTCCGGCGGTGCCTACGAATATATGCTTGTGCTTGATGCCGACAGCCTGATGGACGGAAAGACCATTCTGGAGATGGTCCGGCGCATGGAAGCCGATCCGCGCCTCGGTCTGCTGCAATCACTGCCGCAGATCATCGGGCTTTCCACCCTGTTCGGCCGCCTCCTGCAATTCGCGACCGGTCTCTATGGTCCTTATTTCGCACGCGGACTGGCAGCGGTGCAGGGCGAGGAAGGCACCTTCTGGGGCCATAATGCCCTGATCCGCACCCGCGCTTTTGCTGCCGCATGCGGCATGGCGCCCCTCACAGGCAAACCGCCCTTCGGTGGCCATATCCTCAGCCATGACACCGTCGAGGCCGCGCTTCTGGCACGGGACGGCTGGAAGGTACGTCTTGATCCGGATCTGACAGGCTCCTACGAGGAAGCACCGGCCAATATGGTCGATTACGCCAAGCGCGACCGGCGCTGGTGCCAGGGCAATCTGCAGCACAGCCGCATTCTGGCGGCCCCCCGCTTCCGTTTCTGGAGCCGGATTTCGATCCTGCAAGGCGTTTTCGCCTATCTTGCCTCGCCGATCTGGTGCGTTTTCCTGCTGGCAAGCCTGGCTGCACCGCTGGTGGCGCCGCCTCCTGTCTATTTCGACGGGCACTCGCCCTTCCCGGTCTTTCCCCACCCGGAAACGACGACAGCGCTTGCACTGCTGTTCGGTCTGGTGGCTCTGCTCATCCTGCCAAAGCTCCTGCTGGTTGCGCGCGCGCTGCTTGGCGGCAATTCGGCAGATTTCGGCGGCCCTGCGCGCCTGCTGATCAGCTTCGTTCTGGAAATCCTGCTGACGTCGATCCTTGCGCCGATCCACATGATGTTTCACTGCCGTTCGGTGTTTCAGGTGCTGACGGGAGCCGACAGCGGCTGGCCGACAGCCGACCGGGACGACGGTTCCCTGCCGATCTCGGCAGCGTTTTCCGCCACATGGTGGATGAGCATTGCAGGCGCCGGCGCCATCGCCTTCTCGCACAGCTATGCGCCTGAAATGTTCTACTGGTTGCTGCCTGTCGCCCTGCCGCTGGTGGCTGCACCCTTGCTGGTGTGGATGACCGCCTCGGTGATGTTGGGCAAGGTGACGAAAAAACTGGGCCTCTTCCAGGTTCCGACTGAATCTGCTCCGGTAGAGGTTGCCGAAGACATGCGACTTGCGCTCGCCGAGAAAGCTGCTGCCTGAGGAAGGGTTCTTCCCGTTTCAAACACCCATCTTTGCATCGTCGTTCCGGCTGGCCGGGAGGACGATGGGGAAATGAATGCGCTCACTCCGCAGCTTGCCTCAGTGCATGCGGCCTGTTTCGGCTTCCAGAATGCCGTCTGCATCAAGGCCGGCAATCGGCAGTCGCTTGTCGGTCGGCACATCGCCGGACAATTGCAACGCCAGATAGCGGCCGCAACACACCCGCAGAAAACTCGTGAAGTTTCCGAGATCGTGTCCTGCGTCGATGCTTTCATGATGAAGCTTGGTGATCAGTTGCACCACATTCATGCCGTCGCGTCCGGCAATCTCGTCCAGAACCTTCCAGAAGAAAGTTTCCAGCCGCACCGATGTCACCATGCCATCGATGCGCAACGACTTGGTCGTGCTTTCCCAAAGCGTGGAATCTGCCTCGATGAAGAGTTTGCACATGATGCTTCCTCCGGTTCGTCAGGATGCAAGCAAAGACACGGGAACTGATGAAGGCGCTTCGACGTCCCTTGCTTGGCCTGTAGCCTAGCCCTCTTCCATCATTTGAGGAAGACAGGTCAGGAGCAGATGGAGAGCTCCGGCGCTCCCTCAAACCGCCTGCCATGGAAATTGGCGGTGCGGCCCAGCCGGCCGGCCCGCACCTTTTGCCTCAGGCAGCCATGGAGCCGGCGGCTGCACCGCTGAGAACCGCATGGAACTGCGAAAGCCATGCCGGATGGGCTGGCCAGGCCGGAGCCGTGACAAGCTTGCCGTCGGTCACGGCACCATCGATTGCAATATCGGCATAGGTGGCACCGGCAAGCTCCACTTCCGGACGGCAGGCCGGATAGGCCGATACGGTGCGGCCTTCGATCACCCTGGCAGCAGTCAGGATCTGCGCTCCGTGGCAGATTGCGGCAACCGGCTTGTCCGCTTCCATGAAATGCTTCACGGCTTCAAGAACAGCCGCGTCGAGGCGCAGATATTCAGGGGCCCGGCCACCCGGGATCACCAGAGCATCATAAACGGCAACGTCAACCTCGGCGAAGGTGGCATTCAGCGTGAAGTTATGGCCGCGTTTTTCCGAATAGGTCTGGTCGCCTTCAAAGTCGTGGATGCAGGTCGCAACCGTGTCGCCCGCCTTCTTGCCGGGGCAAACCGCATCGACCGTATATCCCATGGCCAGCAGCGTCTGAAACGGCACCATGGTCTCGTAATCTTCGGTGAAATCACCCGTGATCATCAGGATCTTCTTCGCACTCATGCTTCGTCCTCCAGCGTGGCAAATAGCGATGAAGGAAGGCTAGCAGGCAGCAGGTTCCAACGGGTATTAGGTCGCTACTACAGGGCGAATTTCTGCTGTTTCAGGGCATTTCCATCTGCACGGTCCGCCCAGACCAAATCACCCGCCCAGCCTGAGGCGTAGCACTCCCGGCACGTCCTCAGTGTCACCCCGGACATGCAAGGCGCAGATCCGGGGCCTACTCGCAAGGCTCCTTGCTGAAGCGGATAAGGAAGATAGAGGAACCGCCTCCCGCACGTCCGCCCTCTGGAAACGAGTGGGCCCCGGGTCTCGCGTCGCTCGCCCGGGGTGACATCGAGAGTGGCGCTGAACGCATTTCGCCTCCCCAGACTGGAGAGGCGAAAGCAAGTCGATATGTGCAGGTGTCAGTCCCTGTAATCCGGTTCGCTCCGGTCGAGATCGCGCTTCCAGTAGTCGAAATGGGCATAGCCCATGCCGACATAGGGTTCCCATTCGGCGGCGGTCTTGGCGGCCAGATTGTCCGACATGACAGCAAGCGGCTGGCCGGTGGCATAGGCCTTCAGCAGCGTTTCCGCAGCCCGCTCGAAGAAATAGAGATGCTCAAAAGCTTCGGCGACCGTGACGGCGGAGATTGAAACACCGTGGTTGCCCATCACCAGGACCGGCTTTTCACCCAGGGTTTCGGCGATCCGCCTGCCCTCCTCCGCCTCGTCGGCCATGCCGCCGAAGCCGAGGTCGACCGCGACCTTGCCGAAGAAGCGGGCCGTGTTCAAATCGATCGGCTTCATCGACGGATCCTGCAACGTCGCCAGCGCCGTGGCGTTGGGCGGATGGCAGTGAAACAGCACTCGTGCCTTCGGGTTGGCCCTGTGAACTGTGCCGTGAATGCACCAGGCGGACGGGTCCGGCGCATTTTCGCCCGCCATCACCGTGTCGTCATTGGCATCGAGCAGCAATAGGTCGCTGGCGCGGATTTCCGCGAAATGTCGCCATTTCGGGTTCATAAGGAACTTCGACCCGTCGTCGGACACCGCCGCACTGAAGTGATTGCCGACAGATTCGCTCCAGCCGAATTTCACGGCCAGACGGAAAGCTGCTGCGAGATCCTCTCGCAGGGCCTGTTCGCTTTGCCGGGCAGGGTCCGCCCCGAAGCGTACGTCCGTCACAACACTCATTTGAACCGTCCTTCCCCGGACAGGATCCGGTATGTGGAGCGCAGTTCGCCCCGGTCGGTGTAGCAGCCGCGCAGGTGCCGATTTCCGCTGGTTGCCGAGTATTCAGCCCGGCCATGCACGATGCGGTGATTGTCGAAGACAATACATTCCCCCGCATTCAAGCGGAACTGCATCAGGTATTTCTTGTCCCGCATCATCCGGCCAAAGCGGCAGAATGCCGGATAGTAGCGGTCCAGCTCATGCTGCGGCATGTCGAAGATATCGGCATGGTGCTGGCTGATCGTGACACCGGAAATGTTGCCGTGCTCGTCCAGTTCGATCACCCGCTGGCGCGAGCGCATGTCGAAGGTGTCATGCTCGCAGAAATAAGGCACGTCCACGTTGACCAGAAGCTCGAAGTCTTCCGGATAGGCCTTGCGGAAATCTTCCGCGACCGCCAGCCCGTCGACAAAGATGCTGTTACCGCCTTCCACCGTATTGGCCCGGCAGTGCAGGAACTGCACGCCCGGTGCCAGATCCTCGTCCGGCAGATCCGTGTGAAGCGGTAGCGCCTTGGACGTGAAGGCAAGGTTGGTTGGCTTGATGTGGGTTTTGACCTCAAAGGTCAGGCCGAAGTAGCTCGGCCGTACATGTCCGATGAGGCCCGCCGTATCGGTGAGCGCTTCATCGGTATCCGGCAAGCCGGTCAGAAGCGCAACACCGTCGGTCAGCATGGCCTTGGCCCAGTCGCGCCGGCGGCCGGTATCTTCCATGACCTCGTCATAGGAAAACCGCGCCATCTTGGCGTAGTGATCGCCATACCAGGGTTCACGCGGCAGGTTCGCGATGTCCGGCCGCTTCTCGCCGGCAGAGTAAGCGGAGAGCAGCGACAGCGGCAGACGGGAGACGTCGTTGGTGCCAGCCCATGCGATTTCCAGATCACCGCCGACGATGACCGCGGAAGCTGCCTTCGGCGCTGCCTCCAGAGCGAAGATGTCGTTGACGCGCTCGCGGGTCTCCGGGTCGAAGGAACTCGGGCAATTGTCACGCAGCCAGTAGTAATTGAAGTAGGCGGTTTGTCCGTTGCTCAGCGGTACATCGAGACCCTTTTCCTGAAGCAATACACCCGCATCACCTGTTCCAAGCATTAGATCCGTCCTTCTAAGTTTAGTTCAACGGCCCATCAGATGCCTTCCGCGCATCATTGAAAGGCCCTTCGTTGCGAATGGCTTCCATGAAGTTGCTCTTGCGCTGTCGATTTGAAAAGGCGATAAAATCGAAACTTAAATTAAGCATTCACTTAACTTGGACGACCATATGCTCCGACTTCCTCCGCTTAGGCTGCTCACCGTTTTCGAGACGGTTCAACGGGCTGGCGGCACCAAGGCCGCAGCGGCTGAACTCAATGTCTCCATGTCGGCGGTCAGCCAGGCACTGCGCCAACTGGAAGAGCATATCGGCGCTGCCCTGATCGACCGCAGTACGCGCCCCTCAGGCCTTACGGAGGCCGGCGAGATCCTCCTGAAGGCGGTTGTCGAGAACACGGAACGGCTGAGTGAAGCGCTGAACGACATCCGCGCGCTCAACGACCCGGCCAGCGCCTCCGTCACCGTTGCCTGCACCATCGGCTTTGCCACCTACTGGCTGATGCCGCGTCTGGAGGCCTTTTATATCGACCATCCGGACATCGCGGTGAATGTGCACACGACGCAGCAGGAGGTGCCCCGGCTTGGCCAGGGTACGGATATTGCCATGCGCTACGGTGACGGCCGCTGGGACGATGGCACGGTGGATCTTCTGTTTCAGGAAACCGTGGAGCCTGTCTGTTCCCCGTCCCTGGCCGACCGGATAAGGAGTGACGGCGGCAGCCTTGGCACAGCCTTTCTGATCCATGTGGACACCAGCGACCGGCGCTGGCTCTCCTGGCCGGACTATCTTGCCCGCACGCACCAGAAAGCGGCAGGTTCCGCAAAGGGTCTGAGGTTCTCCAACTACGTTCAGGCCACCCAGGCAGCCATCTCCGGGCACGGTGTCATGCTCGGCTGGCGCTCGATCACCGGCGATCAGGTCGAAAAAGGCCTGCTGGTCTCTGCCGGTCTGCCGCCTCTGCAGCCGGACAACGCCTATCACGCCGTGCTGTCGCACCAGAGCCGGAACCGGGAGACAGCATCCGTTGTCGTCGACTGGTTGAGGGCTGCAGCGCAGTCCTGCGGCTAACGCTCGTCACCAAAGTAGCGCACACGCAATTGCTCGATCAGATCTGTTTCATGCGCCGTCAGCAATTCCAGCGTCAACGGCCTTGTCCACGGGCTGCCATGCGCAAGTGCAAAGCCGTATTTGTCCGGCTCGAAGATCGGACCGATCACCTCAACATTCGCTCTGGGGTGACTGTGAGCGTAATACTCAAGGACAGGCGCATCGCCGACAACGGCATCGATCTCATCATTGCGCAGAGCAGCAACGGCACCTTCGATGTCGTCAAATGACCGGTGCGACCAACCGGATGCTTCTGCAAACTCCTCGGCCACGCTGCCGGCGAAGACGCCGATACTCTTGCCCGGCAGATCGGCCACACTGTTGATCTGGTTGGTGAGCGACAGGGTTGTCATGACACTGGTCACCGACGAAGTCACATAAGCCATCACCGCAATGCCGCAGACCAGCCAGAGCGCCTGCCAGATGCGGCCTGGCCAACCAAACAGGTTCTTGCGCGAGGGCGCCTTGCCGGATGTCACCACGGACATGACCGCATAAAAGCTCTCCGACACCCCTTCCGGCCAGCCGCGCGGAAAATTCTTGTCGAAGCGCCGGTCGAACAGGGTCATCAGAAGAGTGGCGATCAGGATCACGAGCGCCAGCCAGCCATACGCTTTCAGGTAACCGGATTCGTTCAGCCCGGTGAGTACTTCGCTGAAGCTCGCGCCCTGACTGTCCGAAACAAGGATGCGCAAGCCGGCGTCGAACCAGGGCTGCGTAAAATCGATCCTGTCCGCACGCTTGCGGGTGATTGTGAGGTTGGTGACGGCAATACCGATGGATTTGTTCGCCGTGGCATCCACCAGTTCCCGTATGGTCGGGAAGATCCTGTATTCGTAGGGAATGCCGTTTTTCTGCGCCAATGCCTCCCACAGATCGACCGCCATGCCGGAATAGACGCCTGGCTCTTCCTCCATGACGAAAGGCGGGCTGATGTAAAGACCGACGCTAACCGGACTTTCCGGCAGCGGCGGATTGCCATCGCCCGCCGCGGTCTGGCCGAGCGCAGGCCCAACGAGAACAATCGCAAGAAGCAACAAGACGGCACATGATAGTCGTTGGCAGGATTTGGAGCAGGCGGTCATGACGGCCTCCGCTTGGCAGAACAGGAAACACGCAGAAGGTGGTCAAAAGTAAAACCGCCTCGCCCCGACCATGCAACCGGTGACAGCAAGGAAAGGACGGGAAAACTGTTGTTGGTAGTTGGATGCCTTCCAGCGTGAAGAAAGCCGGTGCCGGATCAGGAGTGCCAAAGTCTGATTGTGCGGGCCTGCGAAAGACACAGGTCCTGCACTTCTTGCGTGATTGACTCGGGAGGGTCGCCGTCGTTGGGAGACAGTCGTCCACTCACCGCTTGATCACGATCCTCGTGTCGGCTCGGCCGACCTTGCGCACCAGATTATAAAGATGAGCGGCATTCTTGGGATGAAGCCGGATGCAGCCGTGCGAGGCCGGACGTCCTAACCGCTTGATGTCGGAGGTCCCATGAATGGCATAGCCCCCCAGAAAGAAGACCGAATAGGGCATGGGCGCCCAGTTGTACTTGCGCGAATGCCAATCGCGTTCCAGCCGGGTTGGCCGCCAGCTGCCGGTCGGAGTACGGTAGCCCTTGCGTGCGGTTGAAACGGGCCATTTGTTTCGCAACCGGCCATCGACATAAAGATAAAGCCGCTGTTCGGACAGATCGATCTTGGCTGTCACCCGCGGAGCCGCGCTCGCACCAACGGCAGTCAAGACAAGAAAGGCCAGCAACAACGGCCCGATAACGAGTTTTCTGATCGTCAACATTTCAAAACCACCCAGCAAAAACAAAGCAACAAACTTCAATACGAAAATCTAATCCGCATTTTCTTTCCGAAGCAAGCGGGACCTCAAGTAAGCGTAAATTTCTACTCCGCCTGCGGCTTTAAGCCCGCATTCAAAAGCCCTTGTCCTGGCACGAGCGCTCGCCAAAAAGGTGCAAAATTACCCTTGACCTGCCTCGTTGCCGATGTCATAACCGCACCCGAACCGTACCGTACGGTTCCCACACATTTCATCAACGACCCGACCAGACAAATGCCAGCGACCGCTTACGATATTGCCACCTCCCGCCCGGATGCAGCGCCCGAATTTTCGCCGCGCCAGCAGGTGGTGCTGCAACATGCGCTGACCCTGCTGGTAGAGGGCGGCGAGAAGGCGCTGACGACGGCAGGTCTTGCCCGTACGGCAAGTTGCTCAAAGGAAAGCCTCTACAAGTGGTTTGGCGACCGGGATGGCCTGCTGGCCGCGGTTGTCGCCTTTCAGGCCAGCCAGGTTCAGTTTCCCTCGGAGGCCGGAGCCACCGCCGACGCGGCAACGTTCCGCGCGCATGTGACGGCCTTTGTCGAGGCACTGCTGGGTGTCCTGTTTTCCGAGACGTCCCTGGCGCTGAACCGGCTGTCAATCGGCCAGTCCAACACCAACTCGAACCGCCTTGGCCAGCTTCTGCTGGTGCGCGGCAAGCACATGATTTCCGCCCGTGCGCGCGCCATGTTGGACAGCGGCCGCCGCCACGGTCTTCTGAAATTCGACGAATCCGAAGACGCCTACCAGGTGCTTTACGGTCTGGCCATTCGGGACGTCCACATCCGCCTCCTCCTCGGTGAGACCGCCGGTCCCGCCGAGAAGGACCTGAAATCGCAGGCCGAAGTGGCCGTTGACCGCTTTTACCGTCTGTTCGGGGCGTGAGCGCTTCGAACCTTCGGACAAACTGGGAACCACCAGAACCAATCAAGACCGGAAAACCGGCCTTCAACTAACAGAATGCAGACGGGAGAAAGGAACCCATGCGCGTTTATTACGATCGTGATGCTGATCTTAACCTGATCAAATCCAAAAAAGTCGCCATCATCGGCTACGGCTCTCAGGGCCGCGCCCACGCGATGAACCTGAAAGACAGCGGCTGCACCGAAATCGCAGTTGCCCTGCGCGAAGGCTCCACGACTGCCCTGAAGGCAGAAGCCGACGGCTTCAAGGTCATGAACGTGGCAGATGCCGCTGCCTGGGCCGACCTGATGATGATGGCCACCCCGGACGAACTGCAGGCCGACATCTACAAGGACCACATTGCAGCCAACATCCGTGACGGCGCCGCAATCGCCTTCGCACACGGCCTCAACGTTCACTTCGGCCTGATCGAAGCAAAATCCACCGTCGACGTTCTGATGGTCGCGCCGAAGGGCCCGGGCCATACCGTGCGCGGCGAATACCTGAAGGGTGGCGGCGTGCCGTGCCTGATCGCTGTTCACCAGGACGCCTCCGGCAATGCCCATGACCTCGGCCTGTCCTACGCCTGTGGCGTCGGCGGCGGTCGTTCGGGCATCATCGAAACCACCTTCAAGGAAGAGTGCGAAACCGACCTCTTCGGCGAACAGGCCGTTCTGTGCGGCGGTCTCGTCGAGCTGATCCGCGCCGGTTTCGAAACCCTGGTCGAAGCCGGTTACGCTCCGGAAATGGCCTACTTCGAGTGCCTGCACGAAGTGAAGCTGATCGTCGACCTGATCTACGAAGGCGGCATCGCCAACATGAACTACTCCATTTCCAACACGGCTGAGTGGGGTGAGTATGTGACCGGTCCGCGCATCGTGACGCCGGAAACCAAGGCAGAAATGAAGCGCGTCCTGACCGACATCCAGACCGGCAAGTTCACCTCCGATTGGATGCAGGAATACCGTGCAGGCGCTGCGAAGTTCAAGGCGACCCGCCGCCTGAACGATGCACACCAGATCGAGGAAGTTGGCGAAAAGCTGCGCGGCATGATGCCGTGGATCAAGTCCAACGCTCTCGTCGACAAGACCAAGAACTAACAAGCTTCGCCCCATCGACCCGAACCGAGACCCCGCTGGCAACAGCGGGGTTTCTTTTTTCCCGCCGCACCGATGAGGGTGTGGTCTCATCCAGCCGCTCCCCAAAGGACGGCATGACGACAATCGTTCGCCTGAAACGAATGCTTGAAACCTCGGCAAATTTCACGAGGATCGTAAACGGGATCGAACCGCCAAACTCCCGAATTGATAAAAGTTTTTCCATCACGGCTAACTGGATTGCAAGAGCCTTTCCCATAACGTAATCACTACCCTTTCCACGAACGAGCATCCGCCCCCGGAGCCCCCTTGATGGATATATCGACACTCTTTTCAGCAAATGTGCTTCTGCTGTCGATCTTTGCCATCTGCTTCCTCGCCATATCCCTGCAGACACGTCCGAGAACCCACTGGATGAGCTGGGCCGCAGCCAATGCCCTGCTGGCATTGGCGCTGATCGGCTTTGCGGTCAGCAACAGGCTGCCGCCGCTCGCCGCCTATCTGCTCCCCAACACGCTGCTGTTGCTTGGCTTTGGTTGTCATTGGCACGCCGCACGCCTTCTGGCGCACATGCCGAGCAAGATCAGCAACGTTGCCGCTCTCGCGTTCGCCTATGTCGTCGCCGCAAGCTGCGCTTACCTGCTTTCCAACTATGCGCTGGCCTATCTGGCTGCCAACATCGTGTTTCTTCTATTGTCCCTGGCAACCATCGCCATTTATGCCTCAAAGCCGTTCCGAGGCCTTATCTCCAGCATCGGCCTCATTCTGGCGTTCGTGTTTCTGGCCGCCGAGGGCGCGATGCGCACGGTTCACGGGCTCCTGTCAGGCGCGCCGCAGGGTCCCGGCATGATCGATGATATGGTCTTGAACATTCACCTGATGTGCGCTCTGGTCTTCATCAGCGTGACAGGGGCTTTCTCGCTGGCGCTGTCGTTCGAAATCGCGGCGAACCGGAACCGGGAGGACGCTCGGCGCGACCCTTTGACCGGCGCCTTCAACCGCCGGGAATTCCAGGCGCGTCTGGAAAACCTTCTGAAAGAGACCTCAAAGGACGATTTCGGGCTGGTCCATTTCGACCTGGACCATTTCAAACAGGTCAACGACCGGTTCGGGCATATTGCCGGCGACGAGGCGCTTGTGAGGGTCTGTTCGGAAGTGAAGGCGCATCTGCGCCAGCACGATTGCTTCGCACGCCTCGGAGGCGAGGAATTCGCCGTGCTGCTGCCATCCATTTCCAGGGAGAACGCCTACCGTGTCGCCGAACGCCTGCGCGAACGCATCGCCGGGCTGCGGTTCGAGTTCGCCCCGGAAGAGTTCAACTTGACGGCTTCGGCAGGTGTCTATCACGGCAACGGCAGCGAGCTACCATCGACCGAACTGCTCAAGACGGTTGACCAGAGCCTCTACCGCTCCAAACGAACCGGTCGCAACCGGGTTTCCGTTGTTGATGCCGCGTCCGGTGCTGCGCCGTCCTGAGTTTTCGGGGCCGCTCAGGAATAGGCTTCGATCAGCCGCGTCACTTCCTTGTCCCGTGCCGCTTCGCTGGCTCCGCCCATGACGACAACAATCAGACGCTTGCCGCCGCGATTGGCTGTCGCGACAAGATTGTAACCCGACATGCGGATATAGCCCGTCTTCAGGCCATCGACGCCGGCCACCTTGCCCACCAGGTTGTTGGTCGCCCGGAAGGTGCGGCCGTTATAGGAAAAGGACCTTGCCCGATAATAGCTGGCATATTGCGGAAAGCGACGCTTGAGCGCGAGGCCCAGCACCGCCATGTCGCGGGCCGAGGACACCTGAGCGGGATCAGGCAGGCCGGTGGCATTGACGAAGCGGGTCCGCGACAGACCAAGCGCCCGTGCCTGGGAGGTCATCTGCCGGGCAAAGGCTGCTTCGCTGCCGGCAAGGTTTTCGGCAACGACGATGGCAACATCATTGGCGGATTTGACAGCAAGCGCCCTGGCTGCCTGCTCTACCGTGATGGTGGACCCTGCCTTGAGGCCGATTTTCGCCGGAGGCTCCGATGCCGCCTTGGCAGAAAC
This sequence comes from Roseibium sp. FZY0029, assembly GCF_036350355.1. Lineage (NCBI taxonomy): Bacteria > Pseudomonadati > Pseudomonadota > Alphaproteobacteria > Hyphomicrobiales > Stappiaceae > Roseibium > Roseibium sp. FZY0029. Next base: position 680,630 of record NZ_JAZDVZ010000002.1, read on the forward strand.
GCTCAAGGGAGTGGAAAGCGAATAGCGCCCTTCGGAGACGGCCTCAAAAAGCAGATAGAGCGTCATCATCTTGCTGAGCGACGCGGGATAACGCGGCGCATCCGCATCGACCGCGTAAAGCTCCTCACCGGTGGATGCATTCAGCACCAGTGCGGAAAATCCGCGCTCGACGGCTGTTTCCGGCGCATAGGCAACGGCCGGAAGCGGGGCAGCCTGAACGGCCGGTGCCGTGCTTGCAACAGGCGCCGGAGACTGACCTTGCCCGGTCTGACAGGCGGCCAGGAAGCCGGCCAGAATGAAGATCGAAGCCTTCTTCATAAGGAAAGACGCACGCATTCCCGCTCTCTCAAACTCGCGTTTCGGCCGGACCTTATGCCTTGAGGCGGTAACCGGTCTTGAAAATCCAATGTACGACGGCCAGAGACCCGCCAAGAAAGATCATGGTTGCCAGCAGAGACAGCCACAAGCTGACATCCGCTTGACCATAGAAGCTCCAGCGGAAGCCCGAAATCAGGTAGACCACCGGGTTGATCAGCGTGATCTTCTGCCAGATCTCCGGCAACATGTTGATGGAATAGAAGCTGCCGCCCAGAAAAGCCAGAGGCGTGACGATCAACAGCGGGACGAATTGCAGTTTTTCGAAGTTATCAGCCCAGATGCCAATGATGAAGCCGAGCAGCGCGAAGGTGATGGCCGTCAGGAGAAAGAACGCCGCCATCCACACCGGGTGCTGGATTTCCAGGGGTACGAAAAAACTCGCCGTAATGAGAATGATCAGACCGACCAGGATGGACTTCGTCGCCGCCGCGCCGACATAGGCGACGGTAATTTCCAGAAACGACACCGGAGCTGACAGCACCTCGAAGATCGTTCCCGTGAACCGTGGGAAATAGATGCCGAACGATGCGTTGGACAGGCTCTGTGTCATCAGCGACAACATGATCAGCCCGGGAACGATGAAGGCGCCGTAGCTGACGCCGTCGACTTCGGAAATCCGCGAGCCGATGGCCGCTCCAAAGACGACGAAATAAAGCACCGTGGAGATCACCGGCGAGATGATGCTCTGCATGATCGTGCGGCGGGTGCGCGCCATTTCCGTCAGATAAATGACTTTGATCGCTTCGAAATTCATGTGCGCTGCTGCCCCGATGTCAGAAGGAGTTCCATCCGGGGCAATGTACGCCCCGGGATCGAACCGGATGGTGACCGGCCAATGGTCTTGAAGCCCATGCGGGCATAAAAGGGTTCGGCGAAGGGATCCGCATCGAGACCGATCCTGACCAGCCCCAGATCCTGTGCCCTTTGGTGAAGCATGTCGAACAACGCCCGGCCAACGCGCCGCCCCTGCCAGGCAGGGTCAACAAAACAGGTTTCCAGTTCGCCCGTCTCGCCATCCTCACCCGTGGACAGTCGAATACAGCCGACCGGTCGCCCGTCGGCATCCTGCGCCAGCCAGAAATCATCATCCTCGATCCAGCTGTCGCGGACCTTCAGTTCTTCGGCGCACATCGCCATGAAGGCGTCGTCGTAACCGTTCGACTGCTTGGAGCGCATGCACAGATCGGTCAGGGCCGTGCTGTCTGCAAGTACCGCCTCGCGGATGGTGAAGTCTTTTTCCATTTCCGCCTCACCCCTGACTGACCAGGCCGACGAAGATATCCTCCAGCGACGACTGGTCGGTCTGCAGATCGTGGAAGCGGACACCGGCCTGAGAGAGGTCGGTCAGAAGCGAGGTGATGCCGGTGCGGTCCGCCTGTGTATCGTAGGTATAGACCAGACTGCGCCCTTCGTCCTCGAGCTTCAGGTCATAGTGGGCAAGGCTGCCCGGGATCTCGCTGAGAGGTTCGGTGAGGCTGAGCGACAGCAACTTGCGCCCGAGCTTGCGCATCAGTTCCGCCTTTTCCTCAACCAGAATGATTTCACCCTTGTTGATCACCCCCACACGGTCGGCCATTTCCTCGGCTTCCTCGATGTAGTGTGTCGTCAGGATGATGGTGACGCCTTTGTCCTTCAATTCGCCCACGATGCGCCACATGTCATGTCTCAGTTCCACGTCCACGCCGGCCGTGGGCTCGTCCAGAAACAGGATCTTCGGCTCGTGTGCCAGCGCCTTGGCGACCAGAAGACGGCGTTTCATGCCGCCGGACAGGGCCATTATCGGGTTGTTGCGCTTGTCCCAGAGCGTCAGGTCCTTGAGGATGCTTTCGATCCGCGCCGGATCCGGTTTCATGCCGAACAGACCGCGGCTGAAGGCCACCGTATCCCCCACCATCTCGAAGGGCGCCGTGGGCATTTCCTGCGGCACCAGACCGATCATCTGACGGGCGGCGCGGTATTCGCTCAAGGCGTCATGACCGCATACGTGGATGCTGCCGGAGGTCGGCCGCACAAGACCGCAAATCGTGCTGATAAGGGTCGTCTTGCCGGCGCCATTCGGCCCGAGCAACGCAAACACCTCTCCCTGCTGGATATCCAGAGACACGGATTTGAGAGCCTGGAAACCACCATCGTAGGTTTTTTCCAGGTTGCGGACGGAAAGTATCGGAGCCATCGTTTCAACCGGTTCGGAAATGGGGATTTGACCAGACGGCCAAACAGGCGGGCACACTCGCATGTGGGCGGACAGGCCGCAAGATGCAAGCCAGTGGCCGACGCCACGGTCCTTTGCAGGGATTCCGGTTGGCGACATCACTGTTTCGTCTGACGAAACACTGCGTCTGCGGACCCGCGACTAGGTTTTGCCCGCCAAACCACTATCTTCCAGTCAAATCGAACTCAATTCGAAGCAGGAAAAGATCATGTCCATCCGTCCCGTAACGCACATTGGCAGCACGCAACCGACCCTGGAAGGCGCTGGCGTCCGGCTGGAGCGGGTCTTCGGTTTTCAGGACCCTGAAATGCTGGACCCGTTCCTTCTGCTCGACGATTTCCGCAACGAACGCCCCGAAGACTACCTGAAGGGCTTTCCCTGGCATCCGCATCGCGGCATCGAGACCATTACCTACGTTTTGGCCGGCACCGTTGAACATGGCGACAGCCTGGGCAACAGCGGCAACCTGGGGGCGGGTGACGTCCAGTGGATGACCGCCGGACGCGGGATCATGCATCAGGAAATGCCGAAGGGCGACACCAACGGCCGCATGCACGGTTTCCAGCTCTGGGCAAACCTGCCCTCCTCGCTGAAGATGACAGCACCACGCTACCAGGATGTCGCTTCAAAAGAGATCCCGGTTGTGACCGACGACGACGGCACTTCGGCCCGGATCATCTGTGGCGAATTCTGGGGCAAGCGCGGCCCGGTCGACGGCATTGCCGCCGATCCGCAGTATCTCGACATCCACGTACCGGCCGGTCAGAAGAAGCGCTTCAAGGTCGACACCTACAAGCAGACCTTCGCCTATATCTTCGAGGGCTCGGGAACTTTCGAGGGGGCATCAGACCCGTTCGGTGTGTTGACGGAGAAGGAATTCGGCGGCGAGGAACTGAAGATCCGCGACGAGACCGGCAACCGCTCTCTGGTGATCTTCGGGTCCGGAGACGAGATCGTGGTTCAGGCGGGAGAGCAAGGCATTCGCTTCCTGCTCGTTTCCGGCGCCCCGATCAAGGAACCCGTCGCCTGGCACGGACCGATCGTGATGAACACGCGCCAGGAACTGATACAGGCCGTCACCGAACTGCAGAACGGCACGTTCATCAAGCAGACCTAAACGAGGCCTGCTGCCTTGTAACTTTCACAATGTCTGGCTAGGGCTGTCCGGGACGTAACCTACTGGACTGCCCATGCCATTGAAACTGCGCCCGGCCACCGAGGCCGATATCCCCGCCCTCACCGATATTCTCCACCGCGCCAAGGCCTCCTGGGGCTATCCGGAGGAGAAGATGGCGGAGTTTCGCGAATACTGGCAGATTTCCGAGGCAACCATCCGGTCGCTGACGTTGACCGTCGCAGAGCGGAACGGCCTTCCGGTCGCCTTTTCAGGGCTATCTCCCCAAAGCGAAGATACCCTCCTTATCGACTTCCTGTTTGTTGCCCCCGAAGCCCAGCGCCAGGGCATTGGCGATCTTCTGCTGAAGCGCGCCGAAGACCATGCTCACCGCCAGGGATTGAGCCGCCTTTACCTGGAAAGCGACGCCCATGCAGGCCCGTTTTATGAAAAGCGCGGGTTCAAGACCCTGGCTACACGGCCAAGCGAGATGTCACCCCGCAAGGACATTCCCTTGATGGAAAAACCGCTGGCACCGACAGTTTACCGGGTTGATAAGCTGAACATCGAGGTTTCAAACAAACCCTGGGCCTTCGAAAGCGCGCATGCGGAGGCCATCAATGCGTATTTCGAGGACGCCAGGAAGCGCATTCCGCTGCTGTGGAATGGCCGCACGATGAAGCTGACCGGATATGAGTTCAACGACGGAACCTTCAACGGCACCTGCGCGGAGTGTTCCTTCGCCGCGTTTCTGGCGTGGCGCGACTGGGGCGCTCCCGATCCAACCTCGTACAATCTTTTCGGCTCCGCCATCTTGCGCTCATCCGAGGGCGCATTGCTCTACGGCGTGATGTCCGGGAAAACGGCGACGGCGGGGATGATCTATCCGCCCGGTGGCAATCTCGACCCGACCGATCTTACCGAAGACGGCAAGGTCGATGTCGTCGGGGCGATCTACCGGGAACTTTCAGAGGAAACCGGCCTGAAGCCAGAGGATGTCCGGCCAGCGGAACTGCTGGTGACTTTCGACGGCTGGCGGATTTCCATCGGTCAGGTGATGGACGTACCTCGTCCCGCTGAACAACTGCGCACGGAGATCCTGCGTTTCTCCGAGGCATCCGAAGAACAGGAACTGGCGGACATACGCATCATCCGCACGCGCGCGGACCTGGCGGACAGTGCCATTGTGCCCTACGCCCGCTCGCTTGGCGAATATCTGCTGCCATGACTGGCGCAGGGCAAAGCGGCCGGGAACGGCAATATTTTGTTCACCAAGAATACGCACTAAGCACTGGCAGGACTTGCCTGAAAATGCAAAAGTCCGCTCACCTTTGAACCCGGCACCCTGGGTTTGACTGGGGCCGTCCGTTGAGGACAGGTTGATTGTTTTACAGCATTCGAGCCCCTTGCCCGGCTTCCTTTGAAGGCAGGCAGGCGGTTTCAGGGAGAAAAGAAGTATGAGCCGCCGCTATGCGATCCTGGATGTCTTCACAAACACGACCCTTGCCGGGAACCCCCTGGCGGTGGTTCTGGACTCCGAGGGCCTGAGCGACGAGCAGATGCAGAAGATCGCCGGTGAGTTCAATCTCTCCGAGACGGTCTTCGTCTTCCCGCCGGAAAAGCCCGGCCATTCGGCCACCATGCGGATCTTTACCCCAAAGATGGAACTGCCCTTTGCCGGTCACCCGACAGTCGGCACGGCCATTCTTCTGGCAACCGAACGCTTTGGCGAGATTTCGGGCGAACAGGACGCCGTTGTCGTTCTGAAGCAGCAGATCGGCACGGTGCGCTGCGCAGTGATCCTGCGCGAGCATGCCGCCGCCTTTGCCGAGTTCGACGTTCCAAGCCTGCCGGAACCCGCCGGACCGACCCACAACATCGAGCTGATCGCCGCTGCGCTCAATCTGGAGCCCAGCGACATCGGCTTCGAAAACCACGGCCCTTCCCGCTTCCGCGTCGGCCCGGCTTTCACCTTTGTGCCGGTACGTGATCTCGATGCGCTGTCGCGGGCCAAGCCGATGCCTGCCATGTGGAACGCCGGCTTCGGCAAGAACGGCCACACCGACGCCTACGTCTATTGCCGGGAGACCCGCTCCCATGACAGCGCCTTCCACGCCCGCCTGTTTGCACCCGACATGGGCATTCCCGAAGATCCCGCAACAGGTTCGGCTGCCGCGGCTTTTGCCGGTGTCGTCGATTATTATGACGACCTGCCCAACGGCACGCACCATATCCGCATCGAACAGGGCTTCGAGATGGGGCGTCCGTCTCTGATCGATCTGGAAATCGACATCGAGGGCGGCAAGATGCATGCGGTCAGGATTGGCGGTCAGGCGACGATGGTCGCAAGAGGCGAGTTGTTCATCTAGAAAAAACCGGTTCGCTCGCTGACGGTCAAAGCGCCGCCTGGGAGGGGCCATGCGCCTTGTCTGCGCGCGGCGGCAACCCGAAATGCCTGGAGTATTCACGGCTGAACTGGGTCGGGCTTTCATAACCCACCTGAAACGCAGCCCGGGAGACGGACAGTTTTTCCGCCTGCAGAAGCCTGCGCGCCTCCATGAGCCGCAACTGTTTTTGAAACTGCAGCGGGCTGGTGCCGGTCAATTCCTTGAAATGCGCGTGGAAGGCCGACACGCTCATGCCCGCGTCGCCAGCCAGATCATCGACCCGCAGGGACGCGGCGATGTCCCGGCGGATACCGGCGATGACCCTGGCAATGCGCGCGGCATGGCTGTCCTGTTCGGCAACCTGGCGCAGGATGGCGCCGTGTTTCGCCGTCAGAAGCCAATAATGGATCTCCCGCAGAAGCAGCGGCAGCAAGACCTTGCCGGCCTCAGGCATCTGCGAAAGCTCGAACATGCGCCGCATGGCATCGACGATAGCCGCATCCGCCCTTCCGCTTGCCACCGCCCCGGAAGCCGGAGACGATTTGCCTGGCCGGTCGATCTCCAGAGCCAGTTCACGGACAAGGGCCATATCCAGTGGAAGAGCCAGCGCGACATAAGGCTCGGTACGGCTGGCGCTTACCACCCGCGCTTGCGCCGGCAGGTCCAGCCCGACAATCAGCGACTGCATGGCGCCGAACCGGACGGTTTGCGATCCGAAATAAGTCTGTTTCTCGCCCTGGAGAACCAGGCAGAAAATCGGCCGGTAGACGACAGGGTAAATCAAGGTTGGCTGGCGTTGACGCACCAATGTCATGCCGCCCGCACCTACGGGAAACGGGTCTCCACCCGCTCCGTGATCGTCAGCAAATGCGACTAGTTTCCGGATCAACTCGTCTGGCGGCATGGTTCGCTCCCCTGAAACCCCAGCGATACGCTCGCCAGTTGGAGATGGCAACCATTCAACTGCTCTGGTTTGGAGAAACAGGCAGGTCTTCTGGAGAAACCGGCACACATCGCTGCTCGAGACGGATTATTTCAGGGTCGATGACATCAAACCCCGTACTTCTGGAGAAAATGCCATGACCCCATCCCCCAAAATCGCGCTCATCACAGGCGGCAGCCGCGGCCTTGGCCGCAACACGGCGCTGCATCTTGCCAAGAGTGGCATCGACACAGTTCTGACTTACAGAGCCAGCGAGGACGAGGCCAAACAGGTGGTTGCCGAAGTTGAAGCGCTGGGTGCCAGGGCTGTCGCCTTGCAACTCGATACCGCTGACACGGCCGGATTCCCGGCATTTACGGCTGCGTTGCAAACAGCGCTTCAACAAACCTGGCAACGCGAGAATTTCGATTTTCTGGTCAACAACGCCGGCACCGGCATCCACAGGCCTTTCGCTGAGACCACGGAAGCCGACTTCGACCAGTTGATGAATGTTCATGTGAAGGGCGTCTTCTTTCTGACGCAGCACTTGCTGCCCCTGATTGCCGATGGTGGACGCATTCTCAACGTTTCCTCCGGCCTCACCCGCTTCTCCCTGCCCGGATATTCCGCCTACGCAACGATGAAAGGCGCGGTGGAGGTGCTGACCCGATATCTCGCCAAGGAGCTGGGGGCCCGGCACATCGCCGTCAACACGCTAGCGCCCGGTGCCATTGAGACGGATTTCGGTGGCGGTGCCGTGCGCGACAATCCGGAAGTCAACAAGGTCGTCGCCGCCATGACGGCCATGGGCCGCGCCGGTCTTCCGGACGATATCGGCGGGGCTGTCACGGCCCTTTTGAGCGGCAATACCGGCTGGATGACCGGCCAGCGCATTGAAGTCTCCGGCGGTCAGAACCTGTGACCGCTTAAGATTGAGGATAGCCGCGGCGGCCGGAACAGGCTGCCGCGCAACCGTTTATTCCGCGGCTTCCATCAAGCGTATCGGAGCGGTTGCCGCCCACCCCGGCACGGCTTCAAGCCGCTGATACCAGGCCGTGACATTGGCATAATCGTCCAGCGGGACCCTGGAGAGCGGATTTGACGCCAACGCGGAGTAAGCCCCAACGGCAAAGTCCGTCGCGGTCACGCTGTCGCCAAGCATGTAGGACCTCCCCTCCAGATGGGAGTTCAGAACAGCGGCGAAACGGTGGAAGTTGTGGCCGGCAGATTCAATTTTGGCTTCGTCCGGCTCTCCCATGCCGAACAGCGGCTTGACCATCGTCTCCCAGGTGATTTCGGCGATCGCCCGGTTGTAATGCTGCGCTTCCCAGGACATCCAGCGCAGGATTTCAAAGCGCGATTTGGGGTCAGTCGGGCAGAACCCTTCAGCCCCGGCCCTGTCACACAGATAGATCATCGTCGGATTGGCTTCCCAAAGGTTCATGTCACCCATGACAATCGTAGGCACCTTCACGTTGGGATTGCTGGCGCTCAGATCGCTGCTCATATGTTCGCCTGCCAGCAGGTTCAACCGGCACACGTCGACCTCATCATAGAGATCGAGATGGTGGAGCACCGCCTCGACACGGCGGCAATTGGGCGAAATATCTGCTGTATATAACTTCATGTCCTTCACTCCACTTGCTGTCAGACCGGTTTTAACCGGCGCATCGGGTTTGCAAACGCCGCGCGTTTGACCGGGATGAATTTGAGCGGGTCTCACACACCACCCATTTACTCAACCAATTAGTTGACTATAATAGAACGAAAGAACAGTCAACCAAAAGGTTCACTTTATGATGGCGACAGACATACCGCAGCTCGATGCCACCTTTGCAGCACTCAGCGACGGAACCCGCCGCGCGATCGTCGCCCGGCTTGCCGACGGCGAAACCTCCCTGTCGGAACTTGCCGAACCTTTCGACATGTCGTTGACGGCGGTGTCCAAACACCTGCGGGTTCTCTCGGATGCCGGGCTGGTCGATATCGAAAAACGTGGCCGCACCCGTCATTGCCGCCTGCGCGGCGCGCCCATCAAGGAAGCCGTCGACTGGCTCAGCAAATATGAAGCTTTCTGGATCGACCGTTTCGACTCCCTCGCCCGTCACCTTGCCAAGGAGAATGAAAAATGACGGCTGATCAGCAAGCTGCCACCTATCTGCAGTCCTCGCCGGGTCAGGAACCGGTGCTTGTGGAAGGGCTTTTCCGGGCCAATCCGGACCGCGTGTTCCGGGCATTCACCGAGCCCGATGAGGTCCGTTGCTGGTTCGTGCCGAAATCCGGCGGACTGGTGTCCGCTGAAATCAACCTTCAGGTTGGCGGGCGCTGGTGTTTCGTCATCGAGAAGACCCTGGAAAAACAGATCCACTTCGAAGGCGAATATCTGACCATCGATGCGCCGCACCGCCTTGAGTTCTCCTGGCGACACGTTCTTGAATTCGCCGACGGCACACGGGAAGCGACCGATACATCGAAAGTCTCCGTGACCTTTACCCAGGTAGGCAAGGCGACCGAGGTCAAGCTGCGTCACGAAGCGATCAAGACCGAAGATGCCCGCCGCGGTGTCGGTGGCGGGTGGAACGGCTGCTTCGGCAGGCTGGCTGAACTGGTCAGTGGCGAGGGCGCTTGACGGAAAGAGATGGCCTCTGACAGCCCGACCGACAGCGGCGGCCGGGCGACCTCGCAAAAGGTCGAAGCAGTTCCGGCCGCGAGCCTCTGCATTCCTGTCAGATGTCAGGTTTTTGGATGACAGTATTCACGAGCAACAGTTGAACGAACCGGCAGTCGCTCGACCCTACCTTAGACTTTGAATAATATAACAAAATTTCAAAAGACGATTACTTTATCAAATGAACTTAACTGGATATTTGCCCAATCAATTTGCATTTGATTAAAGGCTCATCATGTATCAAAGTTCCTATAGGAGAAAAAATAAAAATTACTGTCAAAAATAACAGTAATACATAAGAAAACGGGAAACGCCATGAGGACTTTACTAAGCTTCCTAGCAGGGGCACTCCTGCTGTGCGAGGCTGCACAGGCAGCTAATCTTCCAGCTCCATCCGGCGATGTCATCCTCGTTGTCACCGGGAATATCGAAAACACCAACAAGGGTGACAGCGCCGAATTTGACATGGAGATGCTGGAAAGCCTCGATGGCCTCTCCAAGACGCTCGAGACGCCCTGGACTGACGGGACCACCGCCTTTTCCGGCCCGAAACTGCGCGCGGTTCTTGAGAAAGTCGGCGCGCGTGGCTCCAAACTGATCGTCAAGGCACTCAACGACTACAGCGCCGAAGTCCCGATGGAAGACGCTGAGACTTACGACACCATGCTGGCGACGAAAATGAACGGCGAGCATATGTCCGTTCGCAACAAGGGTCCGGTCTTCCTGATCTATCCCTTCGACACCAACCCGGAACTCTTCAACGAGAAATACTTTTCCCGGTCGGTCTGGCAGATCCGTGAAGTTGAAGTTGTCGAGTGAAGAACCAGCTCGAAATAGGCGGTAAGGCCGTCGAACAGGCAGCCCGGGCGACGAAGTTCGTACTCGCCGTCCAGATCTTTCTTGTCTGTACGGTCCTTGCCATCTTTTCCATGCTGGTGAAACGGGAAGGCGAATTGCACGATGCCATCCGCGAAGATGCTATCTGGGCGGTCTATCAGCTTGATCGCGAGACTCGGGCAGTCTTCGAAATGGTGCAGCGTGTCTCGCATCGTATCGCCGATGCTGGCGTGGAAGCAGCAGAAGAAGCCGTGGCACCGCGCGATCTGGTGACGCGATACGACATCCTCTATTCACGCCTCACGGTTCTTGCCAACTCCAAATACAACATCTTCTTCGAACAGAGCCCGAACTTCAGAACCAGGCTCGCGAGCATTGAGGACAAGATCCTGGCCATTGAACCAGTGTTCAACGGCATCGCCGCAAACAAGAACTATACCGGTGTCGAATTTGCGCCGGTCGCGGCAACGCTGGAGGAAATTCGCTTCGCCACCAACGAATTTCTGGTCCGCACGAACGCAACGATTTCCGAAGCACGCGCCGACGCGCGCAACGATGTCTTTCAAGGGCAGATGTTGGCCTTTCTCTTCATGTTCGCAATCGTTGTTGCCGCACTCTTCCTGGCCTTCCACATGCTTGTTCAGGTCCGAATCGTGAAGCAGACCCGTGAGGGCATGAACAAGGCCGCTGCGGAATTCGAAAGAGCCTACGAGGCAGCCGAAGCAGGCAACAAGGCCAAGTCAGCCTTTCTGGCCACCATCGGACACGAAATTCGAACGCCCCTGAACGGCATTTTGGGCATGGCCGAACTTCTGGCGCAAAAGCCCCTTCCGGCGGAAGAAAGCGGTTACGTGCGCACCATTACGAGGTCTGGCAGGGCCTTGCTGGAAATGATCAATGAAATCCTTGATTACGCGAAGATTGAATATGGATCGCAACAATCGGAGGAGATCATCTTCAGGCTCGATGACCTGGTGCGCGATACGGCAGCCGTCGTTGAAGGGCAGGTCCTTGAGCAGAACAACGAGCTGAAGCTGCACATCGACCCTGCCCTTGACGGCGCCTTCATCAAGAGTGATCCCACCCGACTGAAGCGTGTCCTGCTCAATCTGCTGTCGAACGCCGTCAAGTTCACCGAGAACGGTTCCGTCTGGCTTGAGGTGACAGCCAGCAATGTCACTGACGAAACGCTCGAGCTTAATGTCAGCGTCAGGGACTCCGGTATCGGCATCGCTTCAGAAGCACAAAAACAACTCTTCACGGCTTTCCACCAGGTCGATTCCTCGATCAGCCGGCGCTTTGGAGGCACTGGCCTCGGCCTTGCCATCTGCAAGCAGATCGTTGAGGCGATGCAGGGCACGATTGGCGTTTCCAGCACGCCTGGTGAAGGAGCGACCTTCAGCTTCACCATACCGGTTCAACGGGCAAAAGCGCCTGCCTGCATACCAGGCGCACCAGAGGAGGACGCGGCGCTGTCCGGCCCGATACCGCGCCTGCGGGTCCTGCTGGTGGAAGACAATGCCATCAATCAGCGGGTCGCGGCGAAATTGCTGGAAAAGCTGGGCCAGGACGTCACCATTGCCTGCGATGGCAGGCAGGCGATCAAACAGGTGCGCAATGCGGCCTTCGACCTCGTGTTGATGGACGTGCAGATGCCGGATCTCGACGGCATCGCGGCAACGCGCCTCATTCGCAAGCTCGGGGCGCCCTTCGACAGGCTGGCAATTGTCGCAATGACGGCCAATGCGTCGGACCAGGACCGACAGGACTGTCTGGACGCAGGCATGAACGGCTTCGAGTCCAAGCCGGTCACCTTCCAGCGGTTCGCTGCCATTTTGCGCGCACACGGACCTTCCCATCTTTCAGCAATTGACGTCACCGGGCCGGCCATCACGGCATCGGGAGTTTCGGCCGCTTGTGAACCGGAAACCTCGGCAGAACCCGATGCCTTCTTGCCGCGCGCCAACGTGGTTCACCTCGCAGGAGACGAAACGGGCGACGCCAGGCGTGCAGAACTGCTGGAAGAACTGGGCGAAGACGTCTTCCAATCCCTTCTGAACGAGTTTTTCGAGCATGCGGACAAACTCGTCCCGCAGATCACCAAGGCAGCGGCAGAAGGTGATGCAGAGACATACGACCGGCTGCTGCACGCGCTGAAAGGCGCGTCGGACAACCTCGGCTTTACGGCCCTCACACGAACGGCCGAGGCGCTTCGAACCAGCATCGACACTCCCAATCAGGAGACACGCCTGACCGTGGAACTGGAAAAAGCAAAGAACCGATACCGGAAGATAGCGATATGACCGATACACCGCTTGCCGACACCGATTTCCGCATTCTGCTGGTCGAAGACGATCCGACCAACCGCATGATCATGGAGCGGCTCGTGGAACGTATCCACGGCTGCCACGCCATCAGCTTCAACAACCCTCTCGACCTGATTGCCGCGCTCGACACGATCGAGTTCGACGTCGGGATCGTCGATTATCTGTTGCCGCACCTCAACGGCATAGAGCTCATCAAGGAAGTCCATCAGCACCCCGCGCATACCGACAAGCCCATGGTGATCGTGACGGCCGACAAAGACCGGGATATCCGGATCGAGGCGCTGACGTCCGGTGCCGTCGATTTTCTGAACAAGCCGCTGGAGATCGTGGAGTTCAAGGCCCGCGTCCGGAACCTCACCAAACTGGCCGAGGCGCAGCGCAAGCTGTCGATGCGGGCGGAATGGCTGAAGGAGGAAGTCGACAGGGCAACGACGGAACTCCGGAAACGGGGCGAGGAAATCGTTCACCGGCTGATCCTTGCATCCGAGTACAAGGACCTCGACACGGCCATGCATACCCTGCGCATGGCGAACTTCTGCGAACTCATCGCGGAAGAACTCGGCATGAGCATGGATTTCCGACACGACCTCAAGATGGCCGCACCGATGCACGACATCGGCAAGGTCGGCATCCCGGACCGGATCATGCGCAAACGCGGCCCCCTTACCCCGGAGGAACGCGAGGAGATCAACCGGCACACGGAGATCGGTGCCGGTATTCTTCAGGGCTCAAGCTGCCGGTTGCTGCAGGTGGCGACCCAGATTGCCGCGACACACCACGAGCGCTGGGACGGCAGCGGCTATCCACACGGCTTGCGCGGTGACGAGATCCCGCTGGTTGGCAGGATTGCGGCCGTTGCCGACGTTTTCGACGCCCTGACAACGGAACGCCCCTACAAGTCCGCCTGGACCAACGAACAGGCTTTCCGTTTTCTGGAAGACAAGGCCGGCAGCGATTTCGATCCGGAGTGCGTTGCCGCCTTCCTGGGCAAAAGGAAGGAAGTGGAGAAGATCCAGGCCAAATTCGCCGATGCCCCGATGCCGGTTGCCAGAAACGGTTGAAGCCAGACATAAGGCGTGAAAATCCGAAGTGTGGGCTTTGCCAAATGTGCAAGCTTGGGAAAAGCTGGTTGCATCATGGTTCATCCTGACTTATGAACAATCCCCATTAACCGTCAGGTCACGCTTTTGCGCCACGCTTGGCGGACCAGTTGAAAAGACGACCAAAGGCCAAGACAGACCCATGATCGCGGTTCGCGACATCTCTGGATCTTCTCGCAACGCGCTGGCTCAGCGCGGCGGCCTCATTCTACTTGGCGATCTCCTCCTTCTTAGATGCCCCTGAGCGTCGGCTGCTTCGCTTGTCATTAGGCGGAACGGGCACTTAGGGGAGAGTTTTCAAAAAACCGCATCACGACCATCGGATCGCGCCACGCCTATTCTTACCCGAGCGACCTAAGGCCCGATCCAAGCCAGGGACGAAACGACATGACTGCCACCTCCGAGAAGGACCAGGTCCGGATCTTCGACACCACATTGCGCGACGGCGAACAATCGCCCGGCGCCTCCATGACGCTGGAAGAAAAGCTGCAGATCGCGGAAATTCTCGACGACATGGGTGTCGACATCATCGAAGCCGGCTTCCCGATTGCCTCCAACGGCGACTTTGAAGCCGTCAGCGAAATCGCCAAACGGTCGAAAAACTCCGTCATTGCCGGTCTCGCCCGCGCTATCCATGCCGATATCGACCGCTGCGGCGAAGCCGTGAAACACGCCGGCAAGGGCCGTATCCATACCTTCGTCTCCACCTCTCCGATCCATCTGAAGTTCCAGATGAACAAGAACGAAGAGCAGGTGCTGGAGATCATCACCGACACGGTTACCCGCTCACGCAACCTGATCGACGATGTCGAATGGTCCGCGATGGACGCAACGCGCACGCCGATCGACTACCTGTGCCGCTGCGTGGAAGCTGCCATCAAATGCGGTGCCACCACCATCAACCTGCCGGACACGGTCGGCTATGCCACCCCGGACGAATACAAGTCCATGTTTGAGCAGATCCGTGAGCGCGTGCCAAATTCCGATCAGGCGATCTTCTCGGTGCACTGCCACAATGACCTGGGCCTGGCGGTTGCCAACTCTCTGGCCGGTGTTGCCGGCGGGGCGCGTCAGATCGAATGCACCATAAATGGCCTGGGTGAACGCGCAGGCAACGCCGCTCTGGAAGAGATCGTCATGGCGATCCGCACCCGCGCCGACGTTCTGCCCTACATGACCCAGATCGATCCGAAGTTCATGGTCCGTGCGTCCAAGATGGTGGCCGGCGCTTCCGGTTTCGCGGTCCAGTACAACAAGGCCATCGTCGGCAAGAACGCGTTTGCGCATGAAAGCGGCATCCACCAGGACGGCATGCTGAAGAACGCCGAGACGTATGAAATCATGCGTCCGGAAGACGTCGGGGTGAAAGCGACGTCGCTGGTCATGGGCAAGCATTCCGGCCGTCACGCCTTCCGCGACAAGCTGAAGGAACTGGGCTTCGAACTGGGCGACAACGCCCTGCAGGACGCCTTCCGCCGTTTCAAGGACCTCGCCGACCGCAAGAAACACGTTTACGACGAGGACATCGAAGCCCTGGTCGAGGACGAGATCAGCGTCCTGGGCGAAAGCACCAAGGTGATCGCGCTGACGGTTATCGCCGGCACGGGCGGCCCACAGAAGGCGATCCTGACCATGGACGTCAACGGCCAGCACGTCACCAAGGAAGCCACCGGGGACGGCCCGGTCGATGCCACGTTCAACGCCATCAAGGCAATCGTGCCGCACGAAGCGAAGTTGTCGCTGTACCAGGTGCATGCGGTGACCGAGGGCACAGACGCACAGGCCGAAGTGTCCGTTCGTCTGGAAGCCGGCGGCCGGATCGCCACCGGCAAGGGAGCCGACACCGACACGCTCGTTGCGTCTGCCCGTGCTTATGTATCGGCAATGAACAAGCTGGCCCTGCGCCAGCAGACCGGCAACCCGGGCGCACTTGCCGCCGTCTGACGCCGGAAAGACCTTCTGTTTTCACTCAACTGAAAGCGGAACGCTGCCGTCCAAGACGTGAAAAGCCTCCTGTGCCACTGGTTTTCCGGTAAGGTACAGGAGGCTTTGTTTTGTGGGGAGGCCGACCAGATGGAACGCCTTTGCATGGCCGGAAAGATGAAGCGCGTGGTGATCGCCGGGTGCCCGGGCGCTGGCAAATCCCGTGCCGCCAGAACCTTGAGCGCCCTGACCGGTTTGCCGGTCATTCATCTGGATACTCACTACTGGCAGCCAGGCTGGCAGCGCCCGTCCCCTGAAACCTGGCACGCCATCATGGAAGAGCTCATCGCGCGCCCGCGCTGGATCATGGATGGCAACTACGGCAGCACCCTGGATCTTCGTCTCAAGGCAGCCGATACACTGATCTATCTGGATTTTTCGACGCCTGTCTGCGCGACAAGAGTGCTGAAACGATCCCTTCTTGGCCGCGGCGGCACACGCGGCGGCGAGTTGCCGGACGGCTGCCTGGAGCGGTTCGACTGGCCGTTTTTCAAGTTCGTTCTCAATTACAGGCAGTCGCGGCGGGAACGAGATCTGGAAAGCGTGGCGGAGTTCTCAGGCGAGCGCTATGTCTTCACCCACCCCCGACAATTGAAACGGTTTCTCCGCGCATATCGCATCAGCACCAACACCAGCACCGGGCCAGGCGCCTGAAATCCTGACTCGTAGTTGGCAGGAAAAAGAACCTCAATCAATCAATCAAAGGGCCGCAGAAGCGGCCCTTTTTCAATCCGCTTTGAATCGTCAGCCCTGTGAGATCCGATCGGAAAGCTGGCTGTTGGTCATGGCTTCCCCGTCCAGATTCCAGGTTCCGTCCACCGTATGCACCACATTTGAATAAATGCGATCCACCGGCAAACGGCCTTCGGCGGCCGTGGCAATGATGTCGGTCGCTTCCTTGAAGAAGCCAACCTGAATGTCGCGCGCGGCCAGCGCAAAGCTGGGTGTCTTGCACTCCAGCCAGGCTCCCTCCACCGGCTCTCCGCCAGACAGGGCGCCGTTTTTCGGCAACGCCTGGATCTGCATGGTGACATTTGGTGTCATGACCTTGTTGCCGCCAAGCCCATGCCATTTCAGGAAAGCTTCGGTGATTTTCCTGCCGGCCGTCAGACCGGCTTCCTCCGTCATGACGCCTTGGGTGTAATTCAATGCAAGTGGCATGTTCGTTCCTCTCTATTAAATATAACGTTCGTTATATTTTCTGACACACCCTATTTATGTAACGATCGTTATGTTGTCAATATTTATATAACGATCGTTCTTTGAGCGAGAGAACCGCATGGCAAAACAACGACTTCGCAAAGCAGAAACACAGAAGGCTCTGCTTGCCGCCTCCAGCCGGGCCTTCCGGAGCGAAGGTTTTTCGGGGGTCGGCGTTGATGCGATCGCCAAGGCGGCCGGTGCAACCTCCGGCGCGTTTTACGCCCACCTCGGCTCCAAGGACGGCGCTTTTCACGCCGCATTGGAGCAGGGGCTGGATGAGGTGATCGCCACCATTCCGGACTACAGAGACCGCTACGGCGAAAAATGGATCGAGGCTTTTGCGAAATACTATCTCGGCAGCCCGCACCGGAAAGATCGTGCCTGCGGGTGCGCGATGACCGCGCTGTCGCCCGATGTTGCACGCGCCAAACCCGAGACTCGCAACCTCTACGACAGCAAGATGAAGACCATTGCGGACCTGATCGCAGACGGTCTGAGGGAGGGAAGCCCATCAGAACGGGAAAACCGCGCCTGGGCCTTTCTCAGCATCCTGATCGGAGGACTGACCACCGCACGGGCCATGTCGGATGAGGCTCTGGCCGAAACGGTGACGGCCGCCGCCCTGCCTGCGGCCTTGAAAGTTGCAGGTGCCTGAAAACAGGCCGAACCGCCAGCATTCAGCCGGTCGCGGACAGTCCCACAGACTGAAGATATTGCTGGCGCGAGATCCGGTAGAATCGGCAAGGTAGCCCATCCTGTTCGCGTTCCTGCCAGAAATGCAGTCCCGCCTTGCGCATCACCTGCTGCGACGCCTCATGTTCGGCAACCGCAAAAGCAAGCAGATGATCGTACGGCAATGTATCGAAGAACCATCCGACGAGGGCCCGCGCAATTTCGCTCGCATACCCTTGCCCCCAGGTTGATCGTTTCAGGCTGTAGGCGAGTTCGTAGCCTTCCGGTTCGCTCAGGAAGGAGAACCCTGCCCGCCCGATGAAGGTCCCGTCAATCGTCTCAACCTTCCATTTGGATATGCCGGTCAGGCGGTGGTCGCCGATGTAATTAGCAAGTCGGCGCCGCACTTCTTCCGGATCCATGATGGCCAGTCCCGGCGACAGATACCGGTTCACCTCCGGGTCGGAGTGCAGATCCTGCAGCAGAGCAAAATCATCTTCAGTAAAGGGCACCAGGCGCAGTCTGTCGGTTGTTAGAATGGGCGTTTTCAAAAGGGAGTTCTTTCAAAAAAAGGACCGTGGCAGGCACGGTCCAACCATATTTTCCGGTGACGGTCAAAACCTGGGAAAGCACTAAGCGCTCATCAAATAAGACTGCATGGACGGGCTCAGCAGCTGGAACACATCCGCCTGCATGCCTTCAATCACCTTGCTCTCGCGGTGATAGAACCCGTTGCTCTTGACCACTTCGCGCATTGTACGGTTGTCGGTGCGCACCACCGCGACGAGGTGGGAAAAATAGGTGTTTTCGAAGAACCAGTTCGCCAACGCAGCGCAAAGGCGCTTGGGCAGATCCGGATCCTCTTCCAGCAAATCGAGACGCAGACAATAGTTCAGGCTGATTTCGGAAGTTTCGCTGACGGGCGTGAAACCGGCCCAGCCAAGGAATGCACCATCCGAAGACACCGCCTTCCATTTGGCGAAGCCAAGATCATCCTGAGTCTGCTGGGCAGATCTCACCAGTTCTTCCGCATCAACAACGGTGCAGTTGGTGGAATATTCCGTGCACCGGTTGCCGTAAGGGTCGGAATGGAGGTCCTTGACGAGATGAATATCGGTTGGCTTGAAAGGAACGAGCCGCACTGAACCGCATTCGAGTATGATCGTCTGCACCGTGTCCTCCCGGTCTAGGATTTCGTCAGGCCGTGTGCGCAGCGGCGAATCCCGCCACTGAAAGCATGAGAGCCTTGTAACCCTGAATTGTGCCAATGCGATGGCAGACAAAAGTATAAGATCAATTTTGGAAAAAATATATTCGTAATACCAACGAGTTACGCTCACACCACTGCTGCACCGCACACATCAGAAGTTGACGATGAGCCGTCAAATCGTTCGGAGAACGGTCTCCATCTGGATTAGGTTTGAAGGATCAACCCGTTGCCAATCGGCCATCTGGTTGCGAAACCAGGTTTCCTGACGTTTTGCGTATTGACGCGTTGCAACAGTCAGCCTGTGGATCGTTTCTGCATAATCGGCCTCTCCGGCAAGATAGGCGCCGAGTTCCGGCACGCCGATTGCGCGCATGGCCGGCAACTTATCCGATAGGCCCTTTTCCAGCAGCTCCCGCACTTCCCTGAAGCCTTCTTCACTGACCATCAGTCCGGCCCGTTGCTCGATGCGCTCGTGCAGCCAGGGCCGCGGCGGTGCCAGAACGATCCTGTAGCATGCCTGTGGCGCCAGAAGCGGCGATGACTGAGCCTCCTGTTGCCACGCCTTCAACGGGCGGCCGGTCGCGAGCAACACTTCCAGGGCGCGGGCAAGACGTTGCGGATCGGCCAGTGTCTCGGCGGATGTCGGATCGCCCCCGGCAATCAGCTGCTGCTTCAGCCCCTCCACGCCGCCGGCGTCGGCAATGGCGCGCGCCCGGGTCCGGATCTCCAGCGGAATATCCGGCATCTCCGCAAAGCCTTCTGTGAGCCCCTTGAAATAGAGCCCCGTCCCGCCGACGAGAATTGGCATCTGCCCGTTCGCCCAAGCGGCTCGCAGTTCCCGCTCTGCCAGCCGCAACCAGGCGCCCGTCGAAAAGGCAGTCGAAGCTGGCAGCACACCGTAAAGCCGGTGAGGCGCTTCTTCCTCCTCGGCGGCGCTGGGGCGAGCGCTCACCAGCCGCAGGTCTTCATAGAGCTGCATGGAATCTGCGTTGATGATGACACCATTCAGCCTTTTGGCCAGCGACAACGCCAAAGCGGACTTGCCGCTGGCTGTCGGCCCGGCTATCAGAATGGCGCGCCTGGCAGATGCAGGCGTATCGTCTTCGTCTTCCAGGGAACCGTCCATGTCTTTAGTTGCCACTTTGGTGTCCACTCCTACTGCGCCGGCAGTCGACGAGGATCTGGTTCAGCAGGCATCCGACGCGCTCGGCGTTACCGGAACCTCGACGCGTCTTTCTGCAGGTGTCGCAGCGGATATCCGCTTTGAGGGCCTCGATGCAAGTGCCGCGGACGGTATCTTGCGCGAAGTCATCGGCCGAGCCCCTGTCGATGTCTTTGTGCAGAAGGAAGAGAGCCGCCGCAAGCACCTGCTGATCGCGGATATGGATTCCACCATGATCCGCCAGGAATGCATCGATGAGCTGGCGGCAGAACTTGGCCTGAAGGATCGCATTTCGGAAATCACCGAACGGGCAATGCGCGGCGAAATCGAGTTTGAGCCAGCCCTGCGCGAGCGCGTTGGCCTTCTGACCGGACTGCCGGTCTCTGCCATTGAAACAGTGCTCAGCAAGCGAATTCAGCTGATGCCGGGCGGCCGCACGCTGGTCCAGACCATGAAGGCAAACGGCGCTTACTGCGCACTGGTCTCGGGCGGCTTCACTCATTTCACCTCCGCAGTCGCGACACTGCTCGGCTTTGACGAAAACCAGGCCAACTCGCTGCTGGAAGAAGACGGCAAACTGTCAGGCAAGGTCGGAGAACCGATCCTCGGCCGCGAAGCCAAGCGCGCACGCCTGGAATATCTGGTCGCCGAACGCGGTCTTGATTTTGCCGATACGCTTGCTGTCGGCGATGGCGCCAACGACCTCGCCATGATCGAACGCGCCGGCGCCGGTGTTGCCTACCGGGCGAAACCCGCGGTCGCCGCCGCCGCCGACTTCCGCATCGACCACGGTGACCTGACGGCGCTGCTCTACCTGCAAGGTTATGCGGAGAGCGACTTCGTTCTGAGCTGACGGTCACGGGTACTGCAATTCTGATCTGATCGGTTTGCAGCCCCCTCCTCCGATGAGCGGTCTCCCCTGGCTCCTCCGGAGTATCATCTCCTCCACGGGCACTTGCAGCCCATCCTTCGAGACAGGCCTGCGGCCTTCCTCAGGATGAGGGAGAGTATGTTGAGAGGGGCCCAAAAACCGCGCTTCAGCGAGGTTTTGCCTGCACTCCAGCCTGGCTGCATCTCACGGGAAATCCGGCCGCCACATCTACGCTAGATATCCAATCCCCACGCCCCTTCCCCCAACGCTCTTCCCCCTCAACCTCATCCTGAGGAAGCGCGAAGCGCTGTCTCGAAGGATGGGCACCTTGCTCCGATGCCCCCTTCTCGCCCTTTCGATTACAGCCCGCCGTCCATCATAAGAAAAGTGTGCAGTCATCGCACCCGGACAAAAAAAGGGCGCCACGCGGCGCCCTTTTTATTCACGTTCCAACGTTCGGCAGGATCAGTTGTCCTCGATCCGCACTGGAACGAAGCGGACATCGCCCGTCGGGTTGGCCAGCAGAAGCAGGGCCGAGCGGCGGTTGTCTTTTTTCAGCTTGTCGATCTCGGCCATGACGTCTTCCGGCGTCTCGACCGTTTCCTGAGCGACTTCCTTGATGACGTCGCCGGCCATCACCCGTTTTTCTTCTGCGGAAGAGCCCGGCGTGACTTCCGTCACCACAACGCCGCTGACGTCTTCGTCGATGGAGAACTGCTTGCGCAGTGCGTCATCGAGAACAGCAAGCGACATGCCGAGCACTTCGCTCTTTTCGACCGGTTTTTCGGCTGGCTGTTCGTCCTCGGTCGCGCTGGCTTCGGCCACCTCGGTCTCGACAAGCTGCTCGAGGATCACATTGATGGTGACTTCCTCGCCCTTGCGCAGGACAGTGACCTCAACTTCCTTGCCGATTTCCGTTTCGGCCACCATGCGCGGCAGTTCGCGCATCGTGTCGACATCCTCGCCGTCGAACTTGATGATCACGTCTCCCGGTTCGATCTTGGCCTTGGCTGCCGGGCCATCGTCAGTCACGCCGGCCACCAATGCACCCATGGCCTTGTCCATTGCCAGGCTGTCGGCAATCTCGTCCGTGACTTCCTGAATGCGCACACCCAGCCAGCCGCGGCGGGTTTCGCCGAACTTGCGCAGCTGATCGATCACGTTCATGGCGGTGTTGGCCGGGATCGCAAAGCCGATACCGATGGAGCCGCCGGAGGGCGAGATGATGGCGGTGTTGATGCCGATCACGTTGCCTTCCATATCGAACAGCGGTCCGCCCGAGTTGCCCCGGTTGATCGAGGCGTCGGTCTGGATGAAGTTATCATAGGGACCGGAGTTGATGTCGCGGTTCCGCGCCGAGACGATACCGACGGTCACCGTGCCGCCAAGGCCGAACGGGTTGCCGATGGCCATCACCCAGTCGCCAACGCGAATGGCGTCGCTATCGCCGAATTTCACGGCCTTCAGCGGGGTGGTCGGCTCGACCTGCAGCACGGCGAGGTCGGTTTTCTCGTCGGTGCCGAGAAGCGTCGCCTTCAGCTTGGTGCCGTCGTTGAAGTTGGCGGTGATTTCGTCCGCACCTTCGATCACGTGGTTGTTGGTGATGATGATGCCGGCTTCACCGTCGATAACGAAGCCCGAGCCGAGCGACTGAACGCGCCGCGGCTGGTCGTCATCCCGGTTCTGACGGTTGAAGAATTCTTCAAAAAATTCCTGGAAGGGCGATCCTTCCGGAACCTGCGGCATCGGTACGGAACGGCGACCCTGAACGGTCTGAGCGGTAGAAATATTCACCACTGCATCCGCAAGGCCTTCCGCCAGATCCGCAACGGACACAGGTCCTTGTGCGTATGCTGCCTCGATAGGCTGAAAAGCTGCCATTCCACCGATAAAGATGCCAGCCGCAGCTGCGGCGATCCTGGTCATCCGACGGCGAATACTTTGTGGAGCCATAGGGCTTTCTCCTCATCCCGGCCGGTTGGACTGCAGTCAATGCGCTGACAGTCGACAGGTTTGTTCCGGTCCTTGGTTCAGAATATAGAACGGGCGGGAAGATTTTGCGCCTCCCGCCCGAAAACTTTTCGTTATCCGCGAATGATCCACACAAGAAATACGCCGATAACCGCTACGATCAGGCCTGTGACCCGCAAGGTCTGGTCCGGTGTCTCCAGCGCGCTTCGCATGATGGACTTCATGCCACCAGGCAAAAGCGCGTAGAGAATTCCTTCAAGCACCAGCACTAGGGCAAGCGCCGTTACCAGATCGCTCATTGTGCGGCGAGCGACGGGTTCCGGTCAGAGACGCCCTGGCTGCCGTTCCCGTCGGCGCCCGGAGCCGGCAAGATGCCGGACGGGTCCTTGAAGAAACGGAAGAAGCTGGAATCCGGCGACAGCACAAGGCTGGTGTCACCGGACCGCAATCCTGCCTCATAGGCCTGCATGGACCGGTAGAAGGCAAAGAACTCCGGATCGGCACCGAATGCCTCGGCAAAAATCCGGTTTCTTTCCGCGTCGCCCGTACCACGCATGATTTCCGAATCCCGTCGCGCTTCAGCGACAAGAACGGTTGCGTCACGATCCGCACGGGACCGGATCCTGCGGGCAGCTTCTTCACCCTGAGCACGGATTTCAGTTGCTTCCTGCTGACGCTCGGTCTGCATGCGGGCATAGATCGCCTGCGAGTTGGCGTCCGGCAGATCCGCACGGCGGATCTTCACGTCGATCACCTCGATGCCGAGCTGTTCGGCATTGGCGTCGATATCGCGGCGGATGTTTTCCATGACGCCGGTACGATCGTCGCGAACAAGCGCCACGAAGCTGGTCCGGCCAACTTCGGACCGCAGCGAGGATTGCAGGAACGTCGATAGGCGCCGGTTGGCGGTCTGAATGTTCTGGACACGCTGGTAGAACAGCACCGGATTGGAAATCTGGTACCGCGCGAACGCGTCAACAATCAATCGCTTCTTGTCCGAGGTGATCGGCTCAAGCGGCGGCATATTCAGGTTCAGGATGCGCTTGTCGAAATAGACGACGTTCTGAACGAACGGGATCTTGAAGTAGAGGCCCGGGTCCTTCTTCGGCTGTTCAACGATCTTACCGAACTGCAGAACGAGTGCCTGCTGGGTCGGATTGACGATGAACACCGAGAGATAAGCGACCACCGCCGCGATCAGCAGGACGATTGCAAGAATACCACTACGCATGATCAGTTGCCTCCCGCGCGCTGTGCAGGGGCGGTCTGACGCCCGTTCAGGTCATTCAGCGGCAGGTACGGCAACACGCCGGAGCCTGTCGAGTCGCTGTCGATGATGATCTTGTTGTTCGAGCCCAAAACTTTTTCCAGGGTTTCGAGATACAGGCGCTCGCGGGTCACGTCCGGTGCCTTCCGATACTCTTCATAGATCTTGGTGAAACGCTGGGACTGACCGGTAGCCTCGGCAATCGTCTGGTCCTTGTAGGCGTTCGCAGCTTCCAGAACACGGGCTGCTTCACCACGGGCTTCCGGAACCACGCGGTTGGCGTAGGCCTTGGCCTCGTTGCTGATGCGCTCTTCGTCGGCACGTGCAGCCTGCACGTCACGGAAGGCGTCGATGACCTGTGCCGGCGGGTCTACCCGCTGCATCTGGACTTCGCCGATCTCGATGCCCGACTGATAGCTGTCGAGCGTCTTCTGCATCAGGCTGGCAACGTCGTTCTGAATGGAAACACGGTTTTCCGTCAGGATGGAGTCGATCTTCGAACCGCCGACAACCTCACGCATCGCGCTTTCGGCAACAGCCTTCACGGTCGCTTCGGGGTCCTGGATATTGAATAGGTAGTCGGAAATACCCTGGTTGGTATTCCGAATACGCCACAGCACCTTGAAGCCGACGTCAACGATGTTTTCGTCACCGGTCAGCATCAGGCTTTCTTCCTGAACGTCGCGCGCGCGCACAACGCCGGAGCTGCTGACGTTTTCTTCGGTGCCGACTGTCGTTTCACGCTGCAGTTCGACCTTGGGCGTGTAAACCTCACCCACCGGATAGGGCCAGTTGTAGTTCAGGCCCGGAGGGGTCTGATCCTCAACCTTGCCGAGCACCAGCTCGACACCGACTTCACCTTCATCGACAACGTAAAAGCCGAAGGCAAGCCATACGATGAGGGCCACACCGACCACGATTCCACCGCCAATGAAGCCCAGACCACCGCCGCCACCGCCTGGAAGGACGTTGCGCATGCGGTCCTGGGTGCGTTTCAGAAGCTCTTCAAGATCCGGCGGGTTGTTGCCTCCGCGGTTGGGGCCTCCACCCCATGGGCCATTATTGTTGCCGCCACCGCCGCCCCAAGGGCCGCCGTTGTTTCCGCCACCTTTCCAGGGGCCACCGCCGCCTGACTGATTGCTCCAAGGCATCAAAACTTCCTTCTTTGTCGTCCGACAGGCTGTGCCGGACAGGGATTTTCACCCGTTCTGACTCACCGTTGGTTATAGGGAGGTTACCGTGCGCTTTCAACGGAAAGACCGGTCTAAAACCTCCCGAAACCTGCGTGTTCCCGTGCCGCAGGTGGTGGCAGCAGGGTGGTCTGTCAAGTTTGGCGTAACAATTGGCCGCACCTAACGGGACTTTGTCCCTGACGGCAGCGCTATTTCGGGCGGGCAGAACGGATCATGTCGACGTGGGGGATACCGTCCTCGATGTATTCTTCGGAGACCGCCTCAAACCCCAGAGACCCGTAAAAAGCTTCCAGATAGGACTGGGCGGAAACATGAATCACGCAGCCGGGCGCCAGGGCATCCGCCTTGTCGATACCGGCCTGCATCATGACACGTCCAAGACCGGAGCCCCTGCCCGCTTTCGCGATCACAACCCTGCCGATACGGGAGCATGCGTTTTCAGGCTCTGCGAAAAGACGAATCGCTCCCAAAAGCGGTCCGGCCTCGCCTTCCCGCATCAGATAATGCAGGGCAGCCTGATCCTTGCCGTCGATGTCCGCATAAAACGAAGCCTGTTCGAGAATGAACACAGTCTGGCGCAGTCTGAGCAGGTCATAGAGATCGTCGAGGCTGAGCTCATTGAAAGCGGCCCATCTGGCCGACAGATTGGCGGGTAAGCCCATGGTATCGGGTCCGGTATCTTATGCCTTGCGGCGGTAGGTAACGAAGGTGAAATCGGTGCTGTCGCGTTCGGTGCGCACGCCCGGCTCACGACGGACCTCCTGCCAGACGGCCGGGTCGATATCCGGAAAACGGGTGTCTCCTGCCGGCTCGGCATCCACTTCGGTGATCTCAAGGCGGTCCGCACTGCCGATTGCCTGCGCGTATAGCTGTCCGCCACCAATACACATGACCTGATCGACACCGAGCCCCGCCGCCAGTTCCTCTCCCCGCTGCAACGCCTCTTCAAGGGACGTCACTGCTTCCGCCCCTTCCGGGGCATAATCGGGATTTCTGGAAACGATCACATGCGGACGCCCCGGCAACGGTTTGCCGCCAAAGGACAGAAAGGTCTTGCGTCCCATGATCACCGGCTTTCCAAGCGTCAGCCGCTTGAAGGACTTCAGATCCGACGGCAACCGCCAGGGCATGTCATTGTCGGCTCCGATGATCCCGTTTCGCGCCACCGCGGCAATCAAGACAAGTTCCGGCAAGGACATCTCCGAATCCGATTTTAAATTCAATCATTGCCTCCTAGCATGGAAACGGGAGCCATGAAAAACCCCAGGCATTTTTTCCGTTCAGGCTGTCGGATGACCGACCGTTGAAACGTCCTGGAGACTGGATCCACACAACCAGGAGGCCTTGGCAATGTCCAACCTGATGGAAACTGTCCTGATCGAGCGCACACGCGCACTGATCCCGGACGACAATGTCGAGCAGAAACGCATGTTCGGCTCCACCTGCTTCATGATCGACGGCAACATGCTGGTTTGCGCCTCCAGACGCGGACTGATGGCGCGCGTCGGCACCGAGCAACAGGCCGAGGCGGTCGCAAGGCCCTTTGCCTCGGTTTGCAGGATGGGAGACCGGCCCATGCCCGGCTTCATCCGGGTAGAGCCGGAGGGAATTGAAAGTGACGACGATCTGAAAAGCTGGATCGAGATGGCAAGATCCTATGTCAGCGCTCTGCCACCCAAGCCAGCAAAAACAAAGACTGAAAAGCCCAAAACACCGAAGCCCGGAAGGACCGCGAAATGAGCGCCTCCGGCTTCCGGCCCGAAACCTTCCGCTTTCTGGAAGAGCTCGCCGCCAACAACTCCAGAGAATGGTTCGAAGCGCACAAGACCGATTATCAGCGCTTCATCAAGGAGCCTGCCGAGGCAGTGCGCGAAAGCCTGGCCGATAGCCTCTCCCGGCTCAGCAAGCATGACCTCACCTCAAAACAGTTCCGCATGAACCGGGATCTGCGTTTTTCCAAAGACAAGACACCCTATAACCCCCATATCCGCATGGCCTTCTGGCCGAACGGAGCTGCATTCCAGGGCAAGGACGCACAGCCGCCGAGCTTCTTTCTGTCCGTGGAAAGCGATCACGTGCGAACCGGCACAGGCTGCATGCAGTTTTCAAAACCGGTTCTCGGGACCTATCTGCAAAGGCTGGAGGCACGGGAAGGCGAGGACATTGAACGCCTGATCGGCCAGGTGACTGACGCCGGCTTTGACCTGTCCGAGCCTGATCTTGCCAAACCTCCACGCGGTTTTCCGGCCAATCACCCACGCAAGGATCTTGCCCGCCACAAAGGCCTCGCCGTCTGGCGCGACCTGCGGGACATCGGCTCGGTGCAGGGGCCGGACGGCCATGAGGCGATAGCAGAGGCGATCGAACCGGCCCTGCCGTTTTGGGGCTGGCTGATGAGCCTTCACGCGCCTCCAGGCTGACAGGCAGGACGGAGAGCAAGATCGTTGGGCACATGATGAAATCACTTGATCCAAAGCGCTTTGAGACCTATGACCTTCCCAATCGTGTTCTTGCTCAAGATGAGTTCCCATGGCATCTCCCAAAGACCTCGCACTCCGTTTTCCCGGCGATTTCCTGTTCGGTGTTGCAACCGCCGCCTATCAGATCGAAGGCGCCCCCCGTGAAGACGGCCGCAAGCCCAGCATCTGGGATGCCTTTTCCAAGATGCCCGGGCGTGTTTATCAGGGGCATTCGGGCGATATTGCCTGCGATCACTATCACCTGTGGGAAAGCGATCTCGATCTGATCAAGTCGCTCGGCGTCGACGCCTATCGCTTCTCCATCGCCTGGCCGCGCATTCTTCCGGATGGCCGTGGCCCGGTGAACGAAAAGGGCCTCGACTTCTATGACCGGCTGATCGACGGCATGGTCGCGCGCGGTCTGAAGGTCTATCCGACGCTTTATCACTGGGACCTGCCTCTGACCCTGGCGGGCGACGGCGGCTGGACAGCCCGCAGCACGGCGGAAGCCTTTGCGGACTACACTGAGCTTGTTGTCAGACGGCTCGGCGACCGGATGGATGCACTGGCGACCATCAACGAGCCCTGGTGCATCTGCCATCTCAGCCACCTTTACGGCATTCATGCCCCCGGCGAAAAAAGCGTCGAAGCCTTCGCGGCGAGCGTGCACACGCTGAATCTGGCGCACGGACTTGGCGTTCAGGCTACCCGCTCGGTGAAACCGGATCTGCCGATGGGCATCGTCATCAACGCGCATTCCGTCTATCCGGCCAGCGACGCGCCGCAGGACAGACAAGCGGCAGAGCGCGCCTTCCAGTTCAACAACGGCATTTTCTTTGAACCGATGTTCCAGGGAAGCTATCCGGCGGATGTGCTCGACGCCTTCGGCCAACACATGGACATTCGCGACGGTGATCTGAAGACCATTCATCAGCCTCTCGACTGGTGGGGGCTCAACTACTACACGCCGCTACGCGTGAGAGCAGACACCCATGTCGGCGCGGTCTATCCGATGGCCGAGACGGTGCCGCCGGTTCCCGGCCCAGAACTGACCGATATCGGCTGGGAAGTCCATGAAAAGGGCCTGTCGGACCTCCTGAAGGATCTCGACACGCGTTACCCCCTACCGGATTGCTACATCACCGAAAACGGTGCCTGCTATAACGACGAACCGAAGGACGGCGTCGTCAACGATCAGCGACGGATCGACTACCTGGAAAGACATTTCGGCGCCATCGCCGATGCACACGAGGCTGGGGTGCCCGTGCAGGGCTATTTCCTCTGGAGCCTGATGGACAATTTCGAGTGGGCCGAAGGCTATAGAATGCGCTTCGGCATCGTTCACGTGGATTACGACACCCAGGTCCGCACGCTGAAGAACAGTGCCCTGTGGTACCGGGACTTCCTGGAGGCGCATCGGCAGGGGTGAATTTCCTTCGAGCTTTCGCCCGCATGGACGATCAGTGCAACCAGCATGCACGCCTAACTTAACCTCCCCCTCATCCTGAGGAAGCGCGCAGCGCTGTCTCGAAGGATGGGCGGCATATTCTGTGCGTGGGCCCATCCTTCGAGACGCGAGCAGGCTCGCTCCTCAGGATGAGGTCGTCTTGGCTTCGACATTATCAGGCGAGGCTACGCTTCCCGCAAATTGGCCAGAATGATCTCGCTCCAGACCCGGGTCGGCGGGATCCAGGCAGTCCAGTCATTGTAATTGCCGGAGTAGATGACGGCCGCGACATCTGCCTTTGGGCACAGCCAGAGCCGCTGGCCGCCGTTGCCGAAGCCGGCGAACCAGGGCACCGGCCCGCTGAATGCCGGTACCGGCGCCTGGCCACAGAACCAGAAATAGCCATATCCCGGCCCTTCGCTTGTTTCGATGATCGGTTTCAGCGATGCCCGCAGCCAGGCCTCGGGAATGATCTCCTTGCCTTCCCAGATTCCATTGTTGAGAACCAGGCGTCCAATCTTGAGCAGGTCCGGTGCGGTCAGCCTCAGCCCGGACGCCGGGGAATGTGTTCCGTCCCGTCCGACCGACCAGTCGAACTGCGTTACTCCAAGCGGCGCGAACAAACGCTCGCTCGCATAGTCGGCAAGCTTCTGCCGCGTCCCCCGTTGCAGGATCTCCCCCACTAGGGCGGTCGCCCCTCCGCTGTAGATCCACCGGCTGCCCGGTTCGTCCACCATCGGCCGCTCCAGAATGTAGCGGTATCTGTCCGGGGCCATTTCCATGGCGATCTCGCTATTTTGCGGATCGGTGTATGGCCGGGTCTCGTCCCACTCCATGCCGAGCGACATGGTCAAGGCGTGCTCCACGGTCCGATCCATCCGTTTAGGGTCGCCGGCAAGATCGGCATATTCGGGAAAGAGCTCCAGGATCGGCGTATCCAGCCTCGGCACCTCTCCCCGCTCCAGCGCGATGCCGTAAAGCAGGCTGACAATGGATTTGGTGACAGAGCGCAGGTCGTGAAGGGTTTCGGCACCGAACGTCACCTCCCCGATCGGGCGCCCCCAGTTTTCGTCCTGCCCCTTGCCATAGCTTTCCAGAACGGTTTCACCACCCCGCTCCGCAAGCACCGCATGAAGATGCGGCAGCAGACCCGCTTCGACACCGGCGCAGAGCTTGCGTCCCAGGGAGGTGCCGAACCCGCGGCGCTCGGCCGCGGCTGCGTGAGGTGAAAGCGACAGACCGGCGCCGGAATTCATGAGCGGACCCCTTGTTCAAAACCTGTGGGAAGTGTCGGCAGTTTTATCGCCAAATGCGAGCACTATTTGGCGCATATTATCCAACAGTCGACGCTTGACCTTCCACCAACTGGAACCACCATATTCCGATTAAGAAAATCAGTGTGAGGAAGCTGGCCAGATGGATCGGCGCGCGTTCTTGAAAGCATCTGCAGCCGGATGCGTGGCTGCCCTGTCACCCGTCTTTGCCCTGGCAAAAACCGAAGACGGCTTTTTTGATCTTGCCGCAGTCAAGGGACAGGCCCGTCTTTACGGCAAGGACGGCGGCCTCTCCAACCTCTGGCTCTATAATGATCGGCTGCCCGGTCCGCAGATCCGGGTCAAACGCGGCGAACGCGTCAGAGTGCGTTTCACCAACAACCTTGAGGAACCGACCTCGGTCCACTGGCACGGCATCCGCATCGACAATGCCATGGACGGTGTTGCCGGCCTCACCCAGCCTGCCGTCGCCCCCGGAGACAGCTTCGACTACGACTTTGTCGCACCCGATGCAGGCACCTATTGGTACCATGCCCACAACATGAGCTGGAATCAGGTGCCCCGCGGCCTCGCTGGCGCCTTGATCGTCGAGGATGACGAACCAACTTTCGATCCGGACTGCGATATCACGCTGATCCTCAATGATTGGCGACTGGACGAAAACGGCACTCTGGAAACCGCCAGCTTTGGCGCCATGCATGATTTCGCCCATGCCGGAAGGCTGGGCAACTGGCTGACCATCAACGGCATCTCGATGCCGGACATTGCGTTGAAGAAGGACCGCTGGCACCGGCTGCGCCTGATCAACGCCTCAACCGCGCGCATTCTCGACCTCGCCCCGGCCCGGTTCGGCGCCAGGCTGATCGGCCTGGACGGCCAGGCCCTTGATACCGCACGAGAGATTGAGGGAACCGTGCAACTGGCCCCGGCACAGCGCATGGACCTGGTGCTCCGACCTGAGGAAACCGGCAAGTTGCCGTTCGAGATGATGACCGGCAAGCCGTTCACTTTCGCCAACTTCATCGTCTCGGAAACCGACAGCGAAGATCTTGCACTGGTTCTGCCACCGCCGAACCAACTGCCGGAACCCGATCTGAGTTCCTCCTGGGAACTGCCGCTGGTGATGGCGGGAGGAGCCATGGGCGGAATGCGATCCATGATGAGAAACGGCGTCGAGATGGACATGCACCAGATGATGTCAGAAGGCCTCTTCTGGGCCTTCAATGGCGTCGCCGGAATGGACGGGGATCCGATGTTTTCCGCAACACGCGGCGACACGATCCTTCTGGAAAGCCGCAACGACACGGCCTTCCCCCATGCGGTCCATCTGCATGGTCACCATTTTCGGGTGATCGAGCGCGACGGCACGCAACTGGAGCACCCGGACTGGCGTGACACCTTCACAAGCCAACCGCGCGAGACTGTCAAGATCGCCTTTGTTGCGGACAATCCCGGTAAGTGGCTGATCCATTGCCACATGCTGGGCCATGCCGCCTCCGGCATGATGACGTGGTTCGAAGTGGCTTAAATGGTCAGACCGCAATCGGTGCCGCGATATGCGGAAGCGGATCGTAACCGGTCAGTTCGAAGTCCTCGAACTTGAAGGCAAACAGATCGGTGACCTCCGGGTTGATCTTCATTTCCGGCAAGGGCCGCGGCGAGCGCGTGAGCTGTTCGCGTGCCTGATCAAAGTGATTGGCATAAAGATGCGCATCACCGAAGGTGTGCACGAAGTCGCCGGGTTTCAGGCCGGTCACCTGCGCCACCATCATGGTCAAAAGCGCATAGGAGGCGATGTTGAAGGGCACGCCCAGGAAAACGTCCGCCGAGCGCTGGTAGAGCTGGCAGGAGAGCTTGCCGTTGGCCACGTAAAACTGAAACAGCGAATGGCACGGCGGCAGGGCCATGTCGTCGACCAGAGCCGGGTTCCAGGCCGAGACGATCAGCCGCCGGCTTTCCGGGTTGGTCCGGATCATTTTCAGGAGATTGGCGATCTGGTCGATGGACCGCCCGTCCGGCGCCGGCCAGGACCGCCACTGGTAGCCGTAGACCGGGCCGAGATTGCCATTCTCATCTGCCCAGTCGTCCCAGATCTTCACGCCGTTTTCCTTCAGATACCGGATGTTGGTATCGCCTGCCAGGAACCACAGCAGCTCGTGGATGATCGACTTGAGGTGCAGCTTCTTGGTCGTTGTGCAGGGAAAGCCTTGCGAAAGATCGAAGCGCATCTGGTGGCCGAAGATCGAGCGCGTGCCCGTTCCGGTTCTGTCGCCCCGGTCAACGCCTTCGTCCAGGATTTTTGACAAGAGATCGAGATATTGCTGCACGGCGGAAGCCTTCGCGGTCGTGAGATCTGGAGTTTGAGGTTAACTTGGCAGATTTTCCCGAAAAGACAGCCCCTTCCCTGCACTTTCCCCAACTTGGGCGAACTGTGGAAGAATGGCCATGAGCCAAGCCGGCAAACGAAACGGATTGCCAGAAGCCTCTTTCAATTCAAGACCGAAGACCTTATATCAGGGCTGCTGGTTCGCCAGCTATGGCAATAAATGGTCAGTGAAATAAACCTATCGGACCCGGGGGCGGTACCCGGCGCCTCCACCCAAGCCCATGAAGCTAAGCTTCAGAAACTCCATGGGTTTCGGCGGGGGCGAAATAGGATCGACGAGGGCGTAAAGACTGTGCTTTTGCTCGGCATTGTACCACCGTTATCGGGCTTTCTTAATAGTTGCAAATGACAACTATGCTATGGACAACGCTGTCGCAGCGTAACGCTGCGCCGGTAGTCCACTAAGTCCTTTGAGGTAGCACTCACGGGCGGGGTTCGGAGGCACCTGGCAACAGAAGCCTCCACTTGGTCTTCCCATGTATTTGAACCGTCCTAAATAGCTTGCAGGAGCAGCGAGCGATCATTGCCCGGTTGCGCACATTAATCTGGGTTCACTTGGAAAAGAGCCTTTTCTTTTTGATCTCGGCCCGTCAATGTGCTCCTGATAGTGGACTTTTCCAGCGAGATTCGACGAAACCCGATGTCTGAAGACCTTCTGCGATACGATATTCTGATCCAGGACGCGCTGCGTGGAGCGGTGAAGAAAATACTTGCCGAAGTCGGTCGTACCGGGCTGCCCGGAGACCACCACTTCTACATCGCGTTCGACACCAATGCCCCGGGCGTACGCATTTCCCAGCGGCTCAAGGAACGCTACCCGCAGGAAATGACCATCGTGCTGCAGCACCAGTTCTGGGATCTTGCCATCGGCGAACATGCGTTCGAAGTTGGCCTGTCCTTCGGCGGCGTGCCGGAAAAACTGCTGGTGCCTTTCTCCGCCATCAAGGGATTCTTCGATCCGTCCGTCCAGTTCGCGCTGGAGTTCGATCCTGGCAAGACGGCTGAAGAACTGCCGGAAGAACTGCTGGAAGCCGTTGAAGAACTTGCCAGGGCCGAGCAGGAGCATAGCGACAACGAAGCCAAGCAGGACGATGGCAACGGTGACCGGGAAGCAGCCTCAGCCGAACCGAAGACCAAACCTTCCGCTCAGGCCACTGAAAACAGTGACGGTGGCGGCGAAGTCGTTTCCCTGGACGCATTCCGCAAGAAGACCTGAGATCGGGAGCCTTTCCCATGAGCGCGGAGATCATCAATCTGCGCATGGCGCGCAAGCAGAAGAAGCGTGAGGACAAGGACAAGACCGCCGAGGACAACCGGCGCAAATATGGCCGGTCCAAAGCCGAACGCGACGCCGCCCGCCAGCGCCGGGAAACCCTGGAAGCTCATGTCGACGGCCATCTGCTGGAAAAGCCTGACGGACTGAGTGCTGAACACTCCGGTTCTGAAACATCCGACACAGACAAATCCGCTCTGGAGTCTTCCGGCCAGAATCTTCAAGTCCCAAAGCCTTCCGGCAACGGCGACTGACCGCCAATGGCTCTGCTCAAACGCTCCCTGTCCCTTCACGGCCACCGCACCAGTCTGGCGCTGGAACCGGAGTTCTGGGACGTGGTCGACGCCCATGCCGATGCCACACACAAATCTCTCGCCGGTCTGATCGCCGAGATCGACGACAACCGCGACCCGGAAGACCCGCTGTCTTCGGCAGTCAGGGTCTGGGCCTTGAAACGGGTGCAAGCGGATGCTGGTCTGCTTTCGGAGGGATGAACGGCTGACAATCACATTGCAGCCCCCCTGTTTCTGGAGTGCCCCAGAGCGCTGTTGGAAATGCCCGGACCGCCTCTGAGCTTCAGCCCTCTTGCCACCTTTGCAACACACATCTCCCTCATCCTGAGGAGCGCGCTTGCGCGCGTCTCGAAGGATGGCGACACATTCTGAGCAAGCGGCCCATCCTTCGAGACAGGCCTATCGGCCTTCCTCAGGATGAGGAGAGGTTGCTGAAACTTTGAGTGAAAACGACTGGCAGCTTCTTTTCGGATCACCGTTCAATTGGCGTCAGGCAACACCTGCCCAATATCGACGAGCGAAGGCTCGTCGTACAGGCCTGTCATTGCGCCCCGGGCAGGACCAGTGGTGCACCGACATCGCGTGTCAGCAGGTCTTCAATGGAGACGGGCGGATCCAGAGGTGGCAGGCCATTTGAAGGAGTGGTGGCCGGAGCGGTGTCTGGCGCTGCCGTCAGGTCTTCCAGGTCCGGAGATTCCAGCACAGCTCGAATGCGCTCGGCAAAGGGGGCCGGTGCAGGAGCTGGCGTCGGCACAGGCGGCGGCGCGGCGCGGGTTTCCCTGCGCGGCGCATCGTCGGTCTTTGGCGGCAGGGCAGAGTTTTCCTGTTTGTCGGGATCTGCCTGAGGCTGGCTGCCGTCTCCGGACGGCACCTGTTCCAGCTGGAGCTGCTCTTCCTCGGCGGCACGTGCGGCTTCACGCTTCCGCCGGGCATCCCCTTCCCGCTGGTTTTTCAACTCCCGAACAAGGCGGTCCCGCTCCAGGATTTCTGCCTGAAGTTTCTCAACGCGCTCGACTTCCCGCTCAAATGCCCGCAGCGTGAGATAAGCGGTGAAAGGCGCTATATCGATGCGGCGTTCCGGTGCTTCTACAGGCCCTTCGAACAGAAGCCCGACCTGTGGCTCTGCACCGGTCACTGCATCCTCGCCGGGATCCACCTTCAAAGAGAAATCCGCATCAAGATCGTAGTTGGCAAGGTCCACCTCGGCGCTGCCGAAGATCTCTGCCTTTTCGGCATCGACGACAACGTTGCGTGCGCTCAATCGTCCGCCGACCAGTGTCAACGTGCCGTCAACGCGTTTGAACGGCAGGCTGCCCGCAGCCATGTGGCTGACGAAAACATCGCGGATCTTGTCGTCCTGAAGGTCCAGTCCCGCGTCCACTGCGCGGGTCACCAGCGGGAAGGCTTGCGGATTGAGGCCCCGGAAGTCCCCATTTTCCATCGAGAACGTGCCGCCGCCGTTGAGGCCGGTCACGATGGCCGAGATCGACCGCCCTGCCCCTTCGAACTCCAGATAAAGGTCTAGCGTGCCGGAGGCGACTGCCCTGTTGTCCGGCCGCCAGGACACCTGCCTCAAGTCGGCATTGTCGAGTTTGACCCGGCCGGACGCCGCTGCCTCCGCTTCCGTTCTGCGGATCGAAAGACTGCCGTCAAGCTGACCACCTGCAAAGGCTCCCTTCAGACCGTCGAGGCGGAACAGGCTCGGCGAAACCCGCAGCTCGGCACTGGGATTGGTGATTGCCGTTCCCTCATCCAGCAGCATCCTGTCTGCCTTGAGCTGCAAGGTCAGGTCCAGACCATCCAGAAGCGGCGAGCCGAACGGGGTTGTCGGCCACATACTGGAACCGTCCCCCGCCGAGAACCACTGGTCCGGGCCAAGCACGAGTTCCGTCATGGTGCGCAGATCAGCCTCTGAAACCGTCATCTCACCGGAGAACCGTCTGTTGCGTTCACCCGGCGCCGGTTCCAGATCACCTTCTAGACGGCCCTCGAATGAGGTCGCGCCGAGCGAGCCTTCAGCCCTGCTGACCGCCAGCGAGCTGCCGACGCCTTCCAGATCAACCGAAAGCGCTGCCGGAATCCTGCCGCTCATGATCGGCAGAACCCGCCCGGCCATCAGGGCCAGCGGCCCAAGATCGGCGGTTTCTGCGTC
Organism: Roseibium sp. FZY0029; assembly: GCF_036350355.1. Lineage (NCBI taxonomy): Bacteria > Pseudomonadati > Pseudomonadota > Alphaproteobacteria > Hyphomicrobiales > Stappiaceae > Roseibium > Roseibium sp. FZY0029. Next base: position 717,391 of record NZ_JAZDVZ010000002.1, read on the forward strand.
CACGGCAATCAGGTATTCCGGCGCTTCATCCTTCTTCAGGGTCAAGGTGCCGTCGGCTTCCACCTTGGAGCCACCGATTTCGGTGGCAAGGCGCGTTGTAAGCCCCTTGGCCGGAATGCCGGCAACATTCAGCGCCAGATGGCCGTTGCCGGCAGCTTCCACCGGAATGACGTCAAAGCCGAGCTGTTGCAGAAGTCTGCCGCCGTCCGGGCCCTTCAGTTCCACGCCGACAGCAATTTCCGCTTCGTGCCATTGATCGACACGGCCCTTGAGTTCCGCATTGATGGCAGTGTCCGCCCCGCCCGCGCTGCCATCGAGGCGCAGCGTCATGTCCGTTGCCTCGCCTGCTGCCGCAGCCTTCAACTCGGCATCGAACCTGGCAGGCACAAGGCTCGCGGCCGCACGCTCCAGCCGCTCTGCGAACACGGTTTCAGGAAACAATCCGCCAGCCAATGCCACAAGACCGCTCAGGTCCCGCGCATCGAGCGTACCGGACACAGCCCCTTCGGGCGCCGAAAAGAGATTGCGGATATCGCCGGAGACATCGAGCCGCGCACCTGCAAGATCGGCCGCAAACAGCCTGTCGATCCGTACTCCGCCGTCCGAATATTCCGCTTCCAGCGCCAGACCTTCACCTTCGACACCGCGCGCGACCACCTGCTTGGCACGCAGGCGTATGGACACATCGAGGCCCTTGGGATCTTCCGGTTCCCCGGCCGCGCCCGCTTGCGGGTGAAGCAGGGCAGCCATGTTTTCGATCTGATCGAGATCGAGCCGATCCGCTTCCAGCGAAAGCGAGAACTCCGAATTGCCGCTGCGGGGAATGCGATAAGCCAGGCCGCCACGGGCTTCGGACCCGGCAATGGTCAGCCGCAGATTGTCCAGCGCCGCGCCTTCGGACACGAGGTTCAGGCGCCCCTCCAGGCTCACCGGATCGATGGTGCCGACACCGGTTTCCTTCTTCCGCCACCAGCTCAGCAGCGAACCTGGCTGATCGGAACTGATCGAGACCGCGCCGCGATAGGTCAAAGACGGCTCGAGACCGAGATCGCCCTGGGTCGCCACCGTCGTGCGGCCAGGCAGGCGTCCGGCTAGGCGGGCCACGCGCCAGCCACCCAGCATGGTTTCAAGATCCAGACGGACATTCTGGATGATGCCGCCACCGGCGACCAGCGCCGGGACATCCATGGAAACGGCGCCGTCGATGGACGGCAGCGGTACCACGCGAAGGGCCGCGATCAGCCGCTTTGCCGCTTCGTTGATATCCACCGGCGACTGCGGCCCGCCGCCAAGCAACCTGTCCAGATCGACCTGCTTCGACTTCGCGCGGATTTCGAACCGTTTGTCACCGGCGTAAACCAGATCCGCATTGCCGGTCATGCTTAAACGCCGGTCTTCAGGTCCATAACGGAATTCGAATTCGGGAACGGCGACCTCGGCGATATCGGCAGTGAACTGCCCCTCGGCCTGCCACATGTTCGGATCGTTTTCTTCCAGCGCGACCGAGGCGATGGTGAAGCGGCCATCGAATTCGGGCGCTGCGTCGGCAACCTGAAGCTGGCCGTCGAAAGCGAAACTGACCGGTCGGTTGGTCGGCGTCACGTCCCCCTTCACGCGCAGCCCGGCATCTTCCTGGGCGCGGCCTGTCGCCAGACTGACCGTATAGGGTGCACCGTTGAGCGTGAGGCTGCCCGCGGCCCGGAACGGCCCGGCAAGCGAGCGTGCGGACACGACGAGGTTGCCGTTGTCGATCCTGTTGATCTCTCCGGACCGCGCATCGACAATCGTCAATGCCCCGTCGCGGATCGTGACGTTTTCGAAGGTCAGATCATCCGGTGCCAGTTTGGCGATGGCACCGTTCGAGGTCATGGCGGTGAGCCAGTCCAGACGACCTGCTTCATCCAGCGAAAGTGCCAGATGCGGGCGGTCGAGTTCCATATCCAGAACGCGAATTTCGCCCTTCAGCAGCGACGGCAGCTCGATCCGCATATCGAAGCGCGACACAACCAGAAGCGGATCTTCCGCGCCGCCGACGCGAACGTCGGAAAAACTGATGGAGGGTGCGGGCAGAAGACGCAGGTCCGCCTCGCCCAGCACAGTCACCTTGTGCCCCAGCGCGCGCTCTGCGTAGCTTTCGAAGGTCGACCGATAAACGGTCCAGTCGATAAAGAACGGCCCGACCAGCGCTGCCACCAGCACCAGAATGACTGTTACACCCAACGTGATGTAGACGGAGTTCAGGCCTTGTCTCCTTGTTCTCCAAAGTCACCGGAAATCGTACCGGATAGATGTAGCCGATCCTTGCTGCAGTGCAAACACGGGATTACCGGCGCTGGCCGGAGCGCCGCATTGCGGCGCCCGGCGGAGTAAAACGAGCTTATTGAACTGATTCGATACAATATCATGACTGCGGCAGGATCTTGCCGGGATTCATCAAATTGTCAGGATCAAGCGCCTGTTTGATAGCGCGCATCACGTCAAGCGCTTCGCCATGTTCCTTGGCCATGTATTTCTGCTTGCCCTGGCCGACGCCATGTTCGCCGGTGCAGGTTCCGCCCATTTCAATCGCTCTCAGCGCAAGCCGTCCGACGAAGTCTTCCGTCCGCTGTTTTTCGTCCGGATCGTCCAGATTGACCAGGATCTGGACATGGAAGTTGCCGTCGCCCACATGGCCGACGATTGGCGCAAGAAAGCCTTCGTTGCGGATATCCTCGGCCGTCGCTGCAACGCAATCGGCAAGACGCGAGATCGGCACGCAGACGTCGGTCACCATGATGCTGGCATCGGGCTTCAACGCCTTGCCGGCCCAATAGGCGTCGTGCCGCGCGGCCCAGAGCTTTGTCCGCTCTTCCGCCCCCGTTGCCCATTTGAATGGCCCGCCGCCAAATTCCTCGGCAATTGCGGAAAAGGTTTCGGATTGCTCCTGAACGCCGGCCTCAGATCCGTGGAACTCCAGGAAAAGCGTCGGGGTTTCAGGCAGATCCAGCTTGGAATAGGCGTTGCAGCCGCGCACCTGAACCTCGTCCAGAAGTTCGATACGCGCAACAGGCAGCCCCATCTGGATGGTCATGATCACCGCATTGCAGGCGGACGCGACATCCGGGAACGGGCAGACGCCACCGGAAATGGCTTCCGGCTGACCATTGAGGCGCAGGGTCACCTCCGTGATGATGCCGAGGGTGCCTTCCGAGCCGACAAAAAGCCGGGTCAGATCATAGCCGGCCGAGGACTTTTTCGCTCTTCCGCCTGTCTTGATGATGCGTCCGTCCGCCGTCACCACGGTGAGGCCGAGGACAGCGTCCTTCATTGTGCCGTAGCGAACGGCATTGGTGCCCGACGCACGGGTAGCCGCCATGCCGCCGATGCTGGCGTCCGCACCCGGATCAATCGGAAAGAACAGGCCGGTGTCGCGGATGAAGCTGTTGAGCTGCTTGCGCGTTACGCCCGCCTCGACGCGGCAGTCCAGGTCCTGTGCGTTGACTTCCAGAATATTGTTCATGCGCGACACGTCGATGGAAACACCGCCGAACGGCGCATTCACATGACCTTCAAGCGATGAACCTGTTCCGAACGCGATTACCGGCACCTTGTGAGCCGCGCAGATCTTCACCGCTTCGGCGACTTCCTCGGTCGTCTCGGCAAAAACGACAGCGTCGGGCGGCTGATTCTTCAGCCAGGTGGTGGTGTGGCCGTGCTGTTCTCGCAAGGCCATGGACGTGGAGCAACGATCCTTGAACAGATCCGTCAACTTCTCGATGGCAGCGCCAATCCCGCTATTCTTTTCAAGAACTTGCGCTGCATCCGGCGCGCTTGCCAATTCCGGCATTTTCTTTCCTCCTAGGGCCGCGCCTTTGTCTGCGCGGTAAAAAACCGAATATGTTAGCCCCGGCCCGAAAGGTCAAAGCCTAATGGGTATTTCCCGCAAGGTTGGACACAATGGCGCAAGGAGGAGTGAAAAGGTGACTTGGGACGCAAAGCCGGTGGAAAGCGAAATCATGACGGTCAGGGAGGACTGGATCGATTACAACGGCCACCTGAATATGGCCTACTACAATGTCCTGTTCGATACCGCCGTCGATGAGGTCTTTCTGCGTCTCGGCCTTGGCCCCGATTATGTAAAGACCCGCGACGCGTCGTATTTCACCGCGGAAGTGCATGTCTGCTACGTGCGCGAACTCAGCGCCGGCATGCCGGTGATCGCAACGCTTCAGCTTGTCGATTTCGACGCCAAGCGTGCCCATTTCTATCAGGAACTGCGCCACGCGGAAGAAGGCTGGCTGTCGGCGACATCCGAGCAACTCAGTCTTCACGTCGACATGAAGGCCCGCAAGGTTGCTCCCTGGCCGGAGGACATCACAGCCAATCTCACAGCCCTGTCGGAGGCCCATCGAGCCTTGCCGCGACCGGAACGTGCCGGACGCTATATCGAAATCCGCAAGAAGCCTTAGGGTGAGGAGCCAAAGCAGTTGATCGGCGCAAAAAAGCCCGTGGAGCGGGAAACCGCTCCACGGGCTCAAGGCATGACCGACGGCCTCAGCCGTAGTGGTTGGATACAACGACGCCGGCAATTTCGGCGGAATCGACAACACCGACCACATCGTCAGGACGCGGAATGCGGCCATCGCCGGAGACGATGATCGCGCAACTGCGACTACGGTTGTTCATGCGGGTAATCACCGAGTTCATGATGTTGGTCGCCGGAGCAACCACGAAGTCGCTCGAGAGGACCGCGCGCAGGGTCTGCCCTGCAAAACGGTCGGCCTGATACGGAATTGTGCCAAGGCGCACGAAACCGGCGATGCGGGCCCCATCGGACGCGATGATGTGGGAAGCCCCATCGGCACTGACGGCGGAAATGGCTTCCTGGATCGGCGTGTCGAGCGGCAGGATCACGAAGTTCTTTGCCATCACTTCCTTGATCGGCTGCACCAGATACATGTTGGTGTGCCGGTTCAGCGGGATCGGTTTGCCGCGGTGGCGCAGCTTGACGGTATAGATGTTGTCCTTGATCAGCCAGCGCCGGATACCGACCGCAATCGCGACCGCCAGAACCAGCGGCACGATGACGTTATAATCGCGGGTCATCTCGAAGATCATCACGATGGCAGTCATCGATGCACCGGTTGCCCCGCCCACGAGAGCCCCCATGCCCACAAGGGCGAATTCCACCGCCGTGAAGCCGCTGTCGGGGAAGAGGTGTGAACACAGGACACCGACCATGCCCCCCAAAGTCGCGCCGATGAAGAGTGAGGGCGAGAACACGCCGCCGGATGCCCCTGCGCCGAGGCTGATGGATGTCGCGATGATCTTTGCGATGAAAAGAACAGCCAGCAGAACGAGCGTATACGGCGTCGAATTGAGGATATCCTGGATCGTGGCATATCCGACACCGGCCGTATGGTAGTGACCGGTGGTCAGCATCAGTGCATAGCTCAGCGTGCCGATGATCAGCATGCCGATGATGTTCTGGGTGTAATCATTGCCCGGAAGCTTGGGGAACAGATCCTCACACCATGCAAGCGTGCGGATGAAAGCCCAGGACGCGATGCCCGCCAGCACGCCCAGCAGTGCATAGGCGCCAAGCTGGATGGGGTCGATAGCCTCAATTGCCTCTTCCGCGGAGATCGGTACGATAAAGGCGGGATCCAGACCGAAGGCAATGCGGCCGGCATAGGTCGCCGTTGCGGTGGCAACAACCACCGGCAGGAAGGTTCGGTTGCTGACTTCCGGCAAGAGCATTTCGACCGCAAACAGCACACCGCCGAGCGGCGTGTTGAAGGTTGCCGCGATCCCCGCCCCGGCGCCAGCTGACAGCAGCGTGATTTTCTGCCATCTCGGCAGATGCAGCGCCCGGGCGATCGTTGAACCGAAGGAAGCGCCGATCTGGATGATGGGCCCCTCTCGACCGACAGATGCCCCCGTACCGATGGAAATCGCCGACGCAAAGGATTTGACCAGCGCCACGACGCCACGCACGTCGCCCTTCTTGTGGTAAATCGCGAACATGACCTCCGGCACACCATGGCCCTTGGCTTCGGGCGCGAAGGTCCGGACCAGAAAAACCACGATCAGCCCGCCGATGACGGGGACCAGAATGACCAGGGCGCCGAGAGGGCTCGGATCAGCGAACTGGTTTGCGTCATAGACGGTCGAAAATTTGCCGTAATAGAAAAGGTTGTGAACGATCGAAATAAGATATCGGAAGAATACCGCTCCTATGGCTGCAACGATCCCGATAAAGAACGCAACAAGACACAGCAATGGAACAGAAAATACGCGTTCTTTTCTCGCGTCGGCAGTCCCATCACTGGACAGTGGCTGGGTATCGGACGGTTCAACAACGGACATGGCAGGCCAACACTTTTTGGCTGAGAGGGCAAACTATGGCGATTGCCGGAGCCTCTAACAACCGGTCTAGGCGACCGTAACGGCAACGTGGCCCAAGGCTTCGACGCCCCCTCCTTAAACCTGAACACATGAAAATCAAGGGACAAGCTCAATTTTTTTGATTTTGTCGATGAAGTGGAGCGGTTCCTCCTTAATATGGCCTCCTGTGCCAGATTGGCTCTTGTTTCCAGGTGAGTCCCGCCGACCAAATGCCAGATCGACTGAACTTCTTTTCCGTGCTCTTTCCTGCCATCCGGTCCGGCGTCGCCAGGCTTTTCTCAGGGATCGGGCTCAATGTCAGAGACTTTCTCCGCCAGAAAAGCCACATCGTCTGGCTGCTGGCCCTTCTGATCGGCAGCTTCGTCTCCTGGGCGGCCATTGTTTTCCGCGAGATCATCAGCCTGGTGCAACTGCCCTGGCTCGGTACGGCGACGGAACGTGTCGTCAGCGCCGCAGCGACCTTGCCATGGTATGTGATCGTCGCCGGCCCCACCATCGGCGGTCTGCTTGTCGGCCTGCTGCTTCAGTACATGCAGCCGATGCAGAGAACCTTCAGTGTGGCTGATGTGATCGAGGCAAGGGTAAAGGGTGGGCGCGGACTGCCGTTCTGGCCGGGCATTTCGTCGGCCCTCATCACCGCCTTGTCGCTGGGCTTCGGCGCAAGTGCCGGACGCGAAGGCCCTGTCGTGCATCTGGGAGCAACCATCGGCGCTTCGGTCGGCCGCCTGTTTCAACTCCCTGACTCCGCCCATCGCATTCTGCTGGCCTGCGGCGTTGCCAGCGCGGTCTCGGCCTCGTTCAACGCGCCCATCGCGGGGGTCTTGTTCGCCCATGAGGTCATTCTCGGGCACTACGCCATGTCGGCGATTTCGCCGATTGCCATTGCAGCCGTCACGGGCACCGTGTTTTCCCGGCTCTGGTTCGGCGATGTCGCCGCCTTCGTGATCCCGGGACACCAGATCACCTCCTACTGGGAATTTCCGGCATTCGCCCTCCTCGGCATGGTTTCCGCTCTTGTGGCAATCCTGTTCCAGTTCGCATTGATCGGCACGGACTGGTTTGCACGCAACATCTCGATGCCCGTCTGGCTGAGACCCGTCTCCGGAGGCTTCCTGGTCGGGTTGATTGCGCTGGTCTTTCCCGATGTTCTCGGCGTCGGCTACGAGACCACGGATGCCGCCCTGAAAGACCAGCTCCCGCTGATGATGCTGCTCGCGCTGCTCATTGCCAAAACGGTGGCAACCGCGATAACGCTCGCCTCCCGCTTTGGCGGCGGCATCTTTTCGCCCTCGCTCTATCTCGGTGCGATGACCGGCGGGTCCTTCGGGCTGATTGCTGCCTCGGTCTTTCCCGAACTGGCTTCAAGCGAAGGCCTTTACGCAATTCTGGGCATGGGTGCCGTTGCCGCCGCCGTCCTTGGGGCGCCTTTTTCAACGACCATGATCGTGTTCGAACTGACCGGCGGCTACACGCTCTCCATCGCCCTGCTGCTGACCGTCTCGATCGCGACCGGCCTGACCCAGGCTGTGCATGGAAAATCCTATTTCCATTGGCTGCTCGGATTGCGCGGTTATTTCGTGAACGATGGCATTCACCGCTTTCTGGGCGAAACGGTGAAGGTGAAGGACTTCATGGACCCTCCCCCTGCCAACGAGGAAGACCGGGTTTTCCGGCCTGGCGAGGACGGCAATTATCTGCATGAGACCGACTCGCTGGAAAGCGCACTGAAAAGCTTCGATTCCTGCGGTGAAGCCTTGCTGCCGGTCGTCAGCAAGGGGGATGCGACCCGTATCATCGGGCAGGCGCGTCACGTGCGGGCGCTCAATCACTTCAACGAGGCCTTGATCAAGGCCAACGAAGAAGAACATCATTAAGGACGGGCGGCAGACTGCGCCTCAGCCAGCCCCCCCGGCCCGATCAGAATTTTGAAGGTTCGGTAGCCAGGATCTTCCCGGCATATCTATGGGAGGTCTTTCCCTTCAGGCGGAATTGCAGATCCTTTTGCGCCATGTAGAACCGGGCCTGCCGCCCTCGGATTCCCGGCAGATCAAACGGATCGAGACCGGCCCACGGCAAAAACGGGTTCCGCCGCAACGAACCGTAGATACCGACCCGGACCGACGGCCGTTTGCTGGTGGCACGGGCATGGAAGCCGTGCGTATCGGCAACGACAAGCGTGTTGCCAGGAACCGCGAAGCGTACCGGCTCAGGATATTTCAGCCGTTCCAGCTCCTCAGGCGCAAGCCGGAAGGAACCACGCGCATGCAGCGTGTTCTTGTCGCCGCAGGCAGACAGGCTCTGTTCGCGTTCCCACTCCAGCCGTTCCGGCGTCAGGCGGTGCGAGCCGGGAATATAGGTGAAGGGTCCCTCGGCATCGTCGATGTCATAGAGGAAGAACCACGATTTTGCCGTCTGATGGAACGTATCGGAGTGGAACGCGGTTTGGGGATCCGCCCGCCGCTTGGTGTCCGGATTGGTCATGACGATGTGCAGATAGACCAAAGGATCGCCGTTGGTCGACCCGACATACCGCAGTCCGTTCTGAAACGGCTTGCTCCAGACGAATGCTTTGAGGTGAGGCAGATCCGCCAGAACACTTGGCGGCAGCGGAATGAAACGCGTGACCGCATTGCCCTGGCGCATGTCCCAGGCGTCGAACCGCGTTGTTTCAACTTCCTTGCGCAGCGCCGCCAGTTCGGCTTCCGGCAATACGTCCCGGGTGGCGATGAAGCCGTCTCTCGCATAGGCCTCGCGATCGGCTTCCGGCAGGAGATGCTCCAGCCTGCGGCGACGCGCGTCGGCCATCTTTTCCGCAAGCAGGATGCGCTTGGCGTGCAAACCCGCTTCGTTCAGCCGGCGGCTGCCGATCAGCGGGTTGTCCCGAAACGATTTGGCCCCGGTTGCCAGCTCGGCAGCATAGAGCGGCATCTTGAGAACATCCGCGGCGCGCATTGAAAAACCTCAGCTCGATAAAGAAGAATTCGAAACAGAGAGGCCGGTCCAAACCGGCCTCCTGCGTCTTTTAGATCGCTTTTGTCGCCTGTTCCAGCCAGATCCGCTCTTTCGCCCCCACCAGCGGGCCGATCTCGTTGCGAACCTTTTCATGGTAGCGGTTCAGCCAGTCCCTTTCGGCGGCTGTCAGCAGTGCGGGCTCAATCAGCCGCAAATCCATCGGCACAAGGGTGATGGTCTCGAATCCGAGCATCGGCCGTTCCCCGCCCGGCAGATCCCGCGCCGGGGTCACGATTTCCAGATTTTCAATCCGGATACCGTATTCGCCGGCCGGATAGTAGCCCGGCTCATTCGACAGGATCATGCCCGGTTTCAGCGGTACGGTGCCGGTTTTCGAAATGCGTTGAGGCCCCTCGTGAACGCCGAGGTACGCCCCGACGCCGTGACCGGTGCCGTGGTCGAAATCAAGACCCGCCTTCCAAAGGTCGATCCGCGCAAGCGTATCGAGCTGGGCTCCGGTGGTGCCTTCCGGGAATTTTGCAGTGGAGATGGCGATATGGCCTTTCAGCACCAGCGTGTAGTGCTTCTTCATTTCAGCGCTCACCTCACCGACTGCAAGCGTGCGGGTGATGTCGGTGGTGCCATCTTCATATTGCGCCCCCGAATCGATCAGGAACGGTTTGCCAACCGGGATCTTCAGATTGCTGGACCGGCTGACCCTGTAGTGGCAGATCGCTCCGTTCGGGCCTGCACCGGAAATCGTATCGAAGGAAATATCCTTCAGGACCCCGGTGTCCCGCCGGAACTCTTCAAGCTTCTCGGCGGCGCTGATTTCATCGAGATCGCCCTTTGGAGCAACGTCATCGAACCAGCACAGGAAATTCACGAATGCCGCGGCATCGCGGATATGTGCGGTGCGCGCGCCCTTCAGTTCCGTTTCGTTCTTGATCGCCTTCGGCAACAGGACAGGATCCTGTGCTTCCAGCAGCGTCCCGCCCGCCTCTGTAATGGCATCTGCAATGCCGATCCCCGCAAGGGCCGGATCGATCATCACCCGGGCACCCGCCTTGCCGAGCGCCTCCAGCCCTGGCTTGAACTCGGTCGGCTCGCTGAGGTCAGTCAGGTCGGCAAGTACGTCGCGAACGGAATTGGACAGCTTGCGGCCATCTATAAAGAGAGACGGTTTGCCTTCTGCCGGAACGGTGGCAAAAGACAGCGGCAGCGGCGTATGCGTGACGTCGGACCCGCGGATGTTGAACAGCCAGGCAATCGAATCCGGCTGCGTCAGCACACAGGCATCAGCCTTCTTCTCGCCAAGAGCCGACTGGATTTCGGCAATCTTGTCCTTTGACGCGCGTCCGGCAAGCTCCACCGGATAGAGCGAAACCTGACCGAGCGGCGGTTCCGGCCGGTCCTTCCAGACGCTGTCGACGGGGTTATCGTTCAGCTTGACAAGCGTGGCACCAGCCGCCTCGCAGATGTCCTCCAACCGGCGAACCTCGCGCACTGTATGCAGCATGGCATCGATGCCGAGCTTCTGCCCCGGCTGCAGCCGCTCGGCAAGCCAGTCGGTCACAGGTTCATTGATCAGATGGCGCGCCGGAAACACCGCCATGTCGACCTGATCCCGGACCTGGATGGTGTAACGGCCGTCAACGAAAATGGCCGCATCCTCTCCCAGAACCGCTGCCGTGCCCGCAGACCCGGTAAATCCGGTCAGCCATTGCAGCCGGCAATCGTGCGGCGGTACATATTCGCCCTGATGCGCGTCGGCGCGCGGCACGAGAAAGCCGTCAAGACCACGGCGGGAGAGTTCGGCTCTGAGGAGCGCCACATGCGGCGCGCCACAGGAAGGATCACTGAGATCGTCAAAAGTCTGGAACATGGCCGCAAGATAATTTCGCGGCCGCACGGGATCAAGCTGGATATTTTTTCCGCTTGAATTGTTTCAGCAGCATTATTTTCCTCAAATTTCGCACCGCAGCAATTTCTTTCGCATATGCGAACAGTGCAAGGCTGTCATGCGCTGCAAGGCCTACCTGCGGCTCCGACAAAAGCGCATATAGGGGTCACACAAGAAAAAGACGTTCTCCCTAGGGAAGCTCTTAACCTTCAAATGGGATTGATCACAATGACCATGAAAACGACCACTTCGACCCGCGCTGGCGGCAGCTTCATGCGCCGCGCTTTCGACCGCATGATTGAAGCTCGCTCTATCCAGGCACGTCGTTATGTCAACGGCTACCTGCTGTCGCTGGACGACGCGACCCTGGCCTCTCACGGCTATGACCGCGCCCAGCTTGAGCGCGAAGGCACATCAACCAGCGCGTTCTAAGGGGCTCAGGACGGTTTAGAACCGTCGCGTTTATCGCAATCGCTTTTCACTGTCTGGAATCAGAGATTTCAACGCAAGAAGCGATGACAGATACATTCGATTAAACGCGACACGCTCTAGTCAAAGACCACTGTGCAAAACAAAAGGCCTGCCGGAATGTCCGGCGGGCCTTTTTATATTTGAAGACAGGCATCTCAAAAGATGAGCGGCACACCTAGGGCACCCCGCAAAACGCACGCACGCGCGCTCCTGAAGGTCAGGATCAGGACACCACAGGCACCCGACAACCCGCAACAGCGATCAGGCGTGCTTTCTGCCCCGCACGAGCGTGAGCGTCAACCAGCCGTCTTTTTCACCGCGCCGGTCCAGAATGAACCCCTGGCATCCGTATGCGAACAGGATTCGCGGGCCGTCTTCGACCCTGAGACCTGAAAGCACAAGGGTCGCCGTCGGCGTCATGCGTTCGCCGATGGATTTGGCCATTTTCATCAAGGGCCGCGCCAGAATGTTGGCGATCACCAGATCGAATGGGCCGTAATGACGGAAACGACGGTCATCGATACCGTTGGCCGTGAAGCCCTTCACCAGATGCCCCGCGCCGTTGAGCCGGGCATTTTCCAAGGCGGTTGTCGTCGCAACAGGGTCGATATCGGTTGCCAGCACCGATTGGCGGGATTGAAGCGCAGCGGCGATTGCCAGCACACCGGTTCCTGTCCCCAGATCGAGAATGCTGTGATACTCGCGCATGGCAAGCAGCCGGTCGATTTCCTCCAGACAGCCCGCCGTCGTGCCGTGGTGACCGGTTCCGAAAGCAAGCGCTGCTTCAATCTCGATACCGATGGCCCCGCCCGGTACCTTGTCCCGGTCGTGGCTGCCATGAACGACAAACCGTCCGGCCTTTACCGGCTTCAGCCCTTCCAGGCTCTTTTCGACCCAGTTGATGTCCGGCAGTTCTTCCGCTTCCAGCGGCGCGGCAAAGGCATCCGCGCCGACACGGTCGCGCACGGTCGCGGCCGCCTCTTCCGGTTCCATGTCGAACAGAAGGATTTCAGCCGCCCAGAGGCGCCCATCCGGTGTCGCTTCATAGATCGTCACCGGATTGCCGTCGTCCTCGAACGCCCGTTCAAGGATTTCGGAAATCCGCTTGGCTTCCAGTTCTTCAGCCGTGATCCGCACCCGGATGGTTTTCATTGCCGCTCGCGCCTGTTGTTGTTGGGGTCAAGGCGTGCGGTATAGCGGGAAGCGGCAGCCGATGCCAGCTTGAAACGGCCGGGGGACTGGGCAAACCCGGTCTCCGCCCCATTTCCATAGGAAATGCGAGGAAACACCCATGACACGCCTTTTTTCGCAAGTTTTCCGGCACTCTGCAGGTCTTCTCCTGCTGGCCGCAGCCCTCTGTCTCACAGTGCATGTTCCGCCGGCCGGCGCAACGCCCGAGCAGGACGCGCTGTTCAACGCCTTGAAAAATGCCCCGACCGAAGAAGACGCCAGCCGGATTGAAGACGATATCTGGAATAGCTGGCTGGATGCCGCCCCAAGCCCGGATATCCGGCAAAAGGTGGACGAGGCGATGCGTCGGCGCGACGGCTATGACTTTCAGGGGGCGAAGGAACTGCTCGACCAGGTGGTGGAAGAGGCTGCGGACTATTCGGAGGGCTGGAACCAGCGCGCCTTCATCCTGTTCCTGCAAGGTAACTATGAAGCCAGCCTGGAGGACATCGAACGCGCCCTTGCCCTGGAACCGCGCCACTTTGGAGCCTTGTCCGGCAAGGCAATCATCCTGATGACACTCGGCCGGGTGGAAGCCGGACAGGAAGTCCTGCGGGAAGCGGTGGGCATTCACCCGTTCTTGAAGGAGCGCGACATGTTGATCAAGCCACAAGGCGTTGACCTTTAACGAAGTTGATCGAGCAACCCTCGCTTTGCCGCTCCTATCCAAGAGAAACAGCCTGCGGGAGAATTCCGGTCAACGTTCTGGCAGCGCGCCGGTCAGTGCCGTTCGACGAAACTGTCGATGACCTTCTTCACCCCGGCCTTTTCAAAATCGATGGTCAGCTTGTTGCCTTCGATCGATTTGATCGCCCCATAGCCGAACTTGATGTGAAACACGCGTTCGCCAACAGAGAATTCCGACGGCGTATCGCTGACGGATTTCGCGACCAGTTCCCCTTCGATCGTCAACGGTCCCTGTCGCTTCTGCCGCGCGGACTGATAGCCGCGCCCGCCACCATCGGAAAACCCGCTGGAAGACTGCCTGGCCCGCTGCGCCCGTTGCCAGCCCGGTGTGGAATAGCTGCCCTTGTCAAACGGATCGTGGCTGTCGAAACGTGATGGGCCATACCCGCCGCCGCCATATCCACCATAGTTGGACGAGGCTTCGGCGATCTCGACATGGTCCGGCGGCAGTTCATCCAGAAACCTTGAAGGAACGGTTGACTGCCAGAGGCCGTGAATGCGCCGGTTGGACGCAAAGTAGAGCTTCGCGCGTCTCTTTGCCCGGGTGATGCCGACGTAGGCCAGCCGGCGTTCTTCTTCCAGACCGGCACGGCCGGATTCGTCCAGCGCACGCTGATGCGGGAAAAGGCCCTCTTCCCAGCCGGGCAGGAATACGGTGTCGAACTCCAGCCCCTTGGCCGAGTGCAGCGTCATGATGGAAACTGCGTCCGTCGCATCCGCGCTGTCCCTGTCCATGACGAGAGAGATATGCTCCAGGAACCCGGCCAGGGACTCAAAGTCATCCATCGACCGGATCAGTTCCTTCAGGTTGTCGAGCCGCCCCGGTGCTTCCGCCGAGCGGTCCTGCCGCCACATTTCCGTATAGCCGCTTTCATCCAGAATGATTTCCGCCAGTTCGGTGTGTTTCATCTGGTCGAGCTGCCGCCGCCAGCGCTCGAAGTTGTCGAGCACGGTCTTCAGCGCATTGCGCGGCTTCGGCTTCAGTTCTTCGGTATCGATCAACTGGCTCGCCGCCTGCATCAGCGGGATCCTCTCCGCCCGGGCAACACCATGCACAAGCTTGAGCGTCGCATCGCCAAGACCGCGCTTCGGCGTGTTGACGATGCGCTCAAACGCCAGATCGTCTGCAGGCTGTGCCACACAGCGGAAATAGGCCATGGCATCACGGATTTCCATTCGCTCATAAAAGCGCGGACCGCCAATGACCCGGTAGTTCAGCCCCAGCGTGACGAACCTGTCTTCAAACTCGCGCATCTGGAACGACGCGCGCACAAGGACCGCCATCTGATTGAGCGAGTGACCTTTGGACTGAAGGGATTCGATTTCATCGCCGATGGTGCGGGCTTCTTCCTCACTGTCCCAGACGGACGTCACCGACACCAGATCGTGGTCGGGCTCCTCGAAATCCGTGAACAATGTTTTGCCGAGCCGGCCCTCGTTGAAGGCGATCAGGTGAGACGCTGCTGCCAGAATGTGGCTCGTCGAGCGGTAATTGCGTTCCAAACGAATGACGACAGCGCCCTTGAAGTCGTGCTCGAAGCGCAGAATGTTGTCCACTTCCGCTCCGCGCCAGCCGTAGATCGACTGATCATCGTCACCGACGCAGCACACATTCGGATTGCCCTGAGCAAGCAGCCGGAGCCACAGATACTGTGCGATGTTCGTGTCCTGATACTCGTCCACCAGCATGTAGCGGAAGCGGCGCTGATATTCCTTCAGAACATCCGGCTGCGTCTTGAACAGCGTGATGACGTGAAGCAGCAGATCACCGAAATCGGCCGCGTTCAGGATCGACAGCCGCTCCTGATATTCCTGGTAAAGCTTGCGGCCCTTGCCGTTGGCAAACGCCCTCGCCTCACCTTCCGGGATATCCTTTGGCCCCAGCGCCCGGTTCTTCCAGCCATCCAGAATCCCGGCAAAAGCCTTGGCCGTCCAGCGTTTGTCGTCCAGCCCCTCGGCCTGGATGATCTGCTTGATCAGGCGGATCTGGTCGTCGGTGTCGAGGATCGAAAAGGACGATTTCAGACCGACAAGTTCGGCATGCTTGCGCAGGATCTTCACACAAATCGAGTGGAACGTGCCGAGCCACGCCATGCCTTCCACATTGCCGCCGACAAAGCCTGCAATGCGCTCCTTCATCTCGCGCGCGGCCTTGTTGGTAAAGGTAACGGCCAGAATTTCGGAGGGACGGGCCAAGCCGGTTGCCAGGATATGGGCAATACGGGTCGTCAGAACACGCGTCTTGCCGGTTCCAGCCCCTGCCAGCACCAGAACCGGCCCCTCGGTGGTCTCCACCGCCAGCCGCTGCTCCGGGTTCAGCCCTGTCAGATAATCCGGCGCCCGCCGTGCCGCCATCGCCCTCGCCGCGATCCCGCCTTGCGGCCGCACGGGTGCTGGCGCGGGCTCGGACCGCGTACCCACAGGCTGGAATGGATCGTCAAAGGAGTCGTCGTACCCGTCCGGGTCGGTCATGATTTACTGGTCCGGTTTCAAGCGCTTGTTTTGAGAACAATATAGCAACAAACCGGCGCTGGCGAGGCGCGAATGACCGATTTGGTGGGGACAAGAGCCGGGGAAACTCGTTTGGCCCGGCATCTGCGTGAGGCAATCACGGTTCGACTATCGCCAAGAACGGTTTCAGGACACCCGGTGGTTAGTGTCGCCAACGAGCACAGGGGGTACTGGATCCCGGTCTTGCCGCTGCGCGTCAAACCGGGATGACAAAAACCAAGGCATTTCCTGAAGCCTCTCTCTTGTCATCCCCGCGCAGGCGGGGATCCAGTAGCCGCCGGAGCCAGTTAGTTGACCAGGCTTCGGGAGAACTGGCCAAGCCCTGAAAACAAACGAAACAACGCAAAAGTGTCAGGCCAGTTTCGGAAACAGGTCATCCCAGTTTGGGTTCTGGTCTTCGATCAACCGGATCTTCCAGGAACGATTCCAGCGTTTGAGCTGTTTTTCTCGTTTGATCGCCTGCTCGATTTCTTCGTGCACTTCATAATACACCAAGCGATGCACGCCATACCTGGCGGTAAATTGGCTGCCGACGCCTTCACGGTGAAGCGAAACCCTGCCCAACAGGTCATTCGTCACCCCGACGTAGAGCGTACCGCCCAGTCCACTTGCAAGCATATAGACAAAGTATTGCTGATCGAGATGCAACGCGGACCCTTTGCTGAATTTTTTCCGGACAGCTGTTTGTGCTGCTGTTTCGGCAAAGCCGATACCGGTTTCAGGAAACCCGGTGATAAGTGGCACCAGCCAACTCAGAGGTTACTGGATCCCGGTCTTGCCGCTGCGCGTCAAACCGGGATGACAAGAAGCAAAGGCATGTCATGAAGCCTCTCTCTTGTCATCCCCGCGCAGGCGGGGATCCAGTAAACGCAGGAGCCCGTGCATCAAGCCACCCCTGCCTTATCCTGGCAAAACCGCGATAGAGAAAGTTGCTGCGCCTCAGACCCCCACCAGATCGAACCAGTCATCCTCGGAGATGACTTCGATCTCCAGCTCCTGGGCCTTTTTCAGCTTAGAGCCGGCACCGGGACCGGCGACCACGAGGTCGGTTTTTTTCGATACGGAGCCTGCCGTCTTGGCACCGAAGCGTTCGGCCATGGCTTTTGCTTCGTCTCGAGTCATGCGCTCCAGCGAGCCGGTGAAGACCACCGTCTTGCCGGCGACCGGCGAGCCGGAGGCGTTGATCTTTTCCGCGTCCTTTGGCGACACTTCGACCAGAAGCGCATCAAGCTGGTCGAGGTTGTGCTGCTCGGCGAAGAATTCCGCAAGCGCCTCGGCAACGATATGGCCGATGCCGTCGATATCGTTGAGCTCGGCCCAGGCCTCGCCCTCCGTATCATGCGCAGCCTTCATGGCTGCGTAGAATGCCGCCCAGGAGCCATAGGCACGCGCCAGCAGCTTGGCGTTGCCCTCACCCACGTGGCGAATGCCAAGGGCGAAGATGAAGCGGTGGAGATCGATCTCACGCCGGGCGTTGATCGCCTCGAAAAGATTTTTGGCCGAAACGGCTCCCCAGCCTTCCCGGTTGCGCAGTTTGGTAAGAGAGCGCTTGTCCCGTTCTTCCAGCGTGAAGATATCCGCCGGGGCCATCACCAGACCTTCCTTGTAGAAGGCGTCGACCTGCTTGTCGCCGAAGCCTTCGATGTCGAAGGCGTTGCGCGAGACGAAATGCTTCAGCTTTTCCGTTGCTTGCGCCGGACAGATCAGGCCGCCGGTACAGCGGCGCACGGCATCGCGGCGGCCGGTCTTTTCCTTTTCCTCGCGCACCGCGTGGCTGCCGCAGGCGGGGCAGATCGTCGGGAACTCGAAGGCTTCCGCTTCCTCGGGGCGCTTGTCCAGGTCGATATCGACAATCTGCGGAATGACATCGCCCGCACGCTGGATCTTCACCGTGTCGCCAATGCGAAGGTCCTTGCCGCCGCGGATCGGCTCTCCGTCCTGGCCGATGCCCTTGATATAGTCTTCGTTGTGAAGGGTCGCGTTTGAAACGACGACACCACCCACCGTGATCGGCTCCAGCTTGGCGACCGGCGTGAGGGCACCGGTGCGACCGACCTGGATCTCGATGTCGTTGAGAATGGTATAGGCCTGTTCTGCAGGAAACTTGTGAGCGATCGCCCAGCGGGGAGACCGCGAGACAAACCCGAGACGCTCCTGCAGGTCCAGCCTGTCGACCTTGTAGACCACACCATCGATATCGTAATCGAGCTGGGCGCGGCTTTCCTCGATACCGTGATAGACACCGAGAAGCTCCTCGACGGTTTCACAGCGCTTCATCAACGGGTTGATCTGAAAGCCCCAGGTTTCCAGTTGCTTGACCATACCGAACTGGGTGTCTTCCGGCAGCGCGCTCATTTCGCCCCAGGCATATGCGAAGAAGCGCAACGGGCGGGAGGCCGTGATTTCGGACTTGAGCTGGCGCAGAGAGCCGGCCGCCGCATTGCGCGGGTTGGCGAACACCTTGCCGCCATTGGCTGCCATGCGCTCGTTCAGTGCCTGGAAATCCTTGTGCGCCATATAAACCTCGCCGCGCACTTCAACGATGTCCGGCACCGTGCCGGACAGCTTTGCCGGAATGTCCTTGATGGTCTTCGCGTTCTCGGTGACGTTTTCACCCGTTGTGCCGTCCCCGCGTGTCGCCGCGTAGACCAGCGTGCCGTTTTCATAGCGAAGAGACAGCGACAGGCCATCGATCTTCGGCTCCGCTGTCACCGCCAATGCTCCCATCAGCGGATCGTATTTCAGGAACCGGCGCACACGGCCGACAAAATCCCGGACATCGTCGTCGTTGAACGCATTGTCCAGCGACAGCATGGGCACCCGGTGGGTGATCTTGCCGAAACCGGACGCCGGGGCCGCCCCCACCTGCGCAGACGGACCGTCTTCGAGAATGAGATTGGGAAACCGTGCTTCGATGGACGCATTGCGCCGGCGCAGGGCATCATATTCCGCATCCGAGATGACCGGAGCGTCCTCCTGGTGATAGCGCCTGTCGTGCTCGGCGATTTCCGCCGCCAGCCGTTTCAGCTCAACCTGCGCTTCCTCCTGCGTCAGGGCATCAATGTCGGTTTGGGCGAAGGAGGTATCGGTCATGGTGTCTTCACGAAATGTGTCAGCAGGAGAGGACGGGTTGATCGCCAGATTAAACCGGATACCGGAACCGAATGACCGGCTCAAGCGTTCATAGCACATCGAACCGGCAAATCTCGATGCTGGTGAATGTTGGAATTAGGAGACACAAATGGCTTATCAGGACCGTGAAACGCATTATGTCGAGAAGTCGACGGGCAACAGCGCTGGCTGGTTCATGGCCGGAGCGCTTGTCGTTGCACTGATCGCTGGCGGCCTGCTCTACGCCAATGGCTTTTTTACGAATGACGATGAGCTGAGCATCGAGCTGAATGTGCCGAATGTTGGCGAAGGCGAACTCAAGCTGCCGGACATGAAGGAAGCACCGCTGGTGAAAGAGCCGTAAGACCGGCAGCTATCAGCAGAAACGCACCACTGGGCGGGAGCAAAAGCTTCCGCCCTCTTTTTTTGTGGTCAACAGATGCGTCCGGACGAGCAGCCCTACTCAGCGGCGGTCAGCAATCGGCGTGCGGCCGCACGCGCTTCCTCGGTAATGACGCTGCCGGCCAGCATGCGGGCAATTTCCTCGCTGCGGTGGTCTTCGTCGATACGCTGGACACGGGTTGCGACCCGATCCTTTTTGGTGGCTTCCTTGGCAATCAGGAAATGCCCTGCGGCACGGGCTGCCACCTGCGGCGCATGCGTGACGGTGAGAACCTGAACACTGCCTGCAAGGCGCGCAAGCCGCAGGCCGATGGCCTCGGCAACCGCACCGCCAACCCCTGTATCGATTTCATCGAACACCAGCGTCGGTGCCGACCCCTTGTCGGCCAGCGAGACCTTGAGCGCCAGCAGGAACCGGGACAACTCCCCGCCGGATGCCACCTTCATCATCGGCCCAGGTTTGGTACCCGGGTTGGTCTGGACATGGAACTCCAGCTGATCGATACCCGACCGGCTGCGGCTTTCCGGATTGCTTTCCAGTTCGACAATGAATTTCGCCCGTTCGAGCTTGAGGTCGGGCAGCTCGGTTTCTACCGCCTTTTCCAAGGCCTTGGCGGACTTGCGCCGCTTTTCCGAAAGGCTGGCTGCTTTCTTGTCGTATTCCGCCCGGGTCTTGCCCGCAGCACTCACCAACGCTGCCAGCTTGTCCTCACCGGCATCGAGATCCGCCAGATCGCCGCTCATACGCGCACAAAGCGCTGCCAGCTCATCGACCGGCACGGAGTATTTGCGCGAGGCAGCGCGAAGCGCAAACAGGCGCTCTTCGACAGCTTCCAGTTCCCGAGGGTCGTATTCCGTCTCGCGCAGCGCTGTTTCCAGACCGCCGCGCGTTTCTTCCAGAAGGTCCAGTGCTTCGGCGAGCGTGCGCACAGGCGTTCCAAGCAGGTTGGGCACCTGGTCGGCCTTGCGCTCCAGACGGCGCAGCAGGCTGGCAAGTTCCGGGATCGGCGACGCCGTGCCGTTCAGGGTTTCGAAGGCTTCGTTGAGATCGCCCGCGATCTTCTCGACCGCCATCATGTCGGTGCGCCGGGCGGCCAGTTGTTCCTCTTCGCCGGTCTCCGGCTTCAGGGCTGACAGTTCGTCGACGGCAGCGCGCAGGAAATCAGCTTCATTGCGCGCAGCTTCAATCCGCTTCTCGTGATCGGTCACCGCCTTGTCGGCAGCGCGATACGTGGCATAGGCCTGCGCAACGGATTCGGCCTCGGCCGTCAGGCCACCGAAAACATCAATCAGGGCACGATGACTTTCCGGGTCGACCAGGGCACGATCGTCATGCTGCCCGTGAATTTCCACCAGCAGTGCGCCCGCCTGACGCAACAGCCCGGCACTGACCGGCTGATCATTGACGAACGCCCGGGTTCGCCCGTCGGAGGTCTGGATACGGCGCAGGATAATGTCACCGTCGTCATCGACGTCATTCTCCCGCAGGAAAGTCCGCACGGGATGGTCCGCCGCCACATCGAAGACGGCCGTCACCTGCCCTTGCGCCTCGCCGTGGCGCACAAGATCGGCATCGCCGCGAGCACCGAGTGCCAGCGACAGGGAATCGAGGAGAATGGATTTGCCGGCACCGGTCTCGCCGGTCAGAACCGACATTCCGGTGGCAAATTCGAGGTCAAGACGGTCGATCAATACGATGTCACGAATAGACAGCGCGACCAGCATGAAGGGATGCTCCTTAAAGTTCGGCCCACCATATAGGAGGACCGAAGCGTCTTGAAAGAGCCTGTTGGGGCCTTTTCAACCTCATTTGCGAGGCTGAAGCCAATTCGGGAGTGATCTGGGCGTCAGACGCTCTTGAAGGCGCGGCTGATCCAGCTTCCGCTGTCTTCAGAAGGCTCGTATCCGCCCTTGTTCAGCAGCGAATAGGCATCCTTGTACCACTGGCTGTCCGGATAGTTATGTCCGAGCACGGCCGCAGCGGTCTGCGCTTCGTTGACGACACCGAGCGCGTAATAGGCCTCGGTCAGACGGAACAGAGCTTCTTCCACGTGGCGGGTGGTCTGGTAATCGACCACCACCGTCTTGAAGCGGTTGATGCCAGCGATGTAGTTACGCTTCTGCAGGTAGAACCGGCCAACCTGCATTTCCTTGCCGCCAAGCTGGTCGTGCACGATCCGCAGCTTGCTTTCGGCATCCGGCACATACTCTGAATCCGGGAAACGTTGGATCAATTCGTTGAAGGCACCTGCGGCCTTGCGGGTCACGGCCTGGTCGCGGGTAATATCCGGCATCTGACGGAAATAGGCCTGACCGGCCAGATACAGCATGTAGGCGGAATCCTCATCGCCCGGGTAGAGCGTCACGAACCGCTTCGCCGCGGTCACGGTTTCCGTGTATTTGCCGCGCGAGTAATTCAGGAACGCCAGGTTCACCAGCGATTTCTTGGAATATTCCGAATAGGGATAAAGCTTGTCGAGCTCTTCGAATTTCTGGGCCGAATCGCGCAGTTTGCCTTGCGCACGCAGGGACAGGCCTTCGTTGAACAGAACCTCCGGCGGGGTATCGTTGAGCGCCAGCTCATCGAGATCGTCCTTGCCTCCGCACGCGGCCAGCGCAAGCGGCACAGCCAGAACGGCCAGTCTCAGGAAGGTTTTCATGTATTTGGCTCTGCTCACTTCAGAACCAGTATCCATTCCGTTCACGCCTATACTCCCGGACCTTTTCGGTCCCTAAGGCCCATGTCATGCGGCCTTGCAAATTTATCGACAGGAGTGTTTAGCGGAAATCACCGGTCCCCGTCACGTCCTCATCGGCCATCTGACGGTTTTTTTGAGCAATTTTATGGCAACCGGTGCAAATAGCTTCCGAATTCCGCCGAAACAAAACGGCCGCTCCCAGGAAGCGGCCGATCACAATTGTATCAGGAAACGTCCGGGCCGAAAGCCGCGGCGGCTGCGATGCCACCCTTGTCCACCTGACCGACCTTGCGGAACGCGGGGGACTCAACGATTTCGAATGAGCTCGGGTCCTCGAAAAGCTTGACCAGGATCGCGTGGTTCATCTTGTGACCGCCCTTGTAGGAGCGATAGAGACCCAGGATCGGCAGGCCAGCCAAAGCCAGATCGCCAACAGCGTCCAGCGCCTTGTGACGTGCGAACTCGTCCGGCCAGCGTGTGCCTTCCGGGTTGAGGACCTTGTCCTCGGAAATAGCCACGGAATTTTCCAGGGACGAGCCCAGGGCGAAACCCATCTTCCAGAGCTGCTCGACATCCTTCACATAACCGAAGGTGCGCGCCCGGGACAGTTCATCACGGAATACGTCCGGCGTGATGTCGGAAGAGAACTGCTGACGGCCGATCAGCGGCGTGTCGAAGTCGATGGTGATATCGAATTTGGTGCCGTTGTACGGGTGCAGCTCGCACCAGGCCGTGCCATTGTCGACACGAACGGTCTTTTTCACCTTCAGGTACCGGCGTCCGCGGTCCAGGCGCTTGAGGCCGATCTGTTCGATCGCCTCGACAAATGCAAAGCTGCTGCCGTCCATGACCGGCATTTCAGGACCGTCGATTTCCACAATCAGATTGTCGACACCCATGCCGAACAGAGCTGCCATCAGATGCTCGACAGTCGCGACACCTTCCGTGGAAGGATCACCAAGAACGGTGCAAAGCGCCGTCGCTGACACCTTGTTCCAGAGAGCCGGAACTTCGACTGAATTTTCCTGATCGGTGCGGGTGAACACAATCCCCACACCAGCTTCGGCGGGTACCAGAGTGATCGACGCGGGTTTGCCCGAATGAACGCCTATACCGGTCAGGGTTACCTGATCGGCTAGCGTCGTCTGTCGGTCAACATATGCGGTCATAAACCCTGCCCTTCCGGTTTGCGACGGAAACAAGCCCCTTGTTTACCCACGAAGGGTTACGGACTTTTAACGATCCCACGTTGGCTGGGAACATAGTCCCGAACCCCTTTTGGGCGAAATAAAGCTTTATTACGGTTTGTAACGATTCACAGGCCAGCAACACACTGAATTAATAAGGGAATTTGTTCCGTAACGGAAACAGCCCGGAGTGTGAACTCCGGGCTGTACCGATCAGGGAAGATGATCGAGTGTCGAATCAGTTGGCCTGACGGCGGAGAAACGCCGGAATTTCCAACTGTTCGTCTTCAGTCGCACTGACCGGCTTCGGTGTTGCCCGTCCGGTGTTGTCGAGCTGACCGGCAGCACCATGGGCTGCGGGGCGTTGCTGCGGCGCACGCGGAGCGGCCTGCTGGGCCGGCTGCATCTGCGGAGCGGGACGGGCAACCGGTGCGGCAGCCATGTCATGATGCTCCTGATCTTCTTCGTGATGACGGCCAAGGCCGCTTGCAAGACGGCGCAGCAGCCCCATCGGGCGGCGGTCGTCTTCGCCGTGTTCTTCGTAGCTCGGTGCCGGAGCAGGCTGCTGCGGACGCTGCTGAGCGACCGGCTGCTGAGGCTGGGCTAGTGGTGCAGTCTGCTGCTTGGCTTGAATCTCACGCTGAGCGATCGGCGGGAAATCCTCGACCCGCGGCATGCGCGGAGCCGGGTTGTGCTCGGCGGCAACCGGCGGAATGTAAGGCTGGCTGACCGGCGTATCTTCTGCAACAGGGGCCCGGGCTTCGTCTTCGATGTCGAGCATCTGCGGTTTGGCCGCAAGCGATCCTGCAGAAGGCTGCACTTTCTTGATTTCCACTGCCGGGTCGCTTGCAACAGCAACCGGCTGCGGGTCCGGAATGGCCAGCTCGCGTTCCAGGTTTGCAACGGCCTTTGCAGCGGCATCTTCCGCGTGTGCCTTTTCGGCGACTGCGGCCTGGCGTGCGGTGTTGATTTCCGGCGTCCGGCTCATTGCCGGAGCTTCTGCCTTTACAGGCTGAGCTGCTGCCCCGGGAAACGTGTTAGCCGCAAGGCCTTCCTCCCTGTCAATGCCGGTTGCAACGACGGACACGCGGATGAGGCCATCCAGTGTTTCGTCAAAGGTCGCGCCCAGAATGATGTTGGCGTCCGCGTCGACTTCCTCACGGATACGGGTAGCTGCTTCATCCACCTCGAACAGCGTCAGGTCATTGCCGCCGGTGATGGAGATGAGCAGGCCCCTTGCGCCTTTCATCGAAGACTCGTCGAGGAGAGGGTTGGCAATGGCAGCTTCAGCCGCCTGCTGCGCGCGCTTTTCGCCGCTGGCTTCGCCGGTACCCATCATCGCCTTGCCCATGCCGCGCATCACGGAGCGAACGTCGGCGAAGTCGAGGTTGATGAGACCTTCCTTCACCATCAGGTCGGTGATGCAGGCAACGCCAGAATACAGCACCTGGTCGGCCATCGCGAAAGCGTCGGCGAAGGTGGTCTGGGCATTGGCAATCCGGAACAGGTTCTGGTTCGGAATGACGATCAGTGTATCGACGCTCCGCTGCAGTTCCTCAATACCGGAATCGGCGATCCGCATACGGCGTGCGCCTTCGAACTGGAACGGTTTGGTCACCACACCTACCGTCAGTATACCCTGCTCGCGGGCCGCCCGTGCGATAACGGGGGCAGCGCCGGTGCCGGTTCCACCGCCCATACCGGCGGTGATGAACACCATGTGCGATCCGGACAGGTGATCGTTGATTTCGTCGATCACTTCCTCGGCGGCCGCGCAGCCGACTTCCGGCTGGGAGCCTGCACCAAGACCTTCGGTCACGGCCACGCCCATCTGGACGAGCCTGTCTGAATGGTTCATGGCCAGTGCCTGGGCATCCGTGTTGGCAACGACGAAGTCGCAGCCCTGGAGACCAGCTGTGATCATGTTATTGACGGCGTTTCCGCCCGCGCCGCCTACGCCGAAGACCGTAATACGTGGCTTCAGCTCCTGAATGTCGGGCATCTTCAGGTTGATGGTCATATTATCCTCGCGACCCACTGGCGCCCCCGGTACGGGAGTAGCCTCTTCTTCCCTAATCTCCTCTGCCATTCCTGGCAGCTCAACTTCCTGGATGTCGTCTTCTTGGCTCATGTCGTCAGAAGCTTTCCCTGATCCATTGGCCCACACGAGCCAGGTAACCAGATTGCCCGCCCCACCCAGATCTTCTGTTCTTGTGTTCGAACTGTTCGATCTGAGCGACCTGCGGATAAATCAAGAGGCCAACAGCGGCGGCAAAAGCCGGACCCTTGGCAGCCTCGGGAAGACCGGCGACGCCTAGAGGCCGGCCAAGACGGACGTTGCGCCCCAGGATGTGACGCGCAACTTCTCCAAGACCCGTGAGCTGACTTGCGCCCCCGGTCAGAACAATCTGCTTACCGACACGCCCGGCAAAGCCGGACGCCGTAAGCCGATCTCTCACGAGTTCAAGGATTTCTTCCACGCGCGGCCGGATAACCCGGGTCAACGCCGAGCGTGGGATCTGGTTCGGCAAGTCGCTGTCGCTTTCCAGCGGCGGCACCGTGAGCATGTCACGGTCGTCGGAACTGGACGCCAGCGGCGAGCCGTAAAGGGTTTTCAGGCGCTCCGCATCCTGCAGACGGGTTGCGAAGGCACGTGCGATATCGGTGGTGACGTGATTGCCGCCAACGGCAATCGCATCCAGGTGCACCATGTGACCGTCTACGAAGACCGACAGAGTGGTCGTGCCGCCGCCCATGTCGATGCAAGCAACGCCAAGCTCGGCTTCATCATCGACGATGGTGGACAGACCGCTGGCAAACGGCGTCGCAACCATGGTTTCCACATGAAGGTGACCGCGGTTGATGCACAGTTCCAGATTGCGCACCGGCGGGATTTCTGCCGTCACGACCTGCATGTCGACACCCAGCTTGTGGCCCATCATGCCGCGCGGATCGCGGATGCCCCGGCTGCCATCCAGCGAATAGGAAATCGGGAGCGCGTGGGTCACGGCCCGGCCGTCGGTCACGGAATGGCTCGAACCGGCGGACAGCACCCGCTGGATGTCGGCTTCCGAAACGCTTTCGCCGGCCAGCGGAACGTTGGCGCTGTAGATTTCGCTCTGCAGGCGGCCGCAGCTGATGTTGGCGATCAGCGACTCCACCGTAACACCGGCCATGCGCTCGGCGCTGTCGACCGCCAGGCGGATGGCCTGTTCGGCCGCATCCATGTCGACGACGACACCGGACTTGATGCCGCGCGAACGCTGATAGCCATACCCGAGCACTTCCACCTTGTGGGAACGGCTGGACAGGATCGCTTTTTCTTCCTGCGGCACCAGTTTGGCGATCAGGCAGCAAACCTTCGTGGAACCGACGTCGAGAACCGACATGATGACGGCGCGGCGGCTCGGCAGCGGGCGCATCTTCGGCAGGTAGAGGTTGTTGGAGGAGCGGCTCATGTATCACGCTCCTTCTTGCCGGAGCGGCCCTTGCCGCCCGTCATGACCTTGCGCTGCTCGGCAGCCTCGTCGGAGAGGCGCACGGTCACGCGGTCGCCCAGACGCATGTCGATGGCAACGATATCCCGGGACAGTAGCCCGCTTTCTTCATCCATTTTCACCAGATCTGCCAAAGCGGCGTCGATGTTGTCTTGGGGCAAGCGGATCGAAATCCCATTCTCAAGCTGCAGGTCCCAGCGGCGATCGCTGATCAGGAACGCCGCGCGCACGCGCGGGCGCAGGGCCGGAACCTTTTCCAGCGCGTTATTGATCTCGGACGCCCGGCGCTGAGCACCGTGATTCACGACAAGCAGCAGATTGGCATAGCGCCCATCCACCTCATCGGTGATCACATCACCTGATTCGTTTACGATCGAGACCAGGTCGCCGCGCTGCCACAGCGCATAGGGCACCCGCTCCTCGATGTTGATCTGCAGCGTGCTCGGATAGAGCTTCATCACCGAAGCGCTCTTCACCCAGGGCATCTCGTTAAGACGTTCGCGGGCACTGTTGGCGTCGAACAGGGCCAGCGAGGAGCCTTCGTGGATTTCCAGAGCTTCCAGGATCTGGAACTCGTTGATCTCGCGCTGACCGGACAGTTTGACAGCTTCGATCCCGAAGCCCGCGGCGGACAGGAGGCTGTCGGCGACAAGCCGGCCATGCCCCCCTATGACTATTCCATAACCAATTGTTAAGGTTAAGAAAGTCAGCGCAGCAGCAGAGCCGGTCCAGCGCGGCAGATCTGCCAGGCGCCCGGCCGACCGCCACACCGGCTGGCGGTGCAAACGCGGCACACCGCGCCCGCGCGGAGCCAGTTCGGCCTCCAGCGGGGTCATCGTGTCCCGGTAATGTTTGCGCCTTATCGACAGCAACTCGCGTCCTCAACCATCCAACTGACCAGGTCCTTGAAACTCATCCCCTTGTGGGCCGCCATTTCGGGCACAAGGGAAGTCGGCGTCATGCCTGGTTGCGTGTTCACTTCTAGGCAGATCAGCTCTCCGGACCCGTCTTCCCTTTCATCGAATCGGAAGTCGGCACGGGAAACACCGCGGCAACCCAAAGCCTGATGCGCCTTAACCGCTAGTGTCTCTATGGTTTGGTAAACAATCGGTGAAATTTTTGCAGGAAGAATGTGTTTTGAACCACCTTGTGCATATTTTGCGTCGTAATCGTAGAAGCCGTGACCTAACGGCACTATGTCAATGACGCCCAGGGCCGTGTCGTCCATGACGGCACAGGTCAGCTCCCGTCCACCGATGAACTTCTCGCACATCAGCTCATCAGGGTAAGGCCAGTCTTCACGGCCCAGCTCCTGGGGTGGAAACTCTTGATCTTCCTTGACAATCAGCACCCCGAAGCTCGACCCCTCGTTGATGGGTTTAAGCACGTAGGGCGGCTTCATCGGGTGCTCTCGGGTGATCTCCCGGCGGTTCACGACAAGGTGTTCGGTCACCGGAATTCCGGCTGCATTCATCACTGCTTTTGCCTTCACCTTGTTCATTGCAAGGCTGGAGGCGAGCACACCTGAATGTGTGTACGGGATGTTAAGAACTTCTAATATTCCCTGAACGCAACCGTCCTCGCCGAAGGGACCATGAAGAGCGTTGAAGACCACATCGGGCTTCAGATCCTTCAGAACAGCAGAAATATTGCGGTCGACATCGACCCGGGTTACCCGATAGCCCGCTTCTTCCAGCGCATCTGCGCAGCCCTTGCCGCTTGCAAGGCTGACAGGCCGCTCGTTAACCCAGCCCCCCATCAGAACGGCGACGTGTTTGCTGGCCATCAGGCGGCCTCCCCTTCCTGGCCCAGAAACGGTTCGACGGCCGCTTCGGCGCCGAACTCTCCCAGGCGTTTGATCTCCCACTCCAGCCGGATGCCGCTGTGCGCCAGAACGCGTGCGCGAACGGTTTCGCCCAGCAGCTCGAGATCGTGTCCGCTGGCCGTGCCCGTGTTGATCATGAAGTTGCAATGCATTTCGGACATTTGCGCGCCGCCGACGGCCAAGCCACGGCAACCGGCCGCATCGACTTCCTTCCACGCCGAGGTTCCAGGCGGGTTCTTGAAGGTGGACCCACCGGTCTTCTCCCGGATGGGCTGCGCCCGTTCACGGTGAGCGACAACATCGGCCATTTCCTGCCGGATCGAAGCCTCGTCCTGTGGCACGCCCTCGAACACGGCGGAGGTGAAAATCAGGTCTTTCGAGGCATCCGAATGACGGTAAGCATAGCCCATATCGGCATTTGTCAGAACGTGGCGGTTGCCGTCCCGGTCAATGGCGGTCAGCTCCACCATGCGCTCCCGGGTTTCCGTGCCATGAGCACCCGCGTTCATGCGCAGCGCACCGCCAAGACCGCCCGGAATGCCGGTGTAGAAGGCAAAGCCGCCAAGACCGGCCTTGGCCGCGGCTTCTGCCAGGCGCTTGTCGGGAACAGCAGCACCCGCCTTCAGCCGGCTGCCGCCGATGTCCTCGATGACCCCGAAGCCCTTGGCGCTCAAGCGGATGACAACACCCTTCAGCCCGCCATCGCGGATCAGGAGGTTGGAGCCGAGGCCGACCGGCAGCACCGGAATATCCCTGGGCAGCTTCTTCAGAAACGCTGCAAGGTCGCCTTCGTCCGCTGGCTGAAACATCAACTGGGCCGGACCACCCGTGCGGAACCACGTGACCGCGGACAATGCCTGGTTGGCTGTCAGCTTGCCCCGGATGCCTTCGGCAAGCTCTGGATGCTGCTCCAGCAGATCGGGAAACGCCATGAGACGCCCTCCTTAAAGCTCTTCCAACTGCTTCGGCAGCGCGTAGGCCCACTGGGTGATATTGCCGGCCCCGAGGCAGACAACGAAGTCGCCGGGTGCTGCCATGTCCTTGATCAAGGCCGGCAGGTCTTCTGGTCCTTCGATCGCCTGAACGTTTCTGTGGCCGCGGGTTTTCATGCCCGAGACGAGATCCGTATGCTTGGCGCCTTCGATGGGCTGCTCACCAGCCGCATAGACCGGCGCAATGATCACCGCGTCGGCATCGTTGAAGCAGTTGGAAAAATCATCGAACAGGCTGTGCAGGCGTGTGTAGCGATGCGGCTGCATGACCGCGATCACCTTGCCCTTGGTCGACTCGCGTGCGGCATGGAGCACCGCCTTGATTTCAACCGGATGGTGGCCGTAGTCGTCGAATATCTGAACGCCGTCCACCGTGCCGGTGTGCGTGAAGCGCCGCTTCACCCCACCAAAGGCGCCAATGCCTTTTCGGAGCTCGTCCGCACCGACGCCAAGCTGCGAGGCAACCGCAATCGCCGCGGTGGCATTCGAAACGTTGTGAAGACCAGGCATCGGCAGCGTCAGATCATTCAGCTCGATCACCTCTCCGCTGCGGCGGTCGCGAAGCGTGACGGAGAAGATCGACTTGCCGCCATCCATCGAGACATCCGTGTAACGCACGTCGGCCTGCGGATTGGCGCCATAGGTCACAACCCGCCGGTCTTCGATGGTCCCGATCATCGTCTGAACTTCGGGATGATCGAGACACATGACGGCAAAACCATAGAAGGGAACATTTTCAACGAACTGTCGGAAAGCGGCGCGCACGCCGGCGAAGTCGCCGTAGTGGTCCAGATGCTCCGGGTCGATGTTGGTGACGATGGCAACGTCCGCCGGCAGCTTGACGAAGGTACCGTCGCTCTCGTCTGCCTCGACCACCATCCAGTCGCCCTCGCCCATCCGGGCATTGGTGCCGTAGGCATTGATGATGCCGCCATTGATCACGGTCGGGTCCAGCCCACCGGCATCCAGAAGGGCTGCCACCATGGAGGTGGTCGTTGTCTTGCCGTGAGTGCCGCCGACCGCGATTGCCTGCTTGAAGCGCATCAGTTCGGCCAGCATTTCCGCCCGCCGCACCACCGGAATAAGCTTCTCCCGGGCCGCAACCAGTTCCGGATTGTCCTTCTTGATGGCGGACGACACGACCAGCACCTCGGCATCACCCAGGTTTTCCGCGGCATGGCCGACGGTTACCTTGATGCCGTTGTCGCGCAGGCGCTGTACATTGGCGTTTTCCGCCATGTCCGACCCTTGCACCGTATAGCCGAGGGTCTTCAGCACTTCGGCAATGCCGCTCATGCCGATACCGCCGATGCCGACAAAATGAACCGGTCCGATGTCCTGCGGCATCTTCATGGCCGTTCTCCTTGGTTTTTTGCGACCTTCTCAACGAGGTCGGCAAGTCTTTTCACCGCGTCGGGCCTGGCAACGCTGCGCGCCTTTTGCGCCGCCTCGCCCAGCAGTTCGGGTGCATTCATGAAACGGGTAAGTTCCTGGGCCAGCCGCTCCGGTACGAGGTCGGCCTGACGGATCGGCCAGGCACCGCCTGCTTTTTCAAGCACCTTGGCATTGGCTGCCTGATCCTGGTCGATGGCACCGGGGAGCGGCACCAGAATGGACGGCCGGCCAAGCACGCTGAGCTCACTGACGGAGGAGGCGCCAGATCGGCAGATCACGAGGTGTGACTGAGCGATCCGCTGAGGCATATCCTGGAAGAACGGCGCACATTCGGCCTGAACATTGAGGCTGTCATAAACCGCCTGCACCCGCTCCATATCTTCCGGGCGGCATTGCTGCACGATACGCAATCGGGCACGCATGTCGGCAGGCAGTTGTTCCACCGCAGGCGGCAAGAGATCGGAAAAGAAGCGTGCGCCCTGGGACCCACCGAAGACCAGCAGGTTGAATGCCCCGTCCGCGACCGGTGCCGAATACGGCAATTCCGCAGCCGCCAGCACAGCATCCCGAACCGGATTGCCTGTTTCAGTCAGCTTGGCCTTGAAGTCTGCCGGAAGATCTTCAATCGGCACGCTGATGGCAATCGCGGTCACGCCCTTCGCCAACAGGCGGTTGGCACGCCCCATGACGCCATTTGCCTCATGCAGCACGGAGGGCGTACCGGTGAGACGGGCTGCATACATCGGCGGGAATGTCGGGTAGCCGCCGAAACCGGCCACGACGTCAGGCTTCAACGCCTTGATCACCTTGCGCGCCTGCAGCGTGCCCAGAAACAGTTTCACTGCCGTCTTGGCCAGCAGAAAGGGATTGCGGCCACGAATGGTTTCCGAGGCGATGATATGCACGTTGCGAGCCGGAAAGGCCGTGCCGTATTTGTCGGCTCGTTCGTCCGTTGCAAGCTCCACGGTCCAGCCACGCCGGATCAGCTCACTGGCCAGCGCCTGTGCGGGAAAAAGGTGGCCGCCCGTTCCGCCGGCCGTCAGTAAAACAGTTTTGCTCATAAGTTCGGCTTTTGGCCTTACATCAAGGATGAGGGGGAAAGCCGGCTCACGGTGACGACTTCACCGCGCGACGGCTGTGGCCGTCTGCGCGTGAGCGCCAGAATGGCACCGGCGGTCATGGCGGACGAAAGGAGCGACGAGCCGCCGTAGGACACGAATGGCAGGGTCATCCCCTTCGATGGAATAAGGTGGAGGTTCACGGCCAGATTGATCGTGGCCTGCAAGCCGAACAGCACCGTGAGGCCTGCCGTTGCGAGACGGCTGAAAGCATCCTGGTCCCGGCTGGCATGGCGCAGCCCCCGCAGAACGATGAAGGCAAAGACGGAGACGAGCAGCAGACAGGCGATGACGCCGAACTCTTCACCAACCACCGCAAAGATGAAATCGGTATGGCTGTCGGGCAGGATCCGCTTCACCGTCCCTTCGCCCGGACCACGGCCGAGCCATCCACCGGCCAGGAAGGAATCCTTGGCCGTGTCCACCTGGAAGGTGTCACCGGAGCTGGGGTCCAGGAACCGATCGACACGGTTGGTCACGTGCGGCAGGAAGGCATAGGCGGCAAAAAGGCCAACGATCCCGATGACGCCGAGCGCCATGATGATGAGCCAGGAAATCCCGTTCAGAAAGAACAGCCCCGCCCAGACAAGGCCGAGCAGCATGGTCTGGCCAAAGTCCGGCTGGGCAATCAGAAGCGCTGCGCAAACCGCGAACAGTACGAAAGCGAACAGCACCCCCGGCACCTCGCGCCGGCGACCGCTTTCCGACAACAGGAAG
Organism: Roseibium sp. FZY0029; assembly: GCF_036350355.1. Taxonomy (NCBI): domain Bacteria; kingdom Pseudomonadati; phylum Pseudomonadota; class Alphaproteobacteria; order Hyphomicrobiales; family Stappiaceae; genus Roseibium; species Roseibium sp. FZY0029. The sequence goes on from NZ_JAZDVZ010000002.1 coordinate 750,475, forward strand.
GCAATCAGGATCACAAAGGCCGGTTTCAGGAATTCGGACGGCTGGATCGACAGCCCGGCAACATAGATCCAGCGCCGGGCGCCCTTGGCCTCGAAGCCCAGGAACAGGGTGGCGACCATCATCGTCAGCGAAACGATGAAGAGGATCAGTGCCGCGCGCCGCACCATACGCGGCGTCATCAACGAGCCGGCCAGCATGATGGTGAAGGCCGGGATCAGGAACATGGCCTGGCGTTTGACGAAGTAGAAGGTTTCAACGCCGATGCGCTCGGCAACCGGAGGACTGGCGGCAAACGACAGCACGACACCGCCGACCATCAGCAGGCTGAAGGCGGCAAGCAGATAGTGATCGACTGTCCAGAGCCATTCCGCAAAGCGGCTGCGATCGGCGCGCGAAACCATATCAGGCGACCTCCTGGGTGTTGCCGGAATTTGGCAAGGCACGCACCGCATCTACAAAAGCAGCGCCCCGCAGTTCAAAATTCGGGAATTGATCAAAACTCGCACATGCTGGCGACAAAAGTATGGCGATTTCCTCTGCGCCATCTTCCGCCGCCTCGGCGGCGGCATCCTGCACAGCCTGGTTCAGCGTTACGCTGATCTTGAAGGGAACGCGCCCATCCAGCGTCTTGGCAAAGTCCTGGGCGGCCTCGCCGATCAGAAAGGTCTTGGCGATCCTCGGGAAATATTCGTCCAGCGAGGAGATGCCACCTGCCTTGGCCCGGCCACCGGCGATCCAGTAGATCCGCTCGAAACTTGCCAATGCCCTTGCAGCCGCGTCCGCGTTGGTGGCCTTGGAATCGTTTATGTAAAGAATCCGGCCTTTCTTCTCCACCACTTCCATCCGGTGATGCAGTCCGGGAAATGTCTTCAGGGCCTCGGCGATCTGGGCCGCCGGAATTTCCAGCGCCCGCAGCGCCGCGAACGCAGCCGCCGCATTCTGCCCGTTATGATCACCCCGGAGGCTGTCGATCCCGCCGAGCAGCGCAACTTCGACCTGGCTGCCGTCATGCGCCTCGATCAGCCGCCCATGCCGGGCATAGATGCCGTTGGTGAGTTCTTTTTCTCCCGCAATCCGGCACACCGGCTTGCGCGCAAGTTCCATGCGGTCGGCAATTGCAGAGGACAGACGGTCGTCGACACCCACCACAGCCACCTTGGCACCAGCCACCAGCCGTTCCTTGATGGCGGCATAGTTTTCCATAGACCCATGCCGGTCGAGATGATCCGGAGACAGGTTCATGTGAATGCCGACCGTCGCATCCAGGGTGGGGGCCAGATCGATCTGGTAGGACGAGCACTCGACCACATAGTGGCGGCCGGGCTGCGGGGGATCCAGTTCCAGAACCGGCGTGCCGATATTGCCGCCAAGCTGCACATCGCGGCCTAACGCCTTCAGCAGATGGGCGATCAGCGCCGTGGTCGTCGACTTGCCGTTGGTGCCCGTGATTGCGATCAGCGGTGCCGCCAGACATTGCTTGCGCCGTTCACGGCAGAAGAGTTCGACGTCGCCAACAATCTCGACGCCAGCAGCGCGCGCCAGATCCACCGACCAGTGCGGCACCGGATGGGTCAACGGTACGCCGGGGGCAAGAACCAGCGCTGCAACGTCCGACCAGTCGAGATCCCGAAGGTTCTGCGTTGCAAGCCCCTCGCCGGCAGCCTGTGTGACGCGGGCTTCGTTATCGTCGAAACAGACCACATCCGCACCGCCCGCCTTCAGCGCGCGCGCCGTTGCAAGCCCGGACCCGCCGAGCCCGAAAAGGGCAACTTTTCTGCCTTCGAATGTGGTGACGGGGATCATGCGCTCACCTCAGCTTCAAGGTTGCGAGGCCGATGAGGGCGAGCACGACGGATATAATCCAGAAACGGATCACCACCTGGCTTTCCGTCCAGCCCTGAAGCTCGAAATGGTGATGAATCGGCGCCATGCGGAAAACCCGCTTGCCGGTCAGCTTGTAGGAGAACACCTGCACGATAACCGACACGGCCTCGAGCACGAACAGACCGCCGATGATGGCAAGAACGATCTCGTGTTTGGTGGCAACAGCGATGGCGCCAATCATGCCGCCGAGCGCCAGCGACCCGGTATCGCCCATGAAGATCGCAGCCGGGGGGGCGTTGAACCACAGGAAGCCGAGACCGGCCCCGATCACGGCGCCGCAAATGACCGCAAGTTCGCCGGTACCGGCAACGTGATGGATCTGCAGGTAGCTGGCAAAGACCGCGTTCCCGGAAAGATAGGCAACCAGACCGAAAGAGGCACAGGCAATCATCACCGGAACGATGGCCAGGCCATCAAGACCATCGGTCAGGTTGACCGCATTGCCTGCGCCAACCATCACGAAGGCTGCGAAGGGAATGAAGAAAAGCCCGAGATTGAGCGTCAGATCCTTGATGAAGGGAAAGGTGATCGCTTCTGAATATTCGGAAGAGTCCAGAAGTGTCACTGCAAAGGCCGCGCTACCCGCAATCAGAAATTCCAGGCCGAGACGGGCCTTGCCGCCAAAACCCTTGTGAGAGGATTTGGTGACCTTCAGATAATCATCGTAAAAGCCGATACTGCCGAAACCGAGGGTCACGCCGATGACCACCCAGACATAGGGGTTGGACAGATCCGACCACAGGAGCGCCGCAACCAGCGCGCCCGACAGGATCATCAGACCACCCATCGTGGGCGTGCCTTTCTTGGACAGGAGATGACTTTCGGGGCCATCGGCACGGATGGGCTGACCATGCCCTTGACGGATCCTGAGACTTGAAATGATTTTCGGTCCGAACAGGAACACGAAAAACAGCGCTGTCATGATCGCGCCGCCGGTCCGGAAGGTGATGTATCGGAACACGTTCAGCGCTGAAATCTGATCAGCGAATAGCCCCAAGAAATAAAACATCCAATGCCCCTTACGCTGCTGCGGTATCGTCCGCAGGCGGATATTCTTTTTTCAAGGCCTCGACAAGCGGGCCCATCCGGGTTCCAAGAGATCCCTTGATCATAACAACATCGCCAGACCGGACGTCGCTCAAAAGCACGTCTTCCAGATCTTTTGCCTCTTCGCAGTAATGTCCACGCAGATCATGCGGCAACAGCTTCCAGAGCGCATGCATATGCGGGCCGGCGCAATAGACAGCGTCGATGTTGGCATCCGTAATCGGCTTCAGCAGCTCGGCGTGCAAACGGTCGGCGTCGCTTCCCAGTTCGCGCATGTCCCCGATCACGGCGATGCGGCGACCCGGCCGTGTCACCGGCGCTTCGCCCAGAACCGCAAGTGCGGCCTTCATGGACGCGGGATTGGCGTTGTAGCTCTCGTCGATGAGATTGAATTCGCCCTTCTGCATCGGCAGCCGTGTCACTTCACCTCGCCCCTTGGGCGCGCGCATGGCATCAAGTGCAAGACCGGCTTTTGCAAGATCAGCCCCAAGATCCACAACCGCAGTCAGAACCGCCAGGCTGTTCTTGACGTGATGTTTGCCGGAAGCCCCGATCTTGTAGGTGATTTCCTGCCCCAGAATGCAGGCGTCAACACTCGACCCGGCGGGATAGGAGACAGCCTTCTGAAGATGGCTGTCCGCCGAAAGATCTTCGCCGAACGTGTGAATTTTCGAAACGCCGGCAGCGGCCGCCAGGAATTTCAAAAGATCGAACTGCAGATTGTCCTTGTTCAGGATGGCAATGCCGCCCGGTTCCAGACCGTCGAAGATTTCCGCCTTGGCCTTGGCGATCTGTTCGACGCTGTCAAAGAACTCAAGATGCACCGGCTGGACGGTCGTGATGATCACCACATGCGGACGCACCATCTTCACCAACGGAGAGATTTCGCCGGCGTGGTTCATACCGATCTCGAAAACACCGAAATCCGCATCGGCGGGCATGCGTGCCAATGTCAGCGGCACGCCCCAGTGATTGTTGAAGGAGGCAACCGACGCATGCACCTTGCCGGACTCGGCGAGCGTCAGGCGCAGCGCTTCTTTCGTGCCGGTCTTCCCGACCGAACCGGTCACCGCAACGATACGGGCATTGCTGCGATCCCGCGCGGCAACACCAATTTTGCGCAGGGCGTCCAGCGGGTCGCCCACCACCACATACCGGCCGTCTTCCGGAAGATCGGGCAGACGATCCTCCGCGATCAGGGCAACCGAGGCACCGGCTTCCAGCGCCGCGGCCACATAATCGTGCCCGTCCAGACGGTCGCCGGTGATCGCGACAAAGGCATCGCCCGGCTCCAGTGTCCGGCTATCGATGGAAATTCCGGTGATTTCAGCGCCAGCGTCACCCTGAAGGCGGCCACCGGCAGCTTCAACAAAGGCATCAAGGGTCCAAAGCGGGTCGCTCATGTGTTTCCTTCGAGACTGATAGCGCGCTTAACGGCTTCGTGATCGGAAAAGGGAATCACTGTGTCGCCAACAATCTGGCCCGTTTCGTGACCTTTTCCGGCCACACACAGGATATCGCCATCCTTTAGGCGGCGAACTCCCTCCGCGATCGCTTCATACCGGTCACCGATCTCGATCGCCCCGGGGGCTCCGCCCATGACCGCCTTGCGGATCGTGGCCGGGTCTTCCGAACGCGGGTTGTCGTCGGTGACGATGACCAGATCGGCCCGTCGGGCGGCAACCTCGCCCATCAGCTCGCGTTTTCCAGGGTCCCTGTCGCCGCCTGCGCCGATCACCACGGACAGCTTTCCGCGCGCGAAAGGCTTCAAGGCCAAAAGGGCGTTGTCGAGCGCGTCCGGCTTATGGGCATAGTCGACGAAGATCAGTCCGCCTGCAGGTGTCCGTCCGGCAAGCTCAAGACGGCCCGGAGCGCCCTTGAGGTTTTCCAGTGCCCGCAAGGCCGTTCCCGTGTCGATGCCGGAGGCAATTGCAAGACCGGCCGCGAGAAGAGCGTTGGACACCTGGAACCGGCCGATCAGGGGCAGCGTCACCTTGTATTCGCCGCGCGCACTCTGGATCGTCAGCTCCTGCCCCGCCCCAACCGGCCTCAACCCGGTCAGGGTCAGGTTCCGGCCGGTTTCACCAACGGTGAAGACCAGCAGACCACGCTCCTGTGCGGCAGCCATGACACGATCCGCATACTTCTCACCCGGATCGAGGACAACAGTCCCGCCTGCAGGCAGCAACTCGGCAAACAGCCGAAGCTTGGCATTGAGGTAGTGCTCGATCGTCGGATGATAATCCATGTGATCGCGGCCGAGATTGGTGAAGGCAGCCGCCGTCAGACGCACACCGTCCAGACGATATTGATCCAGCCCATGAGACGAGGCTTCCAGCGCGGCATGATTGACGCCTTCGTCTTCCAGCTCGGCCAGTTGTTTGTGCAAGGCCACCGGGTCCGGCGTCGTCAACCCGCCGTAGCTTTCACCGTCCGGCTTGATCAGCCCCAGGGTACCAAGGCTTGCCGCCGGGTGGCCGGCTGCCTGGAAGATCTGGCGGGCAAAATGGGCAACGGACGTCTTGCCTGCGGTGCCTGTGACCGCAACGATGGTGTCAGGTTGCGCGCCGTAGAAACGGGCCGCCATTTTTGCAAAGACCTGCCGGGGTTCAACGGCGCTGACAACGGCAACCGTTTCCGGCACCAGCGCACGCACCTCCGTCACTGCATCTTCAGCGCACAGAATGGCAATTGCCCCGGCCGCTGCTGCGTCCGGGGCGAACTTTGTCCCGTCGACGGAAACCCCTTTGAAGGCGGCGAACAAAAAACCCGGCTGAACCTTCCGGCTATCAGCCGTCAGCCCCGTAATTTTGCGAGCCCCTGCCGCTTCGGGCAAGGTCAGCCCGGCAGCTAAATACTCAAGATCCATTTCACCCGATCATCCGGTTGGTGCGTCGTCTTCATTAAGCTCATTCAGAAAACCGGATTTCGGCTGCGACCCCGCCGGTTTTCAAAGCTCGACTCGTCTCCTTAATAGGAAATCTCGATTGGTTCATCCCCTTTGCTGAAACGCGGCATGACACCAAGCATCGGAGCGGCACGGCGAACGATGGCCCCGACCATCGGCGCGGCATTGAGACCTGCCGTTGCACCGATGCCTTCGCGCTCCGGTTTCGGCTCGTCGATCACGACAAGAACCACATACCGCGGGTCGTCCATCGGGAAGGCCGAGAGGAACGAGTTGCGGCGCTTGTTGCTGACATACCGGCCGTTTTCAATCTTCTCTGCGGTGCCAGTCTTGCCACCGACCGTATACCCCGGCACGTCGGCCCGGCGGCCGGAACCAGACAGCACGTTCAGCCTGAAGAGATAGCGCATGATGCGGCTCGTCTCCGGGGAAACGACTTGCTTTCCAAGCTTTTGCACGTCTTCCGGGCTGCGTGGCAGGAAGGTCGGCGGCAGCAGCGTACCACCGTTGACGAGGGCGGCCGCGGCAACAGCCGTCTGCATCGGTGTGACCGAAATACCGTGTCCGAACGAAATGGTCATAGCCGCCAGTTCGTTCCATTTCGGCGGCAGCAGAGGCGCCGCATTTTCCGGCAGTTCCGTCTGCAAACGGTCGGTCAGATGCAGGCGCTTCAGGAAATCCTGCTGCCGGGCGATGCCGGTTGCCAGCATCATTTTGGCGGTGCCGATGTTGGACGAATAGATGAAGATTTCCGGCACTGACAGGATGCGGTGTTTCCCGTGGAAATCCGAAATCGTCCGCCCCCCGGCCCTGATGGGGCGGGTCGCATCAAAGCTGTCATTGATGGAAACAGCACCCGAATCCAGCGCCATGGCGGTGGTAAAGGTCTTGAACACCGATCCCATTTCGAAGACACCGCCGGTCGCACGGTTGAGGCGATCCTTTTCCAGCGCCTGGGCACGGTCGTTCGGGTCATAGTCGGGCAGGGACGACATGGCCACCACTTCGCCGGTCTTTGCATCCAGCACGATACCGGCAGCGGCAATGGCCTTGTAGCGCTCCATCGCCTTTACGAGCTCATCGCGCACGACGTGCTGAACGCGCAGATCGACGGACAGTTTGACCGGCTCCATCGTACGGTCCGACGTGAAGCCCAGAGACTGGAGATCTCTCAGCCAGGAGTCGTCGATGTATTTCTCGATCCCTGCGAGGCCCTGATTGTCAACGTTCACGGACCCGACAATATGCCCTGCGGTCGGCCCGCCCGGGTAGAACCGCTGGTTCTCCGACAGGAAGCCGATCCCCGGCAGGCCGAGATTATGCACCCTTTCCGCCTGCTGCGGCGTCATTTCCCGCTTCAGCCAGACAAAGCCGGCACCGCTTTCCAGACGGCGGCGCACGAGACCTTCGTTCAGATCCGGCAGGATACGGATCAGCCCTTCAACCGCCTCGTCCACATCCATGATGCGGCGCGGCTCTGCGTAAAGCGAGGCGGTCTTGATATCCGTTGCCAGGATTTCGCCGTTTCTGTCGACCAGATCCGGACGCGAAGCGGCAACGGAATCCTGCGCCGAAATCCAGGCATGAGACGGCGCTTCTTCCATTTGCGCCAGCATGACAAGCCGTCCCGCGATCGCAACGTAGACGCAAGCAAAGGCGAGCATCGCCACATAGACACGGGATTTGACCGCACTGGCGGAAACAGAGTCCCTCGCGGCTCGCGGATGGGCCCGCCGCACCTGAAGGAAGCTCGCCGGTTCGCTAACCATCGTCATGACCGCCCCCTCACTGGATCACAGCAGAAGAGCCGGCATAGCCGCCCATCTGACTGCCACCGATTGGCTCCAGCATGACGGGACGGGCTGGAAGATCTTCCGTTGTCACGATCTGCTTCACATCGAGCGGTTCCAGAAGAAGATAGTCGTTGTAGCGCTCGACCAGCGACTGCAGACGGTCCGGCTTGTTCAGCAGGCTCCATTCCGCTTTCAGATGGCGAATGGAGTCGCGCTCCTCGTCGATCTGCCGCTTGAGTTCGGCAACCTTCTCCGCAGACTTCGTTGCCGCGAGTTTCATGTCGTACACGGTCGCCGCGCCGATCACGACCGCCAGTATGAACACGATGTTCAGCGTTCGAACCATTTTCAGCCCCCTAGACCATGAAAGGCCGCAAGACGTGGAACACCCGCCTGATGGATGTCCAGCTCTCGCGCCTCAGCCTCGGTCCGCCGCCCGGCCCGAAGCTTTGCGGACCTTGCCCGCGGATTAATGTCCGTTTCCGCGTCGGCAGCTTCCACCGCCTTGCGCGTCAACAATTCGAATGTCGCCGGGGGAACGTCCTCTTCCGGCATATGCCGCGACCCGCCACCACGTGTCCGGGTCCGGTCCTGAAAGAACCGCTTGACGATACGGTCTTCAAGGGAATGGAAACTCACCAGCACCAGGCGGCCGCCCGGCTTGAGGATACGCTCAGCCGCGCCCAGCGCTTCGGCAGCCTGATGCAGTTCGCCGTTCACATAGATCCGCAGCGCCTGAAAGGTTCGCGTCGCCGGGTGGATCTGCGCCTTCTTCGGCGACCGGCCGAGCACCTTTTCAATCAGGTTCGCCAGCTCCAGCGTCCGGGTGAAAGGCTTCTCCTTGCGCGCCTTGTCGATGGCATGGGCAACAGTCGTCGCCCGCTTTTCCTCGCCCAGCAGACCGATGACGCGGATCAGATCCTTCACCGGCAACTCGTTGACGACATCAGCCGCCGAAGGCCCGGCCTGCTCCATGCGCATGTCCAGCGGCCCGTCGCGCAAAAACGAAAATCCGCGCTCGGCCTCGTCGAGCTGCATGGACGAGACGCCAAGATCCAGAACCACACCATCGACACCTTCAAACCCGCAGGAGCGGGCATGCGTTTCCAGATAAGCGAATTGACCCGGCACCAGCATCAGCCGGCCGTCGGAAGCCTTTACAAGCTCCCGCCCGCCGGCAATCGCGTCCGGATCCCGGTCGATACCGATCACACGGCTACCGCGGTCCAGAAGGGCGCGGGAATACCCACCCGCACCAAATGTGCCGTCCACGAAAACTTCGCCGGGCTGCGGCGCAAGCCACTCCAGAACCTCTTTCAGGAGAACCGGCACATGGCGCTCGGGTCCGCCAGCGTCAGGAGCAACGTCTCTGTCGCCAAGCGCCATCATACCGGCTCTCCCTGAGAGGATGCGGAGCGTTGCTCCGACAGCATCGCGAGCGCACGCCGTTGGGCCTCTGCGCGGAACTCGCGAAACTTTTCAGGCTCCCAGATCTGGAACTTGTAGTTCATGCCGACAAAGGTGACCTGATCGGTAATTCCGGTGTGATCGCGGATCGTGTCGGAAATGGTCATACGGCCATCCCCGTCGATCCGCAGGTTTTCACTGGCACCGAACAAGGCAATAGCCAGCGCATCATGATCGGGGGAGAGCTTTGCAAAGGTTTCCGAGCGCTTGTTGATTTCAGCGAGCAGATCGTTTCCGCCCGCATCAACAGCCGCGCAGTGTGGAGAAGCAATGCAATAAAGACCTTCAAAACCATCTCTCACCAATACCGAGCGGAAGGGTGCAGGGATCGACACGCGACCCTTGGCATCCAGCCGGTTGGTAAAGTGAGAAACAAAGCCGGCCATTCATCCCCTCGAAACGGGTCCCCACCCGCTCAAATCCCAAAGTCACCCGTGAATGAAGAGGAAGGCCGGCAACCTGCCCGGACATGCAATTTGCAAAGCGGCACGTTCCGAGCCGTTAAAGCGATGTCCAGGACCCTACTGACATGGGCCCGCGCTCCCCGTTCTGGGTTCCTATGGGATACCATGGGAATTGATGGGCGGTCAATGGAATCTCATGGATTCCGGCTCGATTTGATCGCACACGACCCCGTCGAATGACCTTAAGCCAAACATGCTTAATGAAGCCTTGACACAATCGAAGAATCGGATTCGCAGGAATACGGAGGTTTTCCGTACCAAGGCCCTGAAACCCGGCAATTTCTGCCCATTACGAAAGACTTGTGGAGAATGGAAAGGCTGTCGCGCCGAGCGCCTCAACCGAACCTGTGCGTGCGTCCCGTGGCCCCCGGCGTTTCGCCGAACCGTTCCCGGTAGGCGACCGAGAAGCGACCCAGATGCCGGTGGCCGGAGCGATAGGCAACCTCCGCCACAGGCAGGCTTCGCCCCTCCGACAGCAACAGGTGCCTTGCGTAGCTCAAACGCACATTCTGGAGATATTGCAGCGGGCTGCACCCGAATTCCTGCCGGAACTGCAATTGAAGGTTCCTGGGCGAGGTTTGTGCGTGGGTGCTGATATCCAGGAGACTGATGTCATCGGCAAACCGCTCGCCGATCAGCTTGACCGCCCGTTTGAGGATTGCAGGTGACTTGCCAGTCTCCTGCCGCTCAAGCAGAGGCGAGACGGTGTTCGGCTGAAACTCCAGAAGCGCACCGACAAGCGCCTCTTCCAGATGGCGTTGCTCCGGGCTGCTGCTTCCGTGAAAGACGCGTCCCTCTTCCACGCCTCCCAGAACGCCGCGCAGGCGGCGAGCCCATGCTGCCCCATCCCGCGACAAAAGATTGAATTCGGGCTCGAAGCGAACCTGCTCGACCGAGACACCCGCCATTCTCGTGGCTACTTTCTGCAGCAAGCCCGTCTCTATCTGAAGCAGGATCTGTTCGCAGCCGGCATGCCAGCGCATGGCCGTGTGCCGGTCGGGATTGAGAATGGAAGCCGCCACTGGTGTAGACAGTATCGACCGGCAACCGTTGCGCACTTCTGCAGCCCCGGTGATCGGAACCTGGACCAGATAGAAGTCCGAAAGTTCTCCGGGCTCGATCGCCACGTCAGCGCCGTAGCGTAAATAATTGAGGGAAAGATGTTGTCCGCAGACCCGGTTCTGGCAGGCATCAAACCGGTCGGAGGCCGAAAACCGGCCCAGTCGGTGATTGCAGAAGTGCCGGGCGACGATCTCCCGAGCTTCGTCAACATCAGAGGTTTCGAAGCATCTGAAACGTTCCAGCGGTGTTTTGCTTCCTGCGTGGGACAACATGCCGAAAGCATGCCCCTGCTGCGAAACCCGTTCAAGTGTCAGAGTCTGCGCAATGCGTGATTTTACTGCATTCAGCCAAGTAATTTCGCTTTCTGGATAAAGAAATCCGCGAACCTGAGCGTAGCCTTTTCCCGTCGAAAGACCAAAGCGCACCAAATGAGCGATGAGGGGAACAATCATGCAAGATGGCGCAGGCATTACCGCAGCTGACGCGGGACTGGACAATACCAGCTGGAATGTGGTCGGGCACACATATACGCCAAAACTTCTGAGCGACAACGCCTTCATCTGGCACGCAGTCGTTCCCGCAGAAACTTTCGTCCCGCCCCACATTCATCCGACCCAGGACGAATGGATCGTGATGCTTGATGGGGAGCTGGAAGTGGAAATGGGCGGAAAGACCCACAAGGCCAAAGCTGGCGACACAATCCGAATGCCGATGGGCGAGGCACACGGCATCTTCAACCGGTCCGGCAAGACGGCGACCTGCGTTTTCGGCGTCGCCCCGTCACGCAAACTGTTCGATCTGTTCACGGTTCTCGACGGCGTCAAGGATCCGGCTGAACTGGTACGGCTTTCAGCTCTGCACGAGGTCGATTTCCTGCCGCCTCCCGATCAGGCTTGAAGGCACACGGCAAGCTCATCTTTTGAAGTGACCAGGTGGTCTGCCAGCGTGCGCTGAAGCGCTGGCCGCCCCTGATACGAGAGGACATCGAGAATGACGAAACGCAAGACTGTCGCCGTTATCGGTGGCGGCGTGAGCGGGCTTGCGGCTGCGAAAGCCTTCGACGAGCGCGGGCACCGGGTGCTGGGTTTCGAACGAAGCCACGATTTCGGCGGTGTTTGGGAATTGTCCCGATCCTATCCGGACGTGCAGACACAGTCTCCGAAGGACCTGTACCGCTTCACCGACCTGCCAATGCCCGAAGACTATCCCGAATGGCCGAAGGGCCCTCAGGTCCACGCCTATCTGCACGCCTATGCAAAGAAACACAAGCTGGGCCGGCTGTTCCGGCTGAATACCAATGTCCTGTCTATGGACCGGCGAACCGACGGCAAGCCAGGCTGGACATTGACCCTTGAGGCCGCCGGCAGAACCTGGAGCGAAGATGTCGACTTTGTCGCCATCTGCACGGGCCAGTTCTCCGACAAGAACATCATTTCCCATCCCGGACAGGAAGCCTTTGAAGCCGCTGGAGGCACGGTGCTGCACAGTTCGGACTATACCGACAGCAGTCTTGCACAGGGCAAGCATGTAGTCGTCCTGGGCGGCTCTAAATCCGCCACGGATCTTGTCGTCAACGCTTCCAGGAACGGCGCGAAATCGGTCACGCTGGTTTACCGCGAACCGGTCTGGCGGGTGCCCTATTTTGTCGGCGGCATCAACTTCAAACGGCTGCTCTACATGCGCGCGCAGGAACAGCAGTTCAACGGCTGGGGCAGATCCTGCATTGCAAAAGCGGTCTCCGCCGCCTTCAGACCACTGATCTGGGCAAATTTCCGAGGCCTTGAAACCCTGTTGAAGTTCCAGCTCAAACTGAAGAAGTGGGACATGGTGCCGGACATACCGATCGAAAAGGATGCGTCCTGTTCGCTGCCGATCGTGACACCTGGACTGTTTGAAGGATTTGAAGCGGGCAGTATTCGGCCTGTCCGCGGAACTTTCGACCACTATGAGACAGGCAAGGTCGTTCTGTCGACCGGTGAGGCGATCCCCTGTGATCTGGCAGTGCTGGCCGTTGGCTGGAAACTTGGCATTCCCTATCTGGCGAAGGAATACCGCGACAAACTGATAGAGCCGGACGGGCAATACCGGGTCTACCGATTGTCGGTAAATCCAGACTTGCCCGATATGGGATTTGTCGGCTTCAACTCCAGCTTCTGTACCGTTCTGTCGGCGGAAATGATCGCCAACTGGCTGGTACGCTACGCAGACGGCCAGTTGGCGCACCAACCGACCGACGCGGAAATGCGCGCCAATATCGACCAGATGCTGTATTGGCGGCGTAAGGAACGCCCGGCAGCCCAGGTCTATGGCGGCCTTTGTTCCGCCCCCTTCCATTTCCGGCATTTTGACGAACTGCTGGCAGATATGGGGGCGACCAGGCGAAAACGTGCAAACCCGCTGGCAGAGCAGTTCTCCTACCCCAATGCGGATGCCTACGGGACGTTTCTCGACAGCACGCCGCAATACGCAGCGGGCTGAAATGAAAAGATAAGAGCCAGCCGGCCTGTAAGCCGGGTTCTGTATGGCCCGGCCAGATACGAGACCTGACGCGGACGTGACAGCCATTCATCTGTGACGTCTGTTGCCAGACGCCTATCGCAACCAACCCGGACAACTGGCCCGGAAACCGGCCTGGACCGGATTGCTCCGGTCCGCGCTGTCCCTATTCGGTTTTGCTCCCGGTGGGGTTTACCATGCCGCCGCTGTTGCCAGTTGCGCGGTGGGCTCTTACCCCACCCTTTCACCCTTACCCCGGGAAAATCTCTCGATCTGGCCGGGGCGGTTTGCTTTCTGTGGCACTTTCCCTAAGGTCGCCCTCGCCGGGCGTTACCCGGCACCGTGTTTCCATGGAGCCCGGACTTTCCTCCCCCGCGGCCTTTCGGCACTTGCGGCAGCGGCTGTCCGGCCGACTGGCGCATGGGACTTAGGAGGCTTTGAGCACAAGGTCAAGCGACAGACGATGCGCTGACGTGTGAATTACCTGGAAACCATCCGGTGACCGGATTTACCAACGGGTGCTTACATCACAAGCGGTGAAGAGGATAGCTCTTTTCCTGCCGCCGCTCCAAACGTGGGAGCACTCTCGCTCTCGTCCGCCTCACCCGCAATCCTGGCGCAAGTTTGATCTTGCAAATCTATCGTCAGGCACACCGAAGAGAGGGTTTTCCCGATAAGGATTTCACCAATCTCATCGACAGCTTCGAGGAGTGGAAGAGAACATTCAACGAAACTGTAATTTCTTACAATATGACTTTTTACAATGATTTTGATTGAGCCGTGAAAAATAAAATCTTTTCGCCGCTGTTGCGCAAATATTAAGCAATAAGAAACGGGTGTGACGGAGGGTAATCCAAACAAACAAGGAGACAATAATGCGTCGACTGTGCACTTTCTTGCCAGCCCTCATGCTGGCAACTGCGGCTCATGCTGCCGATACGCCGCCGGACGCGAAAGCGCTGATCCAGTCTGACATGGTGGAAACCGTCACCGAATGGCTTTCGAACCCGATCGTCGCGCTGTCGATCAACGCGCAGAACAATTTGCGCGGTGCACTGTCCCAGGCTGAAATTGACGCGCTGGACAAGCAGTGGCGGCAGGAGCGTGAGGCCGCGGACAAACCATTGATCTCCGCGACCTTGTCCGCGCCCCTGTCAATCTATCTTCTGCGCGTTCAGGCAGGGTCGCTCGGTCTCTATCCTGAAATCTTCGTCATGGATGCCAACGGCCTGAACGTCGGCCAAAGCGGCATTACGAGCGATTACTGGCAAGGCGACGAAGACAAGTTCCAGAAAACCTTTCCGAACGGCCCCGAGGCGGTGTTCATCGATGCAGCGGAATGGGACGACGACAGCAAGATCTGGCGCGCCCAGCTCAATGTGACGATCACCGACCCCGAAACGAAAAAAGCCATCGGGGCAGCCACGGTAGAATTCAATCTGACAGAACTTATGCGCCGTCAGGGCACAGGATCTTAAGCGGGAAAAACCATGTTCAAAAACCTCTCTGTCAGCAAGAAGATCGCTGCTGGCTTCCTGACGCTCGCACTGATTGGTGCAGTGGCAGGTGGCGTAAGTGCCTACAAGACCCATTCAGCACTGAATGAGGTCAAAACGGCCAGTAATCTTTCGGATCTCAATGCGGAAACGGCCGAACTCACGGAAAAAATCGCTGCGCAGGCCTTATCGGTCAAATCCTTTCTGCTCACCGGCAACCGGGACCTCCTGACCCGGTCTCAGGACCTGAACACCGAAATCCAGACCGTTTTTTCCGACGTGGGTTCTCGTGTCGACGCCACCATGCCGGAATTTAAAGATCACCTGACCCAGCTGAAAGCCAGCTGGGAAACCTGGTACAGCCAGATTGCCGCCCGCCAGATCGAACTGATGCGGACACCGGAAACGGTCGACATGGCCCGAGCCATCGACCTCACACCCGAAAGCGCCAGCCTGCTGAAGGCCGTGCAGCAGCAAAGCCGTCAGCTTGCGGAAGATGTCGGGCTGGAACGGAAGCAATCCGTCGTCGCACAGAACCAGGCCATGCAGATGGTCCAGATTGTTTCCATTGCCAGCACTCTGGTTCTGACCGTTCTTGCGATGATCCTTGGCTTCCTCAATCACATCGCCATTTCCGCACCGCTTTCGCGGCTGGCAAACGTAACCGACAAACTGTCGGCTGGTGACACCTCGCTGTCGGCGGATGTCGGCGACAGGCGTGACGAAATTGGGCTGCTCGGCCGTGCGCTAGGCATCTTCCGGGAAAACCTGATCCGCACCCGTGAGCTGGAAGAACAGGCCGAAGCGGAACGGCTCAATGCCGAGAAGATGAAGCGCGAGGAAATGGAGAAAGTCGCCAGCGACTTCGAAGCGACGGTTCTCGCCATCTGCGACAGCATGATTACGAGGCTTGACGCCCTGACCAGTTCAGCCGGATCGCTGTCGACAATTGCCAACAACACGACCGAACAGGCTTTGGCCGTTTCGGCGGCCGCAGAGCAGGCAACCACAAACGTGAACACCGTTGCCAGCGCGACAGAGGAACTCTCCGCCTCCATCCGCGCGATCACGGATCAGGTCCGTTCTTCCTCCCAAATTGCGCAGGAAGCAGAAAGCGAAGTCGGACGCTCCAACCAAGCGGTGCAAACAGTGCAGCAGGTGGTTTCGCGCATCGGCGATGTCACGAAACTGATTACCGATATTGCCGAACAGACCAATCTTCTCGCTCTCAATGCAACCATCGAGGCAGCCCGTGCCGGTGAAGCCGGAAAGGGCTTCGCCGTCGTGGCATCCGAGGTCAAGGCGCTTGCCGAACAGACTTCGAAGGCGACCGAGGAAATCGACCGGCAGATCACCGAAATGCGCCAGGCTGCGGATGCTTCGACAGAAGCGACGGAATCTGTTGCTGGCCTCGTTCAGAAGATTTCGGAAAACACCCACGCCATGTCGGGTGCAACGGAAGAGCAAAACCTGGCGACGACCGAAATCGCCAGCAGTGTCTCCGAGGCGGCCCAGGGCACCGAGAGTGTTTCGAGATCCATTTCCGAGGTCAGCAGCGCCGCCAGCGAAACTGCGAACCTGAGTTCCGCCATGGACGAGGCCGTGGGAGAGTTGCACGAACAGTCCAGCACTCTGCGCCACGCCATGCAGGAATTCCTTGGCAAGGTCCGCGCCGCATAAGCCGCCCTGAGCCAGCACTCGCAAAGCGTGCTGGCTCCGTAAAAACACTGCATCGCACAAACTTCATTTTGCTTGTGCACCGCCAACGGCTAACGTCCCCTCAGGATCTCAATCCAGGGGACGTTTTTCGTGAAACACGCGCTCAAGACTCAGGACGCCGCGGATCTCATTCCAGACGGCGCCACCCTTCTGGTGGGAGGGTTCATGGGGGTCGGGTCACCGCATCGGTTGATCGACGCCATCGTTGCCAAAGGCGCCAGAAATCTGACAATTGTCGCCAACGACACAGCAATGCCCGGGCGCGGCATCGGCAAGCTGGTCAGCGCGGGCTGCGTTTCGAAGATCATCGCCTCGCACATCGGTTTGAACCCGGAAACCCAGCAGAAAATGATTTCCGGCGAAATTGACGTTGAACTGGTGCCTCAGGGAACCCTTGTCGAACGCATAAGGGCCGCCGGCGTCGGTCTGGGTGGCATCCTCACCCCCACGGGCATCGGCACGCTTGTCGAGGACGGCAAGCAGAAGATCACGGTTGATGGAAAAGAGTATCTTCTCGAAACGCCCATCCACGGTGATTTCGCCCTTCTGGCCGCGTACCGGGCGGATTATGTCGGCAATCTGGAATATTCCCTCACGGCCCACAACTTCAACCCGATCATGGCGCTTGCAGGCAAGACCGTCATTGCAGAGCCCCACTCCATCGTGCCCGTGGGCGTAATTTCGCCAGACAGCGTGAAAACTCCGGGCATTCTGGTCGATCATCTTCTGGAAAGGGCAGCCTGATGGACGACAAGGAAATCATCGCCCGGCGCGTGGCCCAGGAAATCCGGCCCGATACGCTCGTCAACCTCGGCATTGGCCTGCCATCGCTGGTTGCCAACCACCTTCCTAAGGAAGTCCACGTCTTCTTTCAGGCCGAAAACGGCGTGATCGGCCTGGGCGCACGCCCACCGGAAGGTATGGAGGACCCGGACCTGACCGACGCCGGCGGAGCCTTCGTCACCGCCGTTCCTGGAGCCGCATCCATCGACAGCGCCATGAGTTTCGGCCTCATCCGTGGCGGCCACCTGGACATGACCGTTCTGGGCGGTCTGCAGGTGGACGAGCGGGGCTATCTCGCCAACTGGATGATCCCCGGCAAGATGGTTCCGGGCATGGGCGGCGCAATGGATCTCGTTGCCGGTGCGAAGCAGGTGATCGTCGCAATGGTCCACACGGCGAAGGGGCGACCCAAAATCCTGAAGGAATGCACCCTGCCCCTGACGGCCCGCCGGCGTGTTAGCCTGATCGTCACGGAAATGGCTGTGATCGAACCGACGGAGGACGGCCTGGTGCTGCGCGAAACCGGGCCCGGCGTCAGTGTCGATGACGTTCTGACGGCAACTGAAGCATCGCTGATCGTGCACGGCGACGTTCCGGCGATGCGGCTTTGATCATGCCTGATCAGCAGGCCTCGTCCGCCCCCAACAGATTGGCAAGAGCGTCGACACCCTCCTCGATCTGCCGCGGGTTCGCTCCTGCAAATCCGACAATCAACCCCGGCCGGCCAGTCTCCGACAGATAACAGTTGCTGAGCGGTGAAACGGCAAAACCTCGGTCCTGCATGGCCAGTGCAACGGCAATATCGTTGACCGGCTCACGGAACATCACGGTCAACTGCACATTGCCGGTAAGCGGCGCGACTTCAACCCGGTTTCCCAGCCGGTGCTTCAGCGTGTCCGCAAGCCGTGTTCCTCGTTCCAGATAGACCGGACGGATCTGTTTCAGGTGTTTCTGATAAGCGCCGCTGTCCATGAAATGGGCGAGCGCTGCCTGCGCCTGCACGTTGGCGGAGCAGCCTATGTTGCGCATAGTCTGGGTGAGCGGAGCGACAAGAACATCCGGCACGACGCAATAGGCAATCCGCAGCCCCGGAAGCAGGCTCTTGGCGAAGGTGCCCAGATAGATGACCTGTCCTTCATCCGCCAATCCATGCAATGCGGCAACCGGCCTCCCTTCGAACAGGAACTCACTGTCGTAGTCGTCTTCCAGGATAACCGCACCGCAGCTCCGCGCCGCGTCAAGAAGCGCAAGACGCCGCGACAACGGCATGCGCGCGCCCAACGGATAATGATGCGAGGGGGTGACGTAGATCAGCTTCGGCGGGGACTTGAGGTGCTCCATCTTCGAAGGATCAGCGCCCTCGCCGTCTGTCGGCAGGGGGCGGATCGTCAATGCGGCGCCAGAAAAGGCCGTACGGGCTCCAAGATACCCAGGCTCCTCAAGCCAGACTTCATCCCCCGGATCTGTAAGCACCTGCGTCAGCATCGTCAGGCTCGCCTGCGTCGAACTGGTGATGAGAATTCGGTCGGGTTCAGCCCTGACCCCGCGTTCGGCCGCAAGGTGGCGGGCAATCTGCTGCTTGAGGGCCTCAAGACCGGCGAAATTCTGATAGTGGAGATCCGCACTGCGTTCGAGCCGCGCAGCCCTGCGCAAACATCTGGCCCATTCTTCATACGGAAAGAGATCAAGCGCCGGTGCACCAGGTTGCAAGCCCCCCTGTCGATAGGCCCACCCTTCGCCGCGCAGATTGGCACTCAGCGTCTTTCCGCGCCGGGACAGTGCTGGGCCGCATGCATCAGCCGTTCGCTGCGGGCGACTGCCTTCAAGCAACAGCCCTTCGGTGATGCGAGGCGCGGCCCCGGTGCGTACGGTGATCACGCCTTCGGCTTGCAACAGGTCATACGCCGTGTTGACAGTGTTTCGCCCGACGTTGAGCGAAACAGCCAGCCGCCGCGTAGACGGCAGCTTGGTTCCGGACCGCAGCAAGCCTGTGCGCACGGCTTCCCGAAACCCGCGATAAATCTGCTCCGCCAGCGGGATCTCTCCCGACCGCTTGAGAGACAAGATGCCTTCAGGAAAAACTGGTTCTTTCATTTTCCAAAAACCGGACCTTCTTTGGAGCCAATTTATCGGAGAAACAGCAAATCACAAGACAGACAGTCAAATGGAGACGCGATTATGTCCACCCTGGAGAAACGGCAAGCGAAGAACCTGCCCGGCTATGCCAGGATCCGCCAGATGAACCGCGGCGGTTATGATAGGGCCGTTGCCTATGACATTCTGGACAAAGGCCTTGTCGCCCATTGCGGCTTCATTCACGAAGACCGGCCGATGGTGATCCCGATGGCTTATGCCCGGATTGGGGACCGCATCTATATTCATGGAGCCAGCACCACCCGTATCATCCAATCAAACGCGGAAGGTGTACCGCTGAGCCTCACGGTCACGCTGGTGGATGGACTGGTGGTCGCGCGCTCGGCCTTCCACCATTCGATGAACTATCGCTGTGCGATCGTGCATGGCACTGCGAGACATGTGGAAAGCCAGCAGGAACAGATCGACGCCCTTGCTGCCATCACCGACCACCTTTTGCCGGGCCGTTGGGACGAATGCCGGGAAATGATGTCGAAGGAGCACAAGGCAACAGGCGTACTTGTCTTGGAGATCGATCATGTCAGCACAAAGGTCCGCACAGGTGGACCGGTGGATGACAAGGAAGACCTTGGAACGGATATCTGGGCAGGTGTCGTGCCGGTCGTAACCGCTCTCGGCCAACCGTTGTCCGCGCCGGATGTTCCCGCAGAAACACGGGTTCCTGCGTCCGTGCCCGCCGCCCGCAAGAAATTTGCATGAGCCAATAGCCCTGAAAGACATAAGAAAACCCCGCCGGATATTCCGGCGGGGTTTTCAATTTGCCCACGGCTGACCGCCCTGCGGAGATTAGCTGGACGCCATGATCCGCTTGACCTTGGAGCAGTACCGCTTGCTGACCGGATTCATCCGCTTTGCGAAATGACCGGCATTGTAGCGCAGAATGGTGCCGCACACGTCGCCACCTGCCTTCTTGTGTGCTCCGGCAAGATATTTCATGCCCCATTCCAGATTGGTCTCGGGGTCATAGAGTGCCTTGGTCGACCCGCGGTAGCCGATGCCCCGTGCGGTTGCCGGCTTGATCTGCATCAGTCCGACCTCACCGGCACTGCCACGTGCACGCGGGTTGAAATTGCTTTCCACTTGTACGACCGCCTTGGCGATCTTGACCGGCACACCATGTTTGGCGGCAGCCTTGCGGATAAGCTTTGCGTATTTATCGTTGCTGACGGTTGCTGTCCGCTTCGGCGACACGTTGCGCGTCAGGCTGGCGGTTCTCGTCTTCTTGGCAGGTTTGTCCTGCGCTTCCTGGCTATCGGTTTCGATGATGTGCAGGATCGGCTTGGAACCCGAACCGACCGACGGGCGGGATTCTGCAGTCTCGCTCTTCTTGTTCGGATCGATGATGTGGAGAATGGGTTCCGAACCGGACCCCGTACCGCTTGCCATTGCAGCCGGTGCTGCAAGAGTGGTTGCGTAGGCGAAAAGGCACAGCGCCCCAGTGAGTTTTTGGAATGACCGTAACATTCAGTCCAGCCCTTTTGGTTTTCGTTGCGTTAAAATCTGGGCGGAGGAATGCCGGAGCTATGGGACGAAATTGGGCGCTAAATGATCACGAATTATTTCAATTTATTTCAGGAAATGACTGCGATTTTATGTGATTTTTAGGTGTTTTGTGTAGTTTATGGCGAAAACTTGCAAGCAATTCGACCATCGATTGGCCATCAGAAGATATTATGTGACAGCTTCTTGTTCCGGCCGCCCCAGGAAGCCAGCGAAGCGGGAACCAAATCTGTCGACTGTGCGTTTTGTCGGTTGGCTGGAACGTCCGATCACACCAAACGAAGCGTCGGCCACCAGTCAGCTAGAGAGGGACGGCAGCTTCCGGAGCAACGCATTCAGCGTTTCGATCGTGGACTGATCAGCAACACCATCAACCTTCTCCGGCCGGAAATGGCGTTGAAAAGCGGCAACCACCTGCCGTGTCTTCAAATCGAAGTCTCCGGTGATGTCCAACTCGTATCCATAAAGCGCCAGCATCGTTTGCAGCGCTTCAACCGGTTGGCCACTGTCGCCCTCCTGCATCAGAAGGCCGGTGCGAATAGGAAACGGCGTTACATAAAGACCGACCCCGGCTTCCGCGAGGCGGTCCCAGGGAAACAATTCACCTGGGTCTTCCTTCCTGGCCGGGGCAATGTCCGAATGCCCCAGCACCATCCAGAGCTGGATACCGTGGCGGGTGCAAATATCGCCGACAAGTGCGATGACGGCCTCGATCTGCGCCTCCGGAAAGGGGCGATAGCCGTGTTCGTGTCCGGGATTGACGATCTCGACACCGATTGAGCGGGAGTTGATGTCGCTCGCGCCCTTCCAGGAACTTCTGCCTGCATGCCAGGCCCTGCGCGCTTCAGGCACGCATTGCAGGATACTTCCATCCTCGTTCACGACATAGTGGGCGGAGACTTCCGAGCGAGGATCGCATAGGCGCTGCAAGGCCGCTTCGGCGCTTGGCATGCCGGTATAATGAAGCACGACCATATCCACCGCGACCCCTTCAGGCCTCTCACCATGATTGGGAGACGGATGGACCCTGGCCTTCACACCGGTATCAGTCGCAACGCTCATATGCCTCTTTCCGCGCAGATTTTCGCCCAAGCTTCGTTCAGGGCCGCCAGTCGGTCGTTCGCGATCCTGACGAACTCTTCCGGAACGCCCCTGGCGATTAGCCGGTCCGGATGCGTTTCCTGAACCTCGCGGCGATAGTGAGCCTTGAGCTCGCCATCGCTTGCTTCCGGTCCCAAGCCGAGGACCTCATAAGGATTGCCGTCATTGCGCACGTGCCTGGCAAGGATCCTGGAAAATTCCCGATCATCGAGCCCGAACACCTCCGCGACACGGGAAAGGTACCCTATTTCGCTTTCGTGGACGACGCCGTCCGCCTTGGCAATGTGAAAAAGCCCGTCGAGAATATCGAGCAACGTCTTGCGGTCATACGGGAACAGATCCGCCAGTTTCTTGGCATAGACCTCAAAACCCGCGATATCTTCCTGCGCCAGATTGAATAGGCGCGCGACATTGCGTTCTTCGTTGGGCGGCACATCGAACAGCTCGCGGAACGCCAGGATTTCATCCGTGGTGACCACACCGTCCGCCTTGGCCATCTTGGCTGACAGGGCAATCATCGCGACCGTGAAGCCGACACTGCTGGTTCCCTCCGGACGCGCAAGCACAAGCTGAACCAGGCGGTCGACGATCTGCGCGCCCCCCGTTCCGATCGCACTTACAATTGCTCCGATGCTGCTCCAGACACTCACTGTTCAGCTCCCGCTGGGCCGGTAGGAAAAGGCAGGCAGGACAGCTTGCCGCGAACCGCATGAATCGATGCGTTGCAGACTCTTATCGGCACAGGGTGGGTTTGACCAGATCAACGGCCTTCTGTCCCCAATAGCGCTCTGGTCGCAGAATGAAGACGGCTCTCCCTTAGTCCCGATTTGGCTGAAGGGGCTGAACCGGACGTCCCAATGCCCCGACCGCCGCTTCCTGAGCTGCCGACAGCTTTTCCCGGTCCGCCTTGCGTTCGGAATAGCGGTCGACAAGATAGTCCGACCGACCCCTGACGAGGAGTGTGAACTTGACGAGCTCTTCCATGACATCGACGACGCGGTCATAGAGGGCAGATGGCTTCATCCGCCCGTCATCGTCGAATTCCTGATAGGCCTTGGGTACCGACGACTGATTGGGAATGGTGACCATCCGCATCCAGCGGCCGAGAACACGCATCTGGTTGACCGCGTTGAAAGACTGAGAGCCGCCCGACACCTGCATCAAGGCCAGTGTCTTGCCCTGTGTTGGCCGAATGGCCCCGAAGCTCAGCGGAATCCAGTCTATCTGGGATTTGAGAACACCGGTCATCGCGCCATGACGTTCGGGCGAACACCAGACCTGCCCCTCGGACCAGGCGCAAAGCTCCCTCAGTTCGGCAACCTTGGGATGATCGGCACCGCTGTCGTCGGGCAGCGGCAAACCGGAAGGATCGAATATCCGGGTCTCCGCCCCATAGGCCTGCAGCAGCCTTTGCGCTTCAAGAACCAGAAAGCGGCTGTAGGACCGTTCGCGCAGCGAACCGTAGAGCAACAATATCCGGGGCGGATGGGACGGCCCGTCCTGCGCCAGCAACTGCTCCCGGTCGATTTGCCTAAAGTCTGCGGCGCTTACGTTCTTCAGGTCGTCACCAGACATTCCGTCAGGCATCGGATGCTCCGGAGGAGACCACTTCGCCATCTTCCTTGGTGAAGGAACCTATGTCCTGCGGCAGCAAGTCAAGAACCTTCTCGGAGGGCCGGCACAGGCGGACACCTTTTTCCGATACCACAATCGGCCTGTTGATCAGGATCGGATGTTCCATCATGAAATCGATGAGCTGATCGTCCGTCCACTTGTCGTCCCCAAGACCCAGCTCATCGTAGGGAGTCCCCTTCTGGCGAAGAATATCGCGCACCGGAAGACCCGTCCGTGCAATCAGATCGACGAGTTCTTCCCGGCTCGGCGGCGTTTTCAGATATTCGATGACCTGAGGCTCGACGCCGGATTTGCGGATCATCTCCAGCGTGTTGCGGGACGTGCCGCAGTTCGGGTTGTGATAAATGATCATGCTCATATGAAGTTTCGTCCTGTCAAAGTCCCGCAGGTTTCTTGAAAGAGGTAGTCGGAAAACAACAGACGGCAGGATCGTTGCCGCAGCAGTTTTCCATCAGGAAGCCGAGGAGTTCCCGCATGCGGTCATAATCGACCCCATAAAGAATGTGCCTTCCCTCCCGGCGCGTCGTCAGCAGCCCGGCCCGCTCCAACGTCGTCAAATGAAACGACATCCTGGTCGGCTGTATGTCCAGCCGCTCGGCAACCGAGCCGGACGGCAACCCACCCGGCCCAACCGTCATCAGCAACCGGAACGCTGCCAGCCTGTCTTCCTGTGCCAAGGCGCCCAATGCGGACACGGCTTCCTGATCTTCCATAATTCGACACTACAAGAAATTTTGGAATATTCAACAAATGAAGCCTCTGGTCCTCTTCGCATTTGCTGTCACATGGCAGCAGCGGCGCGGGCGGCCTGATCGTAATTGCCAGAAACCAGACGCAATGTGGCGGCAAGTTTGGAGAGTTCGTTTTCGTCCAAGCCCAGCGCTTTCATGGGCTTTACCAGAAGAGCCTCACGCAGACGTCGATACTCAAGGCAGGCGGTTTCGCCGGACTTGGTGATTTCGGCGGTCTTTTCCTTGCCCCGACGGCCGGAAGCGATCAGACCGGCCTTTTCAAGCTTCTTGAGCGCATAGGTGACCGTGTGCGTGTCTTCGATGTTCAGTACCAGGCAAATGTCGGAGAGTGTCTTGGCACGGCCGCGGTGATTGACCGAATGAAGCACAAGCACATCCAGAGGCCCGAGCCCTTGAGATCCGCTGGCCGCCATGCAGCGCACCATCCAGCGGTGATAGGCATTGACCATCATGGTCACCGCGAATTCGATCTCAGACAGGGCAGGCATCGCGCCGGAGGCCAGATGCGCAGCAGAGACAACAGGCCCGATAGGGGCATCGCTTCTGGAGTCGGGATTATCCGTCACATCTGATCTCCGGCACAGTTTAATGTTTCAGCGGGCCACCTACAAAAACCGGCTGGTGGCCCGTTTTCTGATCGTTTCGAAGGTGCGCGCCATCCGCCCCCGTTAAGGGACGGATGAAATGCACTAGTTGCTCAACATCGTCTGCGGCAACCAAAGAGCCAAGCCCGGAAAGGCCACAATCAAGACGATTGCCAGGATCATCAACAGGAAGAACGGCAAGGCCATGCGGGCAACCTTGAAGATATTGTACCCGGTCATGCCTTGCAGCACGAACAGGTTGAACCCGACAGGCGGGGTGATCTGGCTCATTTCAACGACCAGCACCAGATAGATGCCGAACCAGATAAGATCCAAGCCGGCCTGCTCGACCATCGGCAGGATCACCGACGTCGTCAACACCACCACCGAAATGCCATCTAGAAAGCAGCCGAGCACCACGAAGAACAGGGTCAGGGCGATCAGGAGGGCATAGGGTGACAGGTTCAGCGAGCCGATCCACGCCGCCAGTTCGCGCGGGATGCCGGTGTAGCCCATGGCAACGGTCAGGAATGCTGCCCCCGCCAAGATGAACGCAATCATGCAGGAGGTACGTGTTGCCCCCATCAAAGCTTCCGAGAAACTCTTGCGGTTCAGGGTTCCGCTCATCCACGACAAAAGCAAGGCCAGCATCACACCGATAGCGGCGGCCTCTGTCGGCGATGCAAGGCCCGCGTAGATCGATCCGATCACACCCACGATCAGACCGATAACCGGAAACAGCCTGCGTGTCGCAAGAAGACGCTCGAGAAAAGGAACAACCTCCTCCTTCGCGGGCATCTTATCCCGGTTCAGCAGCGCCCAGATCGCAACATACCCCATGAACAGGAGGCAAAGCATAGCCCCGGGCAGAACGCCCGCCATGAACAGCCGGGCAATCGACTGCTCGGTCGCCGCGCCATAGACGATCAGGATGATCGATGGCGGAATGAGCAGGCCAAGAGTACCGGAACCCGCCAGCGTACCGATGGCCATGCGCTCGTCATACCCACGCTGCTTCAGTTCCGGCAGCGACATGCGCCCGATCGTGGCGGTTGTGGCAGCAGAGGATCCCGAAACAGCGGCGAAGATACCGCATCCGAGAATGTTCACATGCAGCAGCCGGCCCGGCAGGTTGCGCATCCAGGGAGAAAGACCAGCGAACATGTCCTCCGACAAACGAGAGCGGAACAGGATTTCGCCCATCCAGATGAACATGGGCAGTGCCGTCAGGTCCCAGGAATTAGAAGCGCCCCAGACCGTCGTTGCCAGCACAGGACCGGCAGGCGCCGAGACAAGTGCCATCATTGCGGCCAGCGCGACCGAAAACAAAGCAACGGCCACCCAGATACCGGTCGCAAGCGCCGCCAGCATTCCAAGGCCTAGCAGGAGGGCGATGAGGGAGAGATCCATTATTCTTTCCCCTCGATCGGATCGGCCTTCACGACCGATTCAAAACTGGGCGCCTTGCCCATGAGAGCCATGATGAAGTCGTCCAGCAGTGCGATGGAAAACACCAGCAGACCGAAGGTCATCACCGACTGCGGAAAGACCAGCGGGATCGGAATGACGCCATAGGAGGTCTCGTTGAATTTGTAGCTGTCGAGAGCGAGCAGGCCGGCGTTCCAGGTAAAGAACACCGCCAGAGCAAGCGCGACCGCAACCGCCCAGACGTTCAGAATGCGCGCTCCGACCTTGGGCACGGACTGAAGCAGGATCGCCACACGGATGTGATCACCATTCCGAAGCGTTCCGGAAAGCGCCAGAAAAGATGCGCCTACCAACAGAAAACCTGCAATTTCTGCAAGCGATGGAACTTGTAGTCCAAGCGGCTCCAGACCGACGACCGTTCTGGCCCAGTCGAATATACGCCCGAATACCTGAAGAACCACGAGACTGGCAATGACGACGAGACAACACGCAGCCATGGCCGTTGACGCTTGATAAAGCGCATTCAAAGCCTTTCGCATCGGCTTCCCCTACCGGATGTGCAGCTGATATTAAAAAAACGCCGGACTTTTTGGTCCGGCGCTTCTCTAGCTGTTTAGTTTTTATAGGCTTCGAGAACAGCTTGCCCGGTTTCACCGGCTTCCTCTTGCCATTCGGCGGCCATTGTCTCACCGATTGCAGCAAGATCCTGGATCAGCTGGCTGCTCGGCTGAACGACAGTGATGCCGTTGTCGACAAGAACCTGGGTCTGCGTCTTGGTCTCCACCTTGGAGGCTTCCCAGCCGCGTTTTTCCGCAACCTCTGCGGCTCCCAGAACTGCTGCCTTTTCTTCGTCGCTCAAGGCATCAAAAGCGCCCTTGTTGACGATTACCATGTTCTTCGGCAACCAGGCCTGAGTGTCGTGATAGTGGCTCAGGAAGTCCCACGCCTTGGAATTTGCACCGGTGGACGGCGACGTGATCATGGCTTCGACACGGCCGGTGGAGAAGGCTGTCGGAATATCCGGAACTTCAACCTGTGTCGGCACTGCACCAGCCAACTGGGCAAGACGCTCGGTTGCGGTGTTGTAGGCACGGAACTTCAGGCCCTTGAGGTCGTCACCCTTGGTGATTTCCTTTTTGGCGTAGATGCCCTGGGGCGGCCACGGCACGGCATAGAGCAGTTGCAGCCCCTGCTCGCCGAGCTTCTCTTCAAGTGCCGGCTTCGACGCCTGGTAAAGCTTCCAGGCCTGATCATAGGACGGTGCGAGGAAGGGAACGGAATCCACCCCGAAGACAGCATCTTCGTTGGAAAGGCGGGAGACCAGGACTTCGCCAATCGGGGCAAGACCCTTGCGGACGGCATTCTTGATTTCGGGATGCTTGAACAGCGACCCGGCCGAATGGATCTGAATGACGAGAGACCCATCCGTCTTTTCCTTCACTTCTTCAG
Organism: Roseibium sp. FZY0029; assembly: GCF_036350355.1. Taxonomy (NCBI): domain Bacteria; kingdom Pseudomonadati; phylum Pseudomonadota; class Alphaproteobacteria; order Hyphomicrobiales; family Stappiaceae; genus Roseibium; species Roseibium sp. FZY0029. The sequence goes on from NZ_JAZDVZ010000002.1 coordinate 778,197, forward strand.
CGAAGGCGGCAATGTTCTGTGTGTGAAAGTTGCTGTCACCATAAGGCGTTGGCATGTCCCACTTTGTTTCAGCGGAAACAGCGGTCAAACCCGCCAGGCTAAATGCAGCGGCGGCAGCCAGATGAACTCCGGCCCGGGTCAGGAAACGAGATTGCAGCATGGTTTTCTCCTCTTGGAAGCGGGAATTGCCCGTCGGGATGCTGCTCTGGGTGCATTCTTTGAACACCTTGGAAAGCGCATCTGCCAGAACACTAGACGGAAAAAGCGACAACATCAACAATTTATCGATAAATTGTGATTATCGAAAAGCATAGCGAGCTTTCCTCCGTCAACAGGATTGGCTAGCGTTCAGGCCAGACAATGAGGAAACCTGAATTGGCGCTGCCACACAACAATCGCGTCCTGGCCGGATTGAGAGCCAACCAAGTGACTTTGGCACTCATTCTGGCGGCAGCGGCTTTGCTTCGTTTTCAGAACCTGGACAGAACGAGCCTCTGGTATGATGAAGCCGTGAGCTGGAACCAGTCCAAGGGATCATTGACTGAGCTGCTCACCGCCGTTGCGGCAGATAATTACCCGCCACTGCACAACATCATTCTCTGGCTGACGATGCCCATCGCCGGAGACAGCGAAACGGTGTTGCGGCTCCCCTCCGTGTTGCTCGGCGTTCTTGCCGTCTGGCTGATCTATCTGACAGGCAAGACCCTGGCTGGAAAGACCACGGGACTGCTGGCAGCAGCTCTTCTGACCGTTTCCCCGTTCCATATCTGGTATTCGACTGAGGCGCGCATGTACGCCTTGCTGGCTGCTTGCGGTCTCGCTTTCCTGCTTATGGTTCTGAAAACCTTGGAGAAGCCATCCGCGTGGCGGCTCATCGCACTAGCCCTGTCAGGGGCCCTGTTCCTGTACAGTCATATCTATGCGCTGTTGGGATTTGCCTCAGTCGGCATAACTTGCGCAATCCTCGCTTTGAGCAGCATGTTCCGCTCCGGACGTTTCGTTCTTTCCAACGCACTTACGATTTGCTTCGCGATGGCTGTGAGCACCATAGCTTTCCTGCCCTGGCTGATCATTCTGGCTATGCGGGTAAAGTCGGTGGCCGAACAAGGCTTCTGGATTGCCTATCCGGATACGGCATTTCTCGCCAATATTGCCTTCAGCTTGGCCGGGTCGCTGCCATTGTTCTGGATCCTGGCAGGACTAGCCTTGGCAAGTCTCCTGGCCTGCCTCCACCTGCCAGGCAGATATTTCGGCAAGCCGCAGAGCGCAAACGCTGTCCTCATCTGCCTTGCCTACACTGCAGGTCCGCCGCTTCTGGCCTATCTCTATTCCATTTTCGTGCAGCCGATCCTCTTCGACCGATATCTGATTGCCGCCTGGCCGGGAGTTATCCTCTTGGCCTCTGCAACTGCCCAGCGCCTGGCTCCACGTGTCGCGCCGGTTGCTTTACTCGCTTTAGCCATATGGCTGAGCTACCCCGAACTGAAATTCACGCTGCTGGAAAGAATTCGCCCGGAGTGGCGACAGATCGCACAAGATTATCGCGCGCTGACAGGCGAAGGAGATCATCTGCTGCTATACAAAGGCTTTGCCGCCCCTGCCCTGTCTTATTATCTCCGCGATCCGGACGCCTTCACGGCAGTCGAGACAGTCGATGAACTTAGACAAGGCACTGAAAATGCGCGATGGCTGTTGGTCGTCCACACCAGCAGTGAGGAAATGCGCGCAGCGGAAGAAGCCTTCAGTCCGAGGGGAAACTCCCCGGCAGCAAGACGGTTTGGATGGGGCGCGAGTGGCCTTACGCTTCTGGAGCGCGGGCAGGCAGAATAAACTCACTCGACTGGACCCCACTCCGAATACAGCCAGAAACAGAGCGCTACGACGGCAAGCACGAGTGCGCCAATTGCAAACTCCAAGAGCAGCCCCAACAGAGAAGCGCCCAATAGCAACGCAATCAGCAGGCCGAGAGCAACAAACCAGATGTCCGCAGTCAGAACGCTGATCGTAAAATCGACTGCATCCACCAGACGCGACAAGATTGGGTCCCGGTCTCCTGATCTTTCGTTATCCGACATCGGCGCTTTCTCGATTTCTCTTTGTCTCACAGGGACATATGGGAACGGTGGAAGCGATAAAAAGATCAAATGCAAACCTATTCAGATTTTTTCATCGACATTTTATCGATAAAATGTCAGCATAAAATCATCTGCTATCAATACGCTAATCACCGGCACGGAATCGCGAGTTCCCGAAGCCGGCAGCATCAGAGGGAAGATCATGACAGCCAAGTGGGATTTCTGGATCGACCGCGGCGGCACGTTTACCGACATTGTTGGCCGGTCGCCTGACGGCACGTTGCATCCGCACAAGGTGCTCTCCGAAAATCCGGAGGCTTACCGTGACGCTGCCATCCAGGGCATTCGGGAATTGCTTGGCGTGGAAAAAGGCGCTGCCATCCCCTCGGACAAGATCTCGACCGTCAAGATGGGCACAACCGTTGCCACCAACGCCCTACTGGAGCGTAAGGGCGAGCGGACAGCATTGTTCATCACCAAAGGTTTTCGGGACGCCCTTGAAATAGGCTATCAGGCCCGCCCGCACATTTTCGCCAAGGAAATCATTAAGCCCGAACTCCTCTACGAGAGTGTCCACGAGATCGTCGAGCGCGTACGAGCCGACGGGGAACTGGAACTTGAGCTGGATGAAGGGCAGGCGCGCAATGAAATGCAGGCTGCGTGGGACGACGGAATTCGTTCCATCGCAATCGTGCTGATGCATGCCTATGCCTATCCGGCGCACGAACAGCTTCTGAAGAAGATCGCGGAAGACATCGGCTTCCCCCAGATTTCCGTCTCTCACGAAGTGTCACCGCTGATGAAGCTGGTGGGCCGTGGCGACACCACCGTGGTGGACGCCTATTTGTCGCCGATCTTGCGCCGCTACGTGAACCAGGTTCAGGAAGAACTGGGCGAAGGCCCCCGGTTGATGTTCATGCAGTCTTCCGGTGGTCTCACCGCCGCAGATCTCTTCCAGGGAAAGGACGCGATCCTCTCCGGTCCGGCCGGTGGTGTCGTTGGCGCTGTCGAAACCTCCCGTATGGCGGGCTTCGAAAAGATCATCGGCTTCGACATGGGCGGTACATCGACTGACGTCTGCCACTATGATGGCGACTACGAACGCGCATTCGAGACGGAAGTCGCCGGTGTACGCATGCGCGCGCCGATGATGATGATCCACACGGTTGCCGCCGGAGGCGGATCGATCCTTCACTATGCGGACGGTCGCTTTCAGGTTGGCCCGGATTCCGCAGGCGCTAATCCGGGACCAGCCTGCTATCGCCGCGGCGGCCCTCTTACCGTCACCGACGCCAACTTGATGACCGGCAAGCTCGCACCGGAGTTCTTTCCGAAAATCTTCGGCCCGGATCAGGATCAGCCGCTCGACGGCGACGTAGTCCGCAAACGCTTCACGGATCTGGCCATGCGCATCGGCGACGGCCGCTCGCCGGAAGACGTCGCCGACGGTTTTTTGAAAATCGCGGTCGAGAACATGGCTAATGCCATCAAGAAGATCTCTGTCCAGCGCGGATATGATGTGACCGAATATGCCCTGACGTGTTTTGGGGGCGCAGGTGGTCAGACTGGTTGCCGCGTTGCAGACAGTCTCGGCATGAAGACTGTCATCCTGCATCCGTTCTCAGGCATCCTCTCCGCATACGGCATGGGATTGGCCGATATCCGGGCAGACCGGCAACAGGCCGTCGTCAAGACGCTGACGGACGAGCTCATTCCGGAGCTTCAGGCCCTTCGCGACCAGCTTGCCAGCCAGACGGAAGCGGAACTCGACAGGCAGTCGATCTCCGCCAATGCCCGCCGCACGACTGCGACTGCCCATCTGCGCTACGACGGCACGGATACTCCGCTGCCTGTCCCGCTCGGGTCTGTGTCCGAAATGCGGGCGGCCTTCGAGGATGCGCACAAGAAACAGTTCGGCTTTGCCTATGAGAAGAAGCCGGTGGTCGTGGAAGCTCTCGAAGTCGAAACTGCCGGTGGCGGCGCAGGCCTCACCGAGCCGGACCTGACATTGTCCTCCGAGTCCCCCTCTCCGAACACGTCCACCAGCATCTACTCCGAAGGGAGCTGGCACAAGGCGGGTATCTTCAAGCGCGAGACCTTGAAACCGGGCATGAAGGTGACCGGCCCTGCAGTGATCATTGAACCACATGCGACAATCGCCGTTGAAGATGGCTGGCAGGCCGAAGTCAATTCAAAGGACCACGTGATCCTGAAACGTATCGTGCCCTTGAAGCGCGCTGAAGCCATCGGCACGCATGCTGACCCTGTCATGCTTGAAGTGTTCAACAACCTGTTCATGTCGATCGCCGAACAAATGGGTGTCACGCTTCAGAACACGGCCTATTCGGTCAACATCAAGGAACGGCTGGATTTCTCCTGCGCGGTCTTCGATGCGGACGGCGCGCTCGTTGCCAATGCTCCGCACATGCCTGTGCACCTGGGCTCCATGGACCGTTCCGTTGAAACGGTGATCAAGCTCAATAAGGGCAAGATCAAGCCGGGTGATGTGTTCGCGCTCAATGCCCCATACAACGGTGGAACGCACCTGCCGGACATCACTGTGGTGTCCCCCGTCTTTGATGACGACGGTAAAGAGATCCTGTTCTGGTCGGCGTCCCGTGGCCACCATGCCGATGTCGGAGGCTCAGCCCCCGGCTCCATGACCCCGCGTGCAACCAACGTGGACGAAGAAGGCGTTCTGTTCGACAACTTCAAGATCGTTGACGAAGGCCGCTTCCGCGAGCAGGAACTGGTTGAGCTCCTGACCAACCATCCCTACCCTGCCCGCAATCCGCACCAGAACGTTGCTGACTTGTCCGCACAGATTGCCGCGAACGAAAAAGGCATTCAGGAACTGCGCAAGATGGTCGCCCATTTCGGACTGGATGTCGTCCAGGCTTACATGGGGCACGTCCAGGACAACGCGGAAGAGAGTGTTCGCCGCGTGATCGAGGCTCTGAAGGACTCAGAATACGAGTATCCGACAGACCAGGGCTCCGTGATCAAGGTAAAGATCACCGTCGACAAATCGAAGCGCGAGGCAACGGTCGACTTTACCGGCACCTCCGGTGTGAAGCCGAACAACTTCAATGCACCGGAACCTGTAACCCGCGCGGCAATCCTGTATTGCTTCCGGGTCATGGTAGACGGCGATATTCCGATGAACGCCGGCTGTCTGAAGCCGATCAACATCATCATTCCGGACGACTGCATGTTGCGGCCGTCCTATCCGGCAGCGGTCGTGGCAGGTAACGTGGAAACATCACAGCATGTTACCAACGCCGTCTTCGCAGCGCTTGGTGCCATGGCCAATGCTCAGGGAACGATGAACAACCTGACATTCGGCAACAACACATATCAATACTATGAGACCATCTGCTCCGGGTCGCCAGCAGGACCTGGCTTCAATGGTACGGACGGCGTCCACACCCACATGACCAACTCTCGCCTCACTGACCCGGAAGTTCTGGAGTTCCGTTTCCCGGTTCTCCTGGAAGACTTCCACATCCGCAAGGGCACCGGAGGCAAAGGCAAGTGGTCCGCAGGAGATGGCACCAAACGGACCCTGCGGTTCCTTGAGAAAATGGACTGCGCGATCCTGGCGTCGCACCGCACCGTTCCGCCAAAAGGACTGGCTGGCGGCAGCGACGGCGAGCTCGGCCGAACCGAAGTTCGAAGACTGGACGGTACAATCCAAAAGCTCGAAGGATGTGATCAGACTGTGCTTGAAGCAGGCGAAGCGGTCACTGTGATCACCCCCACGGCCGGTGGATGGGGCAAAGCCTGAGCCCAAATCGCACGATTTGATGAGTAACGACGGCCGCCTGTCGAGGCGGCCGTTTTTTTGTAGTTACCTCCGGGAATACAACATCGTCATTTCTACCCAGACGGGAAATATCTTATCTCTCAGGTAAAAAGTTTACCGTTTTTTCAACCTGAGTCCGCCTAAACTTAACCAGCTTCAACTCAGGTACTGCCTATAGTGCAGAGAAATTCGGGTTTTTGAATAATGTTGGCAACAAATCCCATTGCAACCTCGGTTGCAGCGAAAATTCTCGCGTTGGTTGCCTTACTCAGCCTCGGTCTGCTTGTCGTGGCTGCCGTTGCGATTATTCAGATGGGATTGATCGGTAAGGAACTCCAGAACATTGCCGAGAAGGATATTCCACTCTCGCAGGCGATCAGTCAGGTTGCCAGCCATCAGTTGCAACAGGCAGCAGTCATTGAACGGATCATGCGCGTCTCCGGCCTCACATCTGAAGACGACGCTTCATCGACCGATGAGCTGAAATCGACCTTGGCGGCTTTGAATGAACAGGTTTCCGGCGAAATCCTGAAAGCGGAAGCTCTCGCCAACTTGGCACTCGAAAAATCTTCCAGCACGATTGAACGAGATGAGTTTTCAAAAACACTGGAACAGTTGAAACGCATCGAAAGTGAATATCAGATCTACTCGGCTGAAATTGCAGAGATCTTGCAGAAAATCGAACAGAACAATTTGACGGGTGCAAGTGAATTGCTCGCTGAACTGGAAAAAGAACAGACCCGTCTGGATCATGAACTTGTCTCGTTGCTGGCCGAGATAGAACGCTTTACCCAAGTAGCCGCAACCACAGCAGAAAATCACGAAAAACAGGCCTTTCGGCAAATAGCGATCACAGCGGGACTGACTTTGATATTCTGCATAATTGGTTCGGTACTTTTTGCGAAGTTTCTCATTTCCCGCCCGTTGCACCAGGTCACGACAGGACTTCTTGAGCTTTCGAGAGGCAACACGGATGTGGAAGTCAATGTTCGTACAAGAGACGAAATCGGCCGGGTCGCAAGGGCATTCGAAACGTTTCGGGAAAACACTATCGAAATGAAGCGCCTCCAGGATCAGGCGCGCGAGGAGGAAATCCAGGCGGAAGCGGACCGCCGGGACACCAGGCTCAGGTTGGCAGATGAACTTGAAAAACTTCTGATGACCAGCTGCGATACGGCCGTATCCGCCTTGAGCGAACTTGCAATCGGTGCCGACGAATTGGCCCGGAACAGTCATGAGACCATTGAGAGATCCAACACAGTTGCTGCCGCAGCTGAACAGGCGACGGCTTCAGTTCAATCCGTTGCGTCCGCATCTGAGGAGTTGGCAAGTTCCATCCACGAAATCAGCCGGCAGATAACGCTTGCCAATTCGTCCACATCGCGCACATCTGAACAGGCGGAAGTCTCCGGTGAGACCGTTGGAAAGCTGTCAGCATCTGCTGAAGAGATCACGGATGTTCTCAAGCTTATCAGCGACATTGCTGCCCAAACGAACTTGCTTGCCCTGAACGCAACAATTGAAGCGGCAAGAGCCGGTGAAGCAGGCAAGGGCTTTGCCGTTGTCGCATCTGAAGTGAAAACCCTCGCAACTCAAACCGGACAGGCAACCGACCAGATCGGCTCTCAGCTAAGCGGTGTCCAGACAGGTGCCGCAACCTGCTCCGATGCGATTACCACTGTGGTAAAGGCCATGATGGAAATTCGGGAACAGATATCCGGAATTGCATCGGCGATCGAAGAACAGAACGCCGTCACTTCAGAAATAGCCCAGAACGCCCATCAGGTCGCGCAAGGCAGCGCTGACATCACAGCCAACATTTCCCAGGTAAACCAAGCGGCCCAGATTTCAGGTGACCGGGTTGAAGAGGTTGTCAGCAGCATCCAGAACATCTCGTCTCAGATCACGACAATACGAGACGGATTGAGTGATTTTCTGGGACATCTGCGCGCAGCATGACCGATGCGGACGCTCATCTCTGCCTTTCTAACATTTTAAGCACCAAACATTGAACCGCCCGTGTCCGCAACGCGGACACGGAAACCAGCAAATCGGACAAGGTATAAAGGCTGGCAACAGAGCCAAGCGTTTCCATGCGGGGGAAATTTCGTCTCGTCGCAAGGATCTCGTCAGCCCTGAATTTCAGCTTCTGACTTGTCCCCTATTTATGGAAGGTTGATAGCGAGCAACCGTCCAAACGGGACCGTTTCATCCGATCCTGCAGAGCGGACGAATTCAATAACAAGCTGTTCGGGAACACGCCTCTTCAGAACCTTCGCGGTGCTCAGCGGCACTTTCAGGGACCCTTGTTTCACCATAGTGGCAAGGCCGCTCCGCGACAGACCGAGCCCCATCGCAAGCACCCTGTCACCTCGCGCTTCCACGCGGTTCGGATTGAGCAGCGTTAGCACTGCCTTTTCAGCGTGCGCACTCACACCGGACACCAGCCGGCTTTCAAGACCGAAACCCGTATCGGGACAAGCCCCGGAAACCCCGGCAAGTTTGCAGGCAAAGGTGTTTGCCAGCCTTTGATCGTTTCCCTGCAATGCCTCCAGCAGTTCTGGCTGCAGGCTACCGACAGGTCGGCGTTCAAACATGGTCCTGTTCCATCTGCTGCCGCAATCTTTGCAGCGATAAATCAACCATGCGTCGAGCTGGCCACCATTCGCGTTCAATCGAAATTTGCCGGTGGAGCCGAAAGGCTTCGCACTTCCGCAGCGTTGGCATGGGCGTTTAATGCTTGGAGTTTCAGAACGGACAACAATCCATTCAACGTTCAATATAGACGACATTCCGCGGGTCTTCCTCGCACGGGAAGTCCGTCACAGGCAGTCGGGACGGCCGAAAGCGTCAGCTCACGGCGCTCAGTTTGGCTGGAAAAATGGAAATATGAGCGATGAACCTGAACAGGATCAGATGCGCATGGCCAAGCCATACCGGCCCCGATCCGCCGCCAGGACGAACAAGTTCATGACGCACTCAAGTGAATGCATGGCGGGATCGATGACCGGTCAGAGTGTTGGCAAAACAAACGTCCAGATTGAAAAAGAAGACTTTCGATACCGCTGGCAGCAACAACACACAACGGTAACCTCGCATCTTCTCACGTATGCCAGTCGAATTACCGTCAGGTGTTGCGCGCTTGCAAAGCCAAGGCCACCAATGCGGGCCGAAGTTCTGACGGATCCTTCAATGGGTTCGCAAACCAGAGGCGCTCAACTTTGTCTCCTGCAACGAGATCAAGTCCCTCGGGGTCCAGACAGGCAAGCCGCCAGTTGGCTTCCCCGGCTTTCAGAAGGGTTTGCGCGTAGAGTTTTACAGCATCCCGATGATCAGAGTTCATGTGCGCAACCGCCCCCGCCTCCATGGAGGCCCAGTCTTCAAGAGGACTGACAGTTGTTTGCAGATCCTGTTTTTCCAGCTCGAAAGCCTTGCCAAATCCTCCGTTCAGGCTTGCTCGTGAAAGCTCCAGTCTGAAAAAGGAAAAATCTCCGAAATCAATGTATAGTTCCGCTTTCGGATGCCGAGACAGGTATCGTTTTCGCAGTCGTTCGTGCTCGGCGCTTTCTCTTGCGATCTTCAATGCCGAACAAAAGAGAGAAACTCTCGGATGCGCGAGTGGATCGCCTTTTCCCGGTTCACCTACCAGCAGCGAACATGAAGGGTCCGCAAGTATTGCCGAGGTATGCCCGGACAAGGTACTTGTCAAAATAACAGGCGTACCGTCGAGGTCAGTCGCAACTGCCACGCGGCTCGCCAGCGGATGCCGTGTTTCAGCTTCAATTACCGCCAACGCGCCAAATCTAGCCGTTCTTATCAGTTCCTTCGCCAACCTTCTGGCTTGATCATCGGTCGGACGGATCACTGATTTCGGTTCTTTTTCCAGGCTCACGGCCCCTCCAAATTCTGCTGCCTTTCGGCCAGATCAACTTCCAATCTCATGGTTGCACCCCGCCACTGAACCTGAACATCAGATGAACAGCCATCTCAGAACCGGTTCAGCCCTTCTATGCGAATGTCTCACCATCAGATACGGCGCCAACGGAAACAGCGCCTGCCTTTGGAGAAAACCGATGAAGACCATGAGCAAACGTCTCGTTGCCGCCGCCCTGACGGGCGCCCTTCTTTTGCCGACCTTCGCGTCCGCAGAAGCCGGTTCGCGCCACGGCTGGCGTGACCACCGTGGCGGCCACCACCAGAGCAACAGACACCATAACCGAAATCATAACCGACACAAAAACAATGATAATCTGGGCGCAGCCGTCGCTGCGGGCGTCATTGGTCTGGCGGCTGGTGCAATCCTGCTGGGTGCGACCCGCCAGCCAAGCTACGCAGGCCCACCGCCAGTGAACCACTACCCGCAGGCGCCCTACCCAGCACCGTATCCGGGCCAAGTCCAAACGGCTATCGGCTATCAGCCATGGAGCCCTGCCTGGTATCAATATTGTTCTTCGAAATATCGGTCGTTCAACCCATCAACCGGCACCTACACCACCTACCAGGGTGAACAGCGTTTCTGTCAATAAGCTTAGGCCTTGGTGGTACTCAAGAACTTGCGGCAACAAACGACAGATCGGCCGTACCGATCACCCGTTTGTTGCCTTTTTTCTGATAACCCGGCACGCATCGATGTGCCGAACCCCAATGAGCACCAACCGCAGCCAAGCCGTTTCGTTGAACCGGCTCTGTCGTTTAATCCGCCATGGTTTCGATGGAAGCAAAACCTTCCGGTGCTTCACCTGCGTCGAAGGGGGTAGCGACCTCAATCACCTTGTCGGGATAAAACCCGTTGAAACGCGTGCGCAGCGACAAACTGTAGGCACCGATATGGCCAATCTCGATCCAGTCTCCTGTATCGACCGTTTCCGGCAGCCAGAAAGGCCTGGAAAGAATGTCCACGCTGTCGCAAGTGGCCCCGCAGACCTTGAAGGGCACAATCTTGTCGGGCTGTCCCGCGCGCGTCTTGCGAGCCGGGTCGGGAATAAAACGAGCCGGCAGAGTGATCTTTCCAGTCCAACTGTCCGAAAGAGAAGCCCAAATTCCATCGTTGATGTAAAGGCGCCGGCCTTTTTTCAGCAGCACCCGCACAATAAGCGAGATTGACCGGGCAACAATCACGCGCCCCGGCTCGGCGACAAGAGGAAGGTCATCGAACTGCCAATCGGCGATATCGGCCTTCAGTTGCCCCATCAACTCCTCAAGTGTGGGCATCTCCGGAACCTTACGGCGGGGATCGTGACCATAAACGGCAGGAAATCCACCTCCGACATCCAGTTCAACGATGGGGACCCCGGCACGTGACCTGATCCAGTCTGCAGAAGCCAGCGCCCGTTCGTAGGTTTCAGGCTCTTCGATCTGGCTGCCAACGTGAAAACACAAACCGCACTTGAAGCCGATGCGGTTGATCCGTTGCAGCAACTCAACCGCATGGCCGGGAGCTGCCCCAAACTTTTTCGACAATTCGTAGGCTGCGTGCCCCTTGGTCGCGATACGAACAAAAAGCGTGATCGTTCCAGGATCAATATCAAGGGCCCGAACAATGCGCAGGATCTTCGCGACCTCGTCTTCATGGTCGAGTGAAAGCGTTCGAATACCGTAGGTTTCAAGTGCCAATCGAATATCTGACTGCGCTTTGATGGGATGCATGTAAAGCATCTCGGCTTTTGGCGCGGCCTTCTTCACAGAAGCAAATTCGGCCGGTGATGCCACATCGAAACAGCTGATTCCGGCCTTTGCGAGTGCTTCAAGAACAAACGGTTCTCCATTTGTCTTGACCGCATAAGCGGTCTTGCCGGGAAAGAGTGACTGAAATTGCTGTGCGTCGTGTTTCAGCACGTCCGGTCGGAAACAATAAACGGGTTGATCGGGACGAAGATCCAGGGCGGCGTCAATTGCTGTTTTATATCGTTCCATCAGTCGTTCCGGCGTTAGAAGTCATCGGGTAGAAAGGACCAAGCTTGCGGCTGATTTGCAAGCTGGGATCGGATTATTGGCAAATAACGTAGGTACAGCTTTTGCCATGGCACCCGATATCGAGATGAAAGTGGGACTTGTGATTGGGGTCTGCATCCGGCCCGAGCACGGTTGTGAAGCGTTTGCAGGCGGCCTTGTGGACAGACGCCAAGAAGTTGCCTTTCTTGGTCTTACTTGCCCAATCCGTTTCAACTGAAATCTCGGTCCCATCACTCAATCGGAAAGCCGTGATATCGATGGCTTTTCCAAGCGCATGTTCCGAGAGCTTTCCGTCTGGCTGATTGTTTCTTCGGCGACACTGATAACCTGGCCCCGTGAAAAACTCCGATACAGGTTTCCCAAATTCTGCCTGTGCCAGTGGCACGACATCTTGAATAACCCACTCGGTGAGCGTCTTGACAAACCCGCAAGACAAAGTGGCATTGGTCGGGAAGGCCACCTCAACACTTTCGCTGCTTACCCCTGTCAAATTTACAGGCACAGCAATCCCACAACCCTCGTTGCCCTCATCTCCATGCAACGGGGCAAGTCGATCAAACACTGCCCCTTGGATATCACAGGACGCAAGCTCAGGCGTTTCAGTTGTTGACGATTTTCTGCCACCTTCAACTGGCGCTGTAGGAGACGATTTGGCGTCCTTAGCAGGCTTGGCTTCCGGCACGTCGATCCCCTCAATAAAGCCCCTTTCACCGAGCTCCTGAATGGGTTTTTCTTTCGGCAATGGAGGGCTTGCGTAAGCGTGCAGAGGCAGAAGGAAATGCACCATCAAAACTGCGGAAACAAACACGAGGCTTATCTGCATTCCCTGATCCGCCAACTTCGATGATTAACAACCGTCATGATTGAACAACGCGTGTCCCGCGTCTATGGTTGCAATGAGGTCAAATTGAGGGACCCTCATGACACTTGAGCTTTTCGCCGCTTACGTGGTCGCCACCTTGATCGTCCTAGCGATCCCAGGACCAACTATCATGCTTGTTGTCAGCTATGCCCTCACTCAGGGGCGTAAGTCTGCAGTTGCCAGTGTTCTCGGGGTGGGCTTGGGAGACGCAACAGCGGCAACCGCATCACTCATGGGTCTTGGCGCCATTCTGGCAACTTCGGCGACGGCTTTCAGCATACTCAAGTGGGTCGGCGCAATCTATCTGGTCTGGCTTGGAGTGAAGATGTGGAGAAGCCGGCCGACAGCCCTCGGCCCGCATCAGGTTGCTGATGTCCCTGCTCAAAAGATATTTTGGCACGCTTATGTGGTTACAGCGCTCAACCCCAAGGGTATCGTTTTTTTCATGGCCTTCTTGCCTCACTTCATCGCCCCCCAAGCCCCTGTTGTTCCACAACTCGCACTTCTGGGAACGACGTTCGTTGTTTTGGGGATCATGAATGCAGCCGTTTACGCCTACGCGGCGGCGGCTCTCGGCCAAAAACTGAGAAACCCGTCTTTGCTGAAGCTTATAAACAGGGTAGGCGGTGCATTCCTGATCTCTGCCGCAGCTATGACGGCGACGTTGCAAAGATCTGCAAATTAAGAAGAGCAACCTCAGCGATTGGACGCGAAGGGAATGTTTTTCTTGGTCCGAACAGCTTCGGTTTTTTCCTCTTCGGTCTTCAGACCGAAATTTGCACCCGACTGTTTCAAAGTTTCAAGTGACCTGCGCGCTCCGTCTTCACTGAGCGCGGCATAGCGCTGGATGGCGGCATTCAACTCCAATCCGCCAATGCGCAACCGGCGGGCGCGCATCGTCAGAATATCCTTGTAGGCTTCGGAAGTGACCCCGTTTGCCTTGCAAAGAATGATCAATGGTTTGTCACTTGAGCTGAACAAAAGCTGAGATACGGCCGCAGGTGGCAGGTTGCTGACCTTGGCAAGCAGGATCCCAAGTTCCGCTGTTCGGTCAGACCGCGCGAACAACGTCACGGCCTCATCTATTTTGGTCTTCTTGCTGACCACGTCGCGGATCAAGGCATTGGACTGTTCGCGGGCCTCTTCGAGCTTGTGGGCACGGGCAGCCACTTCAGTAGCAGCGCGCTCGGCTAGAAGCTGGACAAGCGTATTGTCGGCCCCGAGCGCGCTCACTCTCTCCTTCAACTCTTCTGTCAAGAAAGGTAACAAGGCATGCGCGGCTTCTTCCGGCAAATCCGTGCGGTTAATCAATGCCGCCTGGATTGCTTCGCTTGACCTGGCTTTTTCTACCAATTTCAGAAACGATGCATCTGCGAACTCTGCCCCCTGGTTTTCAGCAACCTTGCTCAAGACCGACGTATCTCCGCGGTCGACCAATACACTGGTGACTGCCTTGTCGACGGTTTCACGTCCGGCAATTGCTCCCAGGTGCTCCATCGAGGCAGAAGATGCAATCGTTACGAGATCGTCTGAAGTAAGAGCAGGCGAGTTTTCCAGGACAGGCCCAGCAACGGGAAACGCGTCTTGCGCCAGCTTGACCATCAGATCACGGGGTGCGTCTTTTTCCTTGCAAACACGTTTGGACAGAATGATCCGGGTTTCTTCTTCCAGCTGACCGAGCACCTTCAGAACAATGTCCCCGAAAAGCAGACTGATCTGCTCATCGCGATCATCGCCGGAACTCACGAATAGGTCAGTCAGCGTGCCGACCAGGCTTTTGCGCCCCGCAGCACTTGAGTCTCGCGCCAGTTCAGCAAGTTTCGCAAGATTGAACATCAACACCCCGACGCGCCAGTCGCGTATGCGTAAGCCTTACCAGTCGGCTCTTAACATTAAGCTACCGTTGACGTCGGCAAACCTGGATGAAGTGCATGAAACCGGACGGCCGTCCCGCAATCAATTCGATCCGCCAAACCATTCTTCGCAGCCCGCGTTGGCGTCGCCTGGGCAAATCAGGTCTGTTTTTCCACGGAACGGCAGGGACCGTTTCCATTCAAGGCTTTACTTAATGCTTCCTCAACAACCACAACCCTGGAATGCACACCTCCGCTGCGCTGCAGCATCTTTTTTGCTTCGTTTCCGCATTGTGCTGACTTAGTATCGCCCAGTCAGAAAGAGGTAATCGGGAGCGGACATATGACCCTTGTACGGAACCTGAACATGATTGCCTTCCTCGCAGCCTTTGCATTTTTGGCTGCAATCGTAGTTGGTGTCATCTGAACCAAACGGCAGGAAATAAAAGAAAACGAGCTGCGCTGAGTGGACGGCAGGACAATTCAACAAAAAAAAATAGTTTCCCGGCGTAGTCGGCTGCACCAGAAGGTGCAGCCGTAAAAGTCGCTGGGCGGAAGCAGCTATTGTTAGCTTGCCAGGTTTTGCGGGAAGGAAAGCGTAACTTCCCTCCCTGAAAAGGGCCAACTTTTTCCACTAAAGAAATACAACTAAAAATTTTATCCAGAATGACGCCAGTTGCATTCTGCAATTTCATAAATCGCTTCAGCGTCCTCAACCCGGGACTTCACTCAGGCGGCTAGCTCCAATGTCTGAGCCAGTGCGACATCTCGGTTGTCAGGATCAATCATCAACTGATCAGCGGCAATAATCGTGACATCGGTAATGCCGATGAAGCCCAGGATATGCTTAAGATAAGTCCCGGCAAAGTCAATCTCTGATCCGACTTTGGTGCCACCCGAGGCAATGATGATAAAGGCCTTTTTACCCTGAAGCAGCCCCACCGCCCCATTCTCGGTATACTGGAATGTTTCTCTTGCCCGCGCGATCATGTCGATCCAGGCTTTCAGCGCCGCCGGAACAGAGAAGTTGTAGACAGGCGTGCCAATTACAATGGTATCCGCGGCCTTCAATTCTCCAACAAGCGTATCAGACAAAGCAAGCGCCTCATTCTGTTCTGCACTCCGTGCAGCAGGATCTGTAAAAGTCGCTCCAATCCACTCCTCATTGAGAAAGGGCAGTCCCTTGGAGACATCACGTGCAATGACTTCAGCATCTGGTGATTTTGCCAATAGACGTGCCACGAAGGTCTGCCCGAGGTCACGCGTCACCGAACCGGTGGCACGAGCAGAGGCATTGATATGTAGGATTGTTTTAAACGGCTCGGACATTTTGATCTCCAAAGTTTTGCAACGCAAAAGTTTCTGTTCGATATTTGGAGATAGTCTTCAAAATTTTTAACAACTAGACTTAGATTGGTGAACAGTGCGTCAAGCCACCGAACGATGCCCTTAGAGATTTCAGGCTCCCCATCTAATTCCTGACAAGAGTTTGTACAGTCCAGCCAGTGCAAGTGCCCCCACAATGGTATTGATCACCTTGCCCTTGACGCTGGAGGTGCCTTTGCGCAGATCACGCAGAAAGTGCATGTCTTTCTGAGCTTCCAACGGATGTTCTATGTCGACGCCAAGTGCTCGCAGAACCTCCTGCGCGGCTTCCCGGCCGACCTCCTTGCCGCCTTCGCGGGCAATTTCCCGCATCTGATCTTCGTTCACTGCACGCCCCCTGCGTAACCCTGTTTGATTTCGTTGTACCACCGGCCGCACCGCATCACGCGGGCATTGGCCCGGCCAAGCGCCAGGTCTGTCCGGATAAGGGCAACATCCAGCGGCTCGCCGATCTGAACGCCGGACGTTTCCTTCCGCCTGCAGTCGTCCGGATAGCCCGGCAACTCTTTCGAGGCTTCCACCTGCGCCGAGAGTGCGGCGGCCCTTCGCAACCGCTCGTCATTGGTTGCGCAAGCGCTCAAAAAGATCAGGCTGCAAAGTGCAGCCATCCCCAACGGTCGAAACATAGTGTTCCAACTCCTGTGCTGCGGCTTCCGCTTCCGCGTTGGCCTGATCGATAAGAGAGAGAAAACGCCGGTTTGCCCGTTCCGTGACAACCTTCCGGCGTTTCAGTTCTTCAAGCTGCACCCGGGCTGCGGTCAATTCCGCGTCGGCCACATACTCGACAACGGCCCGGCGAACCGCGCTCGACTTGTCGACCTTGTGCCAAACAAAAAAGCCGCCCAGAACGGCGGCAATGGCGAGGGCAGCACACGCGGTGCGGCTTTGGAGTATCCAGGCGATCACCGGCATTACTGCAGCCCTTCCAGGCATAGCGAATGCTCGGCCGCCCGGCGGTTTACAAGTCCCCGGATCGTCCGGTCGCCTGCCTTGTTGAACCATTTGGCTGCGTTACAGGCGCCACGCACGTCCCCGGCATCGAGACGATTGCGCGCAGTCGACCGGCAAAAGCCCCCGACCCCAATGTTGTAGGTGAGGCTGACAAACGCGACATAGGACTTTGCGGGAATGGCATCCGGCCGCTTGAGGCACTTTCTCATTCCGGCTTCATGCCGCTGCAACGAGGCCAACAGCATTGCGTCACACTCGGCCTGTGTGTGCTTGTCTCCAAGCTTGACGCCGAGCGTTTCGCCGTAACAGACGGTTGGAACGCCAACAACGTCCCGGTATGCCGTCAGGCGCAGACCTTCCCAGGCACCGACCAGCGCAATCGCAGCCGCGCCGATGCCGCCGACAAGGCGGGTTTTACGTCCCATCGTTCATATTCCTTTGTGCGAGAAGCCGGGCCACGAAGGCGGCCGACACAGTCAGCGCAGAAAGGGCAGCGAGTAAGCCCGGCGCAATGAAGTCGCCCAGAAAGGGCAACGCCACTTCCGCGCCAGAGAGCAGCGCGGCAAACAGCATAAGGCGTACGCTCCAAGCCCTTTGCAGGACCGCGCACCAGTCTGAAACCAGTTTCAAGTCAGAGCCTTTCGGGCATAAAAAAACCGCCTCAAAGGCGGGGGATGTTTCGGTCTTGGCAGCAGGTTAGATCGTTTGGAAATACTCCCAAAGATCGTCAATGACTTCCGGTGTGAACCCCAACCGCGCCCCCCAAGCCACGACGAGAGGGTGCAGCCGCTCAAACCCGTTTGCGTGTTCCCAATCGATCCGGGCGGCTTCCTTTTCAAATTCGTCTTCGATTTCCGCAATGATCGCGTCCACTTCAGACGGCAATGTGTTGGTGTTCAGCAAACCGTGCCGGAACTGCCGGGCCGTCAAAGTTGGCATCAACGCCCGTATTTCTTCAGGTGTTGGCGGAACCCATTCCGGAATAACACCGCCAGCATTTCGCCAAGCCTGAGCAGCTTCGATTACCTTAAGGCTCCAACCGAAGTTTTCGCCGGGTCGTAGGCTGGTATACAGCGTCTCAACTGAACCATCTGGCCAAACCACCTCATAGAAGCACGCACCCGTGATGCGCCTCATGTCTACCTCTGTGTGGTCGGTTTCGTGATAAGCCTCAAACCCACCAAAGCTGGTAATTGCCGGCGTTGCAGAATTAAAGTCCGCTGGTGCATTTGGTTGATCTGTCATCAAGCTACCCTCTGAAACATGACTGTGCTGCCGCCAGCCCCACGACCACGCGAACGCCATGTGCCTGACAAGTTCGTCCCCGACGCTGTAGACGTGTAGTCCAAGCTATTTCCGCTAGGGATTTTGACCGTGTATGACCCGTTTCGATTACGCGACGGCTGGCTATCTGTGGTTATCACGGTGTGGCCAATCGGAAAGTTTGTCTCATTCGCGCTTGAGCCGTCATAGACAAGAGCTAGCTTGTGAAAGCCGCCATCGTTCTCTTCAGCGACGAACGCGTTAGCACTGTCGTCCCAACCTAGAAGGCGGTCCGCGCCGCCGCTGTTCGCGTCTCTGAAAACAATCCATGCGTCACCGCTGTTGTCCATGTTCACGTAAATGTAGCCAGAGGCGTACAGGTGGCCATTGACTGTCAAGTTCCCCGAGATCGTCCCGCTTACATCAGACCGCAAAAGCTGACTTGCCGACAGACCACCAATAGTCCCGGCGTCGTAGCTGGTTGAACCTTGCGGCCCTTCCGGCCCCGTTGCCCCGACCGGCCCGACATCACCCTTTGCAGCCAGCGAGCCCCAATCATCTGGCGAAACACTCGGATTCTTCCCAACATTCACCCGCAACGAGATATAAGAAGATCCGTTGTAGGTGACTGTTTCGTCAGAATTGTAAGTGTCGCCCGAAGACCAGAAGCCACGATAGATCAACCCGGGATCGCCCTGCGGACCTTGCGGACCCTGCGCACCTGTCGGGCCTTGCGCGCCGGTATCGCCTTTCGGGCCTTGGATACCTTCCGGCCCCTGCACGCCTTGCGGCCCTTCCGGCCCCTGAATGCCCTGCAAACCCTGCAGGCCGCGTTCCCCTTTTGCGGCAACAATGTCCCATTCCGCCGCCGCGTCTGCCGGAGTAACGCCGGTATGTGCCGACACGCAGACGAAATAAGATCCGTCATGATAGACGGTGTCTCGCTCAGCATAGGCGGTGGCGACGTTCCATGTGCCCCGGTGGTTCATGCCAATGGGACCGGCCGGGCCTTGGATGCCCTGAGGCCCCTGCAAGCCCTGCGGCCCGCGCCCGAAGTTAACACCGGTCGACCAGGCGCCGACATCATTGGAGAGCTTCCAATAGACAATCCCCGCCTCAGTATCGAGAAAGGACGTGTCTTTTGGTTCGGCGTCATAGGCTGCACGGTCGGCCGTCAAGCCGGTGTAATCCGGGTCGAAGGATTTCCCAACAGGCCCCTCTGGCCCTTGCGGACCTTGCGGGCCAATCGGTCCTTGTGAGCCAGTCGGACCGGACGGGCCTTCGGGACCGCGCGGGCCTTCCGGCCCCTGAAAGCCGGTAGGGCCTCGCGGACCTTCATAGCCGAGCGGGCCGCGTTCCCCCTGAGGCCCCTGCGGGCCTGCTGGGCCTTGCGGACCGGCCGGACCCGTGGGGCCTTGGTTGCCGACCGGACCTTTCGGCCCTTGCGCGCCTGGAAGAGACGCGATTTCAAGAACCTGCTGAAGCGTCGGCAAGTCCTGATTATCGGCTGCATCAAGCGCGTTGATCATCCGCCGGCCTTTCAGGTCAAAGCCGCCGTTGACCTCGATCAGCGCCCGGGTGGCAACCGACTGCATGTTGATCGCCGTGCGGTCCATGGCGCGTTCCATGACTGCCGGGTCAATCTCTCCACCGGCCAGACTGTAAGGCTGATCGTAGTTGCTCACCAGCAGGACCGTCAGCGTCTCCCCTGCCTGCAAAGCACTTGCGTCAAAGAGCACGGTACCGGTGCCGAAGTTGCCGCCGGTAAAGTGCCAGTTGCCCGGGCTTTGCTGATACTGCCAAACGGTAATCACGCCGGTTGTCGTCCGATGCGTCACCTGCAAATTGTTCTGGTCGACAAACTGGAAAGGCAAGTCGACACGATCCGTCACGCCGTCGCCAGTGATCTGGGCGCGGCCTTCGGTCAAGGCTGCTACTGTCATGGAGTTTCCTGTTAAAATTTGAAATCAGAAATTGAGCCACGGTCACATTGGCGGCTCGAAAAGGCTCCTGCCGGATTGAACTTCTTGCGTTTATCCGCTAGATCCTTCTGAAAATCTTGTGTCGGCAGGTGTCAGCAACTCTCTCAAGGTCTGGCTGCCGAGGTCTTTCCCTTTCAAATTGGGAAACTGCCGGTCATAAGCCTGCTCCAGATTGTGAAAAGAACGAGGATCATTGCCTTTTGCCAGCGTCACTGCGGCTTCTTCCGGGCTCAGCCCGTAGTGCTTCGTCAAAAGGGTCCATTTTTCAAACCTGTCGACCAGGTCACCTCCCCTTTCATGCAACAACGCCGGCTGCTGTGCCAACGCCAGAATACTGGCGAGATTTTCATAAGCATGCTTGATGTCCTCCGGATTGCTGCTCATGGTTCGCTTTCGCAAACCGGCGGCATAAGCTTCTGGCAAAACGCCCTTGGTCTCCACAATCCTGCGCGCAAGTGAATCCCGGTTGATCTCGCCATCATCCAGAAAGGTGAAAGCCCGGTCTGCCGTTTTCTGTCGCTGCGGTTCCGGAACATGAGCTTCAGCGGATAAGAGCCAGTTGGCGGCCTCTATGTTCGCTAAATGCTCTTCTTTCACAACGTCAAGCTGATCGATCAATCGTGATTTCTGCCTCGGCTCAAGCATGTCGTTAGCTTCGATCTCGGAAGCATCGAACTGCCCAAAACTCGCTTCGATGCGGCTCGCAATCCGTTCTGCTTCCCCAGCAGCAGTCGCCGCTCGGCTTTTCGCGGCATTTACCTGCATTCGGCCCAGCGTTTCACCGGGAAGCAGCTTCAGCCGCTCCGCCAGAACCTGGCGTTGCTCGGAAAATACCTCCAAATCGCCAGTACCGGCGACCATCTCATCCACCGGTTCGAAGGCATTGCCTGAACCTTCCGTTCTTGAGACCTCTCGCCTTGCGAGTTCGTCGCTAATTGCCGATAGCAATTCTTCAGGCGGCTTTGTCATGGCCCACGCTTCGGCCAGGGTCTCGCCAATTTTAATATAGGCTGATTCCTTGCCCTGGGCCGGCAACGGAGCCGCTCTTATCAACGTTCTAGCCTGCTCGAACGCTTCTGCCAGACCTTCCGGATTGTCGCGGACTTCCGCCGCCAACCGAGCACCTTCTTCCTCCAACCCTTGTCGAAAATAGAGTTCGTTTTCAGAAGCCTCGATTGTAGCAAAGCCGTTGATGTAGCGATCCCGCCGCGCCTCGACAGACTGATCGAAAGCGGGCCTTGACCTCTCCGGCAGTTCCTTGAGCATCTGCTCCTTTGACTTCTCAAGGTGCGCCATCATGGCCTCGGTGAAGCCGAAGCCGCCCGGCGGTGCCTGCCGCTGCTCCTGTGTAGCCTTTTCCTTCAACTTGGCGTCCAGCTCTCGCTGCGCCTTTTGAACCTGGAAATCGTCTATCTGCCTGCGTCGTCGGGCTGCAGCAGCTTCAGCAAGGTCACCGAAAGCGCCGGCGGACCGGCCAATCTGCTGCCCCAAACCGGCTGTAGCTGCCCCCACCGCAGCGTCAGCGACTACTTGCGGGCTGCCAACACCCGGAAGACTGTCGGTACCATTGAATTTCTGCAATCTCGCCATTGTGAATGCCACTTTGTCATCTGAAATTAAAAGCGCCGTTGTACGCAGCATTACCAAGCGTCGTGAAAGCCTTGGTAACACCGCCCAACATCGCGCTGGTTGCGCTGATACGCCCTGCATGGCGGCTCGAATGTGCCCGCTCCCGGGCTGTTCTCGCCTCGAAGGTCAGATTGTCCCGCTTGCCTTCCGCGCCATACCGGATGGCTTCGATGTTCTGAGCAGCTTCGAAGGCATTGTCGTCCGCGACATCGTTCAGCGAGCCCGTCTGCGACAACCCGCGCTCAGCTCCAGCAGCGCGATTGAAGCCGAGCGCCCTTTGGTATTTGTCCAGAGTTCGTTTCCGCTCAAAAGAAGCCTGGGTCTGGTTGACTGCCTTCTGGCGGTCAGCCAGTTCTGCCCGTCGTTCTTCCCCCTTTGCCTGGGCATCTGCCTGTTGGCGTGCGCCCTGCGCTTGCACGACGCCGCCGGCAAGCGATCCCGCTACGGAAACCGCAGCCAATATTGCTGGGTGACACATAATTTATGGCTCCGCGTCTCGGCCGAAATTGACGGCCAGGATGGTGCAGGGTTTGCCGCCGCTGGCCATCAGCGTCAGCTGTCCCCCGTCTTCCCATCGCGTTTCGATTGGCTGGTCGAGCACACCAGTGCGCAAAGGCGCCGGCTCTCCGGCAGGGTCGCCCGCACGGTAATAGATCAGCTCGTCCAGAAAGGTTTCGTCGGACCCGGCCTTCAGAGTCCCGGTGTCCAGAACAGCGATACCGCAACTGTCCACGCGCATCTTGCGGCCCATGGCTGAACCATCCTGCGCATTGATCGGAAACGGCAACGTCTTGGCCCGCGCCTCCACATTCAGCCCGACCAGGATCTTTTCCGCTGTCTGGCCATTGGGCAAACTCGCCTCTCCGGCCGTCACGGCCGCCGGATAGTCGGTCCCATCTGCGAAAAGGATCACCTCTTCGCCTTCCAGGTGCGCAAGACCCGCCACCGTGTTAGCCGGCAGGCCTTCATAGCGCGCGGCGCAATCGAGATGCCATGCGTCCTCGATAGCGTCGCCCAGAAAAGGCCGCTGCATGATTTCGATGTACCGCCGCGCCTGTCCATTGATGGTCCGCTTCACGATCATCCAGACCGTATCCGCGCCGGCCCCCGAAAGATCGGCCATACATTCCACGATACCGCCGAAGTCGTGCCGCTGCATGCCATAGACCTGCTGCTGGCGCTCATAGGTAAACCCGATCCCGAGGCCTTTTTGATCCCACTGCCAGATGACGCTATCGGGATATTGCTGGTAGCAGGCCCCGGAAATACCATCCTGAAACAGATGCGACTGCACCTCGCTGACCGCCTGCGACACCCGGCCATCCGTCCCGAAGTCATAAGCCATTTCGCGCATGTCGGTGCCGTATGGGCCGTAGTAGATCAGAACCGATCCCACCTTGATCGGGCTGACATCATTGGCACCGAAATTCGTCTCAGGCTTCTGGTCGACATTCTCCGGCCCATAAGGGTCCTGATCCGTCGCCTTGCCAACGGCACGCACCGCCCGGGTCGTGCCAACAATCAGGTCGTTATCGTCGACCAGCCACTGGATCCGGTTCACCTGTCCGGAAAGAATGCCCGCGGTCACCGCGTCGGATGCCTTCAGGACATGGGACACGGAAAAATTGGTGAAGTCCTCCGTCTGGCTTTCCCAGATCTTCTGCGGCTCCTCGCTGGTCCCGGCAAAGGCGAGCCTGTTCTTGTGCCAGCCGATCGTTTCCGGCCACCCCGTCGTGCCGGACCATGCCCCCAACCGCCAGATACTTTGCGCCTTCGTGTCCTGCAGCGCCTGACCGAACAGCTGCACCTTAACCGAGGTTGCCGACTGCCGGCTGTGGATCCGGAACCAGCGCCAAAACCCGTCCGATCCGCGAAATCGGATGTGCCGCCCCACGTCAGACGCCTGAAAGCCGGCACCGCCATTGATCCCCGCAGTGCCTGATGCGGTCAGCGTGAAAGGGCTCTGATCGCCGCCTGCCTGGTGAAACACCAATTGCCCGATTGCGGAATTGTCCGAAGCCGATCCGCCTCCTTGCGTGAAGCTCAGCCGGTAATGGGTAAAGGCAGTCTCGTTGTAAAAATCATATTCCCGCCATTCATTGGACGACCAGGTATCCTGACCGTCCTGCGTATCCAGAATTGTCCAGTCGGAACCGTTGTTCGACGCCTCGATGTTCCACTGCCAGGGCATATCGTCGTTCTGGCTGTTGTCACTCGGCGCCTGCAGCATGTAGGCATCGATCACGACACTGCTGGGAAACTGATATTGCACCCAACCCGTCGCGCCGGATGAAAGCACTGTCTTGCCCTCCGACCGGCTGAACACCTGCCACGCGGAAGCGCTGCCGTTGGAGGCCGATACCACCCCGCTCGGGGCTGTGTTCGATGTCATTTTCGGAACAGCATTGCCCGTGCCGGCCGGTTTCAGGCTCGTCGGCGAGATATTGACATCCAGATAGGGTCCGTCCCTGAACGCCATCGGCTCGATCGCCCAGGAAAGTTCCGACAACCGCTTGAGCGCCTGCGGGGCAACGCCGCCTCCGGCAATGAAGAGCGTATCGGTCGACTGCACGAATTTCAGCCGCGGCAGAACCTCGAAGGAATAAGGCGTCGCAACCTCCACGGACCCGACCCGCCCCTCGCTGGTGAACACTCGAAACATGTGGTCACCGAACTCAAGCATGTAATATTGCCCGTTTCCGAACTCGAACGGGATCAGCCAGCCTTGCCGACTGCTGTCCTTAAGTTCGGCAATGAATTTGGTGCCGCCGCGCCGGCGCAGGCCGCCGCGTTTCAGCGTCAGAAAATTCCGGCATTCGGCCAGGGAGGACCGAAACAGTTCCAGGTCCGAACGATAGATCAGCTCCGGGTCGAGTTCGCCCCGGCTGAATGTGGCTTGAAGGTGATAGCTCATCTGTTTGCAATGATATCCAGGTCAATCATGGGAAGCGGCGTACCCTGCAGGGCGTCGGATGTTCCGGCCTGGTCGAAGGCTTCCCGTGCCGCCTGGCGCAAGGCTTCTGCCCGGCTGTTCTTTCCGGTGATTGAATGGGCGCAGCCCGCCGCCAGAAACAGGGCGAACCCGTTCACGAACAGCGGGGCGAATTCGGCCTCCCGCACCACCCGGCGCACATGGCGAAGCGGAAACGGCGGTGGATTATCCGACATGATGCGCTGGCCCACCACTTCGAAGGGAATGATCGTCCCTCCCGGCGATCCGCCAACGCTCTGCTGCGGAATGCGAAGCGTGCCGGCTGGCAGCTTGTACTGGTAGGCCCAGCGAAATGGAGGTTTTTCGGTTTCCGCAGCCAGGTTCACCAGCTCGATGGCAAAGTCCCAGTCGTGCATGGCAAGATAAGCATCCCGGTGCGCCGCATAGTGGTTCTTGAACCAGCGCGACGCGACGGAGGAAAAATCGAAGTCGCGGATGGGCGCTTCCTTCAGATGCGCAAGCGCAAGGTTCGCCATCTCGACGGCTGTGGTAACGGTTCCCGACATAAAACAGTTTCCTTGAAAGGATCAGGCGGCGGCAAGATCGCCGGCTTTGGCCTCATAGGCAGCAAGCGCCTGAACGGCCTCATATTTGTTGGCGGCTTTTACACCGGCATAATCCGCGGCCATGGCCTGCTGGGTCTTCCAGTGCTCCTTGCGCCAGCCTTTGGGCAGCGACTTTTCGGCCTGTGGCTGCCTTGCCGCCCTTTGCTTGCGGTTCCAGTCCGCGGCCAGCGCATCGGCCAGGTGTTCCTGCCGCTTTTCAGCCTCGGTTTTGGGCGGAGCGCACCGGGCCAGAAAATCGGCTTCGTGTTGTTCTTCCAGGCGCTGGAGATGCCGCAAGCGGCGCATGATGATCTCGTCCATGTCTGGCCTCTTTTTCGAGAAAAAGAAAAAGGGCGGCAAACGCCGCCCGAAGAAATTTGACAGGCCCTGACCTGGTCAGGCCCGTGAGAGGTCGAACCGACCAAACAAAAAGCCCGCAGGAAAGGCTACGGGCAGAAACGTCGATCGGTCCAAAAACGTTGGGGTGGATGTCTGCGGTCGCTCGCCTCCAGACTGCCCTCCGGGTACGCCGTCAGATGTTCACCTTAAGGCAGGCCAGCTTCACGTTCTTGCGGTTGTATTTCCGGTCCCAGTTGGCGGCGTTGCGCAGTTCGGCCAGGCTCGCTCCCTGGGATTTGGCAAGAGAGGACGCCGTGAAATCCATTCCGGCCGGATGGATCAGCTCGAAACGGCGCGTGGTCAGATAGTCGGCACCACCACCGTCGCCAATGTCCGGATCACGGGTGATTTCAGTGCCTTCGTTGCCGTAGATCGTCGACCGGCTCGGCACTTCGTCGATATGCATGAAAGCGCCCGGTGCAAACAGGAAGCAGGAATATTCGTCCGAATTGGCACCGGCCGTCACCGGCATCATTTCCGAATGCACCACCATCATGCCGGCGTAGTAAGGCACCTCGAACGGCGCTTCGGACGGTTTCTTGAACTCGATCTTTTCGTCGTCCAGAAGCGTGCCGTAAACGAAGCTGTGCATGGCGATCACGCGCAGGTCGTCCAGGTTTTCACCCATGGTCAGGCGCGCACGGTTGATCGCCTGATAGCTGATGCGGTTGGCGGCCGTCGGCGAACCGACATCGGAATAGATGGAATAGACCATGTCGCCGCTGTCATTGGCCACATTGTCGGCAATCACGCCCTCAGCCGTCGCGATGATGCGCTCTTCCTTGCGGCGTCCCCAGTAAGCGCTGATCCGCTCCGCCACGCGGTTCATGGCGCTGTCGCCCCGACCCGTTGCGGCATAGCTTGCCACCGTCTTTCTTGGCCAGGCGGTGCTTGTAGGCCTTCATGTCGCTGGCGGTAATCTTGCTGACACCGATCTTGTTGTCACTGTCGTCGATCACCGTCGGCTCGGCATCATCGAGGTCTTCCCAGTACGGCACTTCAATCTGGTTGCCACCGGCCTTGAAGCGCTTGCCGATTTCCGGTGCCGGACCGGCCAGAATGCCGGATTTTTCCAGCATGATCAGCTTGGCCGGCTTGTTCTCCGCCATATAGGGGGTGAACACACGCGGAACGACGATGTCTGAAATTTGAGATGTCATTGAATTTCCTTTGATTTTGACAATTTTCCGGCTCGAACGGACTGCTGTCGATGGCGCACGTTTCCTCGCCATGGCCGCAGGCAATTTGCCAAAAAGTCGCCCCTTCCAATTTTGAAGTAGCTGAAGCAACGTTCCGGTTGAAAAAGAAATACGCAGTTTTGGAGGACTTCCGTTTCCTCGATTAATGAGGCAGAAATCGCTCAAAGCGGGTAAGATCGCTCAGCCGGGGTGGCAATATCGCGATGACAATCACAGGCCTGCGCTGCTTTGACGGCAAAGCGCACAAAGGACTTCGCAAGTGAGCAAGGATCTGGCGTCTGATGGATCCGATTTGTGAGGTAATGCATCGGACCACGTAAATTCGAGGAGTCGTTCAGTTAAACGACAACACCCTTGAACCCGAACAACTCCGGGTTTCGTCCAGCAGAAAGGATAAGCTGCTTCGCCTTCGTCGGCTGATGATCCAAAAGGAAGGCCTGCTGTTTGAGGTCGGGTTTTCTCACGTCGAATGGATTTGCATTCTTCAGATTATCAGGCTGGAGCATAGAGCGAGCTCTACTCGGTTTGGCGCTCGGAATGGGACCGTTCTCAAAAGCCTCACCGCTCTTCGGTTCGCTCAAGGATGGCCGCGGAATATCACTTTCGCCACGCAACGCGGGCTGACTATCCCTCGAACGGTTGTCATCCGCTGCCAAATGAGGTCTCGGCATCGGAAACGGAGCAGAAACATGGTTTCGTAATCTGTTGCCAAGCGCCGACTGACCATCCAATTCAGGATCTGACTGCGCCGATCCTGCAGATAAGACATCTTTGTTGCCGATCAGATCTTCGGTAAAGCCTGGGACTGGTTTTTCAAATTGATGCTTTGTTGAATTCAGCAATTCCTGTGGCGAAATCCCGAAAGACTTCAGGACCGTCCCCGCCACGCTGTTGCTATTTTGGTTGTCGATTCTGTAATCAAGGTTTTGAGCGTTGATCCGATCAATAGCCCTGCTAGCTCTTATCCTGTATGCCTCGATTTCAGCTGGCGTCCCCGCGATAATTGTTGTCTGGTTGTCGACGAGATGCCCCATCCTTGAAAAATTATCCAAGTGACCTTTGATCGTATCGCTTCCGTCCCAGGGTTTTCCTATTGGAATTATATTATTTTGCCTGTCATGTGAAAGTCCGTTGACTTCCCAGATCTGCTTGCCGGTTTCATCATGAGCTGTGATGACAATATGTGAGGCAACACCAAACAGCTTGTACTCACCGATGCGTATCGTTTGCTGCCCGTGATTATCCATTACTTGGTCCTTGTTTAAATGTTGTCAGTCCAACCGCCCTTTTCGCAATACCATTTCGGTGCCGAAATCAACGAACTTTCCGAGCCCTCCCGACTGAGGCAAAGCTCACCTTTTCGCGACTTTTTTTGCGTATAAATATACGGGGGAGGCGGTGGAAAACCGAGAAATGCGGTGGTTCTTTTGTCGGCATATTCTTGCTTCACGACATAAGTCATATCTTGAGTTTTGTCGCAAATTCTCACTATTCGAAAATATTCGTTGTATACGCGAGAAATCCTCTCCTGACCCGCGCCAGCAAGACCGGTTTTCATTTCTTTCTCGAGCCGTTCGAAAATCGGTCCGGGATCACAGGCCGAAAGCACCGTTTTCCCGTTTGCACCTGATAAATTTCTCTCTTCATCTGACGCACAGGCAACGAGAAACAGGCCCAATAAAATGCTCGATAGTCTTGATAGATTCACAATCGAACTCTCCGATTTCGATCTTTTGATACCGGCGGACACGATCATCTGGATTACCCGCAACGGGCTGTTTTCCAGAACATCCGATTGTTGCCTGCGGGCCGGATTGCCAATCTTGACAGATTTGCCGTATGCGCTCTCAAGTGATGCTTGTGTTGCCGCCAAGCACGCCTGAGAATCAAGCAATCCCTCGCTTTAATTGCGATATAGAATTTGTGAGTGAATTCGTTGACAAGATTTTTCATTCAGTTTTACTGCCTATTTTCTAACATCACATATAATCGACTTTGGCCAACCCGAATTCGTCAGGTATTCGTCTCTTTCGAAATCTGCGCCGACAATTTCAAGAATTTTGGGAAAGTTGTTTAGATCAACGCCAAGTTGCTCCGCATAGCTGAGAAGCCGAACAACATTCAGGTACCCAGAGTCAAGATTCTTATCGAGTTCCAGGTAATTCAGAAATCTTTCCTGATTTTCAGAGATATACAACTGAGTTGAATACGCATTCCCCTCGATCATTGAATATTCAATATATCCGCCGATGTAGATACGATTGAGCAAACTTACAATTGTGCCTTCATTCGACTTTCTTAAGATTTCCGGGTTGTCTTTGGAATTGTTAATGGAGAAATTTTCTTCCAACTGGTACACGGCGTCGCAACTTGGCCGGTCATCGCGTCCCTCTACAGTCAATAACGCCAGATAAAACCTGGCCTGCATCGGGCATACGTCGAGATTTTCTTCCGCATACTGGCTTGCTTGTTGGAATTTTCCGTCCGCCATCAATCCAGTTATGGTTTTGACCATATCCATATTGTTTACACAGGCGTAGGAAACAGTGGTTCCAAGGCTTGTCGTGGCCAAAATTGTTGCACCAGCAATAATAAGTCTTCTTAGTCTTGTAAAACGACGCACTGTCGGCTCCCTTCTCAATCACTTCGAATTTTTACCTGGCAAAACCTCTGCCTAGGGTCCAATTTGTTCATGATTTGTTCAGCAGTCAACTGAAAAGTGTATGAGAAAAGTTCACCTACCAAACAAAGCAGACCTTCCTGCGAACAACGGCTTCATGAAAACCAAGCCTTAATCCAGTTTGTGGCCATTACTATCCGGCCTCGCTACAACCCGAACAACCGTGGATCCCGCCCCGCCGCGACGATCATCTGCCGCGCTCGCAAGGGGCTGTTTTCCAGAAGGTCCGACTGCTGCCTGAGGTCCGGATTACCGGTCTCGAAGGGGTTGCCCCCCTCCCCACCCGCGCCGAAACCGTTCAGGCCGTCTTCCGCAAAGGCGCTGTCGTGGATGAAGGCGAGCAGCTTTACCGCCACGGGGTCCGTCACCTGCTGCAAACCGTCGCTGCCAGCCGTGGTCAGGGCGCCTTTTTCCGCAAACCATCCTGTCAGGTCCACCCCGGCCGTCTTCAGGGTGCTCAGCGCCCGGTCGGCCTTGGCAATGGCGTTCTGATAGCCGTCGCTGTCCGGTTCGCCATATTCCCTGACCAGGGACAGGTGCGCAGCCTCGGCGGCCTCGCCCTGTTTCTGTGCGGCGTCAACAGCCGCTTCCTCATGGGCGGAAAACTGCTCTGCCATCTTGCCCACCCACCGGTCGTGCAGCTTCTGCGCTGCCTCGGGGTGAAGCCCCGCCTCCTTGAACCAGTCTCCGGCTTCCTGCGCAAAGGCCTGGTCGTAGGGAAAGTTTTCCGGCAGCGTCTCGGGCATCTTGAAGCGATAGCCGTCCTTCGGCGTCCAGCGGCTGGAAACATCGGCATAAAAGGCCGCCTGTTCCTCGCTGCTGGCCTCCTCGCCCGGAACCTGAAGCGCCCCGGACAGTCTGTCTTCCAGCGAGCGGTAGCCTTCCAGAATGCCGGCGGTATCGCGCCAGCCATAGCTGGCGGCCATGTCCCGGTCGGCCTCGCTCAGGCTGTCGATGAAACCTCCGCCCTCCGAAGGGCGATGTGCCATACCATCGTGTCCAGAACCGTCGTGCCCGCCGGCCTCCGGTCCTGCTGCCGGCTCAATCGCGTCGTACATCGTCAATATTCCTCGTCAGTTTCGAACTCGGGCAGCATTTCCAGCCGGGCGGCTTCCTGCAGCGCGGCGTGCTCTTCCGGCGGAATGCGGATCATGGACAGGATGCGGGCATAAAGTGCCTTGCGCCCGTCCAGATAACCGCCCGCCCGCGGCTCCAGGTTCACCGGCGGCGCCTGGTAGATGCCGCATTCGGCTGCCAGGTCCGCCAGCACAATTTCGCCGTCCGGACACAAAAAAACGGACCGATAGGCCCGTTCCAGCACTCCAGCCCGCTCCCGGCGCCGCCGGGCGGCTCGTTTGAGGCTACGCCAGACCATCCAGCCCTCCCTCGCCGCCCAGGGCCTGCAGAAGCGGCGCCCCGTCGCGGGCGATCCGCGCCATGCTTTCGCCGGTCGCAAGCTGCTGCTGTTGCTGCTGCTCGGCCGCCCGTTCCTGCCGCAGTGCTTCCACTTCTTCCGGCCGCCGCCTCAGCTTGGCGGGCAGCCCCAGCGCGCGGCGGGTCAAGTCGTATTCGGCTTCCCGGTCGTGCAGATCCAGAATGGAGGGATCGGCCCCCGCTGCGATGCCGAGATACTCCTGGAAGCCCATGATCGCCTCGAAATGCCCGGCCTCGCGCATCTGGTCGATGGGTGCCGTCGGCGTCAGGGTCACATCGCCCTCCAGCACGCTTTGCGGCGGGGCAAGGGGCGAACCGGGGGCAAAAGCGCCCCTTCGGCCCAGAATGCCGATCTCCCGTTCGAACAAGGCCTCGTTTCCGGCCATGATGTTGGTGGAGAACGGCCCGATCATGTCGGCCATTTCCTTGCGGCGGATATTGGCTTCCGTTGCCGTGCGGCCATTGCCTTCCAGCAGCGTCTGCCACAGGTCGCCATAAAGCCCCACCCGCAGCTTCTCGCGGATGGTCTCGATCTGCGCATCCGCCGCGCCCGGGTTCACCGTGTCGATCATCGGCCGGAACAGCGGCCGGCCCTGCTCGTCGATCAGCCCGGGGTTGATCCGGCCGGGGTTGAGGTCGAGCTGGCGCTCCTGCGCATGGGTGGCGATCGGCGGGCGCACCGCCTGCGAACTGGCAATCAGCCCGTCCCGCGCCAGGCTCTGCAGGCTCTTGATGTCGCTCATCAGCTTTGCCTGCGGCGGCGAGCCATAGGGCGACAGCCCGTCCCGGTCCCACCGGCTGATCACCAGCGGATATTCGAAGAAGCCGCCACGCCGGCAGATATGCCCGCTGTCTTCCTCGAAGTGGATACTCTCGAACCGGGATTTCCTGGTGTCGGTCGCCTGGGCGTGGCCGCCTTCGCGCAGAAAGCAGGCATGCACGAAAGTGTAGTCCGTGTTCTTGCGCTTCGCGTCGGCCGCGTCTTCCTTCACCTTGGGCGACACCTTGCCGGCATATTCCTTCACCGCCTGCCACGCCTTCAGCGTGCGCACCCGAAAGAACCCGCAATCGTTGCCCTGGGCATCGATGATCAGATAAATCTCGTAAAGCGGCACATAGCGGTAATGAACCGGCGTGCGGATATCCGCCAGGCTGTCCTCGTTTTCGACCGGAAACAGCACACCCGTCCCCAGTTTCACGGTGGACAGCAGACGCGAGCGGTTGGCCAGCGCAAAGCCGGAACGCCCCGAATACCGCACACGAAACAGGTGATCGCGCACCAGTTCGAAAAACTCCTCGTCTGCCTGGCTGGGCGCCGGCGCAAACGGATCGCCGAAGCCGACCCCATGCCAGGGAAAGCCTTCGGGCATGGTCAGCGAGCCGATGCCGGAGGCAAGCCTGTCCAGCAGCCAGACAGCGGTCGGGTCGTACAGCTTGCGCGACCGGTCCCGGGCGGCAGACCCGCGCAGGGCGCTCATGCCATCCCGGGCGCTCACGCCGCCGGGCCGGTTGAAGGCCCGCTCCATGTCCGGCGCCGTATAGGTGACATAGTCCTGCCAGTCCGCCTCCACCCATTGGCGTTCCGCCCGGGCCGATT
Source organism: Roseibium sp. FZY0029 (assembly GCF_036350355.1). Lineage (NCBI taxonomy): Bacteria > Pseudomonadati > Pseudomonadota > Alphaproteobacteria > Hyphomicrobiales > Stappiaceae > Roseibium > Roseibium sp. FZY0029. Next base: position 810,801 of record NZ_JAZDVZ010000002.1, read on the forward strand.
GCAGCTCGGTTTTCAGATCGTCGACAACTCCCATCACGCACGCCCCAAAAGTGTGACACCAGGCCGCGAGGCACTGCCGTAATCGGCAACGCCCAGCGGGCCGGTCAGGTTGGTGGCCCGGGTGTTATAGGCGGCGGCCCGGCGCCGGCGCCCGTTTTCCTGCAGGTTGCGCGCCTGCCGCTGCGGGTCGGGTTCGCGCGGCGGCGGCGGTGTCGGTTCCGGGTCCGGCTGCTTGGAGCCTCCCCCACCAAACATGCACATGGGTGGTCCCTTTCTCTCAATGTCTTGAAAACGTGTAATCGGCGCCGCCTGCCGGCACGGCGGCAGCGCCTCAAGGCCGGTCCGCGCAGGCGGCCGGAAAAAGATCGAACGGACGTATCCGGCAGCGCCAAAGCGTTCCTGCCGGCCAAGCCGCAATTTTCCAAAGTACCGGTATGAGGTCTGTTTTAGCCCTGTTTTGACGAAGCGTCCAGCAAGGCCAGATGTCTGAACCTGTTGTTCAGACACGCATTTCCGGAAAGCTCTTGCCACTCAAAGGCTTTTTGTAGCTTCCCGGTTGTGCGCCCTGGGCGGTGTTTTTTTCACAGCGCCCCGGTGGTAGCTCCATCCAGCGGCGCAGCTTTACCGGGCGCTGCGGCGGCCAGCGCCGCCGGAACCTTTCCAGCCGGTGCGGCAGGGGGCTGCCGCGCAGGCCGCCTGCTGTTGTTTTTGGCGTGCGTCTGCCACGCCCTGTCCCGAGCGCGGCCGACATTTGCCTGAAAGTCTTCCGTCAGCAAATGGCGCTTTCCGGTCTCGTCGTCATAGGTCAATGTCATGCGCGGACCGTAGCCGTCCTCGTCCGCCAGGGCCTGCCGCCTGTCCCGGCCGGTCTTGTCATTTGGCGTCAGATGCCATTTCGCGGCGCGCACCCCCTGTGCTTTCAGCAGGTCCTCAACGTCCTTGCGCACGTAACCATGGCCGTCTTTTTCAAGATCCGGATAGGCTGTCTCGACCGGATATTTCAATACGGTCCCTTCCGCCTCCGGCGCGAAGGCCGAAAGACCCCACATCTGCTTGAACCGGTAAATCGCGTAGTCCCGGGCAGCCTCCTTGTGGCCGCCCAGTTCGACATAGCTTTGCCTGAACAGCCTTTCGTAATCCGCAAGCGCTTCCGCCTCTTCGGCGGCAGTTCTGCCGATCTGCCGATATCGGTCATAGGAACTTTTCCGGGCCAGATCAGCAGATGCAGCCAAACCGGCTGAGGCGTCAGCAACAGCCACCGCCGTTGTGGCACTCACGCCGTCCAGCTTGCCGGTGCCCACTTCGGCCCCAACTGCGCCGGCTCCAACTGCGCCGGCTCCAGACACGCCGTCTTGGCGCGCCTCCTCAAAACCGGGGGTCAGAATGGCGGAAGAACCTGGCAGAACCGGCTTCTCGCCCAATGGCACTTGCCCGCCATCCATCAGGATGGTTTCAGAAGAAAGACTGCCGTCCTCCAGCCGCGGTGCCGTAAGCGGAGCATCTGTCGCCGCCATCGGGGCTGCCGACAACAGTTGCCTGACTTGTCCCCGGTGCAGCTCTGCGTCTCTCGTCAGGGTGTCAGTCAATTCTTCGCGTGTTGCGCCGCGGTTTGCGGCCTGCTCCACGGCTCCGCCGGCCTCAAGCGCGTTTTGTATCCCCTGCAGCGCCTGTAAGGCCTCTTCCTCATCCTCGCTGCCGGCAAACGCCCAGTCGATTGCGCTGCCCACAGCGCCTGTCAGCGCGTCCCGGCCATAAACGTAGGCCCCAAATGCCTCCGAACCTTCCACGGTTGTAGCAATTTCGGCCATTTTCCGGATCACCAGGTTGTCCGGATAGGCTTCGCCGTAAAGCTGGGTCAAGGCGATAATGTCGTCCAGATTGCCCAGAACGTCCCAGGCCTTTTTCAGCGGCCCGACAGGCGTCAGCGAAACGGCCAGGTCGAGGCCCGCCTCCGCCGCCATGGACTTCAGATCGTCCTCTGTAAAATCCAGCCCCAGCTCTCTTGCCGCCTGCGCAAACGGTATGTTCCGCTCGTCCGCACGTGCCTGAACCATTGAAAAAACCGGAACGGCTGCAAGACCAAGAACGAAAACCGGCGCGCCTCGACGCGCAAGCTTCATGAACCGCCGACTAATGGTGGTCTCGTCCCACAGCGTGCCGGTGGCCTTGCTGCTGATCCCCGAGTTTTGACCAAGTTGTGCTCCGGGCAAGTCATCAACCGGCATGCCGGAAGAAAGCATCGGAACTGCCCTTGCAGCCTCGGCCGGTAGCACGCTCATGCTGCCACCAAGCTGTCCCGTTACTCCGGGCAGCGGCGCCCCTTTGGGCTTTGCGCGGATCGCACGTTGAAACAACACCTCTTCATAGGTCTCTGGGAAAAAAATTTGCCCCTGGTCGAGGCCCTTCACCTCGCCAAACCTCGTATCTTTAAACCTGTAAATGTTCTCGTATTGTTCTCTCGACAAATTCAGAGTCGGATCCACAACCAATTCTGAAGCCAGTTTTTTGACGGATGTATAACGGAACGGGACATCCACAATCTTCGCATGTTTTTTGGTGACTGGATCGTAGATATTCTTGTTCTTGTTTTCGAAAAAGTCCTTCTCCCTGGAAATGATCTCATAGTCGAAATCGGGATGTTTCGTCATCCGCTTTCGGATCGACATATCCCAGGTTTCAAATCCTCCCTTTTTGGTCAACCTTTTCCGGTTGGGATCATAATCGTTTTTTTCCTCATCTAATACGTCGTCAATTTCAACGATTCTGACGTCAGGAGTGTAACCCGGAGGCGGGTACCTTTGTCTTTTTATCCAATCTCGGAAAAGCAATCCATTTGGGCTCTTGTAGAAAGATGAGCGGCTCAACTCCAATTCGAAATCATTGCTATAAAAAAAAAGATCGCCACGTTTTGCGGTGGCGATCAATCCTTCCAGCCCGAAGTTTTTCATGATCGGGCTGATTTCACTGGCATCTATCGCAACAATCTTCTCCATCACGTCTCCTCCCCCGGAAAGGAGACGAACGGAGAGTATTTTTTCTTCGTGAAATCCATCGCTTCCTCTGTTCGGAGATCGGTCACATTCCCGGCCTCGACGTCATCCGCCAAATTTGCAGCAATCAGTAGGTTGCTTTTGTCTGCGTGAATCCGGGATTTCATCAGGTACCAACGTCCGAAGAAAATAATGGTATCGTAAGCGTCAATAGGATGAAGCTCCTGATACTGCTCGTCATAGGCCTCAAGGTCATGTTCCTCGACGTATTGAGCAAACCAGAGTGTCTTCTTCAAAGCCTCGTGCAGCTCTTCATCCCCGCGGATCAGTTCAACCATCTGCACGACGTTCTCATATGGAACTTTGCGGCCACCGTAGCGCTTGTTGCCGGCAAAGAAGGCCCTGCCTTCTTCCGTTTTCTCAAATGCGGCCAGCTCTTCCCGCCAGCCGGTAATATCTTCAAAATCCGCCATGGGTCCTATGTCCAAATCCCTCTCAAATGTTCACTAATTGTTCCGAAACACTCTTGCACACGACAGAAGCACTGCGTCTGCTTACGTCCGGAAAAATAACCTTCTCTTTCATTTCGCCCCCTTGTCTGAAAAGGCGATATCCGTCGAATGCTCTCTTTCAGCG
>NZ_JAZDVZ010000002.1:814526-840619 GCF_036350355.1 Roseibium sp. FZY0029
AAAAGGCCCTGCCTTCTTCCGTTTTCTCAAATGCGGCCAGCTCTTCCCGCCAGCCAGTAATGTCGTCAAAATCCGCCATGGGTCCTGTTTCCAAATCCCTCTCAAACGTTCACTAATTGTTCCAAAGCTGTTTCAGCCCGTTTTGCGGTGGTGATCAATCCTTCCAGCCCGAAGTTTTTCATGATCGGGCTGATTTCATTGGCATCTATCGCAACAATCTTCTCCATCACGTCTCCTCCCCCGGAAAGGAGACATAAAGCGCATAATTTTCCTTGATGAAGTCTCGGGCCTGCTCAGTTCTGAGTGATGTCAGCCTGCCCTCCTCCAAATCGATGGCCAGCAATGTCACAGCTAACATATGGCTTTTATCAAAGCGAACCGGAGCTTTCATCAGGTACCACCGTTCAAATGCGATAATGGTGTCATGAGCCTCGAGCGGGTTCAGCTCTACAAACTCATCATCGTGAACTTCCAGATCATGCTTTTCGGCATAGGCCGCAAACCAGATTTTCTTCCGTAAAGCCTCGTGCAGCTCTTCATCCCCGCGGATCAGTTCAACCATCTGCACGACGTTCTCATATGGAACTTTGCGGCCGCGGTAGCGCTTGTTGCCGGCAAAGAAGGCCCTGCCTTCTTCCGTTTTCTCAAATGCCGCCAGCTCTTCCCGCCAGCCGGTAATGTCGTCAAAATCCGCCATGGGTCCTGCGTCAAAAAAATGTCTTACGTCAGAATATCAACGAACTTGGGCTGAAAATGCCCCGACCTAGGCATGGTCGAGTGCAACGACTGTTTGCTTGCTCATCACAAGCCTCCTTCGTCTTGCTCGATGTAATTACTATCTAGTAAAAACTCGACACACGCCTTTGAGCGAACAGATTCGTATTTTCCCGCAAGGACATCGCAGGCAGTAAACATACCAAAACTATACAGGTGCCTGGCTTCGTGAGGATACCCGGATTTCAGGCAGTACCATTCGTAAAAGTCTCCCATGAGTATGTGAGCCTCTAGTGGCCGATTGTCCCATTCCGGATCCCCCCTGCCAACAGCTCCCCCATTTGCGTCAACAACTTTCAACCACTCCATTTGCTGAGCAGTCGCATCTCTAAGTTCCGGGTCTTTTAACAGAAGTTCAGCAAAATGCTGCACTTGGGAGAGCCTGGTACTCACGAGGAAGACCTCTGGATCATGTCGATAGATATAATCGACCGCCTCTTGCCCACCTTCCTCGTAATATGCCTGCAATTCTTCCCGCCATCCGGTCAAATCTTCAAAATCCGCCATGGGTCCTGCTTCCAAAGCCTCTAAGTGATGTTCATTCTTTGTTCCTGCCTGGATTGTGGTTGATCCACTGGATTTTTGCAACCTGCCGACGGCAGCTTTCCTGAAGGCTTCAATTGCTGCAGCCGTGGCTTTGATTCCTCTTCGACCGACGCTCCTGGTAATGCCCCTGCCTGACCGGACAAAGCAGGATGGGTCAGGCAGGCAGGCAGGGGCTCTTCCTGCGGCTCAGCTCATGAATTACCGGTTGCCAGCTCAAAACCTTCGTCGATCCAGCCGGTAATGCCACCTGCCATGATCTTCACCGGGCGGCCCAGTTCCGCAAGCCGCAACGCCCCCCGTGCGGCACCGTTGCAATGCGGGCCGGCGCAATAGGTCACGAACAATGCCTCTTCCGGCCACTTGGCCATCTTGGAACGGATGATCTTGCCATGGGGCAAGTTGATCGCTCCGGGCACATGGCCTTTTTCGAACAGCGCCGGACTGCGTACATCCAGCAGCACAAAGCCGGGGTCGCCCTGAAGGGCGTCGTGCACATCCCAGCAATCGGCCTCAAAAGTGAACTCGGCGGCAAAATGTTCCCTGGCGAGATCGCTCGGCGCGGCCGGAACAGCAGTGACATTGTTGGTCATGAAGGTCTCCTTTCCCGCTGTTTGTCGCCCGTCTGAACGCCGATTGGCAATTGGCGTGAATGCCTATATACGTAAATATCATGACAAAAGACACAATCCCTCAAACCGCGGCCCCCTCAACGCTGGAAGGCCCGCTTGTTGTCGCCCTTCTGTACGATGGGCTCTGCACGTTCGAGTTCGGTATCGTCGCCGAGATATTCGGTCTGGCCCGCCCCGAATTCGGCACCGACTGGTACCGCTTCGCCAGTTGCCCGGTCGAGGAAGGCCCCTTACGCGCCCACGGCGGCCTCACACTCGTGCCAGACCATGGTCCGGAACGCATAGCCGAGGCGGACATCATCGTCGTTCCCGGCTGGAAAGGGGCGGATTGCCCGGTACCCCAAGCGCTTGCCGATCAGCTTTGCGAGGCCCACAGCCGGGGCGCGCGGCTCGTTTCCATCTGCTCCGGGGCGTTCGTTCTGGCGGCCACCGGTCTGCTCGACGGTCGCTCCGCCACCACCCATTGGCGCTACGCGGAAAAGCTGCGCGAGCGGCACCCTGCTGTCACCGTCGACGAGGCCTCGCTCTATCGTCAGGAAAACCGGATCTACACGTCTGCGGGCAGCGCCGCCGGCATCGATCTGATGATCGAAATCATCCGCCAGGAATACGGGGCCGACAAGGCCAACTCCGTTGCGCGCCGCCTCGTCGTTCCCGCCCACCGCACCGGTGACCAGGCTCAGTTCCTGGAGCGCCCGGTCGCTCATCGCGAGGGCAGCGAAATCGCACCTGTTCTGGAGCGGGTCAGGCAGGCGCTGCAGACGGCCTGGACCATTGAAACCATGGCAGCCCTCTGCCGCCTCAGCCCGCGCACCTTCCAGCGCCGCTTCACCGAAGCAACGGGGCTGACACCGGGCGAGTGGCTGGTTCAGGAGCGTCTGGAGGCCGCCAAGGAGATCCTCAGCCGGGGCGACGACGATATGGAAACGATCGCAGCCCGTGTCGGCTTCGGCAGCGCCCACGCGCTCCGCCACCACTTCCGCAAGAAACTCGGCCTACGCCCGACCGACTACCGCACCCGCTTCGCTGCTCGCACTGTCTAAATGTGGTACGAAATCTAGACTGTCTGCAGATACTTCTGCAGCTTCTCGCGCTGCGGATAGTCGGCCAGAAAATTGTCCGAGTTGACCTGAAACGTGCCGTCCGCCGTCACCACCGTGCCGCCCGGTTTGAAATGCGCCGCGCAGAAAAACGGCAAGCCGGGCTTCTTCAGGTCCCACTGCAGAAAACCGCCGCCCATCGGATATTGATCGCGCGGGGCCATATGCTCGTCATGCCGGATCGTGGGCATGACCTTCACCAGCCGCTTCGGCCCGGTCACGGTTGCAAGGCTCAGGGCGCGGGTTTGGAGATCCCGGTATCCCGCAGCCCCACGGTCCGCCAGGATGCCGTCATGCACGGTCGCGCGCCGCCTGTCCGCTTCCTGCGTTTCTTCCGGCAGGCCATACCGCCCGCCGGATCGCAAGGTCGTGCCCTGAAACTCGAACACTTCCGGCAGCGGCAAGTGCTTGAGGACCAGCAGCTTGAAGCCCTGCTCCAGGCGGCCCTTGTGATAACCAATATTTTCCTCGGTCCTGCGATAATCGGACAGAACGATGGCATTCAGTTGAGAGATGTTTCCGGCAAAATGTTTCGTCATCTGCCCGACGGGCAGATCATCCTTGGGTGAAGACAAGGCAAAGCCTCCAGATAAAAACGTCAATATAACAATGGCCGGACGCTACCAGCCTTCCCGATTTCGAACAACGCTCATGGCCGCTTGTCCCCCCTTACCCAGGCATAGACATAATAGTTCTCGCCGCCCCGGCCATAGGCTCTCAGCCGACCTTCGCGTGTTGCGCCCAGCGCCTCGATCCAGCCATGGGCAATGTCATGATCGTCCAGGGTGATCACCTGCAACCGCCGGCAATCCCGCTCCACAATCTCCCGGATTTCCAGCAAGTGTCGTGTGATCGCCGGCACACATCGGCGGAATCGGTCCGTTCCGAAGGCCCAGGCCTGCCAATGATCCGGATCGAAGGCGGACGCCTGGCTGAAGCCATAGGCCGCCGCTGGCTGGCCGTCGTACCAGAGCGACCACACCATGCCCGGCACGGCCGTCTGCAGCGCGCAGGCCGCCAGCGCCCTTGTGTCCCACTCCTTCCACAGACAGGCGATTTCGCGCAGGTCCTGGTCCCGCATATTGGCCGCGATGAAGCTGGCATCCCGCAGGCAAAGGTCGCGGATCAGAAACCGTCCAGAGGATCGCCCAGCGGTGCCATCCGACTTTTGGCCCTGCTTTTCAGAACCTTCTTCAACTCCGCTTTCTGCTTCCATCCCAATGCCTCGACAATCGCGTCCGCCTCATCCGGGGAAGAGCCCAGCCGGTCCTTGATCTCTTCCTTGCTCTCGATCAGGATTTTTCCGTTTCGCATCTTCCAGCGATGCGCCGTCAACTGCGCCTTCACCGTTGCCGATCGCCGGATTGCCAGCCCAAGCCCGCTCTTGGGGTGCAAGGCCTCGCGCAATCGCCAATAGAGTTCGGCGCGCAAATTGTAGAACGGGATCCTGCTGTCCTTCGCACTCTCGCCCGACTGGGCGGAGAAGACGCATTTTTCGACCGGAATATTGTTTTCCCGCTTCAGGAACCCAACCGTATCGCCGCCCCAGCCGCCGGTACAGTCCACCACGATCATCGCATTGTCGCGCCGCTCGCGGATGATCAGCGAGCCGACATCGGCGCCGTCTTTCGTGTCGGTGCCCTTGCGCACGATGTTGGTTTCGAAACGCCGGCCATGCAGCGGCTGCAGCACCGTCCGGTCCTTGCCGCCCTGGGCAACATCCACCGCCAGCACCGTCATCGGTTCGTCCCGGTCGATGCCCTGGTCGTATCGCTCGAAGGCAAGGTCCACCCAGTCGGACGGGATCACCTGCCACTCGTGGTCCTGCCGGGCTGCCAGAAAGTCGCCGGTCTTCAGCGCCGTGCGCATCGGTTCGGGCATCTGGTCGAGCTGGGCATCGTAGTCCGTTCCCAGGTAGCGGTTGTCCTGCCGCCGGGCCGGAATGAAGGTCCGGCTCTTCGGCGTGCGGATCTCGCCTTCAATCTCCACCGGCTCCGGCCCGTCCACCCACACCGTGCGGATGGCATCGCCGTCGTCGATGAACACCGCCCACAGGATCTCGCCCGGCTGCACCTTGCTGTAAAGCGGATGCAGCGGATCGAGCCAGGGCGCGAACCAGTCGCTCAGGTAGTCCCCCTGCCCGCCCAGTGGCGGATTGGTGGCGATCAACCCGCGGCAGCGCTGTCCCTTCCGTGTCGTGCGCAGCCAGCCGAGCACGAAGATGATCTTGCGCGGGTCCATCTGCGCGCCTTCATCGAAGGCCTTCAGGTCATGGTCACGGCCCTGCCAGTCTTCTTCCGCCCCCGGCAGACCAAGATGGCCAAATTCGATCAGCCGCTCGTCCGGCCCGGTCCACCTTGGCGGGTTGCCTGAAATCTTGCCCATGCCCGCCTGCCGCATCAGCGCGTTCATGCGTTCGGTCAGACCCTTCAGGGACTTGAGTGACTGGCGGAAGATCGCCGCCTTGTGGTGGGCAAACAGCGCCAGTCCGGCAATCAGGTCCGTCTTGCCGCCGCCCGCCGCACCGCCGTAAAGCGTCAGATCGGCTTCGGAGAAATACCCTTCCGTCTGCGGTCCGGCCTGCGGCCGCCAGACGGTGAACTGGTCCAGAACGCCCGCTTCGTCCAGTTGCTTCTGCAAGGCAACCCGTTCGTCCGCAGGCATGCGGTCGATATGGTCAATCAGCGTTTCGAGGGCCGTCGCCATCCTTTGGCGTATCCTTTCCGGTCAGCAATGCCATCACGCCCAGAGCGATTTCCTCCGAGCTGCGCGGTTTCAAGGTCTCGAGTGTCTGGCTGTCTTCCGCCCCGCTCCAGACCGGCCAGGCCTCCGGCTCCGTTCGGTCCCGCCAGCCGGCGCGGTTCTTCATGGCAAAGGTCCACGCGCTTGCGTTGAATTTCGCCAGCTCTCCGCTGGCGCCGTCCTTGCCGATCCGCTCCCACTCCAGAAGGCCGCGCCGGGCGGCTTCCTCCAGCCTTGCGGGTGGAAAGTCCTCGGGAAACTGTTCGGCGTAATAGCGGATCGTCCGGCGGTCGGCATCCGGGAAACTGTCGATCGAATATCCGGCGGCAATATGCGCGCAAAACTCCGCGCACACCTTCCGGCGCGCTCTGGCCGTCGGCCACTTCAGCGCGCTGCCGCCCCCTTCTGGCAAAGTCATGGGTCGCACTTTCCTGCAAGTCGTATGGAGGTCAGGTCAGGGTGCGGTCCGCTGCTTCCGCATCGATGGTCCACAGCAACAGGGCTCGAAGCACTGCGGCTTCGCTTGCAAAATGTCGGGGCCTGGAAGGAAGTGCGAAACCGGCATCAGGCCCTTGAGGCACACTAATCCACGGTAAAATAAGGAAGCCCTGTTTTGCCCGTTTTTGTCGAAGCTGTCCACGCCGCCTGGATGTCTGAAACGAGTGTTTAGGCGCCGCTTTTCGAAAAGACCTGCCCCAACACAGGGTTATCTCTCAGCCCGCTTTGTGCGCGTCTGGCAAGTTTTTTCCGACCTTGCCCGAAACAACGCGCCCCTTCCCTTCCGAACACCTCAAGACGCGTGCCGTCTTCAAATGCCGAAGTGCGGAAAGCTGCCCGCAACCGCCCGTTCTTCTGGGCATGCGTTTTCAAGTTTTTATTTTGGGGGGGCTCAAAACAAAAGGCGTCAGAACTCTGGAACGCCAACACCGGGTCTGAAAATCAGTGAAACCCGGCGAAAGACCGACCGCTACGCCATGGCCAGCGAAATCGCTTTGATGATGAGCAACCTTTCAAGCCAGGTTGATCAAACCGGACCTGCGGTCCAGGACGGCAGCCTTTGCTGACCACTTGCTGATTGCCGGTCGCCTGACCGGGCCGGCAATCAGGTTATTGGTTTAGTGGGCCGCTTCCAGCTTTTCGGCCAGCCGGCGCAGCACCACCTTGTTGCGGCTGGTAACCGTCGAGCGTTTCCAGCCATATTTCTCGCAGATCCGCGAAAATTTGCCGCCGCCTGCCTTGCACATCACTTCAAACTGCAGCGCGCGGCGTGCGTTCGGATCCTCAATCAGAGAGAACCAGGTGATCGCTTCCTCGGCTTGACTGATCGTACGGGGCGGATAGACGCGGCGGCGTTTGGCAACCTTGCCTTGGCATTCAGGCCAACTGGCCAGCACAGCGCGCGGTCCATCGCCCTTGCCGGTCGCCGCCACAACTTCGACAGCCTCCGTCAACCGGGCCAGGATCTGGTCAGGTGCACTTGTTTCCATAACTTCGCTCTTCAAACTGTAGGTGAAACAGAACCGTACGGCGGAAGTCCCTTCCGTGCGGCATCACAGGCCCGCTCAAGAGCCCCGTTACTTGCCTTGGCTTTCACGTTCTTTCTGATAACCCTCTTCCCACAGGCCGAAATAATCAGCCTGTCGCGGGTAAGGATTGTCCTCGCGGGACTTGCCTTCCCTGCACGCAGTGGCTCCGCGTTCGAAGGCGAAAATCTGAGCTTTTGTCAAATAGCCGTTCATCATCAAACCCCCTTTCAAAATACCGGTGAAAGATCCGTCCGCCACCGGACCAGGGCCGGAGCGCAGCAAGCCAGGCGTGCAACCTCGAAAAGACTCAATGCAGCCGAAGATTGACGGCGGCAGTGTAATCAACCTGTCACAACTGACAATACAATTCATGCGGCAAGCCCTTCGCGAGGTGTTTCCAGAAGCTTGTCGAGTTCGTAGGAAAGCAGAACGGCAAGCGTGACAGTTGGAGCTGCGGGGTTGATATGCCTGGCGCTTCCAAGCAGTTCCTCCAGATTGATCCGGTCGAATTGATCCAGAAATCCCCGGCGTTCCACCCAGTCCGGCTTGTTCAGGACAAGCCAGGACACGGCGGTAAAGCACGGAGCACTCCAGTTTCCCCGGTTCTCGGCCGTATTGATTAACCCAAACACGAGGCGCAGATGCTCCGCCCCGTGTTTCTGCAACAGGGTCTGGCAAGTCCGGCGAGCCTTTGACTGGTGCCGCCCCTGCACCCGTCGCGTGTGGCTGATAAAATGAACGCCATATTCGGCAGCAATCCTGTCAACCAATCCTCCCGAAGCCATCAGACTCGACCTTTCTTCACCACCGCAGTGCCCTGCACGGCTGCAAAGGCGGCTTCTGCCCTCTCCCGTGCCGTACGCGGCATTTGTTCACTTTTTGTTCTTGATTTGAAAAGGGTCTGCCCTTCCCCTCCAGCGCTGCCGGCACCCCGTATTCTGGGCTTGTGGCCGGCCCCGCCGCGTACGTCGCTGCCCTGCTTCAGATTGCGCAGCTCAAGCGTTAGCAGCCTGTTGCGCGCCTTTTCCAGCGCGAATTCATCCTCCAGCCTGGCGCTCGGCCGCTCGGCCCTGATCCTCAGGTGCGCGACCTTTGCCTGAGCTTCCTCAATTTCGTCCGTCAGGTCCCTCACCGGCCAGTCTCCTCTGTCCTGTCTCGAAGGGTTGTCTGAGTTTCCATCGTCACTCCCACGCATTCACTTGATGACACAAAATTCGTACGCTTATTGCGTACGTATGTCAACATGGACTCCGTACGTTTTAACTGCTAATACGTATGCATCGAACGTGACCCGGTGAGCATCTTATGGATATGGACGAACAATCGGCAGTCTCCCGACAGCTCGCGGATCTGAAAGACCGAAGTGGCCTGTCAATCCGTGCCATCGCACGGGCAATGGGCTATCAGAACGCGTCTTCCATCCAGCGGTATTTGAGCGCGGACTACATGAAACCGGCGTTGCCGTCGGACTTCGTGGCGAAGCTTCTTCCGGTCCTTCTGGGCAAGGGGGAACAGCCGATCACGCGTGAAGAAATATTGGCGCTTGCGCCCGATTCCATCACCGACCTCGACGCCTCCAGCGCGCCTTCCAGGGCTGCGACACCTCTGGAAATCAAAGGCCAGGTGGCCGCCGGCCTTTGGATGGAATCCGCACTTTTCGAAACGGATGCCGCCAGGAAAACGAGTTTTGCAGGCGACCTTCGCTTCCCGAGCGAAAGCCAATACCTATTGCAAATCAATGGGGAAAGCCTCAACCGCATCGCCTGGAACGGCGATTTCATCCTGTGCGTCGACTATCTTGAGGCTGGTCTGGAGATCAAGTCCGGAGATCTGGCGGTCGTTGAACGCACCAGAGATGGCGGGCACACCATCGAGCGCACCGCCAAGCGGATCATCCGCCGGAACGGTCAGATCGAACTGCAGCCGGAATCCAACGATCCGCGCTTTCAGGAACCGGTGATTTTCAACGAGCACGATGAAGAAGCAACGGAAGTGCGGATCATCGCCAAGGTCTTGAGCGTGATCCGTCAGGTGGTCTGACAACCCGCCGCACCAACCCCACCGCTAAGATAACAACACCGCTTTCGGACGGCCTTGCCACCTTCCGAGCGGGTGCCTTTTTGAGCCAAACACGCCCGTACGCCGTCGCCGCACGCAGCAATTGGATCGTACGCTTTTAACATATCATAAAAAGCCTCAAAATTGACATGTACGTATTTTGCGTATAATCTCTCAGTCTATTTTAGACGGAGGCTTTTATGGCGTTGAACCTCGACATGTCGTTCTATTCAGTAATTTGCGAACTTGGAAACTGCTTCTACATACCGGAAACAGATGTCTCCGACATGAGACTTTCCAGGATCATCGAGGATCTCCAGAGCGGACAACTCGAAAAGGTCCAGGCGGTTCTGGAGTTTAATCCTGCGGAGGGCTGGTGCAACAATATCACCGGCGAAGTGTTCTCCGCCGCCTACCCCGAGACTGGGGAAGATGAGGAAGAGGCGGCGGAAGATTGGTCAGATTATCAAACGGAGCGTGTGACTGCTCGAATGGCCGGTGTCCCGGTCAGGGTCGCGGCCTGATAACGGGAGGGTGATCCGGCGCCTTCCGGCCGTCAGACGGCGGCAAGCAGGTGCCGGGCACGGGAAAGCCGGCTTTTCACCGTGCCAATCGCGACGCCGGTCTGCTTGGCAATCTGCCCGGTAGACAGGCCCGAAAACACCCGCAGCTCCAGGGCGTTACGGTCTTCGGGCCGCAGCCCTGCAATGCCCCTGGCGACATCTTCCAGCTCCAGGTGTTTTTCCTGAGCAGGCAGTGCCTGGGTTTCCTCCAGCCAGTCCTCAATGGGCAAATGATCCCCCCTCCGCGCAAGCCACTTGCGTTCGTCGCGATAGGCGTTGCGGGCAATCGTGAACAGCCAGCGGCGAAGCTCCGTACCGCAGTGGAAGCTGGCGTGATGCCGCAAGGCCTTTTCCAGAGAAGTTTGCATCAGATCGTCGCCGGCTTCCGGGTTACGGGTCAGGGAGCGGGCGTATCTGCGCAAATGCGGTATTTCGCTCTGAAGGTCTTTTGTGAAATCGTCCTTGGTACAGGCCATCGTTACGTTCCTGATCTACTGTTTCTGGACGAGATGTAAGACGCCGTGAGCGCGGCGAAAGCGCGCTCAAGACCTTGTCATTACAGGTTGAATAATAGGGCAAAATCCGGCCCGGTATCTCTCCGGGCGATCACGGCCCGGTGAAGAAACCGGCATTTTCCAAGAAGGCGATAATGAACGCGCGCTTGGGATGAAAACGCCAGATGCGCAAGGCCGGCTCTCTCTCACACGGCCTCATGTTTTTGTGTTGATCTTATTACCAGACCAGCCGCAACCGGTTCGCTTTCGCGTCGTTGTTCCCGGCATGAACGGCATCAGGGACCAACACACTCCTGCAGCCATTCATGAGCTTAACCACCAAACGGAGCATGATCATGCGTACATCCAGAAAACTTCTCTCCACGCTGCTGACCGCAGCTTTTGTTTCCGGCGCATTGGCCGGCAATGCCTTCGCTATCGATCCGGATGACACCCGCGGTGACCTGAACGGCGACAAGCCTGTGTCTGTCCGCATCCAGCAGACCGTCAACGCAAAGGCTCTGGCGGAAGCACGCAGCGGCAAGCTGCTGATCCTGCCGATCGTCGGCAGCTATAACGGTGAAGAACGGCTGACGGTTGCCCAGCAGCAGGTTGCCGGTGCAAGAGCACAAGGCGCAAATGCAAAAAGGCCGCTGCACATCCTGCCTTTCCAGGGCGATTGGAACGGCACCGCAAAAGCCGGTTTCCCGCACCAGTAAGGCCTTCAACCTTCCAAGAAAGGGCCGCGCTTTCAGCGCGGCCTTTCTCGTTTCAGAAGCGTCGACTATCTCAAGCGCCGGTGCTCTCGGGGCGATTGGCCGAATTCCTGCCGGTACGCGCGTGTCATGGCGCTTGCGTTTCGATAACCGCAGCGTTCCGCAACCTCGGCAATGCTCAGACGCGTCAGCTCCACCATCCGCCGCGCCTCGCGCAGGCGGATCGCCTTGTAGACGCCAAGCGGCGTCATCGACATTTCCTGCTGAAACCGGAGTTCCAGCGTGCGCTGATCGACCTTCAACTGCCGGGCTAGATCTTCAATCGGCATCGGTGTTTCGATCGTTCGCCGCATCAGCGCTGTTGCAGCGCGCACAAGGGCATCAGACGACAGGCGCTTGTGCGGATCATGCATGTCCAGCTTGTCGCCATGCATGAACATCGCCGCAACCTCGAGCGCGAACATCGGGCTGTGGTGCCGCTTGATCAGCTCCAGCGCCAGTTCAAAGGTGGTCGACGCCCCGCCACAGGTGCAGACGTTGTCATCAAGTACAAACCGATCCTCGACGACGTCGACCTCGGGGAAGCGCTCGGCAAATCGGGTCAACTCATCCCAATGGATCGTTGCCCTGCGCCCCTCCAGCAGTCCGGCAGCCGCCAGAAGCCAGGCGCCGGTATCCATGCCAACCAGGGTGCCGAACCGTTGCCTTGCAGCTTTCAGGGCACGTAACATTCCCTGACCTGCGAATGTCTCGAATCCGTAGCTCGGCATGATGAACAGATAATCCCCTCCGGGCTTGGCCTCCATCCAGCCGGACGTTGCAACCGGCAGACCGCTGGACGACGTGACGGTACCGCCACCAAGGCTCACGTGCTCCCAGGAATAGAGCTGCTTGCGCGCAATGGTGTTTGCCGCCCGGAAAGGCTCGATCGCGTTTGCCAGACAATGGTTGGAAAAGCTCTCGAACAACAGGACACAGATTTTTCTAACTGAATTCGATTTCTGTGAAATCGGCATGATTTCCAACCAAAACTGCACAATAGCCCGAGCCCGTTTGTCTCACTCTCGCAGGTCTGAGGCAAGAGGAGCATCCAATGCATTTTGGGCTGAGCGAAGAGCAGGACATGATCGTCTCCACCGTCCGGTCTTTCGTGGAAAACGAGATCTACCCGCATGAGCACCTTGTCGAGAAAACGGGGCAGGTTCCCGCCGAACTCGGCGAGGAGATCAAGCGCAAGTGCATCGATCTCGGCTTCTATGCCTGCAATTTCCCCGAGGAGGTCGGCGGAGCGGGTCTGAGCCATCTGGACTTCACGCTGGTGGAACGGGAACTCGGGCGCGGCTCGATGGCGTTGAACCACTTCTTTGGCCGACCTCAGAACATCCTCATGGCCTGCAAGGGCGACCAGATCGAGCGTTACCTTCTGCCCGCTGTCCGCGGCGAGAAGATGGACGCGCTTGCCATGACCGAACCCGATGCCGGCTCGGATGTGCGCGGCATGAAATGCCAGGCGGTCCGAGACGGCGGCGACTGGGTCGTCTCCGGCTCCAAGCATTTCATCTCTGGCGCGGAACACGCGGATTTCTTCATCGTCTTTGTTGCGACCGGCGTCGACGAAACCCCGAAAGGGCCTAAAAAACGCATCACCTGTTTTCTCGTCGACCGGGGCACGCCCGGGTTCGAGGTGCGTGAAGGCTATCGCTCTGTCAGCCACCGGGGCTACAAGAACTGCATTCTTTATTTCGACGGCTGCCGCCTGCCGGACAGCCAGGTCCTTGGCGAGGTCGACGGCGGCTTCGAGGTGATGAACGAGTGGCTCTACGCCACACGGCTCACGGTTGCCGCCATGAGCGTCGGCCGGGCTCGTCGCTGTTTCGATTACGCCGTCAACTACGCCGCGGAACGAAAGCAGTTCGGCCAGGCAATAGCCAGATTCCAGGGCGTCAGTTTCCAGGTCGCCGACATGATCACCGAGATCGACGCCGCCGACTGGCTGACACTTGCCGGTGCCTGGCGTCTCGATCAGGGTCTGCCTGCCAATCGCGAAATCGCCAGCGCCAAGGTCTATGCGTCCGAAATGCTGGCACGGGTGACGGACACTACCTTGCAGATCTTTGGCGGCATGGGCCTGATGGACGACTTCCCCATCGAACGCTTCTGGCGCGATGCCCGCGTGGAACGGATCTGGGACGGCACCAGCGAGATCCAGCGCCACATCATCAGCCGCGAACTCTTCCGGCCGCTTGGAGCCTGATCCATGCGCTCACTTGAACGCCTGCTCCGGCCGCGCACCGTGGCGGTCATCGGTGGTGGCTCCTGGTGCCGGAACGTGCTTCGGGAATGTCGAAAGGCCGGTTTTACGGGGGACCTCTGGCCGGTGCATCCCAGCCGGGAGGAGATCGAGGGCTGCCGGGCCTACGCCTCTGTCGACGATCTTCCCTCCGCCCCCGACGCGGTCTTTATCGGCGTCAACCGGCACGTGACCGTAGAGATTGTCGGCTCGCTGGCGCGCCTTGGCGCAGGCGGCGCCATCTGCTTTGCCTCCGGTTTCAGCGAAGCAATCCGGGAGCTTGCCAACGGCGCGGAGCTTCAGGCCGCCTTGATCAAGGCGGCCTGTGACATGCCGATCCTCGGCCCCAACTGCTATGGCTTTCTCAACGCACTCGACGGAGCGGCCCTCTGGCCGGATCAGCATGGGCTCATCCCGGTGGAGCGCGGTGTTGCCATCATCGCGCAGTCGTCCAATATCGCACTGAACCTGACGATGCAGGCACGCGGTCTGCCGATTGCCTATCTGATGACCGCCGGCAATCAGGCTCAGACGGGCCTCTCCGCCATCGGCAGCGCGCTGCTGGACGACGACCGGGTCACCGCCATCGGCCTGCACATCGAGGGGCTCGACGATCTCGCAACCTTCGAGGCTTTCTCTCGCAAGGCGCACGCGCTTGGCAAATCCGTTGTGGCCCTGAAGGTCGGCCGTTCTGAAGCGGCACAAGCGGCAACGGTTTCGCACACGGCGGCTCTCGCTGGCAGCACGGCTGGCTCAGACGCTCTGTTCAGACGGCTCGGCATCACCAGGGTGGGCAGCCTGCCCGCGCTTCTGGAAACCCTGAAACTGCTTCACGTCGCAGGCCCTCTGCCCAGCGCTAACATCGTCTCCATGTCCTGTTCGGGCGGAGAAGCCAGCCTGATCGTTGACACGGCCGTCGGACGGCAGATCACTTTCCCGCCGCTCGGCCCCGCGCAAAGAGCAGCTCTGTCCGAGGCCCTCGGCCCCAAGGTCGCCCTCGCAAACCCGCTCGACTATCACACCTACATCTGGGGGGACGGCCCGGCCATGACCCGGTGCTACACCGCCATGATGCAGGCGGACGTCGCCTTGGGGATTGTCATCCTCGACATTCCGAGACTGGACCGCTGTGACGCCGCAGACTGGCTGAAGGTAATCGAGCCGGTAGAAGTGGCGATGAAAGCCTCCGGCAAGCCCATTGCGATCCTGAGCTCCCTGCCGGAAACCATGCCGGAAGCCCTCGCCATCGATCTCATGAAACGTGGCCTCACGCCTCTCTGTGGGCTGGACGATGCCCTGACGGCTATTGAGGCAGCGGCCTTTCTGGCACGCCCCTTGTCAGCGGAACCGATCCGGATACCCCAGCCTGTCGCCGATCCCCGTCTCCTGTCGGAGCAGGAGGCAAAAGCCCTGTTGCAGCAGTACGGCCTCAAGGCCCCGGCAAGCGCCATTGCCGAAAGCCCGGAAGCCGCCGCGCATGCGGCCGAAGAAATCGGGTTTCCGGTGGTCCTGAAAGGCACTGGTATTGCCCACAAGACCGAAGCCGGAGCTGTTGCCCTTGATCTGCAATCAGCCTGCGAGGTCCACTCCGCAGCCAGCGGGATGCCAGCCTCTTCGTTCCTGGTGGAAGAGATGATCAGCGGCGGCCTTGCCGAACTGCTCATCGGCATCGTCCGCGACCCGGCGCACGGGTATGTCCTGACGCTCGCCGCCGGCGGCATCCTGACCGAGCTTCTGGAAGACAGCACCTCGCTGATCGTCCCAGCGAGTGGTGAAGAGATCAGGAGCGCTCTTGAAAGTCTGAAGATCGGCCGCGTCCTGACCGGATATCGCGGCAAGCCGCCTTGCGATTTGGAGGCCGTTGTTGAAGCTGTGCAGGCAGTCCAAGCCTTCGTTCTGTCGGCACCGGTCGAAGAAGTGGAAATCAACCCGCTGCTCTGCGGCGCGGACTTCGCCATCGCAGTCGATGCCCTGGTGAGAATGGGAGAAAACTGATGGAGAGCCCCATCAAGACCGAAAAACGCGACCACATTCTGGCGGTCACGCTCGACAGGCCAAAGGCCAATGCCATCGACCTGATGACCAGCCGGATCATGGGCGATGTCTTCACCGACTTCCGCGACGATCCGGACCTGCGGGTGGCCATCGTGACCGGTGCCGGCGAAAAGTTTTTCTGTCCTGGCTGGGACCTGAAGGCATCCGCCGGTGGTGATGCGGTCGACGGGGACTACGGCAAGGGCGGATTCGGTGGGCTGCAGGAGCTGCGCGGCCTCAATAAGCCGGTGATCGCCGCGGTCAACGGCATCTGCTGCGGCGGCGGGCTGGAGCTTGCGCTCTCTGCCGACATCATCCTGGCAGCAGATCATGCCACCTTCGCCCTGCCGGAAATCCGTTCGGGAACTGTGGCAGATGCTGCCAGCATCAAGCTTCCCAAGCGCATTCCCTATCACATCGCGATGGAAATGCTGTTCACCGGCCGCTGGATCGAAGCCGAGGAAGCTGCCCGTTGGGGCCTCATCAACCACATCTACCCTGGACAGGACCTGATGGCGGAAGCCTGGAAACTGGCCGGGTTGCTCGCCTCCGGTCCCCCACTCGTCTATGCCGCGATCAAGGAGATCGTGCGCGAGGCGGAAGACATGAAGTTCCAGGACGCGCTCAACCGCATCACCCGAAGCCAGTTTCAGACGGTGGAGACGCTCTATCGTTCGGAAGACCAGAAGGAAGGAGCCCGCGCCTTTGCCGAAAAACGGGATCCGGTCTGGAAAGGCCGCTAGATCATTCCGCGTTCGCTCTCCCAACAGACAAAACAACCCGACACATTTTCAAACCAATCAGCTTTTGGCAGTTCGACCGGCTCCGGTAGATCTGCCGCCGACACAGGAGAACCAAATGCCCTTGACCATGAACCGAGACGTTTTCATCACCTGCGCCGTGACCGGCTCCGGCGGGACACAGGACAAGTCACCGCATGTTCCCCGCAGCCCGAAACAGATCGCCGACAGCGCCATTGATGCGGCGAAGGCCGGCGCGGCCGTCGTCCACTGCCATGTGCGCGATCCGGAGACGGGGGCCCCGTCCCGCCGGGTGGAGCTTTACCGCGAAGTCACGGATCTCATTCGCGCAGCCGATGTGGATGTGGTTCTGAACCTCACCGCGGGCATGGGCGGCGACATCGTTTTCGGGTCCACCGAAAGCCCCCTGCCGCTGGTCGAAAAAGGCACCGACATGGTCGGCGCAACCGAGCGCATGGCGCATATCCGTGAGTGCCTTCCTGAAATCTGCACCCTCGACTGCGGCACCATGAATTTTGCCGAAGCCGATTACGTCATGACCAACACCCCGGGCATGCTGCGCGCCATGGGGGCCATGATGACCGAACTTGGCGTGAAGCCGGAAATCGAAGCCTTCGACACCGGTCACCTCTGGTTTGCCAAGCAACTCGTCAAGGAAGGCACGCTCGCCTCCCCGGCATTGGTGCAGCTCTGCATGGGTGTGCCGTGGGGCGCGCCCAACGATCTCAACACCTTCATGGCGATGGTCAACGCCATTCCGGATGACTGGGTGTGGTCAGCCTTCAGCCTCGGCCGGGACCAGATGCCCTATGTGGCTGCCTCCGTTCTGGCCGGCGGCAATGTCCGCGTCGGTCTGGAAGACAATCTCTTTCTGGAAAAGGGCGTTCTCGCCACCAACGCCCAACTGGTTGAAAAAGCAGCCGGACTTATCGAGGGCATGGGTGCCAACATCATTGGCCCGCAGGCGGTGCGCGAAAAGCTGGGCCTGACCAAGCGCGCGCCGGTGAGCGCCTGACATGAGCCGCAGAGTTCTTGTTACGGCCGGTGCTTCGGGCATCGGCCGCGCCATCGCGGAACGCTTCCTGGCAGAAGGGGACACCGTCGCGATCTGCGATGCCGACCCTGCCGCCGTTGCCGCATTCTCAAAAGCGAATGGGAATGCCATCGCTGTTGTTGCCGATGTCACGTCTGAAGCGGAAATGACCGCGTTCCTGACCGACGTGGAAGAGCGCTGGGGCAGTGTCGATGTGGTTTGTGCCAATGCCGGCACCGGTGGTCCAGCCGGTGCGATCGAGACGCTGGACTATGCGGAATGGCAGCGCTGTGTCGCCACCAACCTCCACGGCGCCTTTCTCACCTGCCGCTGGGCGGCCAGAGTGTTGAAGGCTCAGGGGCATGGCCTGATCACCCTCACCTCCTCGACAGCCGGTCTCTATGGCTATCCGTACCGCTCGCCCTACGCTTCGGCCAAATGGGCGATTGTCGGCCTCACCAAGACGCTTGCAATGGAACTCGGGCCGCACGGCATCCGCGTCAACGCGGTCTGCCCCGGCGCGGTGGAAGGGGAGCGGATGGACCGGGTCGTTGCGATGGAAGCCAAGGCGCGCGGCGAGAGCGAAGAGGCCATTCGCCAAAGCTACGTGAAGGGCGTTTCGCTGAAGACCTGGGTCACCGCGCAGGATGTCGCAAACTCCATTCACTTTCTGGCGTCTGAAGCAGGCGTCCGTATTTCAGGACAGATCCTGGCCATCGACGGCCACACGGAGACCCTAGCACCATGACCAGAAAAGCATCCATTATTGGCGGCGGCGTGATTGGCGGCGGCTGGGCCGCCCGCTTCCTGTTGAACGGTTGGGACGTTGCCGTCTTCGACACCGACCCGGAAGCCGAACGCAAGATCGGCGAAGTCATTGCCAATGCACGGCGCAGCCTGCCCGCGCTCTACGACAAGCGACTGCCGGAAGAAGGCAAGCTCACCTTCACGTCCGATCTTGCCGAAGCAGTCTCCGGAGCCGACTGGATCCAGGAAAGCGTGCCGGAGCGTCTGGACCTCAAACACAAGATCCTGGGCAGCCTGACGGAGCTTGCCCCCGAAACGGCAGTCATCGGATCGTCCACATCCGGCTTCAAACCCTCCGAACTGACCAGTGAAGGCGCGCGGGCCGTCGTCGCCCACCCGTTCAACCCCGTTTATCTGCTGCCTCTGGTCGAACTGGTCGGCGACCCCGCAGAAACCGCACGCGCTGCTGATATCCTGCGCGAGATCGGCATGTTCCCGCTGACGGTGCGCAAGGAGATCGATGCTCATATCGCCGACCGCCTTCTGGAAGCTGTCTGGCGCGAGGCGCTATGGTTGGTCAAGGATGGCATCGCCACGACGGAAGAGATCGACGAGGCGATCCGCATGGGATTCGGCCTGCGCTGGGCGCAGATGGGCCTTTTCGAAACCTATCGCATCGCCGGCGGTGAAGCTGGCATGAAGCACTTCATGGCGCAGTTCGGCCCGTGCCTTTCCTGGCCCTGGACCAAACTGATGGATGTGCCGGAATTCACCGATGAGCTCGTCGACCTGATCGCCGGTCAGTCCGATGCCCAGTCCGGCCACCGCTCCATTCGCGAACTGGAGCGCCTGCGCGACGACAATCTTGTCGGCATGATGCGGGCCCTCAAGAAAAGCGGCAGCGGCGCGGGCGGCGTTCTCAACACCCACGAACAGGCCCTGGCGACCCCGGCGGAAGCAGACCTGCCGATCACGGGAGATCGCCAGATCCCGCAAAGCTGGACCGACTACAACGGCCACATGAACGAGGCCCACTATCTGGAAGCAGGCGCGGCGGCAACGGACCGGTTCATGGAACTGATCGGTGCGAATGCCGACTATATCACATCAGGCAAGAGCTACTTCACCGTCGAAAACCATCTGCGTTATCTGGACGAGCTCCTGGCGGGCGAACGCCTGATCGTCACGACCCAGGTGCTTCAGGGAGAAGGAAAGAAGATGCAGCTCTTTCACTTCCTGAAGAATGCCGACGGCAAGCTTGCCGCGACCATGGAAACGCTGCTGCTCCATGTCGATCTCAACACCCGCGCCAGCTCCCTGCCGGGGGAAGAAGTCGCCGAAAAGCTCAAGGCCTTTGCGGACGCCCACAAGGCTCTGCCGTTACCGGATGGCGCCGGCCGTTTCGTCGGTCAGAAGGCCACCTGACAAGTCCCCCGTCCGCGGTCACCTGGACCGCGGACGGGAGGTTTTACTGATAAGGTTTATTGGGAAGGCTGAACCATGAACCCGGCCACGACACCAGCGGCATCGGAATAGACGTCGGGCCGAGCGAACAGATCACATCTCCCCGCTCCGGGTGACCAGTTGAACCCTAGACAGGTGCGCTCCGAACAGAGCGCCGTGCACTGTTCCGCAGATCCCGCCTGAAGGCTTTCGTCCGGCCGACCGGGGAAACCCTTGTTCTGCTTGGTGAATGTCTGGACAGGAACGTTCTGGTTGGGCTGGAGAGAACCGGCTGCCGATGGCTGAACGTAGGTGTCGGCCTTGGAAAGAAGATAGAGCCGGCCATTGCTGGAACCGACGGACTTCAGAATGCAGATCCGGTTCCACCGGTCGTGGGTCACGGCATCGCAGCCACTGCGGGCATTGCAGGACGAAATGCACGCCTCCGCACCCATGTTGCGCAAAACGCCATCCGGCAAGTCTCCCCCGTAAAGATCGTAGCCGCCGAGACGAACGAAACCGCCTGCACCTGACGCGGCAGGAGTAGGAGTTGGCGTAGATGCAGGCGCATTGGCAGCCTGCGCAGCAACGTTTCTGTCTGCCTGCTGTCCCAGCGTCAGCGAAGCTGGCAGCAGATACCAATAGGGCGCTGAGAACTCTTCGCCCACCCCGTCTCCGAAATCATCTCCGACCGAATACTGCTCGAAATAGACGCTGAGCGGGCTGTAATCGGTATCCCAGAAGCGTTTCCAGTCGTCGGATATCCGGACCGAACACCCGAGCGCCGAAAACTTGCTCGCCGAGAAATAGTTGAAGACCTTGCCGACAAGATCCTCTCCTTGCCGTGTCAGCACCACCTTGCGCTCACCGTCCGGATCACCGGCCAGGATTTCCTCGTAGTATTGTGCGCTGGTCGTATACCCCGGCCTGCCATCCATCAGATTGGCGGCATAGGCATTGTCGCAGACATTGGCGATCTCCCGCTCCGTGATCGAGGCTGGCGGCGTCATTCCTGTAACCGTGATATTGGCCAGCACCGCATCGCCAACGGTTTCGATGTGGAACATGTTTTCAGGACGCGTCCCGAGGATCCGCTGATAAAGGAAATCGGTCATCGCCTTTACGCCGTGCTCTTCGCTCAATTTGATATCGAAAAAGGATTCGGCTGCCTTCAGCGCGATCGCAAAAGCCGTCTGCACTTCACTGGCCGGGTAACTGTTCTCGTTGGGCAGGTTGAGGCTTGGCGAATGGAACCCAAGCTTGCCACCGGGCCGCAGGGAGCGCATCTGAAAGCGGATCACGGCTGTCCCGATCCGCATGCTGCCGCCCAGAAAAGCCAGCGAACAGGCGGATTCGCATCGCTCCCCCGAACGCACCATGGTTGCGATATCCTGCTGCCAGATCGTGTCGAACAGGTGCTTTCCTTCGGCAAAGCTGCCACCTGGGCTATCAAGGCACAGCGTGATGCCTTGCGAGGTGATCGGCAGAACTTTCAGTTTTTCCGCATCGCCCGAAACAATCTGCCCACGCAAATGATAATCGCACCCTTCCGCATTCGACGGAACGACGTCGGCAGCCCGCACCACCGACGCGGCCAGACAGAAGAACATAAACACCAGGCATCTCGAAATCATGGGCACTCCTTCTTGAGGCGGTCCATTTGAATAGTGTGGCTGAGCTGATCAGGTGACCGGTACGGCCGGTCCGGAAATGGCATCGTCATCTCGAAATTGCGTGTTCAAAACAGGCGACGATGCAGCAATAGACCACATCTCGAAGCAGGTCTTCAATCCACCAGACGCAGGGTTCTCCGGGCCTAAGGGCCGAACCCTCAGACATGCGATTGGGGTATCGACCCCATACTGGCGTCCCGCCCGCTCTGGCACCTTTCTCTCATCGAAAGATCGATACCCCCTCCGACAGGAGATCATTCAAGAGAAAGGAATTGACCAATGAAAGCCCTTGCCAAAACCGCTGCCGCCGCAACCGTTCTTGCCATCGCAGGCGTTGCTTCCCTTGGTGCCGTCACACCGGCTGCCGCCATGTTCGATATCTGCAAGAAGGTCAACATCACGGTGAAGAACAACACCGGCCAGCCGATCCAGCTTTACGATCTGGACTACCGTGACCTCGGCTCCAACCGCTGGCGCTCGGAAAACATTGCCAACCGTGTCATTGCCCACGGCGGCACCTATAGCGTCACCCGGAACCTGGAAGGCGTGAACAACGCCAGCACCTTTGTCCGGGTCCAGTTCCGCAAGCTGAAGTCCAACGGTCGCTGGAACCTGCTCAAGACCTGGTACGCGGACTCCAGCACGTCGGTCTGCCGCAAGGGTGGAAGCTACCGCATTGTTTTCCGGTAACACGTTGCCGATGACCAACGAGCTGCGCCGCTTAGGCGCAGCTCTTGCACGAAACCCAAACCAGCCCTCCCCCCTGACGCCCGGAGACACCGTTTCCGGGTGATGAAAAGGATTTGTCTCATGTTTGGCAAACACATGCCCAGAACCGTGCTGATCAGTTCCGCATCCCTGATGACAATCGCCATTGCCGGCATCGCCTCGCAAACCATCGATTGGCAGGATCTCGGGAAGAAACTCACAGACACGACAGAAGCAGCCGGCAGAATGACCAACTCCGGCAAGCCCGACGGTGATGCGTCGGTTTCAACAGCCGAGCTCCCGAAACAGGAAGAGACCCACACCGTCGTCGCCGAAATCGCGCGTCCGGTTGCAACTCCTCAGCCTGCTCCAGCCCCGGCGTTGCTTCAAAAACAAAGAAGTCGTTCGAATGGAGCCGGTGGCGGACTGATGACATTTTCCTCTGGCGCTGGTGGAGCTGTTCTGAACAGCGGCATTCAGGCGGAACCACCGGCAATGCCTGCCGTCCGCGTTGAAGACCGGGAACGCTTTGCCTCCGCCGAGGCCAATCCCCTGAAACGCACGAGTGCGGACCCGGTGTCGACCTTCTCCGTCGATGTGGATACCGCTTCCTATTCCTATGTCCGCAGCACGCTGTCCGGCGGCCGGTTGCCGAACCCGGATGCGGTGCGCGTGGAAGAGATGGTCAACTACTTCGATTACAATTACCCCGTGCCCGACAAGGGCGGCCATCCCTTCTCCACCAATGTTTCCGTGGTCGACACCCCGTGGAACAAACACACCAAGCTGATGCAGGTCGGCATTCAGGGCTACAAGGTGCCCCTCGATGACCTTCCTCCGCAGAACCTGGTGTTCCTGATCGACACCTCCGGCTCCATGGCCGACGCCAACAAACTGCCGCTGTTGCAGCAATCCTTCCGCCTGCTGCTGTCATCACTGCGCGACGAGGACGAAGTCGCGATCGTCACCTATGCGGGCAGTTCCGGCGTGCTTCTGGAGCCGACCAAGGTCGCCGACAAAACCCGGATCCTGGAAAAGATCAACGCGCTGACCTCCGGTGGATCCACGGCAGGCCACGAAGGCCTGAAGGGCGCCTACGCGCTGGCCGAAACCATGACCGGCGACGGAGAGCAGACCAGGATCATCCTGGCCACCGACGGCGATTTCAACGTCGGCCTGTCCGACCCGGACAGCCTGAAACGCTATGTCGCCGAACAGCGGGAAAACGGCACGGCACTCTCCGTGCTCGGCTTCGGACGTGGCAACTACAACGATGAACTGATGCAAACCCTTGCGCAGAACGGCCAGGGCGTTGCCGCCTATATCGACACACTGTCTGAAGCCCGCAAGGTGCTTGTCGATCAGGTTGTCAGTTCGATCTCGATGATCGCCCAGGACGTCAAGATCCAGGTCGAGTTCAACCCGGAAACCGTCGCGGAATACCGTCTGATCGGTTATGAAACCCGGGCCCTCAAAACCGAGGATTTCAAGAACGACAAGGTCGATGCGGGCGATATCGGCGCGGGCCACAACGTCACGGCCCTCTACGAGATCACCCCTGTCGGTTCCCCGGCGGAAAAGTTCTCGGACCTGCGCTACGGCCCCGAGGAGAAGATCGAACCCGTTCGGGCGTCCTATTCGGGCGAACTCGCCTTCGTGAAGCTGCGCTACAAGCAGCCCGGAGACAAGGAAAGCACCCTGATCGAGACACCGGTCATGGAAGACACAGTCGGCATTCCGAAGTCGGAAACCCTCTTCGCCGCCTCTATCGCCGCCTTCGGGCAAAAACTGAAGGGCACCGATTACCTGGGAGACTGGGATTTCAAGGCGATCGAAAAGCTCGCCAGTGAAAACAAGGGCGCCGACCCGTTCGGATACAGATCCGAATTCCTGACCCTCGTGCGCCTCGCCGACGTCGCCGAACGTTAAACACCCCCACCGCCCGCACGGAAACCGGCAGCCCCACCTGCCGGTTTCTTTTTGCGTCTCTCCCCAGGTTGGCCGTCGCTCCATTCGCCTCCCCACCAATGGTCATCCCGCCTTCGGCCATCCCGCCGTTGCTCATCCCTCCTTTGATCATCCCGGACGCAGCACAGCGAAGATCCGGGATGACGATGGAGAGGTTCGGGCATGAGGTAGCAAACGCTCCAATTATTGCCGCTCTGGATGGAGTGTGGAATGATACACGCTTTAAGTGTCGAATATACGGACCACCGACCAATGAAACCTGCCGATGCGGATTATGGGGTCACTATAGATTTCGAACGTGGAACTTCTGATCCTGTCAGGGTTTTTGAGGCTATGGTCAAAGCTCTTGGTGGCTTCAGAGATATTGATCGTCTTGTTTTGGGCGCCGCCGATCCAGACCTCACCCCAATCATGGTTCTCGAAGACGTTGAAGCCGCTTCAATCACTTCGTGGGTAAAAAACAAGGTATCTGCCATTGACGATATGGCCCTGAAAGAGTTCGATTTAAAGCAACAAGTTGGGAAATATGCCGTAAAGGCTAAATATCTAATCCTTAAATATTTGGATGAACGACTAGTGAAGGAAGAAGCAGCCCGATTAGAAACACTTCGAGATGACCTATACAAGCTTTCGACAGAAAACCCGACAGAAAGAAAGTTACCTTTACCCAGTAGAATACTGCTGGAAGACCTAACAAAGCCATTGGACAAAATCCAAGACGCAAAGAGACTGCTCGGCCCCTCCGATAGGATGATTTTCAAAGACGAGGGTGGAACCCACGAACTGGATAAGTCAGTTACAAAAAAACCTTCAAGTTACGTGAAAGAAATTGAAAAAGACAGTGTTGGCGAAATGGAGATGATACTCACAATTCGTAAGCCTGATCTACTTGGAAAATCTCAATGGGAGTTTCGACACGGAAAAGATTCATTAAGCGCCAACATTGAAGACGATTTTTGGCTGGAAACTCTTCACAAAGGGGAAGTGAGCATTGTTTCAGGAAGCGGAATCTCATGCACTGTTGCCTACAAATATGAATATGACGAAAGAGGGAACTTGATTTCCAAGCACCATGATATCGTCAAAGTGCATCGCGTGATTGCCCCACCAAGTGAGACCCAATCGGATATGCCTGTCTGAACCCTGACATTCGTTGGACGTCACCAAGGCGAAGGCGTTGAACGTGCCAAGATGTTCGTTAACCGCGACGCGATCATGTACGCCGACGAAGCTTCACATTGGGATGCCCTGCACGACTGTTGGCAGACCTACCGCATCAATCACAGCGAAGCCTACGCAATCGACCACGTGTCAACGAAGCAAGCCGAAAGCTCCTTCTCCCGCTTGCGCCGGATGGTGCGTGGTCAGCATCATCATGTAAGCGCACATTACCTGCACCAGTATGCGAACCATGCCGCATGGCTTGAAGATCATCGCCGGGAAAGCAACGGCGAACTGGCAGGTCGTACGCTTGGTCTGGCAATGGAGCATCCAGTGAGCCGTACGTGGAAAGGCTACTGGCAGCGTTCCGCATAATTTCATTCTTTGTTAACGTTTGTTCGCTATTGACGACAAAACGTACATATTGTACAAAACGTGCAAAATGCACAGAATGTTGAACTTAGAATTCAACCGCGCCCACAGGAAGTGAATCATGACCGATCGAACCACTTACACCGCGTCGGAAGCGAGGAGTAAGTTTTCCGACATATTTAACGAGGCTCTATATGGAAAACCTGTCGTAATAAACAAACATGGCAAGCAAGTTGCAGTAGTATCCTTAGCTCTTTTGGACAGACTCGCCGAGTTGGAGGCATATGTCGACAGTCTAGACGCACAAAAGGCACTTGAGGAATTTCACTCGCAGGGAGGAACGTCAATGGCAGATTTGGAAAAGGAGCTAGGACTTGACTAGTTCCGTTGGGAGGCATTTTGACTACTCCAGAGGTAATATTTGCGCCGGCAGCGAAGCGCGAAATTAAGAAACTTTCCAAAGATCGGCAAAAGGATGTAATTGCCGCTTTGAAGAAACTGCAAGATGGCTCGGAAACCCTTGTGATCGAAAAGATCAAGGGGCATCCGAGCTTTTTTCGTATCAAGGCTGGTAAAGATATGAGGGTGATTTATCACCCTATAACAGCCACAAGGTTCGTTGTTCTCGTCATTCGAGACAGGAAAAACGCTTATCAAAACCTTGGCGATTTGGGTCAAAAGCTAAAAGCAGCATTGCAGCTGACCTGCTCCCCTGATTGTCCGCATTCAAAAGTTAGCTCTGTTCACGGTGTGAT
>NZ_JAZDVZ010000003.1:0-698780 GCF_036350355.1 Roseibium sp. FZY0029
CCGCCCCGCATGTCGTCAGCGCCAGCACCGCCATTCAAAACATCATTGCCAGCATTACCATAAAGACTATCGTCACCACCCCGCCCCTCAAGCGTGTCGTTGTATGTTGATCCATTGAAATCGTTGGTATCGAATCCACGCAGTAGATCATTCGCATCGGTTCCCGTAATTCGTACGCCGTTGCGCACACTTTCGGTTGTCCCGTTCGCATAGGTGATTGAATTCAGAAAGTACGTACGCGCTAACGGAGATTGTGAAAAAACAATTTCCTCTGCGCCCGTGATCGCTGCAAGGGTACTTCCCAACCCCACAGTCAGAACCGCTTCGTTGCCGTCTTGGCCGATTTGGGAGAGAAGGTCGGCGCTGAATGCCCCGATACCGGAGATCTCGCGGCCGTCTTCGAAGTCCGGTAGATCGAAGGTGTCAGCCCCGATTGTTATTAACAGATTGCCAGCACCATCGTTATTCAAACGAATACTGTCCGAACTGACATTGAAAACGAGCGTTTCCGCATAGGTCTCCGCCGTAATTGACGTGTCATGTCCGCCATTGCCATTTGGGGCAGAAGAAAATGCTGCAACGATCCAAGGATGTACTAATTCGTATCCATATTCTTGTGGAACCCAGAAGTTTTGTGTCTCATCAAAAATGCCCGACATTATACACCTCTAAATTGAATTAATTCGTTCTTAGCAAAATACAAACAATTAGGTCAAACATACTTACATATCATTTTATAGGTTCACGTTTTTGCGCCTTGGATCAACTTTCGCGACAAATGTGCAGTAGCGGGCCACGTTTCCTCAGCACCTTCATGGGGTCGCTAGGCCAAGTAGCGATTGGAAAGGCCAAGGTGTAGACAACATTACCTTTCCGAGGTTCTCCCCACTGAACCACTCGTCAAGTTAACTGGTCGCAATCCCCCCATAGGCCCCGATCGGGACCATCATCTTCTTGCGCAGGGATCTCTCCGGACCGAAGTCTTTGTGCTGGACGGTTAGGACGGCGAGCGAGCCGACCAAGATAAGCGACAATAACCTGGTTTCCACCAAGCCGATGATGAATTTTCCGTCCGTCATGCCGAACTGCGCGACAGCGCCTGGGTCAATCTTTGCCCGCGTTGACCAATTGTTGACTTTCCTTGTGACGTCAAAGTCGGGCGTGTGGCGGATCATGCGCAGCCAGTCAGTGTCCAGAAACTCGTGCTCGGACGCTATTCAGCAGACTGAAGTGTCAGATCTTCATCCTCAACAATCAACCGGGCCGCGTCCAATTCATGCTGTAGCTGAGTTCCTGTTTCTGTCAGGATTCCTATACGTTCCTGCAGCTCTGCGATGTCAGCAGCCTTCTGCACGCATTGATCGCGCAATTCGGTGTTCTGGCGGGTCAGTTCGGCCAGCGCCGCATTGATACGGGTGTCGCTCATAATGGCAGTCCTTTGGGGGGATTACTTGGTTTCGGCGACAGCAGCCGCAAGGGCTATACTGAGTTCGTACACTGCGGCGCTGACGCGGTCCGTGTCTTCGGCTGCCTCGATCGCATTCTTGGCAACGATGGACGCAGTATCAATCGCGAATGCGGCCGATTGCCAAGCAGATGCCTTGACTTCGACAAGAGCGGCGAGATCCGCTGCAGTCGTGCCGCGCGCTGCCGCTTCGGCCGCAAACAGCGCTTCAGCCTCAGCATCGCCGCCAGCCGCAGCAAGCGCGGCTTCCCGTTTCAAGGTATAGGTGCCGATCTTTCCGGGATAGGAAGAAGCGACGGAGGCACGCGTTGTTTCCGCCATTCGGTCGACCGCCCGAACCGCCCGGGCTTTTGCCTCGTCCAGAGTCAACTCGAGTGGTGAAGTGAGGATTACAGGCCACTCATCGGTTTCCGGATCTGCGCTTTCGACAAGTTCACGCTCCGCGGGCAAAAGTTGTTCCAATACATCATCATAGTGAGGAAATCCGAGCTGCTTTGTCATCAACGCTGCCATCGCATGCCAACGTAGTGTCAACCCTGCGATTTGGCCTCGGGAAAGGCTCCAGGCACCGGCAACAGCCCATATGGGAAAGGTTCTATCAATGAGACCTGTTTCATAAGCGTCTTCGACGCTGGCCCGCAGGAGTTCATAGAGATTGTCGATTTTCAAAGTGCTGCCCTTTCAAATGAAAAAGGACCCACATGGGTCCAGTCTTGCGATCAGATGAAATCCGCCGTCAGGTTGCGCTCGCAAATCCAAGCGGAAGTATCCTGAAGTGAAACGTCGCAGATTTAACCGTCGAATAGTTGGAAATGAACTGCCTGCCGCCGACGATCAGGTTGCCGCCGCTGACTGCGCTGTAGACCTGATACTTGGCAGAGAAGCCCCCAGGTCCGCTTTCCTGCCAAACGATCAGGGCGGAACCGCCGAAAGAGAACCACGCACCGGTGAAATACCCAGAGGCAGACAGGTACCCCATACCACTTGCGAAGGTTGCGCGTGCATCCAATCCAGTTGCGACAGTCGTGGTCAAATTCCATGCCCCGGTGCTTGACCCGGTTGATCGCGATGGGAAGGTCAAGCTGCCGGTGTAGGCCCCGAAGGAGAGCATCATACCGATGTCCGTATCGAAGCCACCGATGACTAGCCGGCCGTTCTGATAATCAAAGCTCATGAACTGGATGTCTTTGCTGTGACGGAGCCGGTTCCGATGCCATTAACCTCACCGGAAACAGCACTATGATAGATTGGCCCTTTGGTACCGTTGGGACAGCCCCGGAAATTTGCGCCATTGAAGGTGATTGCCATCGCACGCAGCCCGATGCCTTCATTGGCAAGCGTCAGCCCACCACCTGGGAAATGCACCGCCGCCCCTGCCCCGCCTGCAGCGAAATGGGTATCAAGGGACGAGAACTTGCCGGCAATCGTCACCTCATCCTCATCCATCCGGATCAGGTCCGGATTACTGGGTGGATTTACCGTTCCGGACAGGGCAACGTTCGTGACATAAACCGTGTACTTCAGATTGAAAGCCAGGATGCTGCCGGCCGAGTTGTGCCACATTGTGGTCGCGACAACGTGAGTGCCGTTGACACAGATATTCGTATAGCCGACCTGTCCATTGGTCTGTGCGGCAGGCGGATTAAAGTAATTGCGCGGGCTTGTCCGCCAGTTGGGAAACGACAGATTTGCCGGAATGGCCGGCCAGAAACCTCCGTCGATATCATAGACATTATGCGCTAGCGGAATGATCATCGGCGTATAGCCAAGGCCGTGCGCGAACAGATTGACCTGGGAGTAATAGCCCCACAACGAATTGTTTTGCGGTCCGGGAAGCGCAACCTCACCGGTAACTTTCTGCACGGCTTCAACGTACGGAAGATCGGAATGAAAAATGACCCGGTTCATATGATTGAGCGGGTTGTCCTCAACACTTGCGCTTTCAGAACCGGTATAGATGGCCACGATGTTCTTGTTGCCGTCCGCTACAAACGTCATTGGATCACGATCCTCTTGTTGTCCAGGTCGATGACCATTGTGCCGTCCGCCCTCTGCAGCTTGCCGGCGGTGACTATTCCAAGATTGGCCGTCAGAGCAGAAAGACTGGAAACGCTTAGTTTGTCGGCTGTGATTGTACCTGCCGCGATTTCCGTTGCTGTCACAGCGCCTGCGGCGATCTTGCCTGCCGTAACGGCCTGTGCAGCTATTTTGGTGGCGGTGATTGCCCCATCGACGATCAGCTTTCCAGCCGCCGCGCGGCGCAGATAGACGTTGCGAATGGCAACCGTGCCAGTCACCGTTCCATCAACCGCGTCAGCTGCTCGCCGAAACCAAATGTAGCATTTCGCCGCAAGCGGCGGAGCGGTTGCGATGGTATCAAAGACCTGGTTCGTCTCGTTGCCCATTTCGACTTCGAAATACGTGCTGCCCGACAAGGGGTTGTCAGAGAAATCGACCCACTGCAGATACATCCACATCCGGCCGGTGATCGGTCCGATCGGCAGCATCTGACAACCAACCGCATAGTCCTGTCCGTACTCGACGGGAATGAAGTCAGTGGCAATCGTGGCGACCGTGATAGAGCCGGAAGTTGTTCCGAAGTCACCCTGGAACCTCAAGGCGCGACCATTGGAGCCCGACGAACTGGTAACAAAGCTCCAGCCTGTTTCCCCTGGCCCGTTGACACTCCAGCTTCCCTCCAGATCGGCAAAGGCGTTGTCGGGGATCATGTTCGAAAAGTCCGCAACAACCAGATGTTTTGCTGCGATCGCATTTGCCGCAATCTGATCCGCCCCAACTGCCCCGGCAGCTAACTTCGCAGTCGTCACAGAACTGCTTGCGAGTTGTGTCGCTGTGATGGTGCCTGCCGCGATTTCCGTTGCGGTCACAGCCCCTGCGGCGATCTTGCCCGCTGTA
The DNA here is from genome assembly GCF_036350355.1 of Roseibium sp. FZY0029. Classification (NCBI taxonomy): domain Bacteria; kingdom Pseudomonadati; phylum Pseudomonadota; class Alphaproteobacteria; order Hyphomicrobiales; family Stappiaceae; genus Roseibium; species Roseibium sp. FZY0029. Next base: position 4,382 of record NZ_JAZDVZ010000003.1, read on the forward strand.
ACGGCCTGGGCAGCTATTTTGGTGGCGGTGATTGCCCCATCGACGATCAGCTTTCCGGCCGCCGCGCGGCGCAGATAGACGTTGCGAATGGCAACCGTGCCAGTCACCGTTCCATCAACCGCGTCAGCTGCTCGCCGAAACCAAATGTAGCATTTCACCGCAAGCGGTGGCGCGGTTGCGATGGCATCAAAGACCTGGTTTGTCTCGTTGCCCATTTCGACTTCGAAAGACGTGCTGCCAGGCAAGGGGTTGTCAGAAAAATCCACCCATTGCAGATACATCCACATCCGGCCGGTGATCGGCCCGATCGGCAGCATCTGACAACCAACCGCATAGTCCTGTCCGTACTCGACGGGAATGAAGTCAGTGGCAATCGTGGCGACCGTGATAGAGCCGGAAGTTGTTCCGAAGTCACCCTGGAACCTCAAGGCGCGACCATTGGAGCCCGACGAACTGGTAACAAAGCTCCAGCCTGTTTCCCCTGGCCCGTTGACACTCCAGCTTCCCTCCAGATCGGCAAAGGCGTTGTCGGGGATCATGTTCGAAAAGTCCGCAACAACCAGATGTTTTGCTGCGATCGCATTTGCCGCAACCTGATCCGCCCCAACTGCCCCGGCAAGGATCTTGGCTGCTGTTACCGAGTTATCAGCAAGTTTCGCTGCGGTAACAGCATCATTGACCAGCTTGTCTGAAGAAATTGCGTTCGCAGCTATCTTGGCGGCGATCACAGCACCATCGGCGATTTTCGCCTGTGTGACGGCATTGGTGGCCAGTTTGGCTTCGAGTACCGAATTGTTTGCCAGCTTCGCCGAGGTGACAGCCTCGTTAACCAGCTTGTCTGCCGTGATCGCGGCAGAAGCAATTTTCGTCGCAATCACAGCTCCGTCAGCAATTTTGGAGACGGTAATCGCGTTCTGTGCGACTTTCTGAGCCGTAATAGCAAGATCCGCGATCGTTTCAGCGGTGATAACACCGTTGCCGATTTCTCCGGTCTTGATGGACCCTGAGGGAAGCCGGATCACATCCGCTGCGGCGGCAACGGCAAGCGAAACCCACTCGCTGGGCTGCGTGCCGATCGCCTGAGCACGGACCGTAAGCGCGTCTCGCAACACAGGAAACGTGGCGATCGGCAAAGACCCTGAATAGACTGGCGTCCAGGTTTTTCCATCATAGGAAATTTCAATCGCAAACGAGTCGGCGTTGCCGGTACTGCGCAGAGCAACGCTCAGAAAACTTTCCGTGACGCTGATTTGGCGGGAAGATACCAGACTAAGTATACTCGGCGTGCCGCTGGATGACGGAAGCTGAGACCCAGCCGGATAGTCGGGAACCGTCAAGCCGCCGTCAGCGACATAGACTGAAGCATTGTCCCTAACCACTTCCAGCCGGACGCGCTTTCCTTCTGGAACCATGCCGAGCACGATGCCGTTAAAGGTAAAGTCCACCCCTTCTCCAAGAAGATAGACAGGCGCTTCGCCGCCATTGTCTTCCAGATGCGGCCCCAGCGCCCCGAAGACTATTTCGACGGCGTTGTAGTCGTCGCTGTCCAGAAATGCGACTTTTGTCCCGGGCGTCCACGTGATCTTGCACGGCCCCCATTCCTCCCCGTTCTTCTGGCGGAACCGGATATACGTGTTGCCCGGATCGGTTTCAGGCTCGCGGTCAAGTGTTACCATCAGGCCAGCATAGCCCTTCACGACACCAGACTTTCCCCAGGTCTGCGGCATGTCGGACTGGATGCGGATCATATCACCGCGGGCAACGAGACGACCCTCCAGCTCCGTCCGGAAGGTCGCCTTTTCCCTGCGGAAATAGTTGTCCGCGGCAAGGTGGATACCTTCACGCCATGCTTGGTTCCTGCTGGTCGGGCCAATCATCCGCACGCGGGCCGGAGCCTCGGAAGAGGACTGCGCGATCGTGCAGCGGACTTCCTCCGTCGTCCAGGACGACGCGTCCGTGTATTCCACGATGACATCATCGGCACTGTCGGTCTGATGGAGATCGTAGGTGACCTCCAGTGATCCACGCACGATGTTGCGATCACTGAACACCTGTGAAGGCAGGGATCGCTGTTCGTCGCGCACCATGGAAATCTGGTCGCCGGCAAAACGGACACTGGCGCGGCCAGCAGCCAAGACGGTGTTGATCACGTCGAACCGGGTCTGACGCGTGTCGAAGATGCCGTCGAATGTGTCGCCGCGTGCATCCCAGAGCGTGTCATAGGCCGTGAATGTCGCGAAATCGATCTTGCTGTCAACTTCTCCTGCCCCGTAGAGAGGATTGCGCGCGACATCGATAGCGGCCCAGGCAATCGAACGGGTTTCCTGTTCAACCCAGGCAGAGCCGTTCCAAACCGGCAGGATACGGCACTGAACCAGCCGAAAGTCTTGTGCTGACTGCTGGGTCAGCTGATCGTTCACCTTGACCTTGACTGCCATGGTGGACAGCTCCGGGAAACTCTGCGGCCCATCGAGATAGGCGCGCAGGCCCGCCCATTCGAGACGATCGAAGGTTTGATCGCTGTCAGACCAAGCATTCAACCGCTCTGCGCGGACTTCGTAACGGCCAGCCGGAACGTCGGCCGAGTAAGTGAAACGTCGGGGCGTTGGCGATGTCAGCGTCAAGGTCTTGCTGACAAGCGTCTGCCAGGTGCCGATCGGTGCACCAAGATCGTCAATCTCCCGATAAAGAAAGTGGAACTGAACAGTCGCAGACGACTTCCCACCGCTGTTCTGGATCGTATAAAGACCTTCCGGTAGCAGGATATCAACGCCGAGCTTTTGCGCCGTTTCGCCCGCCGGTACTGCTGCATAAGGACCGATGATCGACCCGAAATCCATAAGCTGCCCACCGACCTCGGAGGAGGTCTCGACTTGCACTGGAAACAAGTCAATTTGTTCGCCAGGATCATAAAAGGCGATTTCAAGGTCATCGATCGCACCGGTGTAGCCTTCGCTGTCGGTCCACACGACCGTCTCGCCGATCCGAACGTCCTTGGGTGCGGAGCGGCCAAGGCCTCGTCCGAACAGCAGAAACAGATATTGATCGTTGCCGGAAAACTCCTGATAGGGGTCGGACACATAGTCCAGAACCATCAGATGTTTGCCGTACTGCACCGGGATGGTCTGGTAAAGGCGCGCCTGATTGCCAGACGGATTGGCGGTATAGGTTGGCGATGCAGCCAAGTCCGTGCTCGCTGTCGTAGCAGGTTTCGGAGCGAGCAGCGTGTTGATCAGGATGCCGCCACCGGCAAGGATCGCTGCGCCGGCAAGACCAGCGACGATGCCGGTGGAACTTGCTCCAAGTGCCCCCGCGATCAAGCCACCTGCCCACGGGGCAAATGCCGAGAGTGCAATCAGCGCAACGATGCCGAGCACGGACTTGCTGTCCTCCCCGCCCCGCGGCAGGACGACGGCCTCGACGATATCGGATGGGGCCGGAACAAGGTCCCAGCCCGTGCGCAGCACCGGTTCTCCGTTGACCGTCACGTAGAACGCGACAGACCTGGCAGGCCCGTGTGCTTTGACGATTTCCGCGAGCGAGGCCCCCATGACCGCAGGCAGTTGCACGGGCGTGCAGGGCGGCAGCGGCGTTGTGATCGGGGTCAGATCGGCAGGTGAAACGTGATGCATCGCCAGGACGCTAGCCTCAAAATTTGCAGGGTTTCGAAAGCGACACCGGTTTCCGGGGTCGCATGAAGAACAGCGTCGCCATTCAGATCCAGCCAGCAGCCGACATGAGTAGCGATCTCTTGCCGCCCCATCAGAACGGCGCAGCCCATGACGGGCTTTTCGATTTCTCGCCAACGCGTCCGCTCCGGATGATCGCGAAGCGCTTTGACGCGGGCGGCCAGGGTTACATTTTCAGGAACGAAGTCCGGCAGGCCGCAATGTCCGAGGATTTCCTGTGCGGCACAGAATGCGCCCCAGCAGTGATACCCGGGCGCTCTGTTTTGTGCATCGTAGGGCGCACCGATCAGGCGGGACAGCCGGCCGATCTGATCTGCGGTCAGTTGGCTCATGTCGACAGTGTCGGGAAGCTTTCGCGGTCATAGACCTTGCCGAAGAGACGATCCGCCCAGTTGCCCGGCTGCGCTGTCGCCGTTGCCCGCAAGGACGTCACCTTCACATTGCGCAGCTCGATGCCATCGACCCTTTGTTGCGGGCCCGCCTGACCGACGAGGTACTCCCGCCAGGTTACAAACACCGGCGAGCGGATAAGGACCGCTTGTTGCAGGTGCTTGTGCACTTCGGAGGAAACGTTATCGATCCAGAATTTGACTTGCGGCACGGAACCTTCTTCGTCGGATGGCGGATCAAGACCGAAGGGCATGGAAAGGAAGGTGACCACCTCCCCCGGGTTCATCGCCGCGTCGGCTTCAAGCAGCAGATTATGATCTGCGCCGTCCGCCACGAACCGGAGTGCAATCGGGCTGCCACCCTTCTGAAACGCCGGGTGCCGCAGCTCGACGGTTTCCAGAATGATATCGCCCTCGCAGGAGGCATAGGCTTCGCGGATAGCTTCTTCGTGTGTCGTCACAACTGCACCTCAAGCCTCATGGAAACCAGCAGCGCCCGACCCTTCGGCGCGACAGTGAACTTGTCGGACCCGGAGAGCTTCACCGTCACAGCCGCCATCGCGTAGCCGTTCCAGACATTCATGGTGAAGCGCAGCGAGCCCTTGGCGAGATCGTCTCGGACGAAGGTCTCAAAGGTTTCGAATTCGCTCTGGGTCATCCGGATTGACTGTTCAACGATCCGGTACTGCACCGTGCCGCGTGGGCGGTCGCGGGAGTTTCCCGCTTCGAATTCGGTTATGTCGTTCTGGTTGAACGGCTGCGGCATCCGGTAGCTGCCGCGCACCGGGCTTTCCGGCACACCGGCCGGCCAGGAAGGAAGTGGCATGGTTTACCCCGCCAGTCCGTTGGCACGGTTCAGCCCGAACCGTTTGCCGATTGCCGTGGAGAGTTTCCCGCCTTCGGCGACCTTGGTTGCAAGCGCCCGCTCGATTGGTCCGAGGATGACATCGAGTTCCGCCGCGCCGTTGGAGCCCTGCCGTTGTTGCGTCGTAACCTCCTGTCCGGCTTGCGGATAGATATTCACGATCGGTACTGCGGCAGCCGAAGGCATGGCGGCTGCCGGACGACTTGCGAGCGCCGCAAGCGACCGGAAGCTGTCAGCCGTGTTTTTCTGCATGGCGAGCGTCAAGACACGCTCATCATCTTCCGCGATGATGGCCCGCTCACGTGGACCGATGAAGCCGCCGGAGTGACGCCGCTCGGCATTGACAAACAACGGTGCCGGCACCTGTCGCGTCCGTCCACCTGGACCGATTTTACCGCCATCGTGGTAGATGCCGGCTGTCGCCGTCATGAGAGCAGAAGACGCGGAACGCCCGCCACCGAAGAGGCTGGCGATGATCGACATCAAACCATTGCCGCCAATACCGCCCCCCAGACCGCCCGTAATCTGCCCGAACAGGTTGCGCAGGTTGGAATTCAGGAAGTCGCGTGCCAACTGGCGAGCGAGCGACTTCATAATGTCTCCGAAATCCTTTGCCTCTTCGCCGGCGTCGAAAATGGCATCGGTGATGCTGTCGGCAACCGTTCCGCCAACTTCCTTCATGGTTTCGCCAAAGGACTTGCCGGCCCGCTCCGCAAGCGCGATCTGTGCTGCCAACGCATCCGCGCCGATACCGTCCTGAGACAGCTGGCGCAACTTCTCCAGCGCTCCGGCTGTGTCTTCAGCCGCCCCCAGGTACTCCCGCATGGCCGTGACGCGCGCCGCATTCGCAGCCGCCTCTCCCTTTCCGCCCGTTGCCTTGTCGAAGACGCCTTCCTTCTGCAGCTCGGCGATCCGCTTCAGGCGGGTTTCCAGTTCCTGCGCTGGCGTCGCGCTGGTCTTCAGCAGCGATTGCACCTCGCGCAGGAGCTTGGCTTCCTCTTGCCGCCCGGATTTGCCCGCTTTCTTCACTGCCGCATTGTAGTCTTCCTGCGCTTTGACACGTGCCCGGCCGGCGTCTTCCGCCGTCAACTGGCCGAGCTTTTCCAGCCGGTCGATTTCCTCAAGGGCCTTTATTCGCTCTTCATCGGCAGTCAAAATACGTTTGCGCCAGGCCTCGGCAGCGGTGCGATCGTCCTCGGTAGCAGTGAGTTTCGGCTTATCGGCTGCCGGCGGTTCGTAGACGTAATCTTCCCTGAAACCACTTCTCCGATCCAACGCCTCCTGAATTCTCGCCGCCTCCTTGTAAAGACGGTCGAGTTCTTTCCTTGCGTTTGCAGCTTCTCGCCGTCCGGGTGTCCCTTCCAGACGGGCGCGCTGGCGTGCGATCTCTTCCGTGATCTCCGCCCCCCGGCTTTGAAGGGCATAGTTGGACTTGTTCTCGATCTCGGAAAAGGCGTCAACGACGGCACGAAACCCCTGCGCAACCTTCAACAACGCGTCACTCGCCGCCAGCGCTATCGGAGTGAACTCCAAGAATGCCTTGGTCATGTTGCTGTCAATTTGCGCCGTGACTTTCCGGAATTCCCGGTCGGCTTCCTCTGCCTTGTCGATCAGGTTCTGATCGAACCCGATACCAAGCTCACGGAATTCTCTGACGAGATCCTGCACGGAGTCCGAGCCACGGTCGATCAACTCGACAAAACGCTCACCACCTGTCCCGCCAGACAATTCGTCCGCGATACGGATCTGTGCAGCCCGATCCAGGTCTTCTGTGCGCTTGATGATCTCCACCAGAAGATCGGCAGGGTTTTGCAGTCGTTGACTAAGTTCGTCCGCACTAAAACCAAGACGCTGAAATGCTTCTGCCCCGGAGCCCTTGCCGGTGATGATAAATTCATCTGCCCGGAGGTTCAGTTCCTTGATCCCGTCAGTCAGGGCATCAATGGAGATTTGATTGACTTCGGCAACGTAACCAAGCTCCTGAAAGTCCTGGACATCCAGACCAGCGCGACGGGCGGCGTTTGCAATTTCCGTGATGCTGGCAACTGCCTCCCGGCTACGTTCTGCAGCAAGCGTAAGACCGAGCGTCAAAGCGCCTATGCCTACTGATGCGGCCAGACCAACAGGTCCGAGCGCAGACAGAGCAGAGCCGAGTGGGCCGATCCGGGCTGACAGCCCTGCAGCGCTCGACTTCATGTCGCTCACCGAGGCATCAACAGCCTTTAAGCTGCGCGAGGCAGGAACCGACGCCTTTTGAATGCGCTGGAACGCGTCTTCACCTTCCTTGCCGAACTTCCGAAATTCACGCTGGACTACCTTGCCATCCAGGGCGGCAAGACGGACGCCGACTTGAGGTGTTCTAGATGCCAATTTCCTCTTCTCCCTCTTTAGCCGCCGCGCGTCCCGTCAACAGGCCACGTTCAAACTCTGTCAGACATTTCATGAGCAGTTTCGGGTCGGCGTCTTCGACAATCCGGGCTTTGGCCTCGGTGATGTCGATGCCGACAGGTTCACCGGAAAACGCATGTATGCGTTGAACGCCGGGCTGTGACGCCACTCTAACGGCGGCCCTGCCCTCACGCGTATTCGGCTTGTGCTTTTCGACAGGACAGGCCTTGCCGCAATTGGCGCCTGTCTTTTTGCAATTCGCGCAGTAATCCAGGCCGCCCCGCCCTATCCATTCAGCGAGGCGGCGGACCCGTTTCCCTCTGAGATCTCCAGATAGAGACGGGCATAGGCTTCTCTGCGGAATTGCCCGCGATAAATCGGATCCAGCAGAAACCGGCCGATATAGAGCCGCGACAACAGCGCGGGGCCGTCATCGTCACCAATCAGGCCGGTCCATGCCGTAACCACACGTTCAAAGACCAGCGCTAGGGTCAGGAATTGAGACAAGCCAAGCGCTTCCTCGACATCGGAAAATCCGACGCAGTCGATTTCGTCGAAACCGAATCCGGAGAAAGCTTCAGCTCCCTCAATGAGACCGGCCACGAGCCGCCCCGCCTCTGCTTCCGCCTCTTCCATGTCTACGGAAGTCGCCCGGCGCATCGTGAGTACGATCCCGTCAGGGAACTCCACCTCAGACGGAACCAGTTTTGTCTTACCGAGACGTACCGCCATCTTAGTAGGCCGCGATCTGGTTGGTGACAGTCACGGTCAGCATGGCAGCGCTATCCGTCTGTTCCGCCCGCCAGTTGAATTCCGCTTCCAGCCCGCCAGGTCCGGAAATCGGTGCGAAAGATGCGCGCTCAAAACGGACAGACGGCATGGCGAACAGGATTTTGGCATTGGCCGAAATCGCAAATTCAAGCTCCAGCGCAACCGGGTCACCGGCAGTCATGATGTCGTAGTAGCTGTCGTTGATGTAGCGAACCCGTTTCGATCCGCTGCAGGCTGCATCCTCATCGAGCGTATAGCCGGAGAGATACTCGGTACCGTTCAACGCTTCATCTGGCGACGGATTGTTCTGGTAGTTGAACGATCCACCGAGGAAGTGCGCGGCGTCAACACTGTCGATCCGCAGAAGGCCTTTGGATGCCGGGATCTGGCTCAAGGCCAATTGCGCTGCAGGGACCCCGCCACCGGTCGCGCCGAGTTTCGCTTGGTTGCGCCCGACCAGGTTGACCGTCGCCTGGCGGAAGCCGCCAGCGCGCGCGCTGTCAAAGGAAAAGCCCGACGCCAACATGCCGATGTTCTGGAAAAACGCAGCACCGGCACGTTTTTCGATTTCGATTGTGCGGTAGGGCAGCACCTCACCGCCGCTGGTGAAGACGTGCTCGTAAGGACCCGCGCCAGTTGTTACCGGCGCACCGAACAGCATTGTCAGCCAGTACGGCAGATGGTTCACATCCATCGGCACGACAATATCGCCGCCCATGGTCACCAGGCCAGGTGCAGGTGCGGTCTGGTCCCGGTTGTTGGTGCGTGCGGTACCAAGCAGCGGATCGGTGTCCAGCGGCTCGGACTCGCCAAGGTTTTCCGAATAGAACGGCGTCGAGATGTAATCGACGGGTGCAGGCGTCGAAAAATCGGCCTGATCGCCAAACAGCAGATTGGCGGTCTTGCCGCGCGGGGTTGCGCTTGTGGGCATCTGTCAGGTCTCCTGTTACGTCTTGCCGGCGATCTCTAGGTCGCGGGAGCTTGCCGGGCGAACCTTGTTGCCAAGTTCGCTGGCATGCTCATCATTGAGGGTCTTGATGCAGCCCCGTTCACCAAAGTCCGGAACGGCTTCGAGCAGCACGAAGGGCTTCCCCGCCGGAACCGGCGCGGTGTCGCGTTTGCGTGTCATGAGGATTTTCCTTTTAGTACGGCACGTCAGAAACGAATTCGCAGGTGATTTCGACCGTGTAGCCAGAGACCTCAGGATCTCCGTCTGTCGCCTGGCCAAGCCGGTCGAGGCCGGTGATTTCCCAATGCGCCACGCCACCGGTTGAAGCCACAAGAGCCGCATGCACCTTTGCCAGAATGACCCCAAGCGCAGCCCGGCGAGCTTCGTCTGTCGCCGCCTTGACGATCAGCTCCAGAAGCGCGAACTGGCGCATTTCATATTGCCCGCCCGGCACCCCGAGCGCTTCAGTGATGCGCTCAAGGTCCCCGTCGACCATGTTGCCATAGGCCTGCGCACCGGCATCGAGCGCTTCGAACGCATCGTCCAGCGTTTCGTTTCGCTTTATCGTTGGAACGGCGGCGTCTGCAGTGGCCAAATCCGTCAGGACCGTATGCAACGCGGTCAAAACTGCATCCGAACTCATCAGGAAAGCCTTTCGGTCAAACGCCGCGTAAGGAGGGCTGGATACTGCCTACGCAAAACAGTCTCGATCGACGACACGTCCAGGCGCTTCGAAAGGCGAACCTGCTTGACGAGCACGAACATAAGAACCCGTTCCGACTTTTGCCGGCCACCTGCCTTGATGCGACGGGACCCGCCACGTTTGCCGCGCGAGCGCCGAAAACCTTCTTCGGCGAAAGCGTAGACAATTGATCCATGCGAGCCAGAACGCGGCCGGAAACTCAGGGCATCCTTGCCGAAGGTTTCCGTGAACTCCCTCAGGCTCATGCGGCGTCCGCGCGAAAGCCGTTCGCGGCTCTTCGGGGCATAGTCTGTCGGGATAGCGAGAAAGCTATTGTTTCTCGGGCGGATCGTCTGGCCTTTGTCGAAGGCCTGAATGATCTCAGGCGCTTTGGTGAAGATCAGCGCCGCAGGTTCCAGCGTTTCGACACCATGCCTTGGATAAACATTGTGCCGCCAGGCTTTGGCAACCTTCCGTCCAAGTCCGGCGGCTGTTGTCTGCTGGCGATACCGCTTCTTACCCAGAACGGCAACGTCTTCGGTCCCGAGCTGCAGGGCAATCGAAACCTCTTTTTGTTCCGCGTCGAGATGCTTTTGCAGGTCCCCGACAAGCGCCAGTCTCAAATCAGGCATCAGATTGCAACCGCCTTGAACTTCCAGACCAACCGCGCCGTATCCGATAATATCGGCTGCGATGAAATCGTGTAAGTTTCACCGATTCCAATGACAGTGACCGTCTGGTCCTTGGCTGGCGTGACTTCGGAAGCCCGGAGTTTCAGGACGCTCACACGCCCGACCGGACGGGACCGGCCGCCAAAATCGACTGCCTCGTCATCGTCAGACGAAAACAGGACTCGGCACGGAATGGGATCGCCCGTCTTGGGCTGATAGAAACCGTTGACGCCGAGCCTCTCGAAGGCGGCGTCAACGGCTTTCTGTGCGATGTCAGCGCGCATCCGGATTAGTCGGAGCTATAGACTTCGACGAGGATGTTCGGCTGCTTGCAGACAGCCAGCCGGTTCGACTGCGACTTCATTTCGACACCGGACCCATGATCCAAAACCTTGGTCGACACATAAATCGGATCATCAACGTTCGGCGCGATGTTGACCATTTCGATGTGATGCGCGGGCGACTGGTAGGTGGTGAACAGGTTCTGTGTGCCTGCCGGATAGGCGTGCCCCTTCCCAGCCTCGACAGCAGGTTCGGAAGTGATCACACCTTGAGCGTTTCGCACTGGGAATGTTCCCTTGTATTCGCGGAAAATGATCTGGCCGAATTCGAAGATGCGGCCCCAATTTCCACCCAGGCGACCTCGTTCCATATTCTGCAGGGTCGGTGCGTTCTGAGTCTGGATCCAGAACTTCTCAACGTTGGCGTGACCAACCAGCTTGTTGAAGAAGGTCGAGTGCACAATGCACTCGATCTGCGTGGATGTTTCGCCCTTGAGATTGCCAAGGATGTGATCAATGACTTCTTCGCACTTCTCCACGACCTTCGTGCCGGCGGTGCCCAACTTGAAATCCACCGTCTTCTTGGTGAGATTAAGTACCGTAAAGAGATTGTAGAGCGTGCGCCCCCTGCCGTCCTTGATCAGACCGCGCAGCATACCCATGCGGATGTATTCGAGCGTCACCGAATGATGGTTGCGGACACGAGACAGGCGACGAGCGGTTTCCGTGTCGAGATTACGGGACTGCAGTACCCCGTTGATGACTTCAAGACCACCTGCAAGATCTTCCGCCTTGATGGTTTCCAGATGCGGGAAATGCGGGATCGTGAGGATCGTGCCGCCAACGTCATCCTGCTCGGACATCTGCCCAGGTGCGCCCGGCTCCTCGGCGGCCAGGACAACGAGCTGGCCGTCCCGATAGTCGATGCGCACAAGACGCGACGCCATCGGTTCACCAGGCGCCAGATTGAGCGCGTTGATAAGACCGAAGAGGTTCGGAATGCGGTTGACCTCGTCGGTCAGTTCCACATTGGTATAGGGAAAGAGAATTTCCGGCATAGCCTTTCACTCCTGATCGTTTCCGGTCCTGCCGGAAATCCAAATGAAAGAGGCCGGCGGTGCCGGCCTCTGGTGTTTCGGTTTCGGGTTAGGCGGCGCGGACCACGACGCCCTGCTTCTCCAAGGCTTCGAGCGCTTCGGCCTTCTGCGCGGCGGTCACGCCGTCCGGCCAAACGATGCCCTTTTCGAAGCACAGCACCTGCCGGCGCAACGCAATCAAACCAAAATCGAGATCGCTGCCATCCTGAGCTTCTGCGGCATTCGCTGCAATCCCCCAGGGATACTGAGAACCGTCCGCGCCTGCCGGGTCCCAGGCGACAGCCTTGCCCGCATTCGGGTTGATATCGCCTTTGGTGACGGTCACCTCAAACCGGTCGCCTGCGATAAAATCGTTTGCGCCATCAGCAATCGTGAACCGGATCTGTTTACCGAAGGCAACGCCGACCTTTGCCGTGCCGACAGATTTGCCTTCAGGATCGGAAACATCGAAGGTGCCGGCGTCGGCTGCGGGGTCGATACAGACGACGGTGTAAACACCTTCTTTCGCAGCCGTGGTCACGGCCGGATCGGCAATGGTCAGTGTGCCATCGCCAGTATTGCCAGCATCGGCCGCTGCAACAGCGCTTACATCAGAGACAGTCGCCAGCAAGGCAATGATATTGCCGAGCTTGATCGTGCGAGCAGCACCGTCACCGGCAAGCAAGGTGACGGGTTCGCGGGAGAAGTCGGGATCGACTTCCCACTTCAAAAGGGATGTAAGCCCTTTGTCCTGGGTAATGGAGTAGTACGGCAGCATGATAAAACCTCTTCAATCGGCCGAGTTGATGTGTTCCCCGGCCCGCATAAGGTCGAGGTCAAATGTCTGGAATGATTGGAAGAGCGTTAGCTCGCGTAGCGATCCACGGCTTTGGAAAGGCCGGACTTCGCTTTTTCGGAGCTTGCAGGCCCGCCAAAATCAAGGGCTGCTCCGGCTGCTGCCTCTTCTTTCAGGGCAGTGAATTCGTCACCCTCGTGGCCCTTCTCCGCCGTGGCCTTGGGTGACTTCGTAAGGGCTGCGTTAGCCGATTCCGGCGTCTGGTCGGTATCGAAAGCAAAGTGACGCGCCAGTTCTTCGCGGCCTTCGGCCTCTTCGCTGTCCAGAATGGCCTTTATACGACCGCGTTCAGCGGCTGCACCTTCGGCAACTCCTTCCCTCTTGGCCGCTGCGACAGCCGTGTCGAGCTGCGCCTGTGTGATGCCCGAGGCGCTTGCATCGGGCCCCTGGTTATTCTCGCTCATGATAAGTCCCTTCTTTTGCGAGATGGTGCGCCCGACGCGGGCGCTGGCAAGGTCCTCCAGGACCTCATCGAATGTGCCGACCTGATCGGCAAGACCTGCTTCAAGCGCGGCATCTGCGCCAAGCATTGAAGCTTCGAGATCGAAGACCACTTTCTCTTCAAGGCCACGGTGTTCTGAAACCAGCCCCACAAACTGGCTCATGATCGCGTTGACACGCGTCTCGATTGACGCTTTGGCGTCCCCTTCCAACGGTCCGAACGGGTGACCGTCGACCTTGCGCGCACCGGCATGAATGATCGTTGCCTTTACGCCTCTGGTCTCCAGCTGCTTGCTCCGGTCAAAGTGAAGCCACAACACACCGATGGAGCCGACTTCACTGCTTTCCGTCATGACAATCTTGGTTGCGCCGCTGATCAGCCCGAATGCAGCGGAAGCCGCCATCGAATTGACCACCGCAATCACAGGCTTGACTTGACTGATCTTGCGAACAAGGCGCGCCGCTTCGATCATGCCGGCGGCTTGACCTCCCGGCGAGTTGACGTCCAACGCGATGGCGCTGACATCTGAAGCTGCACCGGCCCGGTTCATCTGCTCCGTAAAACCCTCAAAGGAGGTCATCCCGGAATAGCTCCCCATCCAGGCACCGCGATTGACCAATTCACCCATCAAGGAGATGCGTGCAACGCTGCCAATCCGCGAATAACCTTGCCATTCAGGGCCGTCAGGACCCTGCTCAAAGGCATCCTCGCCCCGGAACCTGTTCCCCTGCGGCGACGGTGTCGCGACACCAAGCATCCGGCTAGCAAGATATTCGCCGATAAGGAGGCCTTGACTTTCAGCCAAGAGCAATGGGGTATCGAAAACCTGCGTTGCCGCGCGTAGGTAGCTGAGTTCGTTGACGTCTGGCATGGTCGATCCCTTAGTAGCCGCCACGGATCGCAAACCGGCTTCGAATGCCCTGTTTGCGATTGCAGTCGGCCTTGAGTTTCGTGATCATCCGCTCCAGGTCCTTTGTGTTTGCAGGCTGCAGCGTGACATCGAAGTCCTCATGCCGAACCCGAACCTCGACCTCACCAGCCGAAAGCTTGTAGAGCGCTGTCTGCAATAGTGGCCAAACGAGGCACGGGTCGGTGGTATCAACCCCGTCGAAGATGCTAGCCATCAGACTTCGTCCTTGTTTTTGTCGTCTTCGTCTTCCTCATCAAGCGCACGCTCTATATTGCGACCAACGAGCGGTGAGCCCTTCGCGGCATGGGGATCAGGCAGCCCAAGCTCCTCACATCGTTTGGACTCCCGCGCTCTTTGCTCGGCGACCTCTTCCCAATCGTAGCCAAGTTCCGCGCATTCGATTGAAAGACTGGAAACGCCCCGCTCCAAACGCTCTCCCATGGATTTAGCTGACTTAAGGTCATCTGCAGTCGGTTTGGCAGGACCCCGCCATTCCGCTTGTGTAGCGGCGCCGCGTACACGCAGGAACTTCCGGTATCCACCTGGGAAGGCAATCCAGCCTTTGAAGATCTGCTCTTCGAGCCAAGCGTCATAAACCGCCTGATAGAACGGCGCTGACAGATCCTCGCGCCTTGTGATCACCTGCGGCCACAACGAGGCAATGCCCATCCGAACCGACGAATAGGTTGCACCCTCGTAGTCAAAGGCCATGGCCTCATAGGAGACACCAATCGCGCGGGCTATCTCGCGGAGCAAGTTCCGCATAAACGGCAGGTAGTTGTTATGCGGATGATTAGTGTTGTGGAACTGCAGCTCTTCGCCGAAGAACAGGTGCGCGATCTTGCCGTGCGCACCTAAATCGAGTTTCGTGCCCTTTGCCCAATCCTGCTTGGCTTCAAAAAAACCGGCAAGATCACCACTAACAGATACGTTGCCGTCCTCGTCCTTGGTTGTCAGGCCCTCGAAGAGCTCCTCGGATAGCGAGTCCGACTTGATAGTCGCGGCGAAGATCGTCTGCAGGAGAGCAGCCACCAGGGTAGCATCGGCCAGTTGATCAACCTGGCGGAAGACCTTCAGCACTGCGGCGAAGGGAGAGACACCGCGCGTCTGGTCCGCTTCGCCGTCAAACGTATGGATAATCAGTGGACGGCCATGCCTGTCGCGGGCTGGCAAATCAACCGTGCGGTCTAGTCCGCCCTGGACGGTCTTCATGCGATATCCGACCGCCATCCCGTCGCCATCTAGATAGACACCCTGGTAAAGCCGGGCCTCGTCCCGCGTCTCCTGTGTGATCCGAAGAGGGGAAAGAAGCTGGATTTTGGTCTCTGTCAGGGAGTTCCCACGCTTGCGGAGTATCGTCCGGGCGACGCCTTCGCCAAATCCGTAGTGACTACGCAGCTGCCATTTCGCCATGGCTGCAACGGTCATTTTGCCACGTGCATCGCATTCCCGAGGATTGCGGGAATAGGTCTTCCAGCGCTTTGCCGTGTTTCGTGACCAGTCGTCAGCCTCGTCCTGACCGGAAAATCCGCAAGCGACGAAATCCGGAATAGGGTTGAGTTTGAGCCCATTGCCAATTGTGTCGCCGACCGCCTGATCAACAGCGCCTTTCATCCAACCCGAATTGTGTATCGATTCAACCGCACGAGACGCAACCGCTGCCCAAGCCTGACGCACGTCATGCTTCGCCTCGCGCAAGGCGGGACGAGGCCAGCCGGCCAGGAAGCCGCTGCGGTCCGGGCGCAAATATTGCGATTGCACACGCCCGGTCTGAAGCGTTTCACGGCGAGGGATTGTCGGAACCGAAGGAGGCATGATTATCCGTTCAAGGCTTTCGCAAGACTTGCGAAGTTTGACTTTCTCTTGTTTGATTTCCCGGCGGGAGCCGGGGCTGGCGCGAGTGGTAGGTCCTCGAAGTCGAGCTGAGCTTCCGGTACCGGCGCCCAACGCTCTGCTTCCAAGCGGTCCCAGACGGCAGAAGGCATCGAGCGAAGTCCGTATTTCGTAGCCGCGGCTTCCGCCTGGTTCATCGTGTCGAGCGGCTCGTTGTTCTGGGTCGGATCTTTCCTCCACTTCCAGACGTCAAATCCGTCCCGGTTCTTTTCGACAACACGGCGCTCGGCTGTCAGACCCCGGAAATACTCGTCGTCCAATCCACTTGCGAACGAAACGTAGCCTGGCTCTAGAGGGTCGGTTTTTCGGATGTTCTTGTAGAGCCCGAACTTCATGATCGAGCTGTTGAAGTTGTAGAACCGCCGGGAGTATTTCTTCACCTTACCGCTCTTGTCGTCATATTCCTGCTTGACCCGTTGCAGGCGCGGTGCGGTTTCCGACCTGGCACCGCGTACCATGATGACCTTGGATGCCGGATGGCGCTTCGCCCACCCCCAAACATCAGCAGTCGAATAGTTGCCGTCGATAGCAGTCAGGTCCGGCCTCAGCTTGTGCCCGTAGGCGTTTCTCCATTCGCTGACGATCAGTAGGTCAAGCATCCCGCGCGGAGACTTTTCGCTGATATGTCCAGCAATAACTCCATAGTCGATGACGTAGCGGCGCAGATCTCGATCCCAGCCGACGAGTTGCCATTCGACGCGATCATCCTGACAGTCAATACCGAGTGTGATCAGGACCGCACCCGCTGGGATCTGGCCTTTGGAATAATCTGACTCGGACGCTCGGTCCCTCAGTTCTTCCCATGGCGGTGCGTCACCGGCTGCGTTGTAAGCCAGACCGACAACGTCATTCATGAACGTCTGCTCGCTGGCCGGATCGCCCTTGGCCTTCAGCCAAGCCCTTGCAATCCGTTCGAAAGTTTGCAGGACGGAGTAGGCCGACCAGATCCAGAAGGACCGATGCTGGCGCTTCGCCTTCTCGTTCTGTGCGCGCCACTCCAGCTTTTTCAGCATTGCAGGGCGGTGATGTTCCTCGATGACGCCGCCGCATTCCGGGTCCGTACAGGTGAAGTGCGCCCGTTCGGGCCGCTCCTCGTCCAGATTGGCCAGCATGTTGTCCCATTCGAGGACCTGCATGTGACCGCAATGTGGACACGGCACGAAGGGCAGCTCCTGACTGCCGTCTTCGAAGTTCCGCGAGATTCGGCACCCGGGCAGAACCAGAGGTGTCGAAATCTTCGCGATTTTCGCGAATTCGTGTGCCTGGCTGCGGCTGTCGGCTTGTGCTTCCGGATCGCCCGCCGAGTTGGTTTCCCATTTCGCTAGGTCATCCTGCACCTGGTTCTTCATGGTGACCATCGACAGGGACGCCGGCGAATTCGCACCGGAAATCTGGATGGCACCTCGGCCGTCGATCCGCTCCTTGTAGAGGATCGAATCCCCGCCATCCCGACTCTTCTGGGAGAACAGCGCCCGTAGGGACGTGGTGTTCTTCAGCATCGGCGCAAGCTTCTGCTTGGACCAGCGCTGCGCGTTGCCCTCGGTCGGGTGCACATAGAGGAAATCCCCCGGCACCATGGCGAGCGAGCCACAACAGAAGATATTCGCCAAGACCGTTCCGCCAAGTTGAGCGCTTTTCTTCAGCGTCACGATGCGACACGGGTCTTCCGGCGAGAAAGCCCTGAGAACCTCATCGAAGTAGCCGAAGAGATCACGGTTATAGGGACCGGGATAGGGGCTTTCACGCTCGGAAAGCACAATGTTCTCTTCGGCCCACTTCAGATAGTCCACTCGCGGTGGCGGGGTCCATGCTTCCGCCATCGCGTCAAAGGCAAGGCGCTCCGGATTGGCTGTATTGACGACAAGGCAGTTCAATCCAAGTCTTCCTCGTCGTTGGCCGTGATCTCAGTTTCGATGGTCTCAGGTAGGTCTGCGCCCTTCTCGCGCGCCTTTTCAGCCGCCCTCGCCCGCATCTGCGTGAATTCGCCTCGAAGAAGATGCAGCACGTCGCGGACAGGCACTTCGAAGTGCGAGGCAACTGCGGCGGCCATGTTCGGGAGCGACCCTTCGAAGGTCTGGATCATCTCAACAGCGATGCGTCGGTTAGTTGCCGCGACTTCCCGCGTGATCGTGAAGCGGCCCTTCTCCGCTTCCTCTTCGGCCGCTGCCTTTCGGCTGCGGATCTGCTCCTGAAACAACCGCTCACGCTTGAGCTTGTCCTCGACTGAGTCATGACGCGGATCTGGCGCTGGTGTTTGTGTCGCCAAAATCGGTACGGCAAGCGCTTCGAACGGCAATGCTCCAGGTGAAGCTGCGGCACTCAATCTGGTTTCAAGCCCATTACCGAGCATCTGGCCGATATCGAGCGCTAGTCGGAGCTGTTCCCGAGCGACAGCTACGTTTATCTTCGCCCTACGCCCCTCACCGACCAGGGCAGGTCCGCTGATCTTGCCCTCAGAGATGTACTGCGACACCCGACCCGCACTGACACCAATGATATCGGCAAACGCTCCCTTGCTGACAACAGCGTTCTCATCCGCTTGCGTTGTCACGTGCGTCTCTCCGGCTCCAGCCTCTACTTTAGTAATTTAGCTGCGTCTTTAGGTCTTTAGCCAAGTTTAGGCTTCGTTTTTAGGCTCAGACTGGCCACCTTAAACACTAAGCCGCCCCGTATTGGATTTGGCCGGGTACGGTCCCTAAACTTCGATCAGATCAGTGTTTGGATGATAACGCCTTCGTCCAGGTAGATCATGACGTCGGCCATACCGAAGACACCCGGTACGATCTCAATAACTCGAGCGTCTGGGAAGGCGTCACGCAGGAAAACTTTGGCGGAATAGAAGTCCGGGTCTTGATCTACTTGGTGGAAGAGTTGCGCACAGCTATCGACTTGATCCAGTGCACGCATCGCCACCCCAACAAAAAACCCCGCGGGCGTTGCCAGCGGGGTGTGAACCTTTTTCAGTGCGGCTTTTGTATGTCAAGCGCCGTTGTCACGTCAAGAATAAAATCGCAGGTCATTCAGGATGCGGGGGCCACGCCACCCTTCTCCCTCCCAAGGGCAGGCAGTACGTGCTGAAGGTGACAACACCCAGGACATCAGCTTTTCCGCCAGTTCCTCAGTGAGAATATCGAGACACGACCGCCAGATTTGATATTCACCGCGGGCGATAATCAGTCCAGTCGGGTCAGGCTTCAGAAAAAACTTTTGGTATGCACCTACCTTGGGAGCCTTGGTGTTACGATTCCAACCGTCTTCAGTTTCACTCCGGAACTCGACAGCGTTGCCGTCCTCATCGTGCGAGTGAGTGATCCGCTTCTGATACCAGATCGGTGCGCCATTTCCGTTCCGCACCACCTCTCGCGTTGGCACCTCTCCCTCCCAATCAGGATGCCCGCCAAGGATTGCATGCTTGCGGACTATTTCTGCAGGCGTCTTGCGCTGACAACCGATGCCGAACCGGGCGGCGCTGAGCACCTGACCACATTCCGGAAAATCAGCGATTTCCGGTATCGGGTTCCAGTCTGGTGGGAAATCGATTTGAAGCTGGTCGAGATCGCAAACAGCTTCATGCACGCGCAAAGCATCATCATGCGGTTCGCCATCGATCGGGCTCAAAGTCGGAACAACGCCATATTCGTTGTCATCGATCTTTGTGAGCAACTGCATGAAACTCTCAATCGATGCCCAGGCCGAACCAACCCGGTGTGATGATGTCTCACCACCCTTCGGCAGCTCTTCGCAATAGGCCCACTTCAGCAGCTTTTCGATATCGATGCGTTTTTTCATGCCCAAGCCCCGGTTTTGCAGGATTTCAAGTGGTGGTCCATGTGGTCCATAGTGGTCCAGTTAAATAAAAGACTGTATGGACCGGCATTCTCTTTGCCCTTCAATGACTTAGCGCCATGGTCCAGATGGTCCAGGCAAACCAGCCATGGTGAGAGCAGGTGCAAAGGGGTAGATCGCCAAACGGACCTCACGCGCGCGCGGGGCGTGATTTTGTATGGACCACGTGGACCATATGGACCAACCGTTGATTTCATTGGCAAATCCCGGTCCACACTTTGACCGGTGGTCCACACAGAGGGTGGACCAAGGCTGCCGTAAAGCCGTTCTCCCCCTCTCATCCTGTCTCTCTCCATGCGGAGAGCTCGCTTTGAAAGGGCGGCAAGTCGATCTCTACGGGCCAATCGACAGCCTGCCCAACAGCCTCTTCGAAGCTTCGTCGGCACTCTTCCAGGCTCGGAAAGATATAGACCCGTTTCCGCGTACCACCGTCGCGTGGTCGCGCCTCCGGAATCCCAGGAATGAGCTTCAACAATGATTTGCCGAATTGATTCAGGTCTGCGCGCCGCTTGATCCCGACTTTGTCAGCCGAGGCGAGATATTCCTCGTAGAGGATCTGCTTGATGATGCTGCCACCTGGTTGCCAGCTGTCATCTGCCTTGAGCAACGTCCCCTCATAAAGCCGCTCGAAAAAGAACTGATCGACACTGTCCAGTGACCGCAGCTTTTGTTGCAGCAATGCCCCTGTGCGTGGGATCTGACGCAGGTTGACGGAATTCAGATCGAAAGCCAGCAGATCAGCCAGTAGCGCCTGGCGCCCGCCCTCCTCCAGTTCAGCCATCATTTCTCCGAAATAGCCGTGGTTTTCCTTGGCGTTTGGCGCGCAGTCCAACACGCAATACCGGCGCTCATCCTTGCCGGCCGGCACAACCCACTCCTCGTTGGAGGTCATCATGATGCGCACGAAGTTGTCGAGCCGGTACGGGTCAACACCTTTCGACTCGATCATCTGCGTTTTCGAGGTGATCAACCCTTTGAGACGGCCTTCCGCCACCTTGTCACCAGCCCACACCGCTTCTTCGGCCTGAAGCAACAGACACGCGCTCATGTGAGCGTTGAACTGACCGGTAATGTACCGGGGGTCATCCACCTGGAAGAAATGAGGCGCGATCAAACTGCCCATCACTTCGCCCATGATCGATTTGCCGGTTCCCATCAAACCACGGATGACAAGCGCAGTGCCCGGCCGTTCGCGAGGCCGCTGAAGCATATGGGCAAACCAGGCGAACACCCAACGAAACAGCTCGGTGTCCTCGTTGCAGATGTTGGTCAGCATATGGTCTTTCAGAACCGACCATGACCCGGCCTTTGCATCAGGCCGATAGGAAAACCCCTTCCAAAGATTGAGGTACCCGCGCGTTCCCGCCTTCCCTTCCTGGTTCGGAAAGAACTCGATGCCGTCATATTGCCGGCGGTGGCGCTCGCCTTCCCACCGCTTCGACCAGGACACAGTCTTGATCTTGCCGTCTGCCCCCATCACCTGCGTGGGCTTGTTGTTATAAAGCCGGTGGAAGGAATCCACCTGGACAACACGAACGCGGTCCTCTTCCTTGGCATGCGGCTGTTCGCGCACCATCGCAACCTTGGAGCCGATCAGGACGAGCGACCACTCCGCATTCATCTTTTCGAGGGAATAGCCCCACTCTTGCGGCACAGGAGCGTTCGACCCGGTGTCGTTGTCCGTATCCTCTTCCTGATCCGTTAGAACCTCATCGTCATCATCCGTTGTGCCGGGTTGGCTGGCGTTCTCGATCAGTGTGCGGATGTGATCGAGCCCCCTTTTCCCAGCGGTAACAGAACCGTCTGAAGGCGTTCCCCCCCTTTGGCCCTGTTCTCCCTCGACCTCGGTTTCCGTCGCTTTTTGTGCCGACAGCTCATCAAGAAGCTGTCGGTGCTTGTTGGGCTTGCCAGCGGCAGTCGTCTTTTTGTTCTCTGTCACGACGCCCCCATCAAAATATCGTTGTAGTCCTGCCCCTCAGGTGCCCAGGCGTCGAACTGCCGGCGGCCGGGCTTCGCCCACCGTGCATTCGCGCGCGCCATCACCTGTTCGGCGGTAAAGCGGTCACTGTCGCCATCACCGAGACGGACGACTTCCTCAACCTGGTCGGGAATGGTCAGCGCCCTCGGGTCATCCATATCCGGGAAAGGCCCCGGCACCTTGAGCGGCCGGCCAGCCCTGTTCTTCAGGTGCGGGTGCGCGATTGTCTCGATGGCCTTGCCACCCATGGACTGCAGATCGATGGAAACCCAATAGGCCGTCCGGCTGAAAACATCGGTTCCGTACTCGGCCAGGGCGACAGACGCAGTCGTCTCCCATCCCTCGCCCACAACCAGCCGCGTGAAGCCTTCAGGCTGCAACAGCTTTATGGAGGCGTTCCGCTTTGATCCGCGGATCTTCTTTGGCGCGATCAGTGACGGCCTTCCATCGTCGCGCGGCTCGGCATATGGGTCTTCCAGCTCAATCTTCCGCCCTGGTCGGCGCGGGTCGAAATAGGTGATGTGCACACCGGCAAACGAACCATCCAGCCCTGTTATCGGCGCAAGCATTGCCGGCCCGGAAAACAGCACGAAAAACTCCTGCCGTTTCTGTCCCGGCACAGGCCGCGAATGCCAGTATTTGAAATGCGGGTGGAACCGCAGCGGCAGAACGAACGGCAGCGGAGCCAATCCGCGCCCCCGCAGATAGCCAACACCTTCCGTACCGCCTACGCGGCCGCCATAGCCCCAAAGCTTGAGGGCCTTTTTGATTTCGTCCTGGCGGCGGGCTTCGGCAAAAGCCTCCTGCTCTCTCCGCTTGTCCTCCGCCCGCGCCTTGTCTTCGGCGATCTTTTCCGGGCTCAGCGGCTCCGCTTCCGCAGTACCGCCAAGGCGCTCCATGGCTTCAACAAAGGAAAGCCCCTCGACGTTTTGCAGGAACGTGAACTGATCGCCGGTCGCGCCGCAACCGAAACACTTGTAACGATGCTCACGGTCAACGCAGTGGAAGGATGGGCTGTTCTCCGCATGGAACGGACAGCAAGCCCAGAAGTCACCAGCGTTGGCGTTCGTCTTCGACCTGTCCCATGTTACGTGCCGGCCGATGATGGTGGAGACCGGATTGTTCGCCTTGACGCGTTCCTTCTCGGCTTCGGTATAGCGTTTCAAGGGAAGACTCCCATCTGCAACCGGGCCGTGTTATGGGCTTGACTATGTTTGACAAAGAAAAGCTTCACGAAGACTTGGCGCAAGCACAGGAACGCAGAGAACTTCAACGTGTGATAATAGAGGCCATGCTGGGATATGAAACGCTCCAGGCCTCCAAACAATCTCGTCTTCGGCGCTACGCCAATTACCTTCGCGGTTCCCCTTTGGTTGTAGGGTTGGAGGCACTCGGACTGATTGGGCTTCTTGTCGCCGTTGTGCTGTTTTATTTTGAGCTTCAGGAAAGACAGAGCCAGCGAGTTGCTCAGGCTTGGCAAATAATCACGATGTCTGCCCCTGGGAACAGCGGAAAAATCGAAAGCTTGGAATACCTGAATTCGCGCTATGGCTGCTTTTATTGGCCCGGAATCGAATTCGACAACCGCGTTAGGCACGGTGACACTCAACTCGCCCGCTTTGGGGGAACTGTTGTTGTAGCCCGCGAAGACAAAAGTTGGTCGAAGTGCTGGAAAGATAGAATTCCACTCACAAATATCGACCTCTCGATGGTCAAAGGTAAGCCGGTTTTTCTCAGGGGCGTGAACCTTAGTGGCGCGGATGTAACCGGCGCTTCGTTCCGTGGCGCTGATCTTCGTGGCGCGATTTTCGACGGTGCGCAAATTGACGGTACAGACTTCGGTTTGTCTCGTCTCGAGGGAACAACCTTTGTTAGAGCGGCCGGGAATTATGCAAACTTCGCAGGTGCGGTTGTCAAAAACGCAAACTTCAATGAAGCAAAAATGAGAAATTCTAACTTTGCTTTCGCAAAGTTGGACAGTGTCTTGATAAGAGGAGCAAATATACCTGGCGCAATATTTGAAAATGCAGAAATTGACCGAGTTTCGTTCACAAGATCGTATTGCCATGACTGCAATTTCACGAAGGCTAAGCTTGTTGGAGTAAGCTTTCGGAGTACAAATCTTGATGTAGCAAACTTTTCGGGGGCGACGCTCAACGCGATCGAAACAGATCTCAATACCGAAGCTGACACAGCGTTCTATTGGGTGGGCGCTTTCCCTGACCAAACCTACAACACGAGCACTCTCCTTCCAGTGCCTAGAAGGTTGGATGAGAAAGATGCTGAATATTTTATCGACCGGATCATCAGAACCACACCCCCGATACCCTAGAAACGACATTTGCCCGCCCAATCCGATTTCAGTACCGATCCATTGCAAGATCGGTGCAGTACCGGGCTGAATCTGCTCGTTGAAGCTCATGCCTTCAGCAATCGCGCCCGTCCGGATCTCACCGAACAATTCATCTTCAAAACGGCGAAGGATTTGAAGAAGTGCCGGGTACCGAGGGTTGAGTGTCCCCTTGGCGGCGGGTCTGTTTGGCGTGGTCACCCCATCACCTCCGGCTCTTCCGGAAACAGATGCGGATGGGTCTGAACCGCCGTCACCGCACCAAGCTCTTTCAGAACCGTCATGCGCGCCGCGATCTTCTCGTCGCCATCGTACGCCGGCTCATGGATATCCCTCGGGCCTTCAGGGTGGAACACCCACAAGACGACAGCAGCCGGATCCAGCTGCACGATTTGCTCGGCGGTCATGCTTTTCATTCCGGGTCTCCTTCGGTGCGGCCGAGCGGCGTCAGCGCGTAGGCGCGGCCGTCGCGGGTCAAGAGGTCTGCAGAAACAAGGAATTCCAGCGCCTTGCGCACCGCGGTCGGGCCGACGCGCAGATCCATTGCTGCGCCTTCGACAAAGATGCGATCGGGACCGGCCTCCAGGTCGCGCTGCGCCTGGCGCAAAAGGGTCTTTTCCAATCCAGACAGGGGCGGCATGGTGCCTACCCGCCACACAAACAGAATGTCACCGTCCTGGTCGCGCCGGGCTTTCAGCTGGCGGGCACACAAGGCGATCTCGACAATGTCCTGCGCCTCAACGAACAGAAGATCATGATGGCCTGCGATATCGACGACCCGGACACCATCCGGATGCCGCTTGGCGAGATAATCCATCGCAGTCGGGTCAATCACCCGGTTAAACTTGCGCACCAGGTTGGCCATTGGCGCGAGTAAATCGGGAAGGATGCGCGGACTCTGGTTCATGCCAACCTCTCCGCACCAGTGAAGTTACTCATTCCCGTCCCTCCACTGCTTGTGCATGCCGATCGAGAACTGCGAGCGCCTCAATGGCTGCGGAAAGTTTCGCGCGAATATCGAGGTCCTGGATCTCTTCCAGGCTGACCCGGCCGTCATCGCTCAAAGCCTTGCAGATGGATTCCGCAGCTTCAGCACCACTGCGCACCAGCGCCCCCAATTGCTGGGGCCAACAGGCATCATTCGGTCGAACGGCCTGAAGCGGCACAAACACACCACCGGCCAACCTGCACAACGTGCGGACCACTTCAGGGTTGTCCGCATCCATTGTCAGGTCCATCAACACGTCCGCTGGAACGTGATCAGTTTCATGATGCGGCGACCCATATCGAGAAAGCGCCTGCTGACCTACACGAGTTGAACCAGCGGCTTCTGACTGACCACCAGCGTCTCTTAACAGCCTTCGAAAGGCAGCCTTGATTGCCGCACGATCATGTTCCGTGGTCGGGCGAAACGTCATTGCGTAACCTCGGTGGATTTACGCGGTGACGGGTCATGTGAATTTAAGGAAACTGCTGGTGGGTAGAGATCGGGACGAATTAGGTGCCGTGAGATTCCTGTGACGGCCTCTAATTCCACTACCCGCTCTGCAGGGACACGGTTGCCGACCCATCTGGACACGGTCGATTTGCAGACGTGCATCTGCTCACTAACCAATGACAGCGTTAAATCCCGTTCTTGAAACAGGTATCGGAGTGATTTGCCTTGCATAATGACATTTGTTGCGCAACTCGCAACTCCAGTCAAGACGCTCATTTGCGCAACTCGATAACGACTTCAAATCAATCCCGTGACTTTCTAGAAGGCATGGGCAATATCACACAGATCTACCGGAGTAAGCAGCCAAGCAGGCCACACTTCATTCCTGAGTGGGCTGAAAGACGAGGCTTTAACACGCAGGCAAAGCTCATAAATGCCCTGGACGCCGATAAGAGTGTCGTATCTCGTTGGTACAATGGAAGCAGCCCGTCACGAGAGTGGCAGGACAAGCTTGCCGACCTCTTCCAATGCGAACCAGAAGCTCTCTTCCGCCACCCGGATGACGATTGGATGGCAAGATTTCTCCGCAAAAGATCCGACGAAGAAATCAAGCGCGTCAAACAAATCCTTCGCGCCGCATTCCCCGATGATGATGAAGATCAAAAGGCATCTGGATAGGAATTAGATCCATTCCTTTAGTGCGTACGTTTACAGAGCCGCCTGCGCACAACTCTCCCAGCACCTCCTACTAGACGGCTTAGCAATCAACAAATTGCAACCCCGCCCCAAGGCGCACCCACTGTATTTCCAAAAGCTATTTTTGATGCCGGCAAGACAAGCCTGAGCATTCTTGCCAATTTCCGGTAGTGTCTCAGTTTGAAATTTATCGTTTGCCAGCCACACCCTGAGGGTGTGTAATTCCTCTGTTTCTATCGGGAGGAATTGAAATGGCAGATGCTCCGATTGTTCATATTGGCGAAAATTCACCTGAGGAAGTGGCCTTAAAACTTCTCAATCACATTTCCTCTGTTGAGCACCAACCTTTATACCGCACAGAACGCAACACACCGGCAAGTCGCGAGTGGATTCTTGACACCTATGCTGAATGTTTGACGGCTGTCCGCGGCTTCCGGAAGAAGAAATAAAATCAAGAAACTCCCCCGCTACTGACAACGGATCGCCGTTCTTTGATTGAATGGCTAATTCCAAGCAGCGTAAGCGCAGGTCAATCATCTCACTCTCCATCAAAAAGCCCGGCTCACTGGCCGGGCTGGTCTTTCGATCTTTTCTTGTACGTCTTGGGCCTGTTTGGCTTCGGCGCACGCTCGTCAATCAGACCGACAATCCATTCCATATCGCGCAGCGTGTCAGTCAGGCCCGCCGCCATCGCCGGAGAAACTTTCAGGCTCTTGTGTATCCGGCAGAAATTGTAATGCACGAAGTACAGCGCCAGCGCGTGGCAATGGTTGTCGAACTTCTTCGAGAACGCATTGGTCAACCGAGTAAACCGATGCATGCTCATACGCATGGTTAGATTGTGCCGCTCAACATATGAGGTCGAGACGTGCTTTTCGTCCGGCTTGCCCGTGCGAACCGTCTTCTTGATACCCGTGCATTCTGCCAGGCTGTAGCGCGTGGTTTTGCCGGTCGGCTGGTTGCCGTACAGCTTCACCAACTGCGCATAGTCGATATCGTTCTCAAAGGCGTTGTCGATGGCGTTCAGATAAGCCTTGTGGCCGTCCGTGGTCAGTTGAACCCGGTTGTTCAAGCGTGCCGCCAGATCGCTCATGAAGTGGTTCGCAAAATCAGCATCGCGACCACCGACAAACCAATTGCAGATCAGCTTGCTATCCGCGTCGAGTGACGTCCAGGTCCAGACATCCCCAGCAAAGTCCGGCATGGTGGCCGCGTCTGCGTTCTTTTCCTTCGAGTAGCAGAACGACCAAATTTCATCGCACTGGATACGCGTGCTGTTCAGGCCCACAACCTTCTCGTCGTGGAACTCAAGGCAAGCTTCGCCAGCTTCGACGAGCAGTTTTGTTACCGTGTTGATCGATACGCCAACCACGCGGGAGATTGACCGCATGGAAGAACCCTCAACCAGCATGGCGAGGATTTGAACACGTTTCGCGATGGGTAAGACGTTTGCCATACCCTTAATTTAGTTACATATTTTCAGATATCAAGAAAAACGTTCATTTTGATTTTTTATCTCTAAATAGGTGATTTGAAACAATCACCAAAAAGCCAAAAACAGAGGCAGTTGTCGTTGTGACCACGGCTACAAAGGCGGCTGTATCTAAATGGAATTTTGGCAGGATCGGGACTTGCAATTGCATGTATGGGATCGTGACATTCGCCCCGTCTTCGATCCCTTGCGCCATAATCACAAATACCAAGAAGGCCGACCACCAGAGTGCCAGCCTTCTTGCAATCTTATCTATTCTGGTTTTTGCAGCTTCGTCGTCAAAGGGATCGGAACCGCTATACGCTCCTTCGTCCTCGAAATCTCTAAGTTCTTCGTCAAAGGTAGGAGTCGGGTCAAGATCCCGCATATTGCTGTGTTGGGAATCCTCTTTCTTGCGCCAAGTCAGCGAAATATTTCCAATCTGCATCGGTTGGAATTACCTCATTATCTTTGACGCGAAATTTTTCACGTTCAGCAATATTGCGCCATGGCGTTCCGGGCTTGTGCGTCTCATCTGACAGCACTGGACCAGATTTGCTACCATACTCCGACCAGATCCAATCCAGCAACTTTATCGTGTCTACGTCAGTCGTTGGAACTCTGTTCGGCTCGCCACCGAATGGAGATGCTGGCTCCGGTGCATCAATTGCACCACGTCCATACTTTCGGAACGCATGGTAGATCGACTTATAAACTGGTCCATATCGCCAGACTTGCGGCTTCTCTGTCAGCAGCGGCTCGCCCTTTAGCGCCAGCCACCACCCATTAGCAAAATACAAAAGCTTTTGAAGCTTCATCGGGTCGATGCGCTGATCGTGAAACTTCTCAATCAACGTGTTAGCAACTTGGATAGGAAGATAAGCCATCACTCCCACCTCGCATTTGCAGCCTTGCGTGCGATGTCGCTGCGTTCCTGGCTGGTCAGTTTTTCAGCACGAGCTTTCGCCCCGGCCTTTCCGGAACGGACACGACCAGATTTCTTTTCAATCTTGTCTTCGATTTCGCCAGTTGCGATACGCGCCACCATGACCGCATTGCCGATCACATCAGCGGGGCGCTTTTCGCCTCTCGGTCCTTTAGGCATGTTCTAGTCTCCGTTCGAATCTTTCCTCGAACGCCCCCACAGACTTATATGTGGTGACGGTACACAACAGGAACAAATTACGCAAACGATCCATTCGGAAAACGTTTCAGCAGCGTTTCACGTTCCATTGTCTAGGATCAGCAGTTTACTACGGATTTAGATATCCTGAGATCCGTATTCAAGATTGGCTAAATTTCAAACTGAGACACTACCCAATTTCCTCACACAGCCAGAAGCCCAACCAACACAACTTAAAAGCACATCTGCGATTTATTTCTATTTAACCGCACCCATAAGCGCAAAAACCCCGCTTGACAAAAGTTGCATGTTGCGCAACCTTCTACTGACTATGTTCAATTTGTCTCACTTGAGCCCAACCATGCTGGTTAGTTGCGGCCAAGTCATGAACCTAACCACATTGGGTAAGCATGCGTTGGTTTTCCCAGCCTGCGTCGGTGCTGCGAAATGGAGATCCGAATGAGCATCGAAGTTCTTGATCTTATCGCCCACGGCACCCCCTACGCAGCGACAGGGCTTTCCGGCCTTTGCATTGCCGCCGTTTTCTGGATGCAGCACCGCCAGGGCGCAAACAAGCTCCGCTCGCGGTCTTCCAATTCCCTGATTTTCGGCCAATGGCCAAATCTTTCCTGCCACGCAGACCGCAATGCCGACGCCACCTCCCCGTCGCTGCACTCGGGCAGGCCCGGCCGGAGTGTTGGCAGCCCCGCTCCGGCCGGCCCCTTTCCGTTGATCAACCGGGCACAGATCCGGACTGCACCGCCCCATTGGCGAGCCTTTGGTTCATCCCCTCAAACAGAAAGGACAGCCGAATGAAATAGCACTCACAAGGGACGGCGCCCGGACCTGACTACGTACAAATCACTTAAAGGTGCTCCGTCCTGCCAAGCAGATTTTGAAACGCTCAATCTGTTTCGCAGGACTTCCCCAAAACCAAGGAGATCGGAATGAGTGATCCAGGCGGCGTTGCCGGCGACCAGCTGTGCGCTTTTGTCGAGCGTATCGAGCGGCTCGAAGAAGAGAAGAAAGTCATTTCGGATGACATCAAAGACGTCTACGCCGAGGCCAAAGGCAACGGGTTTGACGTGAAAATCCTGCGCACGGTCGTTTCCCTGCGCAAGAAACAGCCGCACGAGCGCGAAGAGGAAGAGGCCGTTCTCGACCTCTATATGCACGCCCTCGGCATGCTTGTCCCGGATCGTGATCCGGGTGCGGGCTCTGCCTCCGAAACTACCACCGGATCCGGAGAAGGCTGATGCCTCAAGTATCCACCCTGCAAGTTGCCGATGCAAAACGTTTGTTGCCGCCGGCCGCTCACAGGGCGGAAGGGTTCCTGACCGATGCCGGCGACCTGATTGCCGAGATCGTCAACTGTGAAAAGGATCTGAAGGCCTGCCTTGAGATCCGCCCGCACGACAAAGCGGAAATCCTCCGCCTGACCGAAACCATCAAGAAACGCGCCATGACGCTGCATGGCCAGGCCGTGCAGGCCTGTCAGAACATCAAGGATGGACGATGACCCAGCATGCCAATCCCGTTTCCGCCCGCTGCATGGCAAACCCGATGCTGATGGCATCCGGCCGCGCAGTCGATCTCGCCAACCTAACGCCCGCGGATATCTTCTGGCCTGACCTGGTCGAGGCGCTTGTGAAGATGCCCCGGTTCAACGGTGCAACACCGCATGTCCACTACAGCGCCGCACAGCATTGCTGCCTAATGTATGACCGGGCGCTCGACGCGCATAAGGCCCACGCCCTCCTGTCTGATTTCCATGTCGCGTTTTCCTGCGAACCGCCCTGGCCGTTTCTGGCCTTCGCCGCAGCAAAGACAGGCTTCACAGAAGCCTTCATGGACGCGATCCGCGAGGCGAAGGGCGAGCTGACCGAGGCCATTTTCGCAGCTGCTGGCCTTCCTGAAGATGACGACGACGAGGTCACGTTCGCCAGGCTCAAGTACCTTCAGATCCTCGACAAGTCCGTGACGGCAACCGAGGTGCGCGATCTCCTGAAGGCTAGCGCCGTCATGGAAACATGGCATCTGCCGAACCCCTTCAAGGAAGTCATCAAACCTTGGGGCCTAGACGAAGCCCGCGCGCAGCTGGAACTGCGCCTTGCCTTCATCGGCATTCGGACGCGGGGCTAAGCGGCAATCCGATGCAGCCCCTGCCCGCAAGCGTTCAACAGTCTTTGGATAACCTCTTTGCCGAGGCCGGCGGACCGTTAGTCGGTCACGCTGCAGCCGCCCGGTTTCTTGGGGTGCATTCGAAGACGTTGACACGCTGGGGTGATGATGGCCAGATTTTCTACAGACTTCGCGGATCGCGGCGCGCCTATGCAATAGAAGACATTGCCGCGCATATGACAGGAAGTGCGACATGTCAGTCTTCAGGGCGCGCAAGCGTGACCGTGAAACAGGGGAATGGGTCTACACGTCCCCGTATTACCACTTCGACTTCGTCCTCACGATCGACGGGACACGTCGTCGATTTCATGGCTCAACTGGCGAAACTACAAAAAGCCGCGCGCAAAAATTCGAAGAACGGGAAAAACGGCGCGTAAGGGATCAAGGCCCGAACGACCACATGACCCTCGGCCAGGCGTGCCTGCGCTATCATGAGGAAGTCATCAAGGGTAAATCCTCCGAGGTCGACGAGCTGATCGCCATCAAACACTGCTGCCGCCTGATTGGCAGCGACCGGCGCCTGACCTCCCTCACAACTAATGACATCGCGATCGCTGTCCGAAAACGCGCGGGCGAAACCAAGGGTAAGAAGAACAAGACCCTCCTCGCGCCGGCAACCGTCAACCGCCAGATCATCGAAATCATGCGCAAGGTGCTGAAACGTGCGAAACGCGTCTGGCACGTGCGGATCGATCTCGACGCCTTCGATTGGGCCAGCATGCGGCTCAAGGAACCCAAAGAACGTGTTCGGGAATTCGTCGGCGACGAGGCAGACCGGTTCTGGGATGTTATGCGAGAGGATTATGGCCCATTCGTCTGGTTCCTTCTCTCCCGCGGTCTCCGCGTCAATGCCGCCGTCGGCATGTCAAAGGATCGCCTGGACGAACCACGCTGCCGTATTCAGATCTGGATCAAGGGCGAAGGATGGGTCTGGGTGCCAGTCACCAAGGAACAGATGTCCGTCATCGTCCAGGAAGCAAAGAAGGCCCCAGGCAAAGCAGTCTGGAGCTACGAAATGCAGCGGCACCCAAACCGCGGTAAACGCCAAGCGATCACCTACACAGGCTTTCGCCGCACTATGACCACAGCTCTGAAAGCCGCCGGTATCACCGACTTCCGCATCCACGACCTGCGCCATGACTTTGCATCCAAGCTCCTGCGTGCGACACGGGATCTCGCCTTGGTCAAGAACGCGCTGAAGCACGCGGATATTTCGTCGACGGTGCGATATGCGCATGTGTTGGATGAGGATGTTCGGGATGGGTTGGAGGCGCTGAATATCCGAGGGCTTGAGCACCTCTGGAAAGGAATACGAAATTGATCGGATTGTGTCCGTATAGCCGGAATTCAAGCTGACGCTTTTCGACTACTTTGGGAACGACTGCATACTGTTAGCTCTTGGAAATTCGCTCACCTATGTCGACGTTCGTTACGACAATTGTTGCGGTGTCTTTCGGCGAAAAGCAGACCTCTAACGGTTTGGCCGCGCTCGACCACTACTGACCCGAAACCGGTGCTAAAGTTTCTATTCGGATGCCGTTTCACTGGAAGCCCGCGCCAACGTTATTCAATTTGAGCGATAATAAGTTCCGAGTTTATTGCTCAGGCTTCGTCCAAATCGAAGTGCATTTCATCGCGCTTAAATCGCGCCTGTTGCTGGAAAGCCTGAAACAGATCTCGAGAGATAAGTCACTGCAAATTCGATTCACCGAAGAACGGAAACGCTCTAGCCAATGAGAACCCATAAGAATTATGATGAATTGGATTACCCGAGCCACGCCCGAGTGCTACCTACATGACAACAGTTCACAAAGTTACCGCAATATGGTCCAAAGTTAAAGGAAAGCGAGGCCAGCTATGATCCCAGATATCGTGCTGACATGCATTGTTTGAATTTTGAACATGAGGCGCGTAGATACCTCGCTCGCTCTCTGTATAAACGGAGCAATGACGACTATAACTTTATTTTCTCAACTGCTAACCGCCTTGATAAACGCGGTTATTTTTCGTTTCTCGTAATACCGACGTACTATCGAGAAAGGATCTCTTGCAATTATCTTCGTCAGTTGAGGACGGCTCTGA
The DNA here is from genome assembly GCF_036350355.1 of Roseibium sp. FZY0029. Taxonomy (NCBI): domain Bacteria; kingdom Pseudomonadati; phylum Pseudomonadota; class Alphaproteobacteria; order Hyphomicrobiales; family Stappiaceae; genus Roseibium; species Roseibium sp. FZY0029. Next base: position 37,409 of record NZ_JAZDVZ010000003.1, read on the forward strand.
ATCGCTCACCAATAAGAATTCAAGTAGTTTTTTTTGTTAATGGAAATCTAATCGACGAAACCGTTTCAGATTTTGAAGAAGCTACCTCTGCTCTTGACACGCAGATGGCAGCATGTGGGTTTGAGCCTGAGCAATACATTATCATCTCCCGAATATTCGCCTCCAGACCCGCCATTGGGCGGATCCGCGGGCTCATAAGCGATGCAATTGTTGTATCTATGTTAAGGCGACTTTCGGAATGTGGGGCTGTCCCATTCATAATATTCAATGACGCCGATACACTTGCAATCTCGCCAACGTATTTCACTAGTATCGTTTCGACAATTACTTGTAGTTCGACTTATATATCCGGTCCGGTTCGCTTCGACTCTGCGATTATAGAACCGGAGTACAAGTCGTACCAATATTGTATCCCCGAGCTGTATTTGTTCAATGTGGTTCATCGAACCATCAACAGGTTGTCGCGCCTTGGACGTATAAACTATGAAAGGCGAATCTGGCTTGAGGGCGCGAATTTCTCAGTTGCCTGCGCCGCATATTGTGCAGTCGGAGGATTCGAGTACGAAAAGGTTGCAGGAGAGGACGACGCCATAGGCCGTGCGCTGCATCGCTATAACCCAAATGCATTTCAGCCCCCAAACGTGAATGATGATGTCAAGTTTATTTACGACCCAATCCTTCAGTCGAAGTACCTCTATGACGCTTGGCTCGTTACTGATCCTCGACGAGTACTGAGCGCTATTGTTAAAGGACATTTGGGAATTGACGCATGGACGGAGGAACCGTTCGCAAGCACGAATGGTTCCGATCTTGAGTCACATTCGTTAGCTCGTCTGTATCGGCAAAATGCTGACTTGCTACAGTCGGAGGATATTCTAGCTTCAATAGACGAGCCTTCATCACCGCGATCAATTCGGATCATTGGCGCCATCTTAAAGCGGGTCTATGACTCGGGCCAGTTGGACTTTCGCGTCAGAAATCCACAGCAGCTCCAGTTATACATGCGAGCATGCGGGCTGAGGGCTACAACTGATGATCCTTCCGATTTGGATGGAAATGAATGGCGGACGTGGCCTCTTCTCCGTCGAGCATCGCAAATAGTAAAACGAATTTAGTCCTCATCGGTCAGGGGGAAATGGATGAACTACCGTATAACGGATCTTTTCTCTCCGATGTCCTCAAGAGACATCCTCGATATCCTGTTGGCTCATCAGCCTTGTCACCTAAGGGGTAGTGACACTAAGTTCAATGAGCTATTTTCGCTAGATCAGTTTTGGGACTGTCTGAAGACCGCGCCCTCGATCCGTGCTGTGTTTCCAGGCCTAAAGCAAGCGCATATCAGCTTCGATGATGCCCCAGATATGTACGCAAGCGGCGCGACGATATGCGTAAGCGGCTTAGAGCGCACTTGGTGCACACTTAGGGCACTCGCAGAAAGCGCGCGAAACGAACTGGGCCTCACCGGAGAGGTAGAGATCAAGGCGTACCTATCGCCCGAGGGAGCAGGTTTTGCACAGCATTACGATCCACGGACAGTAACGACTGTGCAAATTTCTGGTTCGAAAGAATGGCGTTTCGGTCGCTCAGTGACCGAGCAATTTCCGCTTGGTAACTCCCCATTTCCTCTCACCGATGACCAGCAGCAGCACCTTGAGCAAGGAGGCGTTGAAACTGTTTCTCTACGTCCTGGCGATCTTCTGTGCCTCCCCCCAGGAACCATACATTGGGCAGCGGCCTCGGATTACTCATTGGCTCTGAACTGCTCATTCGAATACATTGGGGACACTGTTGCAGAACTCGTCGCAGAGTATCTTCTGCGTGAACTGCAAGCTACTCCACAACTAAGACAGACATTCTTTCGAGACGTTGTTCAGAGTCCCGCGGTACGAGAGCACAATAGCCGTTGCATAAAAGCAATCTTGAACGAGATGCCGGACGCAATAAGTCGCTCTTTGGATAAGATCCGTGACATGTATGGCTGAAAGTTGAAAAGTATAATGGACGACGATAATTCACTCCGTTTCATAGAATTCTTGTCAGAAGCACGGTGCCTATCTCACTCCGGCTCGCATTTGCTGGATCACCTACAGGGGACTTATAGGATTCTACAGGCATGGATGGTACCAGAAGCGGTTGCGATTGCTGGATTAATACATTCGGTGTATTCGACGCAGTTTTTCCGCGACGGCCTCTTCACGATAGATGAGCGCGATGACATAAGGGCTGTTTTTGGCCCCGATGCAGAGCGTCTTGCATTCTACTTTTGCTTCCTTGACCGAACCAAACTTTGGTCTGAAGTCGTCCCCAGAACGGCAACGGGTCGCCGAGAATGTGAACGCCACGATCTTTGCGGAAGTCTATCAGTGGACTTCGATGACATTAGAAGTCTCGCCGCGATCGAGTGCGCCAATTTCGTCGAGCAATCTTACCATGACGACCGATCGCCGGCCTTGTGGATGTCGGATGCTATTGAGCAGCAACGAACATTCTCAGACCTCATAGGTAACGCAGTTCTGCGGAAGATTGAACGATTGGACCAAGATTGCGAAATACAAGCCTTGGATATCTATAATCAATGTATCTACAATCAAACACCAGACCTTACTCTTCTGCTGGACTGCATCAGCTTGAATCCTCATATACCCGAGTTGTACTATTTTGCGGCTTGCGAACTTGACAGAAGAGACGATGCTATGGAAGCGAGTAATTTTCGAGCCAAGGCCCTGTCACTAAGAAGAATGTGGGGGCGTGCCTGGGATCGTCGCGTCGAATTTGAAATGTAACGAGTCAGCTGATCACTCCACGCGCAAACCGTCATTCGTCAGTGATAATCCAAAAGCTCTGGCTGAATATCGCAATGCAGAATTTTTTTCTTGTTTTTAAAAACTAAAGGATGAAAGATATTTCCAAGTAATTCTGTCCAGCGCATGGGATAGCGTGAAAGCACTCCGTTAGATAGTCTAGCATTCATGTAATCCTGCGGGTGGCTAGCCGGATTTTCTCTAAGAAGTGGATGTTTTTTATCGAGTAGCGAGGTCGTGAGCGAAATCCACTCCTGCGTGAATAGCGTGTCAGGGCGGAATATATACGCGCAGTTGCCAATTAAACTTCGATAATCTCTTTTCATCGTTCGTTCAATGGTTCCGCTAACAGGAGCTACGTCTTCCGCGCTTATTTCCGTATATCCAACACCGAAAGCATCCGACGCGAGCAATGCGTCGAATGCGAAGTTCCAGTCTTTCGTCGTTTCTTTGATGTCAGTATAACCTCCCCCAAACTGGTGCATAAAGTAGCAGCGAAGATAGTCGGATTTGTGAGTTGCGCTCAAATAATCGTAAGCTGGATGGAGATCGATCACCCGCTTTCTCAGCAGTGCTATTCGATTTGCATCGAGGAATTCAACGTTGCAGCGGGAGTTAGCCGATATCGTTCCTAGGGCCCGAACTCGATTGGCGGACATCGGATTATGTTCGGTCCAGAAGGCGAATATCGTTCGTGCTTCGAGCGCTCGCCGAAAGGGAAGAATCGCATAGCTTGTCACTGTGTTGCTCAATCAAAGTTGAAGCTTCAGTTAGGGAAAATTAATGCTTTAGTCGCTTCTACATTACCAGGGACTACTTCAACCCTTTCCCAAAGGTCTAATAGTGTGGAATAGTCATTTTTTAATTTTACTTCATTGAAATCAATTTGGGCAGCCACATCTGAGTCAAATTTTAGCCGCCCAATTGCTTGAGCAGCCAAATATTTAAATTGATGTCGCGATAGAGACCGTCGTTCAAACCATCGTATTAAAGACATAATATTCGGAAATGAGTTTATATTAAAAAAGCGTGGATCGAGTGAAAATGTGCATTCCGAAAAATTCTGCAGCGGCCAATTGGCGTCTGACAGAGTCGGCATGTTTAGCAAGTGGTAGTCATGATCGACGAACACGCGCCACGTCCAATTAAGAATGTGGTCAAGTAGGAGTCGCGCAGAGCCGCGCTCAGAATCATCAAGTACGACAGGCGCGTCAAAGATGCTCAGAAATCGAGCTGCAGTTTCTACAAAGCGCCCAGCCTGTCTAGCCTCGCGACTAATCCACCCTTGTTGCATTAGAGGATGGTCTTGAAGTGTACGTCGAGAACCAAAGTGGAAGCCATAGAAGCCAAGAAGGAAGATGTAGAAATCGGGGTGCATCACGCTCTGATTAACAGCACCATCAACCTCTGCGTAGTAGTCAGTAGTTAATGGTGTAATGAAAAGCTCGTCATAATATTTTCGCCTAGGTGCATTTAGTTGACAGATGTGCCAGTAATCTAGCCCCACCGTGGCAGAGACTTCAGATAATGAAAGTACAAAAACGGCAAACTCTTTTGAGTGTGGTAGAGTGTGCTTTGTGCGAACATTGCCATACAAAACGGAGAAACATTCCGCCACGACACGAGCGTGAACAAAATCATGTATCGAGTAAAGCAGCTCGTAGCGGAGCCAGTTGGGGCGCCAACCGAGTTCTGCTAATTCAGTTGAAAAAAGATAAGACGATAAGTAAGAAATGCGAGGAATGAATACAGAAAATGTAAGTGGATTAAAGCCACTGATGTTCACTGGAACAGTATCAGAGTAGTTCCAGCGTGCGTCCAAGTTTCGGATAGTAAAGTACTCCCTTTGACCGAAAACGCTCGCGGCCAAAGGGAGCTTATCAATTATCCTGTGATGGTGATCCAATGATTAGCCATCCCGCACCAATTGCGAGGTGCCTCGCTATTGCGGACGGGATGCTCTGGGGTCGCCATCTTTTGGTCGACCGGCGCGGGGATCTCCGTCCTTTGGTCTCTCAGCTCTGGGATCACCATCTTTTGGACGGCCGGCACGGGGATCTCCGTCCTTCGGCCTCTCAGCTCTGGGGTCGCCATCTTTCGGGCGACCGGCGCGGGGATCTCCGTCCTTCGGTCTCTCAGCTCTGGGGTCGCCATCTTTTGGACGGTCGGCGCGGGGTTCTCCGTCTCTCGGGGTATTGCCACCTGATGCCATGGACGTTGCTCCTCCTGCATTTGCCATAAAAGGTAGGCCACTAAAACATTGTAAATCATATCATGCATTTCTCGCATAGGTAAGCATGAATCTTGCGCACAAGCCTAGAGATTGATCGCCATCGCGTCATTCGACTCGCAGCCAGGTGCAACGCGGAAGTGCTATGCGGGTCGAGGATGCGAACGCCGGAAAGGGGGTATGTCGGATATTAATAGTCGGCAGGACTTATCGCGATGTTCAACTTGCAGTCGCAATTCTTACAAGCTGCTTATTTTATGACAAGCCGGACTGCCCATTAAGCCGCATAGGCAGAAGAAGAATGTATCGGTGAAAATGTCCCGGCGTACCGAAATAGTCCCGAACTGGCCTCTTCAGGCACGTCACAAGGCAAATTTTTGTCAGATTTTTCAAAGTACTGCGGGTTTTGGCAGAAAAACTCCCAAACCAGATGCGCTACCAGGCTGCGCTATACCCCGATTGATTTTTGGGGGTGTATCCCCAAGGGCCGCATTCGTCAAGGGAGAAGCAACCGCTTATGCGGATGATTGTGGACAGGCTCATGCCGCGTCGAGCACTGAGCCTCACGTTCTGGACTGATTTCCCACGCACTTATTCCAGCCCCATCGACGGGCTGATGACCCTGTCTCCGGCGGAAATGCCGAGTTTCTCCGCCAGACCGGCATTGATCTCGAACACGAATTGCGCCGGGCCAATGGACGGGATTACATCTTCGGAAAACGGTGTGGTGTTGTCCGCAATGCTGACGATGGCACCACGAGAATCGATGAAAATGATGTCGAGCGGCAGCGGTGTGTTTTTCATCCAGAAATAGCGGTCGCCTTCTCCTTCGAACAAAAACAGCATGCCGCGTTGGTCCGGCATTTCTTTCCGGAACATCAAGCCCATCGAGCGCTGTCTGTCCGTTGCAGCGACTTCGGCCTCGAACCTGAGCTCCTTGTCATCGGACTGGATGACAAGATCTTCTACCGGCAAGTTCGTCTGCGGCTCCTGTGCCAACGCGGGCCCAGTGGACGCCGACAGAAAAATCCAAAGCGTTGCAGCAAAGATCGATAGGAACAGAAAGAGAGGACGCATTCTGGAAACTTCCTGAAAGGCCCGGCCGAACCGGATTGAAAGATTGGCGGTCAATGGTCAGATCTCAATACCATTTTTTACGCCTGCCAAGACAGATCGCCTGAAGGTCGGCAAACAAAAAGGCCGGATCATGTCCGGCCGAGTCGATGCGCAAAATGACGGGAAAAATCAGTGGGAAGCTGGAATGTGGGTGCCCGTGCCCATCGGCCGGATTTCGGCAGCCATACGGCCCTTGGGGCCTTCCCCGAAACGCACCAGAACATCCTGGCCTGGACGCAACTCGGTGATACCGAAACGGCGCAGCGTTTCCATATGGATGAAGATATCTTCCGAACCCTCACCCTGGGTCAGGAACCCAAACCCCTTGACGCGATTGAACCATTTCACGGTCGCTTTTTCGAAACCGCCTTCGGGAACAACCTGCACATGGGTGCGTGATGGCGGTAGCTGCGAGGGGTGCGTCGCCGTGCTCTCGTCCATCGACAGAATGCGAAAGGCCTGAAGCCCGCGTGGCCGGTCGAGCACTTCACACACGACGCGCGCGCCTTCGTAAGCGGTCTGGTACCCGTCCCGTCGGAGGCAGGTGACGTGCAGAAGGATGTCACCGTCACCGCTGTCCGGCACGATGAACCCATATCCTTTTCCGACGTCGAACCACTTAATCGTTCCGGCAATCTCGAGTACATCGACAGCAACTTCGTCCGTCAATGTTTCGAGTGCGCGGGGTTCCCGTGCGGTTTTGACCCCCATAGCCTTTTGTCCCGTCTCTGGTCCGCATCATTAAGCTGAAGGCAAATTCGACTCACCAGCCAGCTGATTCCTAACAAAAGGATAACATTGCGCTTTCTTGCGAGAAGGGAAATTGTCGGACTAACCACAGACCATTTACGGAAATCAGTCTATTTATTCGCCAAATCCAGCAAATGTTTGCGCCAAAGGCGTGCGAACGACTGTTGACGCATAAGAATCGAGCGGTGTCTCCTGTCCGTTGAGAATCACCAGTTCGGCACCCGATTGCGCCGCGATGGCCGGCAGTTGCGCCGCCGGGTGCACGACAAGTGAAGATCCCAGCACCAGAAACAGGTCGCAAGCTGCCGCAGCTTCAGCAGCCCGCTGCAACTCGCGTTCCGGCATCTGCTGGCCGAAACTGATGACTGCCGCCTTCAACATTCCGCCGCATTGAGGACATTTCGGACTTTCCCCCGCATCGACAACCGACCTCTGCGGTTCAAGCTCGGCCCGAACGCCGCAGGACAGGCAGGTAGCGAATGTCGAGTTGCCGTGAATCTCGACAAGCAAGTCCTCCGGAAAACCGGCACGCTGGTGCAGACCATCGACATTTTGCGTGATGAGGCAGACAAGCTTTCCGGACCGCGCCAGTGACGTGAGAGCCAGATGTGCTGCGTTCGGTTTCGCCCTGGCAAAATAGTCCATCATTTCAAAGCGTCTGTCCCAGTCCTCCAGGCGGCTGTCCTCGTCGTCCAGGAAGTCCTGGTATTGAACAGGCTGGCGTTTGGACCATATCCCGCCGGGTGAGCGGAAATCCGGAATTCCTGATTCCGTCGATATTCCCGCCCCGGTCAGGGCAACGATCTGCCGGTAGGAACCGACTTTGAACTGTGCCACAAAGCGTTGAGCTTCGGGCAAGGTGGTAATGCAATTCATCGGCCGGTCCGGTGCCCGTTTGGAAAAAACCTCGAATGAGGAAAAGGATAAGACATGCGTTATTTGCACACGATGGTCCGCGTGACCAACATTGAAGACTCTCTTGATTTTTATTGCAACAAGATGGGCATGACGGAGATCCGCCGCCACGAAAGCGAAAATGGAAGGTTCACATTGATCTTTCTCGCAGGGTCCGACGACGTAGAGGCCGGCAAGGCCAATTCGGCTCCGCTGCTTGAGCTGACCTACAACTGGGATCCTGAAACCTATTCCGGCGGACGCAACTTCGGCCACCTCGCTTATGAGGTCGATAACATCTACGAATTCTGTGAGAGCCTGCAGAAACAGGGCGTCACCATCAACCGGCCTCCGCGCGATGGCCGCATGGCCTTCGTCCGTTCGCCGGACAACATTTCCTTCGAGCTGCTTCAAAAGGGTGAAGCGCTTGAAATCAAAGAACCCTGGGCCTCCATGCCCAACATCGGCGAATGGTAAAACCGGACGGTTTTCAACAGGCGCAGGCCCGGGTTTCCGGGCTTGCAAAAAATTGTCGCAAAGGCTCTTGCGGGCTGATCCAATCCCGCCTATAAGCCTCCCCACGACGCAGCCGCGTCGACCGCGCGCCCATCGTCTAGCGGTCTAGGACGCCGCCCTTTCACGGCGGAAACACGGGTTCGAGTCCCGTTGGGCGTGCCAACTTCTTCCCTTCCGGTTCAGAAGCAGGCATATGACATCAGCGGATGCTGAATGTCATACAGCACCTGGCGAAATGTATCTGCCCTCGATATTCAGCGCAGGCTCATTCTTTCGAAACAATGTCCGCCCCGGAAATTCCTTCTTGTAGAATGCTTCGATATCTGCCGCTGCCGGGCCAGCGTATTCAACGCGTCCGCTCGGGAAGAAGACGTCCAGATCATCGTCCTTGTGCTCCGTTGCGTAGGTCTCCTGTGATCCATGCAGGACCATGGCTGCTCCCAGCCGGCTGTTGACGAAATTCTGCACGTCAAAAAACTTCGGTGAACGCGTGTGTTTGCCGCCCAAACGGTTTTCCCTCACTCGGACGATCTCATGAGGCGCATCCATATCGACGATGCCGTAGAGATCAAAGTCGCCGTGCACGCATTTTGCGGCAGTGATCAGCGAACTGGACGTGAATTTCACACAGGCGAAATACGGGTCTTCCGGGTTGCGCTCGACAAAATACAGTCCGCCGCGTGGAACATACGTCATTGCCTTTTGCTGCTCGAACGTCGCCATTTCCGGTCGCAACTGTTTAATGAAGTCGTTCCAGGCCTCGATGACATCCGCGTATTTGCTTGGTTTGAAGGCTTTTTCACTGGCAAGTTTAGGGTCAACGACCAGGCCGGCAAAACTTTTGCGCTGCGCGTCCGGACATCTGCTGCCCATCGGTTTGACATCGTAATCCGCTGTCTTTGCCTTGCAATCCAGACGCTTGGGTGTCGCGTAGGGCTCACCTATATGATCGAGAGACGCAGTGTTGGTCCGCCGGACAAGAATTGCCACGTTGTACAGTCGGGCTGCGGACTGGAACACGCCTATATGTCTGGCTTTCAGGTGTTTAAGGATATCTGCTCTTCCGGCCATCAATTTTAACTCCGCCACATGCAAGCTTCCTGAGCTTGCTGATCCGCGCATATTCATGGAAAGCAGAGTACCAGAGCGTCACCCATCCGGGGTGATTCAGGTCACAAACCTGTCTTGATGATCGACAGACATTGTTTTTCAAGTTCCGTGGCACCTATAGACCGGTTCTGCCTATCCGCCACCAATCAATTTGATGCAGTGCAAAAGTGGTGACAATCCATCGCTGAAAAGTGGTTTTTTAAGAACCGAGCAGCTATAATGCGAAGCCGATTTTAGTGAAATCATGACCGGCTCGTTCCGGTCTTGCTACAATCGTTGCAGGGGCAGCTTTTTCATTTTGACGTTCGTGTGACGCTTATTACAGAAATATAGTGCCAGCCGGGGTACCTGTTCCTCTCAAGAGGACAAAAAACCTCGTGTAAAGATCGGTGCAACCGACAGGCAACCATGATCTACGAGAGGACAGGACATGTTCAAACGATTGATCGCCGTGCTGACAATAATTCTCGCAGGGACGGCTCCGGCATTGGCTAAGCGCGTTGCCCTCGTACTCGGCAACGGCGCTTACGAGCACACAGTACAACTCCCAAATCCGGCGAACGACGCCGAACAGATGGCCGCAAAACTTAAGGCTCTCGGGTTCGAAGTCGTCGCCGGACAAGACCAGACCTATGGTGAAATGCGCCGATCCGTTATGGATTTCGCCAAAAAGGCATATGGCGCTGATATCGCCATTCTGTTCTACGCTGGCCACGGCCTTCAGGTCGCCGGTCAGAACCACCTAGTTCCGATCGACGCCACTATCGAGGACGAAACGTCACTCGACTTCGAAACGATCACCGTCGATTTCATCATGCGCCAGATGTCCAAGGACGTGAAAGTGCAGATGGTGTTCCTGGATGCCTGCCGTGACAACCCGCTGGCACGTACGCTTGCCCGCCGCATGGGACCGAGCCGATCCGGCAGCGTCGGTGCAGGTCTTGCTGAAATCAAGATCCAGGAAACCGGCGGTGAAGGTTCGGTGATCGCATTCGCAACCAGCCCGGGCGACGTCGCTCTGGACGGTGACGGTGCGAATTCGCCCTTTACCTCTGCGTTGATCCGGCACATCGATACACCGAATGCCTCTATCCAGACCGTCATGACCCGCGTCACCGGCGAAGTATACGAAGAGACGGAAAAGAAGCAGCGCCCTTGGGTGAATGCCTCCTTGATCGGTGAGGTGTTCCTGAACAAGCAGGAAGTGCCTGCTGCGACGACAACCGTCGCTTCGCTTGGCAACACTGCAACTGCCACTCCCCAGCAGCCGGCCGTCAACAATGCCGCCAGCACTTCCCCCAGCCAGTCCGCGATTGCCTGGGAACGTGAAAAGCTGATCTGGGAGACGGCCAAGTCGAGCAATACGGTTGCGGACTACAAGGCTTACCTGGACGCCTACCCGTCTGGCCTGTTCGCGGATTTCGCGCGCAACTCCATCAAGCGGCTTGAGGCCGGCAGTCAGGTCGCTTCGGTCAATCCGACCGTCGTCCCGGGTGCGACAACGGCTCCTGCCGCAAGCTCTGCCGGTGTTGTTGCAACCCTTCCGGATCCGCAAAAGGCGGTTCCCGGCACTGAGGCAACCGAAGCCTCCCTCGGATGGAACCGGACTGCCCGCCGCGAAGTTCAGACCCGCCTGAACCTGGCTGGCCAGGATGTCGGCCGCCCGGATGGTGCCTTCGGACCTAAGACCCGCGCTGGTGTTAGTGCCTGGCAGGCTGCTAACGGCATCGTCGCCACCGGTTACTTCACTGCCGCCCAATACGCCTTGCTGACAGCACAGACGGCAACGCAATATTCGGTTTATCAGGCTGAAGTGAACCGCAAGCAGCAGGCCGCCGCAAGCGCCTCACGCAGTGCGACCTCCACCCGCCGCACGAATAACACCACGACCCGCCGTGCGAACAACAACAATAACAACGGTGGTAACTTCAACCCGGCTGGTGCAGCCTTCATTGGTGGTGTTGTGGGTGGCATCATCGGCGGTGCTATAGGCCGCTGATCGCACACCACAGTACCATCTGCAAAATCAGAACGGCCTGGTCTCAAAGACCGGGCCGTTTTGTTTATTGGCGCGAGACGTTGCTTATTCAGGCTTGTTCCGTTTCGGAGGGAACCAGCCACTGTCAGTCCAGGTGCAGACGAACACTTGTCAGTCTTGAACTGCGGGCCTCGTCCAATATGCGCACAACCTGCTGGAAATCCGTTCCCTTGGCTGGCAAGAGAATGGCGTCCCTGGCCCCAGCGTCTGCCAGGCGGTTCAATTCCTCCGCCAGCCCCGCGAGAGTCAGATCACGGCCATTGACCGTGAGAGCTGTTCCATCGGAACCTGGTCTTGCCTTCACGACAATCAGAACAGCGACCACGCTAGCAGGCTTTTGAGCCTCGGTGCCGCCGGCTGGAGCACCGCCACGAAGAGCCACATCCAACGGATGCCAGACACCAAAGGTAGACGACAGCAGGAAGAACATGATCAGGATGAAAATGACATCGATCAGCGGTGTCAGCGGAATGCGCTTCCGTCTCGCAAGCGGTGTTTCGATCGAGATCATGGATCACGCATTTCCGGTACTGCTGGTTGTCAACACATCGAGTTTTGCCGAAAAACAACGTCAGCTCAATCGTCTTTCCGAAATTGACCGTGGGCGCGCAATTCCTTAGCGTATTTTGCAGGTTGGCAAAATGGAACCACGACTATGAAAACCGTCCGCGACAGCGGCATGACCATGAGAAGACGCCGGGCACATTCGCGCAGCATCGCGTTCATCGGAGCAGCGGCTCTTGCTGGCATTTTGTCGGCCTCCAGTGCCCATGCTGGACTGCGCGTATGTAATGGCTCCGTCGATCTCGTGAATGTTGCGCTCGGATATGAAACCGATGAAGGCATGCGCACTGAAGGCTGGTGGACCATCACAGCCAATGCCTGCAGCCAGGTGCTGCAGGAACCGCTCAAGAAAGCGCGCTATTATCTGCATGTTGCCGACGGGTTTGGCGAAAGCCGTCTTGGGGGCGATATCACGCTTTGCATTCGCGAAGAAAAATTCGTTCTTTATGACGGCGATCAGTGCTGGCAACGCGGCTTGATCGAGGCAGACTTCTTTCAGGTGGAAACCGAAGGTAAACAGGATTGGACGGTTCTGTTGTCCTATGACTAGGAACCGCGCCAACTGGCGACCACAGGCCCTTTCCAACAATCATTGACGCATTAACCGGGGGAACAAGATGCGGATATTGGTTCAGCAAGTTTTTTTAGCGATTACGGTTGCCGTTTTTGCGACGCCGGTTCAGGCACAGGAAATAACGGGCAAGATCAGCCTTGAGCTCAATCAGTTGCAGCCAACGGCTGATGGCGGCTGCAGGCTATCGATCATCGCAACCAACGGGCTTGAACGCCCGATGGACAAGCTCGGCCTTGAAATGGTCGCCTTCAACAAAGAGGGGCTTGTCGACCAGTTTCTGCGGTTGCAGTTCTCCCGCATTTCCGCCGGAAAAACCAAGATCCTCCAGTTCGACCTTGCCGGAAAGGCTTGCGACAGTCTCTCCAGGCTGCACATAAACGATGTCATGAATTGTGTGCCGCCCAGCATCACCGATGTCTATTGCCCGGATCTGCTCGATCTGAGCAATCGCACCCCCATCGAGTTTGGCGACTGATCCTTCCCTTTCAACGTCTGATGGAGCGTCTTGCGCATGGTCGAGACATCTTCCTCCCTTCTGGAACTTGGCGGGCCGGTCGTGCTCATCCTGCTCGCAATCTCCATTGCCGCAGTCGCTGTCATCCTTGCGAAAGCCGTCCAGTTCTCAACGGCCCGCGTCGGCCGACACGGACTTGTCCGTCAGGCGGTATCCCAATGGCGTAGCGGCGAACGAACCAAAGCGTCCCAGAACCTTTTGAAGGACAGGTCTCTGTCTGGAGCTCTGGTGCGCAGTGCGATGGACGCCATCCAGATGCTGGATCAACAGCCGCTGTCGTCCCAGGTTCGGGACATCAGGGAAGAACGCCTGCGAGAAGAAATCTCCGCACGCGCTGCCGACCGGCTTTTCGGACTCGCCAGTTGGCTGAAGGCGCTCGATCTTGTGACGCAAATCTCTCCTTTGCTCGGTTTGTTCGGTACCGTGCTCGGGATGATCGAAACGTTTCAGACCCTTCAGGAATCGGGAGCTTCTGCCAACCCGGCAACACTTGCCGGCGGCATATGGGTTGCGCTCCTGACAACAGCTTGCGGCCTTGCGGTTGCCATGCCGGTGTCGATTGCAGTCACCTGGTTTGAAACACGACTGGAAAAGGAACGCGCCGCGTTGGAAGTTCTCCTGACCGGAGTTTTCACAGCCGGGGCTTCAGCGTCGCAAGGTTCAGCGTGATACCTTGAACGCGGTCAGCGAGTAGACGCCAGGCTCCGCCAATATCTCTGCGACCCGTTCTGCCGGGAGCCGTCCGAAACGGGCTGGTTGACGGTTAGCGGGTCGGTTCCAAATGGCCAATACAAGCGCAGTCTCATCAGTCTCGTCACTGGCTGTCATGGTGACCGGCACTCTGAAACGCCAGCCGCCTGCCGTTTGGCTGTTCGATGCGGGTAGAAGAAACTCCCGGCCATCATGGATCTGTCCGATATTGTCGATCAGATAAAGCTCAGGTGGTCCCCTCCCGCTGAGATCCAGTCCGGACTGCTCTGCACTTGCGATCCGCTCCAGCGGAAGATCACGCTGGATCACGCCCGATACCTGGGTTCCGCTTCGCACAACCGTCCGGTCCAGATCGACAAGACCTGCAGTCTCGAGCCCTTCGGAAATGCCGAGCGCATTCAGCAAGGCACATTGCTTGCGCGTCACCAGCCTGACCTCGATCCTTGCCTCGAATCCCTGATCGGCCTTGAACCGCTGATCGAAAATCGCAAAAGGAGCAATGCCCGAACCAAATGCCGTGACTTCCGCGCTATCTGTCCCCGCCGACAGAACAGACATGTGCGTACAGTCGCCAAACGCATAGTTGGTGACATAGTCCGTCACCTTTGCCAGCGGATCGATGGAAGCAACGGCGACCGGAGCCACATTCTCCGTCATTTCCCCTTGCGGCTGTGTCGCGGGAACTGTCGAGGAGACGGGCGCGCTGGGTGCGATTTCCGGCGTTTCGGTCTCGGTCGGTTGAAGAGCAGCGATCTGTTGTTCAGCTTGCAACACCGCCTCCGTGTCTGTCGTACCCACCGGATCCACGGCAATGCCGGTGTGAGGTGTTATATTGATCAGACCGCCTTCGGGCACTTGAGATTGTGGTACGGGAACCTCCGGCACGCCCTCGACGCCTACAGCCTGGGCAGGCGTCTGATCTACCGAGAGCGGGGCAAGTATCGGGCGTTCCTCTTCGTTTGAAGTTAATGCCACTGGCTCACCTGCGATGACAACCTCACCAATATCCGTTGCAACCGGCACTGACGGAGCGACCTGAACAACAGTGGGAACCTGAACGCTGGTCACCGGGAGGTCCGGTTGCACAATCTCATTCGGCTCAATTGGTGTTACCGCAACAACTGCGTCCGGAACAGGCGTGGCCGTGACCACGTTAGACGCTATTTCCGGAACGTTTGATGGCTGCAGGACTTGTACCTGCTCCGGCGCGGCTGCCGGAGGAGGTTCCGTCGTAACGGGGGCAGGGTCCAGGGCTTCAATGACGGGTGAATTGTCGGAAACAGATTGTTCCACAAGATCGACCGGCGCTAATTCGACCAGCGAGCTCTGCTCTTTTTCCGTCAGGACCGGCTGTGCTGTCACCGGTTCCACGACAGCCGCGTTGCTGGAACCTGGAACGACTTCCACCTGGGTATCCGCAAAAGCCACCAGGGGTGTTTTCGCCTCGAGCGGCTGCGTTATTTCCGTCTCAACACTTGCCAGATCTTCAAACGGCAAACCGCCGCTTTCCAGGATCACCTCGGTCTCGACAGGCGGCAAAGGCTCTTCCTTTACCCAGGGCACAGCCGGCAAACCATAAACCAGCGCCGAAATGTGCAGAGCTGCCGAAACACCCAGAACAGCCGGCCACACATATCCCGGAATATCCCAATGCCGGTCCTGGTTGTAGGCAACCACCGTCAAGGTGAACCTGCCTCAACGGTCATCAGTGTCAGACGTTTTACACCGCCAGCCTTCAACCGTTCGGCAAGAGCGGAAACAGCCTCCATTCGGGTCCGCCTGTCGACCTGAACCACGATGCGGCCCTCGTCAGACTGCCGGGCATCCAAAAAGGAGCCGAGGTCAACATCCGAAAGAATGTTGCCGTCGAGCCAGACTGTCCCTTCCCTGTCCAGAACAAGGCTGCCCTCCAGCTTGCCGCTTCCGTCTTCTTGCTGCGTTTCAGCCCAGTCGAACCCCTCCGGCAATGGTGGCCGAAGCGTTCCGGAAACCAAAAGGAAAAGAAGCAGCAGGAACACCACGTTGATCAGCGCGAGGGAACTGTCCGCCCTGCGGTGCGGCTTCAACTCCTGCAAGTGGATCGGTTTGGTGTAGCGTTTCATGGTTGGCCGGAAGGTCCGCTGCGCCAGGTCTTCCCCGGTTATGGAACCACTTTGACCGTGGTTGCCGTCGCCCGCAAGACCGGAATATCCTGCATTAGCTTTTCGAAATAATCTGCCGGATCTTTTTCACGGCGTTCGGCGAGCGTTTTCGCAATGTCAGGCCCAACCATCGCAATAATCAAACCGGTTTCTTCCGTAGACGTTTTCAGCGTCAGAGGAACAACGAAGCCGGCTCCACGATCTTCCATCTGCAGATAGGGCGACAGGTTGACCGCTTCGCCCTTGCTGTTGACAAATATCAGCCCTAGCCCGCCAGATGAAGGTTCATAACCGGAAATACGGCCTGCCATGTTGCTGCCATTCGGGACGACCGTCCGCTGCATTTCGAGATGCAGTTCGGTTTTCGCGTTCCCCTGGGGCGTCCCCCTCAGGAACGAAATTGCCGGACATTGGGCATCACTGACCAGATTGACCTGGATCTTCGCCTCGAACCCCTGAGATTGCGTGAAATCGCTGTCGAAGCTGATGAATGGCGGCGTTCGCGAGGCGAAGCCCTCAATCCTTGCAGACTGGCTCGCGATCTCCACCGGCTGCAAATACATGCAGTCGCCTGCCTGATAGCTGCTAATGAAGTTCCGAATACGGGCTTCAGGACTGACGTCTTCAGAAGCCTGTTGGGTGTCGGTTGACACGGGCGGGCGGGTAACAGTTTCAGTCGGTTCGGGTTTTGGCTCGACCGGTTGTTGTACGGGCGTGGTCGGGATCTCCGGTACGGTCGAACTTGGCTGTGTAGAGGGCTTTTGGGTTTCTGTCGCTTGTGAGGAAGACGACTGCTGTGTGGGTGTTGGCGTCGTGACCGGTGGCTGGGCCGTCTGTTGTTGGGTTGCCTGTTGTTGGGGCGCCGCTGTCTGAGTAGACGGTTTCAGATTTGTCTGCTGTGAGGGGGCGTCAGGCGCATTCGGCCGCGGCGGCGCAACGAGCACGGGTTTCTGGTCTTGCTCCGGCACGGATTGCCCTACCAGGAAATAGACTCCGCCGGCACCAACACCAGCGAACCCAAGAAGGGACAGGGCGACAAGGATGCGTTTGCCCCAATTTGCCTGGGGTGGCGGTTGATCAAGTGCAGATTGTTCTGGCGGCGGAGCGGACGACGGGCGGATGATTGTCCGGTCCTGATCCTGCCGCCCCATGGGAGCACCAAGGGTCCAGTCCGCGATTTCCTTCATGCTGGCCGGACGGTTCGCGGGGTCGGGCTGCAGCATCGCTTCCAGCAACGGGCGGAAACGATTGTCTATGCCTTCCAGCGGCGGTGTCTGCCGGCGCTTGTCGACGATCTGCACCTGTGTGCCGCCCATGTCGATCTGCTTGCCGGTCAGCGCTTCCGCGATGACGAGACCCAGCGAATAGATATCACTGCGCGCTGTCACCTTTGCGTCAAAGATACCAACCTGTTCGGGCGAAACATAATTCACCTTCCCGGCAAATCCATCGCCGATAATCGTCGGGCCACCGGTATTGGCCCGGGAAATACCGAAATCGATGATCTTGGCCTGGGCGACATCCCCATTTTGAAGAATGACATTATCCGGTGAAAGGTCCCGGTGGATCACCTCACGGTCGTGCACCGCCTGCAAGGCTTCGGCAAGGCGCTTGATCAGCCGGAACACAGCTTCCGGTTCCAGCGGCCCGGATTCTAGCCGTGTACTCAGCGACGGGCCACTGACGAATTCCATGGCAAGATAGTAGATGCCGAGCGTCGGCTCCTTGGCAAAGACGTAGTATTGCGTCAGGGCATCATGCTTGAGTTTGCGAAGGATCTTAGCTTCGCGCTTGAACAGATCCAGGATCATCGGGTCACGCGAGAAGCTTGCAAGAAGGACCTTGATGGCAACCGGATCGCCGCTTTCCACGTCCCTGGCCTTATAAACCGTCCCGATACCGCCATCGGCAAGATGTTCTTCAATCTCATAGAGATTGTTTAGCCGGGTTCCGGCGGGCAGCAGGTGGTTACCAACGTTCATCAGTTGCGAACTCCTTCGCGCGCAGACATTGCATCGATATCGACAATCACGACGGTCACGTTGTCGGACCCTCCCCCTTCGAGCGCTCCATTGATAAGGCTTTGTGCTGTCGACGTCGGCGCACCGTTCATTAAAAAGGTTCCGATCACACTATCGTCCAGGTGACCGGTCAGACCATCGGAGCACAGCAAAAATCGATCGCCCTGACGCAGATTTCCCGAAACGAGTTCAAGCTCAAGTTCTATCCCGGACCCGATGGCACGGGTAATGACATGCCGGCGAGCAAATGTCCTGGCCTCTTCAGGTGTCAGAACATTCTGATCCACCAGTTCCTGAGCCTCGGTATGGTCCGTCGTCAACTGTTCGAGCCGTCCATTGCGCAGCCGGTAGACCCTGCTATCCCCTGCCCACAGGCACGCGAAGTTCGATCCGGAAATCAAAAGCGCGGCAATCGTCGTGCCCATGGCAGCCCCATTCGCTTTGGCTGCGGCCTGTTCAATCCGGTCTTTCGCGGTAATCAGCCTGCTTTCAAACTGTTCCAACAGGTCCTCTGCACTGCGCGGTTGCGTAATGCTGGTCAGGGCTTCGCGGACAAGAGCGGACGCCATTGCGCCGTTGTGCATGCCGCCGGCCCCATCCATCACTGCGAAAATTCCCTTGCCTTCGTCGATGAAGAACGTGTCCTCATTCTGCTGCCTTACCCGGCCGACATGAGTCAGTCCAATCGCAAAGCCACGCATAGAGGCGTCCATTTGCTCCATCATGTTCGATGATCCTCCGGAAGAAGTCGCCCATGAATATTCCCTGCCACTTCCTGTGGAGTTTCCGTCCCAGCAAAAGCCTCCGGCAGCAGCAGCCATCGAAAAGCGCCTGCCTCTGGCAGGCCTGCACACGAAAACTCAAATCCCACATCGCCAGCCCGGCACCAGAACCTGGACATGACAGCCTCCGACCCAGGCATTGCCCGCAGCACGGCCGCGCTGCTCTTCTTGCCACCCACCTCCACCGCAAGTGGCGTTTCCAGACGAGCTACCGCCTGCTGAAAAGCTTCCAGACTTGCCTCTTCCCGCAAGGTGTCACGCAAGATCGCTTCGACACGATCGTACCAGTCCTCCGCAGGACGACTGTCTTGCTGTGCCGATTGAACAGCGCTGACCAGCGTCAGCGGAAAAGCCCGGCCAACCTTGTCGACATTCGGCATGAAAGCACCGGCGACTGGCTCAACAGGATCATTTCCCTCTGTGCAGGGGCTCAGCCAGAAGCGCCACACCGGCATGGTCATGAAGGCCTCCTCCCATCCCGCACCCAGATCCTGACGGGACTGCGCAAGTCCTGCCATCAGAAACGCCTCCCAGCTTTTCAGAAACCCGGCTGGGCACTGTCCCGTTACGAAATCCGCGCGTGCCGGCAACTTGCCGAAATAACCGGCTCCCATCCTAGAAACTCGTCGGGCAGCTGAAATCTCCCACGGCCGACAAGAAGAACGGGTTCGGACTCGTTCTCAACGTCACCGTGAAGGCAACCTGTCTGCCGCCAAGTGTTTCACGCACAACAAATTTGTTCTGACCGGAACTCACTCTGTTGTCACGAACGAAACGATAGAAGGCCCAATCCCCATGGATTTCCCGGCGTGACCGGTAGCCCGGAACTTCCGGCTGGATCACCAGAACCACACGTGGTGTCGCCGTGTTGCTGGGCCAGTCGAAGTTGGCAGGCAGCGGCTCGATTTCCGCGTTGAACCCTGGACCACGTGTCACCAGGACTAGATTGCCGTTCACTTCGAGGCTCGCAGCATCTGCCTGCTGCGACAGCGCCCGGGGAACCACCTGAAGCCCGACGGACGGGAATGCGTTCCCCGTCGGGAAGAAAGCCTGTTTGATCAGGTCCGCCCGTTCGAACTGTCTGAGCGTTGCATTCGACAAACGGTCCGCTTGCGAAACCTCCGGTTTCCAGTTCCATGGACGCGTCGAGGTATCGACGAGTGGCTTCAGGTTCTCATCAAAGAACCGTTGCATGATGCCGTTTGGCGCAAACAGCTTTGCAAACTCCGTCATCGGCACTTCGGAGCGCCCGTTTTCAAACGGATAGTTCCGGGCCACGATCCTGCGGCATTCGCCAAAAACCTGGGTGCTCAGCTTTTCGTTCAACTGCGTGATTGAGGTTTCCTTGTATTCCTCGTCGAATTCCTTGGCGGCCTGAATGATCAGCTTATCGAAGGGTGGCGGGAAACGCGTGGCGTTGCTTCTCAAAAGAGACGCCTGGATCTGCACGTTGGAATTTGCCGTTTCGCTCTGAAGCGGGTTGTTGGCAACGATCAGAAGGTTATCGAGGATGTTCTTGAAGTTCAGCAGCAATGCATCGATCTTGCGGCTGTTCTCACCTTCCACCAGCACATGATACGGGCGGAAGTGATCTTCGATCGCCTTGCCTGGAATGATGGTCGGACCGCCAGCGCCTGTGGCCGCGCCGAGCGCACCGGACAAACCTCCCGGAGCAATTGCCTGAAGCCCGGCTTCAAGGCCGATGCGCTTCAAACCGCCTGACGCGTCCAGTACGTAACGTTGAAAGATCTTCTGGGCTGCGTCGGTGCCGGCGTCTTGCGCGTTGCCCCCTGTCAGGTTTCCGGCCAGGCCTTCACCCGAGAGATCCTGCGTCAGCAGGGTTTCGCGTCGAATGCTCTCGAGAAGCTGGACGACCGGTGACGTGGGTGCCGAGACTGCCTGAAGCGTCGTATAAAGGGGCTTGTCATTGCGCATCGACTTGAATTTCAAATTGCCGAGCGCCTCTTCCCAGGCTTCGATGAAATCCTTGGTGTAAAGCGCCAGGATCTCGCCAGGGAGCGATTGGTATTGGTCGGAAAAGGCATCCGCCTCACCGACATCGCCAAACAC
Source organism: Roseibium sp. FZY0029 (assembly GCF_036350355.1). NCBI lineage: Bacteria > Pseudomonadati > Pseudomonadota > Alphaproteobacteria > Hyphomicrobiales > Stappiaceae > Roseibium > Roseibium sp. FZY0029. Next base: position 58,241 of record NZ_JAZDVZ010000003.1, read on the forward strand.
CCATTTGTCACGCTCCAGTTCTTCGCGGATACCGGCAAGGTTCGGCAGCACCGAAAGATGGAACCCGGGATATGTGAAGAACTTGTCGACTGCGACCGTATCCAGAGTGTCGCCGTTTTCGGTCTCGAAAACGGTCTCCATGTCGGACCCGCCGCGTTGTTCTGCAATCCAGTCCTCGCTGGCTAGGCCCTTTGCGCGTGACTTGAGCAGCGCATACCCTCGCTCGGCAAGGCTGACGCGGCCGAGTTCGCGCTGCACCTCGGCAACCAGAATGCCGTCAAGCTGATCGGTCAGGACGTTGCCGCCGAAATCGAGATCCAGCATCGCCGCAACATGGCTGTTGAGCTCGTTGCGCAGGATCTCGCCCTGTGGTCCCGGAAAGCTTTGCAGGAAATCGGCGCGGAACGAATTCTTGATCTGCTCCTTGTCGATCTCCGGTGCATCGCCTGCGACCATGCGGTAGAGCTTTGCAAGATTGTAGAGCGTTTCGACATCCTGTCCGCCCGGGCCGGTGCGGTTGTCGAGCACCTCGGTCATCTGCTTTTCGATTCTCAGAAGCAAACGTGGTCGAAGAAGTCTCTCCAAACCACTTCGATAGGACGTTACACCGGCGGCTTCCAGACGTTCGCGCTGACTGAGACCAAACTGTTCCATGATCGGCGTGGGGGTATCCCGGCTCTCGTAGCCGGCAGGCAGGCCTCTCAACATGGACAGGATATAGGCGGTGTCCGCTAGATTGTCGTCCCGGACTACCCGTTCAGCCAGAACCGTTTCTCCGTTGACGCGTACCGTGTCCACCGCCTTCGCGGTTTCGTCGATCAAGGCCTTGTTGTTGAGATAGCTCATCCCCCACAAGCTGCCGAGGCCAAGGGTTACAAAAGCGATGGCCGCGTACGCCGCAATGCGCGTTGCTGTCGCCAGCCGCACAGCTTGACGGTTGTGTGTAACCCAGCCGGCTTCCCCGATAATCACCTTTGAAAGCAGATCGCGCAGGAAGTAGCTTTTGCCCTGTCCGGACAATGCCGCTGCCTGATAGGCGGTCCCGAAAGCCTGGCTCATGGAACCGATCACCCGGTCGATGGCCGTGCCCTTCTGGGTGCCGGAGGTAAAATAGAAACCGCGCAGCACCGCATTCGGGTAATACCGGCTCGGTTCGAAAATGGCATTCAGAAACCCGGTCAACCGGTCCTTGAGAGCAGCGACCTGCGTCGGAAAACCGTAGAGCATCAGCCGGGCGCGCGGATCCGGTTCTTCCTGAAGTCGATCCGCCATTTCCTCGTTGAGACGCTCCACCAGAAGGTCGAATTCCGCGGGAGCTTCCGACACCATATTCTTGGTTTTTTCGCGGGTCTGGAAGGTTGCCCCCCAGACCAGGTTGCGGCGGGTTTCCGGATAGGAACCGAAGAACTCCATGAAGCCCGCAACCGTGTCGGCCTTGGTGAATATCACGTAGACCGGGAAATCGATTTTCAAGGTCTTGTAGAGCTCGATCAGCCGGGTTCGGATGGCATCGGAATGCTGCTTCAGCTCATCGTCGGACAGGGTCATCAGGTCTTCAAGGCTGATCGACACCATGACGCCGTTGATGGGCTGCCGTGGCCGAGCCTTGCGCAGGATATTGAGGAACCCGAGCCAGGCCTCACGGTCATGCTCTTCGTCGGAATCCTGGGTCGTGTAACGCCCTGCCGTATCAATCAGCACAGCCGTTTCCGCGAACCACCAATCGCAATACCGTGTTCCGCCGAGGCCCTCCAGTTTCTGGGCTTCTCCCTTGGCGCGCGAGCCTGCGAATTTCAAACCAGAATGCATGAGCGCTGTGGTCTTGCCGGCGCCCGGAGGACCGATCATCAGGTACCAGGGCAGGTCATAGAGATAGGTGCGGGCATTTCCGCTCGAGTTCTTGAGCGTCTTCAGGGCGTCCTTCATGCGCTCGGACATGATCTGAAGATCTGCGTCGCTTGCCTTGGGCTGCAGGATCTCGCGTTCAAGTTCCCGATTTGCCTTGGCGCGCTTGTAGATCCGGTAGCCTGTCCAACCACCAATGGTCAGCAGCACGAGAGCGATCAGCGACAACCTTATCCAGAGAGGTTCGAAGGGCCTCACACCGGCGATCGACAGAAACGGTCCGCCAAACCAGATCAGTCCGATCAGGGCGAGTATGCCGATGACGATTGCCGTTATTCCGAGCCAGAATTTCATAGATACAGCCTTGTTATGCGGTTGCCCCGGATATCAGTTGTTGATCACCAGCCCAGTGGCCGGTGGTTTCAGGAAGACTTCCACACGTCTGTTAAGCGCCTTGCCTTCCTTGCTGGTGTTGGGAGCAATCGGCTCGTCCGCGCCGCGCCCTTCCACCTGCACCCGCCCAGGAGTTTGCAAGACAGATTCCATTACGGCAGCGACTGCCTTCGCCCTTTCGACAGACAGATGCCAATTGGTTGGAAACCGCGGGTTGTTGCGGATCGGGTCGCTATCCGTATGACCAACAACCAGAATTTCCCCCTCCACCTGATCGAGGGTCTGACTGACCTGCTCGACCAGTAGCTGGAATTCCGGACGCAATGTGGCCGCCGCGACATCGAATTGCGCACGCATGCGCAGCATGATCGCCGGACCCGCCTGGGAAATTTCGAGCCCTTCGAGCCCGGCCAATTGTGCGGAGACCGTATCGATGGTCGCATCTTCGGCTGGCGGGGGCGCCGGCGGCGGTTTGGGCTGATAGCCTTCGCGTGCCAACTCTATCGGCCCTGACGGATAAAGCGCGCTCGCCCGTCCGGCGACGACTTCGCTACCGCTGGACAGAAGAAGCATCAGGGTCACATAGCCACCGAGCAACAATGCTCCGGCGACTGCCGCGACAGACCAGATCGGCACGGAAAACCCTGCCCGCTTCTGCAAGAGTTCCAGGCCACGCCAATGAGGCGAGAGATCATCGCCGGGCCGTGGCCGGACACGTCGCAGAATTTCGTGAAGGTCGCGACGCTCACGCTCAAGCCCCTGCTGCCCGCCCTGGATCGCGCGGTATTTCCCGTAAAAGCCGAGCGACAGACAGGAATGCATGACCTCCAGAACACCATAGTTGCGGCCCGGGTCCTGCTTCGCCTTTTCCAGCAGTTGAAAAAACTCAACGCCGCCGGTTGCCTGACCGAAGAACTGCGTCAGCATGGAATACTGCGTCCACTGGTGACGTCCCGCCGACGGCAAATTCTGCACGATATCATCGGAGGTCGCACACAGCGCATAGGCGGCTGAACGGATCTGATCGTCCGTGATACCGGCGCTGCGCAATTCCTTCTCGAACGTCTTGATGGCGCCGTAGACGTCGCGCATCAACTGGTCGAACTGGGCATCGGTCATTGTCAGGTGAAGCCGCCCCAAAAGCAGAAGCAGTGGTGCCGCCGCACGGGAGATCGGGTTTCGGTTGGCAACGCGAATCTGGTTGATGTCCGGCATATGTGCCAGTTTCCCGGCCCCCTGCCCTGGCGCGCCACCCGGCTGCGTAGCGCCGCCTTGCGGCGTCTGATATCCGCCAGGCGGGGTTCTGAGATCCGGCGCCTGTTGCTGGCCATATTCGTAACCGGCCGGCGTCGGGGCATAAGGATCCCGGCCGCCACCTCCCGCGCTTTGCCAGGGGTCGGCGCCACCGGATTGCGGATGCTGCGGCAGCGGGGCCGCGTGCCCGGGTGGCGCATGAGGTGGTACCGGCTGCGGTGCTGGCTGCTGAGGAGGCTGTTGCCCCGGCTGCCCTTCGCTCCATCGCCCGCCCGGATTGGGCATCACAATTGTCTTTCCCTTGCGTTTGGAAACGCCAAAGGGATCGTCATTGTCGGACATCAGCGTCCCTCCCGGACGGCATAGAACTCAAGCTGCAGGTCCGGCCAGTTGCCGGAAAATTGCAGCCCGATTGCCGAATCCTGGCTGAATTCGCGCCAGAGCGGCGTCGTCTTGTCCAAGCGGAAATACACCCGGTCGGTCAGTGCCCTGATCTGCGCAGGTGGCACCGGCATGTGGATCAAGGGAATGCCCGGCAGGTTGGAATAGACGATTTGGCGCATCTGGCTGAAAGGACCGACCTTGAAGAGCCGAGGAAACTCGTTCTGAATCTCCGTCAACGGCCTGCGGGCAGCCACTTCGATGACAAAGCCCGCCTGAGAGAACAGGTTCCGGTCGACGATGGTCGACTTGAACGCATTCGGCGCAAGCTGTTCCAAAGGCAGACGGATGGCTCGCCTGTCGTAGCCGGCAGACAAGAACGCCTGGATATCAGCAAGGACCGGCTTGAAGACATCATGCAGTTTGTCGTGGTCGTAAACCGGGTAGTTGCGCGCGCGCCGCTCTTCTGTCGCGAATGTAGCCAGTTCGCCGGCAAGCTGCAGGAAGACGGAATAAAGCCTTTCGGGATGCACATAGGCCGATTTGCGCAGGTGCATCAGCAAGGGATAATTGCGATTAAGCAACTGAAGCGTCAGATAATCGAAATTCTGCAGCCCGCCGCCCGCCGAAGTGTCGGCCGCATAGCGCGCAAGTTCGCTCAGTTTACGCTCCACCCAACCGATCACGGAATCGATCCAGCCGGTCACAACGGGATGAACATGGCAGGCCAGGACCGGCGGTGCAAAGGTGCCGTCGGTGATGACGATGCGGTCCTTGATCTCCGTAATGCGGGCAACCGGCAGGCAGACCTGCCCGGGATGCGGTGTCGAGCGGATTGAATACTGCAGGCGCGGATGCGCCACGTCGATCTCTTCCTCCTGCCGAATGGTGGAGGTTGAGTCGATGATGGTCTCTCTGCCCTGAATGTAGCGCGTCGCGGCATCGTCCCGGCCGTTGGCGACTTCCACAGCATTGACGGTCGTCTCGGGAATCCCCAGCCAGACGATCTGACCGGCAGCATCTTCGGGAACATCGATGGCAGGCGGCGGCATTCCGTCCGCCGGGAAATTGAAGACCGTTCCGTCGGAAAAGATGCCGCGCCCATAGCGCAGAGCAAACCGGCATTGCTGACCGACGTCCTGGTCTATTTCCAGCTCCGAGAAGCCCCAAGGATAGGGAGAAGCAAAACGGACCCGCTCATCCACCAGATGCTCCGCGTACCGGTCGCTCTGCTGGAGATGATGAGGCCGCAGAAACAGGCCTTCGGTCCATGCAACCTTGCTATACCACGACATACAGGTACTGCTCCCTTAAAACTTTCACGCCTTCACGCCTTGAAAACCGGCGAATGCTCTTAATTCATGAGACCGGAACTCTGTTCCGGGTCGTCTCTGCTCAATTCTTCATAACCTTCGGTAAAGTATTGCGTGAAAAGCCCTACCACGCCATCGTCATACGATCCCGACAAGGAACTCCAGCGCTCCTGAATACGTTCCCAAAGCTTGGCCTTCTGATTGCCAAATGTGCTTTTGGCGACCTGACCTTCCGCTTCGATCGCCCTCGGCGAAAGCTTTTCCTCAAATCTTCCGGCTGCCTTCTGCATGGCGGCATAGGTCCAGACATGGTGTTTCTGAATGTCCTTGAAGGCCGCCTGCATGGCTTTTGAAATCGGCAAGTAGCCGTTTTCCTCCGCTCCCGGTGCCAGCATTGTCTGCAGCGCCATTTGCGGTGTTGGTGAGAATTTAAGGGCATTGTTGCCGCTGCGCATGATCAGCGTGCGGTTCGTATTCCGAGTCATCGCCTTGACCTGACTGCGTGCCTGCAAAAGGCTCATCAGATCACCGGTAATGCCTTGCAGAATGGCCCCGATTTCGCGGGCGAATTCCTCCGGGTCGCGTCCTTCAAGCATGGCTGCCGGAATACCGGCTCCTTCCGCGAAGGCCTTTATGAAGTCGACATTGCCCGCCAGGGCCCCTGGCAGCGTCGCATCTGCCGTTGCTGCCGGTGCGACGGCGGCTTGCTCCGGTTCTTGCGGGCTAACGACGACAGGCTCTTCCTGAGCAGCCTGTTTTACGGGTGCAGGCGGTTCTGGCAGGGGCTCAGGGGCAGGCTCGGGTTGAGTTGCATCCGACACCGGCGTGGTCCAGACCGGCGCCTCCGGAAAAGGAGATGCGGCCGGTTCGCTTGCTGGTGACGGGCCGGTATCTGCAACTACTTCCTGCGGGAGACTATCCTCCTGAAGGTCCGGCATCTGGAATAACGGTTCGCCAGTTTCCTGGGATGGATTTTCCGAAAGCGCCGGGAACGGAGACTGAGCTTCCGCAGCCGGGGCGCCAAAAACGGGATTGGCCCCGGCCGAGCCGGAAGGCTGCAAAAAAGGTTGTTGGGCAAGATGATCGAGCGGGTCGGCCTGGGCTGGCCTCGCTTCTTCCCGTTGACTCACATGTGCATTCGGATCGTAGAGCGATGGGTCCGCCGTTCCCCAGCCATGGCCCTGCCGGCTCCAGACATCATCGGCTGGTGTGCCGACCCCCGGGTTCGACGACGGTGGTGCATGCCGTCCTTCCATGCCGGTAACTGGTGAAGCCCAGGGCCCACCCTGATTGTCCATCGGATAGGGAGATGCCGGTCCTGCGGAAGGACCGGGACCCGTGGGCCACGCCGAGCCTGCAGATACGGGCGAGTTTTGCGGTGTATCCCACGGGTGCGATGCGGCAGAGGCAGCCGGCGCGGCTGACGCAGACTGAAACGCAGATGGTGCTTCCAGCGAAACGACGATGATGTAATCACCAATCATCAGACGGTCGCCTGAGCGCAGCACATGTGCCTTGTCCATGCGTGTCTGGCTGCCGTTCAAGAAGGTGCCGTTCGTGGAGCAGTCGTATAGAATGAATTGCCCGTCTTCAAAGCGCACTTCGCAATGCTTGCCGGAAATGACGCGCTGGGGATCTGGCAGGCTCCAGTCCAGATGTTCGTGCCGGCCAATGTCAAATCCGCGGTCGGCGCAGCTATAGGATAACTGACCGCCGGTCTCCAACCGGTCAACGTTTTCAATCTGGAGCGTTATGCGCATTCCCGCGGTTCCTCCTTGCGCTTAGGAAAAGGGTGACGAAGATGTGCCGATGGTCACGACAGGCATGGTCCCGCCTTCGGCAAAAGAAAGCCCGGCTGACAGGCAGGATTTCAAAGCGTCGTCCCGTTTGTCGGGCTCAACGGTACCCAGCGCAATCAGAACCGCAGTATTCACAGCTTTGGCAGTCAGATCATCTGGCATGTCCACACGCTGATCCTGGTTGGGTGATATCGAGCCGCCCGACCAGCCAGCGGCAAGCCCGATCCAAACGGAGGCGCTATCCTTTTTCGCTGCTTCAGCTGCTGCATGAACCGCCGAGCGGGCATCTTCGTCGCCTTCACGGACCCAGGTTTCACTCAACTGAAGAACCTGCCGGTCATGCTCGGTCTTCGCCTGATCCAGACCTGCGACGCAATTCATGCCCCACCAAACGGTTTCCCGCTTAGGCAGAACGTGCGCGAAATAAGCGATTGCCGACAGAGGTGTTTCGCCCTGTTGCAATTCCAGCGCATAAGCATCCGGCGCCATTTCCTTAGCTGGCTCAACAACCATTTCGGAGAGCTCCGGATAGGCTTCAAATACCTGGCTAGCCTTTGTAAAGCGGATCCGTGATCCCATCTGCTCTACTCCGTTTTTCTTTTGGCTGCATTGTTTCGCGAACCGGGGCATCAATTGATCATGACAAGGGCGCCCTTGATTTTCATCAAGCCGGCGGCTGTCACATTGGTCATTGTGCCTTTGGCGTTCAGCACACCAGACGCAACAACATCGATCATCGGCGCTTCGATCTTGATCGATGCAGGCGTCATCGTGATTTTGCTAGCCCCGCAAATGAACTCGATCTTGGTTCCAGCAGTCACTTTCCAGTTCATGCCGATGTTCTCTGTCGTGTTCCTGCCGACCTTTTCTTTCCGGTCGACGTCGATCTTTGTTTCACGGCAATTCTTGACATGCAGCAGTTCGTTATTCTCTATAACGGTCTCCATGTCTTTCTGGGCATGCATCCCAATGAGCTCCTCGCCCTTGGTATCATCGAGCACGAACTCGTTGTATCCGCCGCCACCGACTGTCGACTCCGACTTGATACCAGCCTTGTTTTTCTGTCCAGGCAAGTCATACGGTGGCATGTTTTCGGCATTATAGACCGTGCCGACGATAATCGGCTGATCCGGATCACCTTCCAGAAACTGCACTATGACTTCCTGGCCGACACGAGGGATGTAGATGCCACCCCAGTTTTTGCCTGACCAAACCTGCGCCACGCGTACCCGGCGAGACTGTGTCTTGTCTCGGTCCCAGTGAAAGGCGACCAGGATCTGACCGTATTCGTCTACATCAATTTCGCCCTGCCCCACGACTTTCGCCGTCTGAGGGCCAGGTATCCGCGGTTTGCGGGTCATAGCCGGCGCGCGGAACGGTATGTCTGAAGTCAGAACATCATAGGTCCCGGTATAGGCTTCGCCCTGGGCTCCACCACCACCGGTGCGATACTGCTCGGTGATGATCTGGTGGCTCGCCCGCACGATCAGGTATTCCTTGTTCTGCGGAGAGTGGGGATGGTCTTTCAGCGTGAACAGACCGCCTGCGAAGAAACGCGGCACTTCACCTGCCGTCTCGATCCGCTTGTCGGCAGCCTGTTCGGCTTCCAGGCGAATCTTGCTGAAGGTGGTGCCTTGGTTCGTTTCGGTGTAGCGGCCTGGATAGTCGTAATTTTCAAGAGACCCCGCCCGATACTTGGCACCCGCGTCACGTTCGGCTTCAAGCAAGGCGCTCGGCTTTTCAAAATCGTAGTCGTTGACCGCAAACTTTCCGGTTCGGAACTTGCGGGTCGGGATCCAGTGGTAGAGGTGCTCCTCCTTCCTCTGGCTGTCGCCGCCAAGAGCGATATAGGGAATGGAGCTGCTTCCCACGATTGAACTGTAGGACGATTTCGCGTCCGCCAGAATCATCGTATGCCTGCCGTCAAGTTGCTCGAAGAAATAGGAAATCCCGAACTCTTCCATCAACCTGCAGCAGAAATCGTGATCTGATTCCCGGTACTGTACGCAGTAGTGGATCGGATCATAGTTTTCCGTGAGTTTGTTCCTGAAGTCGGCAAAGTCGTGCTCCCCAAGAACAGCGGCAATGATGTCAGGCGCGGACATGTCCTTGAAGATTCGGCAATTGGAATTCTTGGTGAGAAGCCAGAACCAGGGTCGCACCGTCAATTTGTACACGTAATAGGAATCTCGAAAGCCCATCCATTTCGCGTCGGTCAGCAGGCCGTCGAAATATCGCGTGTCACCGTTGTTGGTGACCACTTTCACCGTCATGTGAGTCGCGATGGCCTGGTCGAAATTCAGGTCTTCCTTCTGGCTCAGAACCTCAAGCCTGATCTCGAAATCTTCGCTGAGTCCTTCGTCGCACTCGATGGTGACAACGGAAAGCTCGTCTTTGCCAAAGACCGATGTCAGCTCGGCCATACGCTTGGCTTGTTTGAGTTGTCCTACGGCCACGAAAGGTCTCCTCGGAAATAACGCGGTTTTCTGCATCTGGCAGCCCGGAGGCTACCGTGTTTCAGATACTAGGGCGTTTCCGGCAAAAATAGTGTGCTCAACAACACACTTGATGCAAATACTTTAAACTTCAAACCCTTTTGTGGCGAAGAGGACACGTCCCCCTCCCCAAACTGCGGCGAAAAACACCGCCTGATGCTTTTAAATATTAACTCAATTCAGCAATATCACCCCAACGGCTCTCCTCTTGCTTCTTGCCGATAAAACGACATACTGACATCAAATCGCACTTTAGTGACTTTCGCCACACTATTATTCTTATCCATATGGCACGATCCATTTCGACGCCCAATGCGCTATCGCATTTGAACACTCCACAAGGGAGGATTGAAATCGTGACCCTTTTTGTTTCTTCGCTCGCCCGAACCCCCGGTGCTCGCGCCGGCCTTCGCCGCTCTTTGCTGGCTGCTTCAATTTCACTTGCCGCCATAATGCCGGTCGTGGCTTCGGCCCCTGTGCTCGCTCAGGATGCCACCTACTCGGCAGATGAAGTCAGCAAGCACTTCAAGCAACTGAAGACGCGTTCACTGAAGCCGACTGGCGGAACCCGCGCGCTGTGCATCGGAACACGGGATGAATGTAATCCGAATGCCAAACCGGACGAAGGTGGTCAGGTTGCCGTCTCACAGGACGGCGCAAAGTCGGATGGCGGTGAAACCGAGCAGACCCTTGTCGTCGACCCGGAGACCAACGCCATCGACGCTGCCTTCAACCTGCTGGTTTCGTTTGAATATGCCTCAGCACGACTCAGCCCCTCCGCACAGGCGAACCTGCGCGAGTTCGCCAAGGGCATCAACGACCCGGACCTGGCTAAAGCCACGTTCGTCATCGAAGGCCACACGGATGGTATCGGCTCAGCCTCCTACAATCAGCGTCTGTCCGAAGACCGAGCCCAGGCTGTCACACAGTTTCTGGTCAACCTCGGTGTCAGCCGAAACCGTCTGAAGACTGTCGCCTATGGTGAAACACGGCCGAAGGTTGCCGATGTCAACGATCCGGCCAACCGCCGCGTCGAAAGCAAACTGGTGCTTGAACAGTAACCTTCAAGATATCCCAAAAGCCGGACCGGTACGCTTTTCGGTCCGGCTCTCCTGAATTATAAGCGGGTCCGATTCCGGGCATACAACCGGAAGGCATACCGGGCTGGGGGCACGAATGAATTTCGATCCGGAAACCTATGGCACTGAAGTTGCGCCAGGTGCAGGCTGCGGGCCGGACCTTTACGACACAGAGCCAGCCTTCGCAGCATTGCTGGATTCGTGTGAGGAACTGCTGCCTGAACGGTTCAGCGAGTTCGACCGGTCAGAAATCGATTTTACCGACCTGTTCAAGCAGATGGACGGTTTTCTGAAGCAATCCAGAGACCTGAGACTGCTCGTCATACTTGCTCAGTTCAGCCTGTTGAGCGGACAGGTCCATACGTTTGCAAACGCCATACGAATCATCCGCAAGCTGTTGGAAAATCATTGGGATGAGGTTCATCCGAGCGACGCCGACTTCGGTCACATGGAGCGAATCGGTGCGCTTGAGTCTCTCAATAACAGGCCTACCGTTGTGCTGCCGCTGGAGGCAGCGCCGTTGCTCAAGACCCGCCGAACGGGACCTATAAGCTATCGCGCGATTCAGATTGCCACCGGTGAGGCAACGGCCCGCGCGGACGAGCATACGATTTCGCTCGGAGCGATAGAGGCCGCGCTTACGTCTGGCGAACTTGAACAAGATGCCATCGAAGAAATACTCAAGGATCTTGGCGACCTTCCGGATGAGCTGCAGGCGATTGCCGACCTGTGCACCGAGAAGCTGAGGGCAAGTGGTGCCAAGGCCGCACCTCCAAATTACGAGGCTTTGTCAACTCTCCTGAAGGAGATGAACGTCGAGCTGAACACTCGCCTCGGACGTCTTACACCCGAGGAGACGGAATCGTTAGATTCCGATGACGGTGGCTCGAACGCGGCGGAGGCTGACGTCCCCCAGGCGGCTCAGTCCGAAATCCAGAACGCTGCACAGGCGAAACTCATTCTGGATGCGGTCGAAGACTACTTCGCCTCCCGGGAACCTTCGCACCCTGCCCTTTTTCTCGTTCGGGAAGCGCGCGGTCTCGTCGGCAAGTCCTATCTGGACGCCCTGAAAATCCTGATGCCTCGCAGGTTCGATGACGTTGCCCTGATACTGGGCGCAAGCGGCCTTCAGCTTTCCAACGACCGTCTTGTCGACCTGAATGACGGCGGTGATCGGGATCTGGGTGAAATCGACGATTTTGCTGTGATGGTGATCGAAAGCCGGAATGACGCGATGAGGGGAATCGCGGCGGTCAAGGGATACTATACGTCCAACGAACCAACCAGTCCGATACCCCTGTTGCTGGACGAAGCTCAAAACATGAGTTCCGGGTCATTTACCGGTCTTCTCAACCTGTTTCTGCGGCCAGAGGAGGAATGAGCGAACTAGCTATACAACCCGCATGTTACCTAGGGTTTTCAGCTTCTTACTTGACACCAAACGCCAACGGGTCCTCAATATTTCAAGAAAAATATAAACCATCGATCGTGTGACAATGATCACTTCCCGTTCCCCAAAAACGAAGTACATAGATAGCAACGAAACGCAGCGCCGACCTAAGAACAGCAATTAGCTAACAAGAGTTACGCGCTAGTATTTTACTAAAATTGACCTTTTTCTTGTGGGTCAGGAAAATGAAAGGCAAGTAAAATGGCATCGAACAGCGGGCAAGGCTTTATCAAGCGCAACAGACCTCCGCGGGTCCACATTTTCTACGAAGATCCGTTCGACGCGGAACAGAAGGTAGAACTGCCTTTCGTCATGGGCATCATGGCGGATCTTTCCGGCGATAACCCAGGTGTCGAAAAAGCTGATGTCGACGAGCGCAAGTTCCTCGATATCGATATGGACAACTTTTCCAAGCGCATGGAAGCGATCGAACCGGGCACGTCCTTTACTGTGAAGGACAAGCTGTCTGGCGAAGAAAATTCCAAGATGAGCGTCCAGTTGCGTTTCAAGAGCATGGACGACTTTACCCCTGGCCGTGTTGCCGAGCAGGTTCCCGCGCTGAAGAAATTGCTCGATGCGCGCCGCAGCCTTGCTGCTCTGCGCACCATGATGGACGGACGTGTTCAGGCAATTTCCCAGCTTGAAGAACTGACCCGGGATCCGGCCCTGATGCAGGCACTCGCTCAGAAAATGGAGGCCGACAAGGCATCGTCTACCGATAAGCAGGCAGATGGCGACGGCACGGAGGAGGCATAAATGAGCAGCACAGATACCAGCGCTCAGACAAGTGGCGCAGCAGCCGGCGAAGTCGCGGTTGAGAAGAGCCCCGAGGAATTCGCCTCGATCCTGAAGCAGAACTTCCGGATCAAGAACGAAAACGACACGGCGAACCAGTTGGTAGACAACGCCATGTCCACCTTCCTGGCCGAAGCCCTGTCCGATCAGGCGCTCATCAAGGAAGATGTGTACGACACGATCGACGAGATGATCGCGAAACTGGATGAAAAGCTCACTGCACAGGTGAACGAAATCATCCACGCGCCGGAATTCCAGACGCTGGAAAGCGCCTGGCGCGGCATCGACTATCTTGTCCATCAGTCTGAAACCGATGCGTCGCTGAAACTGCAGTTCCTGAACATCTCCAAGAAAGAACTTGCTGGTGTGTTCAAGAGCTACCGCGGTGCCAAGTGGGACCAGAGCCCGCTGTTCAAGCAGATCTACGAAGCCGAATTCGGCCAGCTGGGTGGTCAGCCCTATGGCTGCATCGTGGGCGACTATGAGTTTTCCTACGACCCGCAGGACATTACGGTGCTGCGCGGTATGGCCAAGATCTCCTCGGCCGCTCACGCTCCGTTCCTGGCGGCTGCCAATCCGCAGCTCATGCAGATGGACAGCTGGACGGAACTGCCGGCCAAGCGCGATCTGTCCAAGATCTTCGATACGGAGATCCATGCCCAGTGGCGGACACTGCGGGAATCCGAAGACGCACGTTACCTGGGTCTGACGATGCCGCGTGTGCTGGCCCGCCAGCCCTACGGTGCAAAGTCCGATCCGGTGGAAGAATTCGCCTTCGAAGAAGAATTCGGCGAAGACAGCCACAACAATTACGCCTGGATGAGTTCGGCTTACGCCATGGCTGCAAACGTCAACCGTGCCTACAAGGAATTCGGCTGGACAGTGCGGATCCGCGGCGTGGAAAGCGGCGGTCTGGTGGAAAACCTGCCAACCCACGTCTTCGAAACCGACGATGGCGGTGTGGATCAGAAATGCCCTGCGGAAATCGCGATTTCCGACAGGCGTGAACACGAGATCTCCCGTCTGGGCCTGATCCCGCTGATCCACCGCAAGAATACGGACCAGGCAGCCTTCCTGGGTGCACAGTCTGTCTTCAAGCCGCGCCAGTTTTCAGGGCCGGACGGCAAGGATGCGACCGCATCGGACAACCTGTCCGCTCGCCTACCCTATATGTTCGCGACCACTCGTTTCGCCCACTACCTGAAAGTGATGGTGCGCAACAAGATCGGTTCGACCAAGGAATCGGCGCAGCTGCAGCGTTGGCTGAACGACTGGATCATGGATTATGTCGATGGTGATCCGGACAATTCGACCGAGGAAACCAAGGCGCGCAAGCCGCTTCGGGAAGCCAAGGTCACGATCGTGCCCGACGAAGAAAACCCCGGATATTATCGGGCCCAGTTCTTCCTTCGTCCGCACTATCAGCTGGAAGGCATGGACATCGGCATGAGCCTGGCGTCCCGCATTCCGCAAGACGGCAACTGATTTCACGAATTGCCGGTGGGCGGCAGCCCGCCCTCCGGCAAGCATCCTCACCGGATGCAGCCCGGTTTTCCCGGGCGGAGGTGCAAACAAGGTGCGCAAGCGCTTAGGGGTTTGGACCGAGAGGTCCGAGGTAGTTGTCAAGAATAGCAGAGTTTGAGCCAGGAACATTTACCTGGCCCTCAACAACCAAAAGGATCTATTAAAATGGCTGTCGATTTTTATCTGGAACTTGAAGGTATCAAAGGCGAAGCACAGGACAAGACCCACAAGGACAAGATTGACGTTCTGTCCTGGTCCTGGGGCGCTTCCCAGTCCGGCACAACCCACATGGGTTCGGGTTCCGGCTCCGGCAAGGCACATTTCCAGGACCTGAGCGTTACCAAGTTCGTCGACAAATCCACTCCCGTGCTCCTGCAGCACGTGTCGACCGGCAAGCACATCACCAAAGGCACCCTGTTCGTTCGCAAGGCTGCTGGTGACACCCCGCTGGAATACATCAAGCTCGAAATGAAGGACATCATCGTGACCAACGTTTCGACCGGCGGCAGCGGTTCGGACGACCGTATCACGGAAAGCGTCACGCTGAACTTCGGTGAATACAAGTACATCTACACCGAACAGAAGCCGGACGGCTCCAAGGGTGCAGCTCCCGAGTTTGCCTGGGACATTGCAGCAAACGAAAAGAAATAAGGCTTTGGCCGACAAGGCTGCCGCGCTTCGGTGCGGCAGCCTTTTTTCGTTGGACCCTCAAATACGGAAATACGGCTTTCGAAGCCGCACCGCGAGGGGCATACTTTAAATTTTCTGGGGCAGCAGTCAGCGTGGGCTTGGCCGATGGCTAAATCAAATGTGAAAATGCACTCCCCGCTGATGTGGGCGTTCCGTGCGCTGGACGACCCGGACTACAAGGCCGCTCAAGCCAGGCAAAAAGAGGCACAGGGCAGTGAAAACCTGAAGTCCGGACGCCGGCTTTCCAGATCCTACGGGGTTTCGGAACATACGTTGCTTTCCGAAGTCCGGCGCGACCTCCAGGCGCTGCTCAACACGGTCAACCTAAATTCCACGCAGGACCTGTCCGACTTTCCGGAAGTCGAGAGCTCGATCATAAATTACGGTCTGCCAGACTTGTCTGTGCATATCGTCGATACCATCCGTATCAATCGGCTCGCCGAAGACATCCGTCAGGCTCTTCTGCATTTCGAACCTCGCATGGATCCGCGTACCTTGAAAGTGGAGCGCGACGACAAGGTCGAAAGCGACACCTTCAAGGTCAGATTTCTAATCAAGGCTGAAATTCGATGCGATCCGATCCGGGTTGCCAGTGAATTTGTTGCAGACGTCGACCCTGCTTTCGGCCGTATCAAGATCATCGGGGCAACCGCATGAACCGCGAATTTCTCGACCTGTACAATCAGGAACTGACCTATCTGCGGGAACAGGGCGCCTCGTTCGCGGAGGCTTATCCGGCTGTTGCTGAACGTCTGGGTGGCCTCCTGGAAGACCGGTCCGACCCGATGCTGTCGGGTTTGCTTGAAGGCACAGCCTTCCTCTCGGCGCGCGTCCAGCTCAAAATGAAGCATGAATTCGCCGAGTTCACCTCGAACCTGTTCGAACAACTCTATCCGACTGCGCTAGCCCCGATTCCCTCTCTGGTTCTGGCTCGGATCACACCGAAATATGGCGACGCCAATCTGCGAAATGGCATCAAGATCGAACGTCATGCGCCAATGGAAGCTGTTTTCCGCGAGCGGCAGGGTGAGGTACGCTGCCGGTTTACCCTCACCTCTCCGGTTACACTCACGCCGCTTGAGCTGACGGGGGCGAAGTACCTGAGTTCTGCAGCCCAGGTGTCAGGCCTGGGTGCGGAAATGGCAGAAGATCGGAGGGTGCGCGCCGGCCTTTCGATCACCCTAACCCACCGGATGTCCGATGATCCGGAAAACGAGGTGTCCGCCGAAGAGGCACTGAAAAAACCTGAATACCAGGTATCCGGTTGCAGGATCGACACCCTTCCAGTTCGCTTGATCGGGCCGCTTGATCTGGCGGCAAAGGTTTACGAGCAGATCTTCGGACACACGATTGCGCTCTACATCCGCACAGAGGACGCCTTCGGCCAATCCAGCTTGCAACGCCTGCCGGTTGATGCCATCGAACAACTCGGTTTCGATGAAGAAGATGCCCTGCTTCACAATGATCTGCGGCTGTTCACAGGCTTTGACCATCTTCGAGACTATTTCAACTTTCCCCGCAGCTACCTTGGCTTTCGCCTTATGGGCCTGCGCCGGTATCTGGACAGGGTCAAAGCCAAGTCTTTCGACCTGATATTCGTCTTTGATGAGGTCGAAAACCGCTTGCCTTCCCATGTCGAGCGAAAGATCTTCGCTCTTCATTCGGCGCCCGCCGTCAACCTTTTCGAACGGCAGACAGACCGGGTGCCGATCAAGAAAGGACAGCACGAGTTTGCGGTCATAACGGACAGGACGCGACCGCTGGATTACGAGGTGCATGCGGTAACCGAAGTATCCGCCCACTTCTCAGGCGGTGAAAAACGCCCGGTCGACCCTCTCTACAGCGTGGCTCCAGACACCGAAAAAGCCGGTCATGAGTGGTTTTATACGATCCGCCGCCTGCCAAGGCGTCAGTCGTCTTCCGAAATGCGGCGTATGCAGCCAAGCCCCTACATGGGCACGGAAACCTTCATCTCCATTTCCAGCGGTGCCCAGGCTGCCGCTTTGATGCAGACCGGCAAGAAACGCCTTTCGGAGTTGTCGCTCAAGGTTCTTGCGTCGAACCGGTCGCTTGCAGCAGATCTGCCCGTTGGGTCCAATCCCGACAAGTCCGAAATTGGAGATTTCCGGATCCTGGAAGATACTGGCCTCAAGGTGGATTGCGTGGCAGGACCGACGTCCCCGAGACCACCGCTGCTTTCCTACAATGAAAGACTGGGAGAACAGGGCCACGCCGGGGCGATTGCCTGGAGGCTCATCAACATTCTGGCCTTGAACCATACAGGACTGGTTCACGATGCTGCCGGGCGCGACGGCCGGTCTTTCCGCGATGTGCTGAGCGTCTTTGCACCGCTTTCCGACAGCGCGGCAGACCGCCAGGCCCAGTCCGTCCAGTCGGTATCGACCAGGCCGGTTGTGCGCCGCCTGCAACAAAAATCCGGAACAGGCGTTGCCAGAGGCCTGGAAGTCACGATCACGCTTGATGACAAGGCCTTCGAAGGCGCAAGCGCTTTCCTGTTGGGCGCTGTTCTTGACCGGTTCATCGCGGAATACGCCTCAATCAATCATTTCACCCAATGCGTCATCGCAACGACAGAGCGCGGAATAATCATGAAATGGCCGCCGCGGATTGGTGCGAAGGGAATTCTATGACCGGGCCGGCGGACAAGGATCTGACCAAAACCCGCGTTGCGCGGGAAAAGACCGTCGTACCAACGTCCGCACGGAAGGCTCCGGTGTGGCCGGCGGAAGAATATCAGGTGACGACGGCAGACAAATCTGAAACTGCCGGGACGGACACCGTCTGGACCGAAGAAGCTCGGGGCAACAACACCCCTGATAAAGCGACTGAATCGCACGAAGGACAATTGCACGCGATCGAAAAATCTGAATCCGACTCACCGGGAGATGATGCAAGCCCCTCCATCCCTGAAACACTACCGCCAGAAAAACCGGATACGGAGGTTTCTGCGCAGGATGAGACCCCTGCAGCGACGACTGAAGAAGCGCTTCAGCCTGAAAAAGCCTTGCCTCCCGTGCCAGATGCGGCAAGTGAAGAAGCCGTGCCGGAAGCGCCTCGTATCGAAGTCCCTGTCCAGCAGCAATATGCTTCATTGCTTGCAGCGCTTTCTGAACGCATCCAGAAACATCCCGGTGGACACGACCTTCTGGCAGTGCTGAGAATGCTTGAGGGGCAGACGGCCCCCGGTCGGTCCGAGCCGGGTGTGAAACCAAAGAAAGCCGAAGAACCGGCACCGCCCAGGATCGGCAAAAGCCGGCGCATGATGGAAGACATCGTCCGCTTCGGCCAGGATCCGTCGAGCGAATTCGCGACCTCCACGATCGAGCGCGCTACGCGTGACGGAGACGGCGGCCTCGTCTTGCTGGAACGTTTCCTCGGCATGCTGGGACCGCAAGGCGCCCTTCCCTCTGCCTATACCGACGAAGCAATCATGCGCGGGCTGACGGGTGACGACAGTTTTCCGCGGTTCCTGGACATATTCAACAATCGCTTCGTTCAATTGTTTTACCGCGCATGGGCAGATGCGCGACCGATCGTTCAGCATGACCGGCCGGACGATGACAGGTTTCTTGCCTATCTCGGTTCGGCAATTGGCATCGGCTCTCCGATTTATCGTGATCTCGACAGGATCGATGACCGGCTCAAGTTGCTCTATGCCGGGCTAATGTCGCCTAAGACAAAAAGCGCCGCCCGCTTGAAGGCCCTTATCACGGGTGTTTTTGACGTAAAAGTTGAAATCGATCAGTGCGTGGGAACGTGGCTGCATCTGGACAAGGACGATCAGCTCAAGCTTGGGGGCTTTGGCCCGGGAGGGGCCGGCAAGCTTGGCGCCGATACCATCGTCGGCTCAAAGGTCTACAGTGTCAGCGACAAGATCCGGATCAGGATCTTCACACGCAATTTGGAGGAATATCGCAAGTTTCTTCCACCGACGCGGGTCAAACCCAATCCATGGACAGAAAAGCTGTTTGACCTCATCGATTTTTATCTCGGTCTGGAAATTGAATACGAGATCGAGCTGGCTTTGCCCAAGAGATGCGCGTCCGCCGTTCGGATGGATGCGACCAATTCCGCAACATTGGGACATATCGGTTGGCTGAAGCCTCCTGCGTCCGTCGCCGGCGATGAGGCCGAACCGGAGGCAGAAGAAGAGGACATGCTCACCGACACCCGTTTTCGGCCAGTGCGCCGCCACACCACTGTTTATCAATAGGTCTCAAGTCCGAAGGACCGGAAATTATGAGTGACATTACGGTTGAAAAAGTAACCAGCAAAATTAACTCGGTCGCCTATGAAAGCCTGGATAAGGCCATGCGGCTTACAAAGGATGCCGGCCATCGGCACCTCGAATTGCTCCACTGGCTCTACTACCTGATCCGCAACGAAAACTCCGACCTGTTTCACATTCTTCGCCATTTCGACATCGATCTGAGTGCCGTTGACAAGGATCTTCAGGCCGCCCTTGCGGAGCTGAAGATCAATCAAACCGAATTTCCCACAATGTCCAAGCCGTTTCGCGAGGCATTGCAGGGCGCCTGGTTCGTCGGAACGCTTACCCACGGCGACTACAAGATACGGACAGCCTATGTGCTTCTTGCGATCCTCGGAGAAGAAAGCACACGGACACAGTTGTTCCAGCTATCGAAAGCTCTCAACAAGCTCAAGCACGATGAATTAGAGAGTCAACTGGATGCCATTGCCGGATCATCCGGTGAAGTTCGGTCCCGGCCGATCGACGGCTCCGGTCCTGCTTCCGGCGCTACCGCCGGCGAGCCGGGATCAGAGTCTTTGGCCGCCGGCGGCCCCGGTGAAGATGCGCTCAGCCAGTTCACCGTGGATTTCACTGCCAGGGCCCGTGCGAAGGAATTCGATCCAATCGTCGGACGGGACGAGGAAATACGCCAGGTTATCGACGTGTTGATGCGCCGCCGCCAAAACAACCCGATCCTGACCGGGGAAGCGGGTGTCGGCAAAACAGCTATCGTTGAAGGCTTTGCGCAGAAAATCGTCTCCGGGGACGTTCCCCCGGCGCTCCTGGGCACTCGACTATGCGCCCTGGATCTCGGCCTGCTTCAGGCCGGCGCATCGATGAAAGGTGAGTTCGAGAAACGGCTGCGTGCAGTCATCGATGCGGTCCACGGATCCATTGTGCCGACGATCTTGTTCATTGATGAAGCGCACACGCTGATCGGTGCTGGTGGCGCGGCTGGAACGGGCGATGCGGCCAATCTTCTTAAGCCTGCGCTTGCCCGCGGCACGCTCAGAACCGTCGCTGCCACCACATGGTCGGAGTACCGGCAGCATTTTGAAAAAGACCCTGCCCTTACTCGGCGCTTTCAGCCTGTCCAGGTTGATGAGCCGGATGAGGAAAAGTGCTTTGCCATGGTGCGCGGCCTGCTGGGCCCGATGGAAGATCATCACCAGGTCCGCATCCTCGATAGCGCTGTTCGGTCGGCGGTATCGTTGTCACATCGTTACATTCCAGCGCGCCAGTTGCCGGACAAGGCGGTCAGCGTTCTCGACACCGCCTCGGCTCGCGTCAACATCTCGCAAGCAGCACAGCCAGCCCGGCTGCTGGACCTTGTTGCCCGTAAAGGTTTTCTGGAAACAGAGAAACAGGCCCTGACGAACGACGCCGAACTGGGCGTCGACCATCAGGAGCAACTCGACGCCCTTTCCGAAGCGATTGCGGAAACCGAACGCGACATCGAGACGGTTCGCAATCAGTGGGAAAACGAGCGGAAACTGGTTGCCGGCATCCGACGCCTGAATGCGGCTCTAGCAAAGCTGCGCGGTGTTGAACCTGCCCCTCATCCGGAAAGCGAAGCAATCGAAGATCCGCAGCACGACAAGCCCGCTCTGGTTCCTATCGACGAGATCGAGCTGGAACTTGATGTGGACCTGACCAACGAAGACGCCATTCGCGAATCGCTGCAAGCCATGCGCACGGAACTTTCGGAAATCCCGGAAGACGATCGCATGGTCTATGCCTATGTCGACGATGAAGCTGTGGCCAGCATCATTTCCGACTGGACGGGCATACCGGTCGGCAGGATGGTGCAGGACGAGATGCAGACAATCCTGACGCTGACCGACAGTCTCAACAAACGTGTGATCGGTCAGGCTCACGGTCTTGCGATGATCGCAAAGCGTATCGAAACAAGCCGGGCTCAGTTGGGCAACCCGGACAAACCCATCGGCGTGTTCATGCTGTGCGGCCCATCCGGTGTCGGCAAGACCGAAACCGCGCTTGCGCTTGCCGAAACGCTATACGGCGGCGAAGAAAGCCTGATCACCATCAATATGTCCGAGTTCCAGGAAGCGCATTCCGTTTCCGGTCTCAAAGGTGCTCCTCCGGGATATGTAGGCTATGGCGAAGGCGGCCGGCTGACCGAAGCCGTGCGTCGCAAGCCTTACTCGGTGGTGCTTCTGGACGAGGTTGAAAAGGCGCACCCGGATGTTCACGAAATCTTCTTCCAGGTTTTCGACAAGGGCTGGATGGAAGACGGCATGGGCCGGAAGATCGACTTCCGCAACACGCTGATCCTGCTGACGTCGAACGTCGGCACGGACATCATCATGAATGCAGCGAGCCATATGCTGGATGCGCCGGTTTCCAGCGATCCGGACCTTGCCGCGACAGACCCCAATGCTCCGGATCCGGAAAAGCTTGCGGAGACCCTGAGACCGGCTTTGCTCGACGTGTTCCCGCCCGCCCTGCTCGGCCGTATCGTGACCATCCCCTATTATCCGCTGTCGCCTTCGATGCTCGGATTTATCGTCAGGCTTCAGCTCAACCGCATTGTCAAGCGGGTCAAGCAGAACCGGGATGCCGTGCTGAACTACGGAGAAGATGTTGTCAGCCATATCGTCTCGCTGTGCCGCGACCCGGACAGCGGCGGCCGCATGATCGACAACATTCTGACCAACGATCTTCTGCCGAAACTGTCGCGTGCGTTCCTGACCGCGCAGATGAACGGCGAAGACTTGAAGGGCGTTACCTTGAAGGCCACCGAAACAGGGATTGAAATCGAGCCGGAAAGCTGAGCCAGAAACACTAAAACGCCGGACAGGTTCAAGAACCTGTCCGGCGTTTTGTTTCCGGGTCGAGAAAATGTTCCTCTTCAGGGTGACAGAAGTCAGCCGCCGATAAGAACCGTGAAGTCGCCGGTCGTTATCACGCCGCCCTTGGCTGTCGGATCTCCTATCCGTGCTGCCGGCAGCATGCCGACAAGGACGGTCAGCGACCCCATAACGATAGGATCGACATTTGCCGGCGGCGGGCCAACGCAAACGCACATGTCCGTCATTCTTGCGGCAGGACGCATCCCGATCAGAACATTGATCTTGCAAGGCGGTGCGATCGGCAATCCCGGAGGGATAGGCGACATCGGACACACATGGAAATCGCCCAGGCGGGCAGCTGGTCTCGTCATGGCAGCCTCGTGTGGTGTTACACTCTTGCCAGAATGAACGTTCCTGCAGCAATTACTGCGACCTGCATCACAGTCTGGCGCAATTCAGCGCTTGTGCAAGACCTCTTTCACTGCACACTCAGAATATCGGCGATCACCGTGCGATAATCCTGCAGGTCCTTGCTTCCGACAGATTGCGGTGTGTCTGCTCCGGTTTCCATTTCAAAGGCCAGTGGATCCGTCGGTTCGCCCCTGTGCCTGATTTCAAAATGCAGGTGCGGACCGGTGGAAAGCCCGGTAGTTCCCACATAGCCGATCAGATCACCAGCCTGCACGACCGATCCAAGCTGAATACCGTCGGCGAACTCATGCATATGGGCATAGCGGCTTGTGATGCCGTCCTTATGGGTGAGTTCAATGAAGTTGCCATAACCGCCGCGGACATCCCGGTAAGTAACCTTGCCAGAAAAGGCTGCGTGGATTGCAGTGCCGGTGGGAGCCGCCCAGTCGACCCCGGCGTGAAGGCGTTCGGTCTTCTTGATCGGATGAAACCTCATCCCGAATTTTGACGTCAGCACGCCTTTGACCGGAACGAGCATGGCACCGGACACACTGACCTTGCCGCCTTCGTTCACGCAGGCAAATCCCCGATTGCCCGGTGCCTTGAGCACGTAGCAGCGAACCGACCAATCGTCCCCTCGCCGCACGCCTGCGAAAAGCACCCTGCCGCCGCCGCGTTTCTCGTCCCGCGCAGAATCCGTGAATACGAGTGTGACCCTTTCGTCCGGTTTGATCGCCCGCTTGAGGTCGGTCATGGGAGCGAGATAGGCGATTGCCTCGCCCACGATAGAAGCGGGCACGGCATTTCGAACCGCGGTCGCATAAAGACCGTCGATCAGGCGATGGGTGTTGGCAGGCTGCGTCGCTTCCTCGGCCGACGGTTTTTCTTCAACGATGGTCTTGCCGAACCAGGGGTCGGCCCCGGCCACATAGCTTTCCCCGTCCCGTCCGGCTGAATAGGCCGCCGTCCCCACATAGCCTTCGCGGCCATATATCGATATCTGCACGGGCCGGTAATAATCGCCAATCCGGCCGACCTTGTTCGGCATGCGAACACCACGCACAGCGATCTTATCGCCTGCGATCAAATCGCTTTTGTCGAAGTTTTCCTGAACAAACTTTATCAGCGGGTCGAGGACTTCTTCGTCGAACCCGTTGCCCTTCAGGAATTCCTTGAGCGAGGCCGGCTTTGCCACTTCCTCGCGTACTTCAATGCGGCTTGGCCCCTGACCGATGGGACGTTCGGTCAAATAAAGGTTCAGCGTGTCGGTCGATGGCTTCAAGAACACCGGCAAGTCGGGAGAACTGTCGTCGGCGGGGCTGGCATCTTCTTCAACGACAATGCCCTCGGCCTCGTCGCCGCCGCCGAAATTACCGAACTGAAAGTCTGCTTCGCTGCCCGGCGCACGAATAACAAGATTGCCATCATCGTCGAGCATCTGACTATCGAGTACGAAAGCGGCGACAGAAGGTACCGACGCCTCGCCGTCGCCAACCGCAGCGGCCGGCACCGGTCTTTCCGACAGATCTATCCGCCGGCTGGCCGCACCATCTTTCAGGAGCACCGGGTCCCCAGCCAACGGAATGACGGCGGACAGCGCCATGTCGAAAAACGGGTCAGCCGGGACATCGAGGTCCTCCTCATTCGTCAGCGCCGCATTCTCGATATCCTGTTCCAAGAACTGGGCACTGCCGTCCGTTTCCTCCGGACCCTGCGCTTCCGGCCCCTGCGCCTCTGAACCCTGTTGCGCTGCATTTTCTGACGCGGAACTTCTTTCCAACGCGTCGACGAGTTGCTGCGTTCCGCTTTCCTCAGGCGGTGACAGGGAAATCGCGCCGGAAGAAATCAGATGAGCAATGCCACCTGCGGCGCCGCCCAGCACAAGGAAGCCTATTGCCAGCGCGGCATAGAGAAGGACGGGAGACCGTTTGGGAGCGCCTGCTTTTCCAATTGAAGGCGCAGGCTTCGCTGGCGGGGGGGCAGCAGGCCCAGCCGGAGGGGCTTTGTGTGACGGACGGATCACGGTCCTGTCAAACTCAGGGCGATTGCCACCCGGATTTTGGTTGTCAGGCCATTGAACCATAGTGAGACCTTAAGCGCAGCGCCAGTGCTGCTCAGGCTGCGAATAACCAGTTACCCGATCATGCCGGATGATTGGGAAAGATGCAAAAAATGCTGTGTTTGAAGGAGCTTCGTCAGGATCGTGGAAAAGTCACCAGCTTGCTCCTGTCCTGCTCGTCACGGGCTTTCACCCGCTGGTCTTCCGGCTCCATGTACATTTCAGGAAGGTCCAGCGTGTAAACGCAGATGTCGGAACTCAGACCACGCAATTGCCCCTTCCATATCTCCGAAACCGGATAGGACGCGGGCAGTTTCTCGGCAACCGATTGGCTGACAGCAAGACGAACCTTGTGGTCCTTCGCAACGGATTCAATCCGGCTGGCCGTGTTGACTGTGGTTCCCATGACCGTAAAAGAGCGGCGATGTTCGCCGCCAATATCACCAACCAGAACAGGTCCTGCATTGAGCGCGATACGCAAGTCCAGCGGCGGTTGGCCGGTGATTTTCCGCAACCGGTCGAGCAGATTTATGATTTCGGTTGCTGCATCGACAGCCGATTGTTCCGGGTGAGCGACCGTGTTGGGTGCGTTCCAGACCGCCATGATGGCGTCGCCAATGTATTTGTCGATGTACCCTTGATGGGCGGTGATCACCTGCCCGATCCTGTCGAAACAGGAGTTGACCACGCGCACCACGTCCTGGTCGGCGAGTTTTTCCGACATCTTCGTAAAGCCGACAATGTCGATGAAGGCCACGACAACATGCCGGGTTTCTCCCCCGAGCGCAGGCAATTGCTCTGAGCTTGCCATCAGCTTGATGACATCTGGCGCTAGGTAATGGCCAAAGAGCCTCACCAGAGATCTTTGACGGCGTTGAAGGATGCCAACCTTTCCGACAGCGGCGACTATGGTTGCAGAGACAAAGGCAACCGGCGCGACGCCCGGTGACGGAAACATCCCGAATTCGATACTGCCCAGACTAAGCCCCAGGCCGCAGAGCACACCGCCCACGGCCACGAAAGGCAAAACGAACAATGGCAGGGAGAGGCCTGCAAGAGTGCCAATGACTGCGAAGAGAACGGCAAAAGCAGGAACCACACCGGCGGGCGGTTCGGTTACAATTCTGCCAGCCAGCGGAGAGCCGATGAAATCGGCCAGCACGAACACACCGGCCGTTTGCGGTTGAACCCGAGGCCGTCCGCTTGGTCCGGTCTCTGCCTGCTGGTCGGAGAGATGTGGCAGAAAACGGTCTGAAAAAAGATGCTCGTCTTCATAGGGCAAAAGCCCGCCGAACAGGACGATCCGGCCTTCGGCAAACCGGGCAAGTTCCTGTCTGCCTTCCTCACTTTCCAGGAGTTGGAGGACATCGATGAGAGAAAGATAGGGAACGGAGGTCGCCAAGCGGGCTGAGGGTACCGGTATATAGGTTTCGGAGATCTCGGCTCCTGCCATACCGAGTAGCGCATCGATCAAATGGGGCGACTCGGTCAGAGGCAAATTCGGCTCGTGCCGCCTGACCACACCATCGCTATCAGTCGAAACGATTACCGACCTTACGCCTCCTTCACCGGCCGCGGCGGAAAACATGCGCTGGGGCACGCCGATTTCGGTATGAGCGATGAAGACCTTGCCTCGGTTCTGATAAAGGAACCGCTGGAACGCCAGATCAAACCCCTTGAGCCTTGCCTCGCCGGTGCTTGGATCCACAAATCCGTCTGCGCTGTAGGCGAAGACAAAATCATATCCCAGCGCAACGGCCCCGGCATTCAGCATGGCCTGTCCGGCTTCCGCCAGAACCGGGGTCATCAACACACGCGGTATCGGCGCCAGCCGGTCGGAGTTGAGGGCCTTTTGATCAAGACCGACCACGACAACAGGAGCAAGATCTGCCTGCTCCTTGTCGTGCAAGTGGGCCTTGATCTGGAACAGGCGGTCTGTCACCCAGCCTTCCCAGATGGCCTTTTGAGCGGATAAACCGATGGCGATGCCAGCCCCCACCGCAACGAGCGCGATGAGAATGATGAGCTGCTTGCGTCCCATGGCCGCGTCCGCGAACCGGCCGCCAAATATCATTTCACGATGACAACCGCGGTTTTCCGTCCGACCTGGACCGGATCTATGGTGATCGTACGCATGACGACACCATAGTCAGGCGCCTTGCCTTGCAGGAATAGCTCAACTTCAACCGCTTCGTCTTCCGGCTCGCGATCCGGCATGTCGGTAAGGATGTTGTCGAGCATGTCGAAACGCTTGGGTTCACCACCTCCGAAGGAAACAAATACGGTGTCGTATTGGTCGCGCAGCTTGTTGTCGAAACGCAGCATCAACGACGCGGCTTTCTTGTTTTCCAACGTCAGCCCACGCAGTGTGACAGTCAGGCCTTTGTCTGCCTTCTCGCTTTCGGTGCCGCTGTCGGCCTGCAAGCAGTTGCCGGCTCTCAGAACCGACTGCTCAGACCCTTCGGTCGTATAGCCTTCGGAAGAAACCTTCAGCACACCGGCCTGGATCCTGACTTCCTGGCACGCCGAATAATCCAGCAGATCGACATGTCCGGTCGTGCCGAGGTCCACCACATCGCCGGGCATAAGCTCGGTAAACGCGGACACATCAACATCTTCCGACTTGTCGAGCACAAGCGCGATCGGGTCTGCAAGTGCAGAACCCGCCGATACCGCAAAAATCAAACCGGCGAGAGCACTGGTGCTCCGCAAACTTCGCCTTGAACAGGCATGCTTCAAAATCTGTGTCATGAAAGGCTCCTGATTCCCTGGTCTTTCCAATGCGCCCGGCCGTTACGATGAAGCCCAGCGCTGTCTATTGTTCAATATTACCAGAGGATGGCGTAATGAGTGTGGCCATGGTCACAAAAATTCTTTTCAGCCGCAACAGGATAGTAGCTGATCTCCGGCCTTAGCCAGCGGGCTGCGTATAGACGCCGGCAATCCCCACCGCATCGGCACTTTGGGAAATCAACTCCAGCAGCTTGGGCGACAGTTCGGCGCTGAGAGGTTTACCGTCGAGCGCAGACAACACACCGACCAATTGAGGCATGGGTTGGGATGACCGCACCATGATGATGTGATCGGCTCCGAACGGCTGAGCCGCCCGAAGGTTGAGCACATATGGTCTTTCTGCCTCAACCATTGTGTCCTTGCCCAGCGGATCTGCCTTCTTGTTGGGAGCAAGCAGACGAAGTGTGCCATCTGCCTCCAATGCGAACACCGCCATATTGCCTGCCTGGTCAGAGGTAAGCCCGACCTTGAACGCATCGCCTTCCGGAATATGCCCGACAGAGGGTTGGAGCGTTCCTTCGATAGGTTGTCGCTCTCGTGACAAAGCATAAAGGTCGGCCAGAAAGCCCCATTTGGTCACGACGTCTGCAAACTGGCCGATGTTTGTGGCCTTGCCACGCAGCACCACGTCGCCGAATTTTGTCAGGACGTCACCTTCCTCGATATCCCAGAACAGATCCGCTGTGCCATCCTCGACCACTTTCAACCGGCCTTCCTGTTTGCTGGTCAGTTGCTGCAAGGCCGGCGTGGCCTTGTCCGAGCTTGCAGACAGAGTGAGGACACCTGTTTCCTGCGCAAAAATCTGCTGACTGACGCGTGGCAGGACGGCGGCGCGGCTTTCACTGCTGATGCTCAGGCTAGGCGACTGGCGGCCTTCTGTTGCCACACGCACGGTTTCCTTCAGGAACAGGCTGAGTTCCTGCATGGATATACCGCCATCACGATCCAGATCCGCCCTTCCCTCAACACCGCGCGCAAATGCCCAGCTCAGCGCACCACGCGGTTCTCCGGCTATCACCAGCTCGGGGATCACCTGACCGTCTGCCGTAGCTCCGACATAGATGACATTGGGCATGTCCTGAACGTCCTCGGACAGAGGCGCGTTTTGGGCCAGGAAGGGAGGAAGAGAATGAGAGCGCAGGGCATCGTTCTCGAAGGGCGGCAGACCGACCAGCCGGGTCCCCAGTCTCGTGACACGTGGGTCCACAGACCGGGTCATCGTTCCCGAGTGGCAGCTATCGGCCAGTACCAGCACATTGCGCCCTCCGGCGGCCCGAAGCATTGCAGCAATGTCGTCGTCTCGCAGTCTCTCGGCATTTCCCGGAGCGGAAATGTCGAAGCCGGCAAGAAGAAACACTTCATCCAAGCCGTCTTCTTCAGATCCCTTTACCCACTCAGGCTCCTGAGCACCGTGCCCTGCGTAGGACAAAACAAGAACATCGTCAGAGGCGGAGCGGGAAATCAGGTCTTCCCAGGATGACAGGATCGCCTGCCGGGACGCATCAGCGTCCAATAATGTGGTCAGATCGGTAACACCGGCGGCGGTCAAGGTCTGGGCGATGTCCCGGGCGTCATTCACCGCCCCTTTCAAGGGAGAGACATGCTGATAGGCGTCAACTCCAATGACAAGAGCGCGCCACTGCCCGGCGTCAGCAGAAGTGCTGACGCTCACTGCGAGGAAAAACAGGCCGCACAGTCTGGCCCAGACATGTCGTCTGGTCGCCAGGCCAATTGAAACAAACATCGGTGTTACCTTTTCTGCGCGAGGTCAGCCCCAGCTACCGCCGCCACCTCCGCTCGGGCCGCCGCCGCCACCACCGCCGCCGCCGCTACTTCCGCCTCCGCTATTACCACCCCCGCTGTTGCCACCGCCGCTGTTGCCACCGCCGCTGTTGCCGCCGCCATTGTCGTTATCACGTGCGGCAGGGTCGTTGATCGGGTCGTACACGGGTCTGGATGCCCGAGTGCTCGTTGAAGGTGCTGATACTGGCTGCGTTACTGTCTGTGGAGCCGGGTTTTGCTGTGTCTGGCATCCTGCGACCAAGAGGCTCAGCACTCCGGTAACCGGCAGTAAGAACAAAAAGGTTTTCACCTGAATATCTCCCTCAGTGATTAGAACAGATCATATCTGGGGCGGTCCTGCTCCCATTGATGCTTGATCAGAGCGATCAGGGCGTCGTCGCCGTTGGCGGGTGATCGACCCGAGGCTTTGAAAAAGTCCGCCAGTGCTTCGCGGGTTTTCCGGCCAGGCTGACCGTCGACGGGCCCCGGATCGAAGCCGAGGTCGGTCAAGGCTTGCTGCATGACCTTCGCCTTGAGGTTTTTACGCGATTCGCCGAGAGCTTTCCGTGCCTGTTCCGCAGCCTGCGAGGAGGGTTCGACGGCGACTGCCATGGCCAGCATGCGAATACGGTCCTGCCCAGCTGCGTCTCCATCCTTCTGACCGAGCATCCAGGCGGTGTTATAGGCGCCCCAGGGATCGCCACGCTGAGCGCTCTCGCGGAACCAGCGCGTTGCCTCTTCGTCGTTTTTCTCTACGCCCTGGCCGTTGTAGTAAAGCAGTCCGATAGCCGTGCCTGCGGCTGGATGGCCGCCGTCATGTGCTTTCCTGAACCAGCCAAGCGCCGCTTCGTAATCCTGCGGCACGCCTTTGCCATCGCGGTAGAGCGTTCCCACATTGAGGAAACCGTAGATGTCGTTCCGGGATGCCGAGCGATTGTAGTAGTAAACGGCACGGTCGACGTTTTCTTCCACGTGCTGGCCATTCAGATAAAACCCGCCAATGGCATTGAACGAGAAGGTGTGACCTGCCTCCACCGACTGGAGCAGCTTTTGCAAACCGTCTTTTTCGTTTTGCGCGGTACCTTCCCCCTTGATTTCGGCCATTCCCAGGGAATGAAGCGCATAGGCGTCGCCCCGTTCCGCTGCCTTGCGGTAAAGTTCGACGGCCTTCTTGCGATCCCGGTCGATGCCGGCGCCCAGAAAATACATTCGCCCCAGCACCTGGCCTGCCCGGACGTGCCCCATCTGGTAGGCCTGTTCGAAGTAGCTGATAGCCTGCTTCAGGTTGCCTTCGGCGAATGCACCACGGCCGCGCTGGAAAACGAAACGGCCGATCTCCGGATAAGCTGCCATCGCTTCCGCGCAGGCTGCATCCACCGCAGCCGGATCGAGATCGTTTGCCAGACGCCCCTCCGTCACAGCCTGCAAATCGAACGGCTGCGTTGCCAGGCGGTCGCACTGCGTGACGCGGGGCTGCACGATCTGCGTGATCGTTTGGGCCGACCTGCCTTCTACCGCCGGCAATTCCAGTGCGAATTTCCGCGCTTCACGTTCGCTGCCGATCTGTGGTCGAACGGTCAGCGTCGCCAGCGCGGAGACAGGAAACCGGTCACCGGCCTGCAGAAGACGGTTGTCGGATGAAAGCTGCAGGTCGCTATCAACGGAGACGACCTTCAGCCAATCGCTCGTTGCCGGCAAATCTTCAACTGGAGCTTCAGGGTAGACCGGCACAGCGCCGACGCCGATGTTGGCATCGACGGCCCCCTTGGATGCAGCGTCTTCAAGCCATGCGAGAAGGGCCTCAAGCCGCTTCGTCCGGTTTTCGTCCTCCTGGCTGTCTTGGGCCGGTGTCTCATTCTGCGCAACGGTAATGGAAGCGATGGCCGATGCAGACCCACCCCATTGGTCTTCCACTTCGTAGGAAATCAATTCCACGTCGCCGGGTTGCGCGCCTTCCGGCACGAACTCGAGACTGGCAAGCTGCGCCGCGTCTATGACATCTCCTTCGGCGACAGCCTGTCCGCCGGGAAGCTTCAGGGAGCCCTTCTCAGGCAGCAAGGTCAACTTCGCCTTCAGCCAGCCGCCTTCCGGCTGCACCGGTTCGGGTATGCCGATCGGCACGGGATCCACCGATGCCGGCACACTCACTCTGTGATGGGCCGTCACGATCGGAGCGGGCTTGGGCGGCACGAAGTAGAAACTGGTGACGAGCGTTGAATCCTCATAAGGGATCTGCTGCCCGCCGGTCTTGCGCACCACATCGTCCCGAACCTTGGTCATCAGGTCCTTGATTTCGAGCGCTGGATCCAGAGCATTCTCGACCACCGAGGAGGTGAACGGGCTCATGGGACCCTTGCCGTCATAGGCAACCTGGCCAGGACGCGTAGCATAGGAAATGAAAGTACCGAGCTTGTTCGGAATCCTGCGCAGGCCTCTTGTCTTCCCAAGCGCGTATTCTTCCTCACCCCAAAACAGGCTTGCAATTTCGAAGGGATTGTCGCGGCAGGCATCCAGCATGACGATCTGCAGGCTGGAAGCGGCCTTCATGTAGTCGAGAAGATGCGAAACCTTGAGGCTTTCGAACTCCAGATCGTATTGAGACGACAGTTTGGCATCGACGGGAAGAATGAAATTGGCGTCGCCAACCTGAAGCGCGTGGCCTGAGTAATAGAACAGAGCCGTATCGCCATCATTGAGTTCACGCAGGAACCGGCGGACGACCTGCTCCAGATCCTTCTTGTTCAAGTTGGTGCCAATGGTTACGTCGAAATCCGCCTCCCGGAGGATTCTGGCGATCTCCGTCGTATCCTTGACGGGATTTTCGAGCGGCGTGACATACTGGTAATCCTGGTTACCTATAACGAGCGCCACTCTCCGGCCGTCATCGGTCTGTGCATTCGCATGGCTGGATGGAAACGCAAGGGCAACGCCGACCGGAAGGCTCAACAGCCCCATCCTGACTGCTTTCCTCAATCTCCAGGCCGGTCTGGTGGAGATGATTGATTTGCCAACCTGTGTGGCAAGAGGTCGATAATCCCGTTTTTGCATAACGTCCTCAGCGCTTAAATCTGCGTGAAACTATTGCGCTAGAGCTGTTGCCTGTCTGTGACGAAACTCACATGGAGACACTTCTGGCTCGCCGATGCCCACCACATGCCTTAAGGGAAAGTGATGCACACTTGTGAAGTCGACGCAAGGGAGACGACGTTCGCAATCGATGGCAGCTTATGTGAAAACGACGAAAATGCCTTCCTGGTGCAAGTGTTTCTTTTCATTCCGAGTCATCCTACGCTGAGGCAAAAGCCCGCAGACGCTCAGGAGGCCAGATGACAGACGCATTCAGGATTCGCCAACTGACTGAAGACGAGATCCATATACCGCTCGAGCTGGCTGCGGAGGAAGGGTGGAATCCCGGACTGGAAGACGGCCCAGCCTTTTTCACGGCAGATCCGAACGGGTATTTTGCCGGCGAAATTGACGGGAAACTGATCAACGTCATCTCGGCGGTCCGCTACGGCGACACCTTCGGCTTCATCGGACTTTACATTTGCAAGCCCGAGTTCCGGACCATGGGATACGGTCACCGTATATGGGCCCATGCGATGAACTACCTGGGACCGAGGGTCATCGGACTGGATGCGGTCAAAGAGCAAACCGCCAGTTATGCCCAGCACGGCTTCAAGTCGGTCTATCGGAACATCCGGCACGCAGGGATCTCGATGTGCGACACGCCAATGGACCCGCGTCTTGCGCCGCTTGGCCACGGTCTTTTTCCCGGTATTCGTGATTACGATCAACGTTTCTTCCCGGCAGAACGCACGCAGTTTCTGAAAACATGGGCTGCGCCCATGCTTGAAACACGCAGGGGTTTTGCATTCGTCGAAGATGGCCATGTTCGAGGTTACGGTGTTATCCGTCAGTGCCGTGAAGGCTACAAGATCGGGCCGCTCTTTGCTGATGAGCCGGAAATCGCCGACACCCTGTTCCGGACACTCGCCGGCCAGGTCAAGGGGCAGACCGTAATCCTGGATACGCCAGAACCAAACGCGGCAGCGCTGCTGATGGCTGAGAAATACGAGCTGTCACCGGAATTCGAAACGTTCCGCATGTACCGCGGTCCTGCTCCCGATCTGCCGCTTGATCAGCTCTACGGCATCACGACGTTTGAATTGGGCTGAGGCGGCGGACCATCTCTGCCCTTAAACGTCCCGCCGTCAGTGCTCGACGGACTGATAGGCGAGAATGGCGCCGGCAAGGTCTTCCAGGGCTGCACCGACGGATTTGAACATGGTAATCGCTTCGTCGCTCTGCCGGCCTGGGTGTTCGCCGCGGCAAAGCTCGTAGAGATCAGCCTTGATTTCACCCGGGCTCAACAAACCTGACTTGATCGGCTGCACGATGTCACCGCCTTCGGACAGACACCCGTCTCGCGTATCAACGAAAATCTCGGCCCGTTTGATGAGGTCATCGTCGCTCTCACGCATGCTCGGCTTGAAAGCTCCGACCAGATCCACGTGTGTGCCCGGCTTCAGCACCGCTCCCTTGATCAGCGGCTCGGATGACAGTGTCGCGGCGCTGACGATGTCTGCTTCCCCGAGCGCTTCCTTTAAACTTGTTGCCGTCTTGAGCTTCACTGGAAACTGATCGGCCAGCGAACGCACGAGTTGATCCGTCTTGTCCCTGGACCGCCCCCAGATGGTGACTTCGTCGATGGAACGAACGGCCATGTGTGCGGCGATCAGGTTGGGCGCAAGCCGTCCCGTTCCCAAAACTAGAAGGTGCCGCGCGTCAGACCGGGCCAGGTAGCTGGCAGCCAGCGCGGAGGCAGCAGCGGTTCGCCGGGCGGTCAGTTCGCCGCCGTCGATGAGCGCCAGCATTTCTCCGGTCCGGGCATCCGACAAAAGGTATTGTGCGGAAATAGCGGGAAGATTGCGTTCGGAATTGCCCGGAACCACGTTGACGACCTTCACGCCCGCGTAGCCCCCCGGCACCCACGCCGGCATCAGCAGGACCGTTGCGTCCGGCTCGCCGGGTACTTCCATGTCGTGATGGTGGCGCGTCGGCATAACACAGCCCGACCGGAACATCTTTGCCAGTGCGTCTATCAGGTCTGGAAATGGCAACGCATCGCGGGTCTGGTCTTCGGTCAAAAGCAGCATGTTAGGCCAATCTGTTGAGAGTTAACTTTTAAGAATACAAATCATATTCGCGGGAGCAGTCCAAGCAGAAGCCGTGTTTAAAACCGCTGCGGCGCCGAAATTTCAGGACAAATCGAAGATCATCATCACGTAAGCAGCGAAAAGGGCCAGATGGACAGCGCCCTGGAGATAATTCGTTGCCTTGCTGCCGAACGTCAGCAAGCTGATGAACAGGGTTAGAACAAGCAAGATGATTTCAGCGGGTTCCAGTCCAAGTTCTATTTTCAGACCGGTGACCCATCCAACCAGAAGAACGGCAGGTACCGTCAGACCGATCGTGGCCACGGCTGAGCCAAGGCAAATATTCACCGCGCGCTGAAGCTTGTTGTCTCGCGCTGCCTGCAAGGCACTCAGACCTTCGGGCATCAAAACGAGCGCTGCGACGATGAAACCACTCAAGGCCAGAGGCGCCCCCAATCCCTCAATGCCGAACTCGACATAAAGCGCGAGCTTCTTTGACAGGAGAATGATCGGCAGCAGAGAGGCAAGCAAACCAACGATATGAAACGGCATTGACCGAACGACTACAGGATGATGCCCCTCCTCTTCACCGTCGAGATCAGGTTGCCGGAAAATATCACTGTGCGTGACTGTCTGGATCGCCAGGAAGACCCCGTAAAGCAGCAGGGACATGCTGACATCGAACACCGATTGCAACGGAGACAATTCTCCGCCGGGTGCCGAGTGGGTTATGCGTGGCAGCACCAGTGCAAAAATGGCAAGCGGGACCAGCACCGACAAGAACGCGTTTGCACCCTGCAGGTTATAGGTCTGGTTCTTGTGACGCAGACCTCCTGCCAGAAGACACATCCCAACGAGCCCATTGAGCACGATCATTACAACCGAGAACATGGTGTTGCGCGCCATTGTCGGCACGGCGTCTCCCGACAGCATGACCGCTACGATCAGTGCGACCTCGATGCCAATGACTGCCAGGGTCAGAATCAATGTCCCGAAGGGTTCTCCGAGCAGCGTTGCCAGGCACTCCGCATGCCGGACAACCGAAAATGCGCACCACATCACCGTGAGGAAAATGACTGCGAGCAGAAGCAGCGATGGGACGATCCCGATTTCTGCCGGTTTCAGTGCATCACCCAGGAAGATGAATGCTACAAAGACTGCAAATCCTGTAAGGCTCGGCAATTCCGATTTTAGGCTGGTCACAAAGAAACCCGATTAAAAAATGAAAGCATTGACGACACACTATAGCCCGTCGCTGTCACCTTCAACCAATCCCGGCAGACAAAAGAAAAGGCCGGCGCTATGCGCCGGCCGATCATTTACCAATGTTCCGATGGATCAAATCGCCAGGTATTCCTGTCGCAATTGGGCATTGTCGAGAACATCCTGCGCCGCTCCGTCAAACACGACTTCGCCCATGTCCAGGATGACTGCCCTGTCCGCAAGATGAAGCGCCGCAATTGCGTTCTGCTCAACGATAATGGTCGTGATACCGAGGTCCTTAACGCCCTCCAGGATGCGCTCGATCTCCTGAACGATCACCGGAGCAAGACCTTCGTAAGGCTCGTCCAGCAACAGCAGCTTGATGTCGCGCGCAAGGATGCGGGCAACGGCCAGCATCTGCTGCTCTCCGCCGGACATGGTGATTGCTTCCTGCGACCGGCGCTCTGCCAGACGAGGAAAATGCTCATAGATGCGCTCGATCGACCAGCCAACCGGCTCAGCGATCTGTGACAGTTCAAGATTTTCCTGTACCGTGAGGCCAGGAATGATGCGTCTGTCTTCCGGCACGAGGCCAACGCCCTGACGTGCGGCCTGGTAGCTCTTCATGGAGTGGAGCGGCTTGTGATCAAGCCAGATCTCGCCGTGCTTCAGTTGCGGGTCGTCCATACGGGCGATCGCACGCAGTGTCGAGGTCTTGCCAGCGCCATTGCGGCCAAGAAGTGCCAGGATCTCCCCTTCGCGAATGTCGAAGCTGACACCCTGAACAATATAGCTTTCGCCATAGTAGGCATGCAGATCCCACGCCGATAAAAATGCCGGTGCTCCGCCTTTTGATTTGCGCGGCGGCACGCCGGGAGCGGATCTGCCGCTGAACTGATCGTCTATTAGGGTCACAGATGCGCTCCTCCGAGATAAGCTTCCTGCACGCGCGGATCCCCTTTGATTTCTGCGGGCTTGCCTTCCGCGATGATCGTTCCCTGTGCGAGCACGGTCACCTTGTCGGCGAGCGAAAACACAACATGCATGTCGTGCTCGATGACCACCTTGGTAATACCGCGACCGGCAATCCGTTTCAGAAGATCGATCGTGTTGTTAGTGTCGGCGCGAGACATGCCCGCTGTCGGTTCATCTAGAAGCAGGAGCTTCGGATCCTGGGAGAGGCACATGGCCAGTTCGAGCCGGCGTTTGTCTCCTCGTGACAGGGAACCGGAGATAACGTCCTTCTTCTCCGCCAGACCGACATCCTCCAGCATGTGGAGCGCCTTGTCCTGGATCTCCGTATCCGCATCCAGCCGCTTGAACGGCCGCAATGAGAACTGTCCGTCGCGCTTGGCCATGGTCGGAATGATGACATTCTCCAGGAGTGTGAGTTCCGCGAAGATTTCCGGCGTCTGGAACACGCGCGAAACACCGACCTGGTTGATCTCGTAGGGCTTCATGCCAGTCAGCGATATATTGCCGAACTTGACGGTGCCTGTATCGGGGATCAACCGTCCGATCATGCAGTTCAGAAAGGTCGACTTGCCTGCACCATTCGGTCCGATGATCGCGTGAACTGTGCCTTGCTCAACCGAGAAATTGACATTGTTGAGGGCTCTCAGACCGCCGAACGACTTGTTGACGCCCTCTACACGTAGGATTTCCATATTCTTGTTCCTTACTCTGCAGGGGCGGTTGCGCGGTTCGGCTCGGACTTGCCGGACGAGCGCTTGAACAGCTTACCGATCCGGGACACGCCTTCCATGATGCCACCAGGCAGGAAGATAACGATCAGCATGAAGAGAACACCGAGCGTTAGATGCCAGCCTTCACCGACGAACAGGCCTGCAACGGAAATGACCGGGCCTTCGATAAAGTCGGGAAGGAAACCGAAAATCTCATGCAGGGTCTGCTCGTTGAAGGCAGAGAAGATGTTCTCGAAATACTTGATCAGGGCCGCACCGAAGATCGGGCCGAGCAATGTGCCCGCACCGCCGAGAATGGTCATAAGAACGACCTCACCGGATGCGGTCCATTGCATGCGCTCAGCACCTGCGAGCGGATCGGTGATGCACATCAGTGCTCCGGCCAGACCTGCATACATGCCAGAGATCACAAACGCCGCCAGTGTGTAGGGACGCGGATTGAGGCCGGTGTAGGTCATGCGGTTCTGGTTGGTCTTCACAGCGCGCAGCATGATTCCGAATGGTGACCGGAAGATCCGCTGGGCGATGAAGAAACCGATCAGCAGAATGACTGCGCAGAAGTAGAAGCCACCCCACCCGGTCATTTCAACGCCGAACAGGTTCGCGATCAGGGGGCCTTCCTGACCACCATTGCCATCGAACAGGCGCGGGTCGCTGCGTAGAACACGCAAGCCCGTTTCACCGTTGGTGATCGGCGTCAGAACCGAATAGGCCAGATTGTAAGACATCTGGGCGAAAGCAAGGGTCAGGATCGAGAAGTAGATGCCCGACCGGCGCAGCGACACATAACCGATGGCCAGGGCGAAGATGCCGGAGGCGATGATTGCCATGATCACGGCGGGGATCGGGTTCATGCCAAGCAGCTTGAATGTCCAGACCGCGGTATAGGACCCGACACCCAGAAAGGCCGCGTGACCGAAGGACAGGTATCCCGTCAGACCGAACAGAATGTTGAACCCGGTTGCGAAGAGACCGAAGATTGCAAACTTCTGCAGAAGGTCCGGATAACCCGCCCCCACCGGCTCCAGCCAGATCGGCATGGTGAGTACCGCAACAGCGAAGACGGCGAAGAAGATGTAGTCGCGTGCAGGAGATGTTTTTGTAGACATTTCTTAGTTCTCCATGACGCCCTTGCGGCCCAGCAGCCCGCGCGGACGCACGAGAAGGATGACCACGGCAACGAGATAGATGATGATCTGATCGATGCCGGGCAGGATGGCCTTGATTTCGTTCATCGACGCGAAGGACTGCAGGATACCGAGCAGGAAACCTGCCGCGACCGCTCCTGGCAGCGATCCCATGCCGCCGACAACCACCACCACAAAGCTGAGGACAAGGAAGTCCATCCCCATGTGATAGTCAGGTGGCAGGATTGGCGTGTACATGACCCCCGCCAGACCGGCGACCACGGCAGCAATCGCGAAAACGATGGTGAAACGGCGTTCGATGTTGATGCCAAGCAGCCCGACCGTATGGCGGTCGGCCATGCCGGCACGCACGACCATGCCGAATGTGGTGAATTGCAGAAAGGCGAACACGGCTGCGATGATTGCGCCTGCGAAGGCAAGATAGACCATGCGCCAGTAGGGATAGACGATCACGCCAGGATCCATACCGAGGGCAGCTCCGATGTCCGCAGCACCACGCACGGCGTCAGGCGCTGTTTGCGGGATCGGGTTGGCACCAAAGATCGACTTGATGATTTCCTGAAGGACGATAGCCAGACCGAACGTGACGAGGATCTGATCGGCATGTGCCCGGTTGTAAAAATGCTTGATCAGGCCGCGTTCCATGATGAAGCCGAAGAGCAGCATAACGGGAATGGCAAGCAGGATGGAAACCGGCACAGAATAGTTGAGAACCCAGTGACCGAAATCGCCCAGATAGGCTTCGATATAGGGTGTCCGGATCTCGAGAGGCGTTCCCCAGGCCGTTGTCTTGGTCGGGTCCGTAGTCACGATCTCCAGGCTGAGCAGCTTGTTGAACGTCACCGCGCAGAACGCACCCAGCATGAACAAGGCACCATGCGCGAAGTTGACGACCCCGAGGGTCCCGAAAATCAGGGTCAGCCCAAGAGCAATCAGCGCATAGGCGCCGCCCTTGTCCAACCCGTTCAGCAGTTGAAGAATAATCACATCCATGGTCTTGCCGCTATCTGCTGCGTCACTTGCCTCTTGATAAGCAGCAGCCGCCGGCGGAGATCCTCCGGCGGCTGCCGACGTTCAAGGGCTTATGCGCCGTTGTTGCACGCCCCGAGTTCGCCACCCAGCATGTCTGCCGGGTATTCGACCTGCGAACGCGGAGTGATTTCCACCACTTCCAGAAGGTCGAACTGGGAGCTCGGGTTTTCCTTACCCTTCACGACCAGAACGTCCTTGAAGCACTGGTGATCGTCGGCGCGATAGAGGGTCGGACCATTGCCCATGCCGTCGAACTCGAAACCTTCGAGGGCCGCGGCAATTGCACAAGGATCGAACGTGCCTGCCCGCTGTGCAGCGTCGGCATAAAGCAATGTCTGCACATAGCAGGTGTGAGCAGCCTGGCTCGGCGGGAAGCCGTATTCCTGGCCGAAGGACTTAACGAAAGCCTTGGAGCCTTCATCCTGCAGTGACCAGTGCCAGTTGGTGGAACCGAAGATACCCTTCACGTTTTCACCGGCACCCTGTGCCATCAGGCGGGAATAGAGCGGAACGACGATCACGAAGTCCTTGCCGTTGACCTGCTTGTCGCGCAGACCGAACTGAACGGCCTGGGTCAGGGAGTTCACCATGTCCTTGCCGTAGTGGTTCAGGACCAGTACGTCGGCACCGGAGTTTAGAACCGGCGTGATGTACTGCGAGAAGTCACCTGCACCAAGCGGTGTGCGAACGGCAGCGACCGTCTCCCAGCCCATGCCTTCGGTGTACTTCTTGATGGATTCTTCCTGCGACCAGCCCCAGGTGTAGTCGGCCGTCAGGTGGTAGGCCTTGCGGTCGGTGCCGTAGTTGTTCTTCAGCACCGGTGCCAGCGCAGCGCCGGACATTTCGGTATTGAAGAAGTGGCGGAAACCATTCTTGCGCTTGTCCTTGCCGGTGGTGTCGTTGGAGTGGGTCAGACCGGCCATGAAGATGACGCCTGCTTCCTGGCAGAGCGACTGAACGGCAATCGCGACGCCGGAGGACGAACCACCGGTGATCATGATCGCGCCGTCTTTTTCAATCATGCGCTTGGCGGATGCACGCGCCGCGTCTGATTTGGTCTGCGTGTCACCGGTAACGAAGGCGACCTTCTTGCCGTTGACGCCGTTGCCCTGAAGTTCCTTGGAGGAGAAGGTGTTCAGCAGACCGCCGTCGCCTTCACCGTTCAGGTGTTTCACAGCCAACTGATAGGCACGCAGTTCGTCCGCCCCTTCGTCGGCATAAGCGCCGGTCTGCGGAACGTTGAAGCCCAGAACGACTTCAGCGCCTGTCGGCTCGTTGAGGTAACCGGCAGACCATGCGCGACTGGTGAAAATGGTTGGCGTTGCCAGAGCGGCACCGCCCAGAGCACCAGCGCGCAAAATGGAACGACGATTGAGGGGTTTACGAATTAAGCTCATACTTTCCTCCCAGAAAGGCGTTGCGTGCCCACCTCGGGCACGCCTGCAATAGCTGTACAGCTGCAAGCAATTCCGGCTTTTTCCCGTCCGGGATCCCGGCTCCTCCGCACCAAAACTGCAAGCTGCAACGACTGTAAAAAAATCCTCTGCAAAACAGCAATACGACTATCGGATCGACCTGCATAAATCGATCATTATACTTTCGAAGTATTCGTAGAGATTTTTTTGCATTATTCGCGAATTATATCGCAATGCAGCATTTTTGTTCTTCTTAAAATTCAGCCACTTGCCGATCATTCATACCGCAATGCGAAATTACCTCCACGTTAGGCGGCAAAAATCCAAGAATTCAAGGCGTTAGACCAAAGTGCAAGGTTGTGTGAAGGTCAGAGTAGCTACGGGACCAAATTGACGGCGACCAATCCGGACGGATAAGCTACGGCTCTCGCCTTCTTTCGCGCACAACCGCCCGGAATCACTTACATGAGCATCCTCACTACCCTTGAGGACCTTCACGCACACTACGGCACGGCCGGTGAAGCGTCCCTGGTCAAGGAAATCGACCACCTGAGCCCGGCTTACCGGACCATCATAGAAGCATCGAGCTTCTGTACGCTCGCAACCTGTGGCCCGGAGGGGCTCGATTGCTCTCCACGCGGAGACGACGGAATGGTTGTCAGGATAAAAGACGACCGCACGCTCCTGATGCCTGATCGGCGCGGCAACAACCGGATTGATTCCCTTCGCAATATCGTTCGCGATCCTCGCGTTTCGCTCATGTTCATGGTGCCCGGCTGGAACAACGTTCTGAGGATCAATGGCAAGGCGGTTGTCTCAGTCGACGCAGACCTCATCGCCGGCTTCGAAAAGGAAGGCCATCTGCCGCGTTCGGTGATCGTCGTCACGATCAGCTCCGTCTACTTTCAATGTGCACGGGCAATCATGCGCGCCGGTCTCTGGGAGCCTGAGAACAGGATTGCCAGGGGAGACCTGCCGACACCCGGTGCAATCATGGAGGAGATCAAGTCGAGTTTCGATGGCAAAGCCTATGACCAGGAATGGCCTGAGCGTGCCAGAAACTCGATGTGGTAGAAGCTTCCAGGCACTCACGCCGAAAACAAACTTATAGGTGGTTTTGCCATCACCGGTCGCCTCACACTTAGTGAGGCCAGACTAGACGCGAACCACTATTTGGCTGGCGGGTGCTTGGAACCGGCAACGAACTGCGCCATATGTCGCTCACATCCTTCAAGATACCTTTCGAGGCTCAAATGACCGTCAATCCGCTTCTTGCCGACTGGACCACACCGTTCGATCTGCCCCCCTTCGAAGCCATCGCTCCCGAACACTTCGAGGAAGCCTTCGACGTGGCCATGGCAGAGGCCCAGGTCGACACCGACAGGATTGCCAATCAGGACACGCCGCCGACTTTCGAGAACACCATCGTCGCCCTCGAAACATCGGGAAAGAAGCTTACGAAGGTGGCAAGAACGTTCTTCAATCTGACCGGTGCCCATACCAACGAGGCCATGCAAAAGATCGAACGAGACGTTGCGCCGAAACTGGCCAAGCATTCCTCGGAAATGCTGCTCAACTCTGAACTATTTGGACGCATTGAGGCGTTGTGGCAACAAAGAGACACTCTCGGCCTCAACGCAGAAGAGGCACGCGTTCTGGAGCGGTATCAGAAAATGTTCCAGCGCGCCGGAGCCGGTCTCGACGAGGCGGGCAAGGCACGGATGGCTGAGATTTCGCAAAGACTTGCCACTCTCGGCACCAGCTTTTCCCAGAACGTTCTCAAGGATGAGTCGGACTATCAGCTCGTTCTCGAAACCGAGGAAGACCTTGCGGGATTGCCAGACTTTCTGCTGACGGCTGCCGCAGAAGCTGCAAATGAACGTGGGCTGGATGGAAAACACGTCATTACGCTCTCGCGTTCCTCAATCGAGCCGTTCCTCCAGTTTTCCACGAACCGTCGCCTGCGCGAAGAAGCTTTCAAAGCCTGGTCTGCCCGTGGGGAAAACGGTGGCCAGACGGACAATCAGGCCATCATCATCGAAACGCTCAAGCTCAGGGACGAGAAAGCCCGGATGCTTGGCTTCAAGAATTTTGCGGAATTCAAACTCGACGACACCATGGCCAAGACGCCTGAGAATGTCAGAGGATTGCTCGAAAAGGTTTGGGAACCGGCTGTCGCTCAAGCTCGGGAAGAAGAAGCAAAACTTGCAGAGATGGCCCGCAGTGCCGGAGAAAATCATTCAATCGAGGCCTGGGACTGGCGTTTTTATTCCGAAAAGGTCCGCAAGGCGGAGCACGACCTGGATGAAACGGAGCTGAAGCCATATCTGCAGCTTGAAAACATCATTCAGGCGGCTTTTGACACCGCAACACGTCTCTTCGGGCTGACCTTCAAAGAACTCAAAGACCTGCCGGTTTACCACCCCGATGTCCGGGTATTTGAAGTTCTCGGCAAGGACGGCAAACATGTGGGTCTCTTCCTTGGAGACTATTTCGCACGGTCGTCAAAACGCTCAGGTGCCTGGATGAGCGCCTTCCGCTCACAGCACAGGCTGGACGGTGACGTCACGCCGATTATCGTCAATGTGATGAACTTCTCCAAGGGCGCCAAGGGACAGGCCACACTTCTGACCTTCGACGACGCTCGCACGCTGTTCCACGAGTTCGGCCACGGCCTTCATGGTCTCCTGTCGGACGTAACCTACCCGATGATCTCGGGCACTAGCGTCTCGCGTGATTTCGTCGAGCTGCCTTCTCAGCTATACGAGCACTGGCTGTCCCAGCCCGAAGTGCTTTCGAAATACGCGGTTCACTACAAGACCGGCGAATCGATGCCCAATAAGCTTCTCGAAAAGCTGCTCGCCGCCGCCAATTTCAATCAGGGCTTTGCGACAGTCGAATATACTGCATCCGCGCTGATCGATCTCGAGCTGCATCAGTTGGACAACCCGTCTGAACTTGATATTGCGGCCTTTGAGAAGGAAGAGCTCGGCAAGATGGGCATGCCCCGTGCCATTACGATGCGTCATCGTATCCCGCATTTTCAGCATGTCTTTTCCGGCGATGGCTATTCGGCTGGATATTACAGCTACATGTGGTCGGAAGTCATGGACGCGGACGCTTTCGAAGCCTTTGAAGAAAAAGGCAATGTGTTTGATCCGGAAACGGCCGAAAAACTGCTGATCAACATCTATTCTGCCGGTGGCCGGCAGGACCCGGAAGCTGCTTACCTGGCATTCCGGGGCCGGGCTCCCCTGATTGACGCTCTTTTGGAAAAGCGCGGGTTCGCTGCCTGATCCAGCTCATTCTCAATACCCGCCGGTTCAAACCGGCGGGCTGATCTTTCCCATCCACCACCGGACACCACCATCATGCAGCCACAGGCCACCCCCACCGCTCCAATGCTCAGAGTGGGCCTGATCCTGTCCGGCATCATCGGCGCCGGCGGTGTCGTGAGCCTGGCGCTTTCCGCCCATGCCAACGCTTCCAACTTGATCGAAACCGCTGCCCAGATGCTTCTGTTTCATGCACCGGTTATTCTGGGCATCGGCCTTCTCGGTCAAGTCCGACGAGTGCCGCTGCTTCCTGCCGTTCTGGTATTGCTTGCTGCGGGCCTGACCTTGTTCTGCGGTGACCTGCTGATGCGCGCCTTTCTGGAAAGACGCCTGTTTCCGATGTCTGCCCCCATCGGAGGGATGATGGTGATCCTCGGATGGCTGGTGCTTGCGCTCTGTGCTTTACGTGTTCGGCCCAAGTGACTAAAAGCCATCTGATAGGTTATTCCGGTAAAGCCAGAACGAATTCGGATTTTTTTAGTGACTGTTTCCGCGCAAATTTCAGATGACGCCCGCAAGGCCGGTGTTGCGACCACCCAGGCCGACGACTTCG
Source organism: Roseibium sp. FZY0029 (assembly GCF_036350355.1). Classification (NCBI taxonomy): domain Bacteria; kingdom Pseudomonadati; phylum Pseudomonadota; class Alphaproteobacteria; order Hyphomicrobiales; family Stappiaceae; genus Roseibium; species Roseibium sp. FZY0029. The sequence continues at coordinate 102,941 of NZ_JAZDVZ010000003.1, forward strand.
TGCCACCCTACCCGTTCCGCTATGAAAAAATGCCGCCGGTCTGGAGCCTGATCGGCATGGCCAAACGCAATTTCCTGTCCATCTGGGGCGTTGACGACTTTCAAAGCCGTCTCAGAAGCAAAAAGATCTTCACGCGGGAACTGGTGATCTGCAACCGCCCGGACGTGGTGCGAGAGGCGTTTCAGACCAACCACGAGGTTCTTCAACGCAAGAGCCCGCAGATGCGTCATGCGCTGCAGCCCCTGCTCGGCGATGGACTATTCATCAGCGATACGGAAACCTGGGCCAAGCGACGCAAGGTCGTGGCGCCGATCATTCACGGGTCGCGGGTCAAAGGGTTCGCCCCGATCATGATCGAGACCATCGAGGAAAAGCGCGCTGACTGGGCCGCCCAGGGCGAAGGAGCCGAAGTTGACGCACTCGCCGACATGGCCCACCTGACTGCAGAAATCATATGCCGGACCATTTTCGGAAGACAACTCGGCAAGGACCATGCCGCTGAAGTCGTTCAGGGTTTTTCCGACTACCAGCGCCATATCGACCAGATTGACATTCTGTCTCTGTTCGGTCTGCCCGAGTGGCTGCCGCGCTTTCGTGGCCGCGCGATCAAGAAGCCTGTCGAGCGTATCATGACGGTGCTCGACAAGATTATCGCCAGCTACGAAGCGCAAAAGGAAGGCGGCGAAGCATCCGTCATCGGCGGCTTATTGGAAGCGAGGGACGAGAACGGTGAACCGCTCAGCCGCGACGCCATCATCAGCGAAGCGGCCGTTATCTTCATGGCGGGACATGAAACCACCGCCAACACGCTGGCTTGGGCCTGGTTCCTGCTATCCAAATGCGACAAGAGCCGCACCAAGCTGCAGGCCGAACTCGATACTGTCCTTGCCGGCCGGTCGCCCACGTTCCAGGATGTGCCCAACCTGCCCTACACCAAGGCTGTGATCGAGGAGACCTTGCGACTTTATCCACCGGTGCCGATCCTCGCACGCGAAGCAATGGCAGACACCAGCATTGGCGGCAAATCCGTTCCCAAGGGGTCCCTGGTCATGGTGGTTCCGTGGCTGATGCACCGCAATCCGGTGCTTTGGTCGAAACCGGATGTCTTCTATCCTGGCCGCTTCCTCAATCCGAAATCGAAGAAGCCCAACAAATATGGCTACGTGCCCTTCAGTATCGGACCGCGCATCTGCGCCGGACTTCAGTTCGGCATGACGGAAGCCATTCTCAGCCTGGCTATTCTCGCGCAGGATTTTGAGCTGAAGCTGAAAGAGGGAACGGACGTTCAACCGGTGGCCCGGCTGACCCTTCGCCCAGGCGAGAACCTGCCTATGACGCTGCATCCGCGCTGTGCATGACGAAACAGACGCGGCTGGAAGATATTCCCTTCGCCGAAACCTCAGCGGAAGAGCTTGCAGCCCCGCGCCTGAGGGACATCGTCTCTCAGGACGAAGCAACGCGGAAGGCTGCTCGCCTTCACTGGGTTGCGCATGTCAAAGACGGTGTGCTCAATACGATTTTTCATCATTCGTTGAAAGTGTGTCCCCCGGGGTTCGCGTCCGGCTTCGGCAATCTGCTTGTGCCGATGATGCGCTGGTCTTATCGCGACAAGCTGTTTCCGCAGCGCATCAGCCGGAATTTCGAAACGCTCACCGTGGGACGATATGTTGATGAGGCAGACCGTAACGCCGGACTGGACCGATGGTGGCATAACATCGGCCGGACAATATCTGAATTCTGTGTTGTCAACAAGTTATGGAAAAAATCTAAAATTGAAGTTGAAGGTCTGGAGCATCTGAAAGAGGCGCAAGCCAAAGGCGCGCCTGTGATCTTCACATCCGTGCATCTTGCCACTTGGGAGGCGCTTTTCGTTGCGATCCATGAGGGGCTTGCCGGACCGAGTGTTGGCCCTTTTCAGCCTGAACCAAACCGCTTCAAGAATCGGATCGTCCATGCCATTCGGAAAGAACGGAACCAGTATCTCTTCCCACCAGGCCAAAGAAGCGCATACCGGCTGCATCGATTGATGACCAGTGGCCGGTATTCCATGACCATATTCGTGGATGAAGTTCGCGACAAACAGGTTCATTTGCCGTGTTTCGGCCGTGCGCTACCGTCGAGGGGAAATGCGGTTGTTGCCGTGAAACTCGCCAACTCCTGCGGCGGTACGATCATCCCGACTTATCTGACCCGGCTGGGTCCGGCCCGTTTCAAGATGATCCTCCTGCCGCCCCTAGAAAGACAGGAAGGCTCTACCGACTACGATATTCGGGAGACGATCCAGGCCATGAACGATGTGTTCGAGCCAATCGTGCTCGAACACATAGAAGAATGGTACATGTTGGGCGAATTGAGGCTAACCAGAAAATTCGCCGAAAGCGCCTACGCGAAGGCCTTGCGTGAAAAGAACCAGGCCAGAAGGGCTTAGGTCAGCCCTTCAACCGCTCGGCATGCCAGGCAACATGGTCGCGTGCGAACGTGGACACAAAATAGTAGGAATGATCATAACCTGCCTGCAACCGGTAGGTATGAGCCGTCTTCGTTTCGATCAACGCATCAACGAGGGCACCGGGTTTGAGCAGATCGTAGAACTGATCGCTGGCGCCCTGATCAATCAAAATGTCACCTGCCCAGCCCGTTTGCCCAACCAGAAGCGTTGCATCGTGCGCTTTCCAGAGAGTTTCGTCGGCCCCGAGATAGGCGCCAAGCTGTTTGCGGCCCCAGTCGGAAGCCGTCGGGTTTGCAATCGGCGCAAAGGCGGACAGCGACTGATAGTGCCCGGGATATTTCATGGCCAGTGTCAGCGCGCCGTGCCCGCCCATGGAATGCCCGGTGATGCCATGGTGAACCGAGACCGGGAAGTTTTCGGTCACCAGATCGCGCAATTCGCTGGCGATGTAGGTTTCCATCTGGAAGTGCGGCGTCCAAGGTGTTTCTGTCGCGTTGACATAAAACCCGGCGCCCTGACCCAGATCGTAGGCTTCGTCATTGGCAATGCCCTCGCCGCGCGGGCTCGTATCCGGGAAAACGACTGCAATACCGAACTCGGCGGCATGGGCCTGCAGACCGGCCTTGGTCATGGCGTTTTCATGGGTGCAGGTCAGGCCCGACAGGTACCAAAGACACGGAACCGGTCCGTCCTTGGCCTGCGGGGGAACGTAGACCGCAAAGGTCATCTCACAGCCGCAGGCTTCCGACATATGGCTGTAGACACCCTGTGTGCCACCAAAAGACTTGTTTTCGGAGAGGGTTTTCATTGTCAATCAATTCCAATCTCTGAATAGCTGCTAACCTCAAAGGACTTATCCGGCCTTGCTTCGCCAGAGCGAAGAGACGCAGCATGCGCGTCCCCGCTTTCGCAGGGACGACGCTTTGGCAAAGTATCGGCGTTTTACGCCTGATGCGCGATCAGTAAACCACCACCGAGCGGATCGATTCACCCGAGTGCATCAGATCGAAGCCCTTGTTGATGTCTTCGAGCGGCATCGTGTGGGTGATCATCGGATCGATTTCGATCTTGCCGTCCATGTACCAGTCGACGATCTTCGGAACGTCGGTGCGGCCTCGTGCGCCACCGAATGCCGTGCCTTTCCAGACGCGGCCGGTCACAAGCTGGAACGGACGGGTCGAGATTTCGGCACCCGCCGGAGCAACACCGATAATGATGCTTTCGCCCCAGCCCTTGTGGGCAGATTCCAGCGCCGTGCGCATGACGTTCACATTGCCGGTGGCATCAAAGGTGTAATCAGCGCCGCCCTTGGTGAGGTTCACCAGGTACGGCACAAGGTCTCCCTCGACTTCGCTCGGATTGACGAAGTCCGTCATTCCGAAACGCTCAGCCATCTCTTTCTTTTCCGGATTCAGATCAACGCCGACAATCTGGTCGGCACCGGCAAGGCGCAAGCCCTGGATAACGTTCAGACCGATGCCGCCGAGACCAAAGACAATCGCGCGCGATCCGATTTCAACCTTGGCGGTGTTGATCACTGCGCCAATGCCGGTGGTCACGCCGCAGCCGATGTAACAGACCTTGTCGAAAGGGGCGTCCGGACGGATCTTCGCCAGAGCGATTTCCGGCACGACCGTGTAGTTGGAGAAGGTCGACGTGCCCATGTAGTGCAGAATCGGATCGCCATCGAGGGTCGAGAATCGGGACGAGCCGTCCGGCATCAGCCCCTGACCCTGCGTTGCACGGATCGACTGGCAGAGGTTCGTTTTCGGGTTGAGGCAGTACTCGCAGGTCCGGCACTCGGGGGTATAAAGCGGAATGACGTGGTCACCCGGCTTCAAGGTAGTCACACCCGGACCAACCTCGACAACGACACCTGCCCCTTCGTGCCCAAGAATCGCTGGAAACAAGCCTTCCGGATCCGCACCCGACAAGGTGAACTCGTCGGTATGACAGATGCCGGTGGCCTTGATTTCCACCAGCACTTCAAACGCACGCGGGCCTTCCAGCCTTACGGTGGTGACTTCAAGCGGTTTTCCGGCCCCAACGGCCACAGCGGCGCGAACTTCCATGAAGGATATCTCCTGATGTGTGTTTCACCGGCAGAGTTAACGTCCGTGTCTGCAAATGCAAGAACGGATGCGACCTCTTGTGCCGGTATTGCGGATCTCGATGGACTTCATTGAGAAAGTCACCTTTCGAACCTCGCAGAAACTCTTTGGTTTTGTGACTTTTTTCGCGACTGACACCATTCGCCGCAACACGTTCGGAGCCCATGTCGCATTCAGACAAGCATGCGACTGAAACCTTATACGCAACTTCGCCGCCAATCGCGAATATGCCTCGCAATGGACGAGCCTTTGTCGCTATCGGTAAAGTCGTCGTCCTATTGCGTATTGACCCTGACGGCCGGCCGACCGGATTCATCCAGTTTGCTCGCCGGCAACGTGCGGAGCCGCTGCTTCATGAAGCGATATTCCTTTCTGGAACTGGCCAAAAACGCCTTTTCCGCGCACCAGAACTGGGGCCGCCATTGGCGGGCGCCGGAACCCAAGGCCGAGTATGACGTCGTCATCGTCGGAGCTGGCGGGCACGGACTGGCGACAGCCTACTACCTTGCCAAGGAACACGGCATCCGCAATGTCGCGGTGATCGAAAAAGGCTGGCTCGGTGGCGGCAACACGGGTCGGAATACGACCATCGTGCGCTCCAACTATCTTTGGGAAGAGAGCGCCGGGCTCTACAATCACGCAATCGGCCTCTGGCAAAATCTGTCTCAGGAACTGAACTACAACGTCATGTATTCCGCACGTGGCGTGATGATGCTGGCGCACACCGTTCATGACGTTCAGGTCGCGCAGCGGCACATCCATGCCAACCGTCTGGCCGGCGTTCAGAATGAATGGCTGACACCGGAAGAGGCAAAGGAATATTGCCCGCCGCTGAACATTTCAAAGAATATCCGTTACCCGGTCATGGGTGCAGCCCTGCAGCGTGTCGGTGGAACCGCCCGCCATGATGCGGTTGCCTGGGGCTATGCACGTGGCGCAGACAACCTGGGTGTCGACATCATCCAGAACTGCGCCGTCACCGGCATCCGCCGCGGCCAGAACGGAGCTGTCGAAGGCGTTGAAACGGTGAAAGGCTTCATCAAGGCAAAGAAGGTCGGTGTCGTCGCCGCCGGGCATACGTCCGTCGTCATGGACATGGCCGGTGTCCGTCTGCCGCTGGAATCCTTCCCGCTGCAGGCACTGGTGTCAGAGCCCGTCAAACCCGCCTTCCCGTGCGTTGTCATGTCCAACACGATCCATGCCTATATCTCACAGTCCGACAAGGGAGAGCTTGTGATCGGTGCCGGTACGGACCAGTTCGTCTCCTATTCCCAGGCGGGCGGCATCCACATCACCAACCATACCATCGACGCGATCTGCGAACTGTTCCCGCATTTCCGGCGCATGCGCATGCTGCGCAACTGGGGCGGCATCGTCGACACGACGCCTGACCGCTCTCCCATCCTGTCGAAAACACCGGTCAAGGGACTCTACGTCAACTGCGGCTGGGGCACCGGCGGATTCAAGGCGACACCCGGATCCGGTCACGTCTTCGCGCATACGATTGCCAAGGATGAGCCGCACCCGATCAACGCACCTTTCAGCATCGACCGGTTCCGCACCGGCCGCCTCATCGACGAAGCCGCTGCCGCGGCCGTGGCCCACTAGGGGAGATCACAAGAATGCTGCTGATTTATTGCCCCTATTGCCAGGTCGAACGCGCTGAAACGGAGTTTGCCTGTCGCGGCGAGGCCCATATCGTGCGTCCGGCTGACCCGAGCAAGGCGACTGATGAAGAGTGGGTCGAATTCTTGTACATGCGCGATAACACCAAGGGTGTTGCCGCTGAACGCTGGCGGCATATCCACGGTTGCGGGCGTTTTTTCAACGCAGTCCGCGACACCGTCAGCGACAAGTTCCTGAAAATCTACAAGACCGGCGAACCGAAACCGGATCTTGAAGCGCTTGCCAAGGAGGCCGGCAAATGAGCCAGCCATTCCGTACAGAAAAAGGCGGCCGGATCGACCGCGCCGAACAGCTTACCTTCACCTTCGATGGCGAGGAAATGCAGGGCCACAAGGGCGACACCCTTGCCTCGGCACTTCTTGCCAATGGTGTGCACCTGGTCGGCCGTTCGTTCAAGTACCACCGTCCGCGCGGCATTCTGACCGCCGGATCGGAAGAACCGAACGCCCTGGTCGGGGTCTACCGCAACGGCGACCAGACGCCGAACCTGCGCGCGACCCAGGTCGAACTCTATCAGGGCCTGGAAGCCATCTCGCAGAACCGTTTTCCGTCGCTGGGATTCGATATCGGCGCCGTCAACGATCTGCTTTCGCCGCTGTTTCCAGCCGGTTTCTACTACAAGACGTTCATGTGGCCGCACGCCTTTTGGGACAAGGTCTATGAGCCGATCATCCGTTCGGCTGCCGGGCTCGGCAAACCGCCGAAGAACCCGGACCACGACGTCTACGGCAACATCTACGCTCACTGCGACGTCCTCGTCGTGGGATCGGGCCCGACCGGTCTCGCCGCAGCACTGGCTGCTGCGGAAACCGGGGCCAAGGTCATGCTGGTGGATGAGCAGGCTGAATTCGGCGGCTCGCTGCTGTCGGAAGCCAGTGCAAGCATCGACGGAAAGGATCCCGCGGACTTCGTGACGGAAACCATCGCCAAACTTGCCGCGATGGACAATGTCACACTGCTGCCGCGCACAACGGCCTTCGGCTACTTTGCGCATAACTTCATTTCGCTGGCCGAACGCGTCACCGAACATCTTTCCAACCCGGACCCGAAGCTGCCGCGCGAAAGGCTGTGGCAGGTGCGGGCCAAGGAAGTGGTGATCGCAGCCGGCGCAATTGAACGTCCGATGGTGTTTCCGGAAAACGACCGCCCGGGCATTCTGCTCGCAGACGCCGGACGGACATATCTCAACCGCTATGGTGTGAAGGTCGGACACAAGGTTCTTGTGGCAACGGCTTGCGACAGCGCATGGCAGGCGGCATTCGACCTCGCCGATCATGGCGTTGACGTAGTCGCGATTGTCGATATGCGCGAAACGCCACCGGAAAGTCTGATGGCCATCGCCGAAGCCCGGGGTATTCGTGTCGAGGCCGGATGCGTCGTCACCGGCACGCTCGGACGCAAGCGGGTCAAGGGAGCCTTGATCGGCCGCATGATGACCTCCGGCCAGGTTGCCTCAGGCGGGCAGATCGCGTGCGACGCTCTCCTGATGTCCGGCGGCTGGACACCCACCGTCAGCCTTTATTCCCAGTCTCGCGGCAAGGTCGTGTGGGATGCGGAAAAGGGAGCCTATGTGCCCGGCCTTTCTTTTCAGAAAGAACGCTCGGCAGGTGGAGCCAAAGGCCTTTACGGGCTTCAGGCAACGCTTGAAGACGGCTATGCAGCTGGGGAAGAAGCCGCAAAGGCGGCAACCGGCAAGTCCGCCAAGGTCACTTATGCTTCCGCAACCGGAGGAGAAGCCGGTTCCGGCGGTATCCTTGGCGCCCTGCCCCACGACCGCAATGCGTCAAGGGTCAAGGCTTTCGTCGATTATCAGAACGACGTAACCGCCAAGGACGTCAAGCTTGCCGTGCGCGAAGGCATGCACTCCATCGAGCATATCAAGCGTTACACGACGACCGGCATGGCCACTGACCAGGGCCGCCTTTCAAACATGAACGCGCTGGAAATTGCCTCAGGCGCTTTGCAGAAGCCCATGACGGATGTCGGTCTCACCACGTTCCGTCAGCCCTATACGCCGACGACCTTCGGCCTCTTTGCCGGTGTATCGCGTGGCGACTTCTTCGACCCGGTGCGCAAGACCCCTTCTCATGACTGGGTTGTCCAGAATGGCGGAGTGTTTGAAGACGTCGGTCAGTGGAAACGCACCTGGTATTTCCCGAAGAACGGCGAAGACATGCATGCGGCTGTTGCGCGCGAATGCAAGACCGTTCGGGAAAGCGTCGGCCTGTTCGATGCCTCCACTCTCGGCAAGATCGAAGTTGTCGGACCGGATGCGGCCGAATTCCTGGAACGGATGTACACAAACCCGTGGAAGAAACTGGCTCCGGGCCGCTGCCGCTATGGCCTGCTGCTCAACGATGCCGGTTTCATCACCGACGATGGCGTTATAGGCCGCCTTGCGGAAGACCGGTTCCATGTGACCACCACGACCGGTGGTGCGCCGAGTGTGTTCGCCACCATGGAAGACTACCTGCAAACAGAATGGCCGGATCTAAACGTCTGGATCACTTCGACGACCGAGCAGTTTGCGGTCGCCGCGGTTCAGGGGCCGAGGGCTCGGGAAGTCATCGCACCCTTTATCGAAGGTGTCGATCTCTCCGCGGATGCCTTCCCGCACATGAGCGTCAAGGAAGCCACCTTTTGCGGTGTTCCCTGCCGGCTGTTCCGGATTTCGTTCACCGGTGAACTGGGTTTCGAGATCAACGTGCCCCGCCGTCATGGCAAGATGATGTGGGAAACGCTCGCCAAGGAGATCGAAAAGCACAACGGCACCGTATACGGCACGGAATCCATGCACGTTCTGCGCGCCGAGAAGGGCTACATCATCGTTGGTCAGGACACCGACGGAACCGTAACCCCGCAGGATGCCGGCATGACCTGGGCGATCGGCAAGAACAAGTTCGACTTCGTCGGCAAGCGTGGTCTTGCCCGTCACGATCTTGTCGCTGACGGTCGCAAGCAGTTCGTTGGCCTTCTGACGAAAGACCCGAAAGTGAAGCTGGAAGAAGGTGCGCAGATCACGACTGCCGAGCAACCTGCGACCGGGACACCAGCAGAAGGTCACGTGACCTCGTCTTACTACAGCCCGGCGCTTGATCGAACGATAGCCCTTGCGATCGTGAAGAACGGCCACGCTTTGGAAGGCAAGACGCTCTATGTGCCGATGCCGACCGGCAGCATACCGGTCGAAGTGACCAGCACGGTGTTCTATGACAAGGAAGGAGCACGGCTCAATGTCTGAACTTCTGGCAAGCGATCTGATCACGCCGGACGCGGGTGAAACACCGCTTCTCAGCCTGCCGTCCGTCTCCATTTTGAAAGCCGTCCCGTTGACGCGCCTTTCGCTGCGCTGCCGGGAAGCCGCGCAAAAGGACGCCGGAGCAGCATTTGGCGCCGTACTGCCCCTGTCCCCCCTGTCGAACACGACGGCAGACAAGCGAGCCGCTCTTTGGATGGGGCCGGACGAGTGGACATTGCTGGCACCCGAAGAAGACCTCAAGACCGTGTTCGACGGGATCGAGGAAAAGCTCTCCGATCAGCCTCACGCCCTGGTCGATATATCAGATCGGTCGGAAACGATCATCGTCAGTGGCGACAAGGCCGCCTGGTTGCTCAACACGGGGATCTTCATTGACTTCTCGCCGGAGGTCTTTCCCGTCGGCACGGTGACACGAACGCTGTTTCACAAGTCGCCGGTGATGATCTGGCGGATTGGTGCGGACACATTTGTGGTGGAAGCCTGGGTTTCCTTCATGGACTACGTGTCCGGTCTGCTTGTCCAGTCCGCTGGAGAGTTGGCAGCAGCCTGACAGGATCTGGTGCAAACACCCGATCTTAACAAAGCTCTGCGAGCCTCGCGCAACTCATTGCTGCGCGAGGCTCGCTTTTATGTCCGAACAGGTTTCCAGAAAACTCCGGCTGGCGGAGCTGCTTGGTGCGCTTAGCCACGCGCTGGACATCACGGAAGGCCAGCCGCGAGGCCACTGTGTGCGCTGCTGCTGGATCGGCATTCATGTCGGCCGGCACATTGGCCTCAATGACGCACAGCTGAGTGATCTCTATTACACCTTGCTTCTCAAAGACCTCGGCTGCTCAAGCAATGCCGCCAGGATCTGTGAGCTCTATCTGACTGACGACCTGACCTTCAAACACGACTTCAAGACGATCAACGACAGTCTGCCTGCTGCCCTGCGCTTCGTACTTTCCCACACCGGACTGAAGCACGGCTTTGCAGAACGCGTTCGCGCCATCGTCAACATTCTCCAAAATGGCGGCGACATCGCCAACGAGATGATCGAGACGCGCTGTACGCGCGGTGGCGACATCGCCCGCCAGATGCATTTCTCGGAAACGGTCGTTTCCGGAATTTACAGCCTGGATGAGCATTGGGACGGCAAAGGCCGGCCGCACGGAATTGCTGGCTCAACGATCCCCGTGTTTTCCCAGATCGCCTTGCTGGCACAGGTAATTGATGTCTTCCAGATGAACGCCGGTGTCGATGGCGCGCTGAACGAACTGAAAGAACGAGCCGGTAGCTGGTTTGATCCGGCCCTGGTTGCCGCTGCAGAAAGTGTTGCGAGAGATCCCCTGTTCTGGAGCACGTTGAAATCGGAAAACCTCGACAAGATCGTCTATGGTCTTGAGCCGGCACAGAACACACGTTTTGCAGATGAAGAGCAGCTTGACGACATTGCCCACGGCTTCGCGCTGGTCATCGACTCCAAAAGTCCCTTCACCGCCGGTCACAGCGAGCGGGTTACGCTCTACACCGACATGATCGCCGAGGAGCTGGGATACGGCATCCGCGACCGTCAGTTGCTGAAGCGTGCGGCGCTGCTGCATGACATCGGAAAGCTTGGTGTCAGCAATTCCGTTCTCGACAAACCAGGCAAGCTTGATGATCTGGAGTGGGAACAAATCCGGATGCACCCCGTTTACTCGGACGAAATCCTATCGAGGATCGACACTTTCAAGGAGCTTTCGCCGATTGCGCGGGGCCATCACGAAAAACTGGACGGCCGCGGTTATCCGGACGGACTGACAGCAAGCAGGATTTCCATGGAAACGCGGATCGTTACCACTGCAGATATTTTCGATGCCTTGACCGCGTCGCGGCCGTATCGCGGCCCCATGCCAATGGCGAAAGCTCTCAGCATTATGGAAGGTGACACCGGCACGGCGCTCGACCCCAAATGCTTTGCTGCGCTGAAACGGGCAACGGAACGCATGGAGCATTCCTGCGCTGCCTAAATTGAACGCACAGAAGCCCGAAACAATCTGTTACTCTTGCTTCCTTTCCCGCAAGGTCCTCACTCTGCGCTCATGCTGAAAATCGGTTCTTACAACATACAGAAATCAATAGGCGTTGACGCGCGCAGGCGGCCCGACCGGACACTCAAGGTGATCCAGGAGCTGGACTGCGATATCCTGGCGCTGCAAGAGGCCGACAAACGTTTTGGACCCCGCGAAAGCACCCTCGACAGAGATACCATTCTGCACGAAACGGACTATCGTCCCGTGCCCTTCGCCACCGGAGACAAAAGCCTCGGCTGGCACGGAAACGCCATTCTTGTGCGCAATTCCATCGGCATTCTGGATCACCGTCGGCTGGATCTGCCGACGCTGGAACCCCGTGGAGCCGTTGCCGTGGACCTTCTGGTGGCCGGTGAAAAAATCCGTGTGGCGGCCATGCACCTGAGCCTGATCGGCCACTTTCGCAAGAAACAGATAACGTCACTGATGCACCAGCTCCACGAGCATCTCGACTATTTGCCGACCGTGCTCATCGGCGATCTGAACGAATGGCGCGATTCGGCAGACAGCATCAAACTTTTTGAGGAACGCTACGAGGTGACGACACCAGGCCGGAGCTTCCCTAGCCCCCTGCCCGTCGGTAGCCTGGATCGGATCATCACCAGCCCGGAATTCATCGTCCGGCAGGCCGGTGTCCACAAATCCAAAACGGCACGTATCGCATCGGATCACTTGCCAGTCTGGGCCAACCTCACTTTGGAGCCGGCCGGACATCTACCCGGTTAGAGCCGCTGCAATCAGGCGATCAGCTTGACCATGACAAAGTAGAGCCCCGCTGACAGGACGGCTGCGGCCGGAACTGTAACGACCCAGGCGGCAATAATGGTCATGAAATGCGCCCGGCGGACAAGGTGGCGGCGGGCCTGCTCCTCGCGGTTGCGGACAGGCCTGACAACATTGCCGTTGGCCTGCATCTTGTTCACATAGTCCAGCCGCCGTTTAGAGCGTTCCGTGTACCACTCCCGAAAGAACCCAACGCCAAAAACCGCCCCCACCGCGATATGAGTCGAACTCACCGGCAGACCAAAGCCCGATGCGACAATCACCGTGATGGCAGCGGACAGCGACACGCAGTAGGCCCGCATCGGATTGAGCTTGGTGATTTGCTGGCCGACCATTTCGATCAAGCGGGGCCCGAACAGCAACAGACCGAAGGAAATGCCGAAGGCACCGACCGCCATCACCCAGAGAGGTATGCTCACCTTGGCGGCAACGTCGCCAAGTTCCGCCGTATGCACAATAGCGGCCAGCGGCCCAACGGCGTTTGCAACGTCGTTGGCTCCGTGAGCGAAGGACAGCAATGCCGCCGAGCACACAAGCGGCACGGAAAACAGGATGCGGAGCGACTGGTTGCGGTTTTCCAACCCTTCCGACTGACGCCGGATTAGCGGACGAACAATCGCCCAGACGGCGAGCCCGACGACAACCCCAAGCACCAGCGACATCGGCATGTCGATCTTCACGATCTTCTTCAGGCCCTTGAGAGCCAGATAGCTGGCAAAGGTTCCGGACATCACCCCGATCAGAACCGGAACCCATTTGCGGGCCGCGGCGATCTTGTCGTCCTGATAGATGATGAAGGTCTTGATGAAGGCCAGGAAAGCTGCGGCGATCAAGCCGCCAAGAAAGGGCGAAATGACCCAGCTTGCTGCAATGCCGCCCATCGTTGCCCAATTGACAGCGCTGAAACCTGCCGCCGCAATACCGGCTCCCATGACACCACCCACAATCGAATGGGTGGTCGAGACAGGGGCGCCGATCCAGGTGGCAAGGTTGATCCAGAGTGCGGAGGACACCAGAGCTGCCATCATTGCCGCCATAAAGACGTTGGCATCGGCAACCGAAGCAGGATCGATGATCCCCTTCGAGATCGTGCTGACGACGTCTCCACCTGCGATAAGGGCGCCGGCACTTTCGAAGACGGCCGCTATTATCAGGGCTGTCAGAAGCGTCATGGCCCGCGACCCCACGGCGGGGCCGACATTGTTGGCTACATCGTTGGCGCCGATGTTGAGCGCCATATAGGCGCCGATGGCGGCGGCCGCGACGATAATGACCGTTCCTGGCGCTCCCGACATGGAGGCACCTGCGCCAAGCGCACATAGAACGATAAAGACCAGAGCAATACCTGGCGCAATTAAACCGCGGCCAAGAGACCCGGCGGCCTCTTCCATGTAGCTCAGTTTGTCGAGATCTTTATCGAGGGTTGGCTTTTTCAAATTCGGCATGGGCGTTCCAGTCGGGAAGTCCTTTGAAGGCAAGTCTTGCAAGCCAAGCGTCTTCTGGCGCCTGCCTTAAACAATCGTCCGAAAAGGTCAACCGAAACGGCCCTAATTGGCCAATATTTCTTAGTTGGGTAAACTTTCCAGCTTTCGAAGCACCTTCGCCAAGCCAGGATCGCTGGCAAGCCGGGCAGCTTCCTGTATCGGAAGCCAACGGACGTCCCGCTCCTCCTTGTCTGGAAAACTGCTCGTCGTGCTCTCAACGTCCACCAGAAAGACAAGCACTTCGGTTCTCAAACGCAAGCCGCCTTCACCGCCCTTGTGTGACTGGAAGCTGGCAAAAGGTTTCTTCAGAGCGGTTCCGATGACGCCTGCTTCCTCGAAAGCTTCCACCGCTGCGGTGTGATGCGCATTCAGCGAAAGGATTGGCCAGCCTTTGGGAAGAATCCAGCGTTGCGTGGACTTGGTAGTCACGAGCAGAACTTCCCGCTGCCCGTCGCGCAAACGATGACACAGCGCTGCGATCTGCAATCTCGAGGGACGTCTGAACAACAGAAGAAGGTTCTGGAGCCAGGAAGTCTGCCCGTCGATTGCTGAATAAAGCTGCGCCATAGTGCCCTTTCCCGGACGTTGAGAAGAGAATCAGGATACGTCGCAAAGACACGCCTGTCCAGAAAACGCGCACTGTGTGCTGTTACTTATCCTGGTAACTTGTTTGCGAAGGATCGGGATTGTCTTACGACAAGACCAGTTTGAGCGCCGTAAAAAGCACCGCGGCCAGAAGCGCCGACGCCGGAACAGTGACAACCCACGCTGCGATGATGGTGATCAGGCTTGATCGGCGGACAAGCAGGCGTCTGCGGCGTTCTTCCCTGTTTTTCATCATCTTGCGCGGTTTCATCACGCCGCCTTCAGCAACATACTTGTTGCGATACCATTCCCGGTAAAAGCCGACACCGAACAAGGCCCCAACCGCAATATGGGTGGAGGACACCGGTAATCCGGCCCCTGACGCCGTCAGCACGGTAGCTGCCGTCGCCAATGTGATGCAGAAGGCCCGCACGGGACTGAGTTTGGTGATCTTCTTGCCGACAACGGTCACCAGGCGCCTTCCGAACAGCAGAAGACCTGCGGAAATGCCAAAAGCCCCGACGGCACTCACCCAGATCGGCACTTCGGGGTTCAGCGCTCCCAGATACCAGAACACCAGGTCCGGAAAATCGTTCGACTGGCTCATCACGATCGCCGCCAGCGGTCCGATGGCATTGGCAACGTCATTTGCACCATGGGCAAAAGACAACAGGCCTGCCGCCACCATGAGGGGCACCGCGAACAGATTGCGCAACGCGCGCGCGCTGTTTTCCAGCGTGAGCGTCTGGGCAATGATCACGTGACAATAGATTCGCCAGACGACGAAGCCGACAGTTAGCGACAGGACGATGGCGAGCCATTCTGGAACGGAAAGCAGCCTATCGGAAATTTTCAGCAGAAGGTAACCGGTGAAGGTCGCCCCCATGAGGCCTAGGAGGATGGGAAGCCAGTAACGGGCTGCTTTCAGACGGTCGGGCGTATAAACGACCCTTGTGTTGATAAAGGCCATGATCCCGGCCCCGACGAGCCCCCCCAGCACCGGCGACAAAACCCAGGAAACGGCAATTGTGGACATGGTGGTCCAGTTGATGGCAGCAAAACCGCTTGCAGCGATACCGGCCCCGACGACCCCACCGATAATCGAATGGGTTGTCGAAACTGGTGCGCCGATCACGGTAGCAAAGTTGATCCACAAGGCAGATGCAGCCATTGCGGTCAGCATCGCCAGCATGAATTCCGAACTGTTGCGGACATCACCAGGGCTCAGGATGTCGCCGGAAACGGTCGACACTACATCGGTCCCGGCCAGCAATGCGCCTGCGCTTTCGCAAACGGCGGCAATCAGCAGGGCTCCAGTGAGGCTGACGACGCGCGCGCCGACGGCCGGACCGACATTGTTGGCAACGTCGTTGGCGCCGATGTTCATTGCCATGTAGCCACCGATGGCGCTGGCAGCAACAAGGATGACGATGTGGGAGAAACCGCTGGCCGACACCTGAAATGCTGCCACACAGGCACAGATCATCAGGAAAACCAGTGCAAGCCCTGGACCGACGAGGCGCCGGCCCATGGCCTCTGCCGCCTCACTGACAAAGCTGATCTTGTCGAGATCCTTGTCCAGTGCCTTCTTTTTCAAGTCCTTGCTGGTCAGCACTCAAACACGCCTCGCTATCCCGCAGGAAATGTCTAACTGATTTGCGATTTGTGCCGCCGTAAAAACCGCTTCAGCGCCGGCTCTTCCACTGTTTCGATTGCCTTTGTGAACGGCAGCCACACCGTTTTGCGTTGTCCGAGTTCGGGATATTCCTTCAGCTGCTTTTCAAAACGGATCTTGAAGACGACCACCTTGGTACGGATCTTCAATCCGTCGGCAAGCCCCTTGAAGGATCGGAAGCTGCCAATGGCCCGTGGCTCGGCTTTGCCGACAATACCCGCTTCCTCGTAGGCCTCGATCAACGCCGTTTCAAAAGCTGGCTTGTCTTTTTCCGGCCAGCCTTTGGGCAGGATCAACCGGCCCGTGTCGCGTGTCGAAACAAGCAGGACTTCGGGTTCGGTTTCGCCCGGACGCACGCACAGAGCCGCAATCTGCAAACGGAGCGGTTTGATGAACAAACCTGTAATCCCGTGCAGCCACGATGCATCCCGCGCTGTGAGTGACTTAGCGAATCCCATCTCCACACCATGTTGTTCTGGAACATGGGTTGTATAGGGATTTCCCTTAGGGACGTCTATAGAAAAGTGCACTTGGTGCGCGCACAATTTTATTACAAATATTACAATTTGCCGTCATGCGGCCGTTACGGAAACATGATCGGCAGTCCATGCGCCCGGCCAAACCTCGGCCTTGCCTGACTTCAGCGCGCGCAGCTCATCGAGTGGAACAGAAGCGACCAGAAACGGTTCTTCGCCATTGCTTCCGGAAGTCGCGACTACCTCTGCGGCAACACCTGAAAAACCGAACTCCTCTTCACAAGGCAGATAGAGTGCGGCGCCTGAAACGTTGGTATCGTTCTGTGTTGTTCCCTTCGATGTCCCGACCACTCCGCAAACGGCAACCGCGCACATGAGTTCGACCGCCCGCGCCTTGGCACAGCCGAACACGCGGTGGTAGCCGGAGAGTTTTTCCGTCATCGACGGGACAAGAAGAAGGTCCAGGTCCTGCTTCGCCAGCAGGCTGCTGAGTGCCGGCATTTCCACATCCAGACAGATCAGGATCGCCATTTTGAGGCCATCGAGCTCGAAGGTCTTCAACTCGGCTCCCGGCACCAGATGCCAGATTTCCGGATCCTGCTCGAAGGGGGTGAGACACAATTTGTCCTGGCGGATCTCGCGACCGTCGGCCGTCAGCAGGACAGCCGTGTTGGTGAAGCCTTGAGCGGTGTGAACAGGCATCGATCCGGCAATCAGCGACACGCCGTATTTCTCCGGCAAGGGTGCAAGCTGATCGATCAGGTCCGCTCCGACTTCTGCCAGGTATTCCATTTCCCGGTCAGGCGGCAGCCCTTCCGGTTTGAAAGCCAGACAGCATTCCACCAGATATTCCGGCAGCATCAGGAGCTTCGCACCGTGTGCGGCGGCGCGTTTCAAGCCTTCTTCAATCTGCGCTGCGAAAGCAGCAACCGAAGTCGGAGCGCGGCCGAGGTTAAAAGACCAAAGTGCTACGGGATAATCTGTCATGGCGTCCGGTGTCTCGTTCAAATCAGACGCCAGACTTAAGAGCAGCCCGGGGAGCGTTTCAAGCCCCAGTCTGTCTTAGATTTCCGCAAATGCCGAAGGTTAGCGGTTTTCAGCCAGGTTCAGTCGATGAACAGTCCGATGAAGGTCATCAGGACAATCAGAAATCCGGTTCCCACAAGAGCTGCTTTCGGCTCCTGCGGCAGGGCGGTCAGTTTTGGGGAACGTCTTACTTCCCGAATCCCTTTCAGAGCCCGGTCGGTTCGCCTGTCAATTTCCGCGAAATACGGCGAAAGCTCATTCTGAGCGCGCATGCCTGATCCTCACGATTTCTTCGTAGGATCAAAGTGTAGGCCTGCTGCCTTAGCGTTTCGTTAATTTGAACTTACAGGAACGGGGTCAAAGCCGGGTTTTCTGCGGATCCGCGACATCCAGAATACGCAACTGCACCTTGGGCGTGCCTTGCCAGGTGTCGATCGAGAGCGTGCCTGCCACATGCAGCGATTGCCCCCTGCCCTGCAGGAGCATCTGGCCATGCGGTTTGTCATCCGCCTTGAAACAGATCGCCTTCAGCGCCGTTCCGTCACCCGACGTGATCGAGGCCCTGACGTGTCCCTTGCCAACCACATCGGCAAAGGAGATCCGGTGCGCGGGAAAGGCGAAGACGGGCTCTGAATGGCCGGCCCCATAGGGCCCTGCCTTTTCCAGCAGTTCGAGAAGGTCGAGATTCGCCCCGGTTGCCGTCAATGCTGCATCGATCTTCAATTCCCTGTTGGCGCTCGCGGCCTCAACATCATCTTTGAGGACATCGTTGAAGTAGGCCTCCAGATCAGCTCTTTTTTCGCTCAACACGGTCAGTCCCGCCGCCATGGCGTGACCGCCTCCTTTTTCCAGCAAACCCAGGTCGACCGCACTGCGAACGGCCTTGCCGAGATCGACACCGGGGATCGAGCGTCCAGAGCCGGTGCCTTTGCCGGTTTCGTCGAAGGCTATTGCGAAGGCCGGCCTGCGGTGAGCTTCCTTGAGGCGGGAAGCAATCAGGCCAACGATACCCGGGTGCCAGTCGTCCGAACCGGTCAGGAGCACCGCAGGATCGCGCGCCTGGATTGCCATTTCAGCTTCGGCGCCTGCCTGCTCCAGCATCACCGCTTCCATGGCCTGACGTTCGGTGTTGAGCTGGTCCAGCCGCTCGGCGATAGCGCGCGCCTCGTGTGGATCTTCCGTTGTCAGAAGCCTGGCTCCCAGAGCGGCGTCGCCGATGCGGCCACCCGCATTGATCCGTGGCCCAATCAGGAACCCGAGATGATAGGGAGCAGGCTTTCCGCTAACGCGGGCAGTGTCGGCAAGGGCTGTCAGGCCGTAGTTCCGGCGCTGGTGCATTACCGCAAGACCACGTGTGACATAGGCGCGGTTCAGCCCCTGCAAGGGAACGACGTCACAGACGGTGCCGAGTGCGACAAGATCGAGCAGAGCCATGAGATCCGGCTGCTGCGCGCCCTGGAAAACTCCGCGCCGCCGCAACTCGCGGTTCAGACCGACAAGAAACAGAAACGTCACGCCGACGGCCGCCAGATGCCCCTGCCCGGACAGATCGTCCTGCCGGTTCGGATTGACGAGCGCTTCGACAGTCGGCAGCGTTTCGCCGACCTGGTGGTGGTCAATCACCACAACGTCTAGATCAAGCTGCCGGGCGGTTTCAAAAGCTTCGAAAGACGTGCTTCCGCAGTCGAGGGTCACCAGCAGGTCTGCCCCACCCTGCCGAAGATGCTCGATGGCCGGACCGTTGGGTCCATAACCTTCGATGATCCTGTCCGGAATATGGATCACGGGATCAAGGCCAAGCCACTGCAGATATTTGGCAAAAATCGCCGAAGAGGTTGCGCCGTCGACGTCATAATCGCCGAAGATCGCAATCTTGCGGCCAGCCTGAACCGCATCCGCAACTCTCGCCACAGCGGCGTCCATGTCAACCAGGCTGGAAGGGTCGGGCATCAGCAGCTTGAGCGACGGATCCAGGAAGCCTGTCGCCTCGTCGGCCTGCACGCCGCGGGCTGCCATGACACGTGCGAGCACGTCCGGAAGGCCGTGAACCTGCGAAATCGCCATCGCGGTTCGCAGGTCGGCGGCGCTCAGACGCTCGCGCCAAGCGTTGTCATTTGCGGAACGGGCGACCCCGAGGACGAGGCGCCTGTCATCTTCTCCGGATTGTCCCAGCATTCAGCCGCGCTTAGTCCAGATGAAATTTCTCAAGATCCGTGTGCTGGGCCTTGATGTAGCGCACCGTGCCCGTGGAGGACCGCATGACAACGGTGTGCGTGGTGATGTGATGACGGCCAAAGCGGACGCCCTGCAGGAAGTTGCCGTCGGTCACGCCCGTTGCAGCAAACAGCACGTCCGGACCGGCCATTTCTTCAAGCGTGTATTTCTTCTTGATGTCCTCGATGCCCATGCGATGCGCCCGCTCGACCTGCTCTTCACGGGTGATCACGAGACGGGACTGCATCTGACCACCGATACAACGCAGCGCAGCAGCGGCGAGCACACCTTCCGGAGCACCACCGATACCCGCGTAGATATCGATGCCGGTTTCATCCGGATCGGTGGTGTGAATGACGCCGGCAACGTCGCCATCACCGATCAGGCGGATCGCAGCGCCGGTCGCCCGGATTTCCTCGATCAGCCGCGCGTGGCGCGGACGGTCGAGAACGCAGGCGGTCACTTCACTGACCTTGACGCCTTTTTCCTTGGCGACGGCTGCAATGTTTTCGGCAATCGGCGCATCCAGATCGATCAAACCGGCCTTGTAGCCCGGGCCGATGGCGATCTTGTCCATGTAGCTGTCAGGCGCGTTCAGAAGATCACCTGCCGGAGCCAGCGCAATTACCGCAAGGGAGTTCGGCAGGTTCTTGGCGCAGATGGTAGTGCCTTCAAGAGGGTCGAGAGCAATGTCGACCTTTGGCCCCTGCTTTGTGCCGACGTTTTCACCGATGTAGAGCATCGGAGCTTCGTCGCGCTCGCCCTCACCGATAACCACAGTGCCGTCGATGGGCAGCCGGTTCAGTTCCCGCCGCATTGCGTCCACTGCTGCCTGGTCGGCGGCCATTTCGTCGCCGTGACCGCGCAACCGGGCCGCCGATACAGCCGCTCTTTCGCTGACGCGGGCCAGCTCGAGCGTCAGAATACGGTCCAGGCCGCTCGACGGTTGTTTATCAGTATTGGACATCAACATCTCCAGTCTCTCCCCCCGCAACACGCCTCGGCGGGCACTCACTCGTCAATTCAGTTTTTCAATCCGGATCATCTGGGGCTGTTCGGACACGACCCCCTTTGACATGATCACGTCCAGCGCCTCTTTGATCGCCACTTCAGTCGTTTCATACGTGATCAGGATGACAGGTTGAGGCATGTCCGCATCAAATTTCACAGGAACATCCTTATTTGCATGACGTTTCTGGACAATCGATTCCAGCGAGATACCGGCTTCGCCCATACATTTGGCGATTTCGGCAAAAGCGCCAGGCCTATCGTAAACGGACAGGCGGATGTAGTAACCGCCTTCATGCAGCCGCATGCGGGCACGCTGGTAGCTGTTCAGCTCCGCCGCAGGCATGCCGAGAACGGGCGTTTCATCGCCGCGAGCAATATCGGTGAGGTCGGCAACAACGGATGACGCTGTGGCGTTGCCACCTGCCCCTGGCCCGACAAGCACGATTTCACCGACGAAGTCGCCATCCACCGCCACGGCGTTCAATACGCCGTCGATCCGTGCAATCGCAGAGGATTTCGGCACCATTGTCGGATGGACCCGCTGTTCGATGCCCGTATCGGTGCGTTGCGCAACGCCCAGGAGCTTGATGCGGAAGCCGAGCTCGTCAGCCGCCTGAATATCGGCAGTCGTGATGGAGGTGATGCCTTCGACATAAATGTCGTCACTCGAGATTTCCGTGCCGAAGGCCAGGCTGGTCAGAATGGCAAGCTTGTGCGCAGTGTCGTTGCCTTCGATGTCGAAAGTCGGATCCGCTTCTGCATAGCCGAGCCGCTGTGCATCCGACAGGCAGTCCTGAAAGCTGATGCCCTCGGCTTCCATCCGGGTCAGGATGTAATTGCAGGTGCCGTTCAGGATACCGTAGATGCGGCTGATCTCGTTGCTGGCCATGGATTCGCGCAGCGTCTTGACGATCGGAATACCGCCTGCAACCGCTGCCTCGTAATTGAGGCAGGCGTCATTGGCTTCCGCCAGCGCCGCAAGTTCCACGCCATGTCGTGCCAGCAGCGCCTTGTTGGCCGTCACAACATGAATGCCGCGCGACAGGGCAGCGCGCACGCTTTCCTCTGCCGGACCGTTGTCACCGCCGATCAGTTCGACGAAAATGTCGACGTCCGCCGTGCGGGCAAGCTCCACCGGATCGGTGAACCATTCAAATGCCGAAACATCAATGCCCCGGTCCCGTGTGCGATCACGGGCGCTGACCGCTGTCACGGTCACCGCACGCCCGGTTTTCGTTGCAATCTGTCCGCCGTGTTTTGAAAGGAGCCGCACCACGGCCGCCCCCACGGTGCCAAGGCCAGCGATGCCTACCTTCAATGCGTCTGCCATACGGAAATGAGTCCAGTTCTTATCAACCTTTGGTCCCGAGCGGGATGACGTTGTGCAGCTTTTGGTCGGCCGTTTCAAGGAAGCGGCGGATATTTCTGGCTGCCTGACGCAGTCTTTGTTCGTTTTCCACCAGTCCGATGCGGACGTAATCGTCGCCATGCTCACCGAAACCAATGCCCGGTGCAACGGCCACTTCTGCCTGCTCCAGCAGCAGCTTCGAGTATTCCAGACTGCCGAGCGACCGGAATTTTTCAGGGATAGGAGCCCAGCAGAACATGCTAGCTTCCGGTGCCGGAATGTCCCATCCGGCCCTACCGAAGGTGTCAACGACCACATCACGACGCTTCTTGTAGATTTCGCGCGTCTGACGGATGCAGTCATCGGGTCCGTTCAAGGCAGCGGTGGCGGCCACCTGAATGGGCGTGAAGGCGCCGTAATCGAGATAGGATTTCACCCGCGACAGCGCCGCAATCAGCCGCTCGTTGCCGACGGCAAAGCCCATGCGCCAGCCCGGCATGGAGAATGTCTTGGAAAGCGACGTGAACTCGACAGTTACATCCATCGCACCCGGCACCTGAAGAACCGATGGCGGTGGTGTCGCGCCGAAATAGATCTCGGAATACGCCAGGTCCGACAGAATGAAGATCTCGTGCTTGCGGGCGAATGCAACCACGTCCTTATAGAAGTCGAGATCCGCGCAATAGGACGTCGGGTTGGCCGGGTAGCACAGGATGATGGCGATCGGCTTTGGCACGGAGTGGATCACCGCACGTTCCAGCGCGTCGAAGAACCCCTGTCCCGGTTCTGCGGGAATGTTGCGGATCGAGGCACCAGCCATCAGAAAGCCGAAAGTATGGATCGGATAGCTCGGATTAGGGCTCAGAATCACATCCCCGGGTGCGGAGATCGCCTGCGCCATGTTGGCAAAGCCCTCCTTCGAGCCAAGCGTCGCGATAATCTGCGTCTCGGGATCGAGTTTGACACCGAACCGGCGGCCGTAATAAGCCGCCTGAGCCTTGCGCAGGCCACCAATCCCCTTGGATGCGGAGTAACGGTGCGTGCGCGGGTCCTGCACGACTTCCGTGAGTTTGTCGACGATGTGCTTGGGTGTAGGCAGGTCCGGGTTACCCATGCCGAGATCGATGATGTCCGCCCCCGCCGCGCGCGCCTTCGCCTTCAAACGGTTCACCTGTTCGAACACATACGGCGGCAGCCGCTTGATCTTATGGAATTCCTCCATGACGCGAATCCTTGCGAGTTGACAGTATCAGCTGCACGCCCATGCCAGGCGCGACGACAGCGCAGCGGGGCTCTTTTAGCAGTCCGGAAAAAAATGCGCACCCGTCTTTGCGTCGCTAGCCGACTAAATTTGTAGCGTTTTTTAGAACATGATTGCTCTTACAGCGGGATGAGCCTCCCCACGCCTGTGAACAGGCGGAAATGTCCTACAAATACGAGACGCATGAGCGCAACGCAGGACGCGAAGATAACGCTCTTTGCGTCCCGACACCCAAACATGTCCGAGCCGATCATCGCCGCATTGCCTCGGGCAGGAACAGCGGCGGTTCAGGAACGGAAAACGATCAGGCCGCCTTTTTGCGCAGGACCGAGAAACCAGCTCTTTTTGCATCCTTGATAAGCCGCCCGTTGGGTGCCAGGTCCATGGTGACGATTTGGGCGCGGCCCTGCTTCTTGGCGCGGTGCAGGCCGCCTTCAGCCGCTTCCATG
Source organism: Roseibium sp. FZY0029 (assembly GCF_036350355.1). NCBI lineage: Bacteria > Pseudomonadati > Pseudomonadota > Alphaproteobacteria > Hyphomicrobiales > Stappiaceae > Roseibium > Roseibium sp. FZY0029. The sequence continues at coordinate 126,812 of NZ_JAZDVZ010000003.1, forward strand.
GCCCGCTCCAACGGCGTCGAGACCCCAGCGCTGACAAGTCCGACACTTGCCGTCACGATCAGCCGACCGCCGGATGCTTCCTGACACTCCAGTCCGAAGCGGCGGCAGATTCTCTGAGCGGTCAAATGGGCCAGTTCCTTGTTTCCCTCCGGCAGGAACACGGCAAATTCCGCACCACCGACGCGGCCGGGAACAGCACCTTCGGCCAAAGTGTCCTTCAGGATACGCGCAAAGAGCTGCAGCAGTGCATCACCCATTGCCTGGTTGAAACGCTCGTTGACCGTCTTGAACTGGTCCATATCGAACAGGATGAGGCTATACATGCCTGACGGCGACGGACTTGACGAAATCCACCCCTCGGCATCGTTGAGAAACGCGCGCCGGTTCGGCAGGCCGGTGAGCTCGTCCTGAAGAGCCTGTTCCCTGAAACCGTGCAGGGAGCGTTCGATCACCATGGAGGCCGGCAACACGATGGTCATGATGATCGAGAACATGATGACCAGCAGATAGACGCTCATGAAGTCTTCCGTGAAGCTCGACTGGAAGGACGGCAAAAGCAGAATGTTCTGGTTCACGGTATACCACATGAAGCCGGCGGCTTCGACGAGTGTCGTCATGCCTAGCATTCGGACGGAATAGAGTTTTTCCCGGTTTTCGAAAAACGCCATCCAGACAACCCAGAGAGCGCTCAGGATCAGAACCGACTGAACAAAATTCACGCGGGCAATGAGGTCGTCTCGAAATTCCGGAAACTGGTACAGAACGATCCAGGCAAATGCGATCGTGGCGAACAACCACACATGACTGCTGCGCCCCAGAAACACGGCGACCCCGCTGCGCCTCATTCCTGTACCGAGAATGAGCAGGAAATTGGCGGCAACGATGCTCAAGAGATCCGGAACCGATCCGCGTATTGCGAAGAGAACCGTGCCACAACCGGCCAGGAACATTCCGGTGGACCACAAGGCCAGGCTTCTTGCACAGGCTACGCTTCGGCCCGGCCAGAACAGGTAAAAAACCAACAGGATGACGCTGCCGGCAAACTCGGCAATCATAATGCAGGTAAACAATGTCGGTATATCGAGCGTCATGAAAAAGAGGGCCTTGCGATCAAGGCTTGCAGCCTAGATCCTCAGTCGTAAAGGAATGATTTAATCAGTAAAATTGCCGATATTTCGTCATCTTTATTTGCCGTGTGCTTTCACGGCTCGATTCCCAATAGGCCCGTGCGTCACTGCGACGCAAGCGTCTCCAGATAAGCCTGCGTCTCTTTCCGTTCCTCTGGGTTGATCAGTCCGGAAGACTCGCCGGGATTGACGATTGCACCATAGCCTTTGGGCGCCGGAACGTTGCCGTTGCCCTTGCCGGGCTGGGTCTTCATCGCATCAATCAAGGGTGTTCCAGGCCCGACCGCACAGGCCGACAGACCCAGGAGCAAAAAGAGACATCCACCCAGAGCGAGCACGTTCCGCTTGCTGATCAACCGTTCCTCCACCAATTCGGCTCCTCGTCCTTTCGATTGTCACAAAGTTACACTAGCCAGAGCGCATGACCGTGGATTGAAATCCAATCGACGGAGTGGTTACCTTGTGTCATAAATAGCCGATACTTCAAAATATCGGCTAAAAAATAACAAGATAACGCGATTGAACAATAAGGGCCCACAGGTTTTCCGTGGGCTGAACGGGGCAACTAACCGGAGGAAACCCCTGCCTATGGCTGATGAGCGCGACCATCCCATGTTGCAGTATATCATCAACAACCCGGAGGCCTTTGCACAGAATCTGGCAAAGACGCTCGAGCAGGCAGGCAAGGCCTTGGCGGCCTACATCGAGCCCCGGGAGCAAGGCAAGATCACGCACGATTCGACCGACGAGCTGACAGGTGTCGTAAAGACCCTGGCGCAGGTTGGCGAATACTGGGCGTCTGATCCGCAGCGTGCCGTTGAAGCGCAGTCGCGCTTGTGGAGCGGCTACATAGATCTCTGGAATTCGTCGCTGAAACGGATGATGGGCGAACCGGCGGCACCGGCTATCGAAACGCCGGCACGGGACAAGCGCTTTGCCGATCCGGAGTGGGAAAAAAACCAGTTCTTCGATTTCATCAAGCAGCTCTATCTGATCACGAGCAAATGGGCGGAGGACATGGTCCATGATGCCCAGGGGCTGGATGAACACACCCGCCACAAGGCAGAGTTCTACGTCACCCAGATTGCCAACGCCGTCTCCCCTTCCAACTTCGTTCTGACGAACCCGGAACTGCTGCGCCTGACACTGGAAAGCAACGGCGAAAACCTGGTCAAAGGCATGCGGCATCTGGTCGAAGACCTGAAGACCGGCAAGGGCGACTTGAAGATCCGCCAGACAGATCCAACCAAGTTCAAGCTCGGCGAGAACCTCGGCACCACCCCCGGCAAGGTGATCTCGCAGAACGACGTCTGTCAGGTGATCCAGTATTCGCCGTCTACCGAAGAGGTTCTCAAACGCCCTCTCCTGATCGTTCCGCCCTGGATCAACAAGTTCTATATTCTCGACCTCAATCCGGAAAAATCCTTCATCAAGTGGGCAGTCGACCAGGGCCACACGGTGTTCGTCATTTCGTGGGTGAACCCGGACGAACGGCAGGCTCAAAAGAGCTTCGAGCACTACATGAAGGAAGGCATTCTCAATACGCTCGACCTGATCAAGCGGGCAACCCGACAGGAAGAAGTCAACGCCATCGGCTATTGCGTCGGCGGAACCCTGCTTGCGGTCACGCTCGCCTACATGGCGAAGATCGGTGACGAGCGGATCAAGACCGCGACCTTCTTCACCACGCAGGTGGATTTCACCTTTGCCGGTGACCTGAAGGTGTTCGTCGATGAGGAACAGATCTCGGTGCTTGAAAAGAGGATGGCCGAGCACGGCTACCTGGACGGCTCCAAGATGTCGTCCGCCTTCAACATGCTGCGCTCGAATGACCTGATCTGGTCCTATGTGGTCAACAACTACCTGAAGGGCCAGGATCCCTTCCCGTTCGATTTGCTGTACTGGAATTCCGATTCCACGCGCATGCCTGCTGCTAACCACTCGTTCTATCTGCGCAACTGCTACCTGGACAACAAGCTGTCCAAGGGGGAGATGGAAATCGCGGGAGAGCAGCTCGACCTTTCCAAGGTCACGATCCCGATCTTCAACCTGGCAACACGCGAAGACCATATCGCCCCGCCGAAATCGGTGTTTCTGGGCTCAGGCTGCTTCGGCGGTCCGGTCGATTACGTGCTGGCCGGCTCTGGGCATATCGCCGGTGTGGTCAACCCGCCAGCAAAGAAAAAATATCAGTTCTGGACCGGCCCGGAGGCCAAGGGAACGCTGGAAAACTGGCTCAAGAATGCGGAGGAACATCCGGGTTCCTGGTGGCCATACTGGGATCAGTGGATCCGTTCGCATGACGACACCAAGGTGAAGGCCCGCAAACCGGGAGCAAACCGGATCAAGATCCTGGAGGATGCCCCCGGCTCCTATGTCATGACCAAGGTCTAGCGAACCAGCAGAACTTCTCCTGTGCGTAGTTCATTTGGTAGCGCTTAAAATGCATAAAAAATGACCATAATCCATTCTGCAAAATAAATAGAAATCCTGACATCAACGAGAACCGCTTTGCCTTTGTTCAAGTTTTTGGCCGTGTTTCTAGCAGCTTGGTTGATATCCGGCCCATCCGAAGCTTGCGTGTCAGGTCGGGGAACAGAACTTAGAAGTGTGCTGCGTTCAGAGTTTGTGTTCAGAGGCGAATTGCTTGCAGCTGGGCCAATCGTCACCCTCGAAGACGGCTACTTTGAGCAAACCTTATCTTTCCGGATAACCTATTCTTTTATCGGCTCTTTTTCCAAAGGAGATGTCCGAGACATTGCATTTCAGTATCCGCTCAATCCAAACAGACGCAGCACGGGCCCAGAGCCCGAGATACAAATTGGCGAGGGATACACCGTTGTTCTGGACAAGCTTTGGATTCCTAGGCCAATGAATGTGGATACTGCGGCTCCATCCCCAGGCGCCCCTGGTAAAAGTCGAATTGTCCATCGCTGGCATAAATTTCGCTGCGGTGGAGACGGGCTACGTCTGCGAAAGAACTCTCACGATCACGCGAAAGCAATCTGGTGGGTATTCAACGGCGCAAGACATACGCCGGAAATTCGCGCGGACATTCTGACCGAATTTCTAGGCATTGATGGCCGGTTTTGAAACGAAGGGCCTGTAGGTATCTGAATTTCTTACCCGAAATGCGCGTCCAGCGGTGTCAGCGTCATCGCCAGCAGTTTGCCGAACTTGCTCGCCCCCATTGGACGTCCGAAATGGAACCCCTGGACAACTTCACAGCGGCAACTGGCGAGAAACGCCTGCTGCTTTGCCGTCTCGACGCCTTCAGCCACCACGCAAAGGCCTAGCTCCCTTCCAAGAGAGATGATCGCCTTTGCGATACAGCGGTCACTTTCGTCAAAGTCCAGATCGCTGATGAAGCTGCGGTCAATCTTGAGCCGTGTCAGCGGAAAGATCTTCAATGCTGTGAGACTTGAATACCCAGTGCCGAAGTCATCTATCGCGAGCTTCACACCCAGCCTGCGGAAATCGTCCATCAGCTCGACGGCCTGGTCCGCATTCTGAATCAACAGACTTTCCGTCAGTTCCAGTTCCAGATATGTCGCCCCGAGACCCGTTTCCCGCAGCGCCTCGCGGACATCAGATATCAGGCCGCGGTCCCGGAACTGCCGGGCAGACACGTTGACGCCGACCGTAATCGGCAACAGACCGCTATCTTGCCACTCCTTGTTCTGCCTGCAGGCTTCCCGCGTCACCCATCTGCCGAGAGGCACGATCAGGCCGCTTTCTTCGGCCAGAGTAATGAATTCGCCAGGCATCATGCGACCAAGGACCGGATGCTGCCACCGGACAAGCGCTTCCGCACCGATAATGCGTCCGCTGACCAGATTATACTGCGGCTGATACTCGAGGAAGAATTCGCCGGTCTCGATGCCCTTCCGCATTTCCTCCAGAAGCGTCAGTTTGTTGACCGAACGTTCCGGGCGGGTCTTCTCAAAGATCTTGTAGCTGTCACGACCTGCGGACTTCGCTTCGAACATGGCCTTGTCGGCATTTCTCAATAGCTGAGCTGCATTTTCTGCATCCTGCGGATAACAGGCAGCGCCGATGCTGCAGGTCACGTGGAATGACAGGTCATCAATCTGGATCGTCTTGGTAATCTCGTTGCGCAGTCTCGCCATGAACTCGTTCAGCGCGGATTTCTGCGCCGTCTCACCATCGACGATCAGGACAAATTCATCCCCGCCGAACCGGATAGCCTGGTGAGCGCCGTTGTGAACGGACATGATGCGCTCGGCGACTATCATCAGCACCTGATCGCCGATGCCATGCCCGAAGCTGTCGTTGACGAACTTGAAATTATCAAGGTCGACAAAAACGACAGCAACCGGCGCGCCGGTTCTGTCGCATTCAGAAACCTTCTCTTCCAGCTTGGTCTTGAACTCCTGCCGGTTGGGCAGGCCAGTCAGAACATCGTGGTTGGCCAGATACCGGATCTTGCGCTCGGCGCGGTCCCGCTCGACCGCCACGGCCGCGAGTCGGGCCGCTTCGAGTGCCAGTTTCAACTCGTGATCGGTCGGGCTGCGTGTTGACTTTGTGTAGAGCCCGAAGGTGCCCAGAACCTTGCTGTCCTTGCCGAAGAACGGCACCGACCAGCAGGACCGCAGTTCGTATGGCGCAATGAGGTCGCGCACATCCTCCCAAAGGGTGTCTTTCATGACATCCTCGACGATCACGCTTTCGCGACGGAAAACAGCGGTACCGCAAGACCCCATTTTGGGGCTCACAGGAATACCGTCGGTCAGGTCGAGATAAGCTTGAGGCAGGTTGGGGCCGACGGTCGCCAAAAGGTGCTCGCCGGCATCATCGACCAGCATGATCGACCCCATGACACCATCCAGCTGGTCTTCGATGGTCAGCACCAGGGTTGTCAGCACCTGTTCCAGCGGCTTGCCGGCAGCAATTTCCTGCAGGACCTTGTTTTGCCCCTGTTGCAGCAGCAAGGCTCTCTTGCGTTCGGTTATGTCCCTCGACAAACCGATGATGCCGACAACCTTACCTTCGCTGTTTGTGACCGGATACTTGGATGAGGAGAACCATTTCCGCTTGCCGTTTTCCAGGATCAAGGGCTCTTCGAAATCGATGCGCGGAATATTCGACGCCATGATCTCCTGTTCGATGGCGTGGAACTTCAAACCGGTCTCTTTCGGGTGAAGGTCCAGATCCGTCTTGCCGATCAACTGCGAGACTTCAAGGAGACCGACATCCAGCGCAACCTGCTGGTTCGCCATGACGAAGCGTGAATTCCGGTCCTTGACGTAGAGGTAATCGGAAACCTCGTTAAGCAGCGTGTGAAGGGAGTCCTTGCTCAGCCGGAGTTCATCGCTTGCGGACAACTTTGCAATGCGATTTAGCCGATCCAGTTCGGAGCCCAGAGACGAAATAATGTCGCTGTTTTCCACGCCCCCTTCATCTTGGCTCGTTTGTAAGACCATGCCTCAGCCCAATTGATTGGAATTAACAAACTCAAGTATTTGGCTATTTTCACTGATTTGAGACTAAAAAACAATGAACCGAACAGAACCAGGGCTGTTTAGACCCCGTGCTATTCATACTTTATTCAAGCAATCGGCAATTCTGGCCGACCTTTTTGGAAAAACACCGAATCCCCTACCCGATAACGAACGCAATACTTTCCTGCACGAGATATTCGTATTGTGAATTTTACGTAAATTGATGTTGCTTGAGACAGATTGTCGTTTGCCAAGCGCCCATCTCGCCGGGTAAGATTAATGCATATTGGAAAGGCTGGCTGCAGCATATGCAAACCTCGCGACGTCACTTGAGTCCTCTTGCCCGTCCGGCATTGAAAGATGCCAATGGCCTGAAGGGCCCTGTTCTTTTGCCGAAAGCAGCCACGGGCAAGCCGGCACCGGCCCTGTCGACATTAATGAAGATCGTTGCACCGGGCCTGCTGACAGCGGCCTTGTGGACACAGGTCTGGCTTGGAATTTGGGGTGCGCTTCTGGTTGCTATCGGGGTTCTGGCATGTGTCATCACCCTTCCGACTCTCGTTGGAGAAACCGGCAAGACAACCGCTTGGGCCAAACAGGTGAGTTTCGGCGAGAAGGTCTGGCTCAACAGACTGTTCCTTCCGGTTCCGGCCACTGACAGTGCCAGGCTGACGACACTTTACCTCGTGTTCTGGATGGGTGGGCTGATCGCCCTGCTGGGCGGCTTCCTGATGTCGCCAATCCTTTCGCTGACCGGTCTGCTCGTCGCCCACGCGGCCCAGTTCGTCAGCTTCGTCAAGTTGGTTCAGCTTTACCGGACCATGAAGGACAAAACTCCGCTTTATCGCTTCTGGACGGCCATTCCGCAAAACGACAATCTTCCGAAAACCGTCGCGCACAGCAACCGGCGCTAAACCCGCTTCGCTTTCAGGTCCCGTCAGAGGGAAATACGCTGGTTCAGTCGGCAGTGCTCAGGTCAAGGCTCACAATGGCGACCAACCCGAGGCAAGCCAGAGCGATCAGGTTGTCCGTGCCCGCGAGTTCCAGCCGGCCATTTTGTTGCTGAACTTCGAGCACCCAGTCCCTGCCAGTGACAAACCTTTTCAGCCCCGACAGCAACCCGGCCCTCTTGCCGTCTGACTGGTCCCGGTGTTTGCGGGTCAATGTTCCTGCTAGGTCTTCTTTTTCCAACAGCACCAATGCTTCCGTATCACCGCCCAGCATGGTTCGAACGGTCTGTCTGGCGATGCGGTCAGGATCGGCAAGTTCATAATGCGCACCGCCACCCGGCAGCTCAAGTTTCCAGCCCTTTCTCAATGATCCGGGTCCCGAGATCCACCCGATGCGGACACCGGTTTCGGATTTCAGATCCCAGCTTCCTGTGCCGGCCCTGGCTGTGCATTCGAGTGACCAATCTGGTCCTGCCTCAAGGTGAATGCTGGTGACGCTCCTCATGTGTGCCTTGTCCAGATCAAAAGTCATCGCGGGAGCGCCATCCACGCTCTGTTCCCCCAAGTACACCTTGAACTGTCTGGAGATACCGGGCGGCAAGGGAATGCTGCCCGGCGTCTTCACAAACCGCAAACTGAGGACCTTTTCCACGTTGCAGCCCCACTCTGGCTTAACCAGCCTGTTTGCGCTTTTCCGCAAGCAGGCCGATGTAGGTCAGTGCAACGCTAGCGCCGGCGATGGAGGTGATGTCCGCATGGTCATAGGCCGGAGCGACTTCAACAACATCACCGCCCACAAAGTTCAACGATCCCAGCCCGCGCAGGACCGAGAGTGCCTCGCGGGACGACAAGCCACCTGCCACCGGCGTTCCGGTGCCGGGGGCAAAGGCGGGGTCCAGACAGTCGATGTCGAAGGTCATATAGGCCGGACCGGAACCGACCCGTTCCTTGATCCTGTCTATCACGCCGCCGATGCCCAACTGATCCATCTGGTATCCGTAAATGATATCAAGCCCGCAGGTTTCAGGCGCATGGGTCCGGATGCCGATCTGGATCGACCTGTCCGGATCGATCAGGCCTTCGCGAACGGCTCGTCCGGTAAAGGTTCCATGGTCGATCCGGTCTCCTTCATCGTTCCAGGTGTCCTGGTGAGCATCGAACTGAACCAGGGCAAGCGGTCCATGCTCGGCCACATGGGCCTTGAGCAGCGGATAGGTGACGAAATGGTCGCCGCCGATGGAAAACAAATGAGCCCCTGAGGCAAGAATATCGGCTGCCTGGGCCTGAATGTGTCCGGGAATGTCGGCGTTGCGGCCATAATCGAAAACACAATCGCCATAGTCCACGCAGGCGAGCACCTCGAAGGGATCCATCTCGAAAGGGTACTGCGGATCGCCATCGAAAATAGCGGATGCACGGCGAACGCCCTGCGGTCCGAACCGGGCGCCAGGGCGATTGGAAACGGAAGCATCGAACGGGATGCCCCAAACGGCCAGGTCAATCCCCGTCAGGTCGCGGCTGTAGCGGCGGCGCATGAAGGACAGCGCACCGGCATACGTCGGTTCATGCGAACCACCCTTGACCGATTTCCCCAGAAATGCGTTGTCGGTTTCCCGAGGCAATTCTGCTGACATGACATTTTCCTTGAAGTCTGGTGTGGCAGGATCTTGGTGTACCGCGGCGAATCAAGCGGTACGAGCTGCCGGGTGTGTCATTTACCGGACACCCGAGGACGGTGTTTCAGGTTTTACCAGCGATGTCTCGTCGCGCCAATCCCGTGCGGCAAAGCCCATCGCATTGTCTTGCTCCCGAGTTGTCCCCTTGCGATGCGGGGCCAGTCCGGCTGCGGTTCTTGTCAACCGGCGGTATATGTCGAAAGATTGCGCGATCTCTTCAGCCTGCGACCAAAGGAAATCTGCCATGAGCGACAGTGGCCATCACGACCATGCCGAGAGTGCCCCCCATGGCCATTCTCATGGTCCAAGCCACGATCACGGTCATGGCCACGGTCACGACCACGCGCCGGAGGTGACCGACAGGAACGCGCGCGCCGTTGCATGGGCTGGCCTGCTGATCGCCGCCTTCATGTTTGCCGAACTGGTGGGAGGGTGGCTTGCGGGGTCCCTGGCGCTGATGGCAGACGCCGTCCACATGGTTACGGACGCCGCCTCGCTGGGGCTGGCCTGGTGGGCGTTTCAGCAATCCAAGAAACCTGCAGATGCCCGGCTCACCTATGGCCGTGACCGTTTGCCGGTGCTGATTGCCTTTGCCAATTCCATTTTCCTGCTGGTGGTGACAGGCTGGATCTGCGTTGAAGCCGCCGGACGGTTTGTGGAACCCGAGACCGTGCTTGCCGGACCGATGTTCATTATCGCCGTTATCGGCCTTTTGGTGAACATAGGTGCGTTTTTCATCCTTCAGCGCGGCGGCGACGGATCACTCAACATGCGATCCGCGATCCTGCACGTGCTTGGCGACCTCCTCGGCTCGGTTGCAGCGATTGCTGCCGCCGTCGTGATCTACTTCACAGGCTGGTATCCCATCGACCCGATCCTCTCGGTGTTCGTGGCGCTGCTGATTGTGCGCTCTGCCGTCTCGGTCATGCGCCAGTCCGCCCATATTCTGCTTGAAGGAGCTCCGGCCGACATCGACAGGGACACGTTGAAAACCGATTTGCTGAACGCCGTACCGGGTCTGGTCGACGTGTATCATATCCATCTCTGGTCGCTTGCCGAGGGCAAGGTCAACGCAACGATGCATGCCACATTGAAGCCGGAAGACGACACGGAAAACGTGCTCAGGCAGATCCGCGAGCGGTTGAAATCCAGGCACGGCATAGGCCACGTGACGATCGAGATTACCGAAGGCTCTTGAGGTTCAAGACCAAGGCTTCGTCGGCACTACGTGTTCGGCCCAAAATTCAGCCTGTTTACGCCGGATTATATCTTGGCGGGTAAGGTACGGGCAGGATGACTGGCTATGACAGAAATTCGGCGCAGGACCCGGCACCTCCGGCCTGGAACGCCAGAAGCGAGAACACCGCTCCCACGGACGGTGCACCGGGCATATTTACGATCTACGTGTGCCTTGCCATTCTGGGAACGCTCGCAGCCCTCGGCGGTGCACTCTCTGCCATGACCGGCTTCGGTTCGTAACCCCTGCGTGCCACGCAACGTCTTGTCCTCAGAAATATTGTCCGACATCCCGGACGTGCGCCTATTTCCCTTTGGCAAACAGCGTTGGGGCGTTGTCGCCTCCGGCCCCCGGGACTAAAACGGGGAACCAGACCGGCGAACGCCGGCCCATTTCCATGAGGATTTCCTGCCGTGGCAGACAAGACCCAGAAGATCCTGCGCGGCAGGCTACTCTCCTTTTCAGCTGCCCCAAAGGGGCCGGATGATACAGAGGCTTACACCTATATCGAGGATGGTGCCCTACTGATTGACGGCGGCAGGATTGCAGAGTGTGGAAGCTTTCAGGAGGTGGTTTCCGCGGCAAGGGAAGATACGGCCGTCATCGATCACCGGCCGCATCTGATCCTGCCCGGCTTCATCGACACGCATATTCATTTTCCGCAAGCACAGGTGATCGCCTCCTGGGCCGATCAACTTCTGGACTGGCTGAACGACTACACCTTTCCAGCGGAAATGAAGTTTGCGGACAAAACGCACGCGGACCGGATCGCGGGTGCCTTTTATGACGCGCTTGCTGCTCATGGCACCACCACGGCGTCTGCCTATTGTTCCAGCCATCCTGCCTCGGTCGACGCTTATTTCGAGGAGGCCGAGCGGCGCGGCATGCTGATGCTGGGCGGCAAGACGATGATGGACCGGAACGCACCGGCCGACCTGTGTGACACCGCTCAAAGCGGCTATGACGACAGCAAGGCTTTGCTGGAGAAGTGGCACGGACGCGGTCGAGCGCAGTATGTCATCACCCCGCGCTTTGCAATCACGTCGACACCCGAGCAGCTCGAAGCCGCCGGAGCTCTTTTAAAGGAATATCCCGACTGCCACTTGCAGACACACATCAACGAGAACCACAACGAAATCGCCTACACGCTGGAGCTCTATCCAGAAGCTGCGGACTATCTTGGTGTTTACGAAGGGTTTGGCCTGCTCGGCCGCAAGACCTTGCTCGGTCACTGCATCCATATGAACGACCGCGAACTGGGTGTCATGCGGGAGACCGGTTCTGTTGCCGTATTCTGCCCGACATCCAACCTTTTCCTGGGCAGTGGTCTCTTCAACAAGGCAGGGCTGGAGCAGGCCGGTGTTCGCACGGCCATTGCCACCGATGTCGGCGGCGGCACCAACTATTCGATGCTGCGCACCCTTGATGAAGGCTACAAGGTGCTGCAGCTCCAGCGCCAACGCCTCCACCCGCTAGTCTGCTTCCACTGGATGACGCTCGGCAACGCCGAAGCGCTGTCTCTGCAGGACAGGATCGGTACCCTTGAGCCTGGCACCGATGCCGACCTTGTGGTCCTGAATGCGCGTGCGACCCAACCGATGGCCTTGCGAATGGAAACTGCTGAAACTCTGTCCGAAGAGCTTTTCGTGCTGCAAACCCTTGGCGATGACCGTGCTGTCGTTGAAACCTATGCAGCAGGTAAAGCCTTGAAGTCCTGACACGTTGGCCGCCTCAGCCAGCGTGCCGCGCCCTGAATGGGCGGAACAGCAACAGGCTGAACCCGGTTGCGGCAAACAGGAACAGCGCCAGCGCCGTTCCACGGTAGACAGCGGCGAAACCGAAGTACTGAATGGGCATGGTCAGGAGTAGCGGCGAGACGACCTGGCCCAGAAACATCGCCGTTGTCACGATGCCCGAAACACTGCCACGCCGTTCTTCCGGGGCGACTTGCAAGGCAAGCAGCAGAAACGACGGCTGAACCAGAGAATACCCCGCCCCGACCAGCGCAGAACCACCGAGAATGAGCGGCCAGATGGCGTCGAGCGAAAGAACGGCAAAGCCCAACCCCATCAACGCGAAGCCGATACCGAACGCAGCAGACAGGCCAACAATAGAGCTGATCCGACGATAGGCGATCGCGACGACACCTCCGGTGAGCGTCAGTGCTCCCAGCCCCATCGCTGTGCCTGAAGCGCTCTCAATGCCGTTTTCATCGAGATAAAAGGGCAACTGACTGGGCATCAGGAAAAAGAACATGACGGTGACCATCGTCAGGAACCCAACCGCCAGAGCGGGAATTAGCCAGCCTTTTTGCGGTATAAAGGCCCTGATTTTGGTTTTTTCGGCAATGCTGTCGCGCCGCGAGTTTCTTTCCCGTTTCAGGATCGGCAACAGCAGCGGTACAAGCAGGACCGGCAAAATATAGACCAGGAACGGCAATCGGGGAGACAGACCGGCGAGCCAGCCGGCAAAGCCAATGAACAGGAAGCCACTGAAATTGATCGCCGCGGTCTGCCATCCCATGAAGGCACTTCGGCGCTGACCGGAAAACAGGTCTCCGACCAGCGCAACCTGGGCCGTCATCGTCAGGGCGACCGCTACACCCAGCAACAGACGACTTGCCAGGATCGACTGCAGATCCGGAAGATAAGCGCCGGCGCTGCCGGCAAAGGCAAACAGAAGAACGCCCGCCAGAAGGAGCGGACCTCTGCCGAACCTGTCGGCGCTGAGACCCGCAAACGGTGCGACCAGGACAACAGACAGCGACGGAGCTGCGACCAGAAAGCGGGTCAAATAAGCTGCCGTCGGTTCATCCGGGAAACTGGCTTCTAGCGCCGGCAAGGCCGGGCTGATGGTGGCATTGGCCATGATCTTCAAAGTAGCCGTCATCAGCAGCGCGATTGCCACCGTTTCCAGCAAGAGCGGCCGCTCCGACGATGAAGCTTTGTCCGACATGATTGTTTTTTCCTTGCGTTTTGAAAGCCAGGAGCACAGCCTACAAATTCAAGTCGACTTGAGGTCAATAGATGAAATTCATGGATATTTCTGAAGTGTCGAAGCAGACCGGAATCGCAGCGTCCGCCATTCGCCACTATGAGGAAAAAGGCCTGATCACGTCGGTGGGGCGCCGAGGGCTGAAACGTCTGTTCGGGCCCGACGTTCTGGACCAGCTCGCGCTGATCACGCTTGGCAAGACCGGCGGGTTTTCACTGGAAGAGATCAAGGCGATGTTCGGACCTGACGGTCGACCCGCCCTCTCCCGGCCAGGCCTTCACCAGAAAGCTGATGACCTCGACAGGCAGATCCAGACCCTTGAAGCCCTTCGAGACATGATCCGTCACGTCGCCGACTGTCCGGCTCCGTCACACATGGAATGCCCGAAGTTTCAGCAATTGATCCGGATCAGCGGGCGAAGAAAGCGAGGCGAGCGGTCTGCTCGCCATGCGAAACCATCCGATCGTTTCCCGCTCGCCGCAGATCATCACCGTCTTGAAAAGAACAAGATGAGCTGACGCGCCTGCCGCTGGAAGAGCCCGCGTTTCGGTGGTTTTTCGTGATGTTCTTCGACCGACCGGATGACACTGCGTACGATCAGGATAGCGGCAATGCCAAACAGAACACCTCCGGCCGCCTGCCCGATCAGAACCCCGGGTGCTCCGAAAAGCATTCCACCGATCCAGACAAAGGGAATGGTACCGGCCGTGTGCCGCCCCCAGTTAAGCATGGTGGAGTAGAATGGACGGCCCAGGTTGTTGAAACAGGCGTTCGCTACAAAAATCGTGCCGTTGAAAAAGAACGCCAGGGCCAGCGGACCACAAAAAAGGTATATCAGCGTCAGGGCGACGCCGTCGGCTTCGAACAGATGCGCAATTGGCCCCCGCAGCAAGAACAGAACAAGCGCGGCAAGGCCGACCACAAGTGCCGTAAATAGAAGCGCTTCGCGCAATGTGCCACGTACACGGTCGAACCTGCCGGCCCCGTAGTTCTGGCCCACAATCGGTCCGACAGCCCCTGACAGGGCAAAGATGGTCGCAAACGCCAGTGGTGTCATACGGGCGACCACCGCCATACCGGCCACGGCCTCCTCTCCGAATTCAGCCATGGACCGGGTAACCCAGGCCTGCCCGACAGGTGTCGCAAGCTGGGTGAGAATTGCGGGACATGCAATAGCTGCAATCGACGGCATCCCCCTGAAAAGAGCCATTGGCTGCGGCAGAGACAGACCACCATGGAAACGAAAGATCGGCACCAGCGCGAAAACGGCGATGGCTACGCGGGACGCTGCACTGGCAATCGCTGCGCCAGTCAGTTCCATGTCGAATCCGAAGATCAGGATCGGATCGAGCACCGCATTCACCAGTCCGCCGATGATGGTCGACATCATTGCCCAACGGGCATCGCCATGTGCCCTCAGAACAGCCCCACCTGCCATGCCGAGCAACAGCAGAGGCAATGTAGGTACGATGATTGCCAGGTAGTGAACCGCAAGATCATGCGTCCGTCCCGATGCGCCGATCAACGTGGCGAGCGGACCCAGGGAAAACCAGACAGCCACGGCAAAGACTGCGCTAAAGAAAACGCCAACTGTCAGGGCATTGGAGGCCTGCTGCCTTGCGTCCTCTTTGTCCCCTGCCCCCAGCGCCCTGGACACAAGCGCACCCGCAGCAATGGCAACCCCGATGTTGAACGAGGTCGTGAAGAAGAGGATCGCGCCGGCATATCCGACGGCCGCCGCCAGTTCCGCCTTGCCCAGCATGGAGATGAAGATCATGTCGACAAAGTCGACCGCAAAGATCGCCATCAGGCCAACAGAAGCGGTCAGGGACATCACGGTCACATGGCGAAACAGACTGCCGGACAGGAATTTTGCCTCTGTCGCGGGCTCCTGATCTTTCACACTCGAATTCAGCGGTTTGTCCTCGTCATGCGTGACACCAAACGATCTAAAGCCCTAGCAGCTATTGATGCCAACAAAAAACCCGCCGGAATGATCCGGCGGGTTTTTCGAACTGGTAACTTCCAGGTCCAGCGATTAACGCTTGGAGAACTGGAACGACCGGCGTGCCTTGCGCTTACCAAACTTCTTACGTTCAACAACGCGGCTGTCGCGGGTCAGGAAGCCGTTCTTCTTCAGAACGCCACGCAGTTCCGGCTCGTAATGGGTCAGAGCCTTGGACAGGCCGTGGCGCACGGCGCCAGCCTGACCGGACAGACCACCGCCGGTAACCGTTGCGATAACGTCGTACTGGCCTGCACGGTCAGTCAGCATGATCGGCTGCTGAAGGATCATCTGAAGAACCGGACGAGCGAAATACTCGGTGTAGTCCTTCTTGTTGATCACGATCTTGCCGGTGCCCGGCTTGATCCAGACGCGTGCAATAGCGTCCTTACGCTTGCCAGTTGCATAGGCCCGGCCATTGGCGTCCAACTTCTGGACATGGACCGGAGCTTCGGGGGCAGCGGTTTCGACCGCACCGCCCAGTTCTTCCAGGGATTGCAGCTCAGCCATCGTTAAGCCCTCTTGCCATCATTCTTTGCGTTGAGGCCCTTGACGTCGACGAGTTCCGGCGACTGAGCTTCATGCGGGTGGTTCGGACCAGCGTAGACCTTGAGGTTCTTAAGCTGCTTGTTGGACAGAGGGCCGCCCGGCATCATGCGCTGTACGGCTTTTTCCAGAACGCGCTCCGGGAAACGACCTTCGAGGATTGCACGTGCGGTGCGCTCCTTGATGCCGCCCGGGTGGCCGGTGTGCCAGTAGTACTTCTTGTTGTCGTACTTGCGGCCGGTGAACACAACCTTGTCGGCATTGATGACGATGACGTTGTCACCAGTGTCAATATGAGGCGTGAAGGTCGGCAGATGCTTGCCGCGCAGGTGATTGGCGATGAATGCGGCAAGACGGCCGACAACCATTCCTTCTGCGTCGATCAAGATCCACTTTTTCTCGACCTCAGCCGGCTTGGCAGAGAAGGTCTTCATGAGATTGATCCGTACTGGTCGGTTAAAGAAAAGGCCCGCGCGGCCTGTATCAAGCCAGCGAACGGACCAAAATTTCGTTCGGTGGCGCTTATACGCTCACCCAGAATGAGCGTCAAGCACCTTATATTCGACAGTGCTCTTAATTTCTTATATTTTTCAATACGTTAAAAAAACGGTATCATAATACCGCATAAATTTGCCTTTTTAAACGCCTCAACACCCCTCGATTCCAGGCAACCCGCGTCTTCAGGAGCGTCCTCCCCCTAAAATTGAGCAGTATTGCGGTGGCTTTTGGCCTCGAACCAAACCTGAAAATTGCGCTGCGGCCTTTTATTGAAACGAGACCAGCTCTGTCGAAAAGCGAATGATCGCCCTACACGGCGGTTCCTTCTTGAGAGGAACCGTTTTGTTGAATTGACAGAACTCGACTTCTGCCGAGCGAACCGGGGTCAACACCAACAAGACAATGCGCAGTCAGCGCGGCGGAACGGAATAGGTTGCCGTCGCGTGGGCAACGAGCTCTTCCTGCCCCTCACCGGCAATTGCGCAATCAACCACCGCAAGACGCTTGCCGAGCTTAAGAAGCCGGCACGTGGCCAGAAGATCCCCCACGTCCGGTTTGCGCAGGAAATTGATGTTCAGGTTTGTGGTGACTGCAAGCGCGACCGGGCCGATGTGAGCCAGAATCACGACATAGGCGGCAAGGTCGGCAAGAGCCATCATTGAGGGACCGGAAACGGTGCCACCTGGCCTCAGATGCAACTCATTTGCGGACAGACGCACCACCGCCTCTCCGGGCGAGACACTGTCGATCGCGTAAACGCGCCCACCGGCATGAATTTGCGGGAACTCCCTGTCCAGCATCTCCATGATTTCAGGCCCTGTCATAACCGGCGTCATTCAGCCCCTCCCTATCCTTCTCTTTTTCAACCTATAATCTGATTTTATCTTACGTTTGCGTCAATTTGTTTCTTGGGCAAAACCAATTCCGGTCACACAAGTGCCTCACTTCCAGCCGTTGTCGGGTTGTGTTCATTTTCAGACAAAGGGGTCTTCTGTTGACCAAACTGATTGCAGCCTTGCGCAAAGTCTTTTCCGTTCGCGGCCTGCGCTGCTTGCCACCGTTTTTAGCAGTGGTGTCCGCCGCAACCTTCCCTCAGGCCGCCTTGGCCGAGATCAAGCATTATCTCTACACAAGCGAGGGCGCGTTTTCCCAGACACGGAAACTGCTGGAAAACCCTCAGATTTCCGGCGTTCAGATCCTTTACAACTGGCGAATGCTCGAACCAGAAAAAGGGCGTTACGACTTCTCGGCAATCGAACGCGACCTGGCCATTGCAGAAAAGTATGACAAGGCATTCTTCCTTCAGCTTCAGGACCGTTTTTTCCGGGAAGACGCCCGCTACGTGCCAGACTACCTTCTGGAGGCCCCTGTCTATGCAGGAGGCCTGGCCCGCCAGGTCGATGACGGCGAGGCAAAGGAACCGAAGCCGGAAGGGTGGGTCGCCATTCAGTGGAACGAAGCCGTACGCGGGCGGTTTCAGGCCCTTCTGAATGCGCTGGCGGAAAATTTCGACGGCCGCATCGAAGGCCTCAATCTGCCGGAAAGTGCCGTGAACATCGATCAGCGCAAGGATGAAACAGGATTCACCTGTGATGCCTATTTCAATGCGACCCTGGAGAACATGGCCTTTGCCCGAAGCGCCTTCCAGAAGTCGCAAGTGGTGCAATACATAAACTTCTGGCCCTGCGAATGGGCAAACAGCGAAGGCTACATGCAGCGCAGTTTTGAGAAGGCAGCAGAACTGGGCATTGGTCTGGGTGGGCCGGACATCGTGCCAAACCGAAAGGCGCAGATGAAAAACTCCTACCCTTTCTTCCACCAGTATCAGGACAAATTGCCGGTGATCGCGATGGCGATTCAGGAGCCCACCCTGCAATACGTCAATCCGGACACGGGCAAGGCGTTTACCCGGTCGGAATTTGTCGAATATGCCACCGGATATCTCGGTGTCGACATCATCTTCTGGAGCACGTCGGCTCCTTGGCTGCAGTGAAGCCAGCAGCACGATTGCAGCTCTTTCGCAGTTCGTGAACCGGACGAAAAAAGCCCTCGCTTCTGGCTGTCTCCAGAAGCGAGGGCTTTGTTATTCAGCTGACAGGCGGCCTCTAACCGCGCCGGCGGCCCCTGCGCCGTCCGGAACCAGAGGCATCGTTTTCCGCGCGGGCTGCGTCAGCTTCCTTGTTCGGTGGGGACACAAGCGGGCCGATTTCGGCAATAACCTCATCGAGCGTGGGCCGGACGCCTGCCTGATGCGCATCGACAGCCGCACGCATTGCCGCGAGATGGACTGGCGACGTGCCGCAGCAACCACCGACAATCCGCGCGCCCGCATCGAGTGCCATATGGGCGTATTTTGCCATCAGTTCCGGGGTGCCCGTGTAAATCACCTCATCGCCCTTGATCTGAGGAATGCCACAGTTGGCTTTCGCAACGACGATGGCATCCGGATAGGCTTCAGTGATGTCCATGATGGCCGCCAGCAGATCCGAGGCGCCGACACCGCAATTGGAACCGATTGCAACGGGCGTACAGGCAAATTGCGCCTGAAGGTCGCCGAGCCCCTTTGGAGAAAGACCCATCATTGTCTTGCCGGCCGTGTCGAAACTGGCGGTAATGACCAGAGGCACGTCGAAATTCTGCGCGGCTTCCGCGGCCGCCTTCATCTCTTCGACGGCAGACATGGTTTCCACCCACAGAATGTCGGCGCCACCTGCCACAAGCCCTGCCATCTGCTCCTTGAAGGCAGCGACACCCTCTTCGTAGCTGAGCGCACCGAGAGGTTGAAAAAGCTCCCCCGTCGGTCCGACAGACCCGCCGATCAGAACCGTGCGCCCTGAGGCTTCCGCAACATCCCGCGCCAGTTTTACGGCGGCAATATTGAGTTCCCTCACGCGGTCTTCCGACTTGTGGAGCTTCAGCCGATGACGATTGCAGCCGAAGGTGTTCGTCAGAATGATATCGGATCCGGCATCGACAAAGGACTTGTGAAGCGCGGTGATCTTTTCCGGTTCGTCAATGTTCCACAGTTCCGGTGCATCACCGGAAACCAGGCCCATTTCAAACAGATTGGTTCCGGTTGCACCGTCGGCAAGCAACGCTCCCTTTTTTGCAAGAAGCTCTTCAAGCTTGGACATTCAGTCGTCTTTCGTCTGTTGGTGTGATTTGTTCCCGATACAGGGCTTGTTCCTGCAATAGCAGATCACGGAAGGAAATCCATACGCAGCCATTTTCTTCCAAGGCGCCCGGCCGCGCTTGCGGTGGCCGGTTGAGCCCTTTTTACAGCGGATCGCTCCGCTGAAAGATGGCAGAGCCCTGTCTGAAACGAACGTCTTCCCTCGCCTGCCTGCCCTTTCCGAAATCACTTTTAAGGGGCCAAAGTCAATGGACTTTCCAGCCAAAATGAAGCAACAAAGCGCCATGACGCTTTTACGGTATTGTGCGACGGTTATGGAGCCGGGTTGTCAGGGCTCCTGAGAAAGACTAAGCGCAACCAAACTCATCTTGGGAGCATAAGATGTCAGACGCCGCCCCATCTGGCCGTCGAGGAAGAAGCGCACGCCGCGAACGCCGGCAAGCCGGCCCCGCCAGCCTGGCCATTCCATATATTTCGCGCAACATTCCGAACTTCGACATTCTGAGCGACGAAGGCGCGGAACGGATCGAAGCCAATACCGACCGTATCCTTGCCGAAATCGGCCTTGAATTCCGTGACGATCCGGAAGTCATCAGCATCTGGAAGGAAGCGGGTGCCGAAATCGACGGCGAACGCGTCCGCTTTCCCAAAGGCATGCTGCAGGAGCTGGTGAAAACGGCTCCCTCGCAATTCACCCAGCACGCGCGCAATCCTGCCCGCAACGTTGAGATTGGCGGCAACAATCTCGTCTTTGCTCCGGTCTACGGGCCTCCCTTCGTCACCGATCTCGACAAGGGCCGGCGGTATGGCACGATTGAAGATTTCCGCAACTTCGTGAAACTCGCCTACATGTCGCCCTGGATGCACCATTCCGGAGGCACCGTGTGCGAACCTGTCGACCTGCCGGTCAACAAGCGCCATTTCGATATGGTCTATTCCCATATCAAATACTCTGACAAACCGTTCATGGGCTCCGTCACCGCGCCGGAGCGCGCCGAAGATTCCGTCAAAATGGCGCAGATCACCTTCGGAGAGGAGTTCGTGGACCAGAATTGCGTGATGATCCAGTTGATCAATGCCAATTCACCTCTGGTCTATGATGCGACCATGCTTGGCGCTCTCAAGGTCTACGCCCGGCACAACCAGGCCTGTATCGTTTCACCGTTCATCCTGGCTGGCGCCATGAGCCCGGTGACGGTTGCCGGTACGCTGTCGCAGGTGCTGGCCGAAGCTCTGGCAGGCTGTGCGCTGACCCAGTTGATTCGTCCCGGTGCTCCGGTCGTATTCGGTGCGTTCGTCAGCTCGATTTCCATGCAGTCCGGCGCTCCGACCTTTGGCAGCCCGGAAGGCTCCCTGCTTCTCAATGGTGCTGCAAAGCTCGCGCGCAGGCATAATCTGCCATTCCGCTCGGGCGGCTCGTTCACAGCCTCGAAGACCCCGGATGCCCAATCCGCGCAGGAATCGGCCCAGACCATTCTGGCCACAGTGCAATCCGGTGTGAATTTCTGTCTGCATGCGGCCGGATGGCTGGAAGGCGGCCTGTGCTCGTCTTACGAAAAATTCGTGATGGATGCGGATCAACTCGGCATGATGCATGTGCTGGCCAAGGGCATCGAGATTTCTGATGAAACCCTTGCGATGGACGCGCTTCAGGAAGTCGGGCCCGGTGGTCACTTCCTTGGGGCCGCACACACCCAGCGCAATTTCGAGAGCGCTTTCTTCAGGTCCTCCATCGCGGACAACAACTCCTATGAGCAGTGGCTCGCCGATGGGCAACTGAATGCCGCGCAACGGGCCAACGCCCGCTGGAAAGAACAGTTGGCGGGCTATACCGGCCCTGAACTGGACCCAGCCATTGACGAGGCCCTGATAGCGTTCATGACCGAGCGCAAAGCCTCCTTCCCAGACAGCAACGTCTGACACTCTGCTCAATAAACCAGCAACGCCCCGCGATTTCGCGGGGCGTTTGTTTTCATGGTGAATTTCTAAATCTGCTCTTGCAAAGCTGCCACGCTTTTTAACAACACTCAGAAGAACTACGTTTTTTTATGTATGTAGCCTTTTCCAGCAATTCTGCATGGGATAAAGGTTGCCAAACCCTGCGTTCGCAAGGTAGCTGGAAACGCTGTTTGGCATGGGATAAGCTTACGCAAGGCAGCACTGGGACTGGGTCGCGCCGGTCTTCGAATTATCTCGAGGGAGCTTGCACGAATGACTGTTTACAATTTTTAAGTTTCCTCATGTAACTCAATAGCTTGACTGTTCCTAACTAATAAAAACAGGTTGTTCTGTGGCGTCGCTTACATCAAACATCGATATTCTTGGTTATTCTACTCGGCTCCCCGGCGCCAATGATTCTGCCGAATTCTGGTCGCTATTGAAAAACGGCAAATGTGCCGTCACAACAGTATCCAATGACCGCTGGCCCCTTGCCCGGTTCGGCCACCCGGTTCAAAGCACTTCGGGCAAAAGCTACACCTGGGCCGCCGGTCAGCTCGATGACGTCTGGGGATTTGACCCGTCATTTTTCGGTGTCTCCCCGCGTGAAGCCGTGCAGATGGATCCGCAGCAGCGCCTGCTGCTGCAGCTGGTCTGGGAAGCTCTGGAGCACGCGAACATCCGCCCGAGCGACCTGGCGGGATCAAATACCGGCGTCTATGTAGGTGCGTCCTCACTGGATTACCACCATCGCTTCCTGGTCGATCCGGCCATGGCTGACATGCAGTTCATGACCGGCAACACGCTGTCGATCGTTTCCAACCGTATTTCCTACATCTACGACCTTCGTGGCCCGAGCTTCACGGTCGACACCGCCTGCTCCTCGTCCATCGTTGCCCTGCATGAAGCTGTTTCGGCCATTGAGTCCGGTCAGATAGACACCGCCATCGTCTGCGGCGTCAGTCTTCTGCTCAGCCCGTTCGCCTTCGTCGGCTTCTCCCGCGCCACGATGCTGTCTCCGACCGGCCTGTGCCAGGCGTTCGATGCCAATGGAGACGGTTACGTGCGCTCGGAAGGCGGTGCAGTTGTTGTTCTTCGCGCCGCCCGTGCGGGCATCCCGCAAGGCGCAAAAAGCCACGGCAAGCTTCTGGCAACCGGCATCAACGCAGACGGACGAACCGTCGGCTTGTCGCTGCCCTCCCCCTACGCACAGGCAGATCTTCTGCGCGAAATCTACGAAGGCCTGGAAATCAATCCGGAGGACCTCGCTTTCGTTGAGGCGCATGGCACAGGGACCCGCGTTGGTGATCCCGCGGAAGCTGACGCTCTTGGCAAGGTTATCGGCCAGAAGCGCGAAAAGGCGCTGCCCATCGGGTCTGTGAAGACCAATGTCGGTCACCTTGAGCCTGTGTCGGGCCTCGTCGGTCTTCTGAAGGCGCTGATGGCTCTGCGGGAAGACCTGCTGCCGCAGTCGCTTCACTTCAGAAATCCCAACCCGGATATTCCCTTTGACGAGCTGAACCTCAAGGTCGCCGGCGAAAACATTGCCCTTGAGCGCGACGGCAACCGCAGACTTGCGGGCGTCAATTCCTTCGGCTTTGGCGGTACCAATGCGCACGCCGTTATCGGCGATCCGGACCCCGTCATCGACGCAACTTCAGCGGCACCGGTCGAAGCGCCGCTCGTGATCAGCGCCCGGTCCAAAGAAGCCCTGCAACAACTCGCCGGAAAATTTGCCGACCGTCTAGACAGCGAAGCGGATGAAACCGCGGGGAACGTCATTGCCTCGAGCGCTCATGGCCGCGACCTGCTGTCCGAGCGTCTGGTCGTGCTCGGCAAGACGAAAGCCGAAAAACTCGACGCACTGCGTTCGTTCGCCGAAACCGGCGATGAAAATAACGATCTGGTGTCTGGAAGCGTCATCAAGGCAAACGCGAAGGTTGGGTTTGTCTTTTCCGGGAACGGCTCTCAGTGGGCCGGCATGGGTCAGGAAGCCTATCAGGCCGATACGGCGTTCCGGACCGCTTTCGACAAGGTCGACAAGATATTCATGGGCCTGAGCGGATGGTCTCTCGTCACGACGCTTTTTGCAGAAGACCTTGAATCCGATCTCGAGCGCTCTGAGATCGCCCAGCCGCTTCTGTTCGCAATTCAGGTCGGGATTGTGGAATCCTTGCGCCAGCGGGGCATTACCGCAGCCGGTACAGCGGGCCATTCGGTCGGCGAAGTGGCCGCTGCCTGGTGCGCAGGTGCTCTGGACCTCGAACAGGCGGTACGCGTCATCCGTGCCCGTTCCAGTGAACAGGAAGTCGTTCGCGATCTTGGGTCGATGGCGGCCCTGCTTCTGCCGGCGGACCAGGCGGTTGCCGCGATCAAGGAAAGCGGTCTGCCGAAGCTTGAGCTCGCCGCAGACAACAGCCCGCGCAGCGTCACCATTTCCGGCGACAGCGAAAGCCTCGATGCATTCGCAAAATTTGCCCGCAAGAAAAAATGGGCCATGCGCCGCCTCAACCTGGCGTATCCCTTCCACAGCGCCCTGGTCGACCCGATCGAGAAGCCGCTTCTGGCTGCACTGGAAGGCCTTTCGCCCACCGCCGCTTCCCTGCCGTTTTATTCGACCGTCACGCCGGATGAGCGCGATGTGTGCGTTGATGCCGAATATTGGTGGCACAATGTCCGTCAACCTGTCCGCTTTGCTGCCGCTATGGAAAACATGGCTGCGGATGATTTCTCCGTCCTGATCGAGATCGGTCCGAAGCCTGTCCTCGGCACTTATGTGAACGATGTTCTCCGTGCGAAGGGCAAAAAGGCCAAGGTGCTGGAGACGCTGAAGGAACCCTCCAAAAAGGCGGTTGCGAGCCAAGGCAATCCGCTCGACCGGATTGCAGCGTCCGTTCTCGCCCATGGCGGTCAGACCGATCTGGTCCGTTTCGTCGGGGAACGGCCGGGTCATCTGGCTCCTCTGCCGTCCTATCCTTGGCAGAATTCCGAGTATCGTCCGGAAAACAGCCCCGAGCGCGTCGATTTCATGTTTGGCCAGACCTGGCCGCTGCTCGGATACCGGCTGCGACAGGATACGGCCGAGTGGTTCAGCCATATCGACAGCGGCTCCCTGCCCTTCCTGCAAGACCACAAGGTCGAGGAAAGCATCGTCTTTCCGGCTGCGGGCTACATCGAGATGAGCCTGCGCGCCGCGCTCCGCTGGAGCCGGAGCGACCAG
The DNA here is from genome assembly GCF_036350355.1 of Roseibium sp. FZY0029. Lineage (NCBI taxonomy): Bacteria > Pseudomonadati > Pseudomonadota > Alphaproteobacteria > Hyphomicrobiales > Stappiaceae > Roseibium > Roseibium sp. FZY0029. The sequence continues at coordinate 151,598 of NZ_JAZDVZ010000003.1, forward strand.
ATCGAACTGCGCGATTTCGATATTCTGCGGCCGCTGGTGATCGAAGGTGATGAAGTGTGGGAGACCCAGGTCCGCATTTCGCCCGATGACCATGTGATCGAGATCCTGTCGCGTCCGCGCCTTTCCGACAATGACTGGTCGCTGAACGCCCGCGGAACTTTTCTGACGCCCTCGACGACATCCAGAACCCCATGGGTGAAGACAGGTGACGGCGTCGTTTCAGAACTCGATCACGAGACACTTTATACGGTCACCAAGAGCTTCGGCCTGAACTATGGGCCAGCGTTCCGCCGTGCCGAGAAAGTCGTCAAGCACTCGAACACCAGTGCTACCGTGACGTTGCTGCCGCAGGACGAGAGCCTGGCCGAATACTCCTTCTCTCTCTGTCCGACGTTGGTGGATGCCGGTTTCCACGGCCTGTTTGCGTTGCTGGACGGCGTCAAAGATGTGCCGCAAAACACCTCTTTCCTGCCGATCCGTCTCGGCACCTTGCGTCTTCTGGCACCGGAAACCCTTCCGGCTTCCGTGCGCATCGAGGTGACCAAGGCCTCACCGCGTTCGATCGAAGCAAGCTTCGAGTTCCTGGACGCCGAAGGCCTAGTAATCGCCCGCCTCACCAAAACCCGCTTCAAAGCAGTAACCCTTGGTCAGGACACGCGCCCCGACGATCTCGTCTACCGGCAGATTGCGACGCTATTGCCTGCGCAGGACCGCGTCTCCCCGCTTCAGGAAACTTTTGAAGGTTTGCCAGCATTGGCCGGCAATCTCGATCTGCTGGGCTCGGACGACCAGGAACTCGACGACAGCAGGGTTCTTATCGAAGCTCTTGGCCGTACGATTGCGCACAAGGCACTTTACGATCTCTTTGCGGATCGACAGGTCGTCCTTGGCGCGCTCGTCGAAGCTGGAGAGTTGCACGAAAGCGCAATCCCTCTGGCGGCAAGCCTTTTCGGCTGGCTGGTCGAGAGCGGCGTGTGCACGGAAAGCGACGACGGTTTCGAGCTGTCTGACCCGTCTGGCAACCCGGATGCATCCGAGCTTCTGCAAGCCCTGACCGATGGTGGCGGCGAGCATATTGCCGAAGCAGCCTTGCTGGCGCGCCTTTGGACCGGTTTGCCAGATATTCTCAAGTTCGGCCTGCAGGAAGCATCCGGCAAGGAATATTCTTCAAGCCTGTTCGAGGCCTACCGCACCTCGTCTCCGGCAAAACGCGCTCTTTCATCCGCCTTGCAGGCGGGCGTTGAAAGCCTGATCACCGGCTGGCCAAGTGACCAGGCACTCAGAGTGCTTCTGGTTGGAGCCAACAGCGGAGTTGCGGCAGCAATCGACGCTGCGCTCGATCCGACATACATGGCGCTGACTGTGACGGATGCTACATCGTCTGCAGTCGGTCGCGGTGAGCGGCTTTGGCAGGGCAGCTCGGCGACGGAGTTCGTCGAACCGGGAGAGATTTCCTTCACCTTCGACAGGCATTTCGACATCGTATTGTTCGATACGTCTCTTGCCGAAATCGACGCCGATACGCTGAAGCGTTTCACGAAATCCATCGTCCCTGGCGGGCTTGTGCTGGGTGCAGAGCCGCTGCCGCACCCGCTCACCGACCTCATCATGGGTGTCGGTTCTTCGTGGTGGGACGAAGGCGCAACTGCCGAATTCCCGATTTCGAAACAGCAGGCAGACTGGACAAAGGCGCTGGAAGCTGCAGGCCTGACGGACGTTCAGACCGTGCCGCTGAAGAGCGCATTGATAGAAGCTGATCTGATCTGCGCGCGTGCAGGCGAGCGTGCCGAGGAAGTGGCGGACAATACAGGCGAGGAAGCACCGGAAGCTGAGGCCGAGCAGAAAAAATACCTGCTTCTGACCAGCTCCGAGGGCGCGTCTCACCGCCTTGCAGAAGGCCTGAAGGCCTGCCTGAACCGTAAAGGGCATGCGGCCACTCTTCTGGTTCCAGGAGAAGTTACAGAACAACTCGGCGACGACATCTGGAGCGTTGCGCTTGGCGATAAGGGCGACGCCCACGCGCAAGACGACGCGCTCAACGCACTCGTCGCGGAACACAATGGCCGTGTCGTTCATCTGCTTGGCGCCTATGCTGCTCCGGCCGATGCTCTCGCCTCCGTCGATAGTCGTGCGTTCAGCCTGATGACCCTGCTCAAGGCACTGGGTCCAAATGGTGGTGAATTCACGCTTCTGGCGCCCGCCGGTGCACAGGATATCGCAGGCGGCAAACCCGCTGCACCCGAGCAAGCCGGTATCTGGGCTTTCGGCCGCGTGGTCATGAACGAATACCCGGACGCGAACCTGAAGCTGATCGACGTTTCGCCGGATCTGGAACCGGGGATAGCCGCCGCCCGTGTGGCCGACGAAATCCTGGTTGCCAATTGCGAACGGGAAATCGTTCTCGACAGCAAGACCCGCTCCGGCATCCGCCTTGTCAAGGGTGGTGTCCTTTCAAGCGTCACGTTGCCGGAAGGCGCAAAACCGGCCATGCGGCTGGATATTCTGCGCCAAGGGTCCCTGGACCAGCTCGCCTGGCATGCCGTTGAGCGCAAGCCGCTCGAAGGCAAGGATGTGGAAATCGCCGTTGAAGCCAGCGGCCTCAATTTCCGCGATGTGATGTGGGCACTTGGCCTGCTCCCGGAAGAAGCACTCGAAGATGGCTTTGCCGGACCGACACTGGGCATGGAATGCTGCGGTCATGTTGTGGGCTGCGGTCCGGACGTGACGCGGTTCCGACCGGGCGACAAGGTCATCACCTTCGCTCCGGCCTGCTTTGCCTCTCATGTTACCGTCGACGAAAGTGGCTGCGCACCGATGCCGAGCACGGTTTCCGCAGAAGAAGCCGCGACCATCCCGGTTACATTCCTCACAGCCTATTATGCCCTTGTGCATCTGGCAGCCCTCTCCGAGGGCGAGACGGTCCTGATCCACGGCGGCGCCGGTGGTGTCGGCCTGGCAGCCTTGCAGATCGCCAAATGGCGCGGTGCTAAAATCATCGCCACTGCCGGATCGGAAGACAAACGCAACACGCTGAAACTGCTTGGGGCCGACGTTGTTCTGGATTCGCGGAGCCTGGCGTTCGTTGATGCCGTCATGGAGGAAACGTCCGGCGAAGGCGTCGACGTGGTTCTCAACTCGCTGTTTGGCGAGGCTATGGAACGCAGCATCGAGGTTCTAAAACCGTTCGGCCGCTTCCTGGAACTGGGCAAACGCGATTATTACGGCAATACCCGCATCGGCCTGCGTCCGTTCCGACAGAACCTGACCTACTTCGGCATCGACGCCGACCAGCTTCTAACGCGTCAGCCCAAACTGGCCGTCGATCTGTTCGTCAAGCTTGTCGAACTCTTCGAAGCCGGAACGCTACGGCCCTTGCCGCATCGCCTCTTCGAAGCGGCAGATGTGGTCGATGCATTCCGCCTGATGCAGCAGGCCGGACATATCGGCAAGATCGTCATCCGCCCGCCGGCAGTTCCCGAAAACGTTCCGACCAAGCGTGAAATCTCGTTTGACGGCGACGCAGTCTATCTTGTTGCCGGCGGTTTCGGCGGCTTCGGTGCGGCACTGCTTCATCGCCTTGCCGACCATGGCGCAAAATCGCTTGCGGTTCTCAGCCGCCGAGGCGCTTCCAGCGAAGAAGCTCAGGAAGTCATCGAGCAACTGTCCAAGCGCGGTGTCTCCATCAAGGGCTATGCTTGCGACATCACCGACGAAGCTGCTGTCAAGAAAGCGCTTTCGGAGATACGGGTCGACGGACGTCCGGTCAAAGGCGTGTTCCACACTGCAATGGTACTGAATGACGTTCTGATCGCCAACATGGATCACGACGGCCTGACCAGAGTTCTGGCCCCCAAGGTGCGCGGCGCGGAGCTTCTGGACAGGCTGACGGCTGACGATCCGCTCGACCATTTCGTGCTGTACTCGTCCGCCACGACGCTTGTCGGTAATCCCGGGCAAGCCAACTATGTTGCCGCCAACGGTTACCTGGAAGGGCTTGCACGCAAACGCCGTGCCGAAGGCCGTCCGGGGCTTGCCGTTGCCTGGGGAGCAATCTCCGATGCCGGCTATCTTGCCCGCAACGAAGATGTCAACGAGATGCTGTCCCGCAAGCTCGGACGCCACGCCCTGACCGCCAAGGAAGCACTCGATGGCCTGATGGCGCTTATGGTGCAGCCGTCACAGGAAAACATCGGCCTTGCCGCACTTGGCTATGCCCGTATCGATTGGCAGGCAGCGCGGAAAGATCTGGCTCTCGTCGGCACGCCTCTGGTCGGTTTGCTCGGTCTTGGAGACGAAGACGAAACCGGTGCGGATGGAGCGATCAACCTGGCAGCCATGCTGGAAGGGATGGATCAGGTCACCGCCGCGCAGACAGTTGCAAAGCTCCTGGCTGCGGAAATCGGCAAGATCCTGCGAATTGCTCCCGAAGAAATTGATCCGCACAAGCCGCTGTCCGATATCGGCATGGACTCTCTGATGGCACTTGAACTGCGCATGAGCGCGGAACGCCAGCTTGGCATCGACATTCCGTTGATGTCACTGGCGAACGGTGCAACTCTGATCGACTTGTCTGGCCGAGTTGCCAACCGGGTTCTGGGCGAAGAAAATGCCTCCGGAATTTCGGATGAGGCCCAGCAACTCGCAAGCCTGCATGTGGATGACCAGCGTCAAGAAACGGAAGACCTTTCCGATATCGCCACTGAAGTTGAGAACAAGAGCCGCGAACTTGGTTCGTTCCTGTAAGCGGCCTCATAAAAGGAATGACTGGTATGGGCGCTGATGATCGCGCCAAGCTGATGGACAGCTTGAAAGCCAACCGCCGTTCAGCGCGCGGACGAACGGCGTCTTCGACGTCGCGTCCGCAACCAGCGCCGAAGCGCAAAGTCTATGATTTCAAGGAGCTTCCGCAGGTCAAGCAGTTGCAAATGCACCGGGCTGCGGCGGACATGATGGGCATTGAAAACCCGTTCTTCCGGCCGCACGACGGGCTTGCTGCAGGAACGAGTTTCATCAACGGCAGCAACTACGACAATTTCGCCTCCTACAACTATCTTGGCCTCAACGGGCATCCCAAGGTCAATGAAGCTGCAAAAGCCTATGTCGACAAGTTCGGCACCAGCGTTTCCGCAAGCCGGATTGTTGCGGGTGAACGGCCGTTCCATGCAGAGCTGGAAGCAGCCCTGGCCAGAATTCACGGCGTCGAATCAGCGATCGTGATGGTGTCAGGGCACGCCACAAACGTCACGACAATTGGCCACCTGGTACACAAAGGCGATCTGGTTCTGACAGATTCCTTTGTCCACAACTCCATCGCCGAAGGCGTTCGCTTGTCCGGCGCCACCCGCATGAATTTTCCGCACGATGACCTCGATGCATTGGAAAAGATGCTCGCAGATCATCGGCACAAGTTCGACAAGGTACTGGTTGTCGTGGAAGGTCTCTATTCGATGGATGGAGATTTCCCGGATCTGAAACGTGTCGTGAAGCTTAAACAGGCCTACGACGCCTGGCTGATGGTTGATGAAGCCCATTCCATCGGCGTTCTCGGCAAGACCGGCAAGGGCATTGCCGAACATTTTGGAATAGATCCCACGGAAGTCGAGATCTGGATGGGCACCCTCTCCAAGACCTTCTCGTCCTGTGGTGGCTATATCGCCGGATCAAAGGTGCTGTGCGACTACCTCAAGGTATCGGCTCCGGGTTTCGTGTTTTCCGTCGGCCTTTCCGCTGCGCTTGCCGGGGCGGCGATTGCCTCTGCAGAACTGCTTGAGCAGGAACCGGAGCGGGTGGAAAAACTGCAGAAGAACGGCGCTCTCTTCCTCAAGCTCGCCAAGGAAGCCGGACTGAATACCGGCCCTAGTGCCGGCTATGCGGTCGTTCCGGTGATCGTTGGCGATTCTGCAAGTGCGGCAACGCTTTCCAACCGTTTGCTTGCAAAGGGAATCAACGCTCTTCCGATCATTTTTCCAGCAGTTCCGGAAAAGTCCGCGCGCATCCGGTTCTTCATCACGAGCCAACATACCGAAGACCAGATCCGTCGTGCCGTTGAAACCACCGCTACGGAACTGGACGCCATGCGTGCAGACGGAACAGCCGTTGACAGGCTGATCAAGGCGACACGCTAAACTTAAAGCGGGTGGTCCCCTGGCGGGATTCCCGGACACGGCGTCTTTGTCGTGTCCGGACTGATCCAGAAGCTACTTGTCCGTACCTTCCCGGTAGCGCGGATCCTGATCGATCGTCACCTCAAAACCGCCCATGAACAGATCTCCGATCCTTGTCGGTAACAGGTTTTGAAGCCGAATTCCCCAGGCAAGCAAAAACGGAAATGCGTAAAACGGCTTGCGTCGTTCGATGGCTCGCCGCATCAACATTGCGGCTTTCGAGGCCGGCATTTCAAAAGGCTTTGCCCCCTTGTGGCGGGCCGACATTGGTGAGGTGACGAAGCCCGGGCAGATGATCGTCACAGAGACACCGAAGGGCTTCAACCAGCCACGCAGCGAATGGCCATAGCCAATAAGCGCTGCCTTGGAACCGCTGTAACTCGGCATATCCGGCAAGGCGCGCATTCCTGCCAGTGAGGAAATGAGCACCAGCTGTCCCTTGCGGCGTTTCTGCATCCCATCGACGACACCGGAAATGGTGTTGACCACGCCGCGGTAGTTCACGTCGATCTGCCGATCACTGTCTGCGTCCGATTCCCGCGTTCTGTCCGGACCGAGCCCTGCCGTAACGCCGGCATTTGCAATAACCAGATCCAGCGGATGCCGCTTGTCCAGATCGCTCAGGTAACCGTGCAGTGCGTCGCGGTCACGAATGTCGACAGCGCTGATTTCTCCGTCAGCGCCAAGCGCGCGGATTTCCTTCAGAAGCGCATCAAGCCGCGCTTGGTCGCGGGCAATCAGGGCGAAATAAATGCCAGGGCCGGCGAATTCACGCGCAAGCGCCTGACCTATGCCTCCACTGGCACCGGTCAGTACGATGACCTTTTGCGTTTCACCTGCCATTCTCGCCTCTCCCATAAGGATTAGATTCCAAGTTTTCTACCCAGCCAAGACGAATGCCGCTTGATCGAGTTCACCAGAAGATGGCGCTTGTCCGTCCGCTGCTCTGCAAGTCTCGTTACCAGAAATTCAGGCGTGCACGGCAACAGGGACACCGGATCGATCGTACGGGCGTATTTTACAAGCGCCAGATAGACCAGTTCGGGCAGCGTGCGGTTCCTGCCCCTGCCCTCTATTGCCGTCAGGTCTTCGCAAAGCCCCCAACCTGCATAAAAGGGCGCTCCATGAACGCACACCTTCTTGCCTCTCAACAGGGCTTCGAAGCCAGATAGCGACGAAAAGGTCTCAATGACGTCCACGGCCTCGATGAGATCGATGATATTTGCGTCTTCAGCAATGTCATCGGCGTATTGCAGAGCGGTCTCGCGAGGCACACGCCCCTTGCGCAAACCTGTTTCGACATCGGGATGCGGTTTGAATACCAGAAACGCGTCCGGGTGACGATCGCGCGCGAGACGCAACAGATCTAGATTGACATTCGGGGTGTTGGCGCAATCGATTGTCGCAGACCTGGACTTCCTGATAGCCGCATCGTCAGCCACCTGCCCTGGAACAAGGATCTTTTCCCTGTCGGCCGGATAGGTAAATTCCTGCGATTTGCCGAAATTGTATTTCGAAACCCGAGCGCGAATGATGAGGTCGATCAGCGCTTCGCCCCGCTGCCGTTCGGCAGGCGAAAGCTCGTATTCCTTCAACAGAACTTCGAGCCGACTGGGCCGTGAAGGGTCATAGTAGATCCCGAGATCATCGACCGCCAGCATTGCACCTCTCGCGAGGCCAGCGCCTAGACCGACAGAACGCAAAAAGCCATCCTCAATGCGCGACAGCGGCACTGCATTGCGTTTGCAAAGCGTCTCGAAGGCCGGATCGGTTCGACCTGCCCAGGAGTATATGTGCCCACCATCGGTTCGGGCAGCTGATACGCCGTCCTCCTGGGTATCGTGAAACGTGACAGCCCCGCCTTTTCCGGAAAAGGTGGCGTTGATGGAGGGATGGTTCCAATACTGCGCGCCGTAACAATGCGCGGGTACCGAATTTTCCTGCCAGTGCTTCTGCATCAGCGTGAAGACCTCTAATGCGTCTTCAGCGCGCAGAAGATCTTTCGTATAAGGCGAGAACCAGGCGGTACGGCGCGAAAGAAGCCAGTTCAACAGGTCGTCGATGGCTATCTGCTCATGAGCCGCCTTTTGCAAAAGTTCGCGCCAGAACGCCACGTCCTCAGATTGATTTTCTCCGCCAGCCAGGATCTGCTCCAGATAAAGCCCATCGACACCCAGCCTTGTGGTTTCGCCCGCCGCCGTGCAGGAAAGCGACTGCTCACGCCATATCCTCGTGAAGTCGCAGACCGACGCGTTGTTTTCACCCGCTTTGTTGAACTGCCGGAGCAGCGCGTCACAGGCAGCGCCTATCAGTGACCGATCTTTCTTCTCCGGATTTTTCACCGGCACCAGAATGAGGCTGGACGGAAGGCGACGGGCTTGAGGCGGTGTTGGCCCCTCCAGAATCAGGAGTGCTCCACCGGCATCAGAAGTCGCCTTGCCGGTCGGATCGGCATTCCTCAGCCAGCTGGCTTGAAACGGTTTGGCGCCGATGCCCTCAACAAGTCCAGCCTCTACAGCCGCCCGCAGTCGATCTGCCAATGGACGAAGGTCAGGGTCGACGATCTTGACCATCGTCCCTTGCCGTTTCAACCGACCGATCATAACGGCACCCCAAGCGAACGCGCCTTTGCGAGCCTCGGCGGCGGATCGACAAAGGCCCCGAAGGCATTCAAGTCCCTTGAAGCAACCTTGCGGGCGATATTGTCCGCGGCAACCGACACACCTTCGGCATTGTGGATCGACCCGCGTACCTGTGTCGAAGCTGCAAGAGCCTGGATGTATGCAGAAAGCAGGTCTTTGTCCGGATAGTCCGGGTCACGCCAGAAGGTTGCGAGATCGGCCTGGTGGGTCAGGCCAGCGATGTCATAGTGGGCCGGTACCAGTGTTTTCACCGGCAGGCCAGCTTGCAAGGCTTCGAGGCCGGCAGTTGAATTCAGTGTCACGACACCCAGGGCTTCTTCAAATGGCTTTGCGAGACCTCCGCCATCGAGAAAATGAACCCTGCCCCCAACGCCAAAGCGGTCCGCCAACCTTTTTGAAACACCCGGCCAGTCTTCAAAGCCGACATCAAGAGGGTGGCTTTTCAGAACAATATGGACGTCTTCCGGCGCTTCTTCGCCCAAGGATTTGAACACGATCGAAAGTACCTGTTCGAAACTGTCAAATGGCGAATGTCTACGAAGCTGGAAATCACCTTCAAGCTGTAATGGCAGAACGTAGTAGCGAACCGCTTTTTCCCGCAAAGCTGCCAGCAGGCGTTCCGCAGCCTGGTTTCTCCGTTTTTCCGTTAATAGCCTCACCGCCCCCTTCAGATATTCCTGGATGGGCGGATAAATCGTATGGCGCTGGTAGGCCGGATACAGAGGCTTCAGAAACACATTCGTCAGATTGTAGACGACATCAGGCGCTGTCTGTAGCCAAAAGCTCGAAGGAAACTTTGGAGCGAGATCCACAGGCCCTGAGGCTTCGGCAACGCGCCTTATCAATGCAGGATCAGAGGGAAAGTGACTAAGGGTGGAAAGACCATTGCGTTCCAGCGTCATCCAGCCGGGCCGCAAAGCCCCAAGTTCCGTGACCGCGACATAGACATCCTGCTTTATGGCTTTTTCAATTGCGAGGCGATGGTAAAGGCGCTGATCTCCGTGCAGGACGAGATCCGTTATTGCGTGAGTGCGCATATAGCCTTCGATAAAGGCCGGCCAGTCGGACGCAGACTTCCTGTAGCTGACGCAGCCCTTTCCGTGCCAATGAAGCCAATCTCCCGCGCAGAAGTTGATCCGGTGAACACCGAAGCCCAGGGCTTTGAGACGATCCCCCGTCAGCTTGTAGAGTGGAGATAAAGGTCCTTGCAGAAAAAGAACTCGTCTTTCAGCGTTCGAGCGAGCTTCCGTAGCCGGAGAGTGCTCAGCCACGCCAGACATGCGTCCACCTTTCGGTCTTGCCGCGGCGTTCCAGCTGTTCGGAAAAGGTGGTCGCAATCCCTCTCGCTTGTGCTTTTCGCAAGCGCGGCGGTGTTTCGCAGAAGGCTTGTGGCAAATTTACCGTGCCGGCAATCATCCGCTCCGCCATGAGATCGGCGGCCGCTTCCCGTCCTTCCCTGGTATAGAAACACCCCTTGACCTGAATGGACGCTGCGAGCAGCCGTTCGAGCGCGTCCAGCAGTTCCTGATCCGGCATCGTCGGGTTCCGCCAGAAATCATCGAGAGGGTTCTGACAAGTCAGACCTGCGATGTCGTAAAGCGCGATCCCGAGAACTTTCGTGGGGCAATTCGCTCTGAGAGCGTGCAACCCGGTGGTGCTGTTGATCGTCAGGGAACCAGCTGCGTGTTCCAGAAGTCGGTTCAGGTTGCCCCCATCCACGAGCAACACACGCTTTTTCACCCGATACTTTTTGGCAAGTGTCCGCAGGATACGACCCCAAGGCTCCATGCCATTGTCCAGAGGGTGCACCTTGAAAACCAGGCGTGCCGAGGACGGGGCGTTTGCGGCAAACGACTTGATCACTTCTTCCGCTGCATCGGCGATATGGTCGTACTGGGAATTGTAGCGAAGCTGATAGTCGCTCTGAAGCTGGAGAGGAAAGACGTAATAGGGCAAGCCGGTTGCGATGATATCATCGATCACGTGGTAGGCGTGCCTGTTGCGGCTCTTTGCCCGTGCGAACCGCGGAATGTTGCTCAGGTAATCGATGAGCGGATGATACAGTTTATCGCGGACATATCGGGGATAGGACAACGCAAAGATCACGTTGGCCATATTGTAGGTGACCTCGTTCACCGCTTCGTTGATGAACGGGTATTTATAGAGTGGCTGACGGTCGATGTCCGGAAGGCTGCTGCCCACCTGCATGATGAGTTTGGGATCGTCGGGAAACCTGGAATGTGCAGACATTCCGCATTGTTCCAGCGTTATCCAGTCCGGACGCAGATATCCGTTTTCAAAGGTCAGGCAGGTAATTCCGAGTTCCGCCCCCACTTCCGCCGCGGCCACGTGATACGGCACGCGGTCTGCGTAATAAACGATGTGGGTGATCTTCTGTTCCTGGCAGTAGGCTCGCAGCCAATCGGGCCAATTGCGCAAGGACCCTCTATAGGACGTGCACCTGCGGTCGTGCCAAGCGAGCCAGTCGCCGGCACACAGGTTGACCCTGCGTGTCGACGCTCCCGCCTTTTCAAGACTGTCGGCAATGGTTCGCGCAAAAACACCAGGCGGTCCTTGCAGAAACAGCACCACCATTGAACTGACTGAAACCATGCAATCTGCCAACCTACCGGCTTTAACGGCCCACTTTGTTTATCTGAGCCGTTAAATCTTCGTACGGCAACTGTTAATCCGTGATGTTACTTACCACAGAGTAGTTGCTTATGAGCGGCGCGATGATTTGCAGGAACTTGCCAAGCTCAGCAGTCGGATGGTTCGAAACGAACAGGATGTCCTTGTCCCGCATCTCGAATTTCTGCGACATGAAGAAACCTTTGGGGTCGCGAAGGCTCAACTTGTAGACAAGTGGCACGCTCTGTCTGCCGGTCAACTTGTCGGCAAGAAGCGGCTTAAGCTGCCGCACGAGTGCAGCGTCCTCGAAGCGGAACAGGAAAACGCCGTTCGCATCCGCACGGTCATCGCGCAGACCACCCACTGTCGCCAGGGCTTCGGCCATGGTCACCGTTTTTGTTTTGAACGGAACAAGCTGGTTGGCCTTGAGAGCTCCGAATGCGGAGAAAGTGCGCGGGCGGTGCGACAGCAAAATATTGTCGTTAGGAGCGACCAGAACGTTGTTTTCCGGATAATCGATCAGGTCTTCCAGACGGGTTGTGCCAGACCGGTTACCCCGTTTCAGGGTCACCACGGTTTCGTACGTCGCATCACGCGCGCCGCCTGCTTGCGCGACAAGGTCCAGCAGCCGCGTGTTTCGGAGCGGTAGCGGATAAACGCCAGGCTTTGCGACATCGCCGACGACAACAGCCGTGGAACTCAACTTGTCCCGAAGAGAAATGAGAACCTGAGGTTCAACGGCCTTCCCGACAAGTTTCTGCTGCACCGACTGGCGCAGACCTTCGATGCTCAGACCGGCTGCGCGGATACGACCAGCATAGGGGACGAATATGTAGCCGCTCTCGTCAACGACGGAGGGAATATTGCTCGAACCGCCGCCGCCACTGCTGAAAAGACCGTCTGGCGACGCTTCCCAGATTGTCACGTTCAACGTATCACCGACGCCAAGCAAGGTCGACGAACCGCCACTTCCCACCCCGTGGAACTGATTGGCGAACGCAAGCGGACGGTAATTCTTGATGGTGTCAATATTGGTGGGGTCAACAACGACGACGGTATAATCACCAGCCTGCGCGCTGTTCTCGACGTCTTGCGACGAAATATTTATCGCAGCCGGGCCTTCGCCCGGCAGGGCGGAGCATCCAAACAGAACTCCGGCAGCCGCCAATACTGACAAAAAACGCATTAGTACCCAATCCACCCAAATTGCTGCCAAGTCTGGTAACACCCTCTTGCAAGGTTGTCCAAGACGCATCGCAGCTTTCCCCGGGAGAAACCTCCCACCTGTGACTTTGCTGTAACACTACACCTGCTTTTCCTAGTGAATTGATAAAATTCCAATTTATCGTCTTCTGTTCGGCATGTGAGCGTCGATAATCAAAATGACCGTCCGAGCTTCCACCTTCTCTTTTCGGGGTATCTAATGACCGCAAGCAACCGGCACGACGACATTAACAACATAAAAAACCTATCGTCAGAATTAACAGGCTGGCTTCGGGATTCGGCCTTGCCACTCTGGTCAACCGCAGGCATCGACCAGCAAACCAACACAAGCCTTGATGTCATCGACCTCGAGACCCTTGCCGGACTTCCGGTGGTGCGGCGTGCAAGGGTCGTAAACAGGCAGATCTATTCGTTTCTAGAAGGCAAAAAACTCGGATGGTCCGGCCCGGCCGAGGACATCGCGACTTCGCTTTTCGATTGGTACACGACTACTTTTTTGATGCCGGAAGGACATTACGCCGCCAGCGTCGACATCGACAACAAGGTCACCGATCCAAGCTTCGACCTCTACAACCAGTCGTTTTCTCTTTTCGGCTTCGCGCAGATCGCTGCGAATGCACCGGCCCGCAGGGAGAGCGCTATAGATCATGCGGAGAATTTGCTGCACCACCTGATGACGACCTATCGCCATCCGGAAGCCGGTTTTGAGGAAGCCTCGCCCAGCCGGGTACCGCTGTGTTCAAACCCCCATATGCACATGTTCGAAGCTTGCCTTGCGTGGGAAACCGTTTCAGAAAACGCCGGCTGGGCAGACCTGGCCGATGAAATTGCCGAACTCGCCTTGACACGCTTCATTGATCCGGTTTCCGGAGGCCTGCGGGAATTCTTCAACAGCGACTGGACCCCGTTTGATGGGGATAAGGGCCGTGTCATGGAGCCTGGCCATCAGTTTGAATGGGCCTGGCTGCTGGCGAAATGGGGACAGTCGCGAAAGGACGCAGGTGCCTTGATCGCGGCACGCCGCCTTTACGATATCGCTTGGACTTACGGGATAGACGAAAGCCGCGGCGTTGCCTTCATGGCCCTGAACGACGATTTTTCCGTCCGTGATCCGATGGCCCGCCTCTGGGGCCAGACGGAATGGATCAAAGCGGCGATCGTCCTTGCAGAGGTTTCCACCGGCACGGAGAAGGATGCTTATCTTGCTGACATCCCGGAAGCCATCCGGGCGCTGCAGATCTACTTTGAAGGTGTTCCAGCCGGCCTCTGGCGCGACAAACTGGCGTCCGACGGAAGCTTTACCGACGAGGCTGCACCGGCAAGTTCGCTCTATCATATCGTCTGCGCGATTGCTGAACTCCACCACTTCGCGGAGACGCTTTGACCTGTCAGGGTGCCTCAAACAACTGACATGGCGAAACCAGAGCAGGAAAAGACGCATTCGGTCTTTTTCATTTCGAGACAGACCACTATAGCTTATCGCCGGTTTTAGATAAGTGCGCGACCAATGAGGAGGCCGAATGCCCAAGGCTCAGATCATCGATGGCAAGGCCATCGCGGAAAGTGTCAGGCAAGAAATCACCAACCGGGCAGCCAAGCTGCTGGAAACCAGTGGCAAACGCCCCGGTTTGGCGGTCGTCCTCGTAGGGGAAGACCCCGCTAGCCAGGTCTATGTACGCAACAAGGACAGGGCGGCGGAGGCCTGCGGCTTTCACTCGGTCAAACACACCCTGGCGGCCGATACCAGCGAAGCCGACGTGCTGGCGCTTGTCGACAAGCTCAACAACGACGCCGACATTCATGGCATTCTGGTGCAGTTGCCTTTGCCGGACCATATCGATGAAAGCAAGGTCCTGCGGCTGATCCGCCCGGAGAAGGATGTCGACGGCTTTCATCCGGTCAATGTCGGCCTGCTGACTGCGGGCGAGCGGGACAGCGCGCTGGTCCCCTGCACCCCGGCCGGCAGCCTCATCCTGCTGAAGCGCACCCTCGGCGGTACGCTCTCCGGACTTAACGCAGTGGTGGTCGGCCGCTCCAACATCGTCGGAAAACCCATGGCCAGCCTCCTGCTGCAGGAAAGCTGCACGGTTACAATCGCCCATAGCCGCACCAGGGATCTGCCGGATGTGGTTCGCTCGGCGGACATCGTCGTTGCAGCGGTGGGCCGGCCGGAAATGATCAAGGGCGACTGGATCAAGCCAGGTGCGACCGTTATTGATGTCGGTATCAACAGGATTCCGGCGCCGGAACTTGGCGAAGGCAAGTCGCGGCTTGTGGGCGATGTCGCATTTTCTGAAGCTGTCGAAGTTGCCGGTGCAATCACGCCGGTTCCTGGTGGCGTCGGCCCCATGACAATCGCCATGCTGATGGTCAACACCTTGACGGCTGCCCGCCGTCTACTTGGCCTTCCAGAGGAAGAAGCGCTTTTTTGAGTATTCACTCACTGACAAAAATACGCATGCAAGAAATAGCTGCTCGACCTATGAGCTCATCCTCTAAAGTGTTGTGCCACCTTCTCTCTTGAACTCGCTCCGGTGCCATGGTCTATCGTGTTTGTATTCGCTTAACCATGGCCCTTTAAGGTGTGTAACGTAGGGGCTGCAAAAGCAGATTGTTGAATTGCTCAGTGACCAGACGCAATTCAACATGCCAATTCAACAGGCGGCAGTGAGTGAAGGGTCTACCGTCTTGCAAGTCCGGCTTAGTCGTCGGCACGCGTTTCAACGCATTGTCTTCATTGGCAGCCTGGTTGGCTGGCGGTGTTTCTTTTGTTGCCTTGCGCCCGGTGGGTGCGAGCTTGGCCTGTGCCCTTCTTCTGGCAGGCTCCCTTCCCGCAAGTTCCTTTGAAATTTTCGGCTGGAAATTCTTCGAATCAGCGGAAGACGAAGCCAACGCGGTTCCCGATCCCCTGCCCTATGAAGCAGACCTTTCCATTTCCGATGGTGCCGATGACCTCACCGAGGAGTTGAAAGGTGCTTCACTGCTGATACAGCAGCAGAATAAGCCGCCCTCGGGTGAAGCCGGTCTGCTTGCACGCTCTCTTTCCGACCGGGAACGACTTGTTGCCCAACTCTATGCCGACGGCCGATACGGTGGCACTGTCGACATTACTCTTGCGGGTATTCCCCTGGAAACCGCTCTTGAGCAGAGCGACCTTCCGGATGAGCGCCCCGTGAAGGTGGAAATTCTGGTCAATCCGGGCCCGGTTTTCACCTTTGGCAACATCGATGTGTCTTCCGAGCACGGTGACCTTTCGACCGATCCGGCCTATTGGGGACTGACCAAGGGCGACGTTGCGGCCTCCGGCAAGATCCTCACGGCGGAAAAGCGCATGATCGGGGTTCTGCGGGATCGTGGATATCCGAAAGCTCGGATTGCTGAACGCAGGATCACCGCTGATCACAGCACCAAAACACTTGCCGTTACACTCATTGCCGACGCGGGCTACCAGGCCCGGTTCGGTCCTGTCACCGTCAAAGGTACGGAAGTTACCAAGCCGGACTTCGTCGTCCAGCAAGCGATGCTGCCGGTCGGAAGCGTCTATTCGCCTGAAGATCTCGCGCGGGCACGCAAGCGCCTGAACGAACTTGGTATCTTCTCGTCCATCCGTCTCGTGGAAGGAGAAATCGAAGGCCCCGACGGAACCATGCCGGTCACTATCGAGGTGAGCGAACGCAAGCGCCATGTCATTGGTGCCGGCGCTTCCTGGTCGAGCACCGAAGGCTTCGGTGTCGAATCCTATTGGCGGAGACGCAACCTGTTCGGAAGAGGCGAGCTGCTCTCCGTAGAAGGCTCTGTCGGCAGAATCGGCAATGAGAGCGTCCTCGACATGGAGTATTCCGCCAGAATTGCCTTTGAAAAGCCGGGCGTCTTCGGTCCACTTACAAGTTTTTCGACCAGCCTGCAGGCACGCCAGGAACACCCCGACGCCTACAAGAGCCGGTCAATCACGTATGACGCCTTTCTCAACCGGGAATTTTCAGAGCAGTTGAAGGGTCGCGCAGGAGCGGAAATCTACTACGCCAACGAGGAAGATGCCTTCGGAAATGAGGATTATCTGCTGGTTGGCCTGCCTGCTGAACTGACGTTCGACAATCGCGACGACAAGCTCAATCCGTCAAAGGGCGTCTTCGCAGCGCTGTTTGCCGAACCCGCTTATGATGCCCTGAACAGCAATCCGATGGGTTTCATCAAGGGGACTGTCTCCAGTTACTACGCGCTTGATGAAGCCAAACGCTTTATTCTTGCAGGCCGCGTCTCTACCGGCACCATTCTGGCGCCGTCCGTGGAATCCGTCCCTGCCAGCCGGCGTTTCATTGCAGGTGGTGGCGGCTCCATCAGAGGCTACGCCTATCGCAACGTTGGTCCACGCAAGGACGGCGAAATTATCGGCGGCCGCTCGATCATCGAGCTTTCCGGCGAAGTACGGGTTATGGTAACCGAAACCATTGGAATTGTTGGATTTGTCGACGCAGGCAATGCGTATGAAGACAGCATTCCCGATTTTTCCGAGAGCCTTAAGGTGGGCGTTGGCGCTGGTCTGCGCTACTTTACACCAATAGGCCCGCTTCGAGTCGATGCTGCGGTGCCTCTGGATCCGGAACAGGACGATCCGGACTTCGCCCTTTATGTCGGTTTGAGCCAGGCTTTCTAACGCACATGCGTTTTATAAAACTTTCCTTACGGATCTTCGGATTCCTGATCGCGCTCGCGATTGCTGTTCCCGTGCTCGCCATCTGCGCCCTGCAGGTGCCCGCGGGCCGCACCTTCGTGTCGAACGTTGTCAGCTCTCTTGCCTCTTCCGACAGTCAGACCATCACGATCGAAGATCTCTACATCAGTTTCGGGCTGAAGGCCGAAGTCGCCAAGGTTACGCTGGCGGACCGGGAAGGCATCTGGCTGAATGCCGAAGATATTGCAGCCGACTGGCATCCGATGCGGCTCCTGTCCGGCAATCTCGACATCTCTTCTCTTTCCGCACATCGGATCGACCTGGAGAGGCCGCCTGTTCCGTTGCCTGCCGAAGAAACGCAAGCCGCTGCGGAAAGCAGCGCGACTGGTGGTTTATCACTGCCCTTCAACGTCACCCTCGACCGCCTGAGCCTAGACGAAATCAATCTCGGAGCTCCGCTTCTGGGTGTCCCGGTGTCCCTCACGGCTGCCGGGTCAGGCTCGTTCGCACTCGATCCGGCCCTTGTGACTGCCGATCTTGACGTCCACCGGATCGACGGTATCGAAGCCGGTCTCATGGCCAAAGCGCAGTTTGAGCCTGCCGCTGAAACGCTTGCCTTCGACATCAAAGTTTCTGAGCCGCGCGGAGGCCTGGCGGCACGACTGCTTGAAGTACCTGACCTTCCGGCGCTGGACCTCTCCCTCAAAGGCGATGGTCCGCTGACCGACTGGGCGGCAAAGCTGAGTCTTGCCCTTGATGGCAGAACCACAGTGACGGGCTCTGCCCGGATCGAGGAAAGCGCCTCTGAACGGCATCTGGCCTTCGATCTGGACGGAGATCTCGCTCCCCTTGCCCCGCCCGCAGCGCAAGCCTTTCTTCTTGGTACGACGAATGCGAAAGGCTCTGCCCGGTTCTCGACGGAGTTTGCGCCTCTGGCAGCAAACCTCACACTGAAAACGCAGACCGTTTCCCTGGACGCGAAGGCGGATCTGGAAAACGAAGCCGTAAACGCGACAGCAGATCTTTCCGTCAGTGCCGGAAACGATGCTGTGATCGCGCTTGACCTGGGCGAAAGGCGCATTGCGTTTGGCCCACTGGATGGGTCCGTTCGTGTTTCGGGGCAACGCTCGTCAGTCGACTGGCAGACAAAGGTCGATCTGAAGTCTCTCCAGACAACGGAAGCCAAAACCGAAGCTCTCTCGCTGACAGCCTTCGGAAACGGCGCAGATCTGTCCGAAGAGGTGCTGACCTCGCCCTTCGCGCTGACGCTCGCCATCGACAAATTGGACGGCATCACGCCGCAGACAGAGCCGTTGTCGGGCCCACTCGAATTGAAAACCAACGGAACCCTGGATGGCACAGCCCAATCGGCCGACATCAGGGACCTGACCCTGTCGACCGCAGTTGGCCGGCTTGCCCTTTCGGACACTAGCCTTTCGGCCGACAGTGTTGATGGATCCGGCAGGCTGTCCGTTACCGACCTGTCTCCTCTGTCCGGCCTCGCAGGCCGCCACCTGACAGGTGCATTGGACGGCACATTCTCGGTGGATCTTGATCCCGCTCAACTGTCAGGCACGATCACCAGTGCCATCGTCGCCAATAACATCACCACGGCAATCCCCCAGGCCGACGCCCTTCTGGAAGGGGAAACGCGCATCGACGTTTCTGTCGATCTTCAAGGTATGGACGATATTTCCGTAACCAGCCTTGCCGTTTCCAACAAGGCGCTGGACGCCAAGGGGAACGCCCGTTACCAGCAGAACGAACTCAGTTCCAGCCTGACAGCAAGCCTTGCCGATCTTTCCAAAGTAGATCCACAACTTGCAGGCGCGCTCGAACTTGACGCCAGCACAGCCGGGCCGCTCAGCGCGCTCGAAGTGCAGGCTGCCGCCTCTTCGAAACAGATCATGCTTGCCGGCACGCCTTTGGACGACCTTGACCTTTCTGCCGAGGCAACCGCCAACCCGGCCGCTCCGACGGCGAAGATAACCAGCAGTGCCAGCCTGAACGGGCAGCCCATCGCAGTCGATGTCGAGCTGACCAGCAAGGACGGAGGGGCAAGTATCAGTCCGCTTTCCGTCAAGCTGGCCGGCAATACGGTGACCGGCTCCCTCTCCCTTGCAGACCTCAACAAGCCAGTTGAGACGCTTAAAGGCACCTTGAACATCGACGCTCCCGATCTTGCGTCTCTTTCTCCGCTCCTCCTCACGGAAATTGCCGGGCAAATTCAGGGAACAGTGACCGCGACCCCGGAGACGCAGCAACTTGCGCTCGATATCTCCGGCAAAGATATCAGTGTGCCCTCGGTCAGCCTCGGCAGCGTAAAGCTGAAGGCCAACCTCAAGGCACCTTACGCGCCCGAAACCGTCACCGCGGATATCGATCTGTCCGATATACTGACCGACGCCACGCCAGTTCATGCCGTGAAGCTTCAGGCTCAGCCGCAAAATGGTGGAACGGCGATCACGGCGGACGTGAAGCTGGACAAGAACGGCAAGGATGGTGTGACGCTGGCCGCGCAAGTGAATGAACCTGAAGCCGGTTCTTACGTCGTTGCCCTCTCGGACCTTGCCATGCGCTATCAGGGCATTGCCAGCCAGTTGAAACAGCCGACAACGATTTCCTATGCAGGCGGCGAAGCGACAATCGAGCCCCTGGAACTTCAGCTTGGCAACGGGTCTCTTGCGGTTTCCGGCAAGGCGGGTAAAACGCTTGACCTGACTGCGGACCTGAAGTCCATCCCGCTCAATCTGGCCAACGCTTTTGTTCCATCGCTGGGGCTTGGCGGGTCACTCTCAGGCAACGTTTCCGCCAGCGGCAGCTCGTCTGCGCCGGAAGCGAAATGGACGATTTCCGGTGCCGGCTTGACGGCAAACGAATTGCGCAGAAACGGGCTGGCAGCGCTCAGCCTGTCAACGTCCGGAACGCTGAAGAACAACAAGATCAACCAGACAACCAAAGTTAGCGATCCCAATGGCCTGAACCTGACTGCTGCTGGCACTGTCGGGGTGCAGAAACCCAATCCTATCTCGCTCACCCTCAACGGGACCATTCCTACCGCAGCAATCAGACGCCCAATGATCGAGGCCGGGCTGCGGGGCGAAGGCACAATTGCCTTGAACGGTAACGTCGGTGGTACGGCGGCAGCGCCCACCTATCAGGTGACGGCGACGCCAAACGGCTTGAAGATCACCAGCCTGTCGACGGGTATCACGGTGCAAAATTTCCGTGGCACGGCCTCTGTCAGCCAGAACCAGGCCTCGCTCAATGGCATTGCAGGCGACCTCGCGACGGGCGGTTCGATGTCTGCTTCCGGAACCGTGGGCATGAAGGACGGATTTCCGGCTGACCTCAGCCTCAAACTGGACAATGGACGCTATGTCGATCCCGGACTGGTAACGGCAGAAGTCGATGCAGACCTCAAGGTTTCGGGGCCGCTTGCGTCCACCAGCGCCTCAGCTCTCATCAGCGGGAAGGTATTGATCAAAAAGGCAGACGTCTCCATTCCCGAATATCTGCCCGGGGCGATCCCCCCTGTCGATGTCCGGCATATCAATGCCTCCAAGGCTGTCCAGCAGCAGGTTGCCGAACTGGGTGGGGACGTGCCGCAAACGCAAACCCAGCAGAAGACATTTCCCCCGCGTCTGGACATTGTCCTGTCAGCGCCTGGACGGATCTTCATTCGCGGCCGCGGCCTCGACGCGGAGCTGCAGGGGGACCTGAAGATTGTCGGCACGACGGCGTCTCCGCAAGCCATTGGCGCATTCGGACTAAAACGCGGTCAACTCGAGATCCTCACGCGCCGACTGATTTTCTCGCGCGGCAACGCCACGTTCGAGGGATCGCTGACCCCCATCCTGGATTTTGCGGCGGCGACCGTGGTCAGCGACACAACCATTACCGTCACCGTAGCCGGTCAGGCAGACGATCCTCAGATCGCGTTCTCATCGTCGCCCGAGTTGCCACAGGACGAAGTGCTCGCACTGCTTCTGTTTGGCAAAAGCGTCGGCAACCTGTCCCCCACACAGGTGGCCCGCCTTGCTGCGGCCATCGCCACGCTCACGGGCGGCAGTGACAACGGCCCGCTCGCCACGATCCGGAAGTCCCTCGGACTCGATGCCATCGATATCAACACGGACGGAGAAAACGGCCCCTCGGTCGCGGTCGGCAAATACATAAATGACAACATTTATGTTGGCGTCGAACAGGGGACGGGAACAGGCTCCAGCCGGGTCAAGGTCGATATCGACCTCGATCGCGGGTTGAAGGTGCGCGGTGAAGTCGGTGCAGACGGGTCTTCTAAAGCCGGCATCTTTTTTGAACGCGAATACTGAAGCCACCCGCCCCTGCAATTCTGACAGTGTCCAAGCGTCTAGCCGCCGCAGGAAACCGCTATTGCGACAAATTGCCAGCCGGCGGTTGCGGTTGACTCGCGTCTCGTGCGAGTGTGGCCCCCATGATCAAACAAAATGGAAGAAACACTCCGTCCCATCCGGAGGAAACCGTTTTTTCGGTGACGGAGACAGCCGGGAATGACGGGGGTGACATCATGTCGGTGAACAGCAGTGACTACACTCTGGGAGAGCGGATCTGCAAGGCGCGGGATGCCTCCAGTCTTTCGACTGCCCAGCTTGCGCGTCGCCTGGGCATCAAGACATCCACTCTGCAGAGTTGGGAAAGCGACCGTTCGGAGCCACGTTCCAACAAGCTTGTGCTGCTTGCCGGCGTTCTGAATGTCAGCCCGACCTGGCTGCTTGTGGGCCGGGGTACCCCCCCGTTTTCGGAAACAACCTCGACAACATCAGACCTCGACAGCATGCGCGTCGCCCTCGACCGCGTGCAACGCCAGGCTCAAGCGCTTGCCGATGAGATCGCCGCACTTCAGGACCGGCTCGACGGCTGATCCATTCTTCTGTCCGCTCATTTCCTGAAATTCCGCTCGCCGCCTCTCAGGTGAGCGGATGAAGAGCGGTGTTTAGACGGACAGAAAGCCTACGTGAGACTTCAAGTCGAGGTCTTCAGCAGTCCGAGATGGTGTTCAGCACCCTTTGGGACATAGGCAGTCTGCCCGCACGTGATCAGTCATTTGCTGACAGAACTGTTTTCGGCGTCTTATCTTGTCTTTCATTTTTCGCAGACCCGTACCCATAGCAGGGAAAAGCGCTTGCCAGACCTCGCGCCTCCCCCCTATCTCTATGGTCAACGATCTCCAGGCGGGCTCAAGGGACTTTCCGGAAACTGGCTCAGCCAGACTTTCTGGCTCCGCTTTCTGTGTTCGACAGAGCGCACTACTCGCCGGGAGATTTTTCAGACCACCAGCGTCTGCCCCTACCACGGTTCAGGAACCTACCCATGTCATTGAATGCTGCTCTCTTGAAGGAAAAGGTGTTTATCGGCGGAGCATGGAGCGACGCTGACAGCGGCCAGACCGTTGCCGTTACCAACCCTGCGACCGGAGAGACAATCGGAACCGTGCCCTACTGCGGCCGGCCTGAAACCGCCAGAGCGATTGCAGCGGCCGAAGCCGCCCTTCCCGCCTGGAAGGCGCTCACCGCAGAGGCCCGTGCCAACCACATGCATGCGCTGTGCGATGCTATCATGGCCAACCTGGATGATCTGGCTGTCCTTCTGACCACTGAAATGGGCAAGCCGCTGGCCGAGGCCAAGGGTGAAATCACGCTTGGGGTGAAATACATCCGTTTCTTTGCCGAGGAAGGCAAGCGGATCTACGGCGATACCATTCCCTCGCCCTGGGCAGATCGCCGTATTCTCGTCACCAAGGAACCGGTTGGTGTCGTCGGCTCGATTACGCCGTGGAATTTTCCGAATTCCATGATCGCCCGCAAGCTTGGGGCAGCTCTTGCCGCAGGCTGTACCATGGTCATGAAGCCAGCCGAGTTTACGCCGTTCTCCGCGCTGGTCTACGGCGTGATGGCGGAAAAGGCCGGGCTTCCGAAGGGCGTGATCAACATCGTCACCGGCGATGCCCCGGCAATCGGCGAGGAAATGTGCGAGAATCCTTCGCTACGCAAACTCACCTTCACCGGCTCGACCCGTGTCGGCAAGTTGCTGGCAGGTAATGCCGGTCGCAACATGAAAAAGATCTCGATGGAGCTGGGCGGCAACGCACCCTTTATCGTTTTCGATGACGCCGATCTCGACCGGGCGGTCGAGGGAGCGATTGCCAGCAAGTTCCGCAACTCCGGACAGACATGCGTCTGTGCCAACAGGCTCTATGTGCAGGCTGGTGTCTACGATGCGTTCGCGCAGAAGCTCAAGGCAGCTATGGATGCGCAGCTGAAGGTTGGAAACGGACTTGATGACGGTGTCACACAGGGTCCGTTGATCAACGAAGCCGCGGTCGACAAGGTTGCCAGCCACGTGGAAGACGCCCTTTCGAAGGGTGGTGACCTGGTGACAGGTGGGCGCCGCCCGAATGGCCCAGGCACGTTTTTCGAACCGACGCTGATCACCAACGCAAGCTCCGACATGAAAGTGGCGCGTGAAGAGACCTTCGGCCCGCTCGCCGTCCTCTTCAAGTTCGACACGGAAGAAGAGGCCATCCGTCTTGCAAACGACACGGAATTCGGCCTCGCTTGCTACTTCTATTCCAAGGATCTTGGCCGCGCCTTCCGCGTCATGGAGCAGCTTCAGTATGGTCTTGTCGGGGTCAATGAAGGTGTCATCACCACAGAAGTCGCACCATTCGGCGGCGTCAAGGACAGCGGTATGGGCAACGAAGGCTCAAAATACGGCCTGGATGACTATCTGAACGTCAAATACAGCTGCATCGGCGGCCTCGGCCTCTAATTCTTTAGTGTCCCGGCCTCGTGCCGGGACATCTCTATGCGGCCTGGAGCAGCAACGACTGAAGCTGGGCGGAACTCATGGGACGTCCGAAGAAATACCCCTGGCCGTAAACGCAGCCCATTTCGCGAAGCCTGTCTGCCTGCTCGGCAGTTTCGATACCTTCGACAATGACCGACATTTCGTGACCTTTGGCCATATGGAGCACGGCCTCAATCACCGAAACATCCTGTTTTTTGGCGATGGTTTCGCGCACGAAGGTCTTGTCGAGCTTGATTTTCGTAAACGGATATTTCGGCAGATACCCGAGCGAAGAATAGCCGGTTCCGAAATCATCCAGCGAGAAGTTGCAGCCAAAGGCTCGCATTTCCTCCATCGCAAATTGCAGATCGAGGGTTTCATCGATGAACAGGGATTCCGTGATCTCAAGATCCAGACGCTCGGACGGGAACCCCGTTCTCTGCAAGGCTTCCCCGACAGTGGCAACGAGATTGCCGCGGCTGAACTGTATCGCGGACACATTGATGGACAGCCTGAGATGGTTCGACCAGGTCATCGCTTCTTTCATGGCCCTGTTCAGTGCCCAGGCCCCAAGCTCGACGATGTATCCGTTTTCCTCGGCAATGGGCACGAATTCGACGGGCGAGATCGGCCCGAGTTCACGGTGGTCCCACCTCAGCAGGGCCTCGACACCGAAGATTGACCCGTCGGAGAGATTGGTCAACGGCTGATAGACCATGTGCAGTTCGTCACGGGCTATCGCCTTGAAGAGTTCGGTTTCCAGTTGGCGGCGCCGTTGCAGTGCCACATCCATTTCCGGCAGAAAGCGCAAGACAGGCGAACGGTTGTCGCGACGAACCTTGGCCAGTGCGTTGCCGGACTTCTTCATAAGACGCTCAGGCGTGATATCGCCGTCGGAGACTATGTACCCGAACTTGAGCTGTACCGAGATCCTGGCGCCTTCTATCTTGTAGTCCTCGCCGATGACCTCCTGAAGCAACTCGATCAGGGCCAGATCCTGGTCCCGCTCGCATCGAAAGACGCCCGCGAATACATCTGCGGTCATGGCGCCCCATGTCGCCCGTGCCGAGAGGTGGCTTTTCAGGCGCATTGCCACTGTTTCACGAAGCTGGTCACCGTAGGAAAACCCGAGCGATGCAACAATCTGGTCAAAGTTGGCAATCGCGAACTGCACCAGGCAGATGTCCTCGTCCGTCCCGCGGGCAAGGTTGAGTGTTGCGGCAACCTCTTCTTCAAAACCGTTCCGGTTGAACAGTCCCGTGCTCGGATCGAACCGGGCAAGATAGGCAAGTCGCTCAGCGGATTCCTTTTCTTCCGTCACGTCCCGGCATGTGAGGCAGGCCACCGCTTCGGTTTCCACATCGCTCAGCTTCTTCGTTTTCGCGACGGTATGCTCCGAGCGCGTGACCACATATTCGATGAACCGTCGGCGCCCGTCATCCAGGCGCATATCCAGGACCTTGGTCACCGGCTGCCGGCTCCCCGAACTGGAAAGCACAGAGAGAGCCTCTTCAACCAGCTCCAGCGGCAGGACAGTCCTTGCTGCCTTGCCGACAAGGGTTTCACTCTGAAACAGCTTGCGCGCCATCTGGCTGGCGGCAGACACACGGCCATCGCTCTGCAGAACGACAATTGCATCGAAGCTGTCGTCAAACACCTGACCTAGCATGCGCTCGCTGTTGCGGCGCTTGACGTTGGCAATATGCGAGAGAAATTTGTGAAAGCCGAGTTCTCGCATAACGATGCTGGCGGCCGCCAGGATGAGGATCAGATGGGCGCTTGCAGTCGGTAAAAGAATGGGAGACGACTTCTGAATAGCAATGGCTGCGATTTCGAACATGATCGCGCACAGCGAAAGAATGCTGATCTTGAGCGCCCAGCCTTCGACCTTGGTCAGCAGGAGGACAAAAAAGACAAAAACCGCGAGGAGAACCGCGATCCACTCGCCCCGAATTTCGATCGCCCGGTTCTGCAAAAGCGTTTCGACCCCAAGAGCCTGAATAACACTGCCAGGCAGCACGTCGTAGACAGGTACGGGAAAGAGGTCGCGAAGCTCCTGCGCGCTTGCGCCCACGATCACTTTCTTGTCTAGAAAAAGGCCGGGGGCCGTGGTGCCTTTAAGGACGTCAACGAGGGAAACTCGATCCAGGCCTTCCAGGGAGATACTGTAGTCGAGACCAAAACTTCCGGATGCCTTTCCGGTGTGTTCCCCCAGGAGCGCGGCTGCTGAAATTTCCGAATTGCCGTTGATCTCATAACCGTAGAGGTTCCGCCAGATGCGGCTGTCGGTTTCCATCGGCACCATGACGACGACCGGCCAGGCCGCCTTCAGCAGTTCGTCGATGGGCTGGTTGACGACTTCACCGGCATTTTGCTCGGCTGAAGCAGCTTGCTGAAACATGGCAAGGCTGACGTTACCGGCGCGCTCGATGGCGTCCGCGAACAACGCGTCGTCTTCCGGATTGGAGGCAGAACTGAAGTCGATATCGAAGACGATGTCGCGGGCACCAGCTTCGGCCAGATGGTCCGTGAGTTCTGCGTAAAGGCGGCGCGGCAGCGGCCATACACCGAGTTCGTTCAAGCTTTTGGCGTCAATATCGACGACCACCAAATCGCCGGTGACCGGCCGTTGGATGGTTTGAAAGCGGACTTCCCAGAGAAACCGGTCAAAGGCAGTGGTCAGAGCGACGGATCGTAGAACAGCGACGGCAGCGATGACGCCGATCACGATAAAATTCGCGCTCGCAATCCTTTTTCGCTGCTCCGAGCTAACGATCAGCACACTCACCGCCCCACTTTCTCATTCAGTTCTCACTCAGGAGACAACAGCACTGCGACGCCTGGGTGCTTCCTGAATATCGTCAATTCCTGTTTTTTCCGTTTCCGTTGCCAGAATTACCGTTGCCATTCCCGCCGGCATTGCTGTTGCCGTTGCCGCCGGAATTACCGTTGCCATTGCCGCCAGAATTGCCGTTACCGTTGCCACCGGAGTTGCCATTGCCATTGCCACCGGAATTGCCGTTGCCGTTGCCACCGGAATTGCCGTTACCGTTGCCACCGGAATTGCCGTTACCGCCGGAATTACCGTTGCCATTGCCACCAGAATTGCCGTTACCGTTGCCACCGGAATTGCCGTTGGCGTTTCCTCTGCCATTGCCAATTGCTTTGTCGTTGCCTTTGCGGGCGCTCTTGTCGGAATTGGCAGATTTCGCAGCCGCTGCATTTGGCGGCACGTTCTTGACCGCAGGTGTTTCAAAAACAGGTGCACGCTTCGCACCTGGTTTCACAGAAGGCTTGGTGCGTCCGCCAACAGATAGACCAACCCTGCTTGACGGGGCGCTGGAGGCTGATTGGCCCGCTGTCAGGTCCACCCTGTCGCCTGAGGCAAAGTCTTCCACCGCGACCACGCCGCGATCGACGGAAACGCGGGCCTGCTTTGCCTGTACAGTGATTTCAAAGCGTGTGCCTTTGACGACTGCGGCGAAGAACGGGGTTTCAACGGTAAAATGCGGTTGCCGCCGCTTTTGTACATCGACTTCGATCGTCCCTTTTCGCTGCAGCAAGGTGGTCTTCACCCCTGAGCTTCGAAAGGTTGACATGGCGAAGGTGGTGTTCGGCCCGACGGCGATGGTTTCACCGCCTCTCGCAATCAGGGCGCGGGCGCCAGCTCGTGTGCCGATGGTGTAGCCTTTTTTGAACACCATGCCCTGTTTGACGCGGAAGGCTTCCACGCCGGGTGCGACAAAATAAACGATGCCTGATACACGTTTCACGACCCAGTCTGATGCATTCGCAGAAGCAGGATGCAGGACCAGAGCTGCAAGCAAGAGTATACATAGCAGTGAAGCTGCTCTTCCCTTTGCTGAATACATACCGTCTTTTTTCATCGTACTCTTCTACACGTTGCGACTGACCATGAATGCCGTCCGGAAATCCCGCGGACATTTTCAAACGCCACACAAACCGTGTAGCATCTTAGCGCTTAACCTAACGTGAAGACAGGCGGCAAATATTACCTATGCTCGTCACTATTAGGGATAAACACACTCTTCAAAGAAAAAAGGAACTAAGTATTCTTTTGTAATTAACTGAACTACTCGGCTCGCTTCATACCCGGACGGAAACAAATAAGTTTACCTGGGTACTCAGCGCTGGACCCCACCGAACAAGCGGTTCAAACGAGCGCGTGCTGCAAACCAATCAAGGGCCAGGGCCTGTTAACGCCCCTTACCCTTTCCGTTTCCACCGGCATTGCCGTTGCCATTTCCATTGCCACCAGCATTGCCGTTGCCATGGCCGGAATTGCCGCCGGAGTTGCTGTTGTTACCGGAATGACCGTTTCCGTTTCCGTTGCCTCCGGAATTGCTGTTTCCGGAGTTACCATTGCCGTTGCCGTGCCCACCCGAATTGCCGTTGCCGGAGTTACCATTGCCGTTCCCGTTGCCGTGACCACCCGAGTTGCCATTGCCACCCGAGTTGCCTTTGTTGCCGGAGTTGCCATTGGTGCCTGAGCGGGCAATGCCGGCGTTGCCGCGGCTGATACCATTGGCAGCTTTTGCCTGAGCGTTAGATGCTGGAACGTTCTTCACGACACGTGTTTGAAAGGCCGGCGCCCGCTTGGGTCCGGCTTCCACCTCCGGTTTGGTTTTCCCGCTGACGGACAGTCCGACGCGGCGCGAAGGGTTGGTGGCAGCAGCTTGACCTGCGCCAACGTTCGCCCGCTCCCCTGACGCAAAGTCGTGAACACCGACAACGCCCCGGCCAACCTTGACCGACGCCGTCCTGTTTCCAACCCGAACGGAGAAACGGGTCCCTTTTACGACGGCAGCCAGAAACGGCGTTTCCACCTTGAAATGCCTGTACCACCGGCGCTGGACGTCAACATCCACCTGGCCGCGGTCCTGGTAGACGACCATCCGTTTGATCAGCACGCCTTTTGGTTCAAGCGTTACGACCGAGTTTGGCGAAACGACAAAGGTCTCCTTGCCCCGGCTGACGACAACACGTCCGCCGCCGGTCTTTAACTTCCAACCTTTTCGGACTGTCATCCCGCGCTTGAGGGCAAAGGTTTCGCCTTCACGTGTCTCAACCATCACGCGGCCGCTGACGCGTTCGACGGACCAGTGCCAATGCGCACCATCTGCGTCCGTGTCTTGAGAAAATGCCTGTTGCGAGAACCAGAAGATTGCGAGGGCTGCAAGCAAGAATGAGGCAGTAACGCGGAGCTTGATTTCCCAAAAATGTCCAGCACGTCCAGCAATTGCCGCAGTGCAACCTGCCTGGTTTGCGCGATTGACGATGTTGCGACTGGACATAAGAGCCCCCTTTTGGCCCGGATTTCTAAACCCGGCACGCTATTCTGGGCCCGTTAACAAGACTTGAATTGAAAAGGGAAATCTTGTTGTTTCATTTTTTTAGTAAAAATTGTTCTTTCTTCTACCGTTTCCGGTCTTTTCAAACATTCTCTAAAATTTTAATTTTAAAACTATTCAAGATTGTTTTTTTGGACTTCTGGTGAGGTTCGGCAATCCTAGATACCTGCTCGCAACTGTCTAAATGGTGTTCTGTGCTGCGAAATATTTTTTTCCATCCTGTCGCTGCAGAGTGGCCCGAGCCCCTGAAAATTCGGGCCACAGCAGTCCATGGCAGGTAAATTTGCGCAATTTCGGATCATCTGCGGACGTCAAACGGGTGCCAGGATTTCTCTTTCGACGGCTCTGAAGACTTCCACCTGATCGATGTTCATTTGCTCAATGCCGCAACGGACGGCTTTTTCGAAGACGGCACGGTCAGAACCGGCATAGAACATCTGCGTAATCAGACCAGCCTGCTTCGCCTCGCAGATCAAGCCTTCTTCAAGATCGTCTTCATGGAACTCCAGAATGTGGGCATCAAGTGCAACGGCGCGTTCAACAGAGCCAACGTGGGCGTAGAGAACCATCCGCCTCAGGTCTGGCACTTTTGCGCGCGCTTCAGCGCGGATTGCCTGGTCGAAAGAAAAAGTCCAAGCATCGGCCAGCATGCCCCGGGCCGCCAGCATATCGCGGATTTCTGCAGGATCACCTTCCTTGATTTCAACATAGGTGCCGATACGACCCTTGCAGGCATCCAGAAAGGCATCCAGCCTCGGAACACGCTGTCCTGCGAATGCCGCATCGAACCAGGAACCGGCATCAAGACGATCGATCTCTTCGGAGGTCATGTCCGAAATGCGTCCGGTGCCATTTGTCGTCCGGTCGACGGTCGCATCATGCATCACATAAAGCACACCATCCTTCGACGGCCGCACGTCGAACTCCACAACCTCGGCGCCGAGTGCGATGGCTCCTTCCAGAGAAGCGATCGTGTTTTCCGGCGCCTGAAGGCTGGCTCCGCGGTGACACACAACGATGGCTTGTTTCACGTTTATATCTCCTGAGTCTCCAGATCATTGCCCGGAGCTTGAACGGGGATGGCAGACCCCAATTTTAAGAGGGAAGTTGACGTGATAGGTGCCTGAAATTCTTGATGAAATGATGACAGTTCAACTTTCACCGCGATTTCATACGCTTACCGACAAAAACAACTCTTAATTGCGCGAAGTTTTTACTCGCCTCCAGCTCAGGATCTTATCCCGATTCTTTCGAAATACGGCAGGGCAGCCGAGCGCAAGCTGCTTCAATTGACGTAAAGCAAGAAGGCAAAGGGTTAACAACGAAGAAATCAACTGAATTATTGTTCAGCTTTACCGAACAGTCAGTCAAGTTGCACCGCACAATTTTGGACCTATCTTTCTGCTGCAGCGTTCATGAGCGAACGCCCCTGAAAACATCCATGAGGTTTGATCATGATCCGTCTTGCAGCTTCTGCACTTGCCCTCTCCCTCGTTGCGGGCACCGCCCTCGCCGAGCCTGTTGCCTACGACTTCGACAAGTCCCACGCCAACCTGTCATTCTCTTATAACCACCTCGGTTATTCCACGACCGAAGGCCGGTTCGGTGAATGGGAAGGCACGCTGCTGATCGACAAGGATAAGCCTGAGAATTCTTCCATCGAATTCACCATTGATGTCGGCAGCCTCGACACCTTCTGGGCAGAGCGCAACCAGCACTTCCTGAGCGCGGATTTCTTTGACGCGGAGAATTTCCCGAAAGCGACCTTCAAGAGCACCAAGGTCGAGAAAACCGGCGACAACCAGCTGGAAGTCACCGGCGACCTGACCATCAAGGACATCACCAAGCCGGTGACCCTGACCGTTGACGTGACCGCATTCGGCGAGCACCCGATGGCCAAGAAAGAAGCTGCCGGTTTTGCCGTATCCACAGTGCTGAAGCGCTCTGACTATGGAATGGACATGTATGTTCCCTATGTAGGGGACGAAGTTACCGTGACCTTCCATTCCGAAGCGCTCAAGGCTGACGCGACCAACTGATAAAACACCAACGGAGGCCGGGCTGACCGGCCTCCGCTTTCCAGGAGCTGCCATGCTGCGCAACACCTCAACCGGGTATGGAAGGATCGCAATTGCGTTCCACTGGACGATGGCCCTTTTGATCATCGGCATGCTGGGCCTCGGCCTTTACATGCAGCAGTTGCCCCAGACCGAGCAGGCGACGTTTGAACTCTACCAGCTTCACAAGTCCATTGGCTTTGTCGTGCTGGCTCTTGCCGTCTTCCGTCTGTTCTGGCGCCTTCTCAACCCTTCACCGAAACCGCCCGACAATATGCACCCGCTTGAAAAAGCAGGCGCGCATCTGGGTCATGTCGGCCTTTACGCGCTCCTGTTCGCGCTGCCGCTGACCGGCTGGTTCATGGTGTCTGCGTCGCCCTGGGGAATCCCGACCGTCCTGTTCAATGTCTTGCCTGTGCCGCATCTTCCAGTGCCGGGGGTGCTTGGCTCGCAGGAGGAAGCAGAAAGCTTCTTCAAGCTTCTGCATGAATACGGCGCCTATCTGCTGATCGCGCTGATCGTGGTTCACGTCGCCGCAGCGCTGAAACACCACTTCATCGCGCGCGATGCCACATTGAAGCGCATGATTTCGACGGCTCCCGCCAGAGCCGACAGCTGATAAAACGAATTGGAAATCTGAAGATGACTTTGAAGCATTTCTCTTACGCCGTAGCTGTCCTGTCGGCGACAACCTTCACCGCACCGGCCTTTGCCGACACCTGGAAAGTCGATCCGGACCAGAGCAAGCTCGGTTTCGAAGTCAAGCAGGGTGGCGGCACGCTGACGGGTGTGTTCGCGTCCTGGGAAGCTGACATCGATTTTGACCCGGAAGCTCCCGAAACCGCGAAAATCAGCGCTGAAATCAAACCGATGAGCGCAACGACCGGAAACGCCCAGTTCGACGGAACGCTGCCGGGCAAGGACTGGTTCAATACGGGAGACTTCCCGACCGCTGAATTCAGGTCGGATTCTGTCGAGCTTGTCGAAGGCAACAGCTATCGGGCCGCGGGGACGCTTTCCATCAAGGGCATATCCCAGCCTGTCGAAATGGATTTCACCCTGGACATTGAAGGCGATACCGCAACGGCCAAGGGCACGGCGATCGTCAACAGGCTCGACTATCAGCTTGGCAGCGGCGTCGGCACCGACACTGTCGGCGACATCGTTACCGTGACCCTGGATCTCACGGCGATCCGCTGACATCCTGTCGGGTACTCAAGACTTTCGGTTCCGACCATTTGATCAGGCTGCGGCACTTGGCGTCCGCAGCCTTTTTGCCGTATGAGAACAGCACTCAACGTTCCAGCGCTTCCGAAAGTAAAGGGAAGCAGCCAGATCAGGAAAGCCTCCTATGAACGCTCCGCTCACACCTCCCGCCTATCAGCACAGCGCTCTTTTCCCCCAGGGTGAAGACAAAACGCCTTACCGCAAACTAACGTCTGACCACGTCAAGACAGCCGAGTTCAACGGCGAAGAGGTGCTGGTGGTTGAGGCGGAAGGCCTCCGCCTGCTTGCCGAAGAGGCTTTCAAGGACATCAACCATTTCCTGCGTCCCGGGCACCTGGAGCAACTTAAGAAAATCCTCGAAGACCCGGAAGCGACCGAGAACGACAAGTTCGTCGCCTTCGATCTTCTGAAGAACGCGAATATCGCCTCTCATGGCGTTCTGCCAATGTGCCAGGACACGGGCACCGCGATCATCATGGGCAAGAAGGGCCGCAGGGTCTGGACCGATGGCTCCGACGAGGCTGCTCTCGGCGAAGGCTCCCGCGACGCCTACTTCAAGAAGAACCTGCGATATTCCCAGCTCGCGCCTCTTTCCATGTTCGAGGAAAAGAACACCAGCAACAACATGCCGGCACAGATCGAGCTCTATGCCGAAGGCGAAGCTGCCTATAAATTCCTGTTCATGGCCAAGGGTGGCGGCTCGGCCAACAAGACGTTCCTGTTCCAGGGCACGCCCTCGCTGCTGACCCATAACCGGCTCGTCGAGTTCCTGAAGGAAAAGATCCTCACGCTGGGCACCGCAGCCTGCCCGCCCTATCACCTTGCCATCGTCATCGGCGGTACGTCCGCAGAAATGAATCTGAAGACGGCAAAGCTGGCCTCCGCGCGCTATCTCGACGGACTGCCGACGCAAGGCTCGGAACTGGGACACGCCTTCCGCGATCTTGAAATGGAAGAAGAGATCCACAAACTGACCCAGGCTACGGGCGTCGGCGCCCAGTTCGGCGGTAAATATTTCTGCCACGACGTGCGTGTCATCCGTCTGCCGCGTCACGGCGCTTCGCTGCCGATCGGTTTGGCCGTATCCTGCTCGGCAGACCGCCAGGCCGTCGGCAAGATCACGAAAGACGGCATCTTCCTGGAACAGCTCGAGATGCACCCGGAAAAGTATCTGCCCGAGGTGACCGACGAGCATCTGTCCGACAATGTGGTGAAGATCGATCTTACCCGGCCGATGTCTGAAATTCTGGGCGAACTTTCCAAGCACCCGATCAAGACCCGCCTGTCGCTCACCGGTCCGTTGATCGTGGCCCGAGATCTGGCCCATTCCAAGCTGCGTGACCGGCTGGAAAGCGGCGAGCCCCTGCCCGACTATTTCAAGAACCACCCGATCTATTATGCGGGCCCTGCCAAGACGCCGGAGGGGATGCCGTCCGGGTCTTTCGGTCCGACAACGGCCGGACGCATGGACGCTTATGTCGACCAGTTTCAGGCTGCAGGCGGGTCCATGGTGATGCTGGCCAAAGGCAACCGGTCCGCACAGGTGCGCCGCGCCTGTCAGGCCCATGGCGGCTTCTATCTCGGTTCCATCGGTGGACCGGCCGCGCGTCTGGCGCAGGACTGCATCAAGAAGGTGGAAGTCGTCGAGTTCGAGGAACTCGGCATGGAAGCCGTTTGGCGAATCGAAGTCGAGGATTTCCCGGCCTTCATCGTCGTCGACGACAAGGGCAACGACTTCTTCAAGGAGCTGAACCTCAGCTAAGTGACGTCTCCTGCCGGAAAGCCAGACCCGCGGCCTCGCCGCGGGTTCTTTTTTTGCCTATCGTTCAGCCGTGATTTGCAGGCAGTCTGCGGTCTCCGATACCCTTGCAAAGGTGCAAGGCATCCCACGTCCATTCGAATCGATTGTGACGGCAACACATTCAAAATCCGAGCAAAAATTGCCATCGACCTTTGCCAGGCCTGAAAATTTCCACAATCTCAGCGGGCGTCCGCAGCGCTAACGCGTTTTTCACGAAAAATTCGTTGCAAATTCGGCACATAAGCCAGACTTGAACCACGCTCACATCAACGTGAGATTTTCCCGAACACCGTTTTGCGACATAATCATTAAGAGTGAAGCAAGGACATTTTCGTAACGTCACTTTGATTGTAAATCGCATCGCTGGGGCACAAGCCCGATGCTGATGGGGGATCGGAATGAAGAAACTTCTTTTTGTAATGGTTGCGGTTCTGGCGGGCGCATTTGCGCTGACCGCTCAGGCTGCTCCGCGATATGGCTACTTTGACCACAGCACGAACACCTGGGTCACACCGAAATATCACCCGGGCGGACCGTCTCCGGTCAAACGCAAGCGTGTGAAATATGACGGCCCCTACCCTGCGGGCACGATCATCATCGATACCTCCGAACGCAGACTGTATCATGTCCTCCCTGGCGGCAAGGCAATGAAATACGGTGTCGGCGTCGGCAAGGAAGGTTTCCAGTGGGCCGGAACGCACCGTATCACCCGCAAGGCTGAATGGCCGAGCTGGACCCCGCCCTCACAGATGCGTGCTCGTGAGCGGGCAAAGGGTCGTATCCTGCCGGCCTACATGCCGGGTGGTCCGAACAATCCGATGGGTGCACGGGCCATGTATATCGGCTCTACCCTGTACCGCATTCACGGCACAACCGAGCCGTGGACGATCGGTTCAGCCGTTTCCTCGGGCTGCATCCGTCTTGCAAACGAAGACGTGATCCACCTCTACAACAACGTCACCGTTGGGTCGAAAGTCATCGTCAAGCGCTAAGCCCGCTTGCATCGATTGACGCAAACAAAAAGCCGGGGCATTCCCGGCTTTTTCATTTTGAGACCTATCAGCCTTATCAGACCATCGCCGGCAGAGGGCGTTTCCGCGACCCACTAAAGGTCAGCCTCCGCTCACGCGTCCGGAATATGAGCCTCAATCAAGACCGATGCGGCCTCCCTGGCTGCGCCTGCAGGATCCGGATCGAACCCCATCTGCGCTGCGACGATCGCCCCCTCCTTGAGCAGAAGAAGTTGACGTGCCAGCAAGTCCGGCTTTCGCGCTCCTGCATTCTCCGCAAGGCTTCTGAACGCCGACAAAAGCAAGCGTTTGTGCTCGCTTGATTGGGCGTGGGCCGGGTGAGCGGGGTCCTGAAATTCCGCGGATGCCTTGATGAACATACATCCTCTGAACCCCGTTTCTTCAAACCACTCCTCCAGAATATCGAAAATCGCCAGCAGTTTTTGCCTCGGGGGAAGATCGCGTTCATCAAGCCTGCGCAGGAACCAGTTGCGAAAGGTTTCGTCCCGGTACCGCAACACCGCGAGGATCAGATCGTCCTTGGTTCTGAAATGCTTGAACATCGTGGTCTTCGATATGCCCGTTTCGGCAACAAGCGTGTCCATACCGGTCGCGTGGAAACCGTCCCTGTAAAAGACAGCCTGCGACTTTCGCACCAGTTCATCGCGTTTGCTTGGTCGCATGAATTTCCTTTCTGTACTGACCAGTAAATAGACATCTACTGACAACCGTTCAAGTCAGATCTGGAAAGCGGCACTTTTTCGCCTCGTTACACACTGAAATCACATTTATATGACCCGGCCTTGCGCCTTCGAGCCTTGCAAACATGAACAGATCGGTACACATATCGAACCGTAACTGAACAGATCGGTACACTTAAAATCTGTTTAACATTGCGAGGCAGACCCATGTTCTCTCCAAGACCTGCATATCCACGTGGTTTTTATCTCTTTGGTGCGTTCGTCGCCGGAGCGCTTCTGATCACATCGGCCCTGCGTCCTGCCCCTCAGGCAGTGGATGAACGCCTTCACGCGGGACTGTCCTCGTCTCCTCAAATCTACGCTCTGGAGCTTGCCCGATGACAGAACAGCGCCCGCCTCTGCCTCCCTTTACCCTGGAAACAGCCCGCCAGAAGGTGCGTGCCGCGGAGGATGGCTGGAACAGCCGCAACCCGGATAAAGTCTCGCTTGCCTACACCCCGGACACGATCTGGCGAAACCGGTCGGATTTTCCGGTCGGTCGCCAGCAAGTGTTGGAATTCCTGACCAACAAGTGGCAACGGGAGCATGAGTACCGGTTGATCAAGGAACTGTGGACCTTTGCCGGTAACCGCATAGCCGTACGCTTTGCCTATGAATGGCACGATGCGGCAGGACAGTGGTACCGTTCCTATGGCAACGAGAATTGGGAATTTGCCCCGAACGGCCTGATGCATCGCCGCTTTGCAAGCATCAACGATCTCGCCATTTCGGCAAACGAGCGAAAAATGCATTGGCCTCTGGGACCGCGCCCGGCAGACCACCCCGGCCTGAGTGAGCTGGGGCTCTAATCAGCGAAAGTTCTTGCGACAAAGCCCCATCAGAACCTGCTGAAACAGCATCCACCGGTGCCTGGCCATCGGCCGGGCACCGGCGGACAATCTTCCTGGCAGCCATCACTGCTCAATGCCTGGAGAGGATCATCTCGCCGTGATGCAGGAAACAGCCCTTGTCGAAATGAGACAGATCGACCGGGTTGGTCGTCCGTATGTCGTTGAACCCCGGCAGAGGTCGAATCTTTGGATCAAAGTTTCTATGGACCTGCGACAGGAAGACAAGCGTCGTACGCCGCGTTTTTGCGAACCGTCTCAAGTCTTCGACCTGATCGCCGAGCGGCGGCTGTGAACGGAGCTGATCCATGACCTGAAGATAGTCGATTACGGCTAAGGTGCCCGGCGCCGAACCAGCAAGTGTTTCCTTAACTTGCCCGGCGCACACGCTGTCGGAAAGAACCATTTGAAACTTTTCCGAGTTTTCCAGGTCGGGATACCCGCTGCCGGAAAGCTTCGAGCTCACATCGCAATAAGTGCATTCAGATGAAAACAACACGGAAGGTCTTCCGCTCATTGCCGCTTCAGCGAGCAACTCGATACCCAGAACCGTTTTACCCTGACCGGGCCTCGCCCCAAGGATTACCATATCACCGGGCTCCAACGCCGACAGAAGCCTGATCGAAGGGCTCTGGTCACGAGCGACAGATGCGAGATGGCTCCAGCTTCTGAAGCCTTCACGAACCGCAATTTCGTCCAACGCCCGGTTCAACGCGATGGTCTTGCTTCGGGCGAGCGTCCGGGCTTCACGCTTCAGGCGGAAAACAGGTGCAGAGAGTTTCATATTGCGACCTCCAGATCGCGTGCATCAACCGCAGTCCCTCCATATGCGAACGCACGATTACCTGGTTGCCAGTATGAATTGACCCTGCAGTTCGGCTGCTGCTCCATTTGGAGGGGGATGGCGTGGGTCGAGCCGATCTCTTTTTACCTGATTCCCGCTGAAGCCAGCCAGCCCGGGCAATCCTTGATCAACGATCCCGGCTCAGGCCCTTCTGCGCCAGTTCCTCCAGGTACACACCCCAATGGGCGTCCGGGTCTCTGCCAAGCTCGAGGAAATAGGTCCAGGTGAAAATCCCGGAATTATGCATGTCGTCGAAATGGATACGGACAGCATAGTTGCCGACAGGCTCAATCTTCATGATTTCGACATTGCGCTTGCCGGGCACCGTCTGTTTTTGCGACGGGTTGTGCCCTTTCACTTCCGCCGAAGGCGAGCACACCCGCAGATACTCGGCGGACAATTCGTGCCGTTCGCCCGTGTTGAACGCAACTGTCAGGCTCTTCCTGTCTTTCGAAACCCGTAGTTCGGTCGGCCAGGGTGCCGTCGGGTCGGTCATGTCCGGATCCTTTGATTCCACCCGGCCAACACACCGGGACTTGCGCGCGGACGATACTGACCGCGCAGACACCGTCAAGCGTCGTCTTGTCCCGCCTGTTTCACGGCTTCGTAGCCTTCGAGCGCCGCCTCGCGGGCCTTGGCATGATCAACCAGCGGCTTCGGGTAGGTTTCGCCGAGCTCGATACCGGCTTTTTCCAAAGCTTCGGCAGGTGCGTCGAAGGGGGCAAAGATGTATTGCGTTTCCAGCTTACGCAGTTCGGGGACCCACTGACGGATATAGGCTCCGTCGGGATCGAACTTTTCGCCCTGGGTGATCGGATTGAACACCCGGAAATAGGGAGCGGCATCCGCGCCTGATCCCGCGACCCACTGCCAGCCGGCGGAATTGTTTGCAAGGTCCGCATCCACAAGCGTATCCCGGAACCAGGCCTCGCCATGACGCCAGTGAAGACGGAGATGCTTGATCAGAAAGCTTGCGGCGATCATGCGCACGCGGTTGTGCATGTACCCGGTTTGCCAGAGTTCGCGCATGCCGGCGTCAACAATCGGATAGCCCGTTTGTCCTTTCTGCCATTTCTCAAGCTCACCATCCGGCTCCTTCCAGGGATATTCATCAAAGGTGGATCGCCAGTTTTCGGATGGCAATTTCGGGAAGTG
Organism: Roseibium sp. FZY0029; assembly: GCF_036350355.1. Classification (NCBI taxonomy): domain Bacteria; kingdom Pseudomonadati; phylum Pseudomonadota; class Alphaproteobacteria; order Hyphomicrobiales; family Stappiaceae; genus Roseibium; species Roseibium sp. FZY0029. The sequence continues at coordinate 190,813 of NZ_JAZDVZ010000003.1, forward strand.
GTACAACAGGTTATGGGAAAATTCGCGCCAGGCGATCTCGGACAGGAATTTCATTCCATCGTCACCGAGCGACGATTTCCTGTCCATGACGTCCTGCGTTGCATGCCAGATCTGACGGGGCGAGATTTCCCCGAAATGAAGATGTGGCGACAGGCGCGAGACGTTCGGCAGATCCGGGCGGTTCCGAAGCTTGCCATAGCCCTTTAGCCCCTCCTCCAGAAAACAGCCGAGCCGTTCTGAAGCGCCTGCTTCGCCCGGTGTCCAGAGATCGTCCCAGCCCTTTGCCCAGTTTGGTTTTTTCGGCAGAAGGTCTAGACTCTCCAGTTCCTCCCCACCGTCATAGTCGGCGATTTCCAGCTTGTCCGGCGCCGGAAAGGCATCATCGATCTCAATCTGCCGCGCAGCTTTCCAGAAGGGCGAATAGACCTTGTAGGGGCCGCCTGACTGCGTCTCTATTTCCCAGGGCTCGTACAGCAGCGAGGCCTTGAAACTTTTGACCTCGTATCCGTCTTCTTTCAGCGACGATTTCAGATCGGTGTCCCGCTCGATCGCATGTGGCTCGTAGCATCTGTTCCAGAAGACAGCCTCAACGCCAACGTCCTTCGCAACCTCGGGAATCAGATGTCTTGCACTGCCCTTGAGCAAGACCAGTCCTGGCAGGTCCTCCTGCAAGGCTTTCAGACTGTGATGAAGCCACCAGCGGCTGGCGCTGCCTAACGGGTGTGTTTCGCCGGTCTGCTCTACAGGCTCCAGAATGAAAACCGGCAGGACACGTCCGCTCTTCGCCGCTTCGAACAAGGCGGGATTGTCCTTGATGCGCAAATCCTGCCGAAACCAAACGAGTGTTGTCATGCTGCTCCTACCGCTTTCCACTGGTCAGATACGCCGCAAAGCGCCAACGGATCAACGATGTAAGGGTTTTGTCGTTCCTCAGGAGGTAGAACAGCGGCTCAGCAGCTTTCGTCAGAGGGTGAGCAGACACTGTGCCCGCCGCAACAGGCGTCAACATCTCTTGCTTGTTGAAATACAGGTCGTGCTGCGCCATTTCTCCCCTTGATTTGACAAGAGTACACCGACAAGTTTACCTGATACCGTAAACCGGATATCTGCAGTCCGGTTTCAATTGATCTTGTCCGCATCAACGCCATATGATCTGGATAAGAAAAAATCATGGGAGAGCGAAACGTGACAGACGGCAAGATTGTGGTCCCGGCACAAGCGGCAATCGGACAGTTGGAGACGCAAGCTCCGATGATCGATCCCTTTGGCCGTGCCGTCACCTATCTTCGCGTCTCCGTGACCGACCGGTGCGATTTCCGTTGTGTCTATTGCATGGCAGAAGACATGACCTTCCTGCCCAAAAGAGAAGTCCTGAGCCTGGAAGAACTCGACCGCCTGTGCACTGCCTTCATCGAAAAAGGTGTCCGGAAACTGCGCCTTACCGGCGGCGAACCCCTGGTGCGCAAGAACATCATGAGCTTGATCCGCAGCCTTGGCCGGCATCTGGACAGCGGTGCTCTTGAAGAACTGACCTTGACCACCAACGGCTCACAGCTCGCCCGCTATGCGCAGGAGCTCTACGATTGCGGTGTACGCCGGATAAACGTGTCGATCGATACGCTCGATCCACAGAAGTTCAAGACCGTTACCCGCTGGGGCGATCTTGGAAAGGTGATGGACGGGATCCGCGCCGCAACTGCCGCCGGCCTTCAGATCAAGATCAACATGGTTGCGCTCAAGGATGTGAATGAGCACGAGATCGTGACCATGCTGAAGTGGTGTCACGAGCACGGCCATGACCTCACCCTGATCGAAACGATGCCTCTGGGCGAGATCGACGGGGATCGCACCGACCAGTATCTGCCTCTGTCGACCGTGCGTACACGCCTTGCTGAGGAGTTCACGCTGACAGACATCCCTTACAAGACCGGCGGACCGGCCCGATATGTAACAATCGAGGAAACCGGTGGTCGTCTCGGTTTCATCACGCCGATGACCCATAACTTCTGCGAAAGTTGCAACCGTGTACGCGTCACCTGTACCGGACAGCTTTATATGTGCCTTGGCCAGGAGGACATGTCGGACCTGCGCGCGCCACTGCGTGCCTCGGAAGGCAACGACCTCTTGAATGCGGCGATAGACGAAGCCATTGGCCGCAAGCCCAAGGGGCATGATTTCGTGATCGACCGGAACCGCAATCAACCTGCCGTTTCCAGGCATATGAGCGTTACGGGCGGCTAAGGCTTCCAGAGTTTTTCCAAATTTAACCCACCAGGCACCAGCGCGTTGATGGAGCGGCAGCGCTACTCTGCCGCTACCATATCGGAGCGTGCGGTGTAGAACCGGATGCTCAGGGCTGCGATCAGGCTGAAGCCGATCCCGACACCCATCACCAGGATCATTCCCCAGGGCGACCCAGCCAGAAAGCCGTGGGCATAAAGCCAGGCAACGACTGATCCCGCCAGCGCCCCCATGGAAACCTGGAAGGACGCGGTCATTCCGGAAGCCGCTCCGGTCAGCTCCGGCCGTACGCTTGCCGCGCCGGACAACGCGCTTGGCAGGCAGACACCATTGCCAAGGCCGAGCAGGAACATGGGCAGGAACAGACTGGGTGCGCTTAGAGCGCCGAAATAGGTAAACCCTGCAATGACGGCCACACAGACAATCGCGATGAGCGTTCCCGCCAGGATCATGGGAAACAGGCCGACCCGTTCGGAATACCTGCCGGATATGAAGTTGCCGGCGATATAGCCGAGCGCAACGAACATGAAATAGAAGCCCATTTCACCGGCACTCAGGGACAGAAGATCGGCAGCAATGAAGGGAGCGCCACCAAGGTATGCGAAATAGGCAAGCGCACTGAAAGCGGCGGTCAGCGTGTAGCACCAGTAGAGCGGTTCGCGGCACAGCGTTGCATAGGCTTTGAAGATCTGGCGCCCGCCAACCGGATTGCGGTTCATGTGGGTTTCCGGCAGGAGGAAAACGCTCGCCCAAAGAGTAGCAACCCCGAAAACCAGGAGCAGCATGAAGCCCCCCTGCCATCCGTAATAATGATCCAGCAAGCCGCCGATAGCCGGCCCTACGGTCGGCATCACTGCCATGCCCATGGTGACATAGCCGATCATGCTGGCCGCTTGCTTGGGGCTATATAGGTCGCGGAGAATTGCTCGGCCGAGCACCAGTCCCGTGCAGCCGCCTGCTGCTTGAATCACGCGAGCGGCGATCAGCGCTTCGATGCTTTGTGCGAACAGACAAAACACGGTGCCAATCACGAAAAGCACTGAGCCGAGTATGATGACCGGCCGTCTGCCGAACTGGTCCGACAAGGGGCCCCAGAAGAGCTGGAATACGGCAACCGCGATGAAGAAAGCGGACATGGATAACTGTATCTCGCCCGCGGTCGCGGAAAACACCAGCATCATTCCTGCCAGGGATGGCAGGTAGATTTGCATGGCAAGCGGGCTGACAGATGAAATCGCCATAAGCACCGCAAGCGAAGGTTTCGCACCGGTGCTGGAAGTTTGGGATTTGCTTGTAACCATGCCCGGGCAGGAACCTTTTTATCGTCATCCCTTGCGGGCTAAACATTCAACTTTGAATATGTATATTGGTTCCGTGACCCGGGCGTGAAAACTTCAATTGTTACAGTCAATAGCCGCGCGATGACAAAAAAAATCAGCAATTTCAGGCAATTGATACATGAATTTCATCCCCCACGAATCCGTATCAGGTGCGAGATTTGATGTCCGCGGACGGCAACGTTTCATGCGTTGGCGCGCCATCTTCAGCAGCGGTTACCGACTTGGACACGGGTATAAAAAACAGGCTCGGCGTAAGTCGTGCCTGTTTTCGTTTTATCGGCCTGCTGCGGGTCTTCCTCGGCTGGCGAATGGCTCTTCTCGGTTCAGTCGAAGACGATTTTCGGGGCGGCGCGGGCTGGTTCCGCACTTTCGCGCTCGATGCTGGCGAGCACCTTGGCGGCAATGTCCTTATAGATACCCGCAACCGCGCCTTCCGGATCGGAAACAACAACCGGCGTACCGGCATCGGACGTTTCACGGATCTTCATGGTCAGGGGAACTTCGCCCAGGAAAGGCACGTCCAGCCGATCTGCTTCCGCCCGTGCACCGCCATGGCCGAAAATGTCGTGGCGACCGCCGCAATCCGGACACAGGAAATAGCTCATGTTCTCCACGATCCCCAGCACGGGAACGTCGACGCGTTTGAACATGTTGAGGCCCTTGCGGGCATCGATCAGGGCGAGGTCCTGCGGTGTCGACACGATCACCGCACCGGCCAGGGGCACCTGTTGAGCCATGGTGAGCTGAGCGTCGCCGGTTCCAGGCGGCATGTCGACCACCAGGACGTCCAGTTCTCCCCAGGCCACTTCGCGAAGCATTTGGGTAAGCGCGGAAATGACCATTGGCCCGCGCCAGATCATGGGCGTTTCTTCTTCCACCATGAAGCCCATGGACATCACCTTGATGCCATAGCCTTCCAATGGCTTGAGCATCCTTCCCGACAGAGCTTCCGGACGGCCGGAGACGTTGAAGAGCCTCGGCACGGACGGGCCGTAGATATCGGCGTCCAGAACCCCGACCCTTTTGCCGAGCGCTGCCATCGCCAGGGCAAGGTTTGCCGTCGTCGTGGACTTGCCAACGCCGCCCTTGCCAGAGGCAACGGCAACAATGTGCTTGATGCCCGGCACACCGGGTTTTGCCGGAGCCTGTTCTTCGGCGGCGCGCCGCGACTGCTGCGGAGCAGGTTTCGGGGCCGATTGAGGCGGTGTGTTGCGGGCGCCGCCTGCCGCGCGTTCTGCCGTGAGGGCAACCATCACGGTTTCAACGCCCTCCACTTCCTTCACCACCTTTTCCGCGGCCTGACGCAGAGGCTCAAGTTCCTGCGCGCGCTCAGCGGGAACGGTAATGGAGAAAACAACGCGGCCATCGGACACGAACACGTCGGAAACGAGGCCCAACGAAACGATATCGCCCTCAAGGTCCGGTCCCTTGATCTGCCTTAATCGTTCCATGACTGCGCTTTTTATGGTGTCGGTCATTCTTCGGTCCTGTTTCGTACACCGGCCACTGCGCGACCGGTTTATCCGGTGCGAAATCTAGTTCGCCGCCTCACGGAGGCAAGCTGCCAAAATGAAGCACGGCACGTTCCGCTTTCTGACCGCAAGTCATAGAAGGGGTAATTTTACGACACAAGCCCAACCACTCAACAGATGACATCAAGGCTGCTTTGTGCGCCTGCAGCATTTCGAATGTCTCATTGGGTCTTCAGATTGCTTTTGCCGGTTTACAAGGCTGCTTCTGGCCTTGGTGCCCCTTCCCCCTGACATGCAGCTGCCTGCAATTGGAACCGAAATTGTCACCCAGCCTCCGCAGGGACAAAGTTTTCGTTGAACCGGGGCACAGGCCGGGTAACTTGGAGATGCCTCTCTCCATCTCTCTTCCAAGTTATTCCAGTCTCAGGAACCCGACATGCCAACCTGCCTCATCACCGCAGCCAATCGCGGGATCGGATTCGAGCTTGCCCGCGCAGCACTCGAAAGCGGCTGGACCGTTTACGGTTCGGTCCGCACGCAGCAAGCGGCGAACGAGACGGCCGAACGGTTCGGCAAAGGTTTTCATCCGCTTGTTTTCGATGTCACGGATCATGCTTCTGTTCGTTCTGTTGCAAGCGGCCTCGACAGCCCGCTCGAGCTGCTGATCAACAATGCCGGTATCATCACTCCGGAACGTCAGAGCGCTCTGGACATGGATTTCGAGGGCTTTGCCGAAACGCTCGCAGTCAACACCCTTGCACCTTTGGCGGTCTCTCAAGCGTTCCTGCCGCATTTGCGCCGGTCAGGGGCCGGCCGGATCCTGACCATTTCCAGCCAGATGGCCTGGATGGGATACAGGAAGTCTGACACCCTCGCCTACCGCGCCTCAAAGGCAGCGGTGAACAAGGTGATGCAGGGCCTTGCAACCGATCTGGAACCGGAGGGCATTCCAGTCGCGCTGATCGATCCCGGCTGGGTGCGCACTGACATGGGTGGACCACAAGCAGACAATGACCCGGCGGACGTCGCACGGGGCATTTTGAAGATCGGCAGTTCTCTCGCCGTTGCCGACACCGGAAAGTTTTTCAAATGGAGCGGTGAAGAGCGCCCGTTCTGACCCGCCAATATGGCCTGAGAAACTGGATTGCCCGGCCCCACCCCGTAACCCTGAAGGGCAAGAGTGGTACACTTATGCCGTTGAGCGGGACCCACGCTGCCTAACTGGCGGAAACGCCCGCCGACCGTGAGTTGCGGTCGCCGTGATCGACCGGCGGCTAACGCCGACGGGCACGGTGCCAAGCTGGACGAAGTGCTGCGCTCTCACCAGCGCTCGCTCAACGGGACGCCCGTGGTGCGGTGGTTTATTCGATTCTTCATTTCGAGTAGCCCGCCCTAAAAAACGGCTTCTATTTCAAGCGTGAAGAAGGTTCTCAGCTATCTTTTCCACACAAAGAAGTGCTTAGTTGTTTTGCACAGTTTTCTAGTTCTGACCATCCGGCTGCGAAGCACACATTTGCAGAGGACTTGGCGACGCTTCGGTAACACAGGCTGCTCTTCTTCCCATTTGATTCAAATTTTAAGCAAATGTGAGGAATTGGAGCGCAGGCTGGATTCATCGGCAAAAGGATGGACACGCCATGGAACTTTACCGCGCCTGCTATCGAAGCAAGATCAACTGGGGCAAGATGCGTCTTCCCCTGCCGGATGAAATCGACAAGACGTTGCTGCGCATTCGTCGGATCAACAGAAAGGCCGGCGTAACCGGTGCGCTTCTGCTGGTTGATCAGCACATCATTCAGGTTCTGGAAGGTCAGACCGGCCCGGTGCTGGATACCGTCTATTGCGTGATGAATGATCCACGCCTGGAAGCCATAGAGGGCATCATTCACGAACCGGCGGATTTCCGTCTTTTCCCGAATTCGCTCATGTTCTTCCGGGACCTGACCGATGGCCTTGCCGCTTCCCAGCACGACGTTCTGCGACCGCTGCTTGACCACCCGGCAGACATTACCCGGGAAGAAGCCTACCGGGCGTTCGGACATTTTGCGCAGGAGCTTCAGGAAGGTCGCCTGACCAACGAGATGCTGATGATCTGAGCTGCTCCGGTCATGCGGTGCACCTTGGCTCATCGCCGGTTTTGCAATTGAAGTCGTAGATTGCACTATGGCCGGACACGATCACCGTCAGGTCGATATTGTACGCCGCACAAAAAACGTTGGCAGACCATAGCGACCCGTTTCGGCGGTTCACGGGTAATGTCGACAGCGCGTGTGATGCAAGGCTTTCGAGCTTGTCCATTTCCCGTTGCCTTAACCGGGCCTGTGCACGGAGCAATGCCGTCTTTTCAGTGCCTTGTCCCTCTTCATCGTAACGATGATATCCCAGCGCAGTGCAGATGCTGTCAGACGCAAGCTCCCCGTACCGATTGCTGAGGTCTTTTTCCTTAGAACAGCCAACTGATTTCCTGCACATTGATACAGCGCCAGCATCACTTTCGTTTGGAAGGTGTTCCGCATCCATTTTTTCATTCCCCGGGCACACGTCGCAGTCTCAGCTTCACGGCCTGCTCGCGAACCAAAACCCGGAAGTAACACCTTGCCCCCCGGCAATCGCGTCCCATAGTGTTGAGACAATCGAAGCAAGTGGAGTCGTTTGCCTGTGTCAGGCCCATATGTGCTGCAACCAGACCCGGAAGATTCGCGCCTTTCGACGTCCGTAACCGGTATCGATCAGGATGGACAGCCGGTCGAAACACGTGTCGTGACGGAAAAACCGCTGACGCTCTACCTGAATTCTCAGGAAGTGGTCACCATGATGACCATTGGCGATCATCCGGACCTACTGGCCGTCGGTTATCTCAAGAACCAGAACATGCTGGCCGATGACGATGTCATAACCGGTATCGACCATGACGATGATCTGGATGTTGTCGTGGTTCGCACCGAGCGTGAGACCAACTTCGAGGAAAAGCTGAAAAAGAAGGTGCGCACCTCCGGCTGTGCCCAGGGCACGGTGTTCGGTGATGTCATGGAGGGGTTCGAGACCGTGCAACTGGCTGAGGACGCCCGCCTCAACACCTCGTGGCTTTATGCGCTGACAAAAACAATCAACACAACGCCTTCCCTCTATCTAGAGGCTGGGGCTATCCACGGCTGTGTTCTGTGTCAGGAAGATCGCCCACTTGTCTACATGGAAGACGTTGGCCGCCATAATGCTGTCGACAAGATCGCAGGCTGGATGGTCCTGAACGATATCCCCGCGCACGACAAGATTTTCTACACCACAGGCCGGTTGACCTCCGAGATGGTGATCAAGACCGTGATGATGGGCATCCCGATCCTCGTCTCAAGATCGGGCTTTACCGCATGGGGTGTTGACCTTGCGCGTCAGGCCGGCTTGACCTTGATCGGACGAGCGCGCGGCAAACGGTTCGTGGCTCTGTCCGGTCACGACAGGATCGTGTTCGATATGTCAGCGAGCGACATGGAAGACGAACCGGAGACCGCCCGCAGAAAAGGGAGCATGCCGGCAGCATGACGAGACACGAGAAGCCGCTTCAAAGCAACAAAGTGCTGGGATGCATCCTTGCCGGTGGGCAGTCCCGCAGGATGGGCGGTGGTGACAAGAGTCTGATGGATCTTGGCGGCAAGACCATGCTTGACCTGATCCTTGCCAGGCTGAAACCACAGCTTGACGACATCATTCTGAACGCCAACGGTGACCCGGACCGGTTTGCACGCTTTGACTTGCCAGTGGCAGCCGATCCCGTTGGCGACTTTGCCGGACCTCTCGCAGGCGTTCTGGCCGGAATGACCTATGCCCATGCCGAGAGACCGGACGTCACTCATGTCGTTACGGTTGCCGGAGACACCCCCTTTTTTCCGACCAGTCTTGTCGCCCGGTTCTGCGCTGCCGTGCCGGCCGACAGACCGGTGATCGCACTGGCCTCCTCCGCTGACAAACTGCATCCGGTTTTCGGACTTTGGCCAGTCAGCTTGAAGTCGGATCTTGAAGATTGGCTGCGCTCCGGCAAGACCGGAAAGGTGCTTGCCTTTGTCGACTGCTACGACAGCGTCGAAGTCTCTTTCGACCCAGACCCCGCCAGCGGATTGGACCCCTTCTTCAATGCAAACAAACCTGACGATCTGGCTACCGTCAGGGATGCGCTGAGTTACGCTCCCAGATGATTACCACCCCCGTATTCGGAATTACCGGCTGGAAGAACTCCGGCAAGACCCAGCTTGTGGCCAGTCTCGTGGCCGAGTTCACTGCCCGTGGCCTCAGGGTCTCAACCGTCAAGCATGCCCATCATGGTTTCGATGTCGACAAGCCCGGCACGGACAGCTTCCGCCACCGGGAGGCCGGTGCCGTGGAAGTTGCGCTCGTCTCCGGGCGTCGTTGGGCATTGATGCACGAGCTTAAACAGGAAGACGAACCGCCGCTGGAAGAAGTTCTGGAACGGCTTGCACCATGCGACCTGATCCTGATCGAAGGCTACAAGAAGGAACCCCATCCGAAGATCGAGGCGCGCAGAACCGAAGCGAGCGAACGTGGCCCGTTGGCCGTCTCCGACCCGAACATTCTGGCCATCGCGACGGATCACGAGTTGCCTGATGAGGTCTTGCCGGTGTTTCATCTGGACGACATAGGTGCGATGGCGGATTTCATCGAAACCCATCTCGGTCTGAAGAGGTCTTCAGAATGACCGGCAAACAACTCCTGGACGACTGTTTCCTGCACGACAAGCACCGTTTGCGCCACCACGACGCACTGGCCATCCTGAAGGAACGGCTTCACTGCATAGCGGAGACCGAAACCGTGCGTCTGGAAGAAGCTGCCGAGCGCATCCTTGCCGAGGCGGTAAAGGCTCCTCGCAATGTTCCGCTGGCCGACAATTCGGCCGTTGACGGCTATGCCTTCCGCAACGCCGACTTTGAGGAAGCCGGTGGTTTTTTCCGCCTGGAACAAAGGATTGCCGCCGGGCATGCCAGCAACGCCGATCTCGGTCCTTGGGCGGCTGCCCGGATCTTCACCGGCGCGGTGATGCCGCCGGGGGCCGACACGGTCGCCATGCAGGAAGATTGCGAAACGCACCAGCAGGACGGTCAGGATTTCGTGATCGTGCCGCAGGGCCTGAAAACGGGCGCCAACCGCCGCAAGGCGGGTGAGGACGTGGCAGAAGGGACGACGCTTCTGAGCCCGGGTCAGCGGCTGCGCCCGCAAGATGTCGCGGCCATTGCCTCCACCGGACAGGCCGAGGTCTCCGTTTTCCGGAAACTGAGGGTCGCCCTGGTGTCCACGGGCGACGAGCTTCGCCGGCCCGGCGATCTCATCACCCTGGGTGATGTGTATGATTCCAATCACTTTCTTCTGCGCAGCCTGTGCGCGACGCTGCCTGTCGAGATCGATGATCTGGGCATTTTGAAAGACGATGCGGGCAGGCTTGAAGACACTCTGGCAAAAGCCGCGGCCAGCCATGACGTGATCCTGACCACAGGCGGTGCAAGCCGCGGTGAGGAAGATCACATGCTCAAGGTTCTGGACAAGCTCGGCACACGCCACATGTGGCAGCTTGCAATCAAACCGGGCCGCCCGATGATGTTTGGCAATATCGGGTCCTGCGTCGTTCTCGGACTGCCTGGAAACCCGGTAGCGGCCATGGTCTGTTTTCTGCTTTACGCACGTCCGGTCTTCAGCCTTCTCGGCGGAGGTGCGTTTGTGGAACCGCAGGCGTTTCAGGTTCCGGCCGCCTTTGAAGTTCCCAAGAAAAAGCCTGACCGGCGCGAGTTCTACCGCGCTTTTCTGGAACCTCGCCCTGATGGCGTACTGGCCGCGCAAAAATTCCAGCGCGACGGGTCCGGACTGATAACGGGCTTGCGCGAGGCAGACGGTCTGGTCGAGATCCCCGAAGACGTCACCTCGATCCGGAAGGGGGACATGGTCTCGTTCCTGCCCTTTTCCGGCTTCGGATTGCGCTGACCCGGCGCTTTCTCCGGGTCAGCAAGGCCAATTTCCTCAGTAGGCGTAGGGCCAGTTGGCAGCGACAAAGCGGTAGCCCTCGCCGTCCTTGGCAACGCGGCCCATACCTGGAAAGGGAATGTGAGCGCCTGCAAAGAACAACTTGTCGGCGGCAGCCTGATCCAGAAACGCCTTGCGGGTCGTTACCGCCTGGCCCGGATCGATATCGAACCCGATGCCCCAATCCGGCCGGCTGAACTGATAGACGGCCATATGAACGATATCGCCTGCAATCACGAGGGTTTCGCCGTTGCTGTCGAACAGGTAGCCGGTGTGCCCAGGAGTATGACCAGGCAGAGCCATTGAGCGGATGCCGGGCAGGACTTCCTTGTCACCGGAAATCAGCGTCTGGCTATCCTTGTAGGCATCAGCTGCCTTCCGTGCCCCGACGAAGAACGGCTTGAATTGTTCGGGGGCCCCATTCATGGCCGCGTCATCGAACCAGAAGGCCTTGTCGACTTCCGGCAGGATCAATTCTGCGTTCTTGAACACCTTGTTGCCGCCACCATCAATGACGCCGAAAAGGTGATCCGGGTGCATGTGGGTGATCAACAGCGTGTCGACCTGATCGGGCGTTACGCCGGCAGCAGCCAGGGCATCGGGCAACCGTCCCATTGTCGGACCGAGGGCATCCGAAGTGCCGGCATCCACCAGGATCAACCGGTCACCCGTATTTACGAGGTAGGCATTGACGGGAATGCGCAGCGCCTCTCCCTCGACCATGGCAGTGTCCCTGAGGCGCTGACCTTCCGAGGCTTCGTAGCCGATGACCAGCTCCGGGGTTACATCGAGATACCCGTCGAGCAAGGCGGTGATTTCGAGATCGCCGACCTTGTAGCGAAGCGCTCCGGCCATGGGTTTGCCAGCCTTCGTGACGGCGGCCTGCGCGGGTGTGGCAAGGAATGAAACACCGCCGGCAGCGGCAAACGCCCCTGCCCCGGCAGCAGCACCGAGAAGTGTTCGTCTGGAAACGGAAATCTGAGAAGTGGTCATATGGGGCCTCCCGGCTCGACCTGATGGAAAACTTTCATGCCCGAACCTTCGGGATCGGTTCGGCAGCCTTAAAGGTGTTTCATTCGCGTCGATTTTGAAGCGCTTAATATCTTATATTACTCATAAACCGTGCTTATGTATCCGGTCATACCGGTTTTCTCTCACCAACCCGAGGCCGTTTTGGACAAGCTTTCCTCTCTTTCCGGCTTTGTGCAGGCCGTAAATTCGGGCAGTTTTTCAGCGGCCGCAAAGCACCTTGGCATTTCCCAGCCTGCTGTCAGCCAGCAAGTGCGCGCGCTGGAAGACGAATTGGGTATCAGGCTTCTCAACAGGACAACGCGCCAACTCAGCCTGACCGAGGCTGGCGAACGATATTATGCCTATGCGCGGGATATCCTGGAACGTCTCGCCGAAGCCGACCGGTCGGTTCAGAGCGAGGAAGCGCAAATGTCCGGCCCTCTGTCGGTGGGGCTGCCGCTGGGGTTTGCCGAAACGGTTCTGTCGGACTTCCTGATCCGCTTCAAGCTGGATCATCCGGGCATCTTGCTGGATGTGTCGCTGTCAGATCAGTTTGTCGATGTGATCCAGCAGCGCCTCGATGTGGCAATCCGTATGGGCGATATCGAAGACGATCGCCTGATCGTGAGACGGCTAGGGCTCGCGCAGCGGTGCCTGGTCGCATCGCCCGACTATCTCGACAAACGCGGACGGCCTGCACACCCTGACGACCTCAAGAACCACGACTATCTGCTTTACAAGAACATCTCGACCGGAACCCGGGTTCCATTCATCAGTCCGGTCGGTGAAAAACTCTCGGTCATGATCACACCGACGATGCTCGTCAACAACTCCTCGACCCTGCGCCGGGCGGCGATGGCAGGCCTCGGCATTGCGCTTTCCAACCGGTGGCTGATCGAGCCCCTTCTGCGCAACGGCGACCTGGAGGTTGTTCTGCCGCAATGGCAGTATCCGCCGCACCCTGTGCATGCGGTCTATCCTTCCAACCGGTTCATCCCGCTTAAGGTCCGGAGGTTTGTCGACAGCCTGTTCAGCTTTTTCGAAAAGGAAGGGGCTTTCCAGTACAGGGGCCTTTAAGCAGCCGAGGGCGTTGGCGGGCAGCAAAATGAAGACACGTTTCTGCCGAAACCCTCGACAGTGGCATCACAAGCGGCCCGGCCGTGATCGATCGCCGGGCCGGTAGTCCCTACTCGGTGTCGACCACCCAGGTTTCCTTGAGCGCGGCCTCTTCCCAGATCTTCCAGGCGGGCGTTGCCGTCATCGCTTCACTGTATTTGCGAACCACAGGATCGGTCGAAAGCTGATAGGTTTCGAGCCGGCTGACGACAGGTGCATACATGGCGTCGGCTATCGTGAAGTCGCCGAAGAGGAACGGACCACTGGAGGCTTCGAGACACTCTTTCCAGATGGTCACGATCCGCGTGACGTCGCTTTTCACAGCCTCACTGACAGGTTTGGGCGCTGCAGGGCGCTGCATGTTCATCGAGCACTCGCTGCGAAGAGCAGAAAAGCCGGAATGCATCTCTGCCGAGATGGACCGGGCCCAGGCACGCTGTGCCTTGTCCTGCGGCCACAGGCCCTTGTCCGGAAAGCAGTCGGCCAGATATTCCAGGATTGCGAGACTGTCCCAGACCGTCAGGCTGCCGTCTTTGAGAACCGGCACTTTTCCTGTTGGCGAGAACGCTGCGAATTCCGGATTGCCATTCTCGAAATCAAATGGAACCAGCGTTTCCCGGAACGGAATCTCCTTGTGCTTGAGGGCTATCCACGGCCTTAGAGACCAGGAAGAATAATTCTTGTTGCCGATAAACAGTTCATAGTCCGACATCTCACTGCCCTTTTCCGAACCCCGGCACAAATCTCCATGTGAAACCGGGCAAACTTTTCCTAAGCGCAACGGCTTCCGGCATCAAATTCAATAAGTTCATGAAATTCATCAGTGTTTTTAATGACCCTTCCCGGCACAATTATTGCTTGCATTTTTGACGATACCCGCAGCCAGAACGAGGATCTGATGTCGTCTGCACTTTCACCCGTGTCCACCGTGTCGCCGCAAACCTCCAAAACACCGCAACAACAACCGAGCGAGACCGAAAACCAGTTCCTGCAGTTCCGGACCTTTCTCGCCGAACAATATCAAGACTGGCGGCAACTTCCCGAAGAACAACGCATTCGGCACGAGTATCTTGAAGAACACGGACTGACCGAACTCAGCCTGGACAACCTCTCCCCCAGAAACCGGGCAATCCACGAAGAAAAGATTGCCGAGTTGACCAAGCAGCCGATTTTGTCACCGACACCCTATCGAGGTTCAAAGGCCGGTGACGCGCTATCCCGTCCGGTCATCACCCTGCAATCCGTCCTTGAGGTCTACGACGCCTCTCAGGAAGTCGATGCTGCCGACGTGACAGCCGACTCAAAAGCCTGATGCCCGAGTTGTGCCGGGCATTCGGACCTGACGCGCGCTTGTTAGAGCCGCTTCGACTGCCCGGCAGACCTGTCATGTTTCCACAGTGGCTTGCCCCTTCCCCGACGACACACCGAAAAAAGTGAGAATTCGGCAAAATCACGCAGTGTTTTTTTCGCCTGTCTGCTTGAAATTTGACCCGAAGTGTATGGAATAGTGCGTTCGGGCAAGAAGGTGGGAAGAACCCGCTTGCGCCGCGAAGATAATATTAGGGGAACAAAATATGCGTGTTTTGCGTATGGCTGCTGCAGCTGTAGCAGTATTGGCTGCCGTGAGTGGCGCTGAGGCGAAAGACTGGTCGAAAGTGCGTATCGGCACCGAAGGCGCTTATCCTCCTTTCAACTCCCTGACTGCTGATGGCGAGCTGGTTGGCTTCGACGTCGATATTGCCAAGGCACTCTGCGAAGAAATGAAAGTCGAATGCGAATTCGTCACACAGGATTGGGACGGCATGATTCCAGCCCTGCAGGCCGGCAAATTCGACGCCGTGATCGCGTCCATGTCGATCACCGACGAGCGTAAGGAAAAGGTCGACTTCACCAACAAGTACTACAACACCCCGCCGGCAATTGCCGTGCCGAAGGATTCCACTCTGAAGGGTACCTCAGACGAAGACCTCAAGGGTATTACGCTTGGTGCACAGTCCTCCACCACCCATTCCAACTACGCTGAAGAAAAACTGCCTTCCGCAGACCTGAAGCTTTATCCGACGCCGGACGAGTACAAGCTCGATGTCGCCAGTGGCCGCGTTGATGCAGTCATCGACGACGTTGTGGTGCTCTCCGATTGGCTGGCAACCGATGATGGTGCTTGCTGCAAGCTGCTTGGCACCCTGACGCCGGATCCGGTGATCAACGGCGAAGGCGCCGGTATTGCCATTCGCAAGGACGATGGCGAGCTGAAGGAAATGTTCAACAAGGCCATCGAAGGCATCCTGGCGAACGGCAAGTACAAGGAAATCAACGACAAGTACTTCACGTTCGACGTTTACGGCGGCTGAGCGGCCTCCTGTCGAAAGACCATCGGTGCGGCGCCCCGAGTGCCGCACCGCCTGCAGGGAAAAATCCCGCAGTACGGCCGTAGGGGCGGTCGGAATAACAACAACAAACAGAAAGAAGCGCCGGCTTATGGACGAAGCTTTGACGCTACTCTCCTTCGGACCAGAGGGCTGGGGAGACGAGATTGCCTGGGGCGTGGTCGTGACCGTTTGCCTGGCGATCGTAACCTTGCCGTTCGGCTTGTTTCTGGGATTTCTGATTGCGCTTGCGAAAAAGTCATCGGAACCCAGTCTGCGACTGGCGGCCAATATCTACACCACCCTCTTTCGCGGCTTGCCGGAACTTCTGACCTTGTTCCTGGTCTATTTCGGCCTGCAGATCGCGGTACAAGTTTTGCTGAAGATGGCCGGCTTCGACTTTTATTTCGAAGTCAATTCGTTCGTCGCCGGTGTCATCGCCCTTTCCTTCGTCTTTTCTTCCTACGCTTCCGAAGCATTTCTGTCTGCTTTTCGCGGCATCCCGCAGGGACAATACGAAGGCGGATATGCGCTTGGTCTTTCCAGGGGCAAAACACTTCGGCTTGTGGTCCTGCCGCAGTTGATCCGCCTGGCGCTTCCGGCTCTTGGAAATAGCTGGCTCGTCCTGCTGAAGGACACGTCCCTTGTTTCCGTGGTCGGTTTGTCTGACGTGATGCGACAGTCCGGGATCGCGGCGCGCGTGACCAAGGAACCATTCATGTTCTTTGGTGTCGCCTGTCTGATCTACCTCGTCCTGGCGATGATTTCGTCCACCGGCCTTGTGCGCATCGAGCGCTGGAGCAAACGGGGAGAGGCAACGCGATGATGATCTCTGCCAACCCCGCCACCGGTCTGAAGCGCCCGCCCGCGCCACCTCGTCGCTGGACAAAGACACGGATCCTCGGCCATGTCCTGATGGCGCTCTGGATAGTCTCGGGTGCATGGCTGCTTTATTATCTGGCGATAAACATCGCCAGCCCGTTCGTCCTCAAGTATTGGCCCGAGTATCTCAGCGGGTTCGTCGTTACCCTTCAAATCGTCGGCCTGTCCCTGCTGATTGGCGCTCTATTGAGTGTCCCTATCGCGGCTGCCAGAGCCTCGAAATGGTGGCTCATATCAAAGCCCGCCTATTGCTACGTCTATTTCTTCCGCGGCACACCGCTGCTGGCGCAGACGTTCCTTGTCTACTACGGCGCGGGAACATTCCAGCCGCAGCTGGA
Organism: Roseibium sp. FZY0029; assembly: GCF_036350355.1. Taxonomy (NCBI): domain Bacteria; kingdom Pseudomonadati; phylum Pseudomonadota; class Alphaproteobacteria; order Hyphomicrobiales; family Stappiaceae; genus Roseibium; species Roseibium sp. FZY0029. The sequence goes on from NZ_JAZDVZ010000003.1 coordinate 207,597, forward strand.
GGCAATAGGCCTTTGGGGCTTCTTCAGGGAAGCCTGGTTCTGCGTGATCTTTGCGTTTTCGCTGAACACCTCTGCTTACCAGGCAGAGATCCTTCGCGGTGCCATCCAGAACGTGTCGAGAGGCCAATGGGAAGGCGCAGCGGCCCTTGGCATCAACAAGAAGATTACCTTCTTCAAGGTCATCCTGCCTCAGGCGCTGATTGTGGCCCTGCGCCCGTATGGCAATGAGATCATCCTCATGCTGAAGGGGTCTGCCATCGCGGCCATCGTGACCGTGTTCGACCTCTTTGGAGAAACGAGACGGGCCTACTCGAGATCATACGATTTCCAGGCCTACATCTGGGCAGCTGTTATCTACCTGTTCCTGGTGGAGATGCTGCGCCGGCTCTGGGACAGAATTGAAACGCGCCTGACGCGTCACCTGATCCGCTGAGCCTGATATACACCCTCATTCAGTTTGGGCCGGGCTTTTCGAGCTCGGCCCAAATTTCGGCTGCATCTTCCCATTTCCCGCGGCTAGTCGGGCCCGCATCCGCTTTTTTCAAACTGCTTGTTTTCATTTGATTATTCTTAGCGCGCGCGATAACCCGGAAGGGCACCCAATCACGGAGCTCCCCCATGCCGAAAACGCCCTCCATCGCCCATGGTCTTCACCTCGACAGCCTGCTTGCCCATGGAGGCGGCGGTTTTGATGCGGCAACGGGTGCTGTCGTGCCGCCAATCCAGACGGCAACCACGTTCGTGCGTGACGAAAACTATGAGCTGATCAATCCGGGTCATATCTACAGCCGTGACGACAATGCGCTTTACAAGAAGACCGAAAAGCTGATTGCCGCTCTTGAAGGTGGCGAGGACAGCCGTCTGTTCGCTTCCGGCATGGCCGCGGTCGCGGCTGTCGCCCGCCTCGTCAAGCCGGGAGGCACGCTGCTTGTTCAGTCAGGCATCTACTGGGGCACCACCCTGTTTCTGCGCAAACTCTGCGCGCGCAACAAGATCGCGCTGGTGGAAGCCGATGCCAGTGATCTTCAGGCGTTTCAGGACGAACTGGCCGTGACACGACCGGATCTGGTGTGGCTGGAAGTTCCCAGCAACCCGTTCCTGAAAGTCGCCGATATCAAGAGCATTGCCAGCCAGTGCAAAGAGGTGGACGCCGTGCTCGCCGTCGATGCCACGGCGGCGACCCCGCTGATCCTCAAGCCGCTGTCACTCGGCGCCGATCTCGTGATGCATTCAGCCACCAAGGCGCTCAATGGTCATTCCGACCTCTTGGGCGGTGTCGTGACGACCAATGACGCCGGTAGCGAAGCCTGGGCGTTTCTGACCGAAGAGCGCAAACTGGCAGGCGCCGTTCTCGGGTCTTTCGAAACCTGGCTCTTGCTGCGGGGCATGAGAACGCTTGGGCTGCGCGTTGAGCGGATGAACAGCACGGCGCAGGCATTTGCGGAGCATTTCGAGAAGCACCCGAACGTGGAAGCGGTGCTTTATCCCGGCGTCGAAAGCCACCCGCACCATGAGCTTGCAAAGAGCCAGATGACAGGCGGCTTCGGCTCATTGATGTCCATTCTGGTCAAGGGCGGCAAGAGTGAAGCGCTGAAGGTCACAGGTGCACTCGCCCTGTTCCAGCGGGCAACCTCCCTTGGCGGCACGGAAAGTCTCGTCGAACACCGCTACACTATAGAAGGCGAAGGTTCCGGGATTCCGGAAAACCTGTTGCGCCTGTCCATAGGCATCGAGAATTGCGACGATCTGATTGCGGACATGGATCAGGCCCTCGCTGCGACTTGATCTGCCCTAGTCCACAAGCTGCTCGGCCCGCATGCTGCGCAGCCAGCTCATGAAGGCCTTTAGAGGCGGACGATCGACACCCGGACGGGTCACCAGATGGTACCCGGTTCCGGGATAGACGCCATCTTCAAAAAGAACCCTGAGGTTGCCGGCCTCGATTTCCGGTTCGACGAAGGTTTTCGCGGTGGCTGAAATGCCATGGCCCCGCCGCAGCCCTTCCAGCACCATGTAGCCAGGCAAATGGGTGATGTTCAGCTTGCCCTTGGGCACGACACCCTGGCGCTCCATCCAGATGGCCAATTCATTGGTGCCGTATTCCTGAAGCCACGGAAACTCCAGAAGGTCTTCGGGACTTTCAATCTTTTTATCGCCGATCAGGCAACTTGCACCGATGACCGCAAAGTTCGTCGGAATGAAAAGTTCCGATTCAAGTCCTGTCCAATCGCCCTTGCCGAAGCGGATGGCAAGATCAACGCCACCAGGCTTGAGTTCAACCACTTCAGCCGTCGGATTAAGCATCAGCTCGACATCCGGATGCTTATGCCGGAAGTCGCTGATCCTCGGCATCAGCCAGCTTATGGCAAAGGACGGTGTCATGGTGATGTTGAGCGGGCGAACAAGGTCTTCACGCGTCAGTTCATCGACCGTCTCGTGGATGATCTCGAAGCCTTCGCTCAACCCTTCGAACAGTTGCTTGCCTTCGGGCGTCAGCGCAATTCCCCTACCCTCACGAACAATCAGCTTCAACCCCAGAAACTGCTCGAGAGCCTTGACCTGCTGGCTGACAGCCGCGTGCGTGACGTTCAACTCTCGTCCGGCGGCCGACAGGCTGCAGGTTTCGGCAACGGCAGTAAAGGTTCGAAGGCTGTTGAGGGAAGGAAGTGAGCGCCAATCCATATGTAATATTTCCTTACATTTCAAAAATCTTCCTGACTGGCATCTTTCGCCATTACCAGCCACATTCTCCTCACACACACAGCGAGAGGATGTAAGCACATGTTTGGTATTTACGCACGTAGCTTTCTGGAAGCAACCCGCTTTACCAGCAACACCCGCCCTGACACGCGTACCCAGCAACACCTGGACGCTCAGTCGAAAAAGCGGGATCGCCATTTCCGGCTCTGGCAGCGCGCCCCCTACTGGATCTAAGCTGACAGCACGCGGCAAATAGCCTAAAACCATGATGAACCAGTTCAGTTGAAGGCCCGGCTTGTACCGGGCCTTCGCATGCGAAGGGAGCGTCGTCATGGCAAAGGTTGCATTCATAGGTCTGGGCGTCATGGGGTATCCGATGGCGGGACACCTGAAAATCAAGGGCGGCCACGACGTTACAGTCTATAACCGGACCTCCGCGAAGGCCGAAAAATGGGCCTCCGAGTTTGGCGGGAACTTCGCCAAGACCCCCAAGGAAGCGGCTGAAGGTTGCGAATTCGTTTTTGCCTGCGTCGGCAATGACGACGACCTTCGCTCCGTCACGACCGGTGCGGATGGCGCCTTTCACGGCTTGAAGGAAGGCGCAATCTTCATCGACAACACCACCGCCTCTGCCGAAGTTGCCCGCGAGCTTTATGCGGCGGCGAGGGAAAAGGGCTGCGGCTTCATCGATGCGCCGGTTTCCGGTGGCCAGGCAGGCGCTGAAAACGGCGTTCTGACCGTGATGTGCGGCGGCGACCAGGACGCTTTCGACAAGGCCAAACCGATCATCGAATGTTTTGCCAAGTTCGCCGGCCTGATGGGCGAAAGCGGCGCGGGTCAACTGACCAAGATGGTCAACCAGATCTGCATTGCCGGGCTGGTGCAGGGCCTTTCCGAAGCCATTCACTTTGCCAAGAAAGCGGATCTAGACGTTGCCAAGGTTATCTCCGCAATCAAGGGCGGTGCTGCCCAGTCCTGGCAGATGGAAAACCGTTGGGAGACCATGAACGACGGCAAGTTCGACTACGGCTTTGCGGTCGACTGGATGCGCAAGGATCTCGGCATCTGCCTGAAGACCGCCAATGAAACCGGTGCGCGCCTGCCCGTCACGGCATTGGTCGATCAGTTTTACGCCGAAGTTCAGGCCATGGGTGGCAAGCGTTGGGATACGTCCAGCCTGATCGCTCGTCTGGAAAACGCCGACAAGTCATAGCCGGGCGTATTTTTCATGCCCCGCTCTCCGGAAATGACCTTCACGCTTGAAAGCGTATTGAACGATCTGCGTGACGCGGGAACCGAAGCGAACCGTGCCGGAATGGCGCGGTTCGGCATTGAAACCGACCGAGCCTTCGGCGTCCCACTTTCGGTGCTGCGCCCTTTGGCCCGGTCGATTGGCGCGAGCCCGGACCTAGCCAGGGAACTTTGGGACAGCGGTTTTCACGAGGCTCGCCTGCTTGCCATTCTTCTGACACCGCCCAGGCACCTCGCACCGGAACTTGCCCTTGAGTGGCTGAACGACATTGGCTCCTGGGATCTGTGCGATCAGCTCACGAACGTGCTCGCCCGCCGGGCGGGGTCGAACGAACTGGTCCCGGCTCTTGCCGCCGACGAGAGAGAATTTGTCCGCCGAGCTGCCTTTGCCCTGATTGCCTGGCGCGCCGTTCACGCCAAGACGGCTCCTGACAGCGAATTTCTGAGCTATCTGCCCCTGATCCGGACCGCGGCCACAGACCAGAGGAATTTCGTCTGGAAAGCGGTGCACTGGGCGCTGCGTCAGATCGGCAAGCGCTCATTGCCTTTGCACAGCGCCGCGCTTGCGGTTGCCGAAGATCTGGCGGTTTCCAACAACCGGACGGCACGCAAGGTCGGCAACGCGGCCGTGCGTGAGCTTTCGTCCGAGAAGGTGCTGAGCCGCCTGAACAAGGCGCAGGATGTCTAGCCATTTGCCGCAGGAGAGAGCAAAGCTGCACACTCTACTGGCCAGTCGCTTCCTTTGCTATGGCATCCAGCAAGGCATTCACTTCGCCGATCGCCGCCTTGGAGGCGTCCGAGCCTGTCTCGCCCAGGTGACGGTATCCGACCGTTACCGTACCGGGCTGGTCGGGTGTCTCGAAAACGAAAACCGAATAAGGGCAATAGGCGATATTGGCAGCATCGGCTTCCATCACCTTGCGGGACAGGTTGGCCGAACAGAACAGCATGGACTGGGCATTGACGAATATCTGCTTCTTGCCGCCGACATCTTCGGACGTGCGATCCAGCATATCGCCGATATGCGACACATAATCGATGACGAGACCGTGGTTGACGATGGCGTTTTCAAGATCGAAACGCACGTCATCGAAGGCTGCCGAAACCTGATAGGCGGTTACGCCTTCCGGCATGTTCTGTGCGCTTGCGCCCAACGTGCTGCAAGCTGCGATACCAGCGAAGGCGATTGCGATGTGAAGCGGTTTCCTGAAATTGTCAAACATGCGACGTCCTCCCGAGCATGAAGGCCAGAATACTCCGCTCTTCATGCCCGCGCCATTGATACATCGCAAATTTTGAATATTTCCTAGGCTATCGACGCCTCAGATGTCGACCTCGATCGTGCCGATCGGATTCGAGCAACACGCCAGGATGAATCCGGCCTCGATATCCTCGTCGCTGATGCCCCCGGAATGGACCATGTGCACATCCCCGGAGAGCTTCTTCACCTTACATGTGCCGCAGACACCAAATGTGCAGCCGGAGGGAATATTGAGCCCTGCGTCCTTGGCAACCGCCAGCACAGTGTCGGTTTGCGAACACCAGGCCGACACTTCGGACCCTGCAAAGACAATCTGCGCCTGCACATCGTCCTGTGGCACGACATCGTCGAATTCGGTGAGTTCCGCCTTGGTTTCGGCTGGAGCCTGAAAGCTTTCCTGGAAATAGTTTTCCATGTTGAAGCCGAGCGAATTCAGGATCTCGCGCACGGATTCCATGAAGCCTTCCGGACCGCAGCAATAGACCTCGCGTTCCAGATAATCGTTGCACATCAGGCCCAGCATCAGCTGGTTGAAGTGTCCGCGATATCCGGTCCAGACCTCATAAGGTTCGGTGTCGGTGACCACGAAATGCAATTGAAGGCCGTTGACGCGGCTCGCCATATATTCAAGCCGCTTGCGGAAGATGAGATCCACGGGCCGCCTTGCGCACTGGATAAAGCAGATATCCGGATCCTCACCGCGCTCGAACAGTGTTGTCGCCATGGACATCATGGGCGTGACACCGGAACCGGCGGAAATGAACAGATATTTGCTGTCCGGATTGCGCGGCAAATGGAACAGACCGGCCGGTCCATAGGCCTTGATACGCATGCCGGGCCTGAGGTTTTCCAGCATCCACTTCGTGCCGATGCTGTCTTTCTGAACCTTTACCGTCACAGATATGTAGGCATTCGTCACGGGCGACGAGGAAATCGTGTAGGTGCGCTGAATATTTCCGCCAGGCACCGGCAGATCCAGCGTGATGAACTGACCGGCTCGATAGACGAAGGTTGCGCCGGACGGCGGGCGGAAGGTGAACGTTTTCACCCCCGGCGCTTCGGGCAAAACGCTGACGCATTCCAGAACTTCATTGTCGGACCAGACCGGCGTATCGCGTCCGGGCATAGGGATCATGGCTCTACTCCGCCGCGACACGGAAACGGCCCATCAGACCGTTTTCCAGGGTTCTCGCATACCAGTCGACAAACTGAATGACGCCGCTTTCCTGAGCCGGCGAATAGGGCCCTGGTTCGTAAGCCGGCGACTTGATGCCGATCTGGTTTTCCTCGACGATCTGACGATCCTCGTCATTCGTGTGGATCCAGACCTCAGTCAGCCGTTTGAGATCGTAGTCGACCCCTTCCTGGGCATCCTTGTGCACCAGCCACGTGGTTGTTACCTCGGTTTCCATGGGGCTGATCGGCAAAACGCGGAATGTCAGCACCTGATCGGAAAGGAAATGGTTCCAGGTGTTGGGATAGTGGAAGAACAGACAGGAGCCGGCATTGTCGAAAGGAACAGACCCGATCCTCTTGGAAACAGCCGCCTTGCCGTCCATCGTGTAGCTGACCGCATCGCCCAGGAACGGAATACGCACGAAACGCCATTGTTCGTTTGGCGAGATCAGATACCTGGACGGAAGGCCTGCGTTTTCACAGCGCTCCACATGGGCCTTGCCGACATTGGACGAGGTTGAATCGTCGCCGCCCACAAGATTGGGATCGTCGGGGAACGTCCGGCACAGCGAAGGATGCGACCCGGAGCAGTGATAACACTCGCGGTTGTTTTCCAGGACAAGCTTCCAGTTGCCCTGCTCGATGATGGTCGACTGGTGCGCGACCTTGAGGTTGGAAAGGTCGTGCGGAGCAAGATAGCGTTCCGCCTGCTTTTGCAGTTCCGTGGTGTCGGGAGCAACCGCTGCAAGGCAGATGAAAACCATTCCGGATACGGTCACGCAGTGAACGGTCTTCAGGCCGTGGTTTTCCGGCTTGAATTCCGGCCCCATTTCACGCGCCCACAACAGCTTGCCGTCGAGTTCGTAGGTCCACTGGTGATAGGGACAGACCAGCTTTGGAGCTGATCCCCTGGACGCTGCGCAGATACGGCTACCGCGGTGCCGGCAAGAATTGTGGAAAGCGCGGACGACGCCGTCGGCACTACGCACGATGATGACGGAAAAATCGCCGATCTGAAGTGTGACGTAATTGCCGGTCTTCGGCAGTTCAGCCGACGCAACGGCGAAGATCCATTCCTTCTGCCAGATATTTTTCAGATCCGCCTGGTAGACATCGGCATCCGTATAGAAGGCCTGAGGCAAAGAATAGCCGGCGCGGCGGCCCATCAAAAGTGACAGAATTTCTGCATCGTTGAACATGGTGACACATCCTTATTGGCCGAGTCGCCCGGCCCTCTTTGCCCGGCACGTTAGGCGCACTCCTACCCACCGCCATAGCGCAAAAGCGTCATTTGCTTATCCGTGTAAGACGTTGCCTAATTTTTCCGCGTGCAGTGCAGCATCATATCAAATGTCCTTGACCAATCGTAACGCATCGTAGATCGCCGCGTGAGTGTTTCGTGCCGAAACAGCGTCGCCAATGCGATAAAGCGCGAAAGCGCCTTCCGGGTTGGCATCGAGCGGTTGCGGACGGCCGAAAATCAACGCTTCCTGCTGAACCGCACCAAGGTTTTTCGACAGCGGCTTCAGCTCGAAATAGAGTTCGTCCATCGGAATCGTACCGTGATTGACGACGATCTGGTCGAATTCCCGCTCTTCGGTGTGACTTGAATAGTCCGTTCCGACAACCGCTGTAATCATGTTGCCGGAGCGTTTTGCCGCTTTCAAACGGTAGGTGACGGTGAAGCGAACATCCTTGTCCTGCAAGGAGCGCATGTACGGCACCAGGTTCATGGCCATCACATCCGGAGCAAAGGATCTGTCCGGCGTCATGATCTCCACGTGGGCACCCGACTTTGCGATGATTTCGGCAGCCTGAAGTGCGGGATGATCGCCAGCATCGTCGTAAACGAGAACGCGTTTGCCCGGTTTGACATCGCCTGCGATGATATCCCAGGCCGACACGACGAGGTCATTGCCTTCACTCAGCACCTCCGTGTGCGGCAAACCACCCGTCGCGACGATGACGACGTCCGGATTTTCCTCCGTGATATCATATGCCTCGGCAAAAGTATTGAAGCGGAACTTTACTCCTTTTGCCTGGCATTGCTCCAGACGCCAGTCGATGATCGAGATCATCTCCCGCCGGCGTTCGGACTGTGCGGTGAGCCGTATCTGGCCCCCAGCGTGCGGAGCTGCTTCGAGGACGGTCACATCGTGACCGCGTTCGCCGGCGACACGCGCAGCTTCCATGCCGGCCGGACCAGCTCCAACGACAACCACCTTCTTTTTCGCATCAGCGGGCGGGATTTCATGCGGCATGGTCAGTTCCCGGCCAGTTGCCGGGTTGTGAATGCAAAGCGCTTCGCCGCCCTGATAAATCCGGTCGAGGCAATAGGTTGCCCCAACGCAGGGACGAATGTCGCCTTCCCGCTTTTCGGTGATCTTCTTGACGACCATCGGGTCTGCCATATGAGCCCGCGTCATGCCCACCATGTCCAACAGGCCTTCGGCAATGGCATGGCGAGCTGTTGCGACATCGGGGATCTTGGACGCGTGGAAGGTCGGCATGCCGATTTCCTTCTTGATGCGCCCGGCGAAATCCAGATGCGGTGCATTGCGCATTCCCTGTACAGGAATCACATCGGTCAACCCCGGGTCGGTGTCGATATGTCCGCGGATGACATTCAGAAAGTCGATCTTACCAGACGCCTTCAGCCGCCGGGCAATTTCCAGCCCTTCGTCTTCGGTGATGCCGCCTTCCAGGGTTTCATCCGCGGTGAAACGAATCCCCAGGATGAAGTCGTCACCGACCCTTTTTCGAATGGCGTCGATTACCTCAAGCGAAAACCGCATGCGGTTGTCGAGGGAACCTCCGTAGGGGCCGTCCAGCGTGTTGGTGACCGGTGACCAGAACTGGTCCATCAGATGCCCGTAGGCCTCCAATTCGATGCCGTCCATCCCACCCGTCTTCATCCGCTCCGCCGCATCGGCGTAGTCGGCGATGATGCGAGCGATGTCCCAGTCTTCCACCTGTTTGGGAAAGGCCCTGTGCGCCGCTTCACGTTCGTGGCTGGCGGATACCGCCGGCAACCAGTCTCCCTTGTTCCAGTGCGTACGGCGGCCAAGATGGGTTAGCTGGATCATCACGGCGCAGCCGTGCTCATGACAGGCGTCCGTCATCCGCTTGAGCCACGGCACCACCTCGTCCTTGTAGGCAAGGATGTTGTTGAACACGGGCGGTGAGTTTCGCGACACTGCGGCGGAGCCTGCCGTCATCGTCAGCGCGACACCGGCTTTCGCCCGAACTTCGTGATAGGCCCGATACCGATCCTTGGGCATGCCTTCTTCAGGATAGGCAGGCTCGTGCGAGGTGATCATGATCCGGTTTTTCAGCGTCAGATGCTTGAGCTGATAGGGCTGCAACAACGGATCTTTCGACATCTCTTCCCTCTCCAGGCATTCCACCGGATCAACGGTTTCCTCAGGTTTAAGCAGGTTAAGTCCCACCGAACGCCTTTGGAAAGTCTGAAAAGCGACACATGTGTCGGTTTTGTCGACATTAGTGTCTATTTCGATTGCCGGAGGCAAGGCGCTTTGTTATCGCAGGCTAATGAGCGACACATTGATGGAAAAGACATCCGGTTGGCGCGGCACACGCGAGGTCTGGATCGAAGCTGCCTACCAGGCGCTGATCGAACACGGCATAGAAGCCGTCAAGGTGATGCCGCTGGCAGACAGGCTGGGCCTGTCGAGAACCAGTTTCTACGGTCATTTTTCAGACCGGAAAGACCTGCTCGACGCCCTGATCACCCAATGGCAATCGAAAAACACCGGCAATCTGATCAAGCGAACCGAGGACTATGCGGAGACGATTACCGAAGCGCTGCTGAACCTGTTCGATTTGTGGCTGCTGCCGGAGCTGTTCGATTCCCGGCTGGAATTTGCCATGCGCAACTGGGCTCATGCGGACACCAGCCTTACACCGATGCTGGAAGAAGCCGACCGGGTGCGGATCGAAGCCTTCACAGCGATGTTCGAACGTTTCGGCTATGAACACGCCTCTGCTGGCGTGAGAGCCAACACCATGTATCTGACGCAGATCGGCTATATTTCGATCGTCAAGGACCGTCCAAACGAACCACTTGGCCCCAGGCTTCAGCGCATGCCCCATTACATCGAGATCTTCACCGGCAAAACCGTCTCCAAAGCAGAATTTGCGCGGTTCCTTGCGCGTCATCCGCTGCCGTCCGCCCAATCTGCGTAAATGAGGATGACCGCGTTCGAAGTTGATCCTATCCTGCCTCTTTGAAGGAAGGATCATGACGACGTCGCAAGCCCCCACTCCACCAGCCTCGTCGGCTCCGTCCGGCATAGATGCCGGGTTCTGGCGCCGAACGGCACCGGCGAGCTTGCGTGGCCTTTTTATGGACATTGTGGGCTATGAAGAACGGCACCCCCGGACGAACCGGCAGGTAGAAACCGCGTCCCTGACCATTCCCCTTATCCTGAGTTTCGGCGATCCGTTTGAAATCGCACTCGGCCATCGTCCGACGGCTGAAAATGCGCTTCCGAGCTTTGTGGCCGGGCTCAGCAGGTCACCGGCCTATATTCAGTCGAACGGGCGGGCAAAGTGTCTGCAGATCAATTTCACGCCCCTCGGGGCACGGCACTTTTTCCGATTTCCCATGGACCTCCTGACAGACCGAATGCTGCCATTTGCCGATATTGCCGAAGCCGATCTCTCTGAATTCGTCCGGCGGCTTGAGGATATGACGAGCTGGGAGGCCCGCCTTGACCATGCCCTTGCCTTCGTCACGCGGCGCATGCGGCAGGAAGCGGCTCAGTTGACGCCCGCCGATCATGTCCTCGCCAGGCTCATGCAGACAGGTGGGCGCGCCTCGGTCCGAACTCTGGCGATGGAAATCGGTTGGAGCAGAAAACATCTTGCCGAAAAATTTCGAAAGGATATCGGCCTTCGGCCCAAGATGGCGGCACGTGTCATTCGGTTCGGCCAGGTGCTGAAACAGGCGCAAAACAGCCACGATATCGATTGGGCGGGACTGGCTATCGATTGTGGCTACGCCGATCAGGCCCATCTCATTCGAGACTTTGCAGAGTTCTCCGGCAGCTCCCCGGAAGCCTGGCGTACACGGCTCCTCAATGGATCTGCCGGTGCGTGGTAGGTAACAAAACTTCAATCCAGCCAGAGCGCGAAGAGGTATCTCCTTTGTCATCAAAGGAGATGAGTCATGTCTTACGAAGCAAGCAGAATTTATCCCGTTTTCCGGTTCGGCAATGCCAATTCGATGATTGCCTGGCTCTGCGACACCTTGGGGTTCACCGAACACGAGGTTTACAGAGACGACCAGGGTGCCGTGGTGCACGGCGAACTGGCGTTCGGCTCGGCGTTGATCATGATCGGCCAGGCCAGAGACGATGCCTTTGCCAAGATCATCGGCGATCCGGACAGTCCTTGTGGCAAAGCCATCTATCTGGCTGTGGAGGACGCCGACATGCTTTTTGAACGGGCCACTGCGGCGGGAGCGACCATTCTGGAAGGCCTGACCGACCGGGACTATGGCAGCCGGGAATTCACTTGCCAGGACCCGGAAGAAAACATCTGGTGCATTGGAACCTATTGGCCAAAGACCAACACTTGACGAAGTCAGCGCGATGATTGAGCCGGCAGGGTTCGCTGGCCGGAACGGATTTTATCTCCGGCCAGTTCAATTGTCCCGATCAGGCTTAGGCTTTTCCGTTGCCACATAGCTGAGCGGAAGCGCCGTTGTGTTCTTGATCTGCTCCATGGCAAAGGTGGTCGACACGTCAGAGATGTCGATCCTGGCAATCAGCTTTTTGTAAAAGGCGTCATAAGCCTCGATGTCCGGCACGGCGACACGCAGCAGATAGTCCACCTGCCCTGCCATCCGGTAAAATTCGACCACTTCGGGAAACTCGCGGATGACATCGGCGAATTTCTTCAGCCAGTCTTCGGAATGCTGACTTGTGGTGATGGCAACGAACGCGGTTACCTTGGCATTGACCTTCGCCGGGTCCAGCAATGCTACGCGGCCGGTGATGACCCCGTCTTCTTCCATCTTCTGGATGCGGCGCCAGCAAGGCGTGGTCGACAAACCGACCCTGCGGCCGATCTCGGCCACCGGCACGGTGCAATCTTCCTGGAGAATGGAGAGGATGCGACGGTCGATACGATCAATCATATGTTCAAGATCCGGCCTGGAGCCACAGACTTTCCCGACCGCGCAGACCGCACCAAGTTGGGAAATCATTTTCAATAAAGATAAAAACTCGTAACGGAGTTTCAATGAAAATGTCAATTCTCACCGAATTGAGAATTATTTTCGAATTTTGGCATTTATGCCGTCTCTGTGAGGCGCTGCACCTCTTCCCTTAGAACCGGCAACAGATCTGTTTCAAACCAGGGATTTTTCCGAAGCCACGCATTGTTACGCCACGATGGGTGCGGAAGCGGCAAAACCGCTGGCTTCCCGGCTTCCCGTTTGTCGAAATGCTGGCGCCAGTTCGACACTGTCTCCGTCAGGGATTTCTGCCGGTTGGGGCCCAAATGATAGGCTTGGGCATATTGGCCGATGACGAGTACCAGTTCGATTTGTGGCATGGCGGCGAATAAACGGTCATGCCAGGCCTTGCGGCATTCCGGGCGCGGCGGCAGGTCTCCGCCTTTGGCGTCCAGTCCCGGAAAACAGAATCCCATCGGTACGATCGCCAATTTGCCGGCGTCGTAGAAAATTTCTTCGTCAATGCCCATCCAGCTCCGCAACCGGTCTCCTGAAGGGTCGGTGAACGGCCGACCGCTCTGGTGAACCCGCGTTCCGGGCGCCTGCCCACACACGCAAAGCCTTGCTGTTCCAGACACTTGCAACACTGGTCTGGGCTCATGCGGCAACGCCGACCTTTCCGGTTTCTCAACGCAGATACGGCACGCCCGCACCTTGGCGGCAAGTGTGTCGAGCGTTTCTGAATTCGTCTTTTCTGACAATGAGTTGCACCTTGGCACATCCGGTTAACGGTTCACTTACCACGATCTTGAGGACGATCTTAAGGAATGGTGAGTCAAGGTGAATAAACACGCAGTAGTGCGATAACAAAATCAAAACTTTGGGCGGCAAATGGGATCCGTTGCGTCAGAAACCGGCGACGACACAGTCACCATCAACGAACAGCGCGCCAAGCGCCGTCGGGAGATGGCGCGGTCTGTCAACGATGTGCGCAGCCGCCTCGGCGCGCCCGACAACTGGTACACGACCTTCGATCTGGAACGCCAGCATCTCTTTGCCGATACGCGCATCAACGCCGCTTATGCGGTGCCGCTGCTGGCCTTGATCGTAGCGGCCATATCCGTCCTGTGGATCAACCCGCTCTTCATCGGCGCGTGGTTCGCGGTCACGCTCTGCACCCACTTCATGATGGTGGTCACAAGCCATTCCTATGAGAAGGCGCCTTCGGACCAGAAGGCCCGAATATACTGGCGCCGCAGGTTCGCTTTTGGCGATTTCATTTACGGCTGCAGCTGGGCCAGCTTCTTTCTGCTGCCGCAGACAAGCGAATCCGGCGACGGGTTTGTCATCTTTCATTTCGCGACGCTTCTGATCGTCGTCGCCATGAATACGATGCAATCAGCAACCTTGCCGAAATGCCTGCTGGCCAGCACCTTGCCCATGACCCTGATCGTCACCGTCAGCTTCCTGCAGCAGGTAACCCCGATCCATTACACGCTCGCTGCCATGGCAATCGGGGCGCAAGGCTTTTTCCTGATCCTGGGCAACCAGCTTTTGAAGAATGCCAACACGATGCTGGAGTACCGGGCCGACAAGGATCACCTGATCGTCGAACTGGAAAGCGCGAATGCGATGTCGGATGAAGCCCGCCGCCGGGCGGAAGCCGCCAACCTTGCCAAGTCCCGTTTTCTGGCCACGATGAGCCATGAACTGCGCACCCCGCTCAACGCCATCCTCGGGTTTTCCGAAATCATGAAGGATGAAGTGCTCGGCAAGATGCACAACAAGAACTACCAGTCCTATGCCGAAGACATTCACGGCTCTGGACAGCACCTGCTCAACCTGATCAACGAAATTCTGGACCTGTCCCGCATTGAGGCCGGCCGGCACGAATTGCATGAGGAACCGATCTTTCTGGACGACATCGTCGAGGAATGCGGAACCATGATGAAGGTCCGGGCAAAGGCAAAGAGGATCACCCTGCACCACACGCACGAGCCGGATCTGCCCCGCGTGTGGGCGGACGAGCGCGCCCTGCGTCAGGTCGTGCTCAATCTCCTGTCCAACTCGGTGAAATTCACCCCTGTGAATGGCGAAGTCTGGATCAAGGTCGGTCCGACCTCAGACGGTGGGCAATATGTATCGATCAAGGATACCGGCCCCGGCATTCCGGAAGACGAAATTCCAACCGTTCTGGAAGCCTTTGGCCAAGGCTCGCATGCCATCAAGACGGCAGAACCGGGGACGGGCCTCGGCCTGTCCATCGTGCAGGCCCTCATCGCCATGCATGACGGCAAGTTCTCGCTGAATTCCAAGCCGGGAGAAGGCACAGAGGTGATCGTGACCCTGCCAAGGGCGCGGATCATGAACTATTCGCCGGATGTCATCTGGGTGGATCCGAACGACAAGGACAACAGCTTCCCGTCAGGCAAGGCAAGATCGGCCTGAACCAACCCGCATCTGCGCATCGGGCCGTTTCAAACGGCTCAACGCCTATCAGCCCGTTGGTCAGTCGTCCTTTTCAGAGACACCGGCATCGGCGAATGTGGCCATGCCGGAATGCATTTCGGCAGCTGCCTTGGCAATGCCGGCCGCCAGCGCGGCGCCCGAGCCCTCTCCGAGCCGCATGCCGAAATCGAGCAGCGCTTCCTTGCCCATGTGATCCAGCACTTTTCCATGTGCCTGTTCTGCGGAAACATGAGCGAACAGGCAGTGATCGAGACCTGCCGGATCCATTGCGTAGACGACAGCCGCAGCCGCCGTCGTTACGAAACCATCGACGATCACCGGAACGCGCTGCAGGCGTGCGGCAATGATGAGGCCGGTCATGGCTGCAATCTCGCGGCCACCGATGCGGCGCAAGATTTCCAGCGGATCCCGCTCGCCGTTCAACCGTGCGACGGCTTTTTCGACCGCGTCACGCTTGCGTGCAAGGCCCTCATCATCGACGCCGGTGCCACGGCCGATCCAGTCCTCGGCCTTGCCGCCGAAAAGCGCGTTGATAACCGCAGCGGCGACGGTGGTGTTGCCGATCCCCATTTCACCAAGGCAGATGAGGTCAATGCCTCCGGCCAGCGCTTCCATGCCGTAAGCCATGGTCGCGGCGCAATTGGCCTCGTCCATCGCGTCTTCCCGCGTGATGCTGGGCGTCGGCATGTCGACCGCCAGATCAAAAACCTTCAGGCCGATGTCATATGCTCGGCAAAGCTGGTTGATCGCAGCCCCACCTGCCGCAAAGTTCTCAACCATCTGCCGATTGACCGCACTCGGAAAGGCAGACACGCCTTCGTCCGCGACGCCGTGGGCGGTCGCGAAGATGCCGACCATCGGCCGTGTGATCTTCGGCGGCGCCTTGCCGGACCATGCCGCCAGCCACTCGGCTATTTCCTCAAGCTTTCCGAGCGAACCGGCAGGCTTGGTCAGCTCCGCATCGCGCGCTTTCACTTTCGCAAGGGCGTCCTCATCCGGACCTGGCATGGACTTCACCAGATTGCGGATATCGTCAAAAGGCAGCGCGGTCTCGGAGAGGGACATGTTTTTTCAGGTTCCGGTTGTTCGCGGCCGTCAAGCGGCCACTTGGTCTGGCTTTGCCGCTGTTCTATAACTTCGCCCTGCTAAAACTCAAGCACGGGACCGGCCTGATGAGCTCTGAAACCGACCAAGGGCCTGATTCACAGGTGAAATCGCGGTCCAAGAAAACATGGGATCGAAACCAGGCCGCACTGCGCGGGCTGACGGAGCTCGCCGCGGACACCGCAGCCTGCGTACGATTCTTCTCGCGCCTGTCGATGCCAGCGGTCAACGCGCTCGACAATCCGATGGCACCACCCGACTTTGTGCGCATTGCCCGCGCAGCCCCTCTGGCGGGGGCCGTCATTGCCCTGCCCGCGGCCGGCGTCGGTGTTGCGCTCGGTTTCACGCAGTTGCCGCTTCTGGTCGTCGCCATCCTCCTGACCGGCGTCCTTGCCGCAACGACAGGTGCTCTTCACGAGGACGGGCTGAGCGATGTTGCCGACGGCTTCTTTGGCGGGCCAACACGCGAAAGACGGCTCGACATCATGAAGGACAGCCGGATCGGAGCCTTCGGCGCCCTTGCCATGATGGTCTCGGTGCTGCTGCGCGTCGCGCTGCTTGCAGCGCTGTGGCAGAGGTTCGATCCGGCAGATGCCGCGCTGCTGTTTCTGGCTGGTGAGGCTCTCAGCCGTATGCTGCTTGTCTGGCAGTGGCAATATCTGCCGTCAGCCAGGCCAGGCGGGCTCGGAGCGCGCTTCGGCAAACCATCCCGCACGACGGTGCTCCAGGCGTTTTTGGTCACGCTTCCCCTGCTGCTGCCAGCCCTCCTTTTGCTTTCCTTGCCCTCCCTGCTGCTTGCCGTTTTTGTTGCTTTTTCGGCGGCATACGCCACCGGTCGGCTTGCCCTATCGAAAATCGGCGGAACTACGGGCGATGTTTTAGGCGCGGTTCAACAACTCAGCGGCCTTGGCTTTCTGACAGGGATGCTTATGGTGCCTTGAGAAACGGATATTCAGGCAAGGGCCTGGGCGACACGGGAATGGCTCACATGTTGGTATCGGGCAGTTCAATTGAACGCCAGGGATGGTGGCTGCGGACCACAGTCCTGCTGATCGTTCTTGCCGTCTTGTCCGCGTGCTCCGGACGGCCCGACGTTGGCGTTCTCGCTCTCAACGAAGAACCTGCTGCCGGTGCCAGGGTGAGCGATATTCTGATTGTCACCACCCGCAAGCGGGACGAGCGACCGGACACCTATTTCAGCGGAGAGCGTGCTTCGGAGATCAATTACGCGGAAGCTTCGATTTCCGTACCGCCGTCTCACAAGCCCGGTCAGATCGAATGGCCGGAGAAATCACCCGGGAACCCCAAGACCGACTTCGTCGCGCGTGAGGCGAGCTATATCGCGGACAAGGCAGCCTTCCGGAAATCGGTCAATGACCGACTTGCCGCCCTGCCGCGTGGCAAGCGCGACATCATCCTGTTCATTCATGGCTACAACACGCGTTTTGCGGAAGGGCTTTACCGCTTCGTCCAGATCGTCAACGACAGTCAGTTCAAAGGTGTACCTGTCCTGTTTACCTGGGCCTCGCGTGGCAATCTGACAGACTATGTCTATGACCTGAACAGTGCTGCGATTGCGCGCGGCGCACTTGAAGAAACCCTGGTCGAACTGTCCAAGACCAAGGCCGACAACATAACTGTCCTGGCACACTCCATGGGCAATTGGCTGTTGATGGAAACCGCGGTCCAGGCACGGACGGAGAACCGCCGGCTGATCGCGCAACACGTCGACGACATCGTCATGGCTGCACCGGACATCGACATTGACCTATTCAAGTCCCAACTGAAACGGCTTGGTCCACAACCCCGGCCTTTTACGGTTATCGTTTCCCAAGACGACAAGGCTCTGCGTATTTCGCGCGCCATTGCCGGCGGCAAGGAACGTGTCGGCTCCTATTCGGACGATCTGGAGCTTGCAGAACTCGGCGCGGTGGTGATTGACGTGACCGAGCTTCAATCGCTCGACAGCACCAACCACTCGAAGTTCGCGCAGCTTGCGCAACTCAGGCCGGAACTGCGCAAAGCGCTCGGAAGTTCTGCGCTTGGTTCCAATGCAGACCAGCAACGGGGTGCCAATCTGGGTGACGACCTGGGGTCCTTTGTCGGCACGACGGCACAAGCGGCGGTTACCTTGCCGATCAAGGTCATCACCGCACCGTTCACCTATGCGTCAGGCGGCTTTTGATGCCGCCCTATTTCGCAGCTTTCCGCCCATTCTAGTCTTGGCAACGCCATAATCTGCCGCCATATGCGCTTCATGAAATCACCCTGCATCAACATCTGCCAGATCGACGCCAAATCAGGCCTGTGCACAGGTTGCCTGCGCACCCTGGACGAAATCGCATCCTGGGCGGGTTACACGGACGCCAAGCGCAGCCAGATCCTTGCGGAATTGCCAAACCGGACCGTGCACCATCCGCAGGCTGGAGAGCGCGAATGAACACCCCGAAGCGCTTCCGTGGGCTGATGGTCGTCATACTGGTTCTGGTGATGGCCGGTGCCGCATTCTATGCCTTTTTTGGTGACCCGACCGACCCGGCCAATGTCAATTTCGATGACAGCGGCCCCCGGGTCGTGGCCCTGTCCGCGCTTGCCTTCGTATTTCTGGCCAGTTTCCTGTTCGGCCAGCCGAAAGCGCGCGAGATCCTGCACGGAACGGTCTTCTGGGGCGGGTTCTGTGCTCTGCTCGTCGTCGGTTATGTCTACAAGGCGGACCTGGTTCAGGCCGGCTACCGGGTTCTTGGCGCACTGGCGCCTGGCCTCGCCGTCACCCAGCCGGATGGGACCATTTTGATTGTCCGGGACGCCGGCGGGCACTTTGTGCTGGATGGACGCATCAATGGCGCCCGCGCCGAGTTTCTGCTGGATACAGGCGCCAGTGCCGTCGTCCTGACCTACGAGGACGCGATACGGGCGGGGTACCGTCCACAAGATCTGACTTTCTCCGTGCCTGTTTCAACCGCCAACGGGCGCGCGCTCGTTGCCCCGGTCAAGATCGACTCAATCACCATCGGCGATCACACGCTGCGCAACATCCGGGGCTTCGTCGGCCGGCAAGGCACGCTCGATTCCAGCCTCTTCGGCATGACAGCTCTCGACCATCTGCGCAGTTGGCGGATTGAGGGCGACAAGCTTATTATGACGCCCTGAACGGATTGGGACCTTCGCTGTAGCCCTATTCGGCTGCCGCCAGGTCGGCTCCGGCCGGACTGACCGCAGCCAGCGCCTTCTCGACCACTTCAAGGCCAGCACCCGGCTTGATCGCTTCCACCGTCAGAATCCGCCGCCAGGACCGGGCGCCAGGGCGCCCGTGGAACAGGCCCAGCATGTGCCGTGTCATATGCGCCAGCTTCACGCCCTTTGTCAGTTGCGCTTCCAGATAAGGCATATGTGCCTTGACCGCGTCCCAGGGCGAAATATCCGGCCCTGACGCGCCATAAAGCCGCCGGTCGACCTCTCCCATGACCTGTGGGGTGTGATAGGCAGCACGGCCGAACATCAGTCCATCAAGTGTTTCCAGAAACGGTTCCGCCTGATCCAGCGTCTGCAGTCCACCATTAAGGCCTATGAACCTGTCCGGCAGGCGCTGCTTCAACCGCAGCACCCGCTCATAGTCGAGCGGCGGAATATCCCGGTTTTCCTTGGGGCTGAGCCCTTTGAGCCAGGCCTTGCGCGCATGCACCCACAAGGCATCCGCGCCGGACGCAAATACGGCATCCGCCATGGCATCAAGTGCCACTTCAGGATCCTGCTCGTCCACACCGATCCGGCATTTCACGGTCACGGGAAAATCGACGGCAGCCTTCATTGTCTCGACGCACGCGGCCACCAAGGCCGGTTCTTCCATCAGGCAAGCGCCAAAGCGGCCGGACTGAACCCTGTCCGACGGGCAGCCGACATTAATATTGACCTCGTCATAGCCGAAATCGGCAACGATCCGTGCCGCTTCCGCCATGTCCTTCGGATCCGATCCGCCCAACTGGCAGGCAACCGGATGCTCGATATCGGAAAAGCCCAGGAGATGTTCCCGGTCGCCATGGATCACCGCGCCAGTCGTCACCATCTCCGTGTAGAGCAGCGCACGCCGCGTCAGTTGCCGATGGAATGCACGGCAATGACGATCGGTCCACTCCATCATCGGAGCGATGGAAAATTTATGCTCTTGATACTTTTGCATTTTTCTTCAACTGCACGGAACTGGTACCGGATATCCATCATCCGGTTGGGACAATTGCCATTGGGCGTTGTCCGAGTTTGATCTCATTTGGATCATGTCGAGTTGACGCGAGATAGCAAATTTGGACGCTTTTCAAAAGCTCCGGTTTGCAGAAAGACTCATTTCAATGTCCCTTGCGTCAACTTCGCCAAAGACCGCCAGCGCGACACGCCACTGACCTGGACACCTGCAGATCTGGAAGGAACTGTTCGGACGAGCAAGGTCTGGTGGGGCAGAGAGCGCGATGTCGCGGTCCCCGACCAAGTTAAAGCTGACAGTGGTGAGGTCGGCGGTAATACCCAATCCACCTGCCTTCAGAAACGCCTCTTTCAGCGTCCAGAAATCGAGAAATCTTGAGGTTTTGTCGGAACCTTCACGTGTCGAAAGGTCCCGTCTTTCACCGGGTGAACACACGTCTCGCATCAACTGATCCACCTCAATCGCGCGCTGATCCGTTTCCGCGTCTATGCCGATAGCGCCTTCCTTCGTTGCGGCACAAGCGACCAGTCCGCGTGTGTGCGTCAGACTGAAGTCGAGGTCTGGTCGGCCTGCAACGGCAGGCTTGCCGGAAGCCAAGGACGCAAACTGCCAGTCGCGCGGTGCCGTGACAGGTTCCAGATCGCTCAAGGTTCGCCGCAGCAAGGCGTGCGCACATGCGTAATCCTTCCGGTCCTGATCAAAATGTAATGCCCGGAACCGCTGCAATTCTTCCTGAGACAGAGTTTGCAAAGCGGCGTTAAGATCATCTGCCCCGCAGCTATCCGTCTCCAAAATGCTTACGCTGGCGTTCGGCAAGTTCTCTCCAGGATAGCTGGTCGTCGGCATCGTTTCCCGGTCAGATCGCCTCGGAAGAAGGGTGTGCCCCCCGGTTGCGCCCGGTTTGCCTGCCCTCGCCCATCGCCTTAAGCCGTGGCATCAGCCGGACTAGACACCTTGCTGATCCTGCCCTCTTCCATCCAGACGATCTTGTCGGCGACATCGAAGTATCGGTCGTCATGCGTGATCGCGATGACGGTGCGGCCTTCTTTCTTCAGCTTCGTCAGGAAATCGGTATAGAACCAGCGCCGGTATTCCGGGTCCTGATCGGCAGCCCATTCGTCGAACAGGTAGACATCCCTGTCTTCCAGCAGGGCAACCACCATGGCAAGTCGCTTTCTCTGGCCAGTGGACAGGTTTGTCGTGCTGAACCGGTTGTTCCGGTAGTGAACCTTCTCGTCCAGCTTCATGTCTTCCAGCAGATCATAAAGCTTCTGCTCGTCCGTCAGATCCACGCCGTAGAGCCGGTCGAACAGGTGGAAGTCGGAAAAGATGACGGAGAACAGGCTTCGGTACCGGTCGATGTTTTCCGGTTTCACGACCTTGTCGTCCCACGACAGGTGCCCGCCACTTGGTTCATAAAGCCCGGTCAGGATCTTCGCGAGGGTCGACTTGCCACTGCCGTTGCCGCCGACTATGAAGACCATTTCTCCGGATGCGATGTCCAGATCGCAAGGCCCGACCGAAAAGGGACGGTCGCCGTTTTCACTGTGATAAGTGTAGGCGATCTTCTTCAATGAGATGCCTTTTGAGAGCTTCGCCTGACGGACTTCGGTGCGTTCCACGGCCGCCTCGCCGTGCTTTTCCAGAAGTTCTCGCAATTCCTCGATATTGGACACGGCCAGATTGGCTCGGGAGACCACCGGCAACATGCGGATGATCGACGTGATTGCGCCGCTGGCAAAGACAATCACGGTGACAATCTTGCCCGGGATCGACAGATCCGAGACATAGAACGGAATGGCAAAGACCAGCGTTCCCATGAGCGTATAGAAGAAGACATCGCTGACCGACTGGCCGTAATTGAAGGACCTGCCGGATTCCACCCGAAGATCCTCGACCTGCTCCGATCGCGGAATGATATAGTTGTGGAAGAGGTCGTCACTGCGCTGTGCGTTCAGCTTCACTTCCTTGAAGCCACTCAGAATGTTCTCGAAGCTGTTGTGAAAGGCCTGCTCGCTCAGGCTTGCCTGGCGCATCAGTTCTTCCGCATCGCGGTAGCTCTTGCGATAAAAGAAGACGGCGCCCGCCAGAAAGGCCAGTGTGACGGCAAAGGCAAGCGGCGACAGGTAGCAGATATAGAGTGCCGACATGACCAATTGCATGACAAAGTAGATCAGGCCCACAAGCGCCGGCGCTGTTTCCTCGATTGTCTGATGGTCACGACCCACTGCCGCCCGAATGCGGTTGAGACCGATTTCTTCTACGGTCGCAAGGTTGAGACTGCGGACCTGCGCGGTCACCCGGATCCGCAGGCGGCACAGATAATCGGCGATGATTGCGGTCGCCATGTTGAGCGCCCGGTTCATCGTGAACAGAACGGTCGCGCAGCCCAGCACGAAAAGGCCGAGATATTGCCACTGAAGACCGGTGTTCTGCTGGTAGTTTGTCACCGCGTTGATGACGGCGATGATGAGCCCCATGACCAGCCCGGGCACCAGGGACAACAGCAGGAAGGTGCGTTTGCTGTCGCCCGCTTCACGATACAAAAGACGAAAGAAATTCATCGAAAAACAGGCGCTCCGGGTGGGTCTTCACCGTTTGAGAAATATGTCAGCTTACGGCAGCGTCTCGAAGGCTTTTCGGGCGGATGTCCGTCCAGTTCTCGTTGACATAGTCCACGCAGTCCTGCCGCTTTCCGGGACCGAAAACCGACCGCCAGCCTTCGGGAATGGGCACGAAATCGGGCCAGAGGGAATGCTGTTCCTCATCATTCACCAACACATGGAAAATGCCGTCCGGATCGTCGAATGGATTTGTCATCGCCGTCTCTCCCAAACTCGCGCGTCAGTCTTTCCAAGCCGCGTTGAGCCAGCCAAATTCATCATAGTCGTCAAGGCACTGGTCAACAAGCGACAGCATCTGGTCCATTGATCCGTCCCGCTTGGCGATTGCCGGAAGCTGCAGCTTCACCTCTTCATGATTGCCTGCGTAGTTGCGCTCGTAAAGCTCGTGACGTCCTGCAAATTCAGACCCCGTTGCGTCCCAAAGCAGCTTCATCAGCTTGATGCGATCCTTGTAGCCGACGCCGTTGGACCCGCGCACATATCGCTCCAGATAGCCGTCGATTTCCGGGTTCTGGAAATCCTTTGCGGAAGACGGCAGATAGATCAGGGCAGATGCGACGATCTTCTGGACGATCTCCTTCACGCGGCCATAGGCATCGGGCGCAAGCGCGCGATAGGCCTGGGCAGCCGATAGCCCTGGAAGGAATGCGCCATCGGCAAAAGCCTCCGGGGTCCGCGCCATTGCATCCGACAACGACCAGAACAGGTGACGCAGCGCGATCACCTCCCCTTGCAGAACCTGATTGCCGCGAAACTCGTCACCGCTGGTGATGTGCAGCGCCCTCGTCAGAAGGCCAGCGAGAAAGTCCAGCTTGACCGCAAAGCGGGTGCAGCCGTGAAAACAGGTGCCTTGCAGGTAGCCGGTATCCATCAGGAAATCGATCGGCTTGTGCGCGGGCCCATAGACCAGCACGTTCTCCCAGGGCACAAAAACATTGTCGAGCACGAGAATGGCGTCGTTTTCATCGAAGCGCGAAGACAGCGGGCTGTCAAACGGTGTCGAGGACTGGCTTGCGGCATACTCATAGGAATTGCGGCAGATCAGCTTGATGCCCGGCGTCGACATGTCGAGAAAGAACATGAACGCCGTAGGCGGTTCGTTGGTCTCCGAAACCGCGTGGTGGCTGAGAAAATTATAGTGAGTCAGTGCCGCGGAGGTTGCAACGACCTTTGCACCGGACAGATATAGCCCCGCGTCGGTTTCCTTGACCACACGAACCAGGATGTCTCTTGCGTCGCTGATGGGTTTTGCCCGGTCAATCGGCGGATTGGCAACCGCATGGTTCATGAAATAGGTTCGCTGCTGTGCCAGATGATACCAGCGCCTGGCATTCTCCGCGAAGGGCCCGTAATAGGCCGCATTGGCGTCCAGGGTGTTGACGATGGCCGCCTTGTAGTCCGGCGAGCGCCCCATCCAGCCGTAGCTCAGCTTTGCCCATTCCGCGATTGCCTTCTGTTGACCGAGGAGTTCGTCTGCCGATCTGGCCACCTTGAAATAGCGGTGAGTGTAGCCCGATGGATCAGCATCAGCGGGTGCGGTCAGAATATTGGTGCCGCTGTCGTGATCCTGATGGAGGGCATCGTAGAGCCGGGCAAGGGAACGCACCGAGTTGCGAAAGGCAGGATGTCCTGTCAGGTCGGTTACCTGCTCACCATTGAAATAGACGCAACGCTCGTCCTGGAGGCTATCGATGAACTCCACTCCGGTCATGGGCGTTGCGCTTTGCACCGCGTGTTCCGGCTCCACCGGATTGAGCATATCAACCGACATTCTTCAGTCTCCCTTCCGAAACGGTCTGCCCGAAAGGCTGATCGCCAAGGTTCATCCATGCAGCAAGTCCCTTGCCGATTTCGCAAAGGGCCTGCTGCGATGTCATTTCGTGGTGTGTGCAGTCGAGCGCATGTGTCTCGAAGTGTCCGATCGTCCTGTTTTCCCAGGGATCGGCGTCAAGACCCAGCATACGCCTGGTATCCATCGAGGCATAATGCACCAGGGGGCAAGTCAACCTTTCGGGCCGGTAGCAATGCGCAAGCAATGCGTTGTTCCGCGCTATCCGCAGCATGTTGTCGAAATCCACACGGCTGAGGTCAGCCAGTGGATGGGCGTTGTCTTCCAGAAACCGCCGGACATCCTCGAAGGTGATGCTGTCAGGTGCTCGTCCCTGCGGATCGAAGCCGATCATTTCGAGGAAGGCACCGCGCGCACCGCGGTCCGAAAGATCGGGCAACGGATCACCCTCGTGCATCGGGTAGCTGTCCAGCAACATCAGGAACTCCACCTTCCTGCCGCTTTTTTCGAAGAGACGCGCCATCTCGAACGCGGCCAGCCCGCCAAAGGACCAGCCCAGCAAACGCACTGGACCGGTGCCGGTCAGCTTGTTGACGCTCTCCACATAGTCAGTGGCCATCTCGTTCAGCGACGAAGGAAGATCAGCCTCCCCGACGTACCCTCGCGCCTGGAGGGCGATGATCGGGACATCGGCTGGCAGAACGGAAGCAAGCCCAGCATAGGTCCAGCCCAGACCGAAGCCCGGATGAACACAGAACAGCGGAGCCTGTGATCCTGCCCTGCGGATCTGAAGCACCGGCTCCAGCAAACCGGTTTTCCGGCCTTGCCGGAGGGACAACAGACCGCGAACCGTCGGCGTCTCGAATATATCCCGAAGGCTGACGTCGAGCCCCAGTCTCTCTTTCATGAGCGCCTTCAGGCGCGCCGCAAGCAGCGAATGTCCCCCCATACCGAAGAAGCTGTCTTCCGGTCCCGGCACAGTGCCCGGCAAAAGCTCGGCAAAGAGATTGCACAGCAACGTTTCATGAAGTGTCGCCGGACTTGCCTCTCCGGGTCTCCAGACAGGATCCGGCAGTGCTAGGCGGTTGAGCTTGCCATTCGGGGTCAGTGGCAATTCGGGCAGGACGACGAAGGCGCCCGGCATCATGTAGTCTGGAAGGCTGTGAAGGAGCGCGGACCGAAGCGCATCGACCTTAAGTTCTGCGCCCTCTGCCGGCACGACATAGGCAACGAGCGAAGAGCCTCTCACTCCATCAGGCCTGTCAACCACGACAGCCTGCGCGATGTTTGTCATCGAGGTGATGGCTGCTTCAATCTCGCCAGGTTCGATGCGATGGCCTCGGATCTTGACCTGACTGTCCCCACGGCCAAGGAAAACAAGCTCGCCGGTGTTCTGGCGATAGACCATATCTCCGGTCCGGTACATCCGCGCTCCACCGCCGGCAAACGGATCGGCAACAAAGCGTTCGCTCGTCAGGTCCGAACGTCTGTGGTAGCCACGTGCGAGCCCCAGTCCGCCAATATAGAGTTCGCCGGAAACACCGTCGGCCACAGGCTGAAGGGCCTGATCGAGAACGTAGACGTGCGAATTCCAAAAAGGTTGGCCGATCGGTTGACTGCTTGAGCCTTCGTCGGAGACAGACGCGCTGAGTGACCAGATGGTTGTCTCGGTCGGACCGTAGACATTCGTCACCGGCCCAGCAGTTTGAAGCTGTGCGGCAAGTCCGCCATCCAGTGCCTCGCCACCAACAAGCACCTGCAAGCGCGGGAGCGGGCCAACCACCAGAAGCGACCGCCAGAGGGATGGCGTTGCCTGCATTACTGTTGGCCGCTCCTGGCCGATCCAGTCGTAAAGGCGATCCGCTTCGCGCTGACTGCCCTCAAACAGCAGTACACTTGCCCCAACCAGCAGCGGGCCATAGAACTCAAGCCCTGCAATGTCGAACCCGATCGTGGTCGCGCTAAGCACCCTGTCCTGCGGGCGCAAGCGAAGCTCAATGGTCAGGCAGCACACCAGATTCTTAAGAGCCTCGCGAGTAACGACGACGCCCTTCGGCTTTCCGGTGGAGCCGGACGTGTAGATGACATAGGCGGGATGAGCGGGATGGATTGCCTGCCGACGGTCGGTATCAGTCGGGGCCGAAACGGGCATCGCAGCCAGCTCCGTTCTGGTTGCCTCCGCATCCAGAAGCAGAAGCTCAGATGTCGGCTCTCCATCCGTCAAAGTGGCAGCCGTTGCCACCTCGGAGATCACAAGACGGGGCGAAGCATCGTCCAGCATCATCGCGATGCGGGCTGACGGGTAATCCGGATCAAGCGGCAGATAGGCAGCTCCCGACTTCAGCACAGCCAGAAGCGCCACGATCATGTCCGGGCTTCTGGGCAAGGCAATCGCGACCAGGTCCTCCGCGCCAATACCCCGGCGGATCAGGAGATGCGCCAGCCGGTTTGCCCGCGCCTCAAGCTCGACATAAGTCAGCCGCTCCGTACCGCCAACGACTGCCTCCCGGGTAGCAAACCGGAAAGCCGTTGCCGAGATCAGCTCCGTCAGATCGCCCTCCGGCAAGGCGTGCTGCGTTGTATTCCAGCGGTCCTGCACTGCCTCTCTGGCAGAGGGTGGCAGCATCTCGAGCGACCCGAGCGATGCTTCCGGGCAGGAGGCCATCTGCTCCAGCACATGACACAACTGCCCCAGAAGACTACGGCCGAGGTCTTCGCCGATCCGCTCGGCCCGGCAATCCAGCCGCAGCAGCAGCCGTTTGCCCGGAACAACCATCAGGCTTGCCGGATAGTGGGTCTGGTCATGCACCTCGACACCGCTGATCCTTAAGCCCTCCTGCGAAGCCTCATGGGTCTCGTCGCTGAAGGGATAGTTCTCGAACACCACCAGTGTGTCGAACAGGTCTCCCAGGCCCGCCTCTGCCTGGATCTCCGGCAGTCCCAGATGCTGGTGCGGCAGCAGCGCAGCCTGCCGGGACTGCAGCTCTTTCAGGAAGGCGCCGACCGGGGTTGCCGGAACGGGTCTGGCCCGCACAGGTACGGTGTTGATGAAGAGACCGGCCATGGTCTCGACGCCGGAGATCTCCGCTGGTCTGCCGGAGACCGTTGTTCCGAAGACCAGATCATCCCGTCCGCAGATGCGGCCGAGCACGATGGACCAGGCCCCCTGAAGGACCGTGTTCAAGGTGATGTCCAGCTTGCGGGCGAGCGCTTCCAAGGACCGCGTTGCTTCCTCGCTCAGAAGATCATCGAAGCGCAGCACCTCGCTGCCTTCACCCGATGACGAACCGGAGGATTGACCATAGACCGAGGCAGCCAGGCGGGTCGGTTCTTCCAGACCGGACAGCGCCTCCTGCCAGGCGGCTTTCGCAGCCGTCTTGTCCTGCTGCTGCAGCCAGCCGAGATAGCGGTCAAACGGCGTCACGGGAGGCAGATCCCCTGCCCCACCGGCCTCATAGATCTCCTTCAGCTCGCGCATCAGCACCGGCAGTGACCAGCCATCGAGCAGGATGTGATGATTGGTCAGCACCAGCCAGGCACCACCATCCGGACGTTTTACAAGGCGCGCACGCAGCAAAGGTCCCTTAGCAAGGTCGAAACGGATCTTCCTGTCTTCGCAAAGGAACCGTTCGAACTCTGCCTCCGGGTCCGAAGTCTTTGACAGGTCGACCTGCTCAAACGGCAGCTCGACCTTCGACAGGATCACCTGGACGGGATCGCTCAGGCCTTCGTGGCAGAAGACAGCCCGGAGCGGAGCGTGACGGGCCACGAGGGCCTGAAGGCTTGCCTCAAGACGGTCCGCATCCACCGGGCCGTCCAGGCTGACCACCGTCTGGACCTTGTAGGCATCCTCCCCCGTCTCAGCATCCATCAGCGCATGAAACAGCAAGCCGGACTGAAGACCCGTCAAAGGCCAGACCGTGGATACCAAACAGCCGTAGCGCGCAACAAGCAGGTCCACATTTGCCTGAGAAACAGAGGCCAATGGGAAATCCGAAGGCGATTGACCGCCTGCCTCGGACCAGTTTCCGTGTTTGGCTAGCCGGATCAGAGCCGCTTCCCAGTATTCCCTGAATTCGATGATGTCTTTTTCAGAGAGATGACGGCTGGCAAATCCGAATTCGGTCTGCAGGCAATAGCCTTTATCCCCTTCGACCGCCTGACAATCGACGGAGAGCACATGGGCGAGCGGTGTTGCCGGATCGAAGCCACCGCGCAAACCCCCGAAGGCCGGTGCCGCGCTCCAAGCGCTGCCTGCGCCCGCCTGAAACCGGCCAAGATAATTGAAGGCAATCTGCGCCTTGTTCGCGCTTGCCAGCACGTTGGAAGTCTTGTCGTTGAGGTAGCGCAGCATTCCATAGCCCAGCCCATGGTCAGGGCGCCTGGCAGTCTGCTCCTTGGTGGCCATGATGAGTTGTTTGAGGTCCTTTTCGCAAATCTTCTCAATTGCGCTGCCACCCCTTTCATCAACCAGCAGAACCGGAAAGACGCTTGTGAACCAGCCAATGGTGCGGCTGAGGTCCGCGTCTCCGATTGCTTCCCGGCCATGGCCTTCAACATCACACAGAACAGGCCCACAGGGGCGCCCGGTTTTGAAAGCGCCAAAGGCCCCGACTGCCAGGCTCAGCGCCGCCAGAAGCACATCCTGCGGTCCGCAGTTGTAAAGCGCTGGCAGACGAGTCAGAAGCTGCTCGGTTTCCTCTGAGCTCAGCGCGGAGTTGCAGGACTGCAAGGTGTGGACTGTGTCGTTCTCTGGGTCCAGATCACCAGCCGGAAAGCGCTCGGATGCCGCCATAAGCAGGTCTTTCCAGTAATCTGCTTCAGCCACGCGCGCTTGGGAATGTGCTTCGGCTTGAAGCACTCTGCTCCAGGCGGGAAAGGAGGTGATCACAGGTTCAGTTGACACAGGTCTGCCTGCAGACCAGTCCTCCCACGCCTTGCACAGATCGTCTGCCAGAATACGCCAAGACACACCGTCGATCACCAGATGATGCGCGACAAGCAGGAGCAGATCCGGTTCCACCTGCCCGCGGTCAAACCAGATGGCGCAGAACACCCTGCCACCCGCCAGGGTCAGAGCTTCGACCGCTGACTGGTGCTCTTCTTCCAGCAGCGCCTTCAGGTCTGCTTCTTTCCCTGTCCCTTCAAGAACGACACGCTTGATTGGGAAGTCATTGGCTTTCTTGGCAGCTGGAGCTATTTTCAGATCAAGGGTGCCATTGTCTGCCCGTGCCCGCAGCATTGCGTGCCGGTGAACAATCGCGCCGAGCGCTGCCTGCAGGAAATCGGCATTCGCAGCAGCCGGCAGCGTCAGACAGGTCGACTGGAAGAATCCGTCGACCGGTCCGCCCAACTGCGAAAACCAGCGCAGGATCGGCGTTGGCAGAATGGTGTCAGGTTCGATTTCGGAAAGGCTGGAGCTCTCTTGCGCTTCAAGCTTCTCTGCCACACTCGCGAGCTTTGCGACGGTCTTGAGATCGAAGACGTCTTTCGGCGAGGCCCTGAGCCCCTTCCGGCGCAGAATGCCAACAAACCGAATTGCCGAAATACTGTCGCCGCCGAGAGCGAAAAAACTGTCGTCGGGCGCCGGTAGTGAAATGCCGAGAGTCTCGGCGAAAGCAGCTGCGACGGCCTGTTCGGCCGGAGACTGTTGCCTTGCTTCTTCCACTCTTTTTGGGCGGCTGGGAGCCGGCAAGGCCTTTCTGTCGATCTTGCCGTTCGGTAGCCGCGGCAAATAAGGCAAGAGATCGATCTGTGTCGGAACCATATAGTCCGGCAACCGGTCCGCGCAGTAACGCAGGAGATCTTGCACATCAGGCTCAGAGCCTTCCTGGCCGATGACATAGGCAACCAGCCGCGACGTCGCCTTCCGGTCGCTGTAGACACTCACAAGGCACTGGGCGACGTCGCCGCGTTCCAGCAACACGCGCTCGATCTCGCCCGGCTCGATACGCCGCCCCCTGACCTTGACCTGTGCATCGCTGCGGCCCAGGAAAAAGAGGTTGCCGTCCTCTGTCCTGAAGACGAGATCTCCGGTTCGGTACATTCGCCGCCCGTCACCGGCGAACGGGTCGGCGACAAATCTGGAAGAGGTCAGATCGGCAAGGCTCTGATAGCCCCGCGCAAGGCCGATACCGCCGATGTAGAGTTCCCCCGCCACGCCATTCGGCACAGGCTGAAGTGCCTGATCAAGAACGTAAAGGCCGGAATTCCAGATCGGCAAACCGATGGGAGCGATATCGCCGTCCTGAGCGGGTGTCAGCGGCAAGCTCATGGAACCGCACACGGTCACTTCTGTCGGGCCATAGGCATTGATGAGGCAACAACGGTCAGACCATCTGCGAACTTCCGGCACGCTGATGGCTTCGCCGGCCGTCACGAGAACGCAGCCTTCAGGGAGGTCCGTCGTCGACATCACGCTCAAGAGGCTCGGCGACAAGGTGATATGCGTTATCCGCTCCGCGTTCATGAATGTCTTCAGGGCTGCAGGATCGGTGAAAGCCTGTCTCGGCCAGATCACCAGGGCCGCACCGGAAACCAGGGCCGTTGCAATTTCCGAAAAGGCCGCATCGAAACTGAAAGATGCGAACTGCACGACACGCGACTGTTCCGAAATCGCAAACCGGTCGATCTGGGCATAGGCAAGATTTGAAAGCCCTTCACGAGTAACGACGACGCCCTTCGGCTTTCCGGTGGAGCCGGACGTGTAGATGACATAGGCGGGATGAGCGGGATGGATTGCCTGCCGACGGTCGGTATCAGTCGGGGCCGAAACGGGCATCGCAGCCAGCTCCGTTCTGGTTGCCTCCGCATCCAGAAGCAGAAGCTCAGATGTCGGCTCTCCATCCGTCAAAGTGGCAGCCGTTGCCACCTCGGAGATCACAAGACGGGGCGAAGCATCGTCCAGCATCATCGCGATGCGGGCTGACGGGTAATCCGGATCAAGCGGCAGATAGGCAGCTCCCGACTTCAGCACAGCCAGAAGCGCCACGATCATGTCCGGGCTTCTGGGCAAGGCAATCGCGACCAGGTCCTCCGCGCCAATACCCCGGCGGATCAGGAGATGCGCCAGCCGGTTTGCCCGCGCCTCAAGCTCGACATAAGTCAGCCGCTCCGTACCGCCAACGACTGCCTCCCGGGTAGCAAACCGGAAAGCCGTTGCCGAGATCAGCTCCGTCAGATCGCCCTCCGGCAAGGCGTGCTGCGTTGTATTCCAGCGGTCCTGCACTGCCTCTCTGGCAGAGGGTGGCAGCATCTCGAGCGACCCGAGCGATGCTTCCGGGCAGGAGGCCATCTGCTCCAGCACATGACACAACTGCCCCAGAAGACTACGGCCGAGGTCTTCGCCGATCCGCTCGGCCCGGCAATCCAGCCGCAGCAGCAGCCGTTTGCCCGGAACAACCATCAGGCTTGCCGGATAGTGGGTCTGGTCATGCACCTCGACACCGCTGATCCTTAAGCCCTCCTGCGAAGCCTCATGGGTCTCGTCGCTGAAGGGATAGTTCTCGAACACCACCAGTGTGTCGAACAGGTCTCCCAGGCCCGCCTCTGCCTGGATCTCCGGCAGTCCCAGATGCTGGTGCGGCAGCAGCGCAGCCTGCCGGGACTGCAGCTCTTTCAGGAAGGCGCCGACCGGGGTTGCCGGAACGGGTCTGGCCCGCACAGGTACGGTGTTGATGAAGAGACCGGCCATGGTCTCGACGCCGGAGATCTCCGCTGGTCTGCCGGAGACCGTTGTTCCGAAGACCAGATCATCCCGTCCGCAGATGCGGCCGAGCACGATGGACCAGGCCCCCTGAAGGACCGTGTTCAAGGTGATGTCCAGCTTGCGGGCGAGCGCTTCCAAGGACCGCGTTGCTTCCTCGCTCAGAAGATCATCGAAGCGCAGCACCTCGCTGCCTTCACCCGATGACGAACCGGAGGATTGACCATAGACCGAGGCAGCCAGGCGGGTCGGTTCTTCCAGACCGGACAGCGCCTCCTGCCAGGCGGCTTTCGCAGCCGTCTTGTCCTGCTGCTGCAGCCAGCCGAGATAGCGGTCAAACGGCGTCACGGGAGGCAGATCCCCTGCCCCACCGGCCTCATAGATCTCCTTCAGCTCGCGCATCAGCACCGGCAGTGACCAGCCATCGAGCAGGATGTGATGATTGGTCAGCACCAGCCAGGCACCACCATCCGGACGTTTTACAAGGCGCGCACGCAGCAAAGGTCCCTTAGCAAGGTCGAAACGGATCTTCCTGTCTTCGCAAAGGAACCGTTCGAACTCTGCCTCCGGGTCCGAAGTCTTTGACAGGTCGACCTGCTCAAACGGCAGCTCGACCTTCGACAGGATCACCTGGACGGGATCGCTCAGGCCTTCGTGGCAGAAGACAGCCCGGAGCGGAGCGTGACGGGCCACGAGGGCCTGAAGGCTTGCCTCAAGACGGTCCGCATCCACCGGGCCGTCCAGGCTGACCACCGTCTGGACCTTGTAGGCATCCTCCCCCGTCTCAGCATCCATCAGCGCATGAAACAGCAAGCCGGACTGAAGACCCGTCAAAGGCCAGACCGTGGATACCAAACAGCCGTAGCGGCGTTTGACGATGCCCAGATCTTCGTTGCTGATCCACCCTTCCTTCAGGTCGGTGCCAGCTTCCGGCAACTGTTGTCTCCGGGCCACCGTTGCCAGCTGTGCAGGGGTCTTTTTGCTGAAGATATCCTTTGCCGAAAAGACCAGCCCCGCCCGCCGGGCGCGGCTGACCAACTGGATGGAGAGAATGCTGTCGCCGCCAAGCGAAAAGAAGTTGTCGGCAGGACCAACCGTTTCCAGTCCCAGGACATCAGCAAACAGAGCGCAGATATCTGATTGGGTTTGACCGACCGCCGCTATTGCTCGGTCGCTGTGGATCTCCGGAGCAGGCAGGCGCTTGACGTCCAGTTTGCAATTGGTCGTGAACGGAAGATGTTCCAGAAGAACAAAATGGGCTGGCACCATGAAGGCAGGCAGTGTCTCGGCAAGTCGCTCCCGCAGCCCTCCTATCTCCGGTTCACCAGTGCCCGTACCGACCAAATAGGCAACGAGTTTCTTTTCCCCTGGCCTGTCTTCGCGCACGATCACCGTGCATTGGCCGATGTCCTGTTGCCGTCCGATGGCGTTTTCGATTTCCTGCGGTTCGATGCGGAAGCCATTTATCTTGACCTGATGGTCGGCGCGCCCGACGAATGTCAGCAAGCCATCGCTGCGCCAGCGCACCAGATCTCCGGTGCGATACATCCTGCTGCCGGCAGGCCCTGCGGGATCGGCAACGAAGCGCTCGGCCGTCAGGCCGGTGCGGCCCAGATATCCGAGCGTCAAGCAGTCACCGGCCAAATAGAGCTCGCCCACCATGCCGATGCCGACGGGTTTCAGGCGATTATCCAGAATGCGGACGCTACAATTGTCACGCGGCAACCCGATGGGAACCTTGTGTGCGGTTTCTTCCAGTGTCCGCATGGCGTGCCAGGTTACGAACGTCGTTCCCTCCGCAGGGCCATAGCCATTGACGAACCGCGTGTCCGCCGAAGCCGCTGTCGCCCGGCGCAAGGCTTCGGCGGAAGCGGCCTCACCGCCGATCAGCACCGACTTCAAAGGTTTGAACGCTTCCGGTTTTTCACCGGCAATGATGTTGAAGAGACGTGTCGTTATGCAGGCCGCCGTCACCTGGCGCTCTTCGACCAATCGGGCAATCGTTTCAGCATCCAGGATACCCGGCGGCGCAACGAACAGTTCCTGCCCCCGCATGAGCGGTGTCCAGATTTCATAGGTCGACGCGTCGAATGCATAGGGTGAATGCAAGAGCACCCGCTCATGGGAACCTTCCGGCCAGCACCCGTCGAGCGCAAGAGCCTGGATATTGCGGTGGCTGATCGCAATCCCCTTCGGCTGGCCCGTGGAGCCGGAGGTGAAGAGAACACAGGCGATCTGACCGGCCGCGACATTCGGCAGGCTCTCGTTTGCAGACGCTGCTCGAAGTTCGCTGAACGGAACAGAAGGCACGTCGTCAAACCCGGCCGAAGCCGCGTCCTTGTCATCAATCAGCACAAGGTGCGCCTTGGTATCCGCCAAGAGTTGTCGCAGGCGGTACGGCGGATCGTTCCTGTTGAGAGGAACATAAGCCCCGCCTGCCTTCACGATCGCCAGCGTTGCAACGACCAGCTCGATAGATCTGTCCATAAAGACCGCAACCCGCGCCCCCGGCCGAACGCCGCGGCGGATCAGGTTTCGTGCAACACGGTCCGACAGTCCTTCGAGTTCCGCATAGGAAAGCGCGCGGGTCTGGCTCGCAAGCGCGACCTTGTCTGCATTTTGTTTGGCGAGCAGACGAAACCGGTCGGGCAAGGACATTTCGACCGCAGCTTTTTCGACCTGCTCTCCCTCGCAAAGACCTGCAAGGTGTGAGGCTTCGTCGGAACCGACAATCTTGAGGTCATCGATCCGTATGTCCGGGTTTTCCACGGCCGCGAGCAGAAGCCTGATGAAACGCCGCGAAATATTACCCGCAACCTGCCCATCGAGCAGATCCGTCCGGAATTCAATCCGCCCGCAGATGCCGCCTGGATCGCCTTCCGGGCCTCGATGAGCAGTCAGGTCAAGGGAGAGATCGAATTTTGAGGCGGTGACGGGCACGTCTTCAACTGCACACGTCAGACCCGGCAAGGACAAG
This sequence comes from Roseibium sp. FZY0029, assembly GCF_036350355.1. Taxonomy (NCBI): domain Bacteria; kingdom Pseudomonadati; phylum Pseudomonadota; class Alphaproteobacteria; order Hyphomicrobiales; family Stappiaceae; genus Roseibium; species Roseibium sp. FZY0029. Next base: position 243,050 of record NZ_JAZDVZ010000003.1, read on the forward strand.
ACAGTCTCTCCGGCCATATCAAGCGCCAGAACGACCTGAAACAGGGGATGGAAGGACAGGTCTCTGCGCGGTGCGACTTCATCGACCACGAGCTCGAAGGGCAGGTTCCGGCGGGCATAGGCGGCAAGGTTCCGGCTGCGCGTTTCGGCCAGCAATGCGCGGAAGGTCGGTTTGCCGGAAAGGTCGCTCCGGAGCGCCAGCATGTTGACGAAAAGGCCAATGGTGTCTTCGAAAGTATTGTCCGGACGGCCGTCCACCGGTGTTCCGATAACGACATCATCTCCTGCCCCGAGCCGGGAAAGGGTTGTCGCCATCGCGGCCTGCAGCACCATGAAGAGGCTTGTTTGCGTCTCCGCCGCCAATTCCTCTAGTTTGCGATGAAGCTCCACAGGGATTTCGAGGGCTACGCCGTCACCTTGCCAATAGGCATTCCTGCGTTGCCCCTCGGCAAAAGGCAGATCGATACAGTCAGGCGCGCCTGCCAGTTCATCCCGAACCTCGGCAAGGTGCCTGGCAAGGTCCTGGTCAGCGGCCTCGGCAAGCCAGGTTTTCTGCCAACTTGCAAAGTCGGCATATTGGATAGCCGGCTCTTTCCAGACTGGTGATTTGCCTTGGTTCCTTTCGGAAAAGGCGGCCTCGAAGTCGGCAAGCAAGGGCCGCAGGGCGCCGCCGTCGATTGCGATGTGATGAACGACGATCTGCATGATGGCATGCAGTTCAGGCCTGCCATCTTCCTCTGTCGTTATGGCAACCCTCACGGGCAGATCGCTGGCGAGATCGAAAGGTCTGGCAGCTTGTGCGGAAAGCTCGGACTGGGCTTCGTCAGACGGCAGGGAAACAATCTGAACAAGTTCTTCCAAAACAAAATCCGGACGAATGTCCTGATAAGGGGCTCCGGTGCCGTCTTGCGGATAGACGGTCCGCAACACTTCGTGACGTTCAATGACGTCCAGCCAGGCCTGCCTGAGAACGGATGGGTTGATATCTCCCGAGAGGCGGAAACGATAGACAAGATTGTACGATGTGTCTTCCGGGTGAATCCTTTGAAGAAACCACAGACGCTTTTGCGCGGAAGACAGCGGTATTTTGCCGGGCCACGCTAGAGACACCAGCCTTCTGGGTCGGGGTTTCGCCTGCGCGATCAGACGGGCCAATTCCGCTGGCGTCGGTGCGTCAAATATCTGACTGGGTTCAACCTCAACGTCAAACCGGTCTCTCAGCCGATAGGCAAGGCGCGCAGCGGAGAGCGAGTGCCCACCCAGAAGAAAAAAATTATCCTGCGCCGAAACGGAACACGTGCCGAGCAGTTCGGAAAAGGCCTCGCAGATTGAGCTTTCAAGGTCGCTCTGTGGTTCGCTTGCGCCGCTGCCGACAGACCATTCGGGGTCCGGCAGTGCAGCCCTGTCCAGCTTGCCGTTGGGAGTAAGTGGAAGCGCATCGAGAGAAACAATTGCAGACGGCAGAAAAGCGGAAGGCAGCGCTTCAGCCAGGGCTTTCATCAGATTCGGTTCATCCCTATCAGCCCCAGCGCCCCAGACGACGTAAGCGGCAAGATAAACCTCGCCATTATCGCGGCGTTTCGAAACAACCGCCGAACGGGAAACATCCGGCAACCTGTCCAAAGCCGCCGCCACCTCTCCCGGTTCAACGCGAACACCACGGATTTTCACCTGATGATCGGAGCGGCCCAGATACTCGTAGCTCCCGTCAGGCATTCGCCGCGCAACATCGCCAGTTCTGTAGAGCAAAGTCCCTGAGGGGCCGCAGGGAGAGGCAATGAAGCGTTCCGCCGTCTTGTCCGCCTGGCGATGATAACCAAGCGCAAGACCAGCACCTGCAATATAGAGCTCCCCCTTTTCTCCATCGGCAACAGGCTGAAGCAGGTCATCGAGCAAATAGATGCGCGTTTGGCGAATGGGTTTGCCGATACCCGCATTCCGGGTGGTGTCGCAGCGTGCCCAAAGGCTGTCGCCCGCAGCTTCCGAAGCGCCGTAGAAGTTGAACAGTCGCGCGGCGGGAAGCTTGTCGCAGAACTTTTGCAGGAGACTTGAAGGAAGTGGTTCGCCGCTCGTCACCCAGGTCCGGCAGCCCTGCAGGCTCGGTAGGCAGTCGTCTTCAAGAAGGCTTGTGAGCAGGCTCGGAACGACCGTCAAGCGCGTGACGGCAAACGCCTCCACTGTCTTTGCCAGTCGTCTCGGGTCTGTGGACACGTTCCCTCCTGCAAGGACGACCGCGCAGCCATTGCACAAGGCACCCAAGAGTTCCGTCGAACCATCTATGAAGTTCAGGGAGGTCTTGAACAAAGTCCTCTCGCCCTCCGAGAAAGGCAAAGCCTCCGAAATCCAGAGCAGCCTGTTGGCAAGGGCGGCTTGCCGTCCGAGCACCCCCTTGGGCCGTCCGGTGGAGCCGGATGTATAGACGAGGTAGGCAGGGTCATTGCCGGATTGCCCGCGCAGGAGATCCTTCTCCAAAGGTGTAGTCTCAGGCTGAGCGGCAATCTCACGGCTCAGAGCACCGCCTCCGAGAAAGACGGCTTGATGCGTCTGATCAGCCGCTTCCACGATTTCGGCAATCGACTGCTCAGCAAGGATCAGATCCGGCTGCGCGTCTTGAAGCATGTCTATCAGGCGCTGCCTGGGGTATGCCGGATCCAGCGGCATGTAACATGCGCTTGTCTTGATCACGCCCAATAGACAGACAACAAGATCCGGCCCGGCAGCACAGCCGAGGGCTACAATGTCGCCGGGCCCGATGCCACGCCGGATGAGATACCACGCGACGCGATTGGACTTGCGATCGAGTTCTTCAAAAGTCAGCACCGAGCCGGGCATCATCAGCGCTGTCGCACCGGGCTTCGAATGCACTTGCCGGGCAAATAGCGCGCGAACAGAAACGATCTCCTTGTCCAGCGCTGCTTCCGACGGCAACCGGCAGACATCGGGACGCACAACAACGGTCGAGGCAGTCTTTGCTGTTGCAGTCTGGAAACCACTTTCGCGGGATGCCATTGAGATCAACTCCGTCGAAGACTTGCCGTTTCTGTTTTGCTCATCCGGCTTTCGCCAGACGTATTTTTCAGCCTTGCAGCCCCAGTCGTTGTCTGAGTGTCAAAGGGTCGTGCCCGGCTGGCCGCACGTGTCCACGCTGACGCAGGATCGGCACGACAGCCCGGGAAAACTCATCGAAACTTCCGGGAAAATGGGTCGGGGTAATCACGAAACCGTCGCACGCCCCCTTCAGGAAATACGACTCAAGCTGATCGGCGACCTGCTCCGGCGTGCCCACCAGGCGCGGCGTGGACGTGCTGCGTGCCATTCGGATTGCGATCTCGCGAAGTGTCCAGCACCGGGTCCGATCTTCTTCCCGGATCCGTTCCAGCCATGGAAAGGCCGCTCCACCATCCACGGCCGCCTTCCCGGCGCATTTTGCGGATGTTTCCAACACCTCATCGATGGGCGTGTCGGGATCATATCCGGTTGCGTCAACGCCGATCATGCCTGAGAGAAAAGCAATGGCGACATCCGGATGGATCAGCTCATCGAGATATTCCGCCCGCGCCTTCGCAATCGCTTCGGTTTCGCCGATCACCGGCTGAACCGCCGTTAGAAGGAATATCTTTTCCGGGTCACGCCCCTTTTCCGCGGCCCGTCGGCGCACATCGGCACGCAGTTCCGACATACCCTCGGCATCCGCCTGGATCGCGAAGATAACATCGACCCATTTGGCGGAAAAATCACGCCCACGCGGCGAAACGCCGACGCTCATCAGGATTGGCTCTCCGCCCGGTCCGGCCGGAAGCGACAAGGGGCCACGCAGTTTGAAACGCTCTCCCTCGTGGTCGATGGGCCGGATCTTGCCGGTGTCCGCATAAAGACCGGACGCCTTGTCGGCCACCAGTGCATCCGGCTCCCAGGACTGCCAGAGCTTGCGGCAGATCTCCAGACACTCCTCGGCCCGGTCATAGGCTTCCGGCGAAATGAGCTTCGGGAAATGACCGAAATTGTGTCCGTTGCTCGGACCGGCAGAGGTCACGACATTCCACGAAATCCGCCCCTTGCTGAAATGATCCAGCGTGCTGAGCGTTCGAGCCAGGTGATAAGGCTCCATGTAGGTGGTCGAGAGCGTGACCGTGAACCCCAAAGACTTGGTCACCGAAGCCATGAGCGAAACCAGCAAGTTGGGGTCATGGCGGACAGCGCCAACCGCGCCGTGTTTCAAAAAGGTTTCGTAGTCGTCGTTCAGTCCGGTGGTGACGCTGAGACTTTCCGGAATGAACGCGAGATCGAACCCGCCCCGCTCCAGGGTCACCGCCGTATCCTTGAACAAATCGGGATCGCAGAAATCCGTTTCGCTGTAGGGATGGCGCCACATGCCGGCAAAATGGCTTCCGGGCACGAGCATGTACCCGGCGAGAAACATATGACGATTTGCAACACCTAAATTCAAATCACCCCCCGGAGTGTTTTTTCACAAGTAATCTATCGGCTAAATTTGCAACCCCTCCCTTTCTCACACCACTTACCTAACGGCACTAAAAAATAATTCACGACTTTTTCTCAGATTATAAGTTAATTTTTCTCCACTAATTTCCGTTCAACATCCTTCAATTCGAAGTTTACTAAAGTCTTCGAAAAACCCGCAGCGTGTTTCCATAAAAAATTCGTGGAATTTCCAGGCTTTCAAAAAGTTCGAACCCTGCAGCCTTCACCTGTGCCTCAACCTTGGCGGTCTTGACCTGCCTTACCCACTCCCCGGAAAAAATCAGATCGTCGACATTGTGGGCTAACCGCCGCCAGAACGGCGCTTCAACCATATCCTTGAACAGGAATATCCCTCCTGCCGCGACACGTTTGATCGCCTCCTCAACAGCCTTCACCCTATCGCCTTCGGGGACATGATGCAGGACATCGACCATGGTCACGACGTCAAAGCTATCGGCGGGCAATTCCTCGAAACCTCTGATCTTCAAAAACGATACGTGCCCGGCATTGCCCGTTCGTTCTGCGGCCATTCGGGCCGAGGCAAGAGCGCCTTCATGGACATCGCACCCGACAGCTACCTTCACCCTTCCCGATGCCAGCAGAATGGCCAGCAACGCTCCGTTGCCACAGCCGACATCCAGAACCTTTGCGTCTTCGGGAATATGCCGCTCGATGTCCTCAAACGGGCAGACATAGGGTCGAGCGGAAATCAGTTTGCGCAGGAGCTTGGGTTCATAGTCGTAAAGGTCGAAGAGGAACCGGCTCAGGTCCTTCCGATCGAAACTGAATGACCCTGCTCTGGCTGACACTCACCGCTCCTTTAGGTGGTTGCGATCACGGTTTCACAACGTTCGAAATTAACCATAAGTTGCATTGACGTAAGGCAACACAACACGACTTAAGCAAATTCTTTCGCTCTTGCCTAGCTCAAGAAACACGCTTGCCACAACGTTGTTTTCTTGCAACTCTGCTGCGACTGGCGCAGACAGGATCACTCGGAAAGCATTGAGAGTTCTTGTTTTTATGCTTTTGCCGGCCGTAAGGTCACCCTAACGAGCTGCGGACCGTTTCAATTCCTGGGGGCGCTGAATGAGCGTTGCGGAAGACGACGTCGAGGTTGACAAGCCGAAAAAGAAGCCGCGCAAGATCCACAGGATGAGCCGGACCGACAAGGCCATCGCCTATCTGCTGCTGCTGGGCTTCGTCTCGATTGTTCTGTGGCCACTGACCTTCTTCGTCATCGGACCGGGTGAAGTCGGCGTTCTGTTCAGAACGCTTACCGTCGGTACCGAAACCAGATTCGTTTATCCCGAAGGCATCAACATCAAATGGCCCTGGAACCGGATCTATCCCTACGAGGTCCGCATTCAAAAGCAGGATGAAACGGTCCACGGGCTGGCGGCGGACGGCCTGCGTATCACTTCGGACATTTCGGTCCTGTATTATCCGAAGGCGGATAATGCCGGCAAGCTGCACCGGGCCATCGGACCGGAATATGCCGACCGTTTTGTCCGCCCCACCGCTGTGGAAGCGGTCCGTTCCGTCATCGGCAAATACGACCCTCACGAGCTTTACCAGGTCGACATGTCACGCCTTGAAAGGGAAGTCATGGAGACCATTCAATCGAACGAGCAGGACCTGATCATCTTCGATCAGGTCATAATCCGCCGGATCGAGCTGCCGAAGGAAATCAACCAGGCAATTTCGCGCAAGCTGACCGAGGAACAAAACGCCCTCGCCTATGAATACGTGCTGCAGCAGGCCCGCAAGGAGGCGGAGCGCAAACGTATCGACGCCATCGGCTACCAGACCTTCTATTCGATTGTCGCCGACGCCCTGACACCGCAGCTTCTGACGTGGCGCGGTATCGAAGCCACTGTCGAATTGTCGAAATCCAACAACAGCAAGATTGTGATCGTTGGCGGCGGCAAAGACCAGCTTCCACTTATCCTCGGCAGCGACATTGCCAATCAACCGAGTTTGCCGGCCCCTGCTCCAGTCAACCCGCAACGCTACCGATTGCCCGATTTCGATACTCTGCCGCAACTGTTCTCGAACGCACCAACGTCCGAGACGGATATGTCGCAGGATGAGGAGACGCAGCAGAGACCGAACGAAGATACATCGGGCGAGAATTCTTCCGAAGAAAGCTCGACTACCGCTGAAACAGCCCCCGCTTCGGGCAGCCAAAACACGGAAAAGACGCAAACTGGAAATTGATATCTCGCTGATTGCAAGATTGAAATCGGATCGCAGTCGAGCTACGCTCACGTAGAGTAAGCAGCCGGGTGCTGAGACGCTGAAGGAAGGAAACTGTGAAATGACAACGAAGTCCACACGCACAAGTTCCGCAAAATCACAGCCTGAAGACACCGTCGATGCGGCTGAAAAGCTGGCTGACGGTACGGCTGAGACCGAAAGCTCTCCGCTGACCCCTGAAGAACGCACACTGGCAGCCGAGAAAATCATACGTGACCATGTCATCGTGGGCACAGGCACCGGCCTCATTCCGATTCCAATCTTCGATCTCGTTGCCGCAATCGGCACGCAGCTCAATCTCATTCGCAAGCTGGCGGCAGTCTATGACGTGCCGTTTTCGGAAAATCGCGCGAGAACAGCCGTGACGACGCTTCTGGCAAGTCTCGGCGGTGTCGGTGCGGGTACCTTCATTGCCTCCAGCTTCATGAAGACTATTCCGGTGCTCGGCACCGCGTTGGGTATCGTGGGATCCGGTGCAACGCTCGGTGCCTTCACCTTTGCTGTCGGCAAGGTGTTCCAGCAGCATTTCGAAACAGGTGGTGACTTCCTGAATTTCGACGCCGCTGCCTACAAGGAACATTTCAAGAAGATGGTGAAGAGGGGCGAGGATATCGCGGAAGACAAGCCGGAAGCCGCCTGATGTTTGTCGCACCCCTGGTCATATATCTGCTTCTGTGCGTCCTGGTCGGTTACCGGGGGCGGGAAACCCGCCTCGGGTCCTTCGGATGTTTCCTGGCAAGCGTGGTACTGACCCCCGTTCTGGTGTTCGTGGTCCTGCTGCTGACGGAACCTTCCGGATATCAGGCGCAGAAGTAACAAGAGCAAAGCTCCGGACCGGGGACCAGGGTCCCCGGTTCCCTTTTTGGTGCCTGGTAATTGCTGCGGATGGATGATCATTCATCTGCGCGGCATATGCGCCTGTAATCGCTCAGAAATCGAAGTTGAACCTTGCTGGTTTCTCAAGGCTGCCACTGCTGTCGACCTGCATCAGGACGGCAGGCGGATGACGAACAGCTTGCGGGTGGTTTCCAGGACTTCCCAGGTTCCGGAAAAGCCAGGCTGGAGCACAAAGCTGTCACCTGCCCCAATCTCCCGGGTGGTACCGTCCTTGTCCGTCAGCACTGATCTGCCGGAAAGAATCGAGCAGAACTCCCATTCGTCGTAAGAGATCTTCCAGGCCCCCGGCGTTGCTTCCCAAACGCCCGAAAACAGGGTTTCGTTATCCGTCGTCTCGACCAGCCAGGTGGTAAACTTCGGATCTCCCGAAATGACCTTTTCCGGCGCGGGCGCATCATGTTCGGGAACGATCTCGTCGAGATTGAAGGGAAGGAAGGCGTGCATGCGCGTCTCGCTGTCGTTGGAAGATCGGATCAGATGACGGATGCTAGCTTCCGAAGGTCGTGCTGACCAGATGTCCTTGGGCTGAAGGCTCTCCCATTCAGGCCCGCAACAACCGAATGTTCCGCCGCATCTGCTCAACTTGCTCGAAGCTCAGCACAAAAGGCGTGGTCCGAGGCAGTGTCGCCAGAATGTTCTGTTTGTGCGCCACATGCTCGCTCACGCCTCGCGGGCTGTCGATGAGGTTATGGGCGACTTCATGAGCCAGCGTGCTTACATCGGCGTTTTTCTTGATCCGCGTGACGGCTCCCGTGTGATTGGCCTTGGAAAGGGCCAGGTCGGTGTCCGGATTGAAGCGGCGGATATAGAACACCATGATTTCATTCGGCAGCACCCTTACGGAAGTATGCGACTCCGCCAGTTGCTTCATCCTGGCAAAGGCGAGACCGTGCTGGGAAAACTCCGTTTCTTCGGCTGCCGTCAAGGCCAGTGACTGGATGGACGTGACCTCGAAGTTGATGCCGTAGTGGCTGTAGAGTTCCTTTGCGGTGCTTTCTGCGGTGGAGATCGGGGCGTCCGGCGTCACCACAACGAATATGTGCACACGAACCTTGTGCGTGAGGAACGGAAGCGCCCTGTCGAGCTTGGCCATGGTGTTTCGCCCGACGGCACCGTCATCGTTGATAGGGGGCCCGCCGTGTGAGGAACGCTGGAACTCCTTGACCTTTTGCACGGTTTCATTGCCGTAAATGCCATCCGGACTGAGCCCCGTTCCACCAACGGATTTTGGCATGGGAAACCCCAGTTCTATCAACCCGAACTGAACCAGATGCACACCGTGTCCACTCGACCCGCTGCCGAGCCAGGGGCTGTTGATTGCGGCGGCCTCGAGCTGCGGCACATTGCGGAAATAGGGAGACGTCAATGCCATGGGATGGGGCCTCCGGGGCGATGGAACGGATAAGCGGCGAGCAATCGAAAATTGTAATTTACCGCAAAACACCCTTACTCTAAAAACAAATTACGCAACGGCAATCATTATTCTCCACGGACGTGTCCTGCCGCATCCCGACAGGCCGGATTTCGGCAAATCTCGCCTTGTTGCCCTGTCCGGCGCGGTGTTTCACTGCACCCAGAAAAGGGAGGTAGTGGAATGGGAACGGCCATGGCCGAAAGCCGCAATCGGGTAACGGCAGGAATAGGAATGATGTGCGCGGGCGTTGTGTGCCTTTGCCTCAACGACGCCATTGCCAAGACACTTACGGCTGACTACAGCCCGCTCCAGATCCTGTTTCTGCGCAACGTCATCGCCCTGCCAATTGCAACTATGATTGCGTTGCAAATGGGCGGCAGATCCGCCCTCATTTCTCACCGTCCGGCGGCCCACCTTTTGCGCGGAGCGCTATGGATTTGCGCCGCCACGCTGTTTTTCACCGGCCTGAGCCTACTGGGTCTTGCGGAAGCTACGGCGCTTGTTTTCATCATGCCTGTATTCGTGACCGCGATTTCCGCGCTGTTTTTACGCGAACAGGTCGGGTGGCGCCGATGGACGGCAGTGCTTATCGGGTTTGTCGGGGTTCTGGTGGTCGTCCGTCCGGGCACAGGCGCCTTTCAGGCAGCTTCGCTTCTGCCCATCGCGACAGCCTTGTTCTACGCGGCGCTGATGCTCAGTGCACGTCTGGTGGACCCGCGCGAGAGCGTCTGGACCCTGATGCTTTATCTGTCCGGAGCCGGCGCTCTCATCACCGCGCTTGCAATGCCTTTCGTCTGGGTGCAACCAAGCGCCGAAGACATCTGGCTGTTCCTGGGCATCGCGCTGTTCGGTACGGTCGGCATCACGTTAATGACACAGGCCTTCCGTCTGGCACCGGCCGCCGTTGTCGCGCCGTTCGACTATACCGCGCTCTTGTGGGCAACCCTGCTCGGCTGGCTGTTGTGGGACGAAATACCCGACCTGGCGACCTACGTCGGCGCGGCGATCATCATTGCAAGCGGTATCGCCATCGTGCTGCGCGAACGGCAGCTGGAAACCTGAAACCCCGCCGGTCGCCTTTGCCGGCCGGCGGGGCAAGGCGTGCCTACATGCGCTGGGTGAAGGTGGTTGCCTTCACCAGCGCCGCGTAATCCTTGGCAAGCTCCAGGAACGCGTCGTAGCTTTTCTGCACTTCGGCAAACTTCGGATTGGCGGCAGCGTTTTCCGCCATCACTTCGGCGACTGCCGTCTTCAAGGCAGCCAGGACATCATCCGGGAAGTTCGCAAATGTGACGCCGTCTTCCTTCAGCTTCTTCATGGCCACCGCGTTGTAATAGTCAAACTGGGCAGTGGTTTCGACAGAAGCAGCTTCCGCCGCATAGGCAATGATGGCCTGAAGGTTTGCCGGCAGGCTGTCATAGGCTTCCTTGTTGACGACGATTTCCAGTGCCGCTGACGGCTCGTGGAAGGCCGGAACGTAGCAGTAGCTGGCAACTTTCTGCAGGCCGAACGCCTGATCCAGCATGGGACCGACCCACTCGGCCGCATCGATGGCGCCGGACTGGAAGGCCGGGAAGATTTCCGGAGGCGGCAGCAACACCGCGTTGACACCGAGCTTGCGCATGGCTTCGCCGCCAAGGCCGGCAATGCGCATGTTGAGACCGGCAAGATCATTCAGGCTTTCAACCGGGTTCTTGAACCAGCCGGCGGCCTGAACACCGGAACTGCCCGAATAGAAAGGCTTGAGGCCACGTTCTTCGTAAAGACTGTCCCACAGGTCCTGACCGCCACCGTACCGGAGCCAGGCGGTCGTTTCCACCGCGGTCATGCCGAAGGGAACGGCAGAAAAGAAGTGCAAGGCCGTGTTCTTCGAAGCGGCGTAGTAAGGCGTCGAATGACCGATCTCGGCCGTGCCCTGCTCCACGGCGTCTTCAACACCGAAGGGCGGCACAAGTTCGCCACTGGAGTAGACCTTGAAGGTCAACTGACCATCGGACATGGCAGCGACACGGTCGGCGAAGGCGGTCACATTGGTGCCGACGCCGGGGGCCTTGGCCGGGAACGACGTCGGCAGCTTCCACTCGATCTTGCCCTGCGCAATTGCAGGTGCCGCCAGCAGGCTGGCAGGAGCGGCAACGGCGCCGGCCTTCAGAAAATCACGTCTTTTCATACTTGTCTCTCCCATGGTGTTCAAAACAGGACGTCCGGCAACAGTGTTGCCAGTGCCGGAAAGGCGGCGACCAGACCGAGCGCCAGAAGCTGAATGGCGACAAACGGGATCACCGAAACATAAATGTCAGAGGTGCGGATATCCGCCGGTGCAACCGACCGGAAATAGAAAAGGGCAAACCCGAATGGTGGCGTCAAGAACGAAGTTTGCAGATTGAGCGCAATCAGAACCGCAAACCAGACCGGGCTGATGTCGGACTGCAGGATGATCGGCCCGACGATCGGAACGACGATGAAGATGATCTCCACGAATTCCAGAATGAATCCGAGCAGGAAGATCACCAGCATGGTCAGCAGCAACATGCCGTAGGCGCCGCCTGGCAAGGCGTGCAGCAATTCGGCGACATGCTCGTCACCATTGAAGCCGCGGAAGACCAGCGACAGAATGCTGGCGGCAATCACGATGCCGAAGATCATTCCTGTAATGGTCACGGTTTCCCGCAACGCAGGCACCAGCACGCCTCCCCGTATCAGAGACGCTGCTGCAATTGCCAGCATGACGAAAGCTGCTGCCGTCATCGCGACGGAGACAATCGTCAGTGCCGTCCAGCTTATCCGTCCGCCTTCGAACTCCAGACCAAAGAGGCCGAGCCGGCGCAGCACCAACAGCACAATGGCAAAGCCTGCGCAGGCCATTGCGATGCGGGCAGCCTTGCCGTCGCTTGCGGCGGCGGCAATCAGGATGGCACCGGCGACACCGACGCTGGCGGCTTCCGTTGGTGTTGCGATGCCGATCAGGATGCTGCCGAGCACGGCCACGATCAACCCGAGCGTCGGGGCGATATTCCGGAATAGTTCACGGCCTGACACACGCGGCTGCGGTGCCGGAGTTTGCCCCTCCGGCCCTTTTGGTACCGTCCGGCGCAGGCGCAGCAGCACGTAAGCTGCATAGAGAGCAACCAGAAGCAGACCCGGGATCAACGCACCGGCAAACAGGTCCCCCACGGTGACGGGGTCCGGCGCAAAATTGCCGGCTTCCTGCTGCGCTTCGAAGTAGGCATTGGACACCTGATCACCCAGAAGGATCAGAACGATGGACGGAGGAATGATCTGACCGAGCGTTCCGCTGGCGCAGATGAGCCCGCTGCTCATGTGCTTGTTGACGCCGGCCGCCAGCAGCGCAGGTAGCGTGATGGTGCCGAGCATGACGATGGTTGCCCCGATGATGCCGGTTGAGGCGGCGATGAGCGCGCTCACCAGAACAACGGAGAGCGCCAGGGCCGACTGCTGCCCGCCCATTGCGGCCGTCAGGCTCTGCAACATCCGCTCCGCCTGGCGTGACTTTTCAAGGAGCAGCCCCATGAGCACGAAGAGTGGCACCGCCAGCAGAAGCGGATTGGTCATCACACCGTAGACGCGCTGGGGAACGGCCTGAAAGAACACGAGGTCGAAATGCCCCGTCGCGGCTGCAACAAGCGCCACGAGCGTCGGCGCCCCGGCAATCGCCAGCAGCACAGGTACACCGGACAGAATGCAGGCAAATACGGACAGGGCCAGAATGGCGAGCCAGATAATATCGGCAGTCATGAATCGTTCCGCCGGATCGCGCCGAACAGCTTTTGAAGAGTGAAGATAACGACAAGCGCCGGAAGGATGACAAGACAGGTCTTGACCAGAAACAGACCGGGCAAGCCGCCGGTTTCGGGAGACCCTTCCAAAATCGCCCAGGAACTGCGGACCAGCGGAAATGCCGTCCAGAGCATGAGCGCAAAGACCGGCAGAGCCAGCAGGAGATATCCCAGCCAGTCGACGCGCCGGTTCGTACGAGCGCTCCAGTTCTGGCGGAAGACATCTACACGCACGTGCTTGTCCGCATCGAAAGAAACGGCCACTGAAAGGGCAACAAGAGTTGCGAAGGCATAATTGACCGCGTCCTGGATTTCCAGAAATCCGAAGCCAAGCAGATAGCGCATCAGCACCATGGCCAATTGGCCCAGAAAGACGATCGCGGCAAACCCCATGCAAAGCATGTGCACCGCCCGAAAGACCCTACGCATTCATCACTCGTGACGCTGGAAGTCAAATTTTGGCAGGGTCCCGGATGCAGGATCCGGCCCTGTGGAGCCCCCTGATGTGTCCCGCCTCAAGTCCAGAGAGAACCAACCGGGACGCCTCAACTTAAACATCGAAATTGAGCGTGTATACAATGATTTGAGTGCTTTTTCCGGAAAACTCCGCCTGCCCACAAAAGTCCCGAACGTGAGTTTGCTCGCATGTGCGAAGCGGCATATCGTCCTGACAGGCTGTATCGCACAGGCTTGTTGGCTTTCGCAGAGCAAAATGGATTGCGGCATCGCAGCAAATGCGCTAGGCCGAAACCTTCTCCGCTTTCAGGGCGTTCATGCCCTGCCCGGTTTTCCTCCCTCGGGCAAGGTCAGATTTTAGCGCTCTGGACAATTTGCAACCGTTCAATTTCTGGAGTTTGCGATGCTCGGCAAAAAAGTTCCGTTCGTTACCTTCCGTACCCGTGTCCGCGACGAATCCATCGAAGGTCCGAACCCGTTCCGTTGGGAAGACAAGACCAGCGACGACTACTTCAAAGGCAAGAAAGTCGTTCTGTTTTCGCTTCCCGGTGCGTTCACTCCGACCTGCTCCACCTATCAGCTGCCGGACTTCGAAAAGCTGTTCGAAGAGTTCAAGGCTGAAGGCGTCGACGACATCTACTGCATCTCCGTCAACGATGCTTTCGTGATGAATGCCTGGGCAAAGGCTCAGGGCGTCGAGAAGGTCAAGGTGATCCCGGACGGTTCCGGCGAGTTCACCCGCAAGATGGGCATGCTGGTTGCCAAGGACAATCTCGGCTTCGGCATGCGCTCCTGGCGTTACGGTGCTGTCGTCAACGATGGCGTCGTTGAGCAGTGGTTCGAAGAAGAAGGCTTCTCCGACAACTGCGAAAGCGATCCGTATGGCGTTTCTTCGCCGCAGAACATCCTGGAAAAGCTGCGCGCTGCAAAGGTGCAGGCCGCCTGATCCAACGGGCATAAGCTCAACAAAAAGCCCCGGAGCGATCCGGGGCTTTTTTCGTTCTGTGACAAGGCTTTTGGCAAAAGCTAGCCCTACTCGCGACCTTCAAGGCGGCGACGTTCGTCTTCCGACCTCAGCTCCAGCCACATCGCGTTCAGGATAGCCATAGCACAGGCCAGAGGCATTCCGAGGACCCAGGCAAAATACCACATGAAGCAGTCTCCTCAGTAAGCGGTGTGGTTGTCGCGTTCGATGGTTTCTTCATCCACCTTGCCCCACAGGACCTTGTAGACCCAGGCGGTGTAGACAAGGATGATCGGCAGGAAGATGAGTGTCGCCACCAGCATGTTGAACAGGGTTCGATGGCTGGATGAAGCATCCCAGACAGTCAGACTGGCGCCGGGCTGGAGCGAGGACGGCAGGATGAACGGGAACATCGAGACACCCACTGTCGAGATAATCCCGAAAACCGCCAGCTTCGAAAACAGGAAGATCAGCTTTTCCATACGGGTCTGCAGAAGCACCAGAGTGCCGAACAGGCCGAGGAAGCCGAGGCCCGGGGCAAGCCAGAGAACAGGATGGACAGTGTAATTGGACATCCATGCTCCACCTTCCATAATCGCCTGTTTCGCGAGCGGATTGGCTGCCATGTTCGGGTCGACTTCAGACGTGATGCGGAAGCCTTCCACATAGCCGCTGGCAATCAGATAACCACCAAGGGCGAACAGCACGATGCTGAGACCGGCCGCTACGGTTCCAAACCGACGTGCACGCATGGCGATATCACCGGAAGCGCGCATCACCAGCCAGACCGAGCCGTGGGCCACCAGCATGGTAACGGACAACAATCCGCACAGCAGCGAGAACGGCGAGAAGAGCCCGAAGAACGAGCCTTCGTAGGTCATGCGCAGGTCGGTATCGAGCGAAAACGGCACGCCAAGCAACACATTGCCGACGGCAACTCCGAAGACGAGCGCCGGCACGAAGGATCCCGTAAACAATGCCCAGTCCCAGGCATTGCGCCAGGACGGATCCGGCCGCTTGGACCGGTACTTGAAGGCCACCGGCCGCAGGATCATCGCCGCCAGCACCACAAACATCGCGAGATAGAAGCCCGAGAAGCTGATGGCATAGAGCGGCGGCCAGGCAGCGAAGATGGCCCCGCCCCCCAGGATGAACCAGACCTGGTTTCCTTCCCAGGTCGGGCCGATCGTGTTGATGACGACACGCCGTTCGATATCCGTTTCGGCAACGAAGGGCAGCATCGCGCCGACACCCATGTCAAATCCGTCCATGACCGCGAAGGCAATCAGCAGGACACCAAGCAGTACCCACCAGATCATTTTCAGGACGGAGTAGTCGATCATTTCATAGAGGATCATCTTCGATTACTCCGCTGGAACTGAGGCTGCGGTGGGAGCCGGCTGCCGGAATGCGGCTTGAACCGCATCCGGGTTTTCACCGTCTTCGGGCCCGATCTTGATGTATTTGATCATCAACGTGATCTCGATCACCAGAAGCGTGCTGTAGAGCGCTACGAAACCGGCGAGCGTCAGCAGAACCTCGGTCACGCTCAGGTTCGAAACACCCGCGGCCGTCGGCAGCATACTTTCAATGATCCAGGGCTGACGGCCGTATTCAGCCACGAACCAGCCCATTTCGCAGGCAATCCACGGCAACGGAATAGACCAGACTGCGACGTGCAACAGCCAACGGCGTTTGTCCCTCAGAGTGTCCAGTTTCCCGGACGAGGAATAGTAGAAGAAAATCGCCGTCATCAGGATGAAGAAGAAGCCGCAAGCCACCATGATCCGGAAGGCATAGAACATCGGCATGACTTCAGGCACGGTCGACCAGGCCGCAGCATCCACCTGAGCGGTGGTTGCTTCCATCGGATTGTCCGTGAACGGCAGCAGCAGATAGGCATACCCAAGCGAGTTCTCGTTCTGCAGGAACGTCTCGCGGACATCCGGGCTGACATTGACGGGATCCTGGCGGATCTTCTGCAAAGCATCCCAGGCAATAGCGCCTTGCCGAATGCGGTCCTTGGTCCGTGACACCAGGTCCTTGATGCCGGGAATGACCGTATCGAGAGAGCGCGTTGCGATCAGACCCATCACATAGGGCACTTCAATGGCAAAGACGTTTTCACGCTTTTCCATGTCAGCCCAGGCAACCACGTTGAACGAGGCCGGCGCGGGTTCGGTGTCCCACATGGCTTCGATCGTCGCCAGTTTCATCTTCTGGTTCAGGTTGGCCTCATAGCCGCTTTCATCGCCCAGAACCACAACCGACAGAGCCGATGCAAAGCCGAAGGCAGAGGCAATTGCCATGGACCGTTTGGCAATCGCGATATGGCGGCCCTTGAGCATGTACCAGGCGGAAATACCGAGCACGAACATGGACGCGGTGACATAGCCCGCGGACACGGTGTGCACGAATTTGGCCTGCGCCACCGGATTGAACAAAACGTTGTAGAAGCTGATGACTTCCATCCGCATGGTGTCGGGGTTGAACGCGGCCCCGATCGGGTGCTGCATCCAGCCGTTCGCGATCAGAATCCACAGCGCGGACAAGTTCGTTCCGATTGCGACGGCCCAGGTGGCCGCCAGATGCTGGCGCTTCGAAAGCCGGTCCCAACCGAAGAAGAACAACCCGACGAAGGTGGCTTCCAGAAAGAAGGCCATCAGGCCTTCGATCGCCAGCGGTGCGCCGAAGACGTCGCCGACATACTGGCTGAAATAGGCCCAGTTCATGCCGAACTGGAACTCCATGGTCAGTCCGGTGGCAACCCCCAGGACGAAGTTGATTCCAAACAGAGTGCCCCAGAACTTGACCATGCGTTTCCAGACCTCGCGGCCGGTCATCACATAGACTGTTTCCATGGTCGCCAACAGGATCGACAGGCCGATGGTCAAAGGCACAAACAGGAAGTGGTAGAGCGCTGTCATGGCAAATTGCAGCCGCGACAGGTCAACGACGTTCAGTTCCATCGTATTCCCCCTTTACGGACCGGACACGGCCCGAGCATTTTCGCAAAAGCATCCAACGTTCTGTCGAACGGAAAAAGACACTTCGGCACATCAGGACGATCGACGGGGTGATGCCCAGTCGGAGGGGACCGGGCCATGTCGATCTTGATCGAAAACCCGATTATCGTCCCGATCCAGCGGCGGCAATCAACTACGCAATGCATGCGGATTAAGGCCGCCAATCCCGTCAATGAACCGGCTTAGAAAACGAGTCTTCCTATGTCCTGATCGTGGCCTAGAGCCACCTGAAGGTCAATGCGACAGAAAGGACGTGGCAACCACAAGCTGCGGAAAACCCGGCGGGAACTCATTGAAATTCGGAAAGAATTGTTTCCGGCGACGGATTGCCGCCCCCATGTGGCGCTGTCAGATCCAGCAAGCGATCGGCCCGCTCCAGTTCCTGACGGCGATGCGCAATCATCAAGACGGCAGCCTCTCCGCGATAGGACAAAAACCTGTCGAGAACGTCGCCGGCGGTTGCAGCGTCCAGTCCCTCGGTCATCTCGTCCAGAACGAACAGAGCCGGCCGGGTCAGAAAGGCCCGTGCAAGGGCCAGACGCCTCTGCTCTCCACCGGACAGACCCAGCCCGCCTTCGCCCAGAATGGTTTGCAAACCTTGCGGATTCTCAGAAATGCGTTCGGCAAGCGCCGCTTGTTCAAGCGCACGCCAGAGGTCCGTATCGCTGGCATTCGGGTTCGCGATACGCAGGTTTTCCGCGACCGTATCGTTGAAGAGATAGGCCTTCTGACCGATGACGGTAATCTTGCGGCGAAGTTCTGCCTCCGGGATCCGGCCGGTATCAACGCCGTCCAGAACAACCCGTCCCTGCCCCGGGTTTCTCAACCGGGCGGCCACTGCCGCAACCGTTGACTTGCCGCACCCGCTGCGTCCGGCCAGAGCAAGTATTTCGCCGCGCGCGACGCTGAAACTGAGCCCCTCCAGCACGCGTCTCTGCGCACCTGGATAGCCAAAACTGACGTCTTCGAAGGCAAGCACAGCCTTAGCGGCAGTATCGTCTCTTGGTCCCGAGGCCCGGTCACCCGCAGGTCCAGCTTCAGCGCGATCCTTCATCAAACCCATGACCCGGCCTGCAGCAAGAGCGACACGCGGCAATTTGGCAAGGCCTGGCAAGCTCATCGAAAAAATTTCCGGTAGCCCCATGACCACAAGTATGAGCCCAACAGCCAAAGCTGCCGTCAGCGCGCCGCGACCGACTTCCAGAAGACAGACAAGAAGAATGGCTGCAAGGAACAACTGGCCAAGAAGTGTCGAGCCCGCTGTCAGTTTGCTGGTCCGGAGATCTTCGGCCTCCTGGGCTTCCGCGAGGCGTCTTTCTGCGGCAAGTACCGTCACGGCCGCAGCTTCCAGCCCGCCATAGATCGCCAAATCCCGACGCCCCGCAGCCAGATCAGCCGCCCGAAGCCGCATGGCATCAAGCGCCGCATCCGTGCGGCGGGCGTTTTTGGTATCTGACCGGACGAAAGTCCAGATAGCCAGGCAGCCCCAGGCAGATATGAAAACAGCGCCAGTGACCAGAAGAAGCGGAGAGATGCTGCTCCAGACCAGAAGCAGCGAGACTGCAACGACGAGCGCCATCACCAGGGGAACAACCAGCCGCAGATAAACGGTATCGAGGACGGCGATATCGAGCGTCAGGCGGTTGAGCAGCAATCCAGTTCTACGCCCCTCGCTCGTCCTCTGTGCCATGGACGCAAACAGCCTGTTCCTGAACCCGGTCAGAAAACGAAACGTCGCATCATGGGTCAAGACGCGCTCACCGTAACGGCCCGCCGTGCGGATAATCGCAAAGGCGCGAATGAGAGCGCTTGGTGCGAATATGTTGAGAAACGCACCACTAAGCCCGGCAATTGCGGCCGCCGTGATGAACCAGCCCGAGACCCCAAGCAGCAAAAGCCCGGCAGCCACAGGCAGCAGGGCGACGAAAATACCGAGCCAGAAATAAAAGCGGTCGTACCGGTGCTGGGTGCGGATGATGTGCCAGACAGACTTCACGCGAGGGCCCTCCCCCCGGCGACCGCGCCTTCCGATTTCAGATCGATCCGCCGTGTGGCGATTTGCCGAAGCCCCTTGTCATGTGTGGCGATGATTGAGGTGCGCCCGTTACAAAGTGTCTGCAGACCGCTTATGACATCAGCCGCCGTTTCCTCATCGAGTGAGGCAGTCGGCTCGTCCGCCAGCAAGAGGACGGCATCCTTTCGCATGGCCGCCCGCGCCAACGCAACCCGGCGGATCTCGCCAACCGAGAGGCCGAAGCCATCTTCCCCCAAAGGCGTTTCAAGGCCGCGCGGTAGTCGCTGAACAAGTGTTTCAGCACCCGCAAGTCGCAGTGCCTGCCACAGATCGTCTTCGGTGACCGCTGCAGGTGTATCAACGGCCTTCAAGAGGTTTGCCCGCAGACTGCCGTGAAACAGACGTGGAGACTGGCCGAGCCAGATGACTTTTCGGCGCAGCACTGCAGCCAGCGCATATGCGGGAGCATCATCCACCAGGATTTCACCGGAATCTGGCTCGTGAAATCCGAGTATTCCGTCAATCAAGGTGGTCTTGCCGCTGCCGCTCGGTCCCTCGAGCAGAAGCGTTTCAGCAGGTTTGATTGCCAGACTGAAATCCTTGAAGACGTCTCTTTGCTGGTGAGAAATGCAGACAGACCTGAACTCAATTGCCGGCGGGTCCGAAAGCTGACGAGCGTCGGCTTTTTCGTAGGTACCTGCACCAAGCGAAAGCGGCTTGGGATTGTCTTCTGCCGGGAAAAGCGTCGCCAGTCTCTCCCGGGCGGCAAGTCCACCTGCGCGGTCGTGATAGGCTGCTGCATAGGCGCGCAAGGGCGCGAAGAACTCCGGTGCGAGCAGGAGAATGAAAAGGCCTTGTGCAAAGGTGAGAGGCTCGCCCCAGGTGCCAGCCTGGATGTCCCCCAACAGCGAAAAGCCGACATAGACTGCGCAAAAGGCAATGCCGAGCGCAGAAAACAGCTCCAGCACGGTCGAGGACAGGAATGCGATCTTCAGAACGCGCATGGTTCCGGTCCTGAAGCGTTCGCCGGCGTCGCCGATTTGCCGCTGTGTTCGCTCGATTGCGCCGAACAGCATCAGTGTTTCAAGTCCCTTGATCCTGTCCAGAAGACTGCCGCTCAATCGCACCAGTTCCTCCTGCTGCCTCTCGCTCGCCGCCTTTGCGCGCAGACCGATCAGCGCCATGAAAACCGGAATGAGCGGCCCGCAGACAATCAGGATCAGCGCGCCCAACCAACTGAAAACAGCACTCGCTGCCACGATCCCAAGGGGCACAAGGCGCAAGCGCAGTTTCTGCGGTTCGAAGTTCCGATAATAAGGTCCAAGCAGATCGACCTGTTCGGTGACGTGTGCGGCAAAGGCTCCGGAAGATGGAAACGCTGCCGACGGTGACCGCGTGGCCGCAATGGAGAGAAGATCACCGCGTGCCCTGCTCTGGATCGCACGAGCAGTCTGCCGGGCTACCGTTTCGGCGCGGTTTTGCAGAAATACTCTCAATAGTGCGACAAGGGCTATGCCGGCGGCGGCCAGCAACGCCGGCAAAGTGAGATCGCTCTCGGCACTAAGGCTCGCGTCAGCAGCGGAAAAAATTGCTGGAAGCGGTCCAAGCGCCCAGGAAATCAATCCAGCCTGGGCGATCCACAGCAGATCGGATACGGCAAGAATCTTGCCGGCCCGCTTGAGGCGGCGGCTTTCTGCCTCGTTCGGCCAGCCGAAAGCAGCCGCGGTTCCGCGGCCCTGCCCCACATCCTCAGCCACTTTCCCGATCTTTTCCTTTTTCGTTTTCATCGGGCGTTTAGTGTCGCTCTCCCATTACAAATGCAAGGGACACATTGCCACGGCGCACCCCGGTTTGCCATGTCGGATCCACGCCTTTGCCTGCCAATTTACAGTGCCGCAGCAGAAGAACCGCGACGACCCACGCCTGTCTGGCGAATTCAGCCATCGAAACGGGCTGCAGTTGCCGCAAAACAGAAACGCTCCCGGCGGTGACCGGGAGCGTTTTACCGAACATGTGCTCGATTGATTTTATTTCATCGTCGGAATGACGAACTCAGCACCATCCTTCAGGCCTGACGGCCAGCGGGACGTCACGGTCTTGGTGCGGGTGTAGAACTTGAACCCGTCCGGACCATGCTGGTTGAGATCGCCAAAGCCGGATTTCTTCCAGCCGCCGAAGGTGTGGTAGGCGAGCGGCACCGGGATCGGCACGTTGATGCCGACCATGCCGATGTTGATGCGGGACGCGAAGTCACGAGCGGTATCGCCGTCACGGGTGAAGATTGCTGTGCCGTTGCCGTATTCGTGGCTGAGCGGCAGTTCGAGAGCTTCCTCGTAGTTTTCCGCACGAACCACGGACAGAACCGGACCGAAGATTTCGGTCTTGTAGATTTCCATGTCCTTGGTGACGTTGTCGAACAGGCAGCCGCCCATGAAAAAGCCGTTCTCATAGCCCTGCATGGAGAAGTCACGGCCATCGACAACCAGCTTTGCGCCTTCCTTGACGCCCTGATCGACAAGACCCTTCACGCGGGCCAGTGCTTCCTTGGTGACCAGCGGACCGAAGTCGACATCGTTGCCTGCCGTGTAAGGCCCGATCTTCAGTGCTTCCACTTTCGGCGCAAGCTTCTCGATCAAGGCGTTGGCAGTGCTCTCGCCAACCGGCACGGCAACGGAAACGGCCATGCAGCGCTCGCCAGCTGCGCCGTAACCGGCACCGATCAGCGCATCGGCAGCCTGGTCGAGGTCGGCATCCGGCATGATGATCATGTGGTTCTTGGCACCGCCGAAGCACTGGGCCCGTTTGCCGGACGCAGTTGCACGAGCATAAACATACTGGGCAATCGGTGTTGAGCCGACGAAGCCGACAGCCTGGATGGTTTCATCGTCCAGGATCGCATCCACCGCGCTCTTGTCGCCGTTGACGACGTTAAGAACACCTTCCGGCAGACCGGCCTCGATCATAAGTTCGGCCAGCATGATCGGCACGGACGGGTCACGCTCGGACGGCTTCAGGATGAAAGAGTTACCGCAAGCGATCGCCGGGCAGAATTTCCACATCGGAATCATGGCAGGGAAGTTGAACGGCGTGATACCGGCAACGACGCCGAGCGGCTGACGCATGGAGTACATGTCGATGCCCGGACCTGCGCCTTCGGAGAATTCACCTTTCAGAAGATGCGGCGCACCGATGCAGAACTCGGCAACTTCGAGACCGCGAATAACGTCGCCCTTGGCATCCGGCAGCGTTTTGCCGTGTTCGCGGGAAAGCGCTTCGGCCAGCTTGTCCATGTCGCGGTTCAGAAGATCGACGAACTTCATCATCACGCGGGCGCGGCGCTGCGGGTTGGTGGCTGCCCAGGCAGGCTGTGCGGCGGCGGCGTTGGCGATTGCCGCATCCATTTCTTCCTGGCTGGCCAGGGCGACCTGCGCTTCTACTTCACCGGTTGCCGGATTAAAGACGTCTGCATAGCGGCCGGAGGTTCCCTCCACGTGTTTGCCGCCGATAAAATGACCGATCTTCCGCATGTCGCGTTTCTCCCAATATGTTCTGACACCAGCCAGAAAGGTTTTCTGGCCAATGTCCGAGGTGATTTCTTTTTGACGTTTATTTTTGCCGCAAACAAGAACCAGAACTCCGGACCCGTTGTGCGTTTTTTAAAGTTATGTCAATTAAAGTCCAATCAGCGTTTGAAATGAACGATAGGTCCAATAGCCCTCAGTTGTCATCCCGGCATGAGCGCGGCAATGAGCCCGTGCAGAGCACCCCGTGAGGACATCTTCTGATTTTTTCGCTCACCCGGCTGGTAACAACCAGAGCAAGGCGATCAACGCGAGAAGCAATCTGCATGAACTGGGACGACATCCGCATCTTTCTCGCAATCGCGCGAACGGGACAGATACTGGCCGCAGCGCGCCGCCTCGGCCTCAACCACGCCACCGTCGCCCGCAGACTAACGAACCTTGAGGACAGCGTCGGCACACGTCTGTTCGACAGGTCGACGTCCGGCTGTCTTCTGACCGAAGCGGGCAACCGGTTTTTCGACAGGGCAGAACGGATCGAAGCCGAGGCGGTTGCGGCGGAAGCGGATCTCACAAACGACACGCCGGAAATTACGGGAACCGTGCGCATCGGCGCGCCCGACGGCTTCGGTGTTGCATATCTTGCCCCTCGCCTCGGAAAACTGACGGAGAAGCATCCGGGCCTGACGGTGCAGCTCGTGCCCGTGCCGCGATCCTTCTCCCTGTCCCGCCGCGAGGCCGATATCGCCGTGACGATAGACCGGCCGGAAACCGGCCGACTCTTTGCCGGCAAGCTTGTCGACTATTCCCTCGGCCTATACGCCTCGAAAGCCTATCTGGAACGCCGAGGCACGCCAGTTATCGCACACGACCTTACCGCCCACGATCTGATTGGATACGTGGAAGACCTGCTTTACTCGCCGTCGCTGAATTACGGCACCGAAATCCTGAAAGACTGGACTGCACGCTTTGAAATCGCCTCTGCGCTCGGCCAGACCGAAGCCGTGCGCTCCGGAGCAGGTATTGGAATCCTCCACGATTTTATCGCGCGCGATGACAGTGGTCTTGTCGCTGTTTTGCCGAACATAAAGCTTCACCGCGCCTACTGGATGGTCACGCATGAAAGCTCGCGCCCGCTCCGCCATGTTGCGGTGGCACAAGACTTTCTGCGCGATCAGGTCGCGCGCGATAGAGCTATCTTCAGCTAGGCAACCAAACCGAAAAGCGGGCCTGCTACCGCCAGCGCTGCGTCGCCTCAATCCATTCCCTCGTGCGCGCTTCCGGATCGGCATTGCGCGTGATGTCAGTGGCGACGGCCGCGATATCCGCGCCATTCTCAAACACACCAGGCAGACGCTCCGGGTTGAGGCCGCCAATGGCCACCAGGGGTAGACTGCCGATCTGCTGCCTCCAGCGGCCGATCTTCTCAACGCCTTGCGGGGCCCATTTGAGCTCTTTCAGGATTGTCGGATAGACGGGGCCGAGGGCGACATAATCGGGCTCGGTAGAAAGAGCTGTCTGCAGTTCTTCGCCGTCGTGGGTCGACACTCCAAGCTTCAAGCCTGCCTTGCGAATGGCTGCGACATCAGCCGCGGCAAGGTCTTCCTGACCAAGATGGACAAAATCACACCCCTCCTCGATTGCAAGCTGCCAATAGTCGTTGACGACAAGTTGGCAGCCATGTTTCACGCAAACGCTCCTGGAAGCCGCGATTTCCTTGCGCAGGATATCATCGCTCACGTCCTTGATGCGTAGCTGAACCAGTTTGATGCCAAGCGGCACCAGCCGTTCGATCCAGTCGGAACTGTCAACGATGGGATAAAAGGGATCGAGTTTCATTCAAAAACCGCCATTCCGAGTACCGGAGTAGAAGGAACCGCCATGTCACGAGGTTCCAGGGGTTGGGCTTCGTAGGCCAGTCGACCGGCCTCGATTGCCATCGCAAATGACCTTGCCATGGCGACAGGATCACCGGCCTTCGCTACGGCCGTGTTCAGCAGCACCGCATCAAAGCCGAGTTCAAGTACAGTGGCCGCGTGAGACGGCCGGCCAAGACCGGCATCCACGACAAGAGGAACGCCACTGAAATGACTGCGGTAAGAACGAAGGGCATCCGGATTGACCGGCCCTTTCGCTGAACCGATCGGCGCGCACCAGGGCATCAACACCTGGCAGCCTGCCTCAAGCAGCCGTTCACCGACCACAATATCGTCCGTCGTATAAGGAAACACCTCGAAGCCGTCATCGCTCAGGATGCGTGACGCCTCCACAAGGCCAAAGACATCCGGCTGCAGGCTGTCGTGATGGCCGATCACTTCCAGCTTGATCCAGTCGGTTCCAAAAAGGTCCCGCGCCATCCTTGCGGTGGTAACCGCTTCCTTCACCGAGTGACACCCGGCGGTGTTGGGCAGCACCTTGACGTTCAATTCCCGGATTCGGTCCCAGAACCGCCCACCTGTGCCATTTCCGGCCGTTTCTCGCCGGAGAGACACGGTCAGAATTTCTGCACCCGATGCCCTTACCGCATCCGCCAGGATTTGCGGTGAAGGATATTGCGCCGTTCCGAGCAGAAAACGCGATGCGAACGTTTCCCCATAAACTTCAAACATGATCGTCAGCCTCCCTGCATTGGTGACAGGATCTCGATCCGGTCGCCCGCCTCAAGGACACAAGCGCTCCGTTCTTCCGCACACACGAGTTCGCCGTTGCGCGCCGTGGCCAGGAACTCATGGTCATAGGCCAGTTCATGCAGAAGGGCAGCCAGCGTCGCGCTGGCAACTTCCTGAGGTTCGCCGTTAATGGTTAGCTTCAAGGGACTTCTCCTGAAGATGTTGCACGATCCTGTCTGCTGCCTCGATGGCAAAATGCGGGGCAAGCAGGAAGCCGTGCCGGTAAAATCCGTTCAGTGACAACGTGTTGCCGGAAAGCGTGACGCGAGGGAGATTGTCGGGATAGGCCGGGCGCAGGCCCGCCCCGGTTTCGATGATCTTTGCCTCCGCAAAGCCAGGATGCAGGCTGTAGGCGGCATTGAGGAGTTCCATGGTCGACCGAACACTGACCGCCTCCCGGTCGCCGGTTTCAATCATGGTCGCCCCGACCATGAAGACCCCGATGTCACGCGGCACGACATAGACCGGGATGCGCGGGTGCAGAAAACGCACAGGCCGCGAAAGTGAGACATCCGGCGCGTGGAGCAGCAGCATTTCACCGCGAACGGGCCGCAGGTGCGGATCGGGCGCAGCCATGCCGGTACAATCGGCGACAAGATCGGGCGCCGAAGCAAAGTGCTCGGTCTCGAAACTGGCCTCTGCACCGCTCTCAGACACTTTTGCCAGCAACGCCGTGAGAGCTTGCCGCGGATCGAGATGGGCTTCTCCGGCAAAATGAAGTCCCTTTGCAAATCGGCCCGCAAGGTCCGGCTCGAGTGCGCCCAGCGCTTCACTGTCGAGCCATGTAAAGCCGCTGGTCCGAGAGGCAAACCGGTTGAGTTCACCAGCATCGCGCGGCGCGGCAACAACCAGCGTGCCATTGTGCCGGACGTGCCCCGGCAGAACCTTGCTCCACCAGCCAATGGAGGCTTGCCCGAGCCGCAGAACATCCTCTTCGGCACTTTCCCGCTCGCACCAAGGCGCCAGCATACCGCCAGCAAGCCAGGAGGCACTGGCGGTAAGATCCTTGTGTTTTTCCAGCAACTCCACCCGCACACCACGCGAGACAAGCTCTTGTGCCAGAGCCAGACCGGCAACTCCGGCCCCTTTGATACCGACCTTCATCCCGCCTCTCCTGCCAGGGAGGACGTCAGTCGTTCGCCATCTCGGAATGTCTGGTAGACCGCCTGCATTCAACGAATCTCCGCAAGGACCGGAACAGGCCCCGCATTTCGGACAGTCAGCTTGGAAAGGTGGCCGGGGTGGTCGCATTGCCGTGGCAACCGCAGTTGGCCGAGAACACCTTCCCTTCGCCAGCATGACCTGGATCAGGTTCGTCGGGTCCCTGCACTGCGCAGTCGCGCCAGCAGTATCTCAGCCTCTTCTAGAGGCACCCCGGGTGAGCCCCTTTTGTGCCGCTCGTTAGGTGCAACTGTCAAGAGACCGGATAGATCTTCAGTCTCGCTCCCGACAGTCCGCCAGAAACTCATTGACCTCGGCAAGAGACCGGAGGCGATAGACTGTCAGATGCTTCGGAGGATCACTGTAGATGCGCTCCAACTTGGCTCTGGCCGAGTGTCTGGTTCGCCATATGAACTTCAGGAAATCAACCGTCTGCCAGTTGAACTGCTCCGGGCAGCCTTCCGCCAGATCAGGACGGCTTTGCCCATTGTATTTCACCGACCGTTTCAGCACTCGAAATATGCGGCGCATAACCGGGACATCGAGCCAGATGAAAGTGTCGGCACGTTCAACTCGCTCCGCATAGGTGCTTGAATGACCGCCCTCGAAGATCCACGCATCCTTCAAATGGACCTCATGCGTCAGACGGTCTTTCTCTTCTCGCGTCCGTTCGTTCCAACCGGAGCGGTAATGGATCTTGTCCATATGGTAGATGGGCAATCCGGTTTTCCGGCCAAGGGCAACGGCAAGCGTGCTTTTTCCCGAGCCCGGGCCGCCTACGATCATCACGCGTTTCATGTCGCACCAAACAAAAGCAAGTAAGGAAGGGCCGGTCGTTATACAGATTGTGCAGGGGATGAAAACCCGAAACAGACTGTTCAATGGACACTTCCGCTTCTCGGTGCCTATCTAACCTGCAAGACGAACTATTCTGTGATGGAGAGGCAGATGAGCTGGTTGAATTGCCCCGATCCCGTGGCGGGAAATGCTGCAAGCTGTGACCCGATAGAAACGATCATCGTTCCGCGAACGTCCGATCTCGGCGGATTTTCGGTGAGGCGCGCTCTGCCCTCCGCCAGGAGACGGATGGTTGGTCCGTTCATCTTCTTCGACCAGATGGGACCTGCAGAGTTGCTGGTTGGCGGCGGCATCGACGTGCGCCCTCATCCCCATATCGGTCTGGCGACAGTGACCTATCTCTTTGAAGGCGAGATGTACCATCGTGACAGCCTCGGAACGGAGATCGCGATTGCGCCCGGTGCCCTGAACTGGATGAGCGCGGGCAAGGGCATCGTGCATTCAGAACGTGAGCGTCCGGAACGATTGCAGGAAAAACGCCCCCTTTTCGGCCTGCAGAGCTGGGTTGCCCTGCCCAAACATCTGGAAGAGACTGACCCGACCTTCCAGCATCACGGCACTGAGGAACAGCCCGAGTTTTCCGACAAGGGCGCTTCGGTCAAGCTCATCGCTGGGGAGCTCTATGGCCACAAGGCACCGGTGAAGACAGCCTCCGACATGTTCTATGCAGATATCACGCTGGAACCGGGAGCCAGGATCCCGCTGGATGCCGGTTGGGAAGAACGTGGCCTTTACACTGTCTCTGGCCAGATCACCATCGCGGGCCAGAGTTTTGATCCGGCCCAGCTGTTGGTGTTCAAGCCGGGCGATCATCTGGTGATTGAAAACACCTCGCCCCTGCCCGCCCGTTTTGTGGTGCTTGGCGGGGAACCGATGGATGGCCGGCGTTATATCTGGTGGAACTTCGTGTCTTCATCAAAGGAACGCATTGAGCAGGCCAAGGAAGACTGGCGGCTGGGACGGTTCGATACGGTTCCCGGCGACGCGGAGGAATTCATTCCCCTGCCGGAGCGTTCGGGGCCTTGACGCTCCAGCCGCTCTCAAGAGGCGGCGCTTTTTCAAACCGGTCGGCGGGCCGGATCAGGTCCGGCTCGCCAAAGTCGAGAATGATATTGAGCCGCTGGCTTGCCAGCGGATCCCCTGTCAGCTTGGGATCTTCCGGCGCAACCGACATGCGAACACCCCTGTGGTTCGTTTCCAGTTGCCTGAAGCCGGAAACCGCCTCTCGAAAGACTTCCGGCACCGTCCAGCCGTAACGCAGGGCCAGGGCGTCGATCACCAGCCAGACCGCATCGAGCCCTATCTGCATCTGGCGCGGATCCTCCACCACCAGTTTAAGCCGCAGATAGTCGATGCGGTTGTCCGAGGGGCCGCGCAGCAGGAAGAAGAGAGTTGTCGAGCCATAGTCGACGCTCGGCGTGGTCAAGGGCACCAGGTCTGATGCGCATTGCCAGCGGTCCGCACTGAAGGGAGCCCGGCGCCAACCCGGATTTCCGAGGCCCAGCGAGCGCAACTCGTCACACAGTTGATCTGGCCGCCCCAGAAAGCTGCGCTTCAGTTCGGCTGCAAGTTCCGGCTCCGGGGCCAGCAGCACGTTCCTCGCCGGAGGCTGCAAGGACGATAGCGGGTCCGGCATCAGGGGTGATGTGACGACGCTGTCTTCCCCCTGCTGTTGAACAAGGTGCAGGAACAGACCTCCAACGGCAAAACCTGCTGCCAGAAGTGCCAGCGTTCCCCAGATGTAATAGGGCGTCACCTGAGCACGGCTCCTGGACCTGGCAACGCGTGGCGGCAGACCGGGCCTGTTGGGCTTGCCTCCGTCAGACAGCGTTTCTCCGTCCGGCTCAGCCCAGCGTGGTCCTTTGGAAAGCGGTCCGGGTCTTGGTCTGGATTGCTCGCCCCGACCCGTCCGGTCTGCCGACATTGCAGCCGATCCAAACAAATGCCTGAGCTTGTCTGCAAAACCCGCCATGCAGTCCCTTAACACCGCGATCCTTCACCGTCTGGTCGAAGGCTCGGGATATATCAAACCAATACCTTGAAAAGGCAACCGGATACCTGTCATCTAAGCGCCGCTTTCACGGCCGCGCTTTTAAACGATAGGCTTGCGGCCGAACCAGACCCAAAGAGGCCCCGAATGCCCACCTTTCCAGACGATACGTCCGAGCTGCGCCGCGCGATCATAGAGACTGCCCGCGCCTTGCCGCGTCTCGGACTGACGAAAGGCACTTCTGGAAATGTCAGTGCACGCACCGAATCCGGTTTTTTGGTGACGCCGTCGGGTACTCCTTATGAAAATCTGACCGAAGACATGATCGTTCCGCTGGACTGGGATGGCTGCTACCGCGGTGAAACGCTGCCGTCTTCCGAGTGGCGTATGCATCTCGACTTCTATCTGGCAAAACCTGACTGCGGCGCGGTGGTCCATTGTCACAGCCCGCGCGCAACCGCCCTCTCGTGCCACCGGCGTGGCATTCCCGCGTTCCATTACATGGTCGCGCTTGCCGGCGGTGACCGCATCGACTGTGCGCATTATGCAACCTTCGGCACGAAAGCCCTTTCCGAAGCGATGATCGCTGCTCTGGGAGACAGGAACGCCTGCCTGCTTGCGAACCATGGACAGATCGCCGGAGGCGCAACATTGCAAAAGGCTCTTTCGGTGGCGGAAGGTGTTGAAGATCTGGCGGATCAGTATCTGTCGGCTCTGACACTCGGCGACCCGGTGATCCTGAACGCCGAAGAAATGAGCGCAATCTTGAAAAAGTTCAAAACCTACGGGAAACAGACAAGCGAACTTGAAGACGGCCAGACGGCTGCCTTCGAACTGCCAAGACGGATGGAGTGAAAATGCGGCTGGGAATTGACTGGGGTGGCACCAAGATCGAAATCATCGCTCTTTCCAACGAGGGCGAGGAATTGTTTCGGCAACGGGTCGACACTCCCAGAGACGACTATGAAGGGTGTCTGGAGGCTGTCCGTTTTCTGGTCGAATGTGCCGAGCAGGCAACCGGCCAGACGGGAACGCTCGGTCTCGGTATTCCAGGGTCGCTGTCGCCCAAGACGGGCCTCGTCAAGAACGCAAATTCCACCTGGATGAACGGGAAGCCCCTGGACAAGGATCTGCAAAGGGTGCTCGGCCGTCCGGTCCGCATCCAGAACGACGCCAATTGCCTGGCGGTGTCGGAAGCGACCGACGGTGCTGGCGCCGGAGCTCACATCGTACACGCCATCATCATCGGCACGGGTAGCGGATCGGGCATCGCCATCGACGCTAAGGCTCACCTCGGCGCCAACGGCATTGGCGGTGAATGGGGTGCCATCACCGTTCCGTGGCTGAAGCCGGAAGAATACCCAGGTCCGGATAGCTGGATCGGTCACAAGGGCGCCATCGACCGCTGGTGCTCAGGAACCGGCTTTCAGCTTGATTACAAGGACAGGACCGGAACACTGCTGAAGGGCCACGAGATCATGGCGCTGAAACGCTCTGGTGATACGGTGGCAACCGCCGTCTATGAGGCCTACGTCAGCCGCCTTGCCCGTGCGCTTGCCATGTCTGCCAATCTTCTCGACCCGGATGTGTTCGTTCTGGGCGGCGGCATGTCGAATATCGATGAGCTTTATGCAGACCTTCCTGCGGCAATGGAGCCATACATCTTCTCGGACACTTACGAAACGCCGATCCGCAAGGCCATGCATGGCGACAGTTCCGGCGTGCGCGGAGCGGCCTGGCTCTGGGGGTAATGCCTTTCATGGGAGCTGGCTCGATCCATTGCGTTTCTCCTCTCCCCCGTGAACCGCGGCTCAGGCATGGGCCTCATTCCAGGGCCGTTTAAGCTTCCCGCAAACGTTTGAAACCGGTCCGGCTGTGCGCTGCCGGACCGGTCTTCAATCCGCGGCATGTTCAACTCGTCTTTTTGAGACCGCTGGCGCGCCCTTTGCTGACGAGCACAATCCCTGCCCCGACAGCAGCAACAGCCGCCAGTTTCGGAAGGTTAGGCACTTCACCAAAGGCCAGATATCCGAGACCAAGGCCGATTACCGCTGCAACAGAACCGATCTGGCTGAGATAAACGGGCCCAGCAGTGTGCTGCAGGCGAAAATAGAGCCCGTACTGGAATGCGAAGATGGCTATTTGCGCAGCCAGCAAACCGGTCGCTTCTGCGGTCCAGGCGACCGGTGCAACGGGAATACCGGCGATCGCGGTGAAAAGCCCCAGCGCCAGGAACCCGACCAGCATCATGCCAAGGGCGAGATCGACAGGTCGCGCGCCGGAAGGCCACTTCAGCGTGCGATAGATATTGCCGAAGGCCAGGAACACCGGGATAGACAAGGCAACCATCGCCCACCAGGAAGCCTCCACGGAAAGCTGTCGTCCCGAAGCAGCCAGCAGCACGCCACCGGCGAGACCGAACAGAACACCGGCCCCGCGCAGTACCTGAAACCGTTCGATGCGCAACAAGACGGCAAAGCCATAGGTCAGAACCAGCGGAAAGGCGTAGCTCAGGGAAACAAAACCTGCGCCGACCTTCGGCGCGGAAACGACTGCAATCATGTTCGGGGCAATGAACAGGAGGCCGCTGACCATCAGATACAAGGCAAATTTGCCCCTGCTGACGCTCGTGCTTCCAACTCCTGCCATGCTTCCCCTCGCCGAGATCCTGGTGATGGCGAACAACCCCACCGCACCTCCCAGGATGGACCATTGCAACAGCGCCAAGGGATGCCAGCCGGTCATCGGTGCAGCTTTTGCAATCACCGTGGAGACGGCGAGAAAGCCGCCGACAATCAATAACAGCACCAGTGGCTGATCCAGCGGACTTCCGCGCCGGACGACGGAGAGCTCTGCCTGTTGCTGAAGGGAAGCCGCACCTGCGTGGGCTCCCGGTCTGGTTGTGTCCGCCATCGGACTGTCCTTCCTCACTCATCTTCGGCCACACGATGCAGCCTCGCTTGGGAAAGAGATAACTCATTTTATCTTGATTACAAGATACTTGATGTAAAGATTCTTGATGCGGTTGACACTCCCACTCAAACCCGACACTATTCGGAACAAAAAATAGTCGATATGTCAGTTATTTATGCTGCCTCGCCAGTCTCACGAAGCAGCGTTTCGTCTGGCATAAAATCATCTGGAGTTCCCGGCGATGACCAACCGGTCGAGTGACCCTTTGAAGCCGTCCGATCACCTCTTTGGCGATCCGGAAGACTTGCTCATTGACCGCGCCGAGCGTGCGCGCAGGCAATGGCAAAGGGAAATACCCGAGATTGCGGAAAAACTGTCTCCGATGGTTCTGCTGGGGCGATTGAACGAAGCTGCGCAGGTGCTGGCACGCGACTATCTTGCGCCTGCCTATGCGGAGATCGGGCTGAAGACGGGTGAGTTCGATGTTCTGGCAACGCTCGTGCGATCAGGTCCACCCTACAAGCTCACGCCTACGGAGCTCTACCGGACAACGATGATGAGTTCTGGTGGCATGACGGCGCGCGTGGACAAGCTGGAAAAGGCCGGTCTTGTGGAACGCTGCCCGCACCCGGACGACAGGCGGGCGCTGACCGTGTGCCTGACTGAAAAGGGACTGAAGCTGATCAAGGATCAGATGCCCAATTACATCGAGACGCAGCAACGGGCCGTCAACGGACTGACTGAAGAAGAACAACTGCACTTGTCGGACCTTCTGGAAAAGCTCATTCGCTCCGTCAATGATCCCCTGGGAAAATTCTGACACGGTCGCGTGCCTTGATGGGACCGGCCTTGGGTCGGGCAGCCTCTGGAACGATGCGGGTGTTGTGACTTGGCGTCACTGTGAATACAAACCGGATTGTCTTTCGGCTCCAGATGAAGAATTCTTCGACCGAACAAACACCGGGACGACACATCATGCTCAAATGGGTTACGCGTTTTTTCGCCATCCTGCTCTTCATTCTGCCGGCAAAAGCCCAGGAAGAGCTGCAGATCCGCGATATTGAAAAAGGGACTGGCGAAGAAGCGAATGTCGGCGAAACGGTGGTGGTGCACTACACAGGCTGGCTGATGGATGGAACGAAGTTCGATTCCAGTGTCGACCGCGGCACCCCCTTTTCGTTCACGCTTGGGGAACGGCGGGTAATTCCCGGTTGGGAAAAAGGCGTCGAGGGAATGCAGGTCGGTGGCAAGCGCGAGCTGATCATTCCGCCGGACATGGCTTACGGCTCACAAGGCGCGGGTGGGGTCATTCCGCCTGATGCCACCTTGAAATTCGAAATCGAACTGCTTGAGGTCAAGGCGAAGAAATTCTCGAATATCGACAATAGCACTCTGAAGGCGAAGCTCGCCTCTGGTGTCACGGTCATCGATATCCGTCGCCCTGATGAATGGAAGCAGACCGGCGTCATTCCTGGCAGTCACCTGGTCACGTTCTTCAACGACAGCGGTCAGGTGAACCCTGCCTTCGGCAGCGAATTGCAGAAACTGATTAACGGCCCGTCGGATGAAGTCGTGTTTCTGTGCCAGACCGGCCGGCGCAGCCAGGCCCTGTCGGAATATCTGGCTGGTCAGGCTGGCTTTACCAATGTGGTCAACGTCGAAAAGGGAATAGCCCACTGGATCGAGGACGGCGGCGAAGTCACCCAGGCAAGCGTGCCGGAGAATTGCTGGCTCTGCTGAGCGCTGTCGGCCCTCATATTCCAGCCCATCCGGCAAGCAGCTTCAAGCCGAAAAGTCTCCTGAGCTAGCCACGTAGCGCTGCAAGCCGCTGGTTCAATGCTCCAGCGGCGGCATGCGGTTCCAGGCGTCGAGCGCGGCGATCTTGTAAGCTTCAGCCAGCGTCGGATAATTGAAGGTATTTTCCACGAAATACTCCAGTGTGCCGCGCAGATTGAGCACCGCCTGCCCGATATGGACGAGTTCCGTCGCGCCTTCCCCGACAATGTGACATCCGAGAAGCCGTCTCGTCTTGAGCGAGAAGATCATCTTCAGCATGCCGCTATCGAGACCCATGATGTGGCCGCGCGATGTTTCCCGGAAACGGGCGACACCGCATTCGTATGGAATGCCGCGGTTCTTTATCTCTTCCTCTGTCATACCGACCGTTGAGATTTCAGGCACCGCATAGATGCCATAGGGAAAATACTCGGGCGGATCGTAGGCTTTCTCGCCCAACGCATGGCAGGCTGCTATGCGCCCCTGCTCCATCGATGTCGAGGCAAGGCTTGGAAAGCCGATGACATCGCCGGCCGCGAAGATATGCGGCACGTCGGTCTGGAACGTCATCGGATCGACCTTCAGACGGCCTCGGTGATCTACTTCCAGTCCGCAACTTTGCAGGTTCAGGTTCGGCGTTGCTCCCATCCGGCCGGCTGCGAACAGAATGACGTTCGACCGGATGCAACGCCCCCCCTCCAGCGTGATTTCACAATCCGCGGGACCGTGTTTTTCGATCTTCTCGACCTTCGCTCCGAACCGCAGCGCAATGCCACGGTCCCGCAGTTGGTGCGTGAAGTCCGCAACGAGTTCCTTGTCCAGAAAGTCGAGCATGGTGTCGCGCGGTTCGACTAGCGTGACATGCACATCAAGTGCAGAGAAGATCGAAGCGTATTCGACCCCGATGACACCTGCCCCGATGACAGCGATCGACCGAGGCAGCTCGGTCAGCTCCAGGATCTCGTCACTGTCGAGGACGAATTCTCCGTCGAAAGGCACATAGCCGGGACGGAAGGGTTTGGTGCCAACGGCAATGATGAACTTGTCCGAGGTAATGTGATGAAGGTCTCCGGCATCCCCCTCCACCTCGATCTTGTGCGGTTCGATGAACTTCGCCTCGCCCCGGATCGTATCGACCTTGTTGCGGGCAAACTGATGCTCAAGAACCTCGACTTCATGGTTGAGGGTGATGTGCAGGCGCGCACGCAGGTCTGCTGCCGTGAGGTCTTCCTTCACCCGGTACGAACGGCCATAAAAGCCGCGCTCGCGCCAGCCCGTCAGGTTCAGCACGGTTTCACGCAGCGTCTTTGAAGGAATGGTGCCTGTGTGCACGGAAACGCCGCCAACCCGCCGTCCGCGTTCCACCACCAGCACATTATAGCCGAACTTTGCTGCCTGAATTGCCGCCCTGCGTCCGGCCGGCCCGCTGCCGATCACAACCAGATGGTAGTGTTCCATATGCCCCTCACTGCCAGTTTTCCGTCAGCCTGTTGGCCTCCGTCCGCCCGGAGGCACCTTTCAAAATCGCTGCACCGCAAAAACAGCATCTTGGCGCGAGGGTCAAGAAGGCAAGCGGAAAATGCAGGCATACCGGAAGCTTTGGTGGATACGCGCTGGTGATTGCAACTTGTAACAATGGTGCAAGACAAACGCTGCAACTCATCTGTATACTGATCGTCTATGAGATTCTCAGTCGTTGCAACTCCATGCATCGTCTTATGGCACGGTCTTTTACAAAGCCAATGTTTGAGATCGCTAGGTTAAACTGAGACACCCGCCCGACAGCCAGGAGCGAACTGGTATCCAAACACAGAAAGGATCGGCCACCGAAATGGGTTCTTCGCCTTCACGGACAGCCTGCCAGGCAAAGGCATTGCTTGCGAAGCTTTCCTTGAGTCTGTCCCTTGCGCTGGTGACTTGCAGCTCGACCCTGTTATTGGCGACCGGGCCCGCAAATGCAGACCAATCCGCGAAATGCGCGTTGAGCCAGGAGATCGTCATTGCGGCGGAAGATTCCTTTTTTCCTTACGCCGGCTTCTACCAAGGAGAGCTTCGTGGATTTGCCGTGGATCTCGTTAACGCGGCCTTCAGCGCGGAACATTGCTCCGTCACTCTCAATGTCATGCCTTATAACAGGTGCGTTCGGGAAGTGACCCAGGGCCGGCAGCTCGGATGCTTCAACACTACGGGGTCGGATGAAAACCGGCGGAACTACATTTTCCATCAGACACCGCTTTTTTACGGGAAGATTCTGATCTACAGCCACCCGGAAAACACGGCGGAATTTCATCCCGACTTCTTCAAGAACAAGACCTTTTCTGTGGTCAGGGGGTACACCTATACCGACGCCTTCGACGCAGATGAGACGATTGCGAAGGTGGAAGTGGACTCGGATCTTCAAACACTTGCGCTGACGGCAAAGGGGCGCACGGACTACGCCGTGGTTTACGAGAAGGTCGCCGCGTTTCACATCAGCAACAGCCAGAACTTCATCTCCCCGGCGCCGATAGCCATACATGAGCTCGCCATGCTCGGTCTCTTCGTGTCTTTTTCAAAGAATACACCCGAGCGGTCAAAATCGGTGGCCGCACTCCTCGACCGCGGGTTGAGCGCCATACGCGAAGATGGAACCTATAACAGGATAGAAGCAAGCTGGGACGAGTGGCTGAAGCACGGATTGAAAAACGGACAACCTGCCCCGCACTGGAAAAGCGAGTAGAACCTTCGGTAAGCTTTTTTCGTTGCCATGCAGACCCGTATAATCTATCCCTCATGCCATGAACATGAACCTGAAAGCAGCTTGGTGGTGGCGCAGCGCGATATAGGCGGCCAGCGATCAGTCATGCTCTGAAGGGATCGAGTATCCAACCAAAGGCCGCCGCGGGACACCGCTGGCGGCCTTGGTTCTTTATAAGGCCGTCGCAAAGGCAGCCACCAGAACGGGACCAGAAACATGCCAGTGCTGGCAGACCAGACCTATGAAACCGACTGCGGGATAACCATCCTGCGCACATCGCGCCCTTCCGACTATGAAACCGGAACGTCAGAGTGGATCGACCGGCTGGATGCCGAACTGGGTGCGGTGCTTTCCTCTTCCTATGAATATCCCGGCCGTTATACGCGCTGGGACATGGCTCTGGTGAACCCGCCTCTGGTGCTGGAAGCCAAGGACAGACATGTCGAGATCCGTGCGTTGAACGATCGCGGCGGTTTGCTGCTGCCGGCAATTGCTGACGTTTTGAAAAAATGCGTCGATGTGGAAACCTTCGAATCCGACGCCACCAGGATCGACCTGACGGTCAAGCGGCCCGACCGTTTGTTCAACGAGGAAGAACGTTCACGCCAGCCGTCGACCTTCTCGATCATTCGCGCCCTGAAGGACATGTTTGCCTGCGGCGACGACCAGCTCGGCCTCTATGGTGCTTTCGGCTATGACGTTGCCTTTCAGTTCGAGCCTATTGAACAGAAGCTCGACCGGCCGGACGACCAGCGCGACGTCGTACTGTTTCTTCCCGACGAAATTCTAATCGTCGATCACCACGGCAAGCGTGCCTACGTTCTGGAATATGATTTTGTTGTTGGCGGCCGAACCACGAAAGGCATGGTGCGGACAGGGTCCAGTCAACAATATACGCCAGCGAACCGCGATCCGGGCCGCGGCGATCATGAGCCCGGCGAATACGCAAAGCTCGTCGAAAAAGCCAAGGACTATTTCCGCAGGGGCGACCTGTTCGAGACCGTGCCCGGCCAGACCTTTTACGAGCCCTGCGCCAATCCACCGTCTGCCGTCTCGCGGCGCCTTGCCCAGATCAACCCCTCCCCCTATTCTTTCTTCTTCAATCTCGGCAATCAGGAATATCTCGTCGGCGCTTCTCCGGAAATGTACGTACGGGTAACCGGCGGCCGCCGGGTGGAAACCTGCCCGATTTCCGGCACGATCCGGCGCGGCAAGAACGCGATCGAAGATGAAGCACAGATCCGCAAGCTTTTGAATTCGGCCAAGGACGAAGCGGAACTGACGATGTGTTCCGATGTCGATCGGAACGACAAGAGCCGCGTGTGCGTGCCCGGCTCGGTCCGCGTCATCGGGCGCCGGCAGATCGAGATGTATTCCCGCTTGATCCATACGGTGGACCACATCGAGGGTATCCTGCGTGAGGATATGGACGCATTGGACGCATTCCTGTCGCACACCTGGGCGGTGACTGTGACCGGAGCGCCCAAACGCTGGGCGATGCAGTTCATCGAGGACCATGAAAAGTCCCCTCGCGCCTGGTACGGCGGGGCCATTGGCGCGGTGCTTTTCAATGGCGACATGAACACCGGGCTGACGTTGCGCACCGTCCGCATCAAGGACGGCATGGCCCAGATCCGTGCCGGCGCAACCTTGCTGTACGACAGTGTTCCGGAAGACGAGGAAGCCGAAACCGAACTGAAGGCGGAAGCCATGCGGGCTGCCGTTCGCGAGGCTGGTCTTGCGGTAAACGCGCAGGAAAAGCGCGACGACCACAAACCCGGGCGAGGCCTCAAGATCCTTCTGGTCGACCACGAAGACAGTTTCGTGCATACGCTCGCCAACTATTTCCGCCAGACCGGCGCGGAGGTTGTCACCTACCGGACGCCGGTGGCGGACCATGTGTTCCACGACGTCAATCCGGATCTGGTGGTGCTGTCACCTGGCCCGGGCAATCCCAAGGACTTCGATTGCGCAGCCACCATCGGACGGGCTCGGGCCCGGGCTCTACCGATCTTCGGTGTCTGCCTCGGCCTTCAGGCGCTATCGGAATACTTTGGCGCAGAACTGGGCCAGCTCGAGATACCGATGCACGGGAAACCCTCGCCCATTTCCGTTTCAGGAAATTCCATCCTGTTTGAAGGCCTCAACGCGCCTGTGATCGTGGGCCGGTACCATTCGCTTCATGCCAAGCGGGACACCGTACCGGCTGATATTCTTGTTACGGCGGAAACCGAAGACGGTATCGTGATGGCGATCGAGCACAAAAAAGAAGCGATCGCCGCGGTGCAATTCCATCCGGAGTCGATCATGTCGCTGGATCAGGACGCGGGCCACAAAATTATCGAGAACGTGGTCAGCCGTCTCGTCTCGGCAAAAGTACAGCAGGCCACAGCAGCCTCCTGAGCGGCGCTTGGCGGGTAAATTCTGCTATTCCCGGATGTTGATTTTCAGAACGGCGCCATTGATGGCGCCGTTTTATTTTTTCCCAATCAATGTCTTGTTTTTCAACGGGCTTTACCTACGCGTGCACGATGGCGAAAGCTCTGTTTTGTTCCTTAATTATTGCGATTTTGCGCTGAAAATTTCGTGACCAAAAAATCAGGAACCAACCCGAGTGTCATCGCATTTTCTCCCCGACTGCCACGACGGCACGGACCGAACAACAGGGTCTCGCCGGTGTCATTGTCAGATAACGCAAAGGAGAAAACCAATGCTTACCCTTAAGAAGACGATTGTTCCCCTCATGAGTGCATTCATCGCCTCCACGGCAATGGTTGGTTTCGCCCAGGCGAACGATCCGTGCGGTAGCGACGGCAGCGGCGACAAGCCGATCACCGAATGTCCGGGTGCAAATGTCGAAGCTGCAGTAGAAGCGCCGGTCGATGGCACCAAGGACATGGTTGGCGACCTTGACGGCGACAAGCCGCTGACGGCTGAACAGCAGGTCACTGGCAAGGCTGAAAACCATGCCTCGACCAAGAAGGACCTCGACGGTAACCAGGCGACAAATCAGCCGCTGATGGATACCACCGACGGTAACGACTCCTAAGAGTGTCGTAGAAAACAGTCGCGCCTTTCAGGCGCGGCTTTTTTTGCCTAGCACGACCCGGACACCCGCTCTTTTCCGCGATCCAAGAGCGCATTTCTCATATAACTTGAGGCAAATCCACAAGTGATATATCAAAAATATTTCTTTTGAATATTCTGACTGCAATTCTCGGCATCTGCGTCGCTGGAACCGTCTGCATTTATCGAGTTCGCTGGTTTTCCGACACCACTCGGTTGGTGCTCGACAGCGTGCAAAACAAACAAGCCGCTGCACGCCGCCTCGGTTCCACATCCCGCACAAATCAGCACCCTACTGAGGGGATCGCTCCTGGTTTCCGCTGCACTTTGCCCCGTTGTCGCAGCCCACTTGAACGGGGGAAATTCCAGAGCAGAACAGGACACCCTTTTCCAGCAGCTTGATTCGGTATTCTCAATGCCGGATCGTGCGGCCGAGGAATTTTTCCAGCTCGCAAAGAGGCTCTAAAACCAGAGCAGCAATTCGGATGGCATGATCCGCAAGGTGAACGCCGTCTGAAAAGCCGACGCCGGACCTTGACCGCCGACCCACATGAAGTGGTCGCGCGACTCAAACAAATCAGCAGCTGAAACCAAATATTACGTCACGTCAATTTTGGTTCGGATATTGTTTGTCAGCACCTGTCATTCGTAAGCTTAGGCTTGCATTGAAGACTGTGTGACGAGAAGAAAGTTGATTAACGGATTACAACAGAGTTCTATGGATATACGCAGGCAAATTTATTCGCCTTTCATTGTTGGAAAGTAAAAACATATTTCCTGGCAAACAGGTTTTTGGGAGACATAATGGCCGGAACTTCACCAGAGGCCACGCAAAAGCGCCCCCGGTCTTGGGGTATCGCACGCCGCCTATTGGTGGTGGCTGGATTTCTGACGGTGCCATTATGCGGGCTTTCGGCCGCCGACGACGGCGTATCTCTGAAAAACCATCTCCTCGCACTTGGAACCTGCCCGCCCTGGAACCCGCAATCGGTGGAGATTTGCCGTTACAGCGTCGACAAGGTGATGACGGCGCTGGCGCCAAGACTGGACGTGGGACCTGAGCGGCAACATATGCTTGTCAACGAAGGGGCAAGCGCGACTTCGCTCAAACTCAAGGCAACCGAACTGGCAAACAAACTTGGCAGTGCCGACCGGCTGATCATTTATGCCAATCTGCCCCTGGGCGTTGTTGACCCAACCGACAGCGACGGTGCAACGACCTACGCCCTGGAGCTGTGGGCAAATGCCAAACCCGAAACGACGCTTCAGGCAATCGGAGACGGCATCTGGATGTCCGCGTCCGCCTTTGCGGCCCTTCTCCATGCCATTCCTGCCGGGGAGGTCATCCTTATTCTGGATACCAACAACCCTCAGGCACTCGACCTTGGCCTTCTGGAACATCATTCGGTCGATGACAAGAACAGACCGGAAGCCCTGGTTATTTCTTCCGGCCCTGGTCAGACGGCGAATTATTCCGCAGATCGGACGATTTCTCTGTTCGCGAAGCATTTGGCAGTGGCGCTGCAGTCCGACGAAGGAACCTTGCAGGACGTCATGACCACGGCCGTAAACGGAACCCGTCAGGCGGCCATCCCCATCTGTGCGGAATTGAACGAAAAGCGCGGCGAGACAACCGATCCGCGTCCGGATTGTACGCAGGTTCCGGAGATCTATGATCCTGCCGCGTTGCTGAGCCGCACCATGCTGCTGCCACTGACAGAGTCCGGCGTGAACTGAATTCTCCGGTCAACTCGCTAAAGTCGCCTGATGGGCAACATCCAAGGCCTGCTGCTCACCGAAGTTCAGCCGGTCGAGCGCCTCACTCACATCCGTTGATATCGTTTGCACACGTTTGGCCGCCGGTGCCGGCATGCCGATCAAATATCCCTGAGCCTCGTGACATCCGCGCTGCGCCACCAGACAGAGCTTCTCCGTGTCTTCCACCCCTTCCGCCACGACGCGCATCTTGAGGGCCTTGCCGAGCCTGACCACCGTTTCGATGATTGCGAGTGAGCCGTAGTTGTGCTGCGCCTCTGAAACGAAGGACCGGTCGATCTTGATGCAATCGAAGGGAAAGCGGCTCAGATAACTCAGCGACGAATAGCCGACGCCGAAGTCGTCCAGGGCAATCTTCACCCCGATTTCCTTAAGACGTTTCAACACGGCCAATGCGCGGGCATCATCCTCGATAAGCGTGTTTTCCGTGATCTCCAGTTCAATCCGCTCTGCCGGAACGCCGGAGGTCTCAATCGCTCTGCGCACATCGTCGACAAAGTCACGGTCGCGGAACTGGACGGGACTGACATTGATGCTGATGCTGGCGCTGGTAATCGTCTTCGCGGCAATCCGCAGGGCTTCGGCAAGGACATACTTTCCGATCGGCACGATCTGGCCGGAGG
Organism: Roseibium sp. FZY0029; assembly: GCF_036350355.1. Lineage (NCBI taxonomy): Bacteria > Pseudomonadati > Pseudomonadota > Alphaproteobacteria > Hyphomicrobiales > Stappiaceae > Roseibium > Roseibium sp. FZY0029. The sequence continues at coordinate 285,448 of NZ_JAZDVZ010000003.1, forward strand.
TTTCCGCAACCGAAATAAACTCGCCCGGACTGACGAGGCCACGGTCCGGATGGTTCCAACGGATCAGAGCCTCGTAGCTGACGATGCGCGCGGTGGCCAGACACATGCGCGGCTGGAAAAACAGTTCGAACTCGCCCTCGGAAAGCGCCGTATTCAAGTCCTTTTCCAGCGCCCTGCGCTGGCGGACTTCATCGCCCATACCGGGCAGGAAGACACAATAGGTGTGCCGTCCTCCGTTCTTTGCGTTGTAGAGCGCGATATCGGCATTGGAAATGACCTGGTCCTCGGCGTCGTAACCGGTCATCAGCGCAACGCCGATACTGGCGCCCGGCTTGAGAATGAGCCCGTGACCGCAATCTATCGGTTCAGACAGAGACTTGACCAGACGCATGGCCATGTCCTCTGCCTGGTTGGCGAATTGAATGCCGTTCTGGATGATCGCGAATTCGTCGCCGCCCAGGCGCGACACGGTATCACCATGCCGACATGACTGGCGCAAGCGATCAGCTGTGACCCTGATGACGACATCGCCAACCGGATGGCCGTGGAGATCGTTGATATCCTTGAAGCGGTCCAGATCAATGATTAGCAATGCAGCGGAGAGCCCATGCTGTTCGCACTTGCCTATGGCTTTTTTCAGTTCGGCGTTGAAGACAGCGCGATTGGGAAGATCCGTCAAGGGGTCGTGTTGCGCCAGATGCAGGATCTGGGCTTCGGCTTTTTTCCGCTCCCGAAGATCGACCAGAGCGGACACGCGGGTCGGAACGCCGCGATAGGAAATCACCCGGGTGCGGATTTCGACCGGCACCCGCTCACCGGAACGGTTGATCAGAGTGACCTCACGCGGCTCCTTCTCGGCCTTGACCAGATGGTCTTCGAGCGTGCCTGCCAGTTCGTTGTCGACAAACTCGTAAAGGCCGCGCATCTCCAGCTCATCGATCTCATAGCCGATGAGATCTTCGAAGGTCTTGTTGCCATCCAGAATGCGGCCGTCGACCGAGATTACGATGGCATCGAAGGTGGCATTGGCCAGGGCTGAAAGACGCTCGGCCTCTTCGCGCGTGCGTTTGGCGTCGGCCGCGCGGATGTGAGCCTGCTCCTCGTTCTGAACAGTGTCCATGAGCGCGTTGAAGAGACGCGTCAAACGTTCTGAATCATCGCCCTTGGCAACTTCCAGTCTCATGGAAAGGTCGGCCTTGCCGGCAATCAGGCGGTCAAGAGCGTCTTCCACATGGCCGATACCGAGCCTGGTGCCATGTTCGGCTTCGTTCAAACCCAGATCTTCACTGGCAGCATCAAGCCGGATCGGCTGCAGTCTGTTCAGCACGGACAGCACGACCCAACCGGTCCCGAAACTCCAGACAAAGCAAGCGAGTGCGCCCGTGAGCTGGACCAGAAATTGCGGCAGATGAGCCCCCAGAGGCAACTCTTCGGCCGGCGCAAGCAATGCAAGGCCCAGTGTGCCGGCAACGCCTGCAAATCCGTGAACGCTTATCGCCCCGACAGGATCGTCTATCTTCAGCGTGCGTTCCAGAAAGACCGCTCCGAAGATGGCAAAGGCGCCACCGGCGGCGCCAATAAAAAGCGCCCCGACGGGAGTCAGCACGTGGCAGCCTGCAGTCACGGCAACAAGGCCACCCAAAAGACCCGAGATCGAGTTTTCCGGCAGAATGACCTTGTCCCTCTGGCGTCCCAGAAAATACCCGGCTCCCGTACCCGCTGCGGCAGCAATCACGGTGTTGGCCAGTATCATCGGCACATGCCAGGACGCTGACAGTGTGGACCCGCCGTTGAAGCCCAGCCAGCCGACAAACAGGATCAAAGCCCCGGAAGTTGCCAGAACCGAGCTGTGGCCCTGGATACGATAGGCGCGCCCATCCGCCCCGAACCGGCCTGATCTCGGCCCCAGGATCACGCAGGCGGCAAGCGCGATCCAGGCGCCGGTGCCATGCACCACCGTCGACCCTGCAAAGTCGACAAACCCAATGCCGGCGAGCATAGCCTTTGCATCGGAAAACAAGGCGGCGCCCCAGGCCCAGTGGGCGAAGATCGGGTAAATGAGACCGGCGGTCAGCACCGAGCACCAGATATAGGCCGACAGACGCATGCGTTCGGCCACCGCACCAGAGATGATTGTAGCCGCTGTTCCGCAGAACATGACCTGGAAGGCAAAGATGGTCAGACCCCACGGATCGAGGTCCGAGAGACCCAACAGGCGAGAATCGAACCCGGCAAACCAGCTTCCGCCGGCACCGAATGCGAGGGAAAAACCGAAAACGGCAAAAATCAGAACGGAAACAGCGAGGTCGAGGAGGTTTTTCTGGGCGACATTGATCGAGTTCTTGGACCGGACGAGGCCTGCCTCAAGCAGCATGAACCCCACCTGCATCAGCAGCACCAGTCCGGCCGCGAACAGCACCCAGACCATATCAAGGCTCTTTTGAAACGATGCCAGGTCGATTGCCTGCGCCGCCAATGCCGGCCCCGTCACCAAAATACCGGCACCGCAGAGAACGGATCTTGTGTATGCCGCCCGGCTCATGATGTATTTGCCCCGCTTTTCGAAAACAAAGGCATGATTTCGCCGAGAGGTTAATTCTGTATTGCTAATTTTGTCAGGTATTTTTACGAAAAAAGAATGCTCATTTCTTCAGCAATCGCCACCAACAAACCCACGATTCAATTCTGAACTCAAACAATTGTAATCATTTAATAAATCGAACCCTGCAGGCAGAGACCCTTCGAGACAGCAACCTTCTCCCCCAAGGGAACAGTGCTCAAAATTGAAGCATCTAACGATCTGTAAAATCAGCGGAAATTCGGCCGAACCTTGCAATTGTCCGACCATCATGCCGTCAGCCACGGCATGATCGGCAACCGATCTTCCCGTGCTAGCCGGAAGATGCCTCAGTCAGCGCGCAGGACTGTCCGCCATTTGTTTCACCGACACCTGCAATTGCAGCTTCCGCTTGCCGAATGGCCAGTTCCCCCATGACCCGGGACGTCAGCCAGGCCCAGTCTTCCGGGTCCACCCTTTGCTCACTGGTCACTTTGACCGGAGACATCGCCCGGATCCCTTGATCCTGAACAGCGGCAATCGCGAAGCGGAAAGCATAATTCGGGGTCATGCCCATACGCAGGTCCGAGATGACGATCTTGTCGTTCTCCTGTTCAGCCCGGTAATAGCCGCGACTGAACCACTGCAATTTCCGGAAGGCATCCGTCTCTTCAACACAGGCAACGAGTTCCGGGTGCCTCGGATGGGGATAGATTTCGGGAGCCTTTTCGCCGTCCAGAAGAGAGATGTAGAGATTGTCGTATCGACCTTCCTGAAGGCCGATAACCTTCCAGAGAAGAATGTTGAACGGCGCGGCAATCGCAAAGACCTCGTCCGGAACAATGCCTTCCTGCCTGAAGATGTCCCGCGCTTGTTGCTCGACATGTCGCTGAAGAACGACACTCAGGCCCAGATAACCTGTCGAAACGGCCAATACCGCCACAGTGAAGGTCTGAAGACGCCGCGTCCAGCTTCCCTTGAAGAGGGCCCATATCACGACAGCCAGGAGAGGCAGGGTGTAGAGCGGATCGATAATGAACACCGATCCGACACCGAGAGGGTCCGGATAAAACGGCCAGAACAGCCGCGTGCCGTAGACCGTCATCGCGTCGATGCCCGCGTGGGTGGACAGGCACAGAAAGACAGTCATCCAGGTCAGCCAGCGACAATCCCTCAAGCCTTTGAACAGCCTTACCAGCCCCTCGCCCAGAAGCGGGGCTGCCAATGCATGCACGAAGACTGAATGCGTCCAGCCGCGATGGAAAACGAAGCTGTCGACCGGGTCATCATAGGGGATGAGGACGTCAAGGTCCGGCAATGTTCCGAGCACTCCGCCGACAAGGGCTGCCTTTCTGGGGCCAAGCTTTTTGCCGAGAAGCGCCGTTGAGACGGCGGCGCCGAGAACGAACTGGGTAAGAGAGTCCATATAAAACCTTGGTCCTGAGCCGGAAGGTAAGCGGGTTATGTGCGGCGGAGGTCACCGATTGGCAAGGGTCCGGATCGAATTGATTGCCCGAACGCCCATCAGTCTTCACCGGACGCTGGCAATCTCCCCCTCCTGACATCGCGCCAAAAAGAACGCCCCGCGTCCTTTCGGACGCGGGGCGTTGCAGTTTCCTTTATCGAAGCGTCAAGCCGCCCCTATGTCAGTCGACCACCCGGAAGGCCCCCTTGGAGGCACTGGTGGTCAGCTTTGCATAGGCGCGCAGAGCCGTTGAAACCTTGCGCTTGCGCACTTCGACCGGTTTCCAGGCCTGATCACCCTTTGCTTCCATCGCGGCGCGGCGTTCGGCAAAGACTGAATCGGGCAGGTCCACTTTCAGAACACGGTTCGGAATATCGATCACGATAGGATCGCCCTCCTCAACCAGCCCGATAGCGCCGCCTTCCGCAGCTTCCGGCGAGATGTGACCAATCGAGAGGCCCGACGAACCACCCGAGAAACGGCCATCGGTGATCAGCGCACAGGCTTTACCGAGGCCTTTGGATTTCAGATAGCTGGTCGGATAGAGCATTTCCTGCATGCCCGGACCGCCGCGAGGGCCTTCGTAGCGGATCAGAACCACTTCGCCTTCCTTGACCTTGTTGGTCAGGATCGCCGAAACGGCACTGTCCTGGCTTTCGAAGATACGTGCCGGGCCGGAGAATTTCAGAATGCTCTCATCGACGCCCGCGGTTTTCACCACGCAGCCATCTTCGGCGATGTTGCCGTAAAGCACGGCGAGACCGCCGTCCTTGCTGTAGGCATGTTCAACTTCCCGGATAACACCGGCCTTGCGGTCCAGATCCAGATCGTCCCAACGACGCTCCTGGCTGAAGGCGACCTGTGTCGGAACCCCGCCGGGTGCGGCCCGGAAGAAGGTATGCACGCTCTCGGAATTCGTCTGACGAATATCCCAGCGCGAGAGTGCTTCCTTCATCGTGGCCGAATGAACGGTCGGAAGGTCGGTATGGAGCAGCCCTGCCCGGTCGAGTTCACCGAGGATGCCCATGATGCCACCAGCGCGGTGAACGTCTTCCATATGGATGTTTTCGACTGCGGGTGCGACCTTGCACAGCACCGGCACCTTCTTCGACAGACGGTCGATGTCGTCGATCGTGAAGCCGATTTCGCCTTCGTGAGAAGCCGCCAGAAGGTGCAGGATCGTATTGGTGGATCCGCCCATGGAGATGTCGAGGCTCATGGCGTTCTCAAACGCCTTGAAGTTCGCAATGTTGCGCGGCAGAACGCTCTCGTCATCCTGCTCGTAATAGCGTTTGGCAAGATCAACGATCAGGTGTCCGGCTTCAACGAAAAGGCGTTCGCGATCCGCATGGGTTGCCAGCGTCGAGCCATTGCCCGGCAAGGCAAGGCCAAGGGCTTCGGTCAGGCAGTTCATGGAGTTGGCCGTGAACATGCCCGAGCAGGACCCACAGGTCGGACAGGCGTTCTGTTCCATCGTCAGAACGTCGGCGTCGGACATCCGGTCGTCGGCAGCGGCGATCATCGCGTCGATCAGATCGACGGACTTGGCAACACCGTTTTCCAGCACCACCTTGCCCGCTTCCATCGGACCGCCGGACACGAACACGACCGGAATGTTGAGCCGCATGGCGGCATTCAACATGCCCGGTGTAATCTTGTCGCAATTGGAAATACAGACGAGCGCATCCGCGCAATGGCCGTTGACCATATATTCGACCGCATCGGAAATCACTTCGCGCGACGGCAGCGAATACAGCATGCCATCGTGGCCCATGGCGATACCGTCATCCACCGCGATGGTGTTGAATTCCTTCGCGACACCGCCAGCCTTTTCCACTTCGCGGGCAACCAGTTGGCCGAGGTCCTTCAGGTGGACGTGCCCAGGCACAAACTGCGTGAAGGAGTTGGCAATCGCGATGATCGGCTTGCCGAAATCATCGTCCTTCATGCCGGTCGCGCGCCAAAGGCCGCGTGCACCAGCCATGTTGCGGCCGTGGGTTGATGTTCTTGAACGATACGGGGGCATTGTCGTTTCTCCCTACATGTGCAGGCCTTTGTCCCTCCGGCACGATGTGCTGCCGGAGCGGATCAGGTTTCCGCGCCCGATTTAGCTCTGATATGGGTTTGACAGGTTTTTTTGCCAAACGAAAGGCCGGATTGGGAAAAAAGAGTACGCTCCGGTACGGTTGCTGCTCACCGTTCCTGATTGCCCCTGATAGACGCCGTATCATTGCTTGGAAGAGGCCCCTGGAAGACCTGCCGGCAAGCCGTTCCAGTGTGGCACTGCAATTTGTACAGGACACAAAAAGAAAGCCGGTGCAGACGCAAAGCCTGCACCGGCTATCCTTCAGACCGCCCCGGATTGGGGGGATGTCGGGCGGCCTGAAATACGAAAGATTACTCTGCTGCGACCGAAGTTTCGGCCAGCGTCGGATAGTCCGTGTAGCCTTTTTCAGCACCGCCGTAGAGCGTATCGGTGTCGAGCTCGTTCAGCGGAGCGTCCTTCTCCAGCCGGTCGACAAGGTCCGGATTGGCAATGAACGGGCGCCCGAACGCCACAAGATCGACTTTGCCCGTTTCCACTGCCTCGATTGCCATGGACCGATCGTAACCGTTGTTGCCCATGCGTGCGCCATCGAAGAGTGCATAGAGTGCGGATAAGTCACCGCCTTCCGGAATGTCGCGCGAACCACCGGTCTGGCCTTCAACCAGATGGAGATAGGCAAGGCCGTAGCCGTTGAGCAATTTGATCGCGTGCGAGAATGTCGCCTGCGGATTGCTGTCGGACGCGTCGTTGGCGTTGGAGAAAGGGCTCAGCCGGACACCGACCCGGTCGCCGCCCCAGACATCAACAACCGCATCCATGACTTCCTTGAGGAAGCGGGACCGGTTTTCGATAGATCCGCCATAGGAATCGTCACGCTTGTTGGAGCCATCCCGCAGGAACTGGTCGATCAGATAGCCGTTGGCTGCATGAACCTCGACACCGTCGAAGCCTGCTTTTTTCGCATTTTCAGAAGCCTTGCGGTAGTCCTCGACAATGCCCGGAATTTCGCTGGCATCCAGCGCACGCGGTGTCGGTGTATCGACGAACTGCTCCCCATCGAAGGTCTTCGACTTTGCGGCAATGGCGGATGGTGCCACGGGATCAGCGCCACCCGGCTGAAGAACCGGATGCGAGATCCGGCCGACATGCCAGAGCTGAATAACAATCTTGCCACCCTTGGCATGAACAGCATCGGTGACTTTCTTCCAGCCTTCGATTTGTGCGTCGGAATAGATGCCTGGCGTCCAGGCGTAACCTTTGCCTTGCGGCGAAATCTGCGAGGCTTCGGTAATGATCAGCCCGGCACCGGCCCGCTGATCGTAGTATTTCACCGTCAGGTCATGCGGCGCATCGTCTTCATGGCGCGCCCGGTTACGGGTCAGCGGAGCCATCACGACACGGTTCTTCAATTCGATTGCCCCAGCCTTGGCGGGCGAAAACAGTTTTGCTTTCGACATATTCAACTTCCCTTCTGACGTTTATCTGCTTCACTATTTCTGGACCCTTCAGTCCAATATTGTGCACACAGGTTTTGGATTTTCGTGATCAGGACGGCCCCTTACGCTGTTGAAGACATCAGGACTGTCCTTGCCTGCTTCAGGGTTCTGGCAATGCGGTCTGCAGGAACACCTGCCTTGCGCAGCGCCAGGGTGCCGATAGCAAGCGATGAATAGGCGCTCGCCCTGTCCCGGACAGCATCCGGATTGGCAGGGTCGATCGCCGCGGCGAAAAGAGTTTCGATATTTTCCAGATGACGACGTCCGATTTCCGCGACCTTGTCATCGTGTGGTGCGAGCTCGGTAATGCAGTTGACCAGGAGACAGCCTCTCGGGCCGCCTTTCGGGTCGGACAATGCCTGCATCATGGCGTCCACCGGATCGTCTTCAGCGGTTTCGGCAACTTCCTTCAGACCGCGAATTCCGTTTTCGGAATAGTGCTCGAGCGCCCGCAGAAACAGTGTCTGCTTGCAGCCGAACGTAGCGTAAAAACTGGATCGGCTGAGCCCCATAGCCTTGGTGAGATCGTCAAGTGAGGTCGCTTCAAAGCCCTTCTGCCAGAATACATGCATGGCAGACTCCAGCGCCGCGGCTTCATCGAAGCTGCGCGGGCGCCCTGGACCTGCCGTGCGTTTTTCCAGGCTGGGGATATGGACCGCATTGTCGCTCATGCTTTTGATATGGACCATACAGTCCAGAATGCAAGAGGAACTCGATTGATTTCTGGACTGATCGTTTCAGATCATCCGGACAGGTGCTGCGCGCTGGCTCATGCTACATTCGGCACGAGCCGGCATAGGCGTCGCCGACGTCGTCAAAAACCCGGGCAACTGCTTCCATCTCATAGAGCTTGCTGGTGCGACGAACACCTTCCACAAGGTAAAAGTCTTGAATGGGGAATTGGTTCGAATTGAAACGAAAATCTCCCCGGACGCTTTCAAACGGCGCGGCGCTGATGGCCGAGATCATTGCTTCCTGATCCTTTATGCCGCCAGTCAGCTCCAGAGCGAAATGGATGAGCTTGGCGGCGTCATACCCCTGGGCGGCATAAACGGACGGCTCGTAATTATACGCCCGGCTGAATTCCCGCACGAACCTCTTGTTGGAGGGATTATCGAGGTTCGGCGCCCAGTGAGAAGCGCTGTAAAGCCCTTCGGCCATCTCCGCGGTATAGGGAAGCGTGATGGCATTCACAGTCTCGGACGACAGGAAGGGAACAATCCCCTTCAGTCCGGAGGTATGAAACTGCTTCACCAGTTCCACGCCCATTCCGCCCGGCATGTAGGCATAAATCGCATCTGGCTCAATTTCCTCGATCTGCTTGAATTCGGACGAGAAATCGGTCTGCCCGAGTTTGGGAAACAGTTCCCGGGCAATCTGCCCCTTGAAATGGCGGCGGAAAGCGGCCACCGCATCGTGGGCGGCTTCATAGTCGGGGGCAATGGTGACGACGTTCTGATATCCCTTCAGACTTGCATACCGTCCCATTGTCTCGTGGACCTGGTCATCCTGCGAAGCCGTGGAGAAGAAGTAGCGGCTGCAACTGCGCCCGGCGATCGGCGCGGGGCCCGAATGGGTGCCGATGAAAAGGGTCTTCGAGCGCACGATAGGATCGTGCACGGCAAGCATGACCTTGGAAAAATTCACACCGACTATAAGATCGACGCCGTTTTCCTCAATCAGTTTTGTCGCCTGCTTGACCGCGTACACCGGGTCCAGCTTGTCGTCGACGACGATCACATTGGTTGGCAAACCACCCAGGGCACCGTTTGATTGTTCGACGGCCAGCATGAAACCGTCACGCATCTGTTCGCCGTAAATCGCGGCCGGGCCGGACAGGGTCGCCAGCATTCCGACCTTAAGTTCCTCCACGTCCTGTGCGGAAACCACCTGGCAGCTCATTGCCAATCCCGTTGCCATTCCTGCTGCAACTCCGGCCGTGCGGGAGATGAAATGAGAGATCCAGCGCGTCATGATGATTGCCCGTTGTTTCTGGCTTCGCCAATGTCCTGACCGGGTAACCGGCCTTCGGCCCCTGCCCAATGGCAGCCTGTTTGCACCAAGTCTGGCATAGACTGGTTAGGCTTTTGCAAACGACGCGGCCAAACAGCAGCGCAAGACCACAGCCCTGTCACATTTCATGCAAATTTCCCCAGTACCGCCGCAATCCGGCCCGCGTGACGACGCAATGCCGAAGATTAATGTTCCGGTACCCAACTATGGCAACCGCTCCGAGCGTGCCCGAACCGCAAAATCAGGAGGGCCACATGTATTCCGTAACCGCGCCTGCCACCGCTTGCGACTTCCCAGAAGGCCACGATCCGGACAATGCACCTCAAAAGAACGAGCTGAAGCTCGTCGTTCCGAATGACCCGCTCACAAGTGATGACACTGCCGACATCGCGCCCGACAGTCATGCAACGGTGGAAGACACCGATCTTGACGGAACAACACTTGCCGCCAAGATCCTGCAAATGCACGCAACATCCGCTGACCTGAAGACGACGGCGTCCCGCCGCCCCACCCTTTCGGGTGCACAGGAGGAAACCGGCTTCGACATGCCGGGTGTGTTGCGTACCCCGCTGCGGGGAACACGGACAGCCGGCCTTCAGCCCGAACCGGTCCCCGCTCCCGCCAAGATGGCGAAGGCAGCAGACAGCTTCCGGCAGGGGCCGAGTTTCGGAACGCTTCTGCTCAGCACCTTGCTGATAGTCGGCATCGGCTCCGGCGCGGTGTTCTTCAGCCTCAGCGGTCTTCTGGCCGGAAAAACCTCGGACAGCCGCACGGTTCAAACCGAGCAGATAAACGCCGCCACGACGATCGAGAGCCTCATCGCGGGTGCAGAGACTGAATTTGAAGGCCGGACCGACCTGACCGCAGCACCGACAGCAAGCGCAGAACAGGTCAAACTGGCCAAGGACCGTATCCGCCAGGTGTTTGCATCGAGATCGACTGCATCACCTGCACCGGAAGATCACTCCAACCCGCTGGGACATGACGCGACCAACGCTGCCGATCCCAAAATCCAGGCAAGACTTGTTCCGCCTCAACCTGTTCCCGTCAAAATCGCCCCCCCGGTGACGCCAGCCGGCAGTGCTCTTGTTTCGGGTGCGGTTGCAGCGCCTTCGGAGGCTGGCTCAAGTCCGGTTTCGGACACACAGGTTCCGGACGTTGACGCGAGCGCCGCAAAAGCTCCAGCCCCTACCGCCGCCCCTGCGGCCACGGATGCCAATACGTCCGATGAGGCCTTTCCGCTCGCCGGCAAGATAAGGTCCTCCGTCAATCTGCGGGAAGCGCAGAACAAGGACGCAGCGGTTCTGGCCGTCATCCCGGCGGGCACCGAAGTCCGTTACAGTGCGTGCGGCAACTGGTGGTGCGGCGTCCAATTCGACGGCAAGACCGGCTATGTGGGCGAAAGCTTCCTGGAAGCCTTGACGAAGCCGTAACTAAAACCTGCACTTGCAAGGTAGAGGCTTGTTAAGCGTCGAAGTGTAACATCCCGTCGATCTGGAAATACGGCCTGCCGCAAGCAGGTGCGCCCCGGTCGACGGGGAGCCTCTGTGCTCCTGTCGATCGCTCTTTAAAGGTTGGAGCATTCTTGCGCCTGGTTCTGGCTCGCGGAATGTTCCGGTTTCGTGGTGCCTGCGAGGCACTGCCGACAGGAGACGGACCATGGCGAACCATGCAGCCCTGAGCCTCAGCACTTCCCTTCTCATTTTCGTCGGGGCTGCGATGTCGTCAGCTCAAGCAGATGGAGCCGATTGCACGATCTATGCGACCGACTACGCCAACGCTCACATGGGCAGCGGCGACGTAGTCGGCGATGCGGTATCAGGCGGCATGGCCGGTGCGGTTGCAGGCGGCGAATGGCGCGGGCCATCGGGTGCCTATCGCGGTGCGCGCGCCGGCGCGGCGCTTGGTGTTCTGGACAATATGGGCTCAATTCCGGGAGGCTGGCAGGCGCTTTACGACATGGCTTACCAGATGTGCCAGCAGCAGACCTCGGGTGTGAATGCTCCCTATTATCAATCACCGTCGATTGGAACGTCCTCATCCGACTGCCGTTCGTCGGCCAGCGTCAACGCACCGCTGAAAAGAAACCCGAATGGCGGCATCATGGTCGGCTCGGATTTCGGCAACTGCCGCTAAGCCAGAAGTTTTCCGACAAAGACCTCGTGGAAGAGCCTTCCCCGCACCGTGACAACGGGTTGACCTTGCGGGCGAAGCACAGTCAACTATGGCCGATTTTTCAGGCTCCGGCCTGCTTTTGCGCCCAACAACAGGATTTTTCATGACAAGCCGCCTTCGCTTCACACCGAAAATCGCAGCGACCGCCCTCGCCGGTTTCTGGCTCGCCACCGCGCCCGCTCAGGCGCAGCAGTGCGGCGGCGACTTCCGGCAGTTTCTGGCCGGCGTAAAGCAGGAAGCACTTGCCAAAGGCCTGTCTGCAAATGCGGCGGACCAGACCCTGGCCGGCGCACAGATTGACCGCAAGGTGCTCTCGAGGGACCGCGCCCAGGGCGTTTTCAAGATGACCTTCCTGGATTTTTCCAAGCGGGTGATTTCCGGCTACCGGATGAAGAACGGTGCTGCGAACATGAAAAAATACGCCAGCGTGTTCCAGCGCACGGAATCCGAATACGGCGTCCCGGCACCTGTCATTACTGCCTTCTGGGCGCTGGAGACGGATTTCGGTGCGGTGCAGGGCGATTTCAACACCGTGAACGCATTGGCGACCCTTGCCCATGACTGCCGCCGGCCGGAGCTTTTCCGTCCGCAACTGATTGCAGCCATCGAGATGGTTCAGCATGGCGACCTTGACCCCAGAACCACCACCGGCGCCTGGGCGGGCGAGATCGGCATGGTGCAGATGCTGCCGGAAGACATCATCAAGTTCGGCCGCGATGGCGACGGCGACGGCCATGTGAAGCTGAAAGAAAGTGCCGCTGACGCAATCCTGACGGCAGGGGCCTTCATCCAGCATCTGGGCTGGCGCCGCGGCGAGCCGTGGCTGCAGGAAGTCAAGGTTCCGCAGAACCTCAACTGGGCCGAAAGCGGCCTCGACAAGACCAAGACCGGCGCCCAATGGGCAGCCCTCGGCGTCCAGCCGCGCTGGGGCCAGATCGCCGGCAACCTGCCAGCCTCCCTGTTGCTGCCTCAGGGCCGCAAGGGACCGGCTTTCCTGGCCTATCCGAATTACAACATCTATCTGGAATGGAACCAGTCGTTCGTCTACACGACAACCGCCGCCTATTTCGCGACCCGGCTGGCCGGAGCACCCGTCTACACTCCGGGTAACCCGGATCCCGGCCTGGACGACGCCCAGATGAAGCAGCTCCAGTCCAAGCTGTCGAGCATGGGATATGATGTCGGCAAGATCGACGGCATTCTCGGCTCAGGGACCCGCAACGCCGTGCAGCAGGTGCAGCAGAAACTTGGCATGCCGGCCGATGCCTGGCCGACGCCTGAACTGCTGAACCGTCTTTAAGGTCTTTAGTCTGGAGATCGCGAACGCAGAGGTTTCCAGACGCCCGTTCGGAAGATGCACACAAAGAAGCCCGAGACCTCACTGAGGTCCCGGGCTTTTTTCGACCTTGAATCAACCTCAGTTGCTGCCGCTCATACCGGCTTTCAGTTTTTCCTCGATCGCCGACAGATTGAAGGATCCTGGGGTCTGGCTCGGAGGATACTCCTGCATCGTCTGCAGGAATTGAGCCGCCAACCCCTGGATCGGCACGATCACAAAAGCCCGGTCGAGCAACCAGTCGAAATAGATGTTGGCATTGTGCTGCGCCTTCTCGAACGGGTCCCGGCGCAGGTTGAAGATCGCCGGAACACGAAGTTCGGTGAACGGTTCCTGCCAGACACCAAACGCCTGACCGCGGTTTTCCAGGAACACGACTTTCCAGTCGTCATACCGGGCTGCCACCACCTGACCATCGTCGTTGACGTACCAGAACTCATGGCGCGGCGACGCGTCACTCTCGCCCTTGAGATAGGCGTTCAGGTCGTAACCGTCGATGTAGTTTCGGTAAGTCCGTCCACCCAGCTCAACGCCATCGAGAAGCTGTTCCTTGATGTTCGGAGCACCGGCAATGGCGGCAAAGGTCGGCAGCCAGTCTTCGTGGGCAACGATGCCATTCAAGGTCACGTCTTCCTGGAAGACACCCGGCCAGCGAACGAAGGTCGGCACACGGTAGGCGCCTTCCCAGTTGGAGTTCTTCTCGCTTCGGAAGGGCGTTGTGCCAGCATCCGGCCAGGTGTTGAAATGCGGACCGTTGTCGGTCGAATACATCACCACCGTGTTGTCGGCGATGCCCAGTTCGTCCAGAAGGTCCAACAGCTCGCCGACATGCATGTCATGTTCGACCATGCCGTCATGGTAGGTATCTCCGCTCGGACCGGCAATTCCCGTGTGTTCTGCTTTCACATGTGTGCGGAAATGCATGCGGGTCCCGTTCCACCAGACAAAGAAGGGAACGCCCTCCTCCACCGCTTCGCGGATGAACCGCTTGGCTTCCGCCAGCGTCTCGTCGTCGACGGTTTCCATGCGTTTCTTTGTAAGAGGGCCCGTGTCCTCGATCCTCTGGGTACCATCGGCATTGGCCCAGGTATGCAGGACGCCACGCGGACCGAATTGCTCGCGGAAGGTTTTGCCGTTTGCAAGGACCATGTCGCCTGGATAATCGCGGTTTTCCGGCTCTTCCTCCGCATTCAGGTGATAGAGATTGCCGAAAAACTCATCGAAGCCGTGATTGGTGGGCAGATGCTCGTCCAGGTCTCCCTGGTGGTTCTTGCCGAACTGGCCAGTCTTGTAGCCCTGCGCCTTCAGGATGGTTGCCATGGTGACGTCAGTTTCCTGCCAGCCCTGCTCGGCCCCCGGCAGCCCTACTTTTGTCATGCCAGTACGCACCGGAACATTGCCGCCGATGAACGCGGCACGTCCAGCCGTACAGCTTTGCTGGGCGTAATAGTCGGTAAAGGCGATGCCTTCCTGCGCAATCCGGTCGATGTTAGGCGTTCGGTAACCCATCATGCCACGATTGTTGTGGCTGATGTTCCAGGTGCCGATATCATCTCCCCAAATGGCGAGAATATTCGGCTTCTGTGCTTCCTGTGCCTGACTTGTCTGGAGTGTTACGGCAAAAGCTGCCGCAAGACCGAGAACCACCGCGCTCCAACGCGGCAAAATGCGAAATTGGCTCATGAAAACTCCCACCCGAATGGTTGTTTTGACTGCGCCTTAAAATTGCAAGCATGGTCCTGCAGCTTTCAGCACGCAGCCTAACATTACCTTAGGTCAGTTTTCAGGCATGACAAGGATTATTCAATAATTTACAAAAACTTCGGTTCCCCGAATGCGTTAACAGTTAACGCGGGGGTGTTCAATCAAAGGATGTGCAGAAAGAAAAGCGCGGGTTTCCCGCACTCATTCCACCTTGTTCTTGTTTGCTCCGGGATTGTCCTCAGCAACAGTGGCCACACCGTCATCCCCTAGCAGAAAGACAGCCAATATCCTGGCCGGCCCTTCTCCGGTGTTTTCCCCCTGATGGGTAACGTCCATTGCCTCCAGCAATCCCTCACCCGCTCGGTAGACCTTTTTGCCGAATTCCTCGTAGGTGACGGTGATCTCGCCCTCAAGAATATAGGCAAACAGCGGTGCATGGTGCTGATGCCACTGGCTCACTTCGCCTGGCTCCATCGTGATTTCGATGGCCTTTACAGAGGGGTTCGACTGCGGAAAGGCAACCTTTTCTCCCGCTACAGTCTCATCCCCGGAAAAAACGTCGCGAACCGTGGCGTAGGGCGTCTTGGCAGCAGCTTCTTCTTCCTGTGCGGCCTTGGATCCCGGCTTGGCGTGCGGCTTGGAGGGTGCAGGTTTGCCATCAGGGGTAATCGACTTGTCTGCAGACAAGGCTGGCGTCGCGCAAAGAGCGCCGCTCAGTACCGCGATGAAAGCAAAGCTGGAAAGCTTCATGATAAGTCCCCGGTTTTTCATTTGCTTGAGTGGCTTGGCCGAAAGGGCGTCTGGCTAGCATCAAAATGTGCTTGCATTGTGCCTGACCTTTCAAGGCGCAACAACATTCTCACAATGACTCGAGAGACTTATCACACATCAATCCGCACTCGGCTTCTGCGTTCGCCCGAAGCAAGGAAAACAGAATTTAATTTGAAATACTAGAATGTTGCAAATTTATTAAATGTATATAGCTAAAAGTTTCAATGTCTATTTCCTCTATATTCAGGATAAATACTTATTTAATTCCAATAAAATACTATCTCCGAATGCACTTCGGACATGTCGGGGCTCTCATGAGATTTGGTATTTCACGCAAGCTGGCGTTGATATTCGGCGCTTTGGTTTTGATTTCCCTGTCCATGGGGTTCTTCTCCTACACCCTCATGAAAAGCGTCGCAAAGGAAGGTGAGCACCTTGGAGCGGAACTCGCGCCCCTTGGGGATGCCGCGATGGAGATAAAACTCACCGCGACGCATGCGCATTTGCTGTTTGAGGAAATCATGTCGGGCGATGATGGCGAGAGCATCGACGAAGTCTGGGGCCTGCTGGAAGAGACGCGGTTTTATGCCATCGCCATCCTCAATGGCGGAACCAACGAAGAAGGCGCCTTTTACCCGTCCCGCTCTCCAGAAGTCCGCAGCAAAATCGAAGACGTTCTCGTCGCGGTCGATGAATTTATCGCCGCCGCAAAAGGCAGATACGCTTCTCTGGCAGGTGATCAGGGTGTCGGCAGTTCAGCCGACGAGCAATTCGACGCACTTTATGACGATCTGGAACGAAAAATCGCAACCATCGCAGTTCCCCTTGCAGACGACGCCCAGGCGCAAGCTCTGGCCGGGGAAGCACGGTACAGTCTCGCCCACGGTCATTTGCTGGTCGCGGAAATTCTGGGTGGTGACGATGGCGAGGACTTCTCCGAAGCCATTGGAAGTTTCGAGAATGCCCGAAAGGCGCTCGAAGCCCACCCTGCGCTTCAGAAGAACAACGAGGTTCTTTCGCAAATCGGTGAGCTCATCAACCTTGCAAACCTCCGGCACCAGACCACGCTTTCGACAGAGAAGGCTGGCTCTGGAGCAGATGTTGCCTTCGATGAAACCTTCGACCATTTCATAGCTCTGGCAGATGACGCCGAAACGCTGATTCATGAGGAGATGGACGAGGGTTTGTCCTCTCTGCGATCGACGGCCCAAACCTCCAATGCTCTGCAGATCGGAGGCACGCTGTTGCTCTCCCTGTTTGCGGTGGCCTCCTGGTTTTACTTCAGCCGCACAATCGGCCACCGTGCCCGACAGCTTTCTGAAAACGCCAATCTGCTGGCGTCCGGCCAATTGGATATCGATCCTCCCACCTGGAAAGCAGCGGATGAACTCGGCCAACTGCGCGACACGCTGAACATCTTCCAGAACTCGCTGATCGAGCAGCGGCAGCTGGCGGAAGAAGTGGACCGGCAACGCGAGGTTCAGGCCTCGGAACGCAAGAAACTGATGCACAGACTTGCCGAAGATTTTCGCGAAAGCACAGAAGCGGTTCTCGCCGCCCTCGACAATGCGACGGAAGGTCTACAGGTTGCCGTGGACCTGTCCACCAAGACCGTAGACGAATCCGGTTCCATCGTGCAATCGACCACGCACGCTGCCGACAATGCTTCTGGCAAGGTGGATACGGTTGCCGCAGCTGCCGATGAACTGACGGCTTCCATCGCGGATATCAGCCGTCAGGTCGAAGCGACTGCATCCGTGGTGGCGTCTGCGACGGGCCAGGCCTCCGTGACCAACAGGAAGATTTCCAACCTGGCCGCCGCAGCCGACAAGATCGGCGAAGTCGTGGTTCTCATCCAGGCGATTGCGGAACAGACAAACCTGCTCGCGCTCAATGCGACCATTGAGGCTGCCCGGGCCGGTGAAGCCGGCAAGGGCTTTGCAGTGGTCGCGGCCGAGGTCAAGGAACTGGCCACACAGACATCGAAGGCGACCGAAGAGATTGGCGGACAGATCGCCGCCATTCAGTCGGAAACCAGAGCGGCCGTGCTTGCGATCGAGCAAATTTCAACGACCATGACCGACGTCGACACCCACACGACCACAATGTCCGCCGCAGTGGCGCAGCAAGGTGCGGCAACAACAGAGATTGCCGCAAACGCTCAGGAAACGTCTTCAGAAACGAACATCGTGTCCCGGAACATGATGCAGATGCAGGAAGCCATTAAGGCCCTGGTCAATTCTTCGAGGCAGTTGCGTGGGTCTTCCGCTTCCGTTCAGGATCAGTCGGCAAATTTACGGCAATCGCTGGATGATTTCCTCACCCGTTTGGACGCCGCCTGAAGAAAGCCGAAAGGTGCTGGCCTATAGCTCCAACGTTTCGCCCGGCTTGGGAGACGCTACCCTGTCTTTCGCCTCCCCCATCTCCTTCAGGAAGGTGTCTGCCGTCTGATCGATGATTGGAAACGAACCGTAATGGCAGGGCACAATGGTGTCGAAGTCGAAGAAACGGCGGCAGGCGAGCGCAGCCGACTTGCCTCCCATCGTGAACCTGTCGCCGATGGGAACAAGTCCGATCTTCGGCTGATAGATCTCGTTGATCAGAGCCATGTCGGAGAATATGTCCGTGTCTCCGAGATGATAAAGGACCTTTTCACCGGGAGCCTCGACGATAACGCCATGAGGATTGCCGAGATAAATGGCCTCTTCGCCGCCCTGGAAGGATGACGAGTGATCGGCCCGTGTCAGTGCGACACTGAACGGACCGACGTTCACCTTGCCGCCGGAATTCATCGGACTGATGTTCTCGATCCCCTGCCGGTTTGCCCACATGCAGATCTCGAAGTTCGAGGTCAACTGAGCCCCGGTCTTTTTCAGGATATCGACCGCATCGCCAATGTGATCGTTGTGACCATGAGTCAGGATGAGATGCGTCACACCTTCCGCGACCTGATCGACTGACAGATTCTCCGGGAACGACGGATTTCCGGTGAAAAACGGATCAAAGAGGATGGACGCGCCGTCAATCTCGATCTTGAAGGCGGAATGGCCATACCAGGTCAGTTTCATTGAGGTCTCCTAGTTGCAGGTCAGGTTGGGATGGACCCTATCAGGGTCGGACAGCTCCCAACAAGTCGGTTGCGCTCACGATGGCTTGCACCAGGATGCATGAAGATCGCGACTTTTACCTAGGCAACTGTGCAATTCAGGCAACGCATCTTTTATTTCAACAACCAGAGCTGGATCATGCTCCGTCTTCGCTCCAGAATTACCCTGGAGTTTCCGGGCGTCTTGGAGCATTGCAGATGCGCAAGCATACGAAACGTGTATGGCTGAAGGTCGCTTTCCCGGCTCTCCTGCTGCTGAGCAGTCTTCCGGCGCCTGCAGTTGCCGCCAATTGCAAGAATGATGGCGGTCTGCTTTTTCTGGGCACGAACAAATCCGACAGCCGCTCGATCTGGATTTCCGGAACCGTTGCCGGGGATTACAGACTGGACGCCGCCCAGGGCAATCAAACGGTCGACACCTGGTCCCGCGCCAGCAAAGGGCTACATCTATCCACTTCTCCAGTCGTTTCGAGCGGAAACGGCGGCACGCACAAGCTTTACAGCGTCGACGGCGGATCCGACTGCCTGATCGACACGCAGAATCAGAAACGCGATTTTCAGCTTCCGAACAACATCAAGCCGCCAAGCCTTATAACCCCACCCATCGGCAGGCTGTTTCCGAATTTCGGGCGGCCAGTCCCTCCAATCGCAACCCTTCCACCGAGTGGCGTGATGCCTGGTCTGCCGGGACCGGTCTCGCCACCAGCAGGTGGGGTCACACCGCCGATCGGAACCTTACCTTCGCCAGGCGTTACTCCTCCGATCGGAACGCGGCCACCCGGTGGGTTCTCCCCAGGGCGCCCAGGGACAATCGCACCCCCTATTGCGGTCGTGCCGCCGTCCGGCGTGTTGCCGGGTACTCCCGGGGGTGTGATCCCGCCCATCGGAACACTTCCCCCCTCAGGTGGCGGCACAGGTGCGCCAGGAACGGTCACGCCCCCAATCGGCACCTTGCCGCCAGGCAATCGCAACCCCGCTCAACCGAGCGTTCCAGCCGGGGTCGTGCCTGTGAGGCGGGCCGATGGTCAGGTGATCAGCTATTGCATCGATCCACGGTCAATCGAGGAGGCACAGGGACCGAGCGAACAGGCGTTCTGCACCAGGGAACAGCTTTGGGCCGCGGGGCGCTTGCAGGCGCAGAATGAAGTTCCAATCACGCCGGGTCGGGAGCTGATCGAACCGACACTCTGGAATGCCTGGAGCACGGTAACCGGGGTCTACAGTGACGACCGGCGTTTCGGCAGGGATTTTCAGACACTCAGCGGAACCGCGGCGTTGGGTGCTGACCGAAAACTCACCGAAAATATTACAGGAGGTATTTCGGTGACCTTTGAAACCATCGATACCAACGGTTTCAATTCCAACTTGAAAATAGACACGCAAGGCTTCGAGATCGGCCCTTATGTCGCCGTGCGCCTTTCGCAGCACTGGGCGGTCGATGGCTCGCTCAGCTATGGTTTTTCAACCAGCCAATCGGACATTTCGGTGCTGAGCGGAGACTACACTACGCATGAACTTGGTGCGACTTTCAGCGTTCACGGTCAATATGCCTTGAGCGATATCCAGGTGCGCCCCAAGGCGACGATGACCTTCAATCGCGTGTTTTCCGATGGCTACGATCTGAACGGGACGATCCTCAACCGGGCCGTCAGTGTTCCCATTTCCGGCAATGCCGCCTCTCTCGGCACAATCGAGCTTTCGACCGAGATCAGCCGGCAGTTCACCTTGCAGGATGGTCTTTTGATCCAGCCTTATGTGGAAGCCGGCGCTGTCTATGAATATCTGCGGCCGAACGACGGCAAGATCCTCGATGACGAATTGAACTTTGTCACTGCCTCTGCGTGGAGTTTCACCCTGCGCGGCGGTGCGACTGCCCTTCTTGCAGAGAACGTCACACTGGATGCCAAGGGAGGCTACCTCAGCCTTGGCCAGAACGGACTGGATGTCTGGGAAGCGCAACTGCGTGTCGCCATAGGGTTTTGAGCGAATTCGAACTGGCGTTTTTCATAGGTCACTGGTAAAGCCGCCGAATGGCAAATGACCCCGCACTTTCCCTGGAAGACTTCATGGCCGCTGTGCCTGCTCGCACACGCCTGATCGGTCTCGATCTCGGCACCAAGACCATCGGTCTGGCGCTCTCCGATCTCGGCCTTGGCATTGCCTCGCCGATGGAGACGATCCGCCGCAAGAAATTCACGCTCGACGCGGAACAGCTGCTGGCCATTTGTGCCAAACAGGGCGTTGGCGGCATCGTGCTCGGTCTGCCGCTCAACATGGACGGCAGCGAGGGGCCCCGCGCCCAGGCAACTCGCGCCTTCGTCCGCAATCTGTCGCAGAAAACAGATCTCCCGATTACCTACTGGGACGAGCGGCTGTCGACGGCAGCCGTCACGCGAACGCTGCTGGAAGCCGACACCAGCCGGGCGAAACGGGCGGATGTGGTCGACAAGATGGCCGCCGCCTACATTCTGCAGGGCTTTCTGGACCGACTCGGCTTTATGGGATTAGATAACGGCTAATCCCACCACTGCCGGATACGGGCCATTGCCTTCAGGCCCGTCGAACGCGAAAGCCTGATACATGCTCACCACGCTTGCCGCCCTGATGCCGGTCATCCTCGTGATTGCCTCCGGCTACCTGATTGCCCGAACCGGCCTCATTACCGGCGAGCAATGGCGCGGTGTCGAACGTCTTGCCTATTTCGTGCTGTTTCCCGCCGTGCTGTTTCGCACGATCTCGCAAGCCGATTTTGCGAGCTTTCCGACACTCAACATGGGTGGAGCTCTGCTCGGCTCCATCTTGTTTATGGCGCTGCTTCTGCTGCTTGCGCGAACGCCGCTGGAACGGGTCTGGGGCATTGCCGCACCGCGCTTTACATCCATCTTTCAGGGCACCTTGCGCTGGAATGCCATGATCGCGCTTGCGATCGCAGATAATGTCGTCGGCGAAACAGGCTTGGCCATGCTTGCGGTCGCGATGGTGTTCATGATCCCCGTTCTCAATGTGGCCTGCATCCTGGTGCTGTCCCATTACGCAAGCGGGACGACCCCAAGCGCTACGAAGATCCTGAAAGACCTGTTCACCAATCCTTTTATCCTGTCGATCGGTGCAGGCGGCCTCATGAATGCAAGTGGCCTTTCCCTGCCTTCGATGGTCAACGACACACTGGAAATTTTCTCCAGGGCCGCTCTTCCCATCGGTATTATTTGCGTCGGTGCCGGGCTCGACCTCAGCTCGCTGCGCAGACCCGGCCCGGCGCTTACCCTCGGCACGTTCTTGAGGCCCGTGTTCATGCCCCTGATTGCTTTTGCGTTTGCCAGTTTCCTGGGTGTCACCGGCCCGGCGCTGGTTGTCGTCGTGATTGCAAGCTCGGTACCCTGCGCGAGCAATTCTTACCTGCTGGCCCGTCAGATGGGCGGTGATGCCAAGTTGATGGCCGAAATCATCACGCTTCAGACCCTGGCCGCGACGCTGACAATCCCGCTGACGCTGCTTCTGGTCAGCTGACCGGATGTTTTGCGGCAATAGCCCGTGGGATATTCCCGGAAAAACAATCGTTTCCCTCCCACTTCTGCATCGTCGGGTTACGTCTTTCCGGACCCTCTGAGCTGCTGCTGCGCGCAGTCTAAAATTTTGTCCAACCGAACAAATATTTAGCGTGCGTGTGGACAGTGGGTATGATGTCTTTTCCTGGCTTGTCGAAGGGGGTTTTCCCCCTTATAGGGATGATCTCGATGACCGCGAGCAACACCCATCGAGACAGCCCTTTCCCCCATCGTCATTTGCTGGGCATAGAGGGCCTTCACCCCCACGAAATTCTGGGCCTTCTGGACCGGGCGGAAGAAGCCGTCGAGGTTTCCCGCCAGATCAGCAAACGACGGCTGGTCCTGCAGGGCAGAACCCAGATCAACCTCTTTTTCGAAAATTCCACCCGCACCCAAAGTTCGTTTGAGCTGGCCGGAAAACGGCTCGGGGCGGATGTGATGAACATGGCAGTGTCCCAGTCGTCGGTGAAAAAGGGCGAAACGCTGATCGATACGGCGGCAACGCTGAATGCGATGCATCCAGACCTCCTGGTGGTACGCCACCACGCGGCAGGTGCGGTGCACCTGCTGGCGCGCAAGGTTGGTTGTTCCGTGGTGAATGCCGGTGACGGCCCGCATGAGCACCCGACCCAGGCCCTGCTCGATGCGCTCACCATACGGCGCCACAAGGGCAAGATCGCGCGGCTGACCGTTGCGATCTGCGGCGACATCGCCCACTCCCGCGTGGCCCGGTCCAATATCATTCTTCTGAATGCCCTCGGCGCACGCGTCCGCGTTATCGCGCCTACCACGCTTCTGCCGTCCGGCATTGCCAAGATGGGTGTCGAGGTTTTCACCAGCATGAAGGAAGGTCTGGCGGGGGCGGACATCGTCATGATGCTTCGCCTGCAGCGCGAACGTATGAACGGTGCCTTCATACCCTCCGTTCGGGAGTATTACCGCTACTACGGGCTGGATGCGGAAAAGCTCGCCTATGCCAAGGACGATGCCCTTGTCATGCACCCGGGGCCCATGAACCGCGGTGTCGAGATCGACGCTTCAGTTGCCGATGGCGCGCAGAGCCTCATTCGCGAACAGGTGGAAATGGGGGTTGCCGTGCGCATGGCCGTGCTGGAAGCCCTTGCCGCCAATCTGCCGAACAACTGATCCAGGGGACAAGAAACGTGGCCTACGACACACCCAAACCTCTGGTTCTTTCCAACGCCAGAGTGATCGACCCGGCACGCGGTCTGGATGCACCCGGATCGGTCATCATTGCGGACGGCACCATCCTTGCTGCCGGCCCGGAAGCCGCCAACCAAGGCTCGCCCTACGGTGCTGAAATCATCGACTGCAAGGGGGCGATTGCCTGTCCCGGCCTGATCGACTTCTGCGTCTCTGTCGGGGAACCAGGCGCCGAGCACCGCGAAACGCTGGCCAGCGCGTCCCAGGCTGCCGCCAGCGGCGGCGTGACGACGATCTGCACCATGCCGGACACGGACCCGGTCATCGATGATCCCGCGCTGGTCGACTTCATCCTGCGCCGGGCGCGCGACACGGCCATCGTCAACGTGCTGCCTCTGGCCGCCCTCACCAAGGGTCTCAAAGGCGAGGAAATGTCCGAGATCGGCCTGTTGCAGGAAGCGGGCGCCGTCGCCTTCACCAACGGCCACAGATCGGTCAAGAACGCCCAGGTCATGCGCCGGATGATGACCTATGCCCGCGATTTCGACGCGCTGGTCATCCATCACACGGAAGATCCGGATCTCGCCGGCGGCGTCATGAACGCCGGCCTAAACGCAAGCTGGAAAGGCCTTTCCGGCGTGCCGCGCGAAGCGGAAATCATCATGCTGGAGCGGGACCTGCGCCTGGTGGCCATGTCCAAAGGCAAGTACCACGCAAACCTGATTTCCACTTCCGACAGCGCCGACGTTATCCGCACCGGCAAGGCGAAAGGGCTGGACATCACGGCCGGGGTGTCGATCAACCACCTCACCCACAATGAAAACGACATCGGCGCCTACCGGACCTTCTTCAAGATGGCCCCGCCCCTGCGCGACGAGGATGACCGGCAGGCGATGATTGCGGCGGTCGCCGACGGCACCATCGACATCATCTGCTCCAACCACGACCCGCAGGACGTGGAAACCAAGCGTCACCCCTGGGCGGAAGCGGAAGACGGTGCCATTGGCCTGGAAACCCTGCTGGCGGCCGCCTTGCGGCTGTACCATTCCGAACAGGTTGACCTGGTCACCCTGCTCGGTGCCATGACCTGCCGCCCGGCGGACCGTTTGGGGCTTGAGACCGGACGTCTTTCCAAAGGGGCTCCGGCGGATGTGACCGTGTTCGATCCGGAGCGTCCGTGGGTTCTGGAAAAGAGTGCCATCAAATCGCGCTCGAAGAATTCTCCCTTTGAAGATGCCCGTTTTTCCGGACGCGTACTTCGAACGGTTGTCGGCGGCAAGACGGTTTTCAACTACGCCTAGACAAGTCTTTGTTCGCGTTCGTTCAATGATCCCGTTCGCGCCACAATTCTCCATGAACTTGGCGCGAACGGAATTTCGAACGGAACACGCAGATGCGTCTGATTGCCCTCGTCTTTCTGATACCCGCGCTGTTTACCGGCAGCGCTTCGGCGTCAGATCTCTACTTGAAATACAAGCTCTATGCCCTGGGACTGCCCATCGGTTCCGGCGTCCTGTCGCTGGATGTCGACAGCAAGTCCTATTCCGTCAGCGCCAATGGCCAGACCGCTGCCTTTGGACGGCTGGTGTCGGATGGCAAAGGCTCCGTCGAAGTGGCCGGAACCGCCCGGGAACTCCATCTGGAGCCAGCCCGTTATGATCTCGACCTGAAAAGCGAAGACGAGACCGGAACCGTGTCCATGCGGATGCGCAAAGGGTCTGTCGACAATGTGTCGGTTCAGCCGCCTCAGGACCGGATGAAAGAACGGGTCAAGGTAACGGCAGCACATCTGAAGGACGTTCTTGATCCCCTGACTGCCGCCGTTCTGCCCGCGCCGCAGGGGCTTGCCAAGGAAAGCTGCAACAGAACCTTGCGGATCTTCGACGGCAAGGAACGCTATGACGTTCACTTGCGTTACAAATCCCGCAAGGCCACCAAAACGTCGGACGGGCGGTTCAAGGGCGACGTTCTAGTCTGCAGCGTCAGTTATGAGCCCATTTCAGGGCACAGGCCGAAGCGCAAGTCGATCCAGGAGCTCGCGGCCAACAAGTCCATGGAAGTCTGGCTCGCACCGGTTGGCGACAAGCCGTATCTGGTACCACTCAGGGCCAGTCTCTCTCTTCCGTTCGGGTCGCTACTGGTGGAGGCGGAAAAATACAAGCTGTCGGAATAGAACCCGCGCTATTTCCCTGCAAAGACACTCTTTTCACTGCTGGCGGGCTTGATCCGGGCCACCATGCCGTTACATTGCAGTGGCTATTTATTATGCACGTCACTGGAGTATCGCGTGCCAGAACCGATCAGCTGGGCTCTTGCCTGGCCCTACTATCTCGGCGCCCTCGCCTTCGGCTATCTGCTCGGTTCGATTCCCTTCGGCCTGTTGTTCACACGCATGGCCGGGCT
Organism: Roseibium sp. FZY0029; assembly: GCF_036350355.1. Taxonomy (NCBI): domain Bacteria; kingdom Pseudomonadati; phylum Pseudomonadota; class Alphaproteobacteria; order Hyphomicrobiales; family Stappiaceae; genus Roseibium; species Roseibium sp. FZY0029. The sequence continues at coordinate 311,230 of NZ_JAZDVZ010000003.1, forward strand.
GGGTGATATCCGCAATATCGGCTCGGGCAATATTGGCACCACCAACGTGCTGCGCACCGGGCGCAAATCGCTGGCCGCCGCTACCTTGCTTGGAGACGGCTTGAAGGGCACGGTTGCCGTTCTGGTCGTCAATCATTTCTACGGCCAGGAAATGGCCCTGATCGCCGGCCTTGGCGCGTTCCTCGGGCACCTCTTTCCTGTCTGGCTGAAGTTCAGGGGCGGCAAGGGTGTTGCGACCTATCTCGGCATTCTGCTGGGCCTGTTCTGGCCAATGTTCCTTCTGGCTGCGGGCATCTGGATCGGCATGGCCTTCCTGTTCCGCTACTCCTCCCTGTCGGCACTGACGGCAACCTTGCTGACGCCGATCATTCTCTATTTCGTGTTCCATCAGGCGCAGATCGCACAAATGTTCGTGCTGCTGTCGGTTCTTCTGTGGGCCAAGCACCATGAGAACATCGGCAGGCTTATGCGCGGCGAAGAAAGCAAGATTGGCGCGAAATCAAAACCGTCGACTGAGGCTTCTGCCGCGACCGGTGACGAAAGCGCGTGAACCCCATCTCTGACAATCGACCGACCACCCTCTCCGAGGTGGAGCGCCTGGCCTGGCTGCGGCTGATCCGCTCGGAACACGTCGGCCCTGTCACATTCGCCGAACTTCTGAAACACGCAGGCACTGCCCAAAGAGCACTTGAACTGCTTCCCGATCTTGCCAGGCGCGGCGGCAAGGCGGGACGAATTTGTTCCCTTGAAGATGCCGAAGCCGAGCTGGACGCCCACAGACGGATAGGTGCCCGGCTCGTCGGGCTCAATGAACCCGACTATCCTCAGCACCTGCGGCACATCGATGGACCGCCACCGCTCCTGTCCGTCAAGGGTGGCCCAACCGCGTTGACCCGCGAGCGCATGATGGCCATCGTCGGGTCTCGCAACGCTTCGCTTTCGGGTAGAAAACTCGCCGCACGGTTTGCACATGGCCTTGGCGCCGAGGGCTTTTCCATTGTCTCCGGCCTTGCCCGCGGGATCGATGCTGCCGCCCATGAAGCCGCCTTGCAAACCGGGACCATCGCCGTCTTTGCCGGAGGTATCAATGTGCTCTATCCGCCGGAGCACGACCGGTTGCTCGCGGCCGTTCTTGAAACTGGCGGCGCTGTCATCAGCGAAATGCCCTTGGGCTGGAAACCCCGAAGCCGGGATTTTCCAAGGCGTAACCGGCTGATTTCTGGCCTCTCATTGGGCGTCATCGTCATTGAAGCTGCAAAGGCCTCCGGCTCGCTCCATACCGCTCGTTATGCACTTGAACAGAACAGGGACATCTTCGCAGTGCCCGGTTCTCCTCTCGATCCGCGATCTGAAGGTGCAAACGGGCTGATCCGGCAAGGCGCTACGCTTGTCTCGACCACCGACGATGTTCTGGAAGGCCTCGACGGCCGGCTGGCGCCCACCCTGCCGTTCGGCAGACAGTTCCGTGAAGACAGCGAAACCGCTCCGCTGCCCCCTGCCGACCCGGACGAAAAACTGCGCGAGCGCGTACTGGCCGCGCTGGGCCCCACGCCGGTGGATATGGACGAATTGATCCGCTTTGCAGATGGCGACGCACGATCCGTTCACGTCGTCCTTCTGGAACTCGAACTTGCCGGACGGCTGGAAAGACATCGCGGCAATAAAATCTCCGCTTTGATGTAAAGGTCCGAATTTCCTTGAATCTCAGTGGATAACCCGTATCTGGACCGAACCGCTTGACCCGGAAGGATCAAAGGTCCATTTGACAGGCGGCGCTTGATCCTTGATCGTCTGCGCCACTGAATTAGCACTCAGATCACCTTCTCCACCGGACGGGGGCTCCGTATCCGGCAAAAATTATTTGGGTAAGAATGAACGTCGTCATTGTGGAATCGCCGGCGAAAGCCAAGACGATCAACAAATATCTCGGTTCCGATTATACGGTTCTGGCTTCCTACGGCCATGTGCGAGATCTGCCGGCCAAGGATGGCTCGGTGCTGCCGGACGACAATTTCGCCATGAGCTGGCAAGTGGATGCGAAAGCACAGAAGCGGCTCAGCGAAATCGCAAGTGCGGTCAAGGATGCTGACCGCCTCATTCTCGCGACTGACCCCGACCGCGAAGGGGAAGCGATTTCGTGGCACGTTCTGGAAGTGCTGCAAAAAAAGAAGGTGCTGAAGGACAAGCAGGTTGAGCGCGTGGTTTTCAACGCGATCACCAAGAAAGCTATCCTGGAGGCGATGGACAATCCGCGCCAGCTGGATACGCCGCTGGTCGACGCCTATCTCGCCCGCCGGGCCCTTGATTACCTCGTCGGCTTCACCCTCTCTCCTGTTCTATGGCGCAAGCTGCCAGGTGCTCGTTCCGCAGGCCGCGTCCAGTCTGTCGCCCTGCGGCTGATCTGCGACCGGGAAATGGAGATCGAAACCTTCAAGCCGCAGGAATACTGGTCGATCTTCGCCAACATGAAGACACCGACCGGGGACATGTTCCAGGCTGGTGTGACCGGGTTCGACGGCAAGAAGATCGGCCGTCTCGACATCAACAATGAAGCGGAAGCCACCGCGATCAAGACCATGCTGGAAAGCGCCAGCTTCAAGGTCGATAGCGTCGCGTCAAAGCCCGCAAAGCGCAATCCGGCGGCACCATTCACCACCTCCACCTTGCAGCAGGAAGCCTCGCGCAAGCTCGGATTTTCGGCATCGCGCACCATGCAGGTGGCGCAGAAGCTGTATGAGGGGATTGCAATCGGCGGCGAGACCTCCGGTCTCATCACCTACATGCGTACCGACGGTGTTCAGATTGCCGGCGAAGCAATCGAGGCTGCCCGCTCCGTCATCGCCAAGGATTTCGGCGACAAATACGTTCCTGAAAAACCGCGCGTCTATACCTCAAAGGCAAAGAACGCCCAGGAGGCGCACGAAGCGATCCGGCCGACGGACCTTTCGCGCCATCCGAAGGATGTTGCCCGTTTCCTCGATCCGGACCAGGCCAAGCTATATGAGCTGATCTGGAAACGGACCATGGCATCGCAGATGGAATCGGCCATTCTGGAACGGACCACCATCGAAATCCTTGCTGATGGTTCCGGAAAGCGTGCCAATCTGCGGGCTACGGGCTCGGTTGTCCGGTTCGACGGTTTCCTTGCGCTTTATCAGGAAGGCCGTGACGACGAGGAAGACGAAAACTCCAAGCGTCTGCCGGCCGTCGATGAAGGCGCTGCCCTGACGGCGGCCTCGGTCGATGGAACCGCGCAGGCAATCGAAGCCTCGCAGCATTTCACGACCCCCCCGCCGCGCTACACCGAAGCCAGCCTCGTCAAGAAGATGGAAGAGCTCGGCATCGGCCGGCCGTCCACCTATGCCTCGACGCTGCAGACCCTCCGCGACCGCGACTATGTCGAACTCGACAAGAAGCAGCTTGTCCCGATGGACAAGGGCCGCATCGTCACGGCGTTCCTGGAAAGCTTCTTCCATCGGTACGTGGAGTTCGACTTCACCGCGAGCCTGGAAGAACAACTCGACAAGATTTCCGCCGGCGAGCTTTCCTGGCTCGAGGTGCTGCGCGATTTCTGGACCGGCTTTTCCGGTGCTGTCGACGAGATCAAGGACCTGCGCGTTGCGCATGTCATCGACGCCCTCAACGAGCTGCTCGGTCCGCATATTTTCCCGCCGAAGGAAGACGGTTCCGATCCGCGCAAGTGTCCGTCCTGCGACACCGGCCAGCTTTCTCTCAAGGTCAGCCGTTGGGGGGCCTTTATCGGTTGCTCCAATTACCCGGAATGCGGCTTCACCCGGCAGCTTGGCAAACCGAGCGGCGAGGACGGCGAAGGTGACGACGGCCCGAAAGTTCTCGGCACAGACCCGGAAACCGGCCTTGACGTTTCCCTGCGCAAGGGTCGCTTCGGCCCTTACGTCCAGTTGGGCGAGGAAGCCAAGCCGAAACGGGCCTCCCTGCCCCGTGGCTGGTCCGCGCCGGACATGGACCTTGAAAAGGCGCTGCAGCTTCTGTCGCTGCCGCGCGAAGTCGGCCCGCATCCGGAAGACGGCAAGATGATCACGGCCGGGATCGGCCGTTACGGCCCGTTCGTGCTGCATGAAGGCACCTATGCGAACCTGTCCACCCCGGACGAGGTTTTTTCCGTCGGCATCAACCGTGCGGTCGATGCGCTGGCGCAGAAACGTGCCAAGGGCGGCGGCCGCGGCGGTGCGGCGGCTACACCGCTGAAGGAGCTTGGCGAGCATCCCTCCGAAGGCGGCCCGATCAATGTCTACGACGGTCGCTACGGGCCTTACGTCAAGCATGGCAAGGTCAACGCCACGCTGCCGAAGGATACCGACCCCAAAGCCGTGACGATGGAACAGGCACTGGAGCTGATCGCGGCGAAGGCCTCGAAGGGTGGCACCAAGAAGAAAGCGGCGGCGAAGAAACCGGCCGCGAAGAAAACAGCAACCAAAAAGACGGCCACCAAGAAGACGACGGCGAAGTCATCCGCAAAGGCCAAGGTTGATGCGTCGTCCGCTGAGGTGCCCTGGGATGATGCGAGTTGAGCGCAAAAAGAATTAACACGCGCAAGCACACCAATCGAAAACACACCAAGGTTCCGGGTGAAATGCCCTCTCGCGAGGATATTCTCGCGTTTGTTGCCGACAACCCGGGCCGCGCGGGCAAGCGCGAGATCGCCCGCCATTTCGGCATTATCGGCGGTGCCCGCATCCATCTGAAAAAGATGCTGAAGGACCTGACCGACGACGGCCTCATGGAAAAGCGCAACAAGCGCATGATCCGTCCGGGCGACCTGCCACCGGTTTTTGTGGCTAACCTGGTCGCGCGCGACAAGGACGGCGAGCTGATAGCAACCCCTGTCGACTGGGACGACGAGGCCGGCACCGCGCCAAAAATTCTTGTCCTGACCGGCAAGACCAAGGCGACGCAACCCGGCCTCGGTGACCGGGTACTCGTGCGCCTGACAGAGGCCGAGGGCAGCCCCGAAGCAGATCACGTTGCCCGCGTCATCCGGGTTCTGGAAAAACGCCAGGGGGCGATCCTCGGCATTCTGCGCAAGCGCGACGGCAGCCGCCCGCCCTATCTTGAACCAATCGACCGCAAGCAGCGGGAACTCGACATCGATCCGCGCGAGCTGAAGGACGCGGAAGACGGTGATCTTGTCAGCGTGCAGGTGACGCGCTCCGGCCGCTACGGCCATCCCGTCGCGTCGGTGGTCGAGCGCTTCGGCTCGATGAATTCGGAAAAGGCGGTTTCGGAGATAGCGCTGCAGTCGCACGGTATTCCGCATGTCTTCCCGGCAGCCGTCGAAGCGCAGGCCGAGAGTGCACAGCCGGTCGAGAAACTCGGCAAGCGCGAGGACTGGCGGCAGGTGCCGCTGATCACCATCGACCCGCCCGACGCCAAGGACCACGACGACGCCGTCTTCGCCGAAGCGGACGACGACCCGGCCAACGAAGGCGGCTACATCTGCTATGTGGCCATCGCGGACGTCGCTTATTACGTCACCCCCGGATCGCCCATGGACCGGGAAGCGAACCTGCGCGGGAACTCGGTCTATTTTCCCGACCGGGTCATCCCGATGCTGCCGGAACGGATATCCAACCAGCTGTGTTCGCTGAGAGAAAAGGAAGACAAACCGGCGCTTGGCGTGCGGATGATCTTCGACAAGACCGGTCGCAAAACTGGGCACACTTTCCACCGGGTGCTGATGCGCTCTGCGGCGAAACTCTCCTATCTGCAGGCCCAGAAGGCGATTGACGGCACGACGGACGAGAAGACCGAAACCCTTCTCGACGGCGTCCTGAAGCCGCTCTGGGCAGCTTATGAAGTGCTGAAGAAGGGACGCGAGGCGCGCGAACCACTGGAACTGGATCTGCCGGAACGCAAGATCAAGCTGAAACCGGACGGGACTGTTGATCATGTCTATGTGCCGGAGCGTCTCGACGCCCACAAGCTGATCGAAGAGTTCATGATCCAGGCGAACGTAGCGGCCGCGGAAACGCTGGAGCGGAAGAAAACGCCCCTGCTCTACCGCATCCACGATGCCTCGACGCCTGAGAAGCTTGAAAACCTGAAAGACTTCCTGTCGACACTCAACATCAAGCTGCCCTCTTCCGGGGGCCTGCGCCCGTCAGCCTTCAACGGCATTCTGGCCAAGGTGAAGGACACGCCCCAGGCTAACCTCGTCAACGAGGTGGTGTTGCGCAGCCAGGCCCAGGCGGAATACGCCCCGCATAACATCGGCCATTTCGGCTTGAACCTGAGACGCTATGCGCATTTCACGTCACCGATCCGCCGGTATGCCGATCTTATCGTTCACCGTGGGCTGATATCCGCGCTCGGCCTCGGCAACGACGGACTGCCGGAAGGCATCGAGACGAAGCTTGAGGCCATCGGCGCGGAGATCTCCGCCGCAGAACGGCGAGCCATGCTTGCAGAACGCGACACCATCGACCGTCTGATCGCCCTGTGGATGAGCGACCAGATCGGCGCGACCTTCCAGGGCAGGATTGCCGGGGTGGTCAAGTCCGGCATGTTCGTTCGCCTGTCAGAGACAGGTGCAGACGGCTTCGTGCCGGCCTCCACCATTGGCCTTGATTATTACCGCTATGACGAAGGGTCGCATGCGCTGATAGGTGACAAAACCGGCGAGACCTACCAACTTGGCGATCAAGTGGAGGTCCGGCTGGTGGAAGCAGCCCCCTTTGCCGGTGCGCTGACATTCGAGCTGCAAAGCCACGGCACCATTGCCGGCAAACGCATCCGGAAAGCCGCACCCAAGGTGCGGCGCGGTCCGCCAAGGGGCGGACGCGGCAAGACCTCACCGAAGAAACAGGGTCGAAGGAGGTCTTCGTGACGGTCCGCTATGAACTGCACGACAAACTGGAAAAGCCGGAAACGGTTTCAGAAAAGCCGCGGCGCAACGTTCTGCAGGCCATGCTGCGCGGGGCGGGCAACCGGTGCATGAACTGCGGCAAAGGCAAGCTGTTCGATGGCTTCCTTCAGCCCCATTATGCCTGCTCTGTCTGCGGTGAGGAGTTCCATCATCACCGGGCAGACGACGCCCCGCCCTATTTCACAATCACCATTGTCGGCCATATCATCGTTCCCGGCCTTCTGGCCGTGGAAGTGTTGTGGCACCCCGCGCTGTGGATCCATATGTCTCTGTGGGTGCCGCTGACGCTGATCCTGTCGCTTTCGCTTCTGCGACCGATCAAAGGCGCGCTGATAGGTCTGCAATGGGCGCTCTACATGCACGGTTTCGATCCGGATGCCGAAGACGACACGCCTCCCATCCCGGTGCCTTCCGAAAGGATCACATGAGCGGTTCGTTCGAAAAGCAACTGGCGAAAGACGAAAAAGCCGGGGATTACCCCTATATCCGTCCCAAGGACGCCGCAACGCTGCTCATTCTGGACCGTGACGATCAGGGCTCGGTCAAGCTTCTGATGGGCCGGCGCCACATGCGCCATGCTTTCATGCCGGGCAAGTTCGTGTTCCCGGGAGGCCGGGTGGATGTCGCCGATTCCCGCATCACCGACGTGCTTCCCTATCATCCGGATGTCGAGGCCAAGCTCACTCGCGACCTGAAAAATGCCAAATCGGCCGCGCGGGTTCGCGCGCTGGCGCTGGCGGCCATTCGGGAAACCTATGAAGAGGCCGGCCTGTTCATTGGTCGTCCGGCGCAAGGCAACGGCCTTCGCCTCGGTACCGGCTTCGAGGCTTTTGCCGAGCGCGGCATACAGCCGGACCTGGGCGGCCTGCGCATGATTGCTAGGGCCATCACCCCACCACAACGCCCGCGGCGCTTCGACACCCGTTTTCTGGCCGTCTGGGCCGATGCTATTGCCGACAGGTTGCCCTCAGGCACAGGGCCATCGGGCGAGCTGGAAGATTGTGCCTGGCTGACATTTGAAGAAGCACGGCAGAAAGACATGCCGATGATCACAAACAAGATCCTGACCGACCTGGAAAACAGGCTGGAGAAAGACCCCGACCTTTCTCCTGCTACTCCTGTCCCCTATTATTTCTTCCGCAAGGGCGGCTTCGTGAAGCAGGAGCTTTAAGGCCACCTGCGATCGACGCTTCGCCGGGCTTACGCGCACGAAGGCTTATTTCGAGAGATTCCCTTCCTGATTTCGCTTTCCGGCTTGCCCGGCGTCGGCAAGTCGACCATCGCCAAGACACTTTGCCAGCGCCTGCCCGCGTTTCTCCTGCGCGTCGATTCCGTTGAGACTGCGCTGAAGCGCAGCGCCCTGAACGTTCATGCTCCCGAAGATGCAGGATATCTCGCCCTTGCAGCCATCGCTGCCGGAAATCTGAAGCTTGGTCACAACGTCGTTGCCGATACAGTCAACCCGGTGGCCGAGTCCCGGCAAATGTGGGCGGACACCGCGCGGTCTACCGACGCAGCACTATTGAATGTTGAAATCATCTGTTCGGATGAGCATGAACACAGAAATCGCGTTGAAAGCAGAGCTTGTGAAATCGATGGGCAGACCCTGCCCCGCTGGTTTGAGGTTCAAGAACATGCATACGAACCCTGGACGGAACCTCGTCTTCAACTGGACAGCTTCAGTCTGACTGTGGACCGATCGGTCGAAGCAATAATGGAGGCTCTGACAGCCCTGCGGCAGAATGGCTGAGATGGCCTGAAAAGGTGGCCAGACCTTAGCAAGTGCTTGACTTTCGCGCTGCGATGAGTAGGTTGCGCGCTGATTTCAGACATTGGGGCAGATTCATCGCCAGCCATCTGGCCGCAAGAACTCTTTGCCCGACAACAGAGAACAGGATCCAAGGCCATGGCCAAGGCGACAACAATCAAGATCAAGCTCCTCTCCACGGCTGACACCGGCTTCTTCTATGTTACCAAGAAGAACTCCCGTACGATGACCGAGAAGATGGTCAAAAAGAAATACGACCCGATTGCAAAGAAGCACGTCGAGTTCAAGGAAACCAAGATCAAGTAAGATCCGGTTTCAGACGACTTTTCAAGAACCCGCCGGAAACGGCGGGTTTTTTTGATGTCTGACAGCAAGAATGGTTTGAGTTTTGCCGGGTCAGTTGAAAGTCGCGACTCATGCCAGGCAAAGTGATACTCGCCAATGGAAGGGCACGACGAAGCAGTTTCAGCATTGCTGCTGACGCTGCTTCACTGTTTTCACCAGAAAAATTAGTGGTCGGCGGGAACACGGCATTCGAGGAGGCCACTCATCGGCCGGTTCCCTGCCGACCTGCCCCACGGACCCAGGAGATGCGGCGGACCTGAGCACTCCGAGGGGAAACTGCAATGCCTGTTTTGACGCTGCTGCGTTCTTAACCACGTCATAGAGGCGATCAGGGAAAACCCTGACCTGCGGGTCACCCTACCTGAATGTTGCCTGATTGCAATATATTCCGCAAAATATGCACAGAAACAATGCCGTTTTAGTAAATCCGTAACCTTAATATGAAGAGCGCGTGAACACGAGGATTTGCGATTCGCGCGGTATATCCGCGGGTGGCAGAGCCATTCAACCGTGAAACCTTGAGGAAACCTTTGCCGGCAACGGCCCCTCGCCGGGCAGCCCGTTATGCTTCGCCGAGATATGCGCGCACTGTTTCCAGGAACTTTGCGACAGAGATCGGCTTGGAAATATAGGCTTCGCAGCCGCCCTGACGGATACGCTCCTCATCCCCCTTCATGGCAAAGGCCGTCACCGCTATCACCGGGATGGACGCGATATCCTCGTCTTCCTTGATCCACTTGGTGACCTCAAGCCCGGAAACTTCCGGAAGCTGAATATCCATCAGGATGAGATCGGGATGATGCTCACGGGCCAATTGCAACGCTTCGATGCCGGTCCGGGTCTGCAATGTATTATAGCCGTGCGCTTCGAGCAGATCATGAAACAGCTTCATGTTCAGCTCGTTGTCTTCGACGATCAACACGGATTTTGCCATATGTCCGGCCCTTTACCCGGCCACTTGCCGGTCCCATTTTATCTTCGCAGCACGTTTTCGTCCGCGGTAGAACCCTTCCCCGGTCCGCATTAAATTTCTTCTAACCCGGAATCGTTTCAGAAAGGCAAAAAAACACAATGAAAAATATACAGAGCAAGTCATTGTCCGTTGAAGAAGCACAAGGAATTGCCACTGAAGCCCTTCTGCAGCTCAGCCGGGATCCGGAACAGATCGGCAGGTTTCTGGCTTTTTCCGGGATTGGGCCGGAAATGATTCGAGAAGCGGCAGGTGAACCGGGCTTTCTGGCAGGCGTGCTCGAGTTCTACATGATGGACGAGGCGCTGCTGCTTGCCTTTTGTGAAAACGCCGGAATACGGCCGACAATGATGGCAGCCGCACGCTATGCGATCGCCGGTGGAGACGAAGATTATGCCTGAGCCGACGCAGGTACTGCCCGAGGTTCTGAGCCAGATCCATGCACTGCCTGTATCAAGCCGTCCCTTGATCATCTGCGATGTCGATGAAGTGATCCTGCATCTGATCGCGCATCTGGAAGACTATCTTCATGCGCGCGAGCTGGCTTTCCTGAAATACGAATACAGATTGACCGGCAACATCGGCCGCCAGGATGGTCAGCAGCCACTGTCGTCCGATGACGTTCGCAGGCTTCTTCTCGAGTTCTTTGATGAGGTGAGCCATTCTCAGGACATGGTGCCCGGTGCAGGCGACGCTCTGAACGCACTGGCAGCGGACTGGGACGTGATCCTGCTGACAAACCTGCCCGGTGGCCATAACAAGCCCGCGCGGGAAAAGCTGCTGGCCGGCCTTGGCATTGCCTTCCCCTTGCTGACGAATTCGGGTCCCAAGGGCGGCGCTGTTGCAGCCCTGTCGCGTGGTCGTCCGGAGCCGGTCGTCTTCATTGACGACAGTCCGACAAACCACGAGTCCGTGCACGCGACACTGCCGTCTGCTGTCCAGATCCAGTTCATTGCCGATGCCAGATTTCTGAACGCGACCGAAAAGGCCGACCATATTGACCTTCTGAGCGGCGATTGGCAGGAGACGGCCGCCTTTATCGGCGCTATTCTGCAGGGCTCAAGCCGAAACCATCAGAACGGCTGATTGCCCGTCCGCACCGCAGCCGATTGCCAGAATCGTGTCCCAACCCGCTCCGCCCTTACGTGCCCTTTGCCGAGACTGTGGCGCCCGCCCTGCCCCGTCGGCCGCGCGGTGCCCCCGTTGCGGCAGTCCGAGGCTGGTCAGGCATCCGGAACTCGACACACTGGCGATTGCCCATATCGATTGCGACGCCTTTTACGCCTCGATTGAAAAGCGCGATAATCCGGAGCTTCAGGACCAGCCCGTCATTGTTGGCGGCGGCCAGCGCGGAGTGGTTTCCACATGCTGCTATATTGCCCGCATCTACGGTGTGCGGTCCGCAATGCCCATGTTCAAGGCGCTTGAAGCTTGTCCCCAGGCGATCGTGATCAAGCCCAATATGGCGAAATACGCAAGCGTTGGAAAAGAGATCCGCGAACGTATGCGAGCGCTCACGCCACTTGTGGAGCCCCTGTCCATCGACGAAGCTTTTCTCGACCTGACGGGTACCGAGCGCCTGCACAGGAAGTCGCCCGCTGAAACACTCGCCGGCTTCATACGCGACCTTGAAACCGACATCGGCATATCGGCGTCCGTCGGCCTTGCCCCTAACAAGTTTCTGGCAAAACTTGCCTCCGATCTGGAAAAACCACGTGGCTTTTCCGTCATTGGCGCTGCAGAAGCTGAAGAGATTCTGGCCACCATGCCGGTGGGCCGCATATGGGGTGTCGGCAAGGTGTTCCAGAAGAAGCTGGAGAAAGACGGCATCCGCACCATCGGTCAGCTTCAGGAAATGGAAGCGACGGATCTCGCCCGTCGTTACGGCTCCATCGGATTGCGTCTTGCCCGCTTGTCGCACGGCGACGACAGCCGGGAGGTCACGCCTGAGCGTGGCGCGAAAAGCGTTTCTGCGGAAACCACGTTCTTCACGGACATCTCAAACGTCGACACCCTACGTCCCATCCTCAGAAACCTTGCGGAAAAGGTGTCGGCCCGGCTGAAGAAAGCCGATCTTTCTGGACGTGGCGTCACCCTGAAACTGAAAACCGCAGACTTCAAGACGATCACCCGTGCCCGGCATTTTTCCGATCCGACCCAACTCGCCGACAAGATCTATGCCGCGGGCGAAAGCCTTCTTCAAATCGAAGCCGATGGCCGCCGGTTCCGGCTTATAGGCATTGGGGTCAGCGATCTGGAAAATGCGGATCGGGCCGACCCCAGAGACCTGCTGGATCAGGCAGCGGAACGGCGGAAGAGTGCGGAACTGGCCGTGGACCGCCTGAGGGACAAATTCGGCAACTCGGCGGTGGAACTCGGCCTCACGCACGCGGCACGCGCAGCTAGGGAAGCCAAGAAAAATGGCGAGACCTGATCGGCTCGCCACTGATTTTTATTCTAAGCGAATAACCAGGCCCGGTTATTGCTGCGGGCACTCGGTTTCGTCGAAAAGCTCCAGCGACGCCATCTTGCCGTGAATGGTAAAATCACCGTAGTCGAGCTTCAGGTGACCGCTGATGCCGTTCTCATAGAGCCAGAAAGAAAGCTGATAGACCGGCAAAAGCTCTCCACTCGCATCCTCGGCCGTGGGATCGAAATAGGCAACCGTTACAGGCCAGTAGCTTTTGCCAGAGAGTGGCGCGTCGACATGGTCGGCATCGGTCGTTGCGTCGTTGACAGCCTTGGCACCGATCACCGTCGTCGTGGCATAAACCTTCTCTCCGGTCTCGGCGCCGTCATAGATATCGGCTGCAACAAAGTGCACACCCGCTTCGGCAGCCTGCAGGATCGCCAGAAGATGTTCCGTCGGAAACAGCACTTCCCGGCCAATCTCCAGCGACTTTTCCGCAGGTTCCTTCAATTCGACGGTGCGAACTTTCTTTCCGTTCCGCGCAGTCCCCCGGGTCGCCTCAACCAGTTTCTGGTCGACAAAGGTCTTGGAGAGGAACTGGTAGCTTTCGGCCCGGGGCTCTTCGAACGATGTGGTTTGCAGATCGGTGATCTGAGACCCACCGTCGGTGTCCTGGAATTCGGTGACAAAACGGAAATTGACGCTGTACCCCTCACAGGCGCTTCCGGAGAAATCATAGACCATGCGTCCGCTCAGACCGGCAATCCCGGCTTGCTCCTCGCTGTCTCCCAGGTTCATGTCGTAAACGGCACGATGGGGCACGAGCTTAAAGCCGGCAGCACCGCTCGCGTTGGCGCCGGCCAGGCCAGGCACCGCATAAGCGGCGACGGCAAGAACGATCGCACCAACGGTCGAGGACACTGACTTCGGAACGCATTGCATCAAAAAAACCTCATTCTTGTCCGGGTGGAAACGCCACCTGGACCGGTTCCACACATTATGCGGCAAACGGCACATTTCGCTACCGCGAATGTATGGCCCTGCCTCAAGCCCCGTTGGCCTGTTATTTCACAAATCGCGATATTAAGGTGGGGGCCACGGCGCATGAAACCAAGCTCCTCCACAGTTTCCTTTTACCGTGCAGCTCCCATTTTAGCCTTGTCACTTTCAACGAATTACGCCAAGACACGCCAAGAATTCTCAAACTTGGAGCCCCCCACATGAGCAGCGCGATCGAAGCCCGGCTGAGCGAGCTTGGCATCACTCTTCCGGAAGCAGCGGCCCCGGCGGCCAATTACGTTCCTTTCGTTAAGACGGGCAATCAGCTGTTCGTTTCCGGCCAACTGCCGATGGCGGATGGCAAGCTTCAGGTTTCCGGCAAGCTGGGTGACGGTCTCGGTGTCGACGAAGGCAAAGCCGCAGCAAAGCTTTGCGCCATCAACCTGTTGGCCCAGGCAAAAGCGGCCACGGGAAATCTCGACAAGGTTGCCCGGCTTGTGAAGATCGTGGGGTTCGTGAACTCCACAGCCGAATTTGCCGACCAGCCTCAGGTGATCAACGGTGCGTCCGACTTCCTGGTTGAGGCAATGGGCGATAAAGGCCGCCATGCACGCTCTGCCGTCAGCGCCGCGTCCCTGCCTTTCGGTGCCGCTGTCGAAATCGAAGCGATTTTCGAAATCGAAAACTGACCTATAGCAGGGCTTTTCCCGCCCCCTGCTCCTCCCGATGCCATCCGGCCGGCGAGGCAATTCTTTCCAACCGAGCCCGCCGCCATGACACCGGAACTCGAAGCCATCTTCGCCCGCCCGATTGCCCACCGCGGCTATCACGATGCCGATAACGGCGTGATCGAAAACACGCCGACCGCCATCCAGCATGCGATCGACAAGAATTTCGCGATCGAGGTGGATGTTCAGGAAACGGCAGACGGCGAAGCTCTGGTGTTCCATGACTACACGATGGAACGGCTGGCGGAGGGAACCGGCAGGGTCATCGATCTTGCCGCGTCCGAGCTCACCAAAGTTCACATGAAGACCGGAACGGACAGGCTCTGGCTGCTGAAGGACCTTTTCGACCTTGTCGACGGCCGCGTGCCGTTGGTGATCGAGATCAAGTCCCTTATGCGCCGAGATGCGCAGATGGACTTCGTGCGCCATGTCACCGACAAGGTGGCGGCTTACAAGGGCCCAGCCTGCATCAAGTCGTTCGATCCGGACATGTTGTCGATTGCAAAGGCGCGCAACGCCTCGGTGCTACGCGGCATCGTCGCCGACGGTGCCGAGCCGGGTCCGGATTATGCACGCTACAGCCGCGTCGACCGTTTCATCCTGCGCCATATCCTGCATGCGCCGCGCACGCGCCCGCACTTCATTTCCTATGGTGTCAAGGACCTGCCCAAGGCCGGGCCCAGCTTGCTGCGCTCGGTGTTCAAGGTGCCTCTGATGTCGTGGACCGTGCGCACCACGGAACAACGGGAAAAGGCCAACCGCTACGCCGATCAGATCGTTTTCGAAGGCTTCGATCCGGACAAGGGTGCCGCCCGTTCTGTGTAGAAATAACCATCGCACGGTCTCAGCCTCTTGCACTGCAAAATGCCAGCGCTACATCAAGAGGATGGTTTCAAACTTGGTTTCTTCTGACGCATGACCTCCTCCCGGTCCACCGACAGCAACGCCCCGGCGCATGACGACGGTGGACAGACGGCGACTTTGCGCATTCTGTCTTCCCTGAAGGATGTCTCTGCCTCCAACTGGGACCAGGTGGCCAATCCCGGCTGGCAGCTTTCCGGTCGAGGCAAGTTGCAGCAGGACCCGAGATGCGAGGCATTTGCCGAGCTTTCCGGCGCACTCGGCGGCGGCTCCGAGCCGGCCGATGAGAGCGTGGATTTCAACCCTTTCCTCTCCCACGCCTTTCTGGAAGCGCTGGAGGCATCCGGCTGTGCCACGGAAGCGACCGGCTGGCTGCCAAGACATATGCTGCTGGAAGATGGCAGCGGACAGATCCTCGGCGCCGTTCCAGCCTATCTCAAAAGCCATTCGCAGGGCGAATATGTGTTCGACCACGGCTGGGCGGATGCGTTTTACCGTGCCGGCGGTGAGTATTATCCCAAGCTGCAGATCAGCGTTCCCTTCACGCCGGCCACCGGGCGCCGGTTTCTGACGGGGCCCGGCGTCAACCGCGAGGCAGGCCTGCAGGCGCTGGCAGCCGGTCTGGTGCAGGTGTGTCAGCGCTCGGGCGCATCGTCCGTTCATTCGACTTTTCTGACCAAATCCGAGTGGGACACTCTTGGCGACCTTGGCTATCTGCAACGGACGGACCAGCAGTTTCACTGGGAAAACCACGACTACGACAGTTTCGACGGCTTTCTGGCAGATCTCGCCTCCCGCAAGCGCAAGGCGGTGAAGAAGGAACGACGCGAAGCCCTGAGTGCCGATGGCATCGAGGTGGAATGGGTCACCGGGTCCGATCTGACCGAGGCGCACTGGGACGCGTTTTACAAGTTCTACATGGACACAGGCTCACGGAAGTGGGGCCGCCCCTATCTGAACCGCAAGTTCTATTCGCTGATCAACGAGAGGCTGGCGGACCGTACGTTGCTGGTGCTTGCCAAACGGCACGGCCAATATATTGCCGGCGCCCTCAACTTCATCGGCTCTCACACGTTGTTCGGGCGCCACTGGGGCTGTACCGAGCATCATCCGTTCCTGCATTTCGAGCTTTGCTACTACCAGGCAATCGACTTTGCCATTGCCAACAAGCTGAAGCGCGTGGAAGCCGGTGCACAGGGAGCGCACAAGCTGGCGCGTGGCTATCTGCCGACAACGACCTACTCAGCCCACTGGATCGCCCATGAAGGGTTGCATCAGGCTGTTGCCGATTATCTGGAACATGAGCGTCTCGCCGTTCAGCGCGAGAACGAGGCGCTTGCCGAGCACGCGCCGTTCCGCAAGACCGACCAGGAAACCTGACCTCCCAGGTTCTCTCACAAATCCAGCTGCATTTCATATTGCTGCAGCAGTTCCTCCGCACCAGCCTGACGCAGGAAGGCATTGGCGCTTTGCGTGGCGGCATCGACGTTGACGAACCGCAGGTCGGATTTACCGACCGCTTCCATCAGCCCGGACAGCAGGGCGCTGCCGATGCCGTTTCGGCGATGGTCCTTGTGAACGGCAATCTGTGCGACCGCCCCATCTGCAAAACTTGCGCCCCAGCCCAGAAGATCGTCACCACGGCGGACGGCCAGAAGATGGACATCCGGGCTAAGGCCATGCAGCGCTGCAAAGCCGTTCTGAGGTGTCGGCTGTGTGTCGAAGAAGGCACTCGTATCTTCCGGTAGATCGTCGAGCCCGATCTTCCCGACAGCCCACTCTCCCGCCTTCGCCGCAAGCGCTTCGCTCTCATTGAGACGAAACACACCAAGCGTTCGCTCCCGGTGAAAGCCGAAGGCCTCATAGGCAGAAACGGCTTTGTCGTTGGTCGTTATGACCTCGAGCTGTAGGCCCTTTGACTCTACGTTTCGCTGTCTTTCGATGACCGCCGCAAGCAGTTGCCGCGACAGGCCCTTGCGGCGGTGGGCCGGGCTCGTGCCGACGGACAAGGTATAAGCCCGGTTGCCGAATTCCGGGTTGGGTGGGCTTGAAAACCAGAAAGCGGCAATCTCCGCGCCTGCCATGGCTGCAAAGGAGTTTTCTGACGAAAACCCGCGCTGGCGCTGAAACTCCCGGAAGTCCTGTTCGCTCAGATGCATCGGCGTAACGTAATCCGAAAACGCCAGGTTCAAGGCCTCGCAAAGCTGTGCAGCCTCGAACGAGCGGCACTCGACAATCTGATAGGTCATGGGAAATTTCCGAAGGAATTCAGGAAGGTGCAAACCCTAGCACCGAACCCCGCAGCGGAAAAGCCGATCCTGTGTCAGTGCTGATCTTGTGTGACCAGCACCTGCACTTTCAGACCCGTGAAGTCGGGTCAGTCAAAGGATTCCGCGACATCATACATCACGGGCTCGAAACTCTTGCACATTGAACTGATGCGCCGGTTGCGCTCACGCATTTCCGTGGTGCGCAACATGGCCAGGAAATCTTCCCGCCGGCGCCATTGCGAATAATTGGCGATCCGGGTCTGCGCATCGTTCACATGCAATCCCGCCCCAATGAAGCCCGGCTGATGGCGAATGAAATTTTCGTAGGCGTCCTTCAGCTCGTCCAGAAGGTCGTAACAGGTGCCCGGCGTCATTTCGAAGGTGGTAATGACGGTCTGGCAGTCTCGGTCGCTTGAAATCTCGGGCATGGCTCTCCTCCTCCGCCGTTTGTTTCGAGGCTGGCACGTTTTTACGGGAGCGGCAATATGGGGAGGATTACGTGGAACGGCAGAGTGCGTTTTCCGTCTCCCTCGCCTGACAGCTCTGATCCGGCCTCAAGTCAATGCTCAGGCAGACTCGATCCCGTCAACCTTCATGCTGCCCACTGCCTGCAGCGCAAGCGACAACAGCTTTTCATAATGGGTTGTGCGGGAAGACCCCGATCGCCAGACGAGATACATCATCCGGCGCATCGGCAGGCCCTCGACCTTCTTCAACAGAAGATCCGGCTCCTTGCCGAACTCGGAAGCAATGTAGGCAGCAGGAAAGAGCGCCAGCCCCATGCCGATCGAGGCCATCTGGCGCAAGGCGTCCAGGCTTGTGCCTTCATAGTCCTGACGGAAATCAGCCCCTGCAGCGTGCGCCAGCGCCTGAACGTCGTTGTGAAGACGAAAGCCCTGACCGAGAGCGAGCAACTTTTCACCGCGCAGCATTTCAACAGGGATCACGTCGACGCCGGCCAACGGATGCGACTTCGGCACGGCAAGAGAAACGCTTTCCCGGCACAGGACCCGCGCCGTCCACTGATCCGACGCAGCGAAATCCGGCGTCAAAATGCAGTCGAGCGCACCGGACATCAGTCCCTCCTCCAGAAGATTCGGCCTGTCTTCACGGATATAGAGTTCAAGCAGCGGAAACTCGCGTTTCAGAATCGGCAAAAGGTAGGGCATGAAATACGGCCCGAATGTGGGTGAGACGCCAAGACGGATCAAACCGCCAAGATTTGATTGCCCCGCCTGAGCCAGCGTCACGATTTCGTCGAGATTTTCCAGCGCGCGCCGCGCGAGTGGCAGAAGGCGTTCACCGGAGGCCGTCAGGCTGATGCCCCCGCTGCCACGCTCCAGCAATGTGCAGCCGAGCTGATCTTCAAGCAGCTTGAACTGGGCTGAAAGTGTCGGTTGCGATACGTGGCACCGCACAGCGGCCTTGCCGAAGTGCAAGGTTTCTGCAAGCGCAACAAAATAGTCGAGTTGCCGTGACGATGGTCGAAACCGCATAGTACCCCGCGATCGATAGAGATTTTCTATCAACTCAATCGAAACAATGTATTTCATCTATCCCCCCTCAGCCACCATATCAAGGGCGTCAAAGACACGGCCCACGAGAGAGGAGGAACGCGATGTACAACAGACTGAAGTCGCTGCGCAGCCAGCACAACACTCTGGATGCCCTTATCCGCAGGGAGGAATTGCACCCCTATCCGGATACGCAGCACATACGGTCCCTGAAGAAATTCAAACTCCGGCTAAGGGACGAAATCGCGCGGATCGAAACCAACCTCAGAGCTCCGCAGCTCGCATACTGAACCACTTCACCACGCCAATCGGGAGGGTTGAATGAACCCGTTTCTGCCCATGTTTTCACCTTTTGCTGACTTGCACCGTGCGCCTTCCAGAGAATCCCGTCTGAGGGATATCGATGCCCGAATGGCTTCGTTCCTGCGCGAAAAACAGACGTCGAACACAACCTGCCCCAAGGTGCTCGACAACGTCAAAACCGTAAGGAGCAAAGTCCAGCGCGAGATGGTCGCGGCCCGTTAGACCGCCGGCCCAAAAAGAGGGCGGGTTCCTGCCCACCGGATTTCCGCCATCCGGCCCTTTAGACCATCACCCTGGACACCCCGCCCGCAGGCCTCGCGGGCGGGTTTCTTTTTTGTTTGCCTTGCCGGAAGCCGCGTCTTTTTGCCAGATCGCCTTTTTGGCGAAGGCCTTGGGCACCCACTGAAATCATCAACCAAATGCGTCCCATTCAGCGCCGCCCGCCGCAGAGGCGACTTCTAACAAACTGGGGCACCCATCCCCTCCGCCGCCCGACAGGCCATGGAAGACGGACTTCATGTTCTGGAGGAAACGCCGATGAGCGGCTTAATCAGACTGTGTGGTGATCGAGATGGGCGCGGTTCTGCGGGAGACTCAGAAAATGAGTCCGAAACCGCCTACAAGAGACTGATATTACGGGATTAAGGAAGGCTGTAGTAAACGTTGTCTCGCCCCTTTCACACCCAGATTTTGTTGTGCGCCTCAGCTTGCCAGATGCGGGAGGGTACATAGACAAAAGGCGGCCCAGGGCCGCCTTTTGATCGTCATGGCTGTGTCTGGCCTCAGTTGGCCGGAACGGCATCCGCCGGGGCTGACGGTTCTGCTTTCGCCTTGTTCTTCTTCGGCGGGCGAACCCGGAAGAACAGCGCATAAAGAACCGGTGCGGCGATCAATGTGAGCACTGTGGCGAACGCCAGACCACCCATGATCGTCACCGCCATGCCGCGGAAGAAGGCATCCGACAGAAGCGGTGCCATGCCGAGGATGGTAGTGATTGCCGCCAGCATCACCGGGCGCATACGCGAGACGCTGGCCTCGACGATCGCCTCGTATTTGTCCCTGCCCTCACCAATCAGAAGATCGATCTCTTCCAGCAGGACGATGGCGTTCTTGATCAGCATGCCGGACAGCGACAGGAAGCCCAGGAGAGACATGAAGCCGAAAGCCGTATCCGTGGCCAGAAGAGCGATGGCAACACCGTTGATCGACATGGGGACCATCAGCCAGATGATCAGCGGCTGCCGCACGGAGCCGAACAAAAGGATCGAGATGATCAGCATGATCAGAAAACCAAGCGGCAGCTGTGCGCCCAGAGATGCCTGAGCATCGTTGGTGCTTTCATATTCGCCGCCCCACTCCAGTGCGTATCCGGGCGGAAGTTCGATGGCCTCGATTTGAGGGCGGACCCTGGCAAGGGCCGCGGACGCGGTTTCGCCTCCTGTCGTTTCAGCCTTCACCGTAAGCGTGCGCACACGGTCCCGGCGATGGATGAGCGTATCTTGAGGCTCCATCACGAAGTCCCGCACCACCTGCTCAATCGGCACATAGCGGCGTTCGTTGCTACTCAGAACCAAAGCGTCCGATACGCTTTCGTTCACGGAGATGCCGTTCTGGTCGGCCTTGCGGGCGACAATTGGAACACTTTCGTCGATATCGCGATAGGACCCCACGCGAACGCCCTCAGTCGCAAACTGCAGAGCAACAGACAATTCCTCCCGAGTCACACCCGATATCCGGGCGCGATCCTCGTCGAAGATCGGCCGCACGACGAGTTCGCGCTGCCGCCAGTCCGTGTTGACGTCGGCAAGCTTGTTTTCCGTCTTGTCGAAGATCGCCTGCGCCTCGTTGCCAAGCCGCTTGAGCACGTCCGCATCCGGACCTGAGAAACGAGCCTCGATCTTGGCACCACCACCGGGGCCGAATACCAGGCGCTTGGTAATGATCTGCGCCGATGGGAAGAGCTCTGCGAACCGCTCTCTCAGATCCAGCGCCAGCATGTCGATCTCTTCGCGATTGTGCGTTCTGATGATCATGTGACCATAGCTCGGGTTCGCGTCTTCCGGTGAGTAGGTCAGCATGAAACGCGTCGCGCCACCACCGGCAAAGCTGGTGACTTTCTCCACGCGTTCATCCGCCAGGACGATCTTCTCCATTTCCTTCAGGTCGGCCTCAGTCGACCGGATATCGGTGCCCTGTGGGGCCCAGTAGTGGAGATAGAAGATCGGGGTATTGCTGTCCGGAAAGAATGCCTGCTTCACATTGCCGAAGGCCATGACACAGACAACGGTGATCCCGATCAGAGCGGCGACCGTCAGCAGTCGCACATGCAGGGAGCCGATCAGGATCCCGCGATAGGTCCTGTAGAAAATACCTTTGTAGGGGTCGTGATTTTCCAGATCGCCGGTGGCTGTTCTGAAAAAGTACTTGCCGAAAAGCGGCGTGACCGTGATCGCGAATACCCAGGACAGGAGCAACGAAATGCCGATCACGGCAAAAAGCGAAAACAGGAACTCGCCAGTCGCGTCCGGCGACAGACCAATTCCGGAAAACGCCATGATGCCGATAACGGTCGCGCCCAGCAGTGGCCACATGGTTTGGCTAACGACACGGCTGGCTGCCTCGATTGCCTTCTGGCCCCGCTGCATGTTGATCATCATGCCTTCCGCGACCACAATGGCGTTGTCCACCAGCATGCCCATGGCGATGATCAGCGCACCGAGCGAGATGCGTTCCATCTCGATGGCGAAGATCCGCATGAACAGAACGGTTGCCATCACTGTGAGCAGCAGCACCGTGCCCACCACGATGGCTGCGCGCCACCCCATGAACAGGGCCAGCACCCCGATCACGATGACGACGGAGGCGGCCAGGTTCGTGATGAAGCCGTTCACGGATTCATCGACCACGATATTCTGTTCGTAAATGGGATGTAGTTGCATACCGACGGGCAGTTGCGCCTCGACCTGGGAAAGCTTCTCGATCACGCGTTCGCCGACGTCGACAATGTTGGTGCCGTCGACCTGGGACACCCCGATCGTGACGGCCGCATGACCATTGTGCCTTATGAGCCGGTTCGGCCGTTCGGGCTCTCCCAGTTCCAGCGTCGCGATGTCGGACAGTCGGATCATGGCAGTCGACCCAGCCCGGCCGATGACAAGGTCCTGAATCCCCCGAAAATCGTCGAAGGCGGAGGCCGTCATCAGGCGAATGCGTTTGTCGCCTGAAATACCGGACCCGTTGGTCTGGATCCGGTTTTCCGCATCCAGAACACTGATCACATCGTTGAAGGTGATGCCGAGCCCTGCCATCTTGTCCTGATTGACGTTCAGATAGATGACGTCCTCGGGTTCGCCGGCAATTTCAACCTTGCCGACGCCGGTCACAGTCAGAAGTTCACGGCGGATGCGCTTGACCGTTTCACGAATGTCCCGGTTCGTGTAGCCGTCGGCAGTGAAGGCGTAGAACAGGCCATAAACGTCGCCGAAATCGTCATAAACCAGGGGCGTGCCCGCCCCTGCCGGCAGGTTGCGCACCTCGTCATTGACCTTTCGCCGCAGCTCGTCCCAGACCTGCGGCAATTCCTCGCCGTCATAGGTCGGTTTGATCTCAACACCGATGCGCGACAGGCCGGGCTCCGACACGGACGTGATCAGATCCAGTTGCGGCATCTGCTGGATGGCCGTTTCGAGGTTTTCGGTAATTTCGTTTTCGACTTCAGCCGCCGTTGCGCCCGGGTAACTGGTAATAACCTGAGCCTGCTTGATGGTGAAGGCCGGGTCTTCCAGCCGTCCAACCGTATAAAGCCCCCACAGGCCGCCCAGGAGCGACATGATCACGATCATCCACGTGTTGACCGGCTTTTGAATGGAGTAGCGTGCAATATCCACTTTGTCTGATCCTCTTGCCTGTCCGCTACCGGATCAGTTCAAACGCCGCACGACCTGGCCGTCGCTGAGATAAGCAACGCCGGCGGAAACGATTTCGTCGCCTTTTTCCAGGCCGTCACGGACGGGGATGAAGTTGCCCATCACAGTGCCTATTTCGACCGGGTGCTTGGACACAGCCCCAGAGCCTGAGTCGAATTTCCAGACGTAGGATTTGCCGTCACTATCGACAGCTATGGCACTCGAGGGCACCAGGAACTGTTCGCCCAGTTCCAGGCCTTCTGGCAGAAACTTCACAGTGACGGATGCCGTCATGCCCGGAGAGAGCTGCTCCGCCCCTTCCCGCGGCATCGCAAGGGTAACGCGATAGGTTTGCGCCACATCGTCGACCTGGCTGGAATGCTCGCGGTAAGTCAGCGGAAAGTGCTTATCGCCGTAAGCCGGAAATCTTGCCTCGATGGAGGCCACCTCGGATGCCGACACCCGTCCGAACAAGGCCTCGGCAACGTTGATGTCCACCTGGATTTCCGATACGTCATGCAGCCGCACAACCGGTGTCCCCACACTGACCGTCGTGAAATTGTCGACCAGACGCACGGAGACGATACCGTCGAAAGGTGCTTTCAAGGTGGTGTACTTGAGGTTCTGCTTGGCTTCCTTCAGGGTCTCAAGCGCAAGGTCGTACTTGTTCTTCTGTTCGTCGTAGGCCGACTGGGAGATGACCGACCGTTCGCGCAGGGTTTCCAGCCGATCGAGTTCCCTTTTCGCCTGCTCGGCGTTGATCGTCGCCTGTCGTACAGCCCGGTCGTAGTCGGTCGTGTCCAGTTTGGCGATCAGGTCGCCTTCCTTCACGTGCTGGCTCTCCAGTACCGGCAGTTCGACCAGTTTTCCCGGCACCTGGAATGAGAGGTCGACGGTTTTCACCGCTGCCACCCGGCCAGCAAAGCGTCGTTCCAAAAGGCCGATCTGGTCCGTCACCGTGAAGATTTTCGCAGGTCTGGGCGCGGCGTTCAGCTTCGCCTCCGCTTCGGAAACCGGATCGACGGAATCGTCCTGGCAGGACGCAAGCATCCCGGCAGTCAACAGAAGGGCGACCCAACGGCGAATTGGGGCTTTGTGAAGTGCCAACATTTGGTCTTCCGTTCTAGTCTTTGAGTTGGGTCAGACGCTTGCGGAGGTCCTGAAACACCAGCGCGCGTTCATCGTCAGAAAAAATGGTGACGCAATGCGCCTCGGAGAAATGAAGACCTTCCAGGCAGGCCCAGATAGACCAGGCTTTGCCGCGGTCGGGAAGTTCGGCTTCGATGGCCGCCTTGAGCCGTGATTTCACCCCCCTGAAAGGTTCGCTCAGTTCGGGCCGGTCCGCTTTTGTGGCAAGCATGGCCTGTGCCAGGTCGCGCTGCTCGCCCAACCAGCCTTCGGTGACCTCGATCATTGCGCTCAAGGTGGCGGATTGGGACGACAGGTTACGCTCCCTTGCTGCTGCCACTTCAGCTTCGAACTGACCTGCCAGAAACTCAACCATGCCGGTGATCAGCGCGTCCTTGGTGGGAAAGTTATAGAGCACCCCGCCTTTGGAAAAACCGCTTTCCTCGGCCACGGCATCCATGGTCAGGCTCTGTGCACCCGAGCGACGGATGACCTCGATTGCCGCTTTCAGTATTTCCGATTTCGATTCATGCGAACTGCGTGTCGAACGCGCGGCCATTTTTTACCGTCCAGTCAGTACAGTTTTGCACCCTTTATACCGTCCAGCCGGTACAGACAAGTCGCCTGGCATGTATAAATCATCCCGCATTTTTGTCTCGCCCGTTTATGAGGCGAGACAGCGCAGAAAATAGCCTGGAGGGCTCAAGAAGTGTGCAAGTCCGCCAGCAGGCACACGAGAAATTGTGAGATTGACCCTTGTGGGAGAGGAGGCGCAGCCCACCAGAAAGGGATCAGGCTGCAGCGTTCTTCCGCATCGCAGCTTCATTGGCTGCTTGCTCCGCCGCTGCTGCTTCCGCTGCAAGCCTTGAGCGTTCGTTGGCTTCTTCTTCGGTCCGTTCCGCAAAGGCGATGAACTCGTCAGCCGGCATGGGAGCTGCGAAGTAATAGCCCTGAGCCGCGGTCACACCCAGTTCGAGCAGACGATCGATCTGCTCTTCCATCTCGACGCCTTCGGCAATGATGCCCATGCCCAGATTGTCGGCCAGCTCGACCATGGAATCGACGATCGTCGTGGAGTTGTCGTCCGAACCGATGGTATCGATGAACATCTTGTCGATCTTGATGATGTCGACGCCCAGCTTTTGCAGATAGGCCATGCCGCCATGGCCGGTGCCGACGTCATCCAGCGCCACACGCACACCAAGCGCCTGCAGTTCCGCGATGATCTTGCGTGCCAGTTCCATGTCTTCCAGCGGATGGCGTTCGGTCACCTCCACGACGATCTGCTGGAAGGAAATCCGCGATTTCTCGAAGATCGAACGGATGTCGGAAATGACCTCCCGATCCAGGAAGTGACCCGCGAAAAGATTGATCGACAGCTTCAAATCCGGATTGTCGCCATAAAGGTCGCCGATTTCCTCGGAGGAAACGCGCATGATGTGACGGGTCATGTCGAAGATATGGCCGTTGTTTTCGGCATAGGCCATGAACTGACCTGGTGACACGATCATGCCGTTCGGACGGCGCCAGCGCATCAGGACTTCACACCCGCGCAGGCGTCCGCTCTCGATATCCATGACAGGCTGATAGTAAGGAATGAATTCGCCATTGCGGATCGCGGCGATGAATTCGTCGTCGGCTTCCCGTTCGGGCCGCCAGGACAGCCAAATGCCGATGGCAACGAACAAGAGAGCAATCCCCGCACAGGCGGCAGCGGCAACGACCTTCAGGTCCTGCACGACCTTGCCGGCAGCAGAGACCGGCGCGGTGATCGTCGCTACAAGCGGATAAAGCTCAGAGGAAACTTCGACAGACAGGATTTCCGAAGGATCCGTGGCCTCGGAATTATATCCGCCGACACTGTACCAGAGCAGGTTGTTACCAAGTCGCAATTCGGCCCTGCGATAGGAACGCAGATATTCCGGGCCCGGGTCGATGGCTATCACGGCGGGTGTTACTTCCGCGAAAAGCCGGGTCTGGTCTTTCAGGTCCCAGCTTATCACTGCCGCGCGTGCCCCCAGATAGTTCCGGTCCAGCATACCGATGCCGACAAGCGGGCCGTCTTCACGCATCGGCGGCAGCACGATCTTGCCGGCCAGATCCCTGTCCGGAATGATGCACATGCGCTGACCGGCGGCATCGGCGAGCCCGATGGCATCGATCATCCCGTGTTCGACAATCTGCTTCTCGTAAATGCCCCGGTCTTCAGCGTTGCAGGTTTGAACGTCGTCCCGGTCCAGCCGCTGCAGCAGGGAAACGGTTGTGGAAATCGCTTCTTCGGCTCGGTGGATGGCCACATTTCCCATGGCCTCCATCTCAACGACGGCGCGGCGTTCCGCGTACTGGTTGAGAATGATGTTGATCGCAAACAGCGGAGCGGTCGCCAGCGCAAGGGCGATCAGCACCGTTTTAGCGAAACCAACATAGCGGAAAGACAAGTCACAGGCCTGTTCATGATAAGCTCTTTCTGAACATGGCTGATCTGGGTAAACAAGGACTGAAGATTCAGTCGTTTCATTCAGATCAAAGCCACCTGCCTCATTGCCGTGTTAGCTGCAAAACTGACGAGAAAAACCGGACTTCGGGAGGGTTACATGCAGGCGTTGTTTATTGGACAAGCCTATATCGACGTTACTTTTTTGACCGACAAATTGCCGACGGGAGATGAAAAGACGATTGCCCGGGATTACGCAATCAGCTTTGGCGGGAACGCCGTGACGGCAGCGTTTTGCTGCGCCAAGCTGGGCGGCAAGCCGGAGCTGTTGTGCTCGCAAGCAGACGACTGGTTGGCACGTATGTTCCTGGACATGGCAGCGGCCTACGGCATATCCATTCACGGCCGCAAGGTGCGTGAAAGTTCCCTCTCCTTCATCATGCCGCAGGGAGGCAAGCGTGCCATCGTCCGCTGCCGCGACAACGAGTTCCTGCATCCTTTCCCTCCCCTCACCCTGACCGGCATGAAGGCTCTGCACCTCGACGGGCATATGCCGGACGCAGCGCTGCATTATGCGACCACCTGCAAGAACCTCGGCATCCTGACGTCTCTCGATGGCGGTGCCGTGCGCGAAAACACCGATGAGCTTCTCAACCAAATCGACATTGCGGTCGTTTCCGAACGCTTCTGCCAGCAACTTGGCATGTCGACCGGTGAAACGCTTTCGTATCTGCGCACCAAGAATTGCCCTGTCGGCGCCGTGACGCTCGGCAGCGAAGGTATGGTCTGGTACGAAGCCGGCGGTCCGGACAAGGTGATGCCCGCCCTGAACGTGCCTTTGTCGAAGGTGGTCGATTCCAACGGTGCCGGCGATGTGTTCCACGGCGCCTATATTGCATCCTACCTGCGCTGGCCGGAGAGAAGCTGGGATCAGCATTTCCGCTTTGCACGAGGCGCCTCGACGCATGCAATCCAGCATCTGGGCAACGAGGCCAGTCTTCCGACGCTGGAAGACATCGAACGCGCCAACGTGACCTTCGCTGAAAAGGCCGTAGCCTGACATTCATAAAGGCGGCAAAACCGGTGTGCATGCAGCCTTCGCGTTTCAACCGGGCAAAATGTGACGCAGGACATATTTTGACCGAATAAGCCCGGCTATTGCTTCCTCCGGCTTTCGCCTTGCCACACTGTGGAACTTCCCTCAGAGTGGGACCACCTCTATTTCGTGGAGATTTTCAATGATGTTTTCCCGTTCGCCCCGGATCGCAGCCGGTCTGACGGCCGCCGTCAGTCTGCTCGCCCTTCAAGCCTCCCCGGCGCTTGCCTTCGATCCGTCCGGGAACGAGATTGCCGATGCCTTTCTGACCCTGCTGGACGCTGAAAAAGGCACCGTCGAAAGCTATGGTTCGGTTGACGAAGCAGGCGATGCCGTAACTCTCAGCGACATCGTCATCAGCAAGGAAGACGAAGAAAACGCCAGCGTCACTATCGCGTCGACCGTTCTGACGGGTGGAGAAATTCAGTCCGATGGGCGGCTCAAGCTTTCAAGCCTCGACATGAGCAACCTTCAGCTCACCGCCAAGGACGGCGGCATGTCGCTGGCGGATCTCAAGGTCACCGACCTTCTCTTGCCGACCCCGGAAGAAGCTGCTTCAGATACGCCGCCCGTCGGCCCCGGCTACAAGACCTTTGAAGCCAACAGCATTCAGATACGCGATGAAGACAACCAGATTGCCGACATCGTCAAGATCTCTTCCTCGATCGAAGCCATGGACGGCGATCTTCCGACCGCGGGCCAGTTTGCTGTCACCGGAGCCACCATTGACGTCAAGGAGCTGGAAACGGAGGAAACGAAATCCCTCACGGAACTCGGCTATGAAACCCTGACAATCGATGTTTCCGGATCGGGCAAATGGGATCCGAAAGCGGCCACACTCGTGGTTCCGGAACTGAAGATCGACGCCAAGGACGCTGCCAGCCTGTCTGTTTCTCTGTCCATGGGCGGGGTTACCCGGGACGTGGTGACCCAGCTCAACGAAAAGTCGGAAAAGCCTGAGGAAGCGATGGCGCTCCTGCAGAATGTGACCATCGAAAATGCCAAGATCCGGCTGGACGACGCCTCGTTGACGGGACGTGTTCTGGATCAGGAATCGCAAAAGGCCGGTGTCGATACGCCGACCTATGTTGCCGGCCTCACCGGCACGCTGCCCATGATGCTCGGCATGCTGCAGAACAAGGAACTGGAAGGCCAGATCGCCAAGGCTGTGACCCAGTTCCTGAACACGCCCGGCTCGCTGGAACTGACGGCTGCTCCGGGCGCACCTGTTCCGCTGTCCCAGATCATGGGAACGGCGATGTTTGCGCCGCAAATGATCCCGCAGATCCTGTCGGTCGGCATTACCGCCAACCAATAAATCTGCCTCGAATGCAAAAAGCCCGGGCAACTGACCCGGGCTTTTTTTGTTTTGACGCTCAAAGCTGCGGCTTATTCGGCCGCCTCGTTGCGGCTCTGGAATTGCAGCTCGCACAGCCGACGGTAAATTCCGTCATGCTCGAACAATTCATCATGCGTACCGCTTTCCACAACACGCCCCCTGTCCATGACGAGGATCTGGTGTGCATGGCGAACCGTGCTGAGGCGGTGGGCGATCACAAGCGTTGTACGACCCTCCATCAGCGTTTCAAGCGCAGCCTGGATCTTGGCTTCGGATTCCGCGTCGAGAGCCGAGGTTGCCTCATCCAGCAACAGGATCGGCGCATCAAGCAGCATGGCGCGCGCGATGGCAATACGCTGACGCTGACCGCCCGACAACCGGCCGCCGCCATCGCCGGCAAGGGTGCTGTAACCTTCGGGCATTTCCATGATGAAGTCATGGGCGTTCGCTGCCCGTGCCGCTGCCTCGATCTCTTCCTGAGAAGCATCCGGTCTGCCGATGGCGATATTATCGCGGATACTGATGTTGAAGAGATACGAGTCCTGGCTCACGTAAGCAATGTTCCGGCGCAGCGAGCCCATCGTGACCGACTTGATCGACTGGCCATCGACGGAGATCGTGCCTTCCTGCGGATCATAGAAGCGCTCGATCAGGGCAAAGACGGTGGACTTGCCGGCGCCCGACGCACCAACCAGTGCCGTTGTCTTGCCGCCTTCAGCGGTGAAGGTCAGGCCGTTGAGCGCGGCGCCTTCTCCGTAGGAGAACTTGACGTCCTGCACCTCGATCTGACCGCGACTGACCTTGATATCCGGCGCATTGTCAATCTGCTCCAGATCTGGTTGCTCATCGATCAGTTCGTACATCAGGCGCACACCGACCAGCGACTTGCTGAGATTGACATTCAGCCGGGCCAGACGGCGCGCGGGATCATAGGCAAGCAGCAGTGCAGTGATGAATGCGAAGAAGGCACCGGGATCCTTGCCCAATTCCACGACCGAGTAACCGCCGTAGAAGATGACCAGCGCGATTGCAAAACCGCCGAGGGATTCCATCAAGGGTGACGTGCGAGCCGTCAGCGAGGCGATCTTGTTGGACTGGCGCTCCACTTCGGCGACGGAGGTCGCCATCCTCTGCTGCATCGTCGGCTCTACCCTGAAAGCCTTGACAATGCGAATTCCCAGAACGGTTTCCTGCAGGGTCGAGCCGATCTTGGCGTTTGAGACAACCTGCCGCTTGGCATAGGTCTTGACCCGTTTGACCAGAAAGCTGACGCCGACAACGATCGGCGGCATGATGACCAGCGCCAACAGGCTCATCAGGGGATCCTGGACAATCATCACACCGACGAGGCCGATAAGGGTCAGAACGTCCCTGCCGAGGCTGAGCACGATCATGTCAATGACCGAACGTGCGCTGCCGGCACCGGTGTTCACGCGGATGCCGAGTTCCGGCAAGGACATCCGGTCGAAATAAGCCTGGTCCTGTTTGGTCAGACGATGGAAAAGCCGATTCTGCAGATCCGCGACGATTGCGTTGCCGACCCGCGATAAAACAACCATCTGGCCGTAGGTCGAAGCCCCCTTCAGGGTGAAGATGCAGATGACGGCGCCGGCGATCACATAGATCATCATCTTGTCGCGATTGATGAAGACCTCGTTGATGACATCCTTCATGATCCAGGCACTTGCGGCAGTCGTTGCCGCAACCAAACCCATGAAGACGAAGGCCACCAAGTAGCGCGGGATATAGGCCCGAAGATTTTCGCTCAACAGGCGCTTGATGACTTGAACCGTGCCATCCGGGTCTTGCCAGATCTCCCATTTTGCAGGGTTGAGCACTGTAAGCCGCCTTTCCAAAAACTTGCAAAGCATAACACGACTGAGGCCGGCAGGGCCGGCCTCTCGCCTCTTTCGCAGAGGGGTATCCCTATTTTACGGTCACCCGCAAGTAGGATGTTCTCACGCGTCCGGCAAGTTCAGACGCAAATGCAGATCGCGAAGCTGCGCCGATGTCGGTTCGCTTGGCGCGCCCATCATCAGGTCTTCCGCTTTCTGGTTCATCGGGAAGAGCATAACTTCACGAATATTGGCCTCGTCAGCCATCAGCATGACCATACGGTCGATCCCGGCAGCGCACCCACCGTGCGGAGGCGCGCCATACTGGAACGCGTTGACCATGCCGCCGAAACGCTTATCGACTTCCTCCGCCGGATAACCTGCGATCTCAAAGGCCTTGTACATGATCTCGGGCTTGTGGTTCCGGATCGCGCCAGACACCAGTTCGTGTCCGTTACAGGCCAGATCGTACTGATATCCGCGAACTTCCAGCGGATCGCCTTCCAACGCTTCTATTCCGCCCTGGGGCATGGAGAACGGGTTGTGCTCGAAATCGATCTCGCCGGTTTCCTCGTCGCGCTCGTAGATCGGGAAATCCACGATCCAGGCAAATTCGAAGCGGTCCTTGTCGGTATGGCCGAGTTCTTCGCCGATGATGACACGGGCCTTGGCCGCAACCGGCTCGAACTGCTTCGGCTTACCGCCCAGGAAGAAGGCGGCATCGCCGACTTCGAGGCCGAGCTGCGTGCGGATCGCTTCGGTGCGTTCCGGGCCGATGTTCTTGGCCAGCGGACCGGCCGCTTCCATGGAGCCGTCTTCGGCCTTGCGCCAGAAGATGTAGCCCATGCCCGGTAGACCCTGCTCCTGGGCGAACTTGTTCATGCGGTCGCAGAACTTGCGGCTGCCGCCCTTCGGTGCCGGAATGGCGCGGATTTCCGTACCCGGCTGCTCCAGCAGGTTGGCGAAGATCGCAAAACCGGACCCGGCAAAATGCTCGGACACGATTTCCATCTTGATCGGGTTTCTGAGGTCCGGCTTGTCCGTGCCGTACCAAAGCGCAGAATCCTTGTAGGAAATCTGCGGCCAGTTGCGGTTGACCGGACGACCGTTGCCGAAACGTTCGAAACAGCCGGCAATCACCGGTTCGATGGTGTCGAACACGTCCTGCTGGGTGACGAAGGACATTTCCATGTCGAGCTGGTAGAAGTCCGTCGGCGAGCGGTCAGCGCGCGGATCTTCATCGCGGAAGCACGGCGCGATCTGGAAATACTTGTCGAAGCCGGAGACCATCAGCAGCTGCTTGAACTGCTGCGGAGCCTGCGGCAGCGCGTAGAACTTGCCCGGATGCAGGCGGGACGGCACCAGGAAGTCACGCGCGCCTTCCGGAGAAGAGGCCGTGATGATCGGCGTCTGGAATTCGTTGAAGCCGATGTTCCACATCCGGTCGCGCAGATCGCGCACCACGTTGGAGCGCAGAATCATGTTCTGATGCAGTTTCTCACGGCGCAGATCCAGGAAGCGGTACTTCAGGCGCACTTCTTCCGGATACTCCAGATCGCCGAAGACCGGCAGCGGAAGTTCCTTTGCCGCACCCAGAATTTCCATCTCGCGGATGAAAACTTCAATGTCACCGGTCGGCAGGTCCGGGTTGATGGTTTCGTCCGTCCGCTTCTTCACGTTGCCGTCGATGCGGATACACCATTCCGAGCGAACGGTTTCGGCCAGTTTGAAGGCCGCGGAGTCCGGGTCGACCACACATTGGGTGACGCCGTAATGATCGCGCAGATCGATGAACAGCACCCCGCCATGATCGCGGACCCTGTGGACCCAGCCGGAAAGACGGATAGTCTGGCCTTCGTCGGACAGACGGAGGTCACCGCATGTGTGACTACGGTAGGGGTGCATTCTCATTCCTCGACATTTTTCTTGGCATAGAAAATCGTTACGGCCCGCCGGAGGCAGGCCGTGTCCGGCTGCACAATCCATGTTGCGGCACGAAAGTCAAGGAAAAGGCTTGCACTATGCTTGCCTCTCCCCTTTTGAACGAGAAACGGGTCGGAATTTCTCTCAGGCGTCGACCGCCTGCAACAGTGGATGCCATTGGCCGCGGATCTCGTGAGAACCGGCGTCGGAATAATCGAACACACCTGATCCGGCCGCGGCGTGGCGGGCATAAACTACCCGCTCGGATATCCGGGCAAGCAGCGGATAGCCCTTCCTGGCAAGCAGTTGCTCCAGATCGCCAACCTGGTTGGACCGGCGATCGATGCGGTTTGCAACCACATGAATGTCGGCCTTGCCCTTGCGTACGCGCTTGATATCGGAAATTCGGTCGAGAAACTTCAAGGTGGCGTCCCAGTCGAAAGCAGAGGCAAGAACAGGAACAACGATGTCGGAAGCCTCGGCGATCAGGTTCTTGGCCAGCTCGGAGCGAAGCCCGCCAGGTCCGTCAATGATGACGGCATCAAGATCCTTGTCCTTGTCGCCGATGGCCTCTTCCTTGCTCCAGTTGAGACCTTCGATCCGCGCCAGGCTCTTGGGCCGGCGCTTGATCCACGAGAGGCTGGACTTTTGCCGGTCTGCATCCGCAAGGGCAACATCTTCTCCCCGGGCGGCAAGCGCGACAGCAAGATTCGTGGCGAGGGTCGTCTTGCCGCAACCGCCCTTGGAATTCACCACCAGTATCTTGCGCATTTCCACTCCTTTGTGTGTTCTCTCGCACACGCTCGCCTAAGCTTCAACATAGGCGCACAAAATGCGCCTTTTCAAGGGCGTTGGGCGCGAAAATTACCTTTTCGTGGCGACAAAGCGGCAGAACTCGGGTATAGCTTTCCGTCACCATGCATGTGATTACAAAAACAAAAGATCTCGCCGCTGCGTGTCAGCGTCTTGCCGCTCATGATTACGTGACCGTCGACACGGAATTTCTCCGTGAGACAACCTTTTGGCCCAAGCTCTGCGTCATCCAGATGGCAGGGCCTGACATGGCCTTCATCGTCGATGCCCTGTCAGAAGGGCTGGACCTTGAGCCTTTTTTCGAGCTTATGCGCGACGGCAGTGTGACAAAGGTTTTTCATGCTGCCCGCCAGGATATCGAAATCATCTATCACCTGGGTGAACTGATCCCCGCGCCGCTGTTCGACACGCAGGTGGCGGCCATGGTCTGTGGCTTCGGCGATTCCATTTCCTACGACCAGCTTGTCTACAAGGTCACCGGAGCACGAATCGACAAGTCCTCGCGCTTTACCGATTGGGCCCGCAGGCCCCTGACGGCAAAGCAACTGGATTACGCGCTGGCGGACGTCACGCATCTGCGCGACGCTTACCAATTCCTGAAAGCCAATCTCGCCGAGCAGGACCGCATCCACTGGGTACAGGACGAGATGCAGGTTCTGACGTCGGTGAACACGTATCGCACCGACCCGGAACAGGCCTGGAAACGTTTGAAACTGCGCGTGCGCAAGCCGGTTGAACTGGCTGTCATGATGGAGGTCGCCGCTTGGCGCGAACGGGAAGCGCAATCGCGCGATGTTCCCCGCAGTCGCGTCGTCAAGGACGATGCCATTTACGAACTTGCGGCCCAGCAGCCTCAGGACGCGGAAGCACTTGCGCGCCTCAGAACCATTCCACGCGGCTTCGAGCGGTCCAAGTCCGCGGATGAAATCCTGAAAGCTGTCAGACGCGCCGTTTCGCTTCCCAAGAACGAAATGCCGAAACTGCCCAAGGGCCGTCAGGCTCCGGATGGTTCGGCGGCAGCCGTCGATCTCCTGAAGGTTCTTCTGAAACTGGTCAGTGAAGCCCACGGCGTTGCGGCCAAGGTCATTGCCACCGTGGATGATCTTGAAAAGATTGCTGCAGACGACGCTGCCGATGTGGCGGCCATGAAGGGCTGGCGGCGCGAGCTTTTCGGCGAAACCGCACTCAAGCTGAAGCGCGGCGAAGTCGCCCTCGCCTTTCAGAACCGGCAGATCGTGGCGATCGAGCAACCGCAACAGCCGGAAGATGTCGAAAAGGAAGCGGCGGAATAACCTCTGCCGCTTTGTTTCCTCAAGTCCCCTGACTAACGATCCCTGCCCTCAGCCGGCGTTTACCGCAACATCAACCTCGATGATCTTGCTGAGCTGGTTCGCGCGCTTGCGCAAGCGCTCGCCGTCCAGATTGGCCAGCTCCTTGCCGAGGTCGAGCGACAGCCCCTTGTCTGTCTTGGTGATGCCCACCTTCGGCAGCATGCCGGCAATCGATGCACTCAGAAGTGATGCCACGCGCATGGTTGCGCCGAGAACCTTGGCACGAATGCGCAGGCGGTCGGTAAACAGTTCCCGGATCACAGGCGAAAGATCGCCCTCCCGCAGGCCCTGGTGGCGATAGAAGACGGCCGCGGCCAGATAGGCGCGGCTGGCATGATCCAGGCCGACGAAGGACGCGTTCGAAATGATGTTGAGGCTTTGCTCGCCGCGATAGTCCGGATGGGCTCGCCAACCGATGTCGGAGAGAAGGCAGGCCGCATGCCGCAGCCGGGTCTCGTTGGCGGTTTCTTCAATGCCAAGTTGCCGGAACAGAGAGTCCGTCCAGACGATCAGCTCCTCGGCAAAGGCAGGAGAGCGCGCCCGCAGCGTGCACAGTTCGCGTGCGGCTTCGATTACCGGATCATGGGCCTGCATTTCCAGCGGCAGCTTTTCGTGCAGCAGACCTTCGCGCACACCGGTTGCGGAAAAGACCAGGCGTTCCGCCTTCATCGACAGGAGCACCTGCTCCAGCACCACTGCGCCGATCGGGACGAGCGGACGGCGCTGCTTAGAGACGATCTCGGCAAGCTCCACTCCTTCGAGATTGGGAACCGCGATCCGCTTGCAGAAGGCAATCGCCTCTTCCGCACTGATTTCGTAATTGTGCATCACGTGCAGCGGGTAATTGTTCTGCATCAGATGCAGACGCCCGAGCGACCGCCAGGTGCCGCCGACGGCGTAAAACGTCCGTTCACCTGGTGCCAGATCAGGCCAGTGAAAATCCTTGAGCGCGGCTTCGGTAATTTTCTGCGCCTTGGCAATCTTGCCGTCGGCCTCCTCCGACAGGCGCAATCCGCCGAGGGGGAACGTTGCCCCGGCGCCCGGCTTGTTGTCGGCGATTTCCACCAGCTCCAGGCTGCCGCCACCCATGTCGCCCACTATGCCGCGCGGCTGCCAGAAGCCCGCAATCACGCCAAGGGCCGAGTAATAGGCTTCCTCACTCCCGTCGAGAATACGGACCGGCGCGTCCAGTGAGCGCTCGACTTCGCGCACGAATTCAGGACCATTTTCCGCATCGCGCGCTGCAGCAGTCGCGACGATATAGATATCCTGACAGCCGGTGTGTTTGATGAGGGTCTTGAAACGGGTCAGCTCTCCTAGCGCCAGATTAACAGAATCGTCAGCCAGACGGCCGGTCGCGGCAATGCCCTTGCCAAGGCCAGCGAGGAGCTTCTCGTTGAACAGCATCGTCGGCGTGCGGGCCTTGCGTTCGTAGATCACGAGGCGCACGGAGTTGGAACCGATGTCCACGACTGCGACAGGGCCGGACCCGTTGAGACGGCCACGTGCCGGGTGAAACTCAGCAGTCATGCTAACCTCGTTTTTGCCGTTCCAGGAACGGCCTCGGCCGGTCACTCTTCAACGACTTGCCACGCCCCGACAGTGAGGGGTTCGTCATGAAATATTGATGCGCATTGAAGGGTTCTTCATTGGCGTTCGGAACGATGCGCTCATGGCTGCCATCGGACAGGATGCGCCAGCTTTGCTGGTTATCCTTCAGGTTGGCCACCATGATCTGGTCCAGCACCTGCTCGTGTACGGTCGGCGTCTTGAGCGGCGCCAGAACCTCGACCCGCCGGTCGATGTTGCGCGGCATCAGATCCGCCGATCCGATGTAGACATGCGCTTCCGGCGATGGCAGACCCTGGCCGTTGCCGAAGCAATAGATGCGCGAATGCTCCAGAAACCTTCCGACAATGGATTTCACCCGGATGTTGTCGGACAGGCCCGGAATGCCCGGACGCAGGCAGCAGATGCCGCGAATGATCAGGTCGATCTGCACGCCTGCCTGGCTTGCACGGTACAGCGCGTCGATGATCGCCGGATCCACCAGCGAGTTCATCTTCCACCAGATCTGCGCGGGACGTCCGGCGCGGGCGTGCTCGATTTCGCCCTCGGTCATTTCCAGCATGCGCTGGCGCAGATTGACCGGTGAGACCATCAGATTGTTCAGCTCCGCCGGCTGAGCGTAGCCTGTGATGAAGTTGAACACGCGGGCTGCATCCTCGGCAATGCCGGGGTCATCCGTGAAGAAGGACAGATCCTCATAAATTCGCGCGGTGATCGGGTGATAGTTCCCCGTGCCGATATGGCAATAGGTCTTCAGCTGGCCGTGTTCGCGCTTGATCACCATGGACAGTTTGGAGTGGGTTTTCAGTTCGATGAACCCGAAAACCACCTGCACCCCTGCCCGCTCCAGGTCGCGCGCCCACTTGATGTTCGCCTCCTCGTCGAAACGGGCTTTCAGCTCCACCAGCGCCGTAACCGATTTGCCGGCTTCGGCTGCCTCTGCCAGGGCCTTCACGATGGGGCTGTCATTGGAAGTGCGATAAAGCGTCTGCTTGATCGCCACCACGTCCGGATCACGCGCTGCCTGCCGCAGATACTGGACCACC
This sequence comes from Roseibium sp. FZY0029, assembly GCF_036350355.1. Classification (NCBI taxonomy): domain Bacteria; kingdom Pseudomonadati; phylum Pseudomonadota; class Alphaproteobacteria; order Hyphomicrobiales; family Stappiaceae; genus Roseibium; species Roseibium sp. FZY0029. Next base: position 348,721 of record NZ_JAZDVZ010000003.1, read on the forward strand.
ACATCGAAGGATTCATACGGGTGGTGGACGATGATGTCCTTCTGGTGGATTGCCGCAAGACAGTCGCCGCCGTGTTCGCGAATGCGCTCCGGAAACCGGGCGGTGTAGGGCTGAAACTTGAGATCCGGCCGCTCGAGATCGACTACCTGAGACAGGTTGTTGAGCGCAAGCAGCCCGTTTGCCAGAAAGATCTCGCTCTCCCCGACGTGCAGCGCCTCGGCCACGAATTCGCGCAGAGCCGGTGGTGTGGTCTCCTGAATTTCCAGGCGGATCACCGAACCCCGGCGGCGGCGTCGCAGGGCGCTCTCGAACAGGCGAACGAGGTCTTCCGCTTCTTCTTCGATTTCCAGGTCGCTGTCGCGGATGACGCGGAAAGCGCCCTTGCCGCGGATCTCGTAACCGGGAAACAGGCGTCCGATGAACAGGCTGACGACTTTTTCGATCGCGATGAACCGGGCTGCGCCATCTGCGCCGTTGGGCAGCTGGACGAAGCGGTCGACCTGGCTTGGAATTCTGAGCAGCGCGATCATTCCGCGCCCGCCGGATGTGGGCGCCAGTTCGAAGACGATGGAAAACCCGAGGTTCGGAATGAAAGGGAACGGATGCGCCGGATCGATGGCCAGCGGCGTCAGAACCGGGAAGACATAAGCCAGGAAATAATCCTGCAGCCAGACCCTGTCCGCGTGGTCCAGCGTCTCGCCCTGCGGGATCTCTATACCCTTGTCGGCAATCTCACGGCGCAGTTCCACCCAGATCTTCTGCTGGGAGGCCTGCAGGTCCCGCACGGCATCGCTGATCTTCTGAAGCTGCTCGGTTGGAGTCAGGCCGTCATCGGACAGATTTGTAACGTCCGCCCGCTGCTGGCCGCGCAGACCGGCAACTCGCACCATGAAGAATTCATCGAGGTTGTTGGCAGAGATCGACAAGAACCGAACCCGCTCAAGCAGCGGGTGGTTCGGGTTCATGGCCTCTTCCAGAACCCTCAGATTGAATTGCAGCCACGACAGTTCGCGGTTCATGAAACGGGCCGGCGATGTAGCCAGCTCACCTTCTGGCGCCAGTTCCGGCACGGTTCCCTTGCCATCGGCTGCAACTGTGGAAGCGGGCAGAATGTCAGAAATATCAGGGGCTTCGTTCATGGCATCATCCCTTTTTCCGTGCAGCTTCCGCTTCAATCAGGCAGAGCAGAGCATACCCATTCCGCGTTGTTGCCGACGTGACTAACATGAAGTCCCAAGCGGACAAATGACAGTCCTGTGGAAGTATCGGCGATTATTGGCCTTTATGCACATTTTCCAAGACCCGCCCTGCCAGTGGTTTCGTGATCTTCACGCGTCCGGCCAAAGCCTCTTGATCGATCGCTTCGACAGCGCGCATGGCAACTTCAAGCGACCTCTCCATTCGCACCACAAGATAATCGACGACACCTTGATCGACCGCAATCTGACGGTCGGCGAACAGTTTCACCAATACCCGGCGCAGAAGATCGTCGTCCGGCTCCAGAATTTCCACAGGGGTTGCCGCCCGCAGACGGGACTGAAGATCCGGCAGGGAAATTTTCCAGCTTGCAGGCCACGTGCGGCTGGTGATGAGCACGGTCTTGCCGGCCTGACGCGCCGCATTGAGAAGGTGAAACAGCGCCGTGTTGTCGATGCCCAGATGCGCATCCTCGATCACGCAGGCGGACGCTGCGACGAGGGTTTGCACAGAGTGTGGCGTAAGCTCAGCCGCCGGCACAACAGCCGCTCCGGTTTCATCCTGAAAAGCCCGGACCAGATGGGTCTTGCCCGCTCCGACAGGCCCCGCAAGCACGACGACCGGCGACGGCCAGTCCGGCCAGCGCTCCAGAAGTTCGAACGCAGCCCGATTGGAGCCTCCAACCAGATAGTCATCACGGCTCAGGGCCGCTTCATGCGGCAATTCCAACGGCAACTGGCGTGGTGTTTCCGCCATTTCTACTCTGAAACCTGCTGTTCTTGTTCCGACGCGGGATGGTCTGTTCCCTGGTAGACCGGGCTTGCCAGATACTGCTTCAGGGCAAAGCGTGCAAGCACGCCGATCATTGCAGCTGCGGGTACTGCAATTAGCATCCCCACAAATCCAAAGAGATATCCAAAGGCAAACAGGGCAAACATCAGTGCCACGGGATGAAGCCCCGTACTGTCACCGACAAGTTTGGGCTGCAGGATATTGCCTTCCAGAAACTGGCCGATGCCAAAGACCGCGGCGACCGCGACAATCCAGGGCCACTCCGGCCAGAACTGGACGATTGCCACACCTAGAGACAGGATTAGACCCAAACCGGCCCCGACGAACGGAATGAAACTGACGAGGCCCGCTGCCATTCCGATCAGAAGGCCGAAGTTCAGCCCGACCAAGGCCAGCGAGACAGCGTAAAACGAACCGAGGATCAGGCACACCGATACCTGCCCGCGCACAAATCCGGCAACTGCCTGATCCATTTCCCGCGCAAGCCCGCGAATTTCCGACAAATGAGGGCGCGGCAACCAGCTGTCTATCCGCGCGACCATGCGATCCCAGTCCAGCAACAGGTAGAAGGCGACAACCGGTGTAATGACGAAGAGCGACAGGATCGACAGCAACGCCTGACCGCCACTCCACAGAGACTGCGCCAGCTTGCCGATAAAGGAAGCGCCTTGCCCAATGAGATTGGACATTGAGGATTGAAGATCTTCCGCGCTTATGCCGGCAACAGACGCAAGATTGGCCGGAAAATTCTCCGACAACAGGCTCTGAAGCTTGCGGATCAGCTCCGGGAACTTCTCAAGGAAAAGCGAGAGCTGATTTCCCAGAAGCGGCAGGATCAGAATGAAGAACATCACCAAGATGAGAACGAAGGCAAACAGGATGCAAAGCGTCGCCCACATGCGCCCCATGCCCAGCTTTTCCAGCCGGTCGCAAACCGGGTCCAGCAGATAGGCAACGGCCATACCCGCCACGAAGGGCAGAAGCACGCTGGAAAAGACGTACAGAAAAAGGCAGAAGACAATGAGAGAGATCAGCCAGAACTGTACCTGTCGGCGAAGGGTCATGAATGGCGCTCCTCGGTTGTTCCGGCGCGTGAAAATGGCTTTCCTGCGGACATGGGATTAAACCCTGCCTCGGGTCAAGTCCAGAATGGTCAGTCTTGCACGGTCCTGGCCCCCCACGGCGGCCCGCCAGCCTTGCTGTTTGCCGGCAATGCACTTTCTGGTGGTTGAACGGGCCGGGCAGCCAAGAAAGATGCGGAAGTTACCCCGCCATCTGTTCTTAAGCCCTGCGCAGAGCCGCTCGCCTCTTGTGTTCCTTGGCAGCAGACTGTAATCCGCACTGGCACAGCCAACCGCACGCAGTCTCGGAGTGCCCCATGAGCGAATCCTCTGGTCCCAACGGCCTGACCTATGCCGATGCAGGTGTCGATATCGATGCCGGAAACGAACTGGTGAACCGCATCAAGCCGCTGGTCAAGGCAACCTCTCGCCCCGGGGCCGACAGCGACATCGGTGGTTTTGGCGGTCTGTTCGATCTGAAAGGCGCAGGGTTTCAAGATCCGATCCTGGTTGCGGCCAATGATGGCGTCGGCACCAAGCTGAAGATTGCCATTGAAACCGGCCAGCACCGCACTGTGGGCATCGACCTCGTGGCCATGTGCGTCAACGATCTGGTGGTTCAGGGTGCAGAACCGTTGTTCTTCCTCGACTATTTCGCAACCGGCGCGCTGGACGTGGAAACCGCAACGGATGTGGTGGCAGGCATTGCGGACGGCTGCAAGATGGCCGGCGCCGCACTGATCGGCGGCGAAACGGCTGAAATGCCGGGCATGTATGTGGAAGGTGACTACGATCTCGCCGGTTTTTCTGTTGGAGCGGTTGAACGTGGCGCAATCCTGCCGCGGCCGGATGTCGCCGCAGGCGATGTGCTGCTTGGCCTTGCCTCTGCCGGTGTCCATTCCAACGGCTATTCCATGGTCCGCAAGATTGTCGAACTGTCCGGCATGACCTGGTCGGACGCAGCGCCCTTCGCTGCCGGAAAAACACTCGGCGAAGCTCTGATGGAGCCGACCCGCATTTACGTCAAGCCGCTGCTTGCCGCCCTGAAGGAAACATCCGGCATCAAGGCTCTTGCCCATATCACCGGCGGAGGTCTGCCGGAAAACCTGCCGCGCGTCCTGCCGAAGAACTGTTCCGCGCGCATCGACCTCACCCAGATCAACGTTCCGCCGGTGTTCGGCTGGCTCGCTAAATCGGGCGGTGTGGCTGAAAAGGAAATGCTGCGCACCTTCAACTGCGGCACCGGCATGGTGATTGTCGTCGCCTCAGATGCGGCGGACGCGGTTGCCGACGTCCTTGCCAAAGCTGGGGAAACGGTCAGCCGGATCGGTACCATCGAAGCTGAAGGCGCTGCACCGGTGCTGTTTGACGGCAGCCTGGACCTCGGCGCATGAGCCGGAAAAAGACAGCCATCCTGATTTCCGGGCGCGGTTCCAACATGGGCGCGCTGATTTCTGCCGCCATGTCTCCCGACTATCCGGCAGAAATCGCGCTGGTTCTTTCCAACCGTCCGGACGCAAAGGGACTGGAGCGGGCTGCGGGATTCGGCATCCCGACGGCCGTTGTCGACCACAAGGACTTCGCAGGCGATCGGGAAGCATTCGAGCGATCCGTTGATGCCGTGTTGAAGGAACACAAGATCGAACTGGTTGCCCTCGCAGGCTTCATGCGTATCCTCACGCCTTATCTCGTCAATGCCTGGGCAGGCCGGATGATCAATATCCACCCTGCCCTTCTGCCTTCGTTCAAGGGCCTTGCCACACACGAGCGGGCTTTGCAGGAAGGCGTAAAATTGCACGGTGCGACGGTGCATTACGTATCGGCTGAAATGGATGATGGGCCGATCATCGTGCAGGGCGCCGTTCCCGTTCTTGATGGCGACACACCGGACACGCTGGCCGCCCGCGTTCTGGAGGTCGAACACCAGATCTACCCCAAGGCGCTCTCGATGGTTGCCAGCGGCACGGCCAGAGTGTCCGGAACACGCGTGACCGGCAGCAGCGACAGCGCAGGCACCGAAGCGCTTATCTGGCCGTAGACAGCAAAGCGCCTTTCCACCGACAGTGAACCGATCGCGGCTTTGTCTGGCAAATCTTCCTGACCTTCTGATCAATCGGGCTTTGTCTGGAGCTGCTGCCGTAACGGCATCACAATAAACTCCGCCGGCCGAATGAGGGCAACCTGCACCACGACGTTTACAGTGCCAGCTATGACATCTGTCTCGGTCATGGTTGAACCAAGGCCAACATCCACTCCGAAAGCCTCATCAGAAGTGGCGCCAACGAGCGCTCCGGCTTTCCAAAGAGAATTCAGAAAATACTCAATCGAGTGCTTTATCGATTGCCAGGTTGGTTCAGTGTTGGGTGAAAACACGAATGCATCGAGCGTTGCCTTGATCGATTGTTTCAGCATGATCGCCGTTCGGCGGACATTCACATAGCGCCATTCAGAGCTGTTACCGGCCAGCGTGCGCGCGCCCCAGACAACTGTCCCGCGTGCCGGAAACGACCGGATCGCATTCACGGCCTTGCCATCCAATGGGGCGTTCAGATCTTCCTGCTGAGCATCTGAGATAACTATGCAGGGTGATACGACGGAAGATAGCCCAATGTTTGCAGGCGCCTGCCAGACGCCGGTATTGTTGTCGGTCCTTGCGTAGGCACCCGCCAGCGCACTTGACGGAGGCATGACATTCAACGCTGCGACCGCATGGTCAATGAGGTCTTTGTAACGATCCGAAAGAACTCTCAAGCCTTTCTCACAACGTGCCTTTTCTGCGTCGGACGTTTTGTCATCCGCTATCAGATCGAGTGTTTTTTCCAGCGCGGCTTTTTGGGCATCGAACGCCTGTGCGCTCGGATCTTGCCGGACATAATCGAAAAAAGCCTTTCGGGTGTCGGCAGAAATGTTGTCGAAGGTCAAATCAGAGGCGACATGGAGCTTGGTGTTCACCCAGGGATAATATGCGGCCGCGAAGCTCAAGTCTTCTGCCGAGAGCATATTCCGCAGGCCGGTCTTTCCCGAGATCACGTCAGCCTCGTCGTATGTCCTCTTCGTGTCACCGTTGAACACATCCACAATGGCGAAACGTTTTTTGGTCTCGGCACAATGGGCAAGACCCCTGTCCCAGACGGTCTTGTAGTCCACCGGTGACGGCAGGAGCACCGCCTCTGGAATGACGACCATCGACGGCTCCTCCTGCTGGGCGACTTCCTGCCAGACAGCCTCACTGAAATGCTCCACGGACTTTGCAATCGCGGGCTCTCCCTCGCCGTAACAAGCGACTGACAAAATCCAGCACTTGCTGCCGCCATTTTCGAAGAACAGGCGTATGGCCGAGTGCAGAATGAAATTGCTTGCGTCCTCCAGTTCCAGAACCGGTTCCCCTGCCCGCAGACTGAAGTCAAACCGCGCTGCCGGTGCTTTGCCGAACCATAGTTCAAACTCCTTCAATGAAGTGACCCGAGCCGGCACGCCGGTCACATCCGCGCCCTGCTGCGCGGCCCTTTGCGTGTAGCCGATGAAGATCGGGACATCTGTCGCGACTTCCACAACCTGCATAGGAAAGGCATTTTTCTCGACGATGTAGACGCCCGGGGCCTCATACTTCTTCATGTGCTCTTCCTCGTGACGCGGCCTCCGGCGGAAGCTTGACGCGCTTGCTCGGTACAGGCTCCCACAGTAGCCCCGATCAGCAAAGGACTTTCCGCCAGAAGTTGCAGCCACCCTCGGAAACACTTCGGGTTTCGTTTTGGGTGCACAGGACGCGTAACAGCGCTGCGGATAGTATCTTGACTGATTGTGAGGGTTCACCCGGTCGGATAACGTCACTGCATGTTTTCAAGTTTCCTGTCGGCGCTTGGTGGCGTTGGCCTGTTTCTGATCGGTATGATGCTTCTGACCGACGGGCTGAAGGCCCTCGCGGCGCAGCGCATGCGCGATATGTTGTCGAGGTTCACCTCAACGCCTTTGTCCGGTGCTGTGACAGGCGCCCTCACCACCGCGGTCATCCAGTCTTCCAGCGCGACCACCGTTGCAGCCGTCGGCTTTGTCGCGTCCGGCCTGCTGACGTTTCCACAGGCGCTTGGTGTCATATTCGGCGCAAATGTCGGCACCACCCTGACAGGCTGGCTGGTGGCTGTCCTGGGCTTCAAGCTGGATCTCGGACAGATCGCCCTGCCTTTCGTGTTTTTCGGTGCGATCGCGCGGCTTGCGTTTCGCGGCCGGGTCGCACTGGCGGGACAGGCGCTCGCCGGCTTCTGCCTGATCTTTATCGGCATCGAACACATGAAGGACGGTCTGGACGCCTTCAGCGGCGTCGTAACGCCCACCGACTTTCCGCCGGACACACTTTTCGGCCGTCTGCAACTTCTGTTCATTGGCATGCTGATAACCGTCGTGACCCAGTCCTCAAGCGCAGGTGTTGCCACAGCGCTGGCGGCTCTAGGTGCCGGCGCCATCAACTTTCCACAGGCAGCCGCCCTGGTGATCGGCATGGATGTCGGGACCACGTTTACCGCAGCCCTGGCGACAATTGGCGGCGGCACCATGGCCCGGCGCACGGGCTATGCGCATGTGATCTACAATGTCCTGACCGGTGTGATGGCGTTTTTTCTGCTGGGGCCATTTCAGCTTGTGGCTGGGGCGATGACCGGAAACGGCGATGCGCAGATTGCTCTCGTCGCATTTCACAGTTTCTTCAACGCACTTGGAGTTGTCCTGGTCCTGCCCTTTGCGCGGCCTTTTGCCCGCCTGGTTGAAACACTGGTCCCCGAAAAAGGCTCCGACCTGACCAGCAGACTGGATCCCCTCGTGCTGCGGGACCCGCATGCAGCCGCAGCACTTGCAGGGCAGACGGTTGCCGATCTGGATGCTGCCATTATCGACAGATTGCGCAGCCGGCTGGGCGCAAGGCCTGTTTCGCACGAGGAACTGGACCGGGAGGAACTCGCCAAGGCCATTGCAGATACACGGACCTATCTGGACAGGATCATCGTCCCCCCAAATGACATGGTGTTCCAGGAAGAGTTAAAAGGGCAGTTTCACATCCTCGATCACCTGAGCCGCCTGCTGTACCGCTGCGACCAGAGACAGCGGATCGATGAGCTGGCGCTGGATCACCGTCTCAAACGCCTGGCGGGCCTGATCCTGGGTGTTACCGGAACCACCGCCAGACAGAAGGACGTCAAGACACAGGAAAAGACACTCGACCGGCTTCGGCTGTTGATGCGGCGGCAGCGCCGGCTCAATCGGGATCGGCTGATCGCAATGGCAGCGGCGGATAAGGTGCCGGCGGAGACCGTCTGGCTGAAGCTGGATGCCCTGCGCTGGCTGCACAGGGTCGCCTATCACCTTTGGCGGATCCGGCTGCACCAGAATGTTCTTCTGGATGCCAACCGGGATCTGGCCTCAACCGTCGAGGAAGCCCGCATCGACGTCGACCAGGACTGATCAACGCGGGCTGATCTCTGCCGTCAGGCGGCAGACCGGTCGATGATGACGTGATTTTCACCGCGCGAGCAGGCTTCCACGCGCGCTTCCACACGGTAAATGTCACGCAGCATTGAGGACGTGATGACGTCCTCAGACGGACCGGCGGCCATCAGACGCCCGCCGGCAATCACCATTGTGTTCTTGCAGAACCGCAGCGCATGATTGAGGTCGTGCAAGGCGATGAGCACCAGCGTGCCCTGGCGGCGTGCGAGGTCACGCATGAAGTTCAGAACTTCAACCTGGCGGTAAAGATCCAGCGCGGATGTCGGTTCATCCATCATCAGCACTTCCGGGCGGCGTACCAGAGCCTGCGCAATTGAAACGAGCTGGCGCTGGCCGCCGGACAATTCGCCAAGGTTCCGGAAGGCCAGTCCATCGATTTGCAGGGCTTTCAGGATCTGATCGATTTCGAACAGCTCGGCATCTTTCACACGCCAGCCTTCGCCCTGCTTGGCTGCCAGCAACACGGATTCATAAACCGTCAGCACGGCATTGGCGTGCGTGTCCTGGGGCATGTAGCGGATCGCGTCGCGCGGTGATGCCTTGTTGCCTTCCAGAACCACCTCGCCCGGCCCTTTCAAAAGTCCTGCGATGCGCTTGAACAACGTCGACTTACCCGCAGCGTTTGGTCCGATGACTGCAGTCAGTTCACCGCCCGAAAAAACCGGGGTCGAAACCCCTTCCACCGTAAGTGTGGAGCCGTAGCGAGCCCCCAGGTCTTTTAATTGCAGGGTTACCATGACTGCCTCCGATCCGCGAAGATGAGCACAAAGAAGAACGGCACACCCACAAGTGCTGTGATGACGCCGATCGGCAGGATCGCCCCCGGCAGAAGGATCTTGGAAACGACGGATGTCGCCGACAGCATCAGCGCACCACACAGGATGGCGGCAGGCAGGAAAAATCGCTGGTCTTCCCCCACCAGCATGCGGGCGATATGCGGTCCGACCAGTCCGACAAACCCGATGGTGCCGACAAAGGAAACCGGTATGGCCGCCAGGAGACTGACGCCAAGCAGCGTCTTAAGACGGAGCGACTTGATGTTCACGCCGAAACTGGCTGCCTTAACGTCGCCGAGCCTCAGCGCCGTCAACGCCCAGGAATGGCGCGCGAAAAACGGAATGCAGACGATAAGGATGGCGAATGTCGCCATGACCTTGCCCCATGTCGCCTTGGTCAGCGATCCCATGGTCCAGAACACGACGGCAGCGAGCGCCTGTTCGGATGCAAGATATTCAAGCAGGGACAGCAGCGCGTTGAAGGTGAACACCAGCGCAATGCCCAGAAGCACGATGGTTTGAACGGTCACGCCCCGGACGGTCGACATCAGATAGATGAACAGTGAAGCGGCCATGGCCATCAGAAAGGCATTGAGCGGAACCATGTAGTGAACCGCGGCCGGAAAAATCGCAACGCCGGCGACAAGGCCAAGGGCCGCGCCGAAACTGGCTGCGGCTGAAATGCCCAGCGTAAAAGGACTGGCCAGCGGATTGGCGAGGATCGTCTGCATCTGCGCGCCCGCCAATGACAGACAGGCGCCAACGCTGATCGCCATAAGAGCAACCGGCATACGAATGTCCCACAGGACCACACGGGTCTGCAGGTCCGCGCCGGAGGGATCGATCAGGGCGGCGAGCACTTCCGACAAGGGATAGCGGGCCGGCCCAAGAGCGAGATCCATTGAAAAGCTGAACGCCAATGCGACGATCAGGCCGCAAATGACAAGAATACGCCTGAACGCAAGGGCGCGGTAAAGACCGCGCCCCTCCTCAGCCGGAACAAGTTCCGAAACTGCCATGTCAGTTACTCGATTTCAGTGACACGAAGTAACCAGGCCGGTAATCGATCGGCAGGAAACGGTCGTGCAGTTCCTTGAAGGTGGCATCGGGATCAAGATCGGCAAACAGATCGGGATGCAGCCACTTGGCAATCTGCTGGATCGCCACGAACTGATAAGGGTTGTTGTAGAACTGGTGCCAGATGGCATGCACGTTGTTCTCGCGCACGGCCTTGACGCCGGTGAAACCAGGGCGCTTCGTCAGCTTTGCGAGCTTGTCCCCGGTGACTTCGGGATCGGCACCAGGTCCGACGCCAACCCAGTTGCCGCCAGGAATATAGAGTTCCCAGTTTGCACCGGTCACGATGATCTGGTCCGGATCAGTCGCGATGATCTGCTCCGGATTAACAGTGCCGAAGGTGCCCGGAATGATGTCGGCCGCCATGTTGATGCCACCGGCCATTTCCACCATCTTGCCGAAGTTCCCATCGCCAAAAGACATGCAGCAATCGTCGGTATATCCTCCGGCGCGCTCCATGAACACGACGGGCTTCACGAGATCCTTTTGAGCTGCCAGCTTGTCGGTCACCTTGGCGATTTCCGCCGCCCGGAATTCGATGAATTCCTCGGCCTTTTCCTCCTTGCCGAAGAGTTTGCCGATCAGGCGCATGGATGGCTCGGTGTTTTCCATCGGCTTTTCACGGAAGTCGACGTAAACGACCGGAATACCGACCTTGGCGAGCTTCTCGATATAGCCGCCTTCTTCGGTGGCCACCTTGGCATCCAGGTTCAGGATGATCACGTCCGGCTCAAGCGCAACAGCCTGCTCCACATCGAAGGTGCCGGTTTTCGTGCCACCGAAGGTCGGCAGATCAGTCATTTCCGGATACTTTTCGAGATACTGGTGGTAGCCGTCGTTATCCGCCTTCTCGAAATCGTCCCGCCATCCGACGACACGCTTGAAGGGATCTTCACTATCCAGCGCCGCCGTGAAATAGATCTGGCGCCCTTCGCCCAGAATGACCTTTTCCACCGGCACTTCGACCTCGACCTTGCGGCCGGTAATGTCCGTCACAGTTACCATGTCACCGGCGAGAGCCGCCACGGGAACAAGAGTTGCCGTCACCAGCAAAGAGACTGCCAAGCCTTTGATTTTGCTCACATCCGCCTCGATTTATCCAGAGGTTATAAGTTGAGTTTTAAATTCTTGTTTTTGGTATTTTTCCTGAGTATATGAGTCAAGAAATATCTTTTGGAATGGTTCCAACCAACCGGAGCAGCAGCCCTCATGAGCGACGCGGACACTCTCTCGAACTTCGATCTGCGTGAGGAAATCAAGGAATATTGGGGCAAGCGGGCGGAGACCTTCGACAGCCAGCCCGGACACGAAATTTTTTCCACCGAGGAGCACACAGCGTGGAAAAACCTCTTCAACAAGCATCTGGGTCCCGGGAACTCCCGGAGTGTTCTCGACCTTGCCTCCGGAACAGGCGTGATCTCGCATCTGCTTGATGATCTGAACTTCGACGTGACCGGCATGGACTGGGCAGAGCCGATGCTGGCCAAGGCCCGCGAAAAGGCGAAAACACGCGGACAGGCCATTCGTTTTCTGCTTGGCGATGCAGAACGCACGATGGAACCGTCCGGCAGCTATGACGCGATCACCTGCCGACATCTCGTCTGGACGCTGGTCGATCCGGCGTCGGCTTTTGCCGAATGGCACCGGGTGCTGAAACCGGAAGGCAGGCTTCTGATAGTCGACGGAGACTTCGTCAACCCGAGCTGGTTCGCAAGACTGCTCGCCTCATTGTCGAAAACAAGAGCTCTTTTCGGGGCAAGTCCTGAAGCGGACGCAAACCCCACCGCCATGGTGGAAACCCATCGCAGTATCTTGTCCCGCGTCCATTTTTCCAACGGCGCGAGAGCGGACGCAGTGGTGGATCTGTTGCGGGAAGCTGGCTTCAGACAGATTGTCGTCGACACAGATCTCAAGGCTATTCACAAGGCTCAACGACGCCACCTGCCCTTCTTCAAAGGTTGGGAGAGAGCAACACAGCACCGCTATGCGATCCGCGCTGTGAAATGACACCGCAAACCTGGAAGAATTGAAGTATTGACCACAAACAAAAACCAGAAAAATCAACTTCCGCTATTAAATTAAATTCTCCATCAGTCCAAAATTTCAATAACAAATTGAATAGCTAGTCTTCACCCACTGTTAATTCACTATCGAATAACGGTTGTTTATTCACAACCCCTGCGTATTCCCTGCCATCGCGCTCGCAGCGATCTCCGATAGCTGAAACTGGATGAAAGCGGCGACGCTGGCCATGGCCGCCATTGGAATCACGATGACGGCCTGCGGCTCCGTCATATTTGGCGGAGCCGCCGTATCCGTTGTCGACCCACTAACCCAAATCATCCACGGCGCTGATCACGACGCAGCATATGCCGGTCATTTTCGGCTGCCTTCAATCATCGTCCCGGCCGTTGTCATCATCTCCGCCGTCATCGTTGCCACGACCGTGGTCATCGTTATGGCTATTGTCATGGTCTCTGCCATTGTCGTCATTCCGGTCGCGCCCGTTGTCATCATTTCGGTCGTGCCCGTTGTCATCATTGCCGCGCCGGTCATGGTCGTCATCCCGGCTTCCCCGGTCATCATTGTAGGACGCGGATCTGGTTTCTCCATGTCCTCCCCTGCCTTCGCCACTCCGGGCATTCCCGGCACCAGAACCGGAGAAGTCGCCGGAGATCAGCTTATGCAAAAAACCACGTTCTGCCGACATGGCCCCGGAGGATCCGCAGAACAACAACACACTTGCCAACGCCACATGCACCAGTTTCATTTTCATTCTCCTTGCGATTTTCCACCCAGTGTCCCCGTGACCCCAACAGTTTTGTTAATCCGGGTTCAACATCTCGCTTGAGAGCCAACCACCTTGCATTCGGAAGCGACGATAATCCGCCACACCAAACCGCAGGACGACAGCCTCAAGAACGCAAGCAAAATCCAGAAAAAACTTCTATTTTTACTTACGTATTTTCACATATTCTCATATTTTTATTGATATATCGGTTAAGTTTCCCGATTAACTTTAACTTTCAACTTCGAATATGTTCTTTCAAAATCCGAATTCAGTTAGATTTGTCTATAAGCAGGTGCTTATTCAGCGTGAAACGTGACGGTTTTCGGTCCTGGAGGTGCATAATTCTTTGGACAAGGTCATCAGCGGTTACCTGACATCATCGCTTAGGATGACGACGCTGATTGCTGTCGCCCTGCTACAAGCTGTGAGCGCGATCTTTTTCATCGGTGACTTCTTCTGGGAGTTTCACCTGTCCGGCCTGGTGAGCCATACCGCGTTCGAAGGCCTTGCAACGCTTGGGCTCGTTTCCGGTGTCTTGTTCGGTGTTGTGGAAATGGCGCGCATTCAACGCTCGGCGCGCATGGCCGAGAACTCCCTCAAGATCGCGGCAAATGCCTTTGGTGAAATGATCACGGAACGGTTCGAGACCTGGTCCCTGTCGGCGTCCGAAAGAGACGTCGCGCTACTGACCCTCAAGGGCTTCGACGTTGAGGAAATTGCGCAGCTCCGAAAGACGGCCCCAGGCACGGTGAGAGCACAGCAGGCAAGCATTTATTCGAAATCACAGACCCACAACAGGGGACATTTCGTGTCCTCTTTCATTGACGCCCTCGTCGAAACACCGGTTGCCGGTTCCAGAACAGCTGGCCAGGGAGGACAGGACAGCTGAGGCGAAGGGAGACAGATGTCAGCCCTGCAACGCCTCACTCAACGATGTGCCCCCTGCCGGCTTCTCTTTCAGGTCCAGACCTGAATGAAGGTCGATGATGTGGCTCTTCTGAATGCTCTCGGCTGCCGCGCTGTCCCGCTTTTCAAAGGCGCTCATCAGCGCATGATGAGAATGGCTCTCACAAGCCGTGTCCGAACGCTTCCAGTAAAGGGCGATGATCAGCGAAGATCGTGAGATTAAAGAACGGATCATGCCCGCGAAGATACGATGATCGGCGATGTCGGCAATTTCCGTGTGAAAGTTTCCGGACAGAAATAGCGCCTTTCCCATATCGCCCGCATGGAGTGCGGCATGCTCGGCATCCAGATGCGCGTGTAAAAGGGCCAACTGCCGATCGGTGATGACGGCCGCCGCCAGGCGTGCCACGGCAGGCTCTATCAAGGCGCGCGCCTGAAACACCTCATGCGCCTCACGGATCGAGGGTTTTGCAACAAAGGCACCCCGGTTCTTTTCCATGGAAACCAGTCCGGAGTGGGCAAGCGCTTGCAGCGATGCACGTACGACGGTTCGGCTGGCACCGTAGATTTCCCCCACCTCGTCTTCGGACAGTTTCAGCCCAGGCGACAGCCTGTGTTCCAGGATGGCTTTCTGAAGCTTGAGGCAGATATCTAGGGCCCGGCCCTGCGGCAGGGCAAAGACTTCATGCAGCTTGCTGCGTTGATCGAGTTCGGCGGAGGTCACAGGTTTGGTCATTTTTCTTGAAGTGCCCAATGGGGGTTGAGCGATGGCTTGATCCTACTCTCGGGGATCCTGCCCGGCAATCTGAGATCGTATACAATTTTTATTCACATCGTATTTAATTTGCCGAAATATTGTGCACCTTCGACGAGAAATTTTGGCTCAATTCCTTTTCGATTGCTCAACTTCCCAGGATTTCTGCCAATTTTTCGCATTGGCACGGCACTTGCTGTTTCAGGACCCGAAAACGGTTTTCTGAAGGAGACGTCCGGTCATGGCGAAGTCCCTGGACCTTGAACTGGCAGCCACCACCAAGATCTACGGTGAGACCATCGCGGTCGACGCGATCAATCACAAGTTCGCCGCCGGCACCTATTCCTGCCTGCTGGGTCCATCCGGCTGTGGCAAGTCTTCCACCCTGCGTATGATCGCGGGCCATGAAAGCGTCTCGACCGGCGATATCGTGTTGGGAGGCACCAATATAACCGACCTTCCACCCGCCCGGCGCGGCACGGCGATGATGTTCCAGAACTACGCGCTGTTTCCGCATCTTTCCGTCATCGATAACGTCGCCTTTTCCCAGAAGATGAAGGGTGTGGACAAGCCGGTCAGGCTAAAGAAGGCCCGTCAGTTGCTGGAGCTGGTCGATATGGCAGCCTACGCCGAAAGGCTGCCTTCGCAACTGTCGGGCGGTCAGCAGCAGCGCGTCGCCCTGGCCCGCGCCCTGATCACCGAACCTTCCGTGCTTCTGCTTGACGAGCCGTTGTCGGCGCTTGATCCGTTCCTGCGCATCAAGATGCGGCTCGAACTCAAGAAGCTGCAGCGCGAGCTCGGCATTTCCTTCATTCACGTCACACACAGCCAGGACGAGGCCCTCGCACTTGCCGACGACATCATCGTCATGAACGGCGGCAAGATCGAACAGGCCGGTAGCCCCCGCGATGTCTTCAACACGCCGACGACAGAGTTCGTCGCCCGTTTCATCGGCGGCCACAACGTCCTGCAACAGAATGGCGCGTCGGTCGCACTCAGGGCGGACCGGCTGAAGGTCAGGAAAGTGGCCGGTGAAGACGCCGCCGCCCTTACGGCCTCCGTCAAGGATGTCGAATACCTCGGCTCCACCGTCAATCTGGCCCTCGATGCGGGCGGCGCAGGCGATCTGACGGCCGCACTCACCGACGAAGCCTTTTTTCAGGACCCGATCGAAATCGGCGCGACCGTCTTCCTGACATGGAAGCCGGAGGACGCACATCAACTGGCTGCCTGACGGTTGCCGATGGCAGGCCTTTTCCCGAGGCCGAACAAACTCCAGAGGGGAACAGGAGTAAGAAAATGACAGATAAAGTGGCAAAAACTGAACAGATGACCAACAAGGGCGTCAGCCGCCGCAGCATCCTGAAAGGTGGCGCCGCCGCTGCCGGTGCCGCACTCGGCTCCGGAGCGATCACCGGCTTTCCGACCATCTGGGCGCAGAACATCAAGGACGTGACCCTGCGTCAGTTCGGCACCGGCGTGTCCAACCTCAACGAAGTGGCACAGAAGGTGAAGGAAGATCTCGGCTTCACCCTGGAAATGACGGCCCTCGACAGTGACGCCGTCACCCAGCGCGCCGCTACCCAGCCGGACAGCTTCGACATTGCCGACATCGAATACTGGATCTGCAAGAAGGTCTGGCCGACAGGCAACCTGCAGGCCATGGATACGTCCAAGATCAAGAATTACGACAAGATCGTCGGCATCTTCAAAAGCGGCAAGCTGACGCCGGAATCCGTGATCGCGCAAGGCACCGCCCCGCACACGGTCGGCTTCGTCGACGGTCCGGACGGCAAGGCATTTGCCAGCGAAGAAACCGGCTGGATGACGCTGATCCCGACCATCTACAATGCCGACACGCTCGGCATCCGCCCGGACCTGATCGGCCGCCCGATCGAGAGCTGGACCGAACTGCTGAACCCGGAATTCAAGGGCAAGGCATCGATCCTCGACATCTCTTCCATCGGCATCATGGATGCGGCCATGGTCTGCGAAGCCATGGGCGAGATCCAGTATGGCGACAAGGGCAACATGACCCGCGAAGAGATCGACAAGACCATGGCGATCTTCACCGAAGCCAAGAAGAACGGCCAGTTCCGTGCCTTCTGGAAGACCTTCGACGAAAGCGTCAACCTGATGGCGTCCGGTGAAGTGGTGATCCAGTCCATGTGGTCGCCGGCGATTACCGCCGTGAAGTCTCGCGGTATCGAGTGCGTCTACCAGCCACTGAAAGAAGGCTACCGGTCGTGGGGCGGTGGTATCGGTCTCTCCAAGAGCCTGACCGGCCTCGAGCTGGACGCCGCCTATGAATACATCAACTGGTATCTCGATGGCTGGGTCGGCGGCTTCCTTATGCGCCAGGGCTATTACTCAGCCGTGCCGGAAACCTCCAAGAACTACATGGACGAGAACGAGTGGGGTTACTGGTTCGAAGGCAAGGAAGCCACCGGCGACATCACCAACCCGTTCGGCGACGTTCTGGCAAAAGCCGGTGAGACCCGCGACGGCGGCTCTTTCTATGAGCGCATGGGTGCGGTTGCCTGCTGGAACGCTGTCATGGACGAGAACCAGTACATGGTTCGCAAGTGGAACGAGTTCATCGCCGCCTGAGGCTGAACCGGCACACAGGTGCCCGGGGTTATTCCCCGGGCACCTCAATACCCCGGCGTCCCTGACAAGCGCCTTTTTCTAAAACCGGACCCGACCCTCATGACGGACCAGACACAGCCCATTTCCAGCATTTCCCCGGCTGCGAAAGCCCGCGCAAAAGCGCCCTTCAGCCTCGCCCGCCTGCCTGATGCGGTAACCGGCTGGCTGTTGTCGCTGCCCCTTGCGCTGGTGCTGTTCTTCTTTCTGCTTCTGCCCATTGCCATGATCGTCGTGGTGAGTTTCTGGGGGGCAACGGAATTCTCGATCTACCCGGCTTTCCAGTTCGACAATTACGAGTTCCTTCTTACGTCTCCGGTGACCTATCAGGTGTTCTTCAACACCGTGAAATACGCGCTGATCACCTGGGCGATCACGCTGGTGATCGGCTTCACCGTTGCCTATTTCCTTGCCTTTCACGTGCGCACGCTGACCTGGCAGATCATTCTGTTCCTGCTGTGCACGATCCCGTTCTGGACGTCCAACATCATCCGAATGATTTCCTGGATCCCGTTTCTGGGCCGCAACGGCATCGCCAATTCCACCTTGATCTCGATGGGGGTGATCGACGAGCCTCTGGAATGGCTGCTCTTTTCCGACTTTTCGGTGATCCTGGCCTTCGTCCACCTTTACACGCTGTTCATGGTGGTTCCGATCTTCAACACCATGATGCGCATCGACCGCTCGCTGATCGAGGCGGCCTATGACAATGGCGCGAGCGGGCTGCAGACGCTCACCAACGTCATCATCCCGCTGACCAAACCCGGCATCATGATCGGTTCCATCTTCGTCGTGACGCTGGTGATGGGCGACTTCATCACCGTACGCTTCATGTCCGGCAGCCAGAAGGCCAATGTCGGCAGGCTGATCTCCAACGACATCGCGCTTCTGCAATATCCCTCAGCCGCGGCAACGGCGGTCATCCTGCTCATCACGGTGCTTCTGGTGATCTCGATCCTGCTGCGCTTTGTCGACATCCGGAAGGAGCTCTGATCATGGAAAAACGGTCCCGCTCCTTCTACGTGCTCGCCACCTTCTTCGCCCTATTCCTGGTGTTCCTCTACGGTCCGACGATAACCATCGCGATCCTCAGTTTTCAGGGCCCACAGGGCGGGCTGACCTTTCCGATGCGCGGTGTCTCTCTGCACTGGTTCCGCGACCTATTCGAGCAACAGGCCGTCGGTGATATCTGGGGCAGTTTTTCGCGCTCGCTCACACTCGGTCTCATGGTCATGGTGACAACGGTTGTTGTTTCGGTGATGGGCGGCCTCGCCTTCCGTAAGCGGTTTCCAGGCTCCGGGGCGATCTTCTATCTGATCATCACCTCGCTGGTGATCCCGTCGATCCTTGTTTCGCTCGGCGTCGGGTTGATCTTCTCGCAATCCGGCCTCGCCGTGCACTGGTCGACCTCGGGCTTCGGCGCGCAGCTGACGTGGACCTTGCCCTTCGGGCTGCTGATCATGTTCGCGGTCTTCAACCGCTTCGACAAATCCTACGAGGAAGCCGCACGCGATCAGGGCGCGAACGCCTGGCAGACCGTTCGATATGTCGTGCTGCCGATTATCGCACCGATGTTGATCGGGGTCGCCTTGTTCGGCTTCACCCTGTCCTATGACGAGTTTGCCCGCACGCTTCTGACGGCCGGCAGCTACAACACACTGCCGCTGGAAATCTATGGCATGACCACAAACGTCACGACGCCGGTGATCTTTGCCCTTGGCACTCTGACGACAGCCTTTTCCTTCGGCATCATCGGTCTGTTCCTGGCCATCGTGGTGATCCTCAACAAACGCAGGTCCCGGCACGGTTCGGACGCCGGAAAGGGCATGGTCTAGGGCCAGACATGGACGACATACATATCCTCGTCATCAACCCGAATTCCACGGCTTCAATGACGCAGAAGATCGCGGCGGCTGCTCGCGCCGCAGCCGGTCCTTTCACCCGGATTACGGCCATCAATCCGCTGAAGGGACCGGCAGCCATTCAGGGGCCCGCCGACGGCGAGGCTGCCCTGCCCGCTCTGTTCGATCTCTTCGAAAAATCCCTGAAGTCCGATCCGAGCATCCGTGCCGTGATCATCGCTTGTTTCGACGATACCGGCCTGTGGGAGTTGAAAGCAACGTCCGGCGTTCCTGTGGTCGGCATCGGCGAGGCCGCCTACCACGTTGCGTCCGTTGCTGCCGAACGGTTCTCCGTGGTCACCACCCTGCCCGTCTCCGTTCCGGTGCTGGAAGACAATCTGAAACGCACCGGGCTTGCGGCTCGCTGTGCCAGAGTGCGAGCTTCGGATGTGCCGGTTCTGGAACTGGAGAACCCCGAGAGCGATGCCCGTCGCAAGGTCGAGGCAGAAATCGAAGCGGCCCTCCGGCAGGACGGTATCGGAGCGATTGCGCTCGGCTGCGCGGGCATGGCAGATCTGGCTGCGGACCTGACAGCGCAGTTCAAGGTGCCGGTCATCGATGGCGTGGCGTCAGCGGTGAGGCTTACCGAGGCAATTACGAGTTAGCCGCCTCGCCTTCTAGTGATCCAGAAGCGCGTCCGCTTCCGTACGGAAGCTCTCGACAGCGGAAAAGAAAACGTCGAACAACATACTGCGCTCATCGCCAAGTGAGAAAACCACTTCCTCGTACTGACGCTGCATGTCCGAGACAGGAACACGGTGCACGACGTCCGTGCGCCCCGTGCCGAACCGCCACATGAACCCTACCCCGAGCCCGTTGACCACCGCTTCATAGACCGCGTCGCGCGTGTCCAGCGTCAACAGGGGCGACGGCTCGAAACCGGCGGCGCGAAAGGCCTTGTCGACCACGCGCTGGGTGGAGGACCCCTTTGTGCGGAAGATCAGGGGTTCGGCCATCAGACGTTCGCAGGTTACGGCAGTCTCTCGTGAAAGTGGGCTGTCCGGATGGACGATGGCGACGACGTTCTGCCTTGCCAGCAATGCGCGGCGGAATCTTCCATCGGCCGGCACATCCGGCAGAACCCCGATATCAACGTCGCGCGTCAGCACCGCCCGGGTGATCCGTTCGTGCGAACCGGTCTCGACCGCGATCTCGATGCCCGGATGGCGCTTCAGGAATTGGGCGATCAGCGCCATGCCCGGCATGGAATTTCCCAACCCGATTTTCAATCGACCGTTCAGCAAGGTGTTGTGACGGGTCAGAAGCCGGGTCGCCGCGCGTTCGGCTTCTGCCATGCGCTCAGCAACATCGCAAAGTTCGTTGCACAGAGGTGTTGGCGCCAGAACGCCGTTCTTCCGGTCGAACAGGCGCACCCCGAATTCCGCTTCCAGGTCTTTCACATGCCGCGCGACTGCCGGCTGCGAAATCTTCAGAGCCCTTGCCGCGGCAGCATAGGAGCCACCGGACGCGACCGCGTTGACGGCCCGAATGCGCGACAAGGAAAGGGTCATTCCGAGTTTTCTCCGAACAACAAAGCCAAAGGTTTGATCGCCTCAAACCATAGGTTCGCTCTGTTACGGCAGCGTCACAGAGTGAAGACAATTTGATGGCGGTTTCAGCGGGCCGGAGCAATGGAGCACGGCCCTCCCTGATCCGAACAAACCGCCCGACTTTTCGGCGGCTCTTCAATGGCTGGCGGCAGGACCGGCAGGCAAACGGACAGATATGGATTTCGCAATGCGGGCTCGCAAAACAACAACGATCCAATGGCTTGGCGCCGCAGACATTGACGACTACGCCGCGATCCTGTGTGACCTGGACGGCTGCCTGATTGCGGCCGGGAACGCCTTGCCGGGTGCGAAAGAATTTGTCCGGGCCGCTGGTCAAAGACTGTCGATCGTCTCCAACAACTCAGCCGATACAAGCGTCACTCTTTCCCGAAAGCTGACTGCGATCGGCCTGCCCCTGCCGCAGGAAAGCATCTTTCTTGCCGGCGAATTGACTGTGCGCATGATCGCCGCCGAACAGCCAGGAGCGCGCGTCCACGTCATTGCCGAGCAACCGCTTCACCAACTTGCCGCCGACCTTGGTCTTGAGCGGGCAGATGAGCGGGCGGACACTGTCCTTCTGGCCCGTGACACCCGCTTCACACTCCACGGACTGGAAAAGGCATTGCGGCTGCTGGAGCAAGGCGCCGAGCTGGTGGTGACCAATCCCGATCTTTCCCACCCGAACGCGGATGGTCTTCCCGTGCCGGAAACCGGGTCGCTGCTGGCAGCCTTTAAGGCCTGCGCTCCAAGCATTACCGCCCGTGTCATCGGCAAACCTCAGCCGTTCCTCATCGATGCCGCGCTCACCGCCGCAGGTGTTGGTGCTAGCGACGCTGCCTTTGTGGGCGACAACGCCACCACAGACGGGGCCGCTGCCGCTCTCGCCGGCCTCGATTTCATTCACCTCGTCGCACCGCCTTCCCTGATGGCTAACGCGAACGCCCTCAGGGACACGGCAGAACCTGTGCAACCGGCCGCTGCGGAGGCGAGCGCATGCTGACCTATGTCCTTCGAACCCTATTGAGGATGGCGATCACCCTGTTTCTGATCGTGTCGCTGGTCTTCTTCGCCACGAGGCTGTCGGGAAATCCGGTCGACTTCGTTCTCGGCGAAGGCATCACCAAGGAAGACCGGGACCTTCTGATTGCCTATTACGGTCTGGATTCCTCCATCGGCACCCAATACTGGCGCTATCTCAGCTCCGTGTTTTCAGGCGAATTCGGATTGTCCTTCCTGGAGCGGCGGCCGGTATCGGAAATCGTCCTCGAGCGGGCGTGGCCTTCGTTGAAACTGCTGCTCAGCGCGGTGTGCTTCACGCTGATTGTTTCCATACCGCTGGGTATTCTGGCTGCGATCTATCGCACCAGCATCATCGGCAGTGTCGTGATGGTGGTGGCCTTCCTCGGCTATGCCGTCCCGTCGTTCATCATCGGCATCCTGCTGGTGCTGATCTTTGCCTATACGCTCAACTGGCTCCCGGTTATCGGCGATGGCACGGCGCTACATTTCATCATGCCGACGCTGGCAATTTCCGGAATGCTGGTCGCGGCAATCACCCGCTTCACCCGCAACGCCATGCTGGACGTGCTCAGCCAGGACTATATGCGCACGGCCCGGGCCAAAGGCCTGCCGGAGTGGATCGTTATCCTGAAACACGGTCTGCGCAACGCTTCGATTACCCTACTTTCCGTGGTCGGCCTTCAGATCGCCAGCCTGGCCGCTGCTGGAAGCGTCGTCGTGGAATCGATCTTCGCCTGGCCCGGTATCGGCGATCTTCTCGTCCGCTCGGCCATCCTGCGCGACTACCCCGTCCTCCAGTTCGGTGTCCTGTCCGTCGCTGTTGCGGTCATCGTGATCAACGCAGCGGTCGACATCGCCTACGCCTTCGCGGATCCGCGCATCCGCCTTGCCAAGGGATAAGCGTATGACCGACGCAACGCATAACCTGTCTTCGCCGCATAATACCGGATTGAGAAGCTTCCGCATCCCGATCTGGTCGGATGCAAACTGGATCGTCCGGATCGCGCTGCTGATCGGCCTGATCCTGATCTTGACCGCGCTCACCGCCCCGTGGCTTGCCCCTTTCGACCCGAATGCCCAGAGCCTTATTTCCCGTCTGCGGCCGCCGATTGGCTTCGACCGTTACAAGGACGGCTTCTACTTCGGAACGGACGAGCTCGGCCGGGACATCTTCTCCCGCTGCATCTACGGCCTGCGGCTGACCTTCGCCCTTGCCCTCGCAGGAGCTGTCATCGGGCTTCTGATCGGTGGCACGCTTGGGCTTATGGCCGGCATCATCGGAGGTCTTTTCGAAGAGATCGTCATGGGTCTGGTCGATGCGCAGATTGCCATTCCCTTCACGCTGATCGCCCTTCTCATCCTGGCCATCATGGGGTCGTCTCTGGACGTGATGATCCTGGTGCTCGGCGTCTATGGCTGGGAGCAATACACCCGGATCGTACGCGGCGAAGTGAAGAAACTGATCCAGATGCCCTTCGTCGAAGCGGCACGGGCAGCCGGCGCAACACCGGTCCGGATCGCGATGCGGCACATCCTGCCCAATGTCGTCTCGCCCATCGTGGTGCAGTTCACATTGAACTTTTCCAACATCGTCATCCTGGAATCGACTCTGTCTTTCCTCGGTCTCGGCGTTCAACCGCCGACCGCAACACTCGGCTCCATGGTCGGCATCGGCCGGGACTACCTGCCGACGGCCCCGTGGATCGTACTCGCCCCCGCGATGGTGATCCTGCTCCTCACATTCGCAGTCCAGATCCTTGGCGACTGGCTGCGCGACAAGGCGGATGTCCGTCTCAGGTCCCGCTGACCGACCCCACCCACAGAAGCCGGAACGGCCAACGCTCCACCCTAGCAGCCTTGGAGGCTCGATATGACCAAACTACTGGCAACCACCGCTCTTGCATCGCTTATGGCGACAAGCGCCTTTGCAACCGAACTCACCGTTGGCGCCGCCAATGTGTCCAGCTACCTCGATCCGGGCCGCGACCACTCGAATGTCGGTTCGCAGTTCTACTACAACGCCTTCGATACGCTGATTGCCAAGAACCATGACACCACCGAAACCGAATGGCAGCCCGGCCTTGCGACCGAATGGAAGTTGATCGAACCGACGATCATGGAACTGAAGCTGCGGGAAGGCGTGAAGTTCCACAATGGCGCCGACATGACCGCCGACGACGTCGTCTTCTCACTGAACCGGATGTACCAGGCTGATTTCCCGCCGTATCAGGTGCGTGCCCGTGACCGTCTTGAGAACTTCGAGAAGGCCGAAAAGGTCGACGACCTCACCGTCCGCATCCATGCCAAGCGCCCTGAGCCGCTCTGGGAAACGCTGCTGAACTTGCAGCAGGTCATGATCATTCCGGAAGACTATGCCAAGAGCCTTGCAGGCGACCCGGACAAGCTTGAGCATGACGACTTTGAGGCCTTTTCCCTGAAGCCTGTCGGCACGGGCCCCTACAAGGTTGCCGAATTCGTTCCGGGCCAGACCGTTGTCTGGGAACGTTTCGACGATTTCTGGGGCGAAAAGGCGCCGCTCGACAAGGTCACCGTCAAGCACATGCCGGAAACCGCGTCGCGCATCACGGCGCTGAAAACCGGTGAAGCCGACATCGTCACCAACATCGCGCCGGATCAACTCCAGCTCATCGAGAACGATCCGGACATGAAGGCTGTCGGCAGCGCCACGGCCCTCTTCCACGTCATGATCATGAACGTGAACCATCCGAAGCTGAAGGATGCCCGCATCCGCCAGGCCCTGTCGCTTGCCATCGACCGCGACACGCTCAACGAAGCTCTTTGGGGCGGCAAGGCCGTGGTTCCTTCCACGCATACGCTGAAGGAATTCGGCGAATTGTATCAGCCGGAGCTGACCACCTTCGAATACAATCCGGAGAAGGCCAAGGAACTGCTCAAGGAAGCAGGCTACGACGGCTTCGAGATCACCTATGACACCGCGCCGGGTTACTACACCAACGGTCTTCTGGCTGCCCAGGCGATCATGGAGATGTGGGCGGAAGTCGGCATCAACGGCAAGGTCAACGTCCAGGACAAATGGAGTGGCAACTCGCCGGACATGATGACCCGCAACTGGTCCAACCCGATGTATTTTGCCGATCCGTTCGGCTGCTTCGGCGTCATGTGGGCTCCGAACGGACCGTCTGAATCCGAAGGCCGGTTCAACACCGACGAAGACTACGCCAAGAGCTGGGAGCAGTTCCGCTATTCCGGCGATGTCGAGCTGCGCCGCGCAGCCTACGCCGAGCTGATGGAACGCATCAAGCAGGATCCGCCGGTGCTGCCGCTGTATCGTCCTTATGAAAGCTGGGCGATGAAGACCAACGTCAACTGGGCACCCAAGCCGGGCCACATTCCCTACGTGCTCGACTTCCGCGCCGGTTCGATCTCCTTCAACTAAGCAACAAAGCGCCGCCGGTTCGCCGGCGGCGCTCTCCCGAACCTAAGATCAATTCAGGAAAATCAACGTGTCCGTACGTATCGCAGTCGTCGCCGACATCCACCACGGCAAACCTTCCGCAACCAAGCGCGGTGACACCGCCCTCGACCTGATGGCCGAGTTTGCCCGTTTCGCCAATGATGCTGCGCCTGATTTCGTCATCGATCTGGGCGACCGTATTTCGGATGTCGACCGGGACACGGACCTTCGGCTGGAGCGTGAGGTCGCCGACGCCTTCAAGGCAATCACCGCTCCGATCCACCACATCAACGGCAATCACGACCGCGATCACCTGGAGGTTTCGGACAACGAGGAAATTCTCGGTCAGTCCTTCGCCAATACGACCATCGACGCGGGGGACTGGAGAATTGCCCTGTGGCGCGCGGACAGCAAGATCCATCGTACGCCAGACCATTCCGGTTTCATTCTGCATGAAGCCGATCTGTTGTGGCTGTCGCGCGTTGCCCAAAACACGGACAGGCCGCTGCTGGTTGTCAGCCACGTGCCTGTGTCCGGTCATGGCCAGATCGGCAACTACTACTTCGAACGCAATCCGTCGGCATCGACCTACCCAATGGCCGAGCGCGCCCGCGCCGCACTGGCTCAATCCCGCCATCCTGTGGTCTGCCTGTCCGGGCACGTTCACTGGAACACCATCACCACGGTTGACGGCATTACCCACCTGACCCAGCAGTCCCTCACCGAAAGCTTCACCACCAAGGGCGAACCTGCCGGAGCCTTCGGACTGATCGAACTGGGCGAAACCGTTTCCTGGCAAGTGCAGGGTCTCGACCCTATTGCCCATTCCTTCAAGCCGCATGCCGACCGCTGGACACCGCCGCTTCCGGATTTCAACCAGCACCCGGAATTTGCAGCAAGACGCCGCGGAGACCTCAAATGACCAAGCCGGTACTGGACGTTCAGGACCTCAAGATTTCTTTCGGTGCCCATGAAGCGGTCAAGGGGATTTCCTTTGCCATTCATGCGCGTGAAACGCTTGCGCTGGTTGGAGAGTCCGGTTCCGGCAAATCGGCTACGGCGCTCTCGATCCTGCGCCTGATCGAACGTGAAGGCGGAACGATTGGTGGGGGACGCATCGTCCTGAATGACGGCGCGAGCTCCTACGATCTGCGAAGCCTGACGGATACACAACTGACCACGCTGCGCGGCAATGCCATTTCCATGGTCTTTCAGGAACCGATGACTTCTCTCAATCCGGTGCTGAAGATTGGCGACCAGGTTGGCGAGGTTTTCATCCGCCACAGGAAATATGACAGACGCAAGGCCATGAAGGCTGCGGAAGAAGCCCTCGACCAGGTTCGCATTCCGGACCCGGCGCGCCGGCTCCACCAGTACCCCCATGAACTCTCCGGCGGTCTGCGTCAGCGGGTAATGATCGCGATGGCCCTTGCCTGCCGGCCAAAACTTTTGATCTGCGACGAACCGACAACGGCTCTCGATGTCACCACCCAGGCGGAGATCCTGACACTGATCAGAAACCTGCAGGCCGAGATCGGTATGGGCGTTCTGTTCATCACGCACGACATGGGCGTTGTTGCCGAGATTGCCGACCGGGTGGTCGTCCTGCGCAACGGCGAAAAGATGGAAGAAGCGAGCGTACACGATCTCTTCGAACGGCCGAAGGCCGCCTATACCAAGGCACTGATGGCAGCGACACCCAAACCTGGGTCCGGCAGCAGTACCCGGCAAGCCGGAACCGGCACCGTGCTGGAAGTGGATTGTCTGTCGACACGCTTTGCCGGCAAATCCCGCCTATTTTCCAGAAAGTCCGATAGCGTTCTGGCTGTGAACAGCGTTTCCCTTAAGGTGGCCCATGGTGAGACGCTCGGCCTGGTAGGCGAATCCGGTTGCGGCAAGTCGACCCTGGCGCGATCCATCCTGCATCTGATCGAACCTGAAAGCGGGTCGGTGTGGCTTGACGGCAAGGTCCTGAACAGCTCCTCCAAACAGGCGCTCCGGGAAACACGAAAAGACATGCAGATGGTGTTTCAGGACCCCTATGCGAGCCTCAACCCGAGGCTTCCGGTTCATGAGCTGATCACGGAACCGGCCCGGATCCATGGGCTCGTCTCACAGAAGGAGCAGAAGGAACTCGCAGCGGATCTGGTCGAACGGGTCGGGCTTGAGCGCGATGCCATCAATCGCTTCGCGCACCAGTTCTCTGGCGGGCAACGCCAGCGCCTGTGCATTGCCCGTGCGCTGTCCGTGGAGCCGAAACTCATCATCGCGGACGAAGCGGTTTCCGCGCTGGATGTGTCCATCGCCCGGCAGATCACCGATCTCATGCTGGAATTGCAACGCACGGAAGGCCTGTCGTTTCTGTTCATCTCACATGATATCGGCGTGGTCGAACGGGTCAGCCACCGCATCGCGGTGATGTATAAGGGCGAGATTGTCGAAACCGGGCCGACGGACCGAATTCTGAAGAACCCGGAACACCCCTATACGCGCCGTCTCCTGTCCGCCGTGCCGAGCCCGGTGCCGAAGAGGAGAAGCGCACCTTCGCAGCTTTCCGTCTCGCTTCAAGTAGAAGTGCCTTCGCTGGCCGCCCTCGCCTGAGGCGGCCTGGCCGTAAAGAACAATTCCTCTATTTCGCAAAGACTAATGGGAGGCAGCCAACCGGGCTGTCTTCAGGACGTGACGCGTTGATTGCGCCCATAGACCAACAGCATGCCGATGATCACCGCGCCATAGATGATCTGCCGGCCTGCTTCCGGCATCTGCATGATCGACAGAACGGAATTGAGAAGCACGATCAGGATGACGCCGACAAGCGTACCGACATATCTGCCCTTGCCCCCGAGAATATGCGTGCCGCCGAGAACGACCGCGGCAATCGCCGGCAGCAGGAACGCATTGCCCATGCCCTGGTAGGCCTTGGCGGAATATCCGGTCAGTAGCACCCCGGCGATGGCGGCGCACACACCGGATGTGACAAAGGCTCCGACGATGACCCAACGTGTCCGGATGCCCGAAAGATACGCCGCCCCCTCACGTGACCCGGTGGCATAGAGAGACCTGCCGAAGCCTGTCCGGGTCAAAAGGGTAGCGATCACGATTGAAACCGCTGCCCAGACCAGAATGGTGGCCGGAACGCCGAAGATCCTGTCCTTGGCTAGGAACAGCATGACCGGCGTTGCCCTGTCTTGCGGCGCGAATCCGCCCGTCTGGGCGACCATCAATCCGCGCAGCACGGTGTCGACACCAAGGGTGAAGATCATCGAGGGAATGCGGAGCCAGGCGACACCGATACCGTTGAGAAGGCCGACGCAAACGCCGACGCCAAGGGCCGTCGGAATGGCGAGGTCCCCGCCAACTGCCGTCGCCGTCATGGCCGCTGCTGTCAATGTCCAGGGAATGGAGAGATCGATATGGCCCAGCAGTATGACCATCATCATTCCGGCCGCGCAAATTCCCAGGAACGAGCCCGTTTGCAACTGTTGCAGCAGATAGTTGACCGACAGCAGGGGTGCCGTGCCTGTCGTAGATAGAGTGTAGGCAGTGCCGGCAATCAGGATGACGCCCACAAACAGGGACGCAATGACAATCGGTCGGTTTTCTTTGGAAAGGGAAATCTGCATGCCTGGCTACCTGAACAAGTCGAGCTGGTTTTTGACCCGCAAGGTGCGGAACGCCCCGAAGGAAACGGCCGTCAGCAACACGAGCCCCTCGATCAACGGCTGCAGCAGCGGGTCGATATCGAGAATACGGAAGTAGAAGGAAATGACCCTGAGGATCATTGCTCCGACCAGGCTGGCAATGGCCCCGCCCGTTCCGCCAAGCAGCGATGTGCCGCCAAGCACCACCGCTGCGATGGAGTTCAGCGTATAGGCGCCCGCCTGCTGCACATCCGCATTGCCCGATGAGGTCTGGATGGCAAGGTAGAGGCCGCCGCAGGCAGCCAGAAATCCTGCAAGGGTGAAGGCGGTAATCTTGGCCCGCTGAATGGGCAGTCCGGACATATAGGCAGCACCTTCCGCCGAGCCGATGGCGTACACGGTCCGCCCCGTGACAGAGCGGCGGAAAGGCACCCACACGATGACGGCCACAAGAACGACCAGAAGAAACGGCACCGGGATGTCGGCAAAGGGGCGCAGCCACCAGGCCTCTCCCCCATCCGCAAAGCCATAGGTATCGGCAAGATCCCAGACGGAGTTGGTCAGCGCCCAGCCGAGATCATCGTCGACATTGCCGCCCGGCTTCGGCCGGATCAGCAGGGCTAGTCCGATGGCGACCGCCCCTGTTGCCAGGGTGGCGATGATCGGCTGAATGCGGCCGTAGACGACGATGCAGCCATTCATGAAACCGAACAGCGTTCCGGTGAGCAGCGTCAGGATCGCCCCCAGAAGAATTTGCAGCGGCGACCCCGTCAACAGCTCCGAGGCAACGCAATTCGTCAGCGTCATCACGGCACCGACGGATAGATCCAGGCCACCGATGAGCACAGGCAGGGTCTGGGCCATGGCAACAAAGGCGATGGCGACTGTCTCGTTGGCGTTCTGAATGGCGACCGCCGAGGAGAAACCGCGCGGATGCAGCACGTTGTAGGTCAGGAAAAGGATCGCAAACAGCAACAGCGCGGCAGCAAATCCGGTATTCTGAGATAACCAGCGCTTCAGGTCTGAGGACCGTGTCGAACCCCGTTTCATGCTGCCTCGACACCGATGTTGAGAGAGGCCGCGACAAGGCTTTCCTCGGTTATCCCGTCACCTGACTGCTCGCTGACGACCTGGCCGCCATAAAGAACGGAGACCCGGTCGCAACAGCCGATCAGTTCCGCATAGTCGGAAGAATAAAACAGAATGGCCTTGCCCTCATTCGCAAGCTCACGCATGAGCCGATAGATCTCCTGCTTGGTGCCGACGTCGATGCCCCGGGTCGGATCATTCAGCAGTATGATGTCGGGATCGATCATCAGCCATTTGGCAAGCACCACCTTTTGCTGGTTGCCGCCTGACAGGGTCATGACCGGGTCATCGGCGGAGCCGACCTTGATCTGCAGTTTCGCGATGCCTTTGCCGATTTCAGCCGCCGCTCTGCCCGGATCAATGAACGGGCCCCTGGAAATCTTCCCGAAGCTGGAGACGAGCAGATTGTCGGCAATCGACATGTCGAGCATGAGCCCCTCCGTCTTGCGGTCTTCGGGAACCAGCGCCATGCGGGTTGCAGCGTTTTTTGCCGTGGCGGGTGAGGATGGCAATCCCTTTTGCCCGCCGATGATCACATCGCCCTCGACATCCTTCAGCACACCGAAAAGAGCCAGCAGCAGTTCCTTCTGACCTTGCCCGTCCAGTCCGCCAAGCCCGACGATTTCGCCCCGCTTCAGGGAAAGATCTATGCCGTTCAGCCGGTTCCCCCACTTCAGCCCCGCCACCTTCAGGATTGGTTCGGCCGTTGCTGCCTCCCCTGCCCGGTCCGGTTTCGGTGGAAACTGAGCATCGACATCCCTGCCGATCATCAGCCGCACGATCTCCCGTTCGGACTTCTCACCCTTCTGGAAGGTTTCGATGTGCTGGCCGTTTCGAAATACCGAGAGCGTGTCGCACAGCGCCTCGACTTCATGCATCCGGTGGGAAATGAAAAGGCTTGCGACCCCGGCGTCCTTCAACTCGCCCAGAAGATCATAAACGGTGCGCACATCGCGTGCAGTCAGCGCTGACGTCGCTTCATCGAGAATAAGCACCTTGGGATTCCGCCCGAGCGCCTTGGCAATCTCGACCATCTGCCGTCGGGACAGAGACAATTCGCGCACCAGCGCATTCGGATCGACATCCTCGCAGCGCACACGGGCAAGCAGCTCTTCGGCGCGGCTGATCTGCGCCCGCCGGTCGATCAGCCCGAAACGGCGCGGCGGGCTGGAAATGGAAATATTGTCCGCGACCGAAAGATCCGGAATGAGCGACAGCTCCTGGAACATACAGACGATCCCGGCATCGACCGCAGCCTGCGGCCCGGCAAAGGAAACCTCCTTGCCTTCCATCAGAAGCGTGCCTGCATCGGGCTGCAGCACGCCGGCCATGATCTTGATGAGTGTGGATTTGCCGGCGCCGTTTTCGCCCAGGATCGCGTGCACGGAACCGGGCCGGCACTTGAAATCGACCCCTTCCAGGGCACGAATGCCGGCGAAGTATTTGGAAACGCCCCGATATTCAACAATCGCTTCAGTCATGCGCGTGCGCTCACCCTGCTTTGAGCCCGGTCCATGGTTTTCGAACTGGTCCCGGGGCGTGCCCGGGACCGGTTCTGTTGGCTCTTGTGGGTTACTTCACGTCTTCTTCGGTTTGCGACATGATTTCCGGACCGGAAATGTTGACGCCGCAGGGCGGGAACTCGTTGACGGTGAAGAAGTTGTCCGGAAGGTCGGACCAGTAGTTCTTGCCGTCTTCCAGCTGGTCGTATGTTGCGACCGGCAGCGGCACGGAGATGAGCTGCGGCATGACATTGCCTTCCAGTGCGGAGACCGCCGCCTTCATTGCAATGGCGACGAGACCCGGTGACTGACCGATGGAAATGCCCTTCAGCCCATCGTCGGAATATTCGGCAATCGCCTTGCGGAAACCGTTTTCAGATTCCCCGGCCACCGGAACCCACGGATGATCGGCATCCTTGAGCGCCTGGACAACGCCGTTGGAACCACCCTGTCCGACAACGGCGACAAACTCGCCATGAACGGCAATCGCATCGGCAACCACTTTCTGGGTGGTGCCATCATCCCAGTTGCCGACGACCTGCACCACTTCCCAGTCGCCGCCCGAAGCATCCAGAACCTCGTTGATGCCAATGGAGCGGTCACGATCCACGGAGTTGCCCGGCAGCCCACGCACCTCGAGGATCTTGCCGGAAGTGACGCCCTTTTTCTTCAGCTCGTTGACCGCAAACTCCGCCCACATGCGGCCCATCTTGAGCTGATCCTCGTTGACCTGCATGACCTTGTCGGTGTCGAGCACGTTGTCGAACGGAACAATGACGACGTTGTTCTTGTCTGCGAGGCGGATTACCCGGTCAAAGCCATCGGGTGACACGGCAATGGTGACGATGGCGTCATAGCCCTGGTTGATGAAATCCTCGATTGCACCCAGCTGGGCCGGCGCGTCCGTGCCTGTCGAGACAACCTTGAAGTCCGAGATCTTTTCCTTCAGCGACGGATCCTCGGCAAAGGCCTTTGCGGTCTTGATCATCTGAATGCGCCAGGTATTACCGACGAAACCGTTGACAACGGCGATCCGGTAGGGACCCGGCTTTGCATCCCATTTGAAGAATTTGGTGTCTGCCGACCAGGGCGCGAAACACTCCGGATTCACACCGGGCCCGGACACTTCGGCAGGGCCCGCGAGAGCCATGGCCGTGGACAGAACAAGCGCCGGCAGTGCCATCGTCAGCGCAGTCGTCAATTTCAACTTCGTATTCATCGCACTTCCTCCCGTACTTGCGTCAAGCTGCGGCTCCTCTTGGCTGGTCGACGCCCCCCAGCCACCGCTTGTTGTCTCCTGCCTCGCCGGCTGGCCTGTCAGGCCGTTGCTTCCATCTCCTGGCTGAAGTGGCGGGCGCCGAACATCAAATGCGTGCGCAATCGGTACTGAAAGGCCAGCCTGTCGCGGGCCGCGAGCGCATCGATCACGCCCTGATGTTCGCTGAAGGTTTCAGTCATGAAGGTTCTGCGGGTCTTGCCCTTCTGCATGATCCGCAGGATCACCGGCTTCATGACCGCGTAGACATCCAGAATGGCAGCGTTGTCGAGAATCGAGACCAGACGAACGTGAAAGGCGTAGTCGATCTCTGAAGCCTCGTTCAGGTCGTGGTTGGCGGCCAGCTCTGCGTTGATGTCGTTGAGCTCGTTCAGATCGTTCCGGTTGACCTTGTCGACCAGCATTTCAGCCGATCCAACCTCCAACAACCCGCGCAGCGCCTGGACGTCGCTGAAGGACTTGCGGGAGAGCTCCATCGTGTTGAAAGAGAACAGCTCGAAAGCGCGCGACATGCGATTGTCGATGATGGTGGCACCGATTTTCGGGCGCACATCCACCAGCCCATAAGCTTTCAGGATGCGCATCGCTTCGCGCACGGTGTTGCGGCTGGCGTTAAACTGGGCGCAGAGCTCCCGCTCGGTCGGAAGGCTATCGCCCACCTTCAACCTGGAACTCGCGATCAGGTCCCGGATCTGCTGCACAACGGCGTCCACGGCGGATTCACCCGCCTGACCCGAACGCATCATTGATCCACCAGCTTCCACTTCCATCATCTGTTCCTGAATGTGTCGTCCGCTGGCTCAGCATAGCCTATTTGTTGGACCAAAAAATACCTACTGAGAGAATTAACCGGTGTCAACGCCGCGACGTAAATTTCGAATAAATTTCCATTTTTTCTCATTTAAACATGATGTTACGAATTGATAATATTATTAATTTCGCTCTTCAAGAAATACGCAGCACCTTCGAGCAGGTGCTTATCATCCTATTTGTCATACCAGAAAGGCGCTCTTGGATGAGGGGTCGGCAAGGAAGAACCATGCCTTCGCAGCCGCCGGAGCAGCCTTTTGCGCAGGAGCGTCCAGCAACTCACGCTAAGTGTTTCGGCAGGTCTGCTATCAGCGCATTTGCTGACATTTGCGGCGAGTAGCGAGGCCAACCAAATTGCGTCACCGAAGACCAGCCGGCATTCCTGAACACCGCGCGCACGGAAACAAGGCAAGTCTCAAAGACGAAGGGAACACCCTTTTGGGACTGGCTGCGTCCCGAACAGCCACCTCTTCCCCTCAACTTGAAGGCCGATCTGAAAGCAATGGCGTCAGCACTCGTACGTCCACTCAGCGCACTGCAACATCAGTATTGTGGAAAAAACGAAAGCTGGCAGCGCAGGCCACAAAACCATGTAAGGTTCCTCTCCGGACGGACACAAACCTGGAGCTGCCATGAGCGGATTGCTTGCCCTTCTCGATGACGTTGCCGCGATTGCGAAGATTGCAGCTGCGTCTGCGGATGACGTGATCGGCCAGGCGGCCAAGGCGGGTGCGAAGGCGGCGGGCGCCGTGATCGACGACGCAGCTGTCACTCCGAAATATGTTGCCGGGTTTTCACCCGCACGCGAAATTCCGATTGTCTGGCGCATCGCGAAAGGCTCGATCAAGAACAAGCTGCTGTTCCTGCTGCCCGCCGGTCTTGCCCTCAACGAGTTTCTGCCCGGTGCCATCACGCCCCTGTTGATGCTGGGGGGCGCCTATCTGTGTTTCGAGGGCGCCGAAAAGATCTACCACCTCTTCAAGCCGCACCATCATGACGCGGACCAACCCGATGACTTTGTCGCCGATCCTCTGCATCTGGAAGAACAAAGGGTGTCAGGGGCCATAAAGACCGATTTCATCCTGTCAGCCGAAATCATGACGATCGCCCTGTCGGAAATTCCGGAGAGCACCCTCTGGCTGGAAGCGGCAGCCCTGGCCATTGTCGCCATCGGCATCACCGCCGTCGTCTACGGTTCGGTCGCGTTGCTGGTGAAGGCAGACGATTTCGGCCTGATGCTGACGCGCTATGGCCGCCTGTCGGCAACCCGCGCCGTTGGGCGAGCCATCGTCAAAGCGATGCCCGGCTTCATGAAACTGCTGATGATCGTCGGCACCGCTGCCATGCTTTGGGTCGGCGGCTCCATCGTGCTTCATGGCACGGAAGTTCTGGGCTTCGGCCTGATCTACGATACCATCCATGACATCGCGCACAACGTTGCGCACGCGGTCCACGTCGCTCAAGGCTTCGTCACCTGGGCGGTCACCGCGACCCTGGACGGTATCTTCGGCCTGGCATTCGGCATGGTGCTGATCCCGATCACCACCAAGGTGATCGTGCCGCTCTGGCGGCTCGTCAGAGGCAAATCCGCCACAAAGAGCCACTGAGACACCGCCAGCATTCCCATTTATGTCGAAACAAGCAAGGCAATCGGACGGGTCCGTCCGATTGCCTTTTTCATTCGCGGACAAAACCTTTGCGCTTCCGACCGGTGGACAGGACCGGCTCAGGCCAGACCGACCGCTCGCTCCCAGTCGCTCAGGGTCAGGTCGTAAAGTGTGTTGAAGCCCGGGGCAGGAACCGCCCGCTGGGCCAATGTGACATAGGGAGCGACAGTGAGCGCCGTACCCACGAAACCGGGCTTCATGATGACATAGGCATAGGCCATGAAAGTGCGGTCATAGAGCACGGACTGGTCCTTGCCGCAGGCAACGATGCTCCACGCCACGGATTTCTGATGCTCCTCCAGAAAGGCCTTCAGCTCGGCTTCATTGTCATTCTTCGTCCAGGTGCCCGCATCCTCGATAAACAGATCCGCCGAGTTGTAGCGATCACGCGTGATCGACAGAGCAATGTAACACCAGACCCCATAGGCCTCCCCTTTGCCGGGATCCGGCTCCCTGTCTCGCGGACGTAAATTGGTGGTGCTCTTGTTTGCGCAGATCACATGTGCGCCGGGCGCTGGCGGAAAGCGTCGGTGCGGTTCTGTACCGAACAACGCGATACCGGCATCGATCAGCGGCGCGGCGTCATAGACCGGCAAGTCCGACCCGTCATACTGCTTGGCGCTGAACATGGGCTTCAGCTTGTCGAGCGCGCTGTTGTAGGCAAGGTCATAGCCCCAGACATTGCCCGCGATGCCGCAGAAGGAAGATGCCGTTTCCATGTTGATCTGGCCGATATAGGCATCGTTCGCCTCAGCTCTGTCGTAGGCGACGATACCGTCCAGCAGAAAATCGTCCGTTTTCTCAACCGTTCCTGTGGCCACCTTGACCACCGAAACATAGCCGTTGCCGAGGTTGCCCGGCCGGGCATAGCCGTCGCAATAGGTCGGATATCCGCTGATCGCGGTCCGGTCGATAGTGGAAATGGTCTTGCGCATGATGCCCCTCAAAATGCCTGTGTTTGCAATGACGCGCGAATGCAGATCCGCACCTTCATTTAACACCCGCACGCCAGGGAAATTCAATTTATTGTTTTAACTGAACAGCAGTTCTACTTATGCGCTTTTTCGGGTTGGGACCGGCTGCGGCTTGCAACGATGACGATCAAGCCTCAATGGCTTTCGGTGTCAACTCGCCGAGATCCTCCCCCTTCAGAAATCTTGCGAAAAGATCGGCCGCCTTGTCCGTATCAAGCGGCATGGCCTCGATCCGCTTTGGCAAGTCGGCACGCTGCGCCTCGTTCAGCACGTAACCGCGCAGGCCAACAATCCCGGCAAGATAGTCCGGACTGATTTCCGGATGCGGCTGGCAGGTCAGGATACGGCCGGCCAGATGCATTCCGGCTATCGGGCAGCCTTCACTTCGCGCAACCACCTCAAACCCTTTCGGGGCCATGATCACCTGGTCCTGATGCCACGCGTTGAGCACAAGCTTTTCGTGACCGAAGCCGCGATAGGTTTGGGGCCCTGCGGTGAACCCCTTCGCTGACCGCTCCACCCGGCCACCAAGCGCCTGCGCGATGATCTGATGCCCGAAACACACCCCGATGAGCGGACGTTCGCTCTGATGAATGGCGCGGATGAGATCTTCCAGCGGAGGAAGCCAGCCATGGTCTTCATACGCCCCGTGGCGGGATCCGGTTATCAGCCAGGCATCCGCCACGTTCGGCCCCTCCGGAAACTCGCCTGCCTCAACATCAAAGGTCGTGAAGGAAAACCCTCGGTCTGCCAGTAACCGCCGGAAACAGGCGTCATAGTCGCCCAGCTTCGCCGCCAGTTCGTCTGGAGCGTGTCCGGGTTGCAAGATGCCGATATGTCTGGGTGTCATAAAAAGGTCTCGTGAAGCGAATCCGGCGAACGCCATTCACTCATGATTGACGGCTTGCCGCCGCTTGCGCAAGACACTCGCCGAGCTTGCGTTTCTGCTCTCCGGACGGCCCGAAATTCTCCGGCGCCAGCCAGGCCTCGTAGCCCTTTTTCAGCGCCGGCCATTCCTTGTCGATGATGGAGAACCATGCAGTGTCGCGATTGAGCCCCTTGACGACGAGGTGTTGCCGGAAGACGCCCTCCTCAGTGAAGCCGAACCGCAGGGCGGCTTGTTTGGACGGCAGATTCTCGTTGTTGCACTTCCATTCGAAACGGCGATAGCCGAGATCGTCGAAAACATATTTCATGAACAGGTAAAGCGCTTCCGTCGCTCCACGCCTGCGCGAGATCAGTGGACCCCAATAGATATTGCCGATTTCGATGACGCCATTGGCCGCATCGATCCGCATGAGCGTCTGCCGCCCCGCCACTGTGCCGGTTTCCTTTTCAATGACGGCAAAGAAAAGCGGGTCCTTGCTGGCAGCAGCCGTCTCCACCCAGGGGCGGAATCCGGCTTCCGTCTCGGGCGGATATTCAGGCAGCCAACGGAATTTCTCATCGCCGTCCGGCACATTCGAAGCCTCGAAAAGACCAAACGTGTGACGCTCCGGGTCAAGCGGTTCAAGGGCGACGTAACGACCGGCAATCGGCGTGTGCTCCGGCCGGGGGCGCGCTGCCCAGCAGCTCAGGTCTTCAGGCATGGTCAACTCCGGAAAAGGCACGACTTGCAAGGGCCGGTAGTTTGCTACCGGCAGACGTCACCTGTCTAGCGTGCCAGCGATACTGCCGGAAGATCCAGTTATGCAAGAGCTAGAGGACCACTTTCCTTGCGCCAGCAGCCTTGCGCCGACCATCCGCAAAAGTCGCAAAGGAACCCATCTACTCTCAATTGAACTCATGGTATTCTCTACTCCTCTCTTGAGGAGGCAAACCATGGCGTCGGGTGTAACTATACTTGTCGGGACCACCAAGGGTGCATTTCTGCTGAACGGTGGAGACAACCGGGAAGGCTGGAACGTAAGTGGTCCCTTTTGCGATGGATGGCCGATCAATCACATGATCGGCGACGCGGACAGCGGCACGATCTGGGCTGGTGGCGGCGGCGAATGGTCCGGTGCCGGTGTCTGGCGTTCGGTCGACGGCGGCAAGACCTGGGAAGTCACGCGGCTGACCAAGGGCACGATTGACGAGTGGGCCGCAAACGATCCTGAAACGGCCAAGTTTCTCAACTGGACACCGCAGGAGCTGCCTTTCGGTGAAGACTTCTCGCAGGTCTGGTCGCTTGGCTATGCTCACGGCACGCTCTATGCCGGCACCAAACCGGCGCGGTTTCTCGCCAGCCGCGATGGCGGCAAAAGCTTCACGCATCTGGAAGGTCTTGCCAATCACCCGTCCGCAGACAGTTGGAACCCGGGTGCAGCCGGCCTGGTGCTACATACTATCGTTTCCGACCCGGACAATGCGAACAAACTCTGGATCGGCATTTCCGCCGCCGGCGTATTTGCAAGCGAGGACGGCGGTGTCACCTGGGAGCGGCGCAATCGGCTGTCCAACGCTGCCGCCTGTGAAGGACACGACCACCCCGCCTCCCCGCGGGACGGCGAAACGGGCCATTGCGTTCACAACATGATGCGCGCACCAGGCAGCGGCGACCTGCTCTATCAACAGAACCATCACGGCGTCTGGCGCTCTGCAGATGGCGGGCTTAACTGGGACAATATCACCGACGGCCTTCCCTCCACTTTCGGCTTCCCGATCCGGGTTCACCCGCGTGATCCGGACACCCTCTGGACGTTACCGCTCAACGGCGACACCGAAGGGCGATTTCCGCCGGGCGCGGCAGCAGCCGTCTGGAAATCAGAGGATGGTGGCAGAACCTGGCGCGACAAACGCAACGGACTGCCACAGGAGGCCTGCTTCTTCACGGTTTTGCGTCAGGCGATGGGCGGCGATAGGCGAGACCCTGCCGGACTATACTTCGGCACAAACTCCGGCTCGGTTTTCGCGAGCCTGGACGAAGGCGAAACCTGGCAGGAAATCGCCCGCCACCTGCCAACGGTTCTGGCAGTGGAAGTGCTCGACCGCGGCTGACCTCACGGATCTTCATGACGCTTTGCTCGATGGGGCGGCATGAGGCCTGGAAACAACTTGCCTGAGCCGGAGCTCCAGTGTTCGCTGGCATGCTGTGGTGCTTCTACCGCCGATCCCGCGCAAGCACCCGCAGGTCGACGCACTTTGTGCGAATGACTGATGACAAGCAGACACCTCGTCTGTATACAGTCATTATCCAGTCAATTTGAAAGACAATTCGTCATGACCGAATGGTGCCCGGATCTTTCCGCCAGCAATGCCCCGCGCTATGCCGCGATCGCTGACGCCATAGAAGCGGATATCCGCGCCGGACGCCTTTCGCCTGGAGACAGATTGCCGGCGCAACGCCAGTTGGCGGCCCGGCTGGGGCTCGATTTCACGACCGTTGCACGCGGCTATACCGAGGCGAGGCGGCGCGGTGTGATTTCCTCCATGGTCGGCAGCGGCACTTTCGTTACCGGTCCGGACACGCAGCTAAACGGCACCAAGCTGGGCGTTGGCCTCGCGGCACGTGACGCCAGACGCCTGTCAGCACCAGATTTTTCGATGAACCTGCCACCGGAAGTCAGCGACCCCAACTTGATCGAACGTATGCGAGAAGGTGTTGCCGCGCTGTCAGCCGATCTCATCCCGCTGTTGCGGTACCAGACAATTGCCGAGAAAGACCCGGACCCGCAAGCGGCAGCGCAATGGCTTGCCGGGGTTGGCCTAAAGCCCGCTCCGGAAGAAATCCTGCACGCACCGGGCGCTCAGGCTGCCCTTGCCAGTATTCTTGCAACGCTCAGCGAACCAGGGGACAGGATTGCCTGTGAAGCCGTCACCTACCCTGGGATCCGCTCCATCTGCGGCCAGCTTCGCCTGGAATTGCGCGGATTGCCGACCGATGGGGAAGGCATCGACCCCGCTGCCTTTCAGGACGCTTGTCTCGATGGACGTTTGAAAGCGCTTTATCTCAACCCGACCCTTCACAATCCCACCACCCGAACCCTTACGGAGCAGCGGCGCCGCGACCTTGCGGCCGTCGCGCAACGCCACGGTGTTCCGATTCTGGAGGACGACCCCTATGGCCAGCTCAGCCGCAAGGAGATGCCGCCGATTGCCGCCATCGCTCCGGACGTGACCTGGTATATCGGCTCTCTTTCAAAAAGCATCGGAGCCGGCATCAGGCTGGCCCACGTCCTTGCACCTGACCGGAGGGCGGCCTGGCAGTTCAGCCGCTCGCAACGCACATCCTGCATCATGATTTCACCGCTCAACACAGCCCTTGCCACGCGGTGGATCGAAGACGGCACCGCCAAGGCCCTGCTTCGGCACATCCGCAGTGAAAGCGCGGCCCGGCAGGAACTGGCTGCACGCTATCTGAAGGGCCTGCAGTTCGAGGCCGACACGGACGGCTTTCACCTGTGGTTATCCTTGCCGCATGGCTGGTCCCGCCCGGCCTTCGTCAGCCAGATGCGAAACCAGCCGGTCGGCGTTGTCGAAAGCGATGCGTTTACCATCACCGGAAAAGCCGACGAAGCCGTGCGGCTCTGTCTGGGCGGGCCACATGACCGTGCACAGATCGACAGCGCGCTCAGGGTCATTTCCGAAGCGCTGGCTTCAACGCCGGACAAAACGTCCACCTACTTCTGAGTGAAATCAAAATGACTGCGCACGGCCCCGGCCAATCTGCCGCAGGCGAGTGACTTGCCATGTCTGCAAATTGCTTTATCTTTGACTGCAAATATATCCAATCATTCTCTAATTGACTGGATAAACGTCTCCGGCACTTCCCGGAAGACCTCTCGCAGGAAAAGGTGTTCCATGACCACTCAACAAAGCTGGCCGAAAATTCCGCCGATCCGCACCGGCATCAAAGGCCGCTGCCCGCGTTGCGGTGAAGGTTCGATCTTCGACGGCTTCCTGAAGCTGAAGCCGAAATGCGACCATTGCGGACTTGATTACAGCTTCGCCGACCCTGCGGACGGGCCGGCGTTTTTCGTCATCTGCTTTGGCTGTATTCCTGCGGTCGCGTTTGCGATCTGGCTCGAAATCGCCTTTACCGCTCCATACTGGGTGCATCTGGTGACGACCCTGCCGCTGATCCTCGTGACCTGCATCCCGTTGCTGAGGCCACTCAAGGGATGGCTGGTCTCCAGCCAGTATTTCTACAAAGCGGAAGAAGGCAAACTGGCCACACCCGTTTCCCAATCCCCGGAAAGCCAGGTCTGACATCCGGAAGCCCCAAGCCGGGCAAGGATCTGGTTTTTCCGAGGCAGGCGGTGACATCGGACGGGGATGCACCGCCTTTTTCTTTCTGAATTCTAGAGGCTATGGAGCAAGTGACCCATCCTTAGACGGTGCTTCGCACCTCCTC
Source organism: Roseibium sp. FZY0029 (assembly GCF_036350355.1). Classification (NCBI taxonomy): domain Bacteria; kingdom Pseudomonadati; phylum Pseudomonadota; class Alphaproteobacteria; order Hyphomicrobiales; family Stappiaceae; genus Roseibium; species Roseibium sp. FZY0029. The sequence continues at coordinate 390,418 of NZ_JAZDVZ010000003.1, forward strand.
AGGATGAGGATGAATGTGTTGCTCTGCTTACGTCTGAACGCACTTCCGCCTCATCCTGAGGAGCGAGCTTGCTCGCGTCTCGAAGGATGGGCCGCGATCTCCGTGCAAACCGGCTGGCCACGTCAAACCGCCCTCACCCACACAGCCGTGTCATGGAAGGCAGCGCCGCCATAAGGTGCCACCGGGTCGGCACCGGTAAGCGTGTTGATGCCGCGGCCGTCCTCGAAGGCATCATTCGGCCAGATACCCTCCGAGATTACAGTTCCAGGTGCGACGGTCGAGACATGCCGCGCATGCAGCGTGACGACGCCGCGCCTGTTACCCATCTTCACCTTGGCACCGTCTTCAATGCCAAAGCGCTCCGCCTCATCCGGACGCAGCCAGACTTCCGGCCGGCCTTCCTTCTTCTTTGAACTGTCGGTCTCGTTGAACGTGGAATTCAGGAACGAGCGCGCCGGCGATGTCACCAGACGGAATGGATGTTGCTCGTCGGCAAGTTCGATGCTGTCCCACTGGTCCGGCAGCTCCGGCATCGTCTGCCATGGGCCGAAAGCAGTGCCGTCTTCCGGCTTGTTGGGCGAGGAAGAACGCCCCCAGTCGGCCTTGAAGTGGAATTTGCCGTCGGCATGGCCGAACCCTTTGAGGTAGTGCGCCGTTTCGAAATCGGGCTGCAAGTCGATCCACTTTCCAGCCTCTAGATCTGCAAGCGTTCCATAGTTGGAGTTGCGCAGCAGCCAGTCGATATGGTCGCACGCGCTCATATCGAATCCGGGGTGAGATTTTGAGTCAACGCGCTTGGCAATCTCATTGATAACAAATATGTTTTCTCTCGGCCCTGCAGGGGGCTCCACAGCTTTGGGACCCAGCATCAGATACTGGTGACCGCCGCCTTTATAAAGATCGTCGTGCTCCAGGAACTGGGTTGCCGGCAGCACAATGTCGGCCATCTGCGCCGTCTCTGTCAGGAAGTGCTCGTGGACGACGGTGAAGAGGTCCTCGCGGGCGAAGCCCTGCTTTACCAGTTCCTGTTCCGGCGCCACGGAACCCGGGTTGGTGTTCTGGATGAGCATCGCCTTTACAGGCGGACCGCCGAGCAGCGCCGCCTCGTCGCCGGTCAGAATGCGTCCGACAAGGCTCTGATCAAGGGTACGAACCGTCGGGTCCTTCAGTGAGCCGGCTTCAATCATCTCCTTGTTGAGCTGATAAATGGCACCGTTGTTGTGAAAGGCGCCACCGCCTTCTTCCTTCCAGCAACCGATGACAGCGGCAATGGAACTGGCGGCATGCATACCGACGGCCCCGTTGCGGGACCGGGTGAAGCCATAGCCGAGCCGGAAATACGTCTTCCTGACTGTCCCGATCAGGCGCGCCAGCTCCTCGATACGGGAGGTGTCGAGACCGGTGATCGCTGCGGCCCATTCCGGTGTCTTCGTCTTCAGATGCGCTTCCAGCTCGGATGGACAGTCTGTGTAGGTTTCCAGGTAATCCCGGTCGGCGAAACCATCGCGGAACAGCACATGCATGACAGCGCAGGCCAGCGCGGCATCGGTTCCGGGTTTCAGGATGATGCCCAGGTCCGCCTGCTTCATCGTCTCGGTTTCATAAACGTCGACGACAATGATGCGCGCACCCCGCTTCTTGCGGGCGGCAATGGCGTGGGTCATCACATTGACCTGTGTCGCAACCGGATTTGTTCCCCAGATGACGATCTGGTCGGAAACCGCCATCTCACGCGGATCGGGGCCCGCGAGCTTGCCGGTGCCAGCGACGTACCCCGTCCAGGCCATGTTGGTGCAGAAACTGTCGAACTGGCGTGAGTAGCCCTTGGAGTGGCGCAGCCGGTGAATGCTGTCCCGCTGCACCATGCCCATCGTTCCGGCATAGTGATAAGGCCAGACGCTTTCGGCGCCGAATTCAGCTTCGGCAGCCAGAAACTTTTCGGCAATCAGGTCCAGCGCCGCATCCCAGGAAATTTCCTCAAAACGGCCCTCTCCCTTTTTACCGGTGCGCCGCAACGGCTTCAACAGGCGGTCCGGATGGTAGAGCCGCTCGGGATAGCGGGCGACCTTGGCGCAGATCACGCCTGCGGTGTAGGCATTGTCCTTGGCACCATTCAGCCGGCGCACGTCGCCATGCGGATAGAAATGCACCTCGAGCGCACAGGTCGACGGGCAATCGTGCGGACAGGCGGAAAAAGTGCTCTTGGGTGGCTGCTGGTTCATGATGCCTTACTGAATTTCCTCGAACGTGAGCCCGGCAAGGTTCCCCCAGCGCGGCCACCTGTCAAGTCAGATGGCCGCTTTTACCGGCTAACGGAGCGGGAAATATCACCTGCGCTGGCCGAAATCCGCCGTGGTCACGACACCATCGCCATTGCGGTCGATCATTTCGATCCATGCCTGTGCGTTATCAAGGAATTCGGCCTCGGAGACCTTGCCGTCACCATCGGTATCATTGACGTCCAACGCCATGCCGTTCGCAGGGTTGCCTGCCCCCCGCCCCATTCCCTGGGGTTCATTTGCGGCCTGGTCCTGCGCTCTTGCCTCATCGAACAGGACGTATTCCTCCGCATCCAGAAAACCATCTTCGTTGGCGTCAAAGCTGGCAAAGACATCGCTGCGCCGTTCACGCGCTTCCTCAGCCGTCACGGCCCCGTCTCCATCCAGGTCCCAGTTCTCAACGAAGTGAGCGCCCGGGCCTTCTGCGGCCCATCCAGCGCTGGAGATTGCCAGGAAAAGAGCGGCTCCGAGAGTGATCGTTTTCATGTTCTTCCCTTTCTTTATAATGTTCGAATTCTTGAATGTTACTCTTTCAAAAAAAGTGCGTGGCGGCCACGCACTTTTTTCAGTCAACTGCTGCTACTGGGAGACCTTGCTCCCTGTCTGCCGCCCGAATGTCCACCGGGTTGCGGGGGTTGCACCGGATAGCCATCAGCATGGATATGCCGGTCGTTACCGTCGATGGAATTGTCGGCAGAGGCTTCCGCCTTCGGCAACAACAGGTTCCCGATTTCGTCGACGACATGGGCATGTTCGACGGCTTCTTCACCCGCCAGCGGTGCCGTGCTGTCATGCGCTGCAGCCGGTGTTGCAATGAATACGCCGGCAAGCACTATGGACATGCGCATTGCTTTCTCCCGATCTCTAAGCCCACAAGCGGAGTATGGGACTTAAGAGAGCGAGACGCTGTCAGACAATCGCATCAAAGTGTAACGCGATGTAACGGGAGACAGGCTGGAAAAACAAAAAAAGCCGGCCCCTGGGGACCGGCTTTGAAGTCAGCTGATTGTCCGAAGATTAGCCGACGAGCTCGACACCGGAGAACCAGAAAGCGATTTCTTCGGCAGCGGTTTCAGCCGCATCGGAGCCGTGTACGGAGTTTTCGCCGATGGACAGCGCGTATTCCTTGCGGATTGTGCCTTCTGCAGCGTCCGCCGGGTTGGTTGCACCCATGACTTCACGGTTCTTTGCAATGGCGTTTTCGCCTTCCAGAACCTGAACGACGGTCGGGCCGGAAGACATGAATTCGGTCAGTTCGCCGAAGAACGGACGTTCCTTGTGAACCGCATAGAAAGCTTCTGCTTCGCGAAGGGACATCCAAACGCGCTTGGATGCAACGACGCGCAGGCCGGCTTCTTCAAGCTTGGCGGTGATGGCGCCGGTCAGGTTGCGCTTGGTGGCGTCCGGCTTGATCATGGAAAATGTGCGTTCAATCGCCATGGTTTCATCTTTCTCGTTTCAGCAGCGGACCGGCGGAGTGCCGGTTCCGGATTTCAAAAATTTCGCGGCCTTAATACCGGGGCACTGTCATGCCCGCAAGGGGGCCACGTCATGACATTTTGATGTCGGTAACCGCTTTGTGTCTGAATATGGTGCTGGCAAACGCTCAGGCGGCTGCCTAAGTTGGCTTGCAAAGGCAAAGGTCGCGCGGATGGTTTGCGGCGCTCTTTTTCGGGAATGACACCATGATCGAACGCTTCGCGCTCTTGCCGACGCTCCTTTTCGCCGCAGTTGCATCGCTCTGGCTCAGCTTTGCCGCCGCGCCGGCGGTGGCCAACGCACAGGCAAGCGACACCCCGCAAACCTTCCCCACGCTATCAGCAAAGCTTGCAGGTCTCTCTCCCGAACAGCTTGAAGAGCTTTTTGTCTTCGTGGCAGGCAACACGCTGTTCACGCTCTACCACGAGAGCGGACACATGCTGATTTCGGAGTTGGAACTTCCCGTTCTGGCGCAGGAAGAAGACGCAGTCGACAATCTGGCTACCGTTTCCATGCTCGGTGCCGACAGCGACGACATGGACCTCTACCTCACCCAGGCGATGATAGGCTGGTTCCTGATCGCGGAAGAAAACTACGACGATCTCGTTTTCTACGACGAACACGATCTCGACCAGCAGCGCGGTTACAAGATGCTGTGTCTGATGGTGGGCGCCGATGAAGACGCCTTTCTGGACTTCGCCAGAGATCTGGATCTGCCGGAAGCGCGGATCGAGAGCTGTGCTTTCGACTATGAGCAGGCGTCAGCTTCCTGGGAAGCCGTGACAGATCCCTACCTGAGAGACAGCGATACGCCCGGGGGCAAGATCAAGGTTGTCCATGATCCGGCCTCCAGGGATATGGAGGCCATGGCCCTGTTTCTGAAGGAAAGCGGGCTGATGGAACTGGTCGCCAAAGAATTCGATACATTTTACGATCTGCCGCGGTCCGTCACCTTCCGCGCGGCGGCCTGCGGCGAGGAAAATGCCTTCTGGGATCCGGACAAACGTGAAGTCATCCTCTGCCACGAGTTGCTCGCCGGTCTGGCAGAGATCTATCTGAGCGTACCGGACGAGGATGAGAACGCTCAGAAAGCAGATTGAGCGTTCTTCTTGCGGTAGACACCTGGCGCTGCGCCATACGCTTTCTGAAACTCCCGGTAAAAATTCGAACGGGTGAGAAATCCGGCCCGCTCCTGTATCTTGCCGATCGGTTCCTCCGTCGTCACCAGCAGTCGCTCCGCTTCTGCAAGACGGACCAGATTGACGAACTGGCTGACATTGACACCTTCAACAGCATTGACTGCTCTGGACAGATCCCGGTCCGGCACGCCCACCCGGCGGGCAAGGCGTGTGAGCGTCAATGACGGGTCCCGGTAGAATTCCTGGTCGATCAGCACTTTTCTGGCAGCCGTGACAAGCTCTGCCTGCTGCGCGCCGCTTTCAACGTTCTCTACCTGGATTTGCCGCCCCTGTCCGAAACGCAGAGCGATGACCCCAACGACGGCGGCGAAGGCAATCACCAGAAAAAACATGCTTGCCAGCGAGATTGCCAGGGCGGCAGCCACCTCACTTTGATGCGCGAAGAGATATGCCACGAAGACGTCAATTAGCAACGACGCCAACATAAGCACCATGGAAAACCCAAGCAGTTTGTGCAGCAAACCGGCAATGTTTGTCGGCGCATTGCAAAATACGTCCGGTCCATGCCGCCAGAGCCGTGCAAGTGCCAACGTGTAAAGCGCATAGCTCGCACTGATGATCCCGTCGATGTAACCGATGACCGGCACAGGCAGGTGCATCACGAAGGTCACGATCGCTGCCCCACCAAAATTCCAAGCAATCAACCGTCGGGTCTTTTCAGCGGAAACCGTGAGCGACACAAAGGCGAGATAGACGGATGGGGCTATCCAGACAGGCAACACCCTTTGCAGGGCCAGAAGCTCGAAAAAACCGAAGGCAAAACGAACACCAACCAATGCAGCTTCCAAGGCCAGCAAGCTGAAGAGCCAGACGAACATCCCTCTTGCTGCGGTCGGCAATGACCGCCAGTTCAGTGCTGCGATCCCCAGTGCGAGGAAAACGGCTGCGAGCAGAAAGGAGACGGGAATGCTGATCATGACGGGTCTGAACGGGAGGATTTCTTGAACGGCCTGTCCTTTATCACGATTGAGGACAGGACGGGGAGCCTGCGCCGATTGTCAACAGATCCGCCACCCAGCATCTGAAAGACATCGCAACGCACAGATGGACTTCCCATGTCATTTCGATCCTTCAAAAAGCAGCGGGTTGCCCGCTTTTTCTTCGCAGCAGCGGTTGTTGTCGCAGGCCTCGTTGAGCCGGTGCAGGTGCAGGCTGAAGACCAGACTGCCCTTCGCTATGGTCCAGGTGTCATCAGCATCACGGTAGAGGACGATCGGCAGGACCGCCCGCTTTCAGGTGACCTATGGTATCCGACCTCGACACCGGAAGTCTTCAGCCGAGCAGACAAGAGCAAGGTCTGGCAGATGGCCCCTGCCGACCCCGACGGCAGGCCCGCGGAAGGGCGTTTTCCGCTGCTGGTCATCTCTCACGGCATGTATGGCAATACGCATAATCAGGCCTGGCTGGCGTCGGAGCTTTCGCGCCGCGGTTACATGGTCGCGCTGATCAATCATCCGGGAACAAGCACCTTCCTACGCGACCCGGATCAGGCCCGCCAAATGTGGGACCGTCCGGTTGATCTGTCGAGGCTGATCACCTTCCTGCTGAAAGACAAGGCAACGTCGACGCGGATTGATCCGGATCGCATTTATGCCGCGGGACATTCGCTTGGCGGCTACACCGTCATGGTTGTTGCGGGCGCGACATTCGATCCCGCGCGGCAGCAAACGAATTGCAGCGGGGATAACCAGCCTGCTTCGTGCAAGGCTTTTGCCGGCTGGTCGGTCGCCGAAACTGCGGCGGACAAGCAGCTGATGTCGGTTTCACGCAAGGACAGCCGCATCAGGAAAGTCATCAGCCTGGACCTTGGAGGAACGCCGCTGCTTTCTACGGAAAGTCTTCAGGCAGTCGATATTCCGGTGCTGGTTCTGGGAGCGGAACGCGCGGACATGGTGAACCAGGCAATCGAGTCCCGTGCCCTTGCCGCTTCGCTGCCGGCGAACATGGTGCACCACGTTGAACTTGAAGATGCCGGTCACTTCGACTTCATGGGCGTATGCAAGCCGGAGGCATTGGACCTTCTTTCAGAAGAAGAACCGGGGGACGAAATCGTCTGCGTGAAAGGCACCGTTGAGCGCGAGGCGCAGCACAAACGGATCCTTGCAGAAATCCTCAATTTCCTGAAGCCCTGATCCTCAAACAGGCGGGCCAAAGATGCAGCGATGCCACAGCCCGCCATCGGATCGCTTGCGGCTCAGCTTTCCGCTTGCATCCGCAGGGGCGCTCCGCCAAACATCCGCCTCATGTTGCAGATTACGGACCTTACATATCGGATCGGAGACCGCCTCCTGATCGACAGAGCCAGCGTTACGCTTCCCGGCAAGGCCAAGACAGGTCTTGTCGGTCGAAACGGTGCGGGCAAATCAACACTTTTCAAGATCATCACCGGTGATCTTTCCACCGAGACAGGCTCTGTGCAGATCCCGAAGCGTGCGCGCATCGGTCAGGTGGCACAGGAAGCCCCGGGGACGGAAGAAACCCTGATGGAAGTGGTGCTGGCAGCGGACAAGGAACGCAGCCAGTTGCTGGCGGAAGCAGAAACGCAGACAGATCCGGCCCGGATTGCGGAGATCCACACCCGGCTCGCCGACATCGGCGCACACACGGCAGAAGCCAGAGCAGGTGCGATCCTGTCCGGACTCGGCTTTGATGCCGCCGCGCAGCAGCGGCCGTGTTCGTCGTTTTCGGGCGGCTGGCGCATGCGTGTTGCGCTGGCGGCAGTTCTGTTTTCCGAGCCCGATCTTCTTCTGCTCGACGAGCCGACGAACTATCTCGATCTGGAAGGCACGATGTGGCTGGAGAACTATGTCGCCCGCTACCCGCATCAGGTGCTTCTGATCTCCCACGACAGGGACCTTCTGAACAAGGCCGTCGACAGTATCGTCCATCTCGACCGGGGCAAGATGACCTATTATTCCGGTGGATACGACAGTTTCGACCGGCAACGGCGCGAAGCGATGATCCTTGCTGAGAAGGCGAAGGAAAAGCAGGACGCCCAGCGCAAGCACATGCAGGCGTTTGTCGACCGGTTTCGCTACAAGGCCAGCAAGGCCCGCCAGGCGCAGTCCCGGCTGAAGATGCTGGAAAAGATGCAGCCGATTGCCGCACTCACCGACGAGAGCAGCAAACCGATCCACTTCCCCGATCCGGAGAACCAGCTTGCGCCGCCGATCCTGAAACTGGAAGGCGTGTCGACCGGCTATGGCGATACCAAGATCCTGTCACGGTTGACGCTGAACATCGACACCGATGACCGGATTGCTCTTCTGGGGGCCAACGGCAACGGCAAATCGACATTTGCCAAATTGATTTCCGGCCGTCTGGGCGCAATGGATGGCGAGATCACCAAGGCATCGAAACTCAAGATCGCGTTTTTCGCCCAGCACCAGCTCGATGAGCTCAAACCGTCGGAAAGTGCTGTCGCGCATGTCCGCGAACTCATGCTCGATGCGCCTGAGGCAAAGGTGCGGGCCCGGGTTGCACGTATGGGCCTTCCGACAGACCGAATGGACACGCCCGCGAAAGACCTGTCCGGTGGTGAAAAGGCACGCCTGCTTCTGGGGCTGGCAACCTTCGACGGTCCGCACCTGCTGATCCTCGACGAACCGACCAACCACCTTGATATCGACAGCCGTGAGGCGCTGGTGATGGCGCTGAACGACTATCAGGGAGCCGTTGTCCTGATTAGCCACGACCGACATCTGGTCGAAGCCTGCGCAGACCGGCTTTGGCTGGTGGCCGATGGCAAGGTGGAGCCTTATGACGGTGACATGGAAGACTATCGCCGGCTGATCCTGCAAGGGCCCGAGGCGGTTCAGAAAGCCCGCGACAAGGCCGCAGAGGAAGCCGACAAGGCAACTGCGCAGGAAAAACGCCGCGACGCCGCCGTCAAACGCGAACTCTTGAAGCCCCTGAAACAGAAGATTGATGCCGCCGAAAAGGAAATGAAGCGCCTGCAGGACAAGATCATCAAGCTCGACGAAGCGCTTGCAGATCCGGAGTTCTTTACCAAAGACCCCGACCGGGCTGCCAAATTCGCCAAGGAGCGAGCCTTCTGCGAGAAGAAGCTGATCAAGACCGAAGAGGACTGGCTCGAACTTTCCGCCGAATTCGAGGAGGCTTCCTGATGGCCACGATCACGACACTCGGTTTCGACGCCGACGACACGCTCTGGCACAGCGAACGGGTGTTCAGGCTGACGGAAGAACGCTTCGCAGACTTGCTCGGCGACTATACCGACAAGGATCATCTGGCCGAACGGCTTCTGGCAGCGGAAAAACGTAACGTTCTTCACTATGGCTACGGCGTGAAGGGCTTTACCCTTTCCATGATCGAGACGGCGATCGAGGTGACTGACCGGCAGGTGCCTGCAGATGTCATTGCCGAGATCCTGGAAGCCGGGCGGGAAATGATGACACACCCTGTGGAACCGCTTCCTTTCGTTGAAGAGACGCTGCAGAAAGTAAAGTCGTCGTTCAAGCTGGTGCTGATCACGAAGGGTGATCTGTTCGACCAGGAGCGCAAGGTGACGGCCTCCGGCCTCGACATCTATTTCAATGCAATCGAGATCGTCTCGGAAAAAACCGACGAGACCTACCGCTCGCTGTTTTCCCGCCACGGCAGTGGCCCGGGTGAAGCACTGATGGTCGGCAACTCGCTTAAGTCCGACATTCTGCCGGCGCTGGATGCAGGCGCCTTTGGCGTTCATGTTCCCTATGAACTCACCTGGGCATTGGAAGACGCGGACGAGCCGCGAGGTCACGACAGATTTTATCGGCTGGACCACATCGGAAAGGTGCCGCAGCTACTCGCTCGTTTGAGCTAAAGCAAAGCTAAGTGGCTGAAAAATCTGACCAGAGGTGAAAACAATTAAATTCCGACGGGTTGTCGTAAATGAACATTCAGACCCTAACGGCACCTTTGCGGTACAGCCGCCAGTGTTTTCGCAAGGTAAGATTTTTCGCACGCCTCCGATCAGGATATGCAATGCCTCTCTCCAGAACCGTCACCCTTTTTCTCGGTGCAACTGCGCTCGTGGTTGCTCCTTCCCTTTCCCCCGACGTGCCTCACCTTTCCTTCCAAGTGGACAAGGCCTTTGCCAAGAATGGCAATGGGAACGGCAATGGCGGCGGTAACGGCAACGGCAATTCCGGTGGCAATGGCAACGGTGGCGGAAACAAGGGAAATTCCGGCGAGAAGGGCAACAGCGGGAACTCCAACCGGGGTGGAAATTCCGCTTCCAACGGAAACGGCAACAAGGGTTTTGGTATCTTCAACCGCGGCAACGGCTCGAAGCAGGCCAAATCGAACAACGGGAACGGCAACGAAAAAGGCCTTGGAGGTTTCCTGAATTCCGTTTTCGGCACCGAGAACTCGAAGACATCCGGCAAACGTCAGACCGCCTCAAGGGGCAAGAGCGGCACGGCAAGCCACCGGCTTCCCAAAGCCGAGCGCGCGACACTGGCCAGCATCGCCGTAACGCCGCAGGCAAACCCCACCGGCAAACCGAAGAATTTCAACGCCAGGCTTGGCCGGCTGAATTCCTTGAACCGGAATTACCACGCCTATCTCAATTCCAACGACCCGCACCTGGCCGCCATCCAGGCCTACATTAACGACAGCCTCGCCTACGAGCGGCTTTCCGCGGATCTGCAAGGTCTTGAACAGGACCTTCTGACCGCTCGTACCCTGTTCGACAGCCTGCTTCAGGACGTCGACAGCTATGATGGCTTTGCTTACGACAGCCTGACGTCTCAACAGCTTGAAGACCGGCTTGCAGAGCTCGAAAGCGTCGACACGACCGAGTTGACTGAAGTCGAGCTGACCGCTCTCGAAACCGAACGACAGGCACTCGAAAACGCCCTGCAAAGCGACGCCTATTCCGATTTCAAAACGGCGGAAGCCGAATATGAAACGGAAAAGACATCTCTGGATGGACTTGCCGCGGATGTTTCTGACGAAGCGCTTGAAGAAGCGCTGCTGGCAATGGCCAACGAGAACCGTGTCCGCGAATATGGCGACGAGTATGTCGACGAAGAAATGCTCGACTGGGCCAAGCAGGTTCTCGGGGTTGGCGCCTACGTCGGCAAGATCGATGAAATCCGCGAAGCAACCGAAACCCCGGAAGACGGGGCAGATCCGCTCGATCCGGATGAAACCGCCGGTGCCGGTGACGGCTCGGACGGTTCAGACGCCAACCCGAATGAGCTGCGCCTGATCTCGACTTCGAACTAATTCTCTCGAGCGGGGCGGCCTTTTCAGACTTTCTGCTCGACGGGACCGCCCTGCTCTACCCAATCCGCAAAACCGTCTTTCAGATGCGCGGCCTCAAAGCCCATATCCTGAAGCATTGCGACCGTGAGCGCAGAGCGCCACCCGGCAGCACAGTGGAAGATGAAGCGTTTGTCCTGTGAGAAGACCTCCTTGTGATAGGGGCTCTCCGGGTCCACCCAGAACTCGATCATGCCGCGAGGGCAGTGAACGCTGCCGGGGATGAACCCGAGCTTCTGGCGCTCGCGGACATCACGCAGGTCGATGAAGACGACATCGGGATCTCCCACCAGCGCAATGGCAGCACCGGTGTCGACTTCCTCGATCCGGGCCCTGGCGTTGGCAACCATGTCCGCCGAGGACATTTTCAGTTTCTTCATGAGACTTTCCTCCACTGCCGGCATCGTGAAGCGACACGGCCGAACTTATTCCCAAACTCACAATCGCCTCAGGAGCCGCACCAGCCTAGGCCTTGCGTTCCCAGCCACCGGCTTCAGTCTGTTGCCAGTAAGCGATGTCGAACCCTTCCGCCTTGGCTTCTTTCCAGCGGTTACGCGCTTCCTGGACGGCTTCGGTGTCGTTGCCGTCGAACATGTAGATCGCCCGCTTGTAGGCGGTCAGCGGTGGCGGCGCGGCCCTGTCGACCAGAAACCTCACATCGGCTTCGTTCGGATTGTCCTGGTCCGCCGTGAGATAAATCGGCTGGTGTTCTGCATACCCGTCCGCCTTGGTGCCGTGCGGCAGGAAACCATCGTCCGTGAAGGTCCACAGATGGGCATCCAGAGCGCTGCATCGCTCCTCGGTTCCCGTCTGGACGACGACCTTCCAGTCTCGTTCCAGGCACTTCTGCAGAAGCTGCGGCAGCGCCATTTCCAGCGGCTTGTGCAAAAGGTGATAAAATACAACTTCAACGCTCATGCGTGCCCCTGTTTCGACGCTTCATTTGCACTTTCGCTTTCCGTTATCCACTGGCCTACCGGAATGTGGTGCAGGCCTGCAACACCCGTGTGTCCAAATTTCCCCAGGGACAAACATGACATGGACAGGCCATAAGACTCGTATCATTAACCCTTCGAAAATGTCGATTGGCTAGGTTTCGTCCCCGGGGACGATCCAATGATCAACTGATTTGGCCATGGATCAGTAGTGTGGCTGGTGACCGGTTATCAGGGACCAGCGCAAAAGGGGATTTGGTGAATGCTTGCGCGTGTCGTTGTGTTTTTTGCATTGGTTGCTGTCGTTGCAGGCGCGACACTGGGTATGGGACTTCTGGTTGAACCGGCAACGGCTTGCCAGACCTACAAGACCTGCTGATCCAGGGTCGACAGTCAATTTCGAAAAACCCGCCTTTTACGGCGGGTTTTTCTTTGGCGTAACAGCCTTGAAACCGATGTGGCCCTTCCTGCCGAGACAGCAGGAAGGTCCTGCTAGATTGAACTCAGCCTTCGTAGTGGTCCGCGACAAGCTGGTTCAGCAGACGAACGCCATAACCTGACGCCCAGCTCTGGCAGATATCGTCTTTCGGGGCACCGAACGCAGTTCCTGCGATGTCAAGATGTGCCCAGGGCACGTCGTTTGTGAAACGCTGCAGGAACTGGGCAGCGGTGATAGACCCGGCCCAGCGGCCACCGGTGTTCTTGACGTCCGCGTTGGGTGTGTCGATGATCTTGTCGTATTCCTTCGACAACGGCAGGCGCCAAAGCGGCTCGCCGCTTGCCTTGGCTGATGCCAACAGCTTGTCAGCAAGACCGTCATCGTTGGAGAACAGCCCGGCGTTGAGATTGCCGAGAGCAACAAGGACAGCGCCCGTAAGCGTTGCCAGATCGATCATGATCGCAGGCTTGTATTTCTCCTGAGTGTACCAGAGCGCGTCTGCAAGGACCAAACGGCCTTCCGCATCCGTATTCAGGATCTCGATGGTGGTTCCGGACATCGCGGTGACAATGTCCCCGGGACGCTGCGCGTTGCCGTCCGGCATGTTTTCGACGAGGCCTATGATACCGATGACGTTCGCCTTGGCCTTGCGGCCTGCGATCGCATGCATTGCGCCGACGACGGCGGCAGCCCCGCCCATATCACCCTTCATTTCCTCCATGCCCGCTGCTGGCTTGATGGAAATACCGCCGGTATCAAACACCACACCCTTCCCGACAAAGGCAACCGGGGCCTCCCCCTTCTTGCCACCGTTCCAGCGCATCACGGCCAACTGGGGCGGGCGGGTCGAGCCCTGGGCAACCCCCAGCAAGGCTGCCATCTTCAGCTTCTTCATTTCCTTTTCGCCGAGAACCTCGACTTCGACGCCCAGAGCCTCCAGCTCCTTGGCTTTCGCGGCGAACTCTACCGGCCCCAGCACGTTTGCTGGTTCGTTCACAAGATCACGGGCCAGAATCACGCCGTCGGCAATGGCCTCGGCGGAAGACCAGGCTTTTTTCGAAGACTTCGGATCGGCGACGGACAGCGTCACCTTCATATTCTTGGGCTTTTCATCGTCCTTCTTGACGGTCTTGTAGGCGTCGAAGGCGTAGGCGCGGAGCTTAATTCCCATAGCGAATTCTGCAGCCGATGCACCGGACGGGTCCGCAGCACCGGGCGCGTCCAGAAGCACCGTCGCTGCCTCGGCCTTGGTTTTCTGCAGCTCGGCAAAGACGGCGCCGCCGAAAGCCCGCCAGTCGTCACCGGTCAATTCGGCAGCGTCGCCGATACCGAAGACGATCAGCCGGTCGAGACCGGACCCTGCAGGCGCGACCAGATCGAGACTTGTCTTCTTCTTTCCGGAAAAACCTGCGATACCGGCCGGACGCTTCAGGCCGCCCTCGATGCCCGAAACGACCTCCTCTGCAATCGGGCCGAGGCTGAGGTCGCTGCCGGCCAGGATTACAGCCACCCCGCCTTGCGGCGCTTCAGCCTTGGAGAAGTTCAGTTTTGCGAGCTTGGTCATGCTTCGGTCCCGTTGGTTTTTCTGTTTGGAGCGGATGGGCGGTGGCAAGAAAAAATGCCCTATCCCGTGAATTGTGATTTTCCTGTCAAATCATGGGGTTTCAACGGCTTTTCGGCAAGGGCGACAAAAATTAATGTATATTTACCATTCTTATTCATGGGCCATTCACCACATTCCGTGTTATTCGGTCCCAGGCCGATTATCGTCAGATTTGCAGGGACATGTACCGGCACTGTTATGAAAACGCTTGAACGTTACATCATTCGCCGGACTGTCTACGCTTTCACCCTCACGATTGCTGCGATGACAGGTGTGGTTTGGGCAACCCAGGCCTTGCGACAACTGGACCTTGTGACCTCAAAGGGTCAGACCATCGTCCAGTTCATCGGCATTACGATGCTCGCCCTGCCTTTCCTGATCGTCATTGTTGCCCCATTCGCACTGATGATCGCCCTGATACTCGTTCTCAACTCCTTGTCCGGCGACAGCGAGCTCATCGTCATCGACGCCAGCGGCGGCTCCAGGTTTCTGGTTCTGAAGCCGGTAATGCTCTTTTCCGTCGTCGTCATGCTGCTGACCGCCAGCATGTCGCTCTACGTGGCTCCAGCCGGTCTGGCACAGCTGCGCACCGAAATCACCCGTGTGCGCGCAGACCTTGTCGCCAATATCGTCAAACCGGGCCGGTTCATCACGGTAGAGGACGGCCTGACCTTCCACATTCGCAACCGTTCCGGCAAAGGCACGCTGGACGGTCTGTTGATGCACGACACACGTGATCCGGAAACGGCCTTCACCTACCAGGCCGACACCGGCCAGATCGTGGAGGCAGCGGACCGCACGCTTCTCGTCATGCAGAACGGCACGATACAAAGACGGCCGAAACAGCAGGGCGATATCTCGATCGTGCGTTTCCAGTCCTATGCGTTCGATCTATCCAATCTCATTCCGGAAGCCGGTGAGCCGGTCTACAAAGCCAGCGAGCGAAGCACGCTTAACCTGATGTCGCCAGGAAGGCATGACGAATACGCGCTGAAGAACCCGGAAAAACTTGTGCAGGAGCTGCACGAACGCTTCAGTCAGCCGCTGTATTGCCTGGCCTTTGGCCTGATCGTGTTCGCATTTCTTGGAAAAGCGAGAACCACACGTCAAGGCCGCGGGTTTGCCGTCCTCGGTGCGATTTGCTCCTGCGTGCTGCTGAGGACAACCGGCTTCGGCGTTACTGCAATTTCAGGCTCATCGACTGCGCTTCTCAGCCTGCTTTATGTTGTTCCGATTACCGGTGCAGTGCTTGCACTTATCTCGATTTTCCGGGAGCAAGGCGGCTCGCAGCCGCGTTGGCTTACCGATCTGCAGCATTCCGTTCAGGATAGGCTGGACGCCCTGGGCGACCGTTTGCACGGACGCAAACCAGGAGGCGTCGCATGATCCTTGGACGCACTTTGTCGCTGTATTTTTCCGGCCGCTTTCTGAAAGCCATTCTGGGTCTTTTCCTGTTTGCGGCAGTTCTGATCTATCTGTTCGACGTCCTGGAGCTGGTGCGGCGCGGCGGAGACCGTGAAGGCTTTTCGGTCTTGCGCGTTGCGATGATATCCGCGCTTCGGGTGCCCCTGCTTCTTGAACAGGTCATTCCCTTCACCGTCCTCTTCGGAGCAATTGCAGCCTTTGTAACGCTGAGCCGCGCGCTTGAACTGGTGGTTGCGCGTGCTTCCGGTATCTCGGTCTGGCAGTTTTCCCTTCCTGCGATCCTCGTCGGCATCGTCCTCGGCATTCTCTCCATCACGGTCTACAATCCCGCCGCTGTCTGGTTTCAGCAGAAATCCGACGAGGCCGCCGCTGGGCTCTTCGGTTCGGAGCAAAGTTTTCTGCTTCAATCCTCGAACGATGTCTGGGTAAGGCAGGATGGTCTTGACGGGGAATCGGTGCTGCTTGCGAAGCAATTGCTGGAAGGTGGCACGCTGCTACGGGGCGTCACCATTTTCACCTTCGACAAGGACGGCACCTTTCGCGAACGGATCGAGGCCGATGAGGCGCGGCTGGGAGACCAGATCTGGTATCTGGACAATGCCATCGTCTATACGACCGAACAGGATCCACAGCCTTATGGCCAGTATCAGATCAGCACATTCCTGACAGCAACTGAAGTTCGCGAAAGCATCGGTTCGCCCGAATCGATTTCGTTCTGGAATTTGCCACGTTTCATCGAATTGGCCAGAAACGCTGGGTTACCTGCTTACCGCTACAATTTGCAGTATCAGACTCTCCTCGCCCGCCCACTTCTTTTGGTCGCCATGATTTTGATTGCAGCGGCGGTTTCCCTTAAAGTTTCGAGGTTTGGCGGATTGGGAAGTATGATTCTGGGTGGAATCCTTTCCGGGTTCGTGCTTTACGTTCTAACCGAACTTGCCAAGGACTTCGGGGGCGCGGGTATTGTCCCTCCCTTGGTGGCGGCATGGGCGCCGGGAATATTTGGAGTACTCATGGGTTTGACAATTCTCTTGAATCAGGAAGACGGGTAAAGTGATGACTTTTCCAGTTTTTCTGACAACAGAGACTTGGGCCAGAAAAGGCAGATTGTTGGCTGCGGCGAGCGTATGCGCCATTGCAGCAACCCTTTGCCATGGGTACACGCTTCCTGCTGCCGCGCAGGACCTGACAAGCAACCTGGCAGGGAACCTTGATCCCGATGCCGAATTGCTGCTCGAATCCAGCGAGATCACCTACGATTTTGACCGCGACCTCATCGTCGCGAATGGAGATGTGCAGGTCTATTACGACGGCAGCACCGTCCAGGCCCAACAGATTGTGTTCGACCGGAAGAGCCAGCAGCTCAAAGCGTCGGGCAACGTGATCTTCATTGAATCGAACGGCAATGTCGTGCGTACGGAAGAGATGGTCCTTTCAGAGGACTTCTCGGAAGGCTTTGCGCGCGCCTTGCAGATCGATACGACGCGCCGCACCCGTTTCCTGGCAGAGCAAGCTCGGCGTGAAGGCAACAACGTCACGACCATCGATAACGGCGTCTATACCGTCTACACCAAACCGACCAATCCCCCGAACAAACCGCCGCTTTGGCGCGTACGGGCCGAGAAGATCATCCACAATCAGCAGGAAAAGATCATTCGGTTCGAAAACGCAGCCTTCGAGGTTTATGGCCAGCCGATTGCATATCTGCCGTTTCTTTCGATACCGGACCCATCCGTCAAACGAAAGTCCGGTTTCCTGATGCCGAGCGGTATTGTTTCCGACAAACTCGGTTACGGCGTCAGCGTTCCCTATTACTGGGCTCTCAGCCCTTATTACGATGTCACCACGATCCTCACCCCGCTGACGAAGCAGGGCGTGTTCGGTGATGTCGAATACCGTCACAGGTTTACGGCCGGCGAAGTCAGCTTGTCCGGAGCGGGTCTTTTCCAGGCGCAGCCGGACAATTTCACGACGGACCGCGCGGACGACCGCTGGCGCGGTGCAGTCAATTCCACTGCGTCCTTCAACATTGCGCGTGACTGGACCTTGGGCTGGAACCTGACCTACAAGAGCGACCGTCAGTTCTTCAAGGACTACTCGTTCACCAGTTTCGGAGATAATGGGGAAACCTCCACGATCTACCTGGAAGGCAAGACGGATCGCAACGCGCTGTCAGTAAAAGCCTACGCCTATCAGATCTCGCAAGAGGACTACACGGACAGCCAGTTCAACGCCAACGGCTTCTCTCCCGTCGGAAGTTCCTTGCAGGACAAGCAGCCGCTCGTTCTGCCGGTCATCGATTATGACTATGTGTTCGCTGACCCGATTCTGGCCGGGGAACTGGCCCTGACGGCTAACTTCACCTCGCTGACACGGGATGAAACGGACGCCTTTTCCATTGATGGCGGAACGACTGCGAAGTTCCGCGGCGTTGATGGGACTTTCTCGCGCGTATCCGTCAAGGGCAACTGGCGCCGGACGTTTATTGATCCGCTCGGCCAGTCCTTCACGCCGTTTGCCTATATGCGCGGCGATCTGTTCTTTCTGGCCTCTCCCGATTCCGACGTAACCGCCCTCACCGGCGAAAGCTTCGTCGGTCGTGCAATGCCGGCGATCGGTCTGGAATACCGCTACCCGTTCATTGCGACATTCGATGGCGGCAACCAGATTCTGGAACCTGTGGCCCAGATCGTTGCCCGTCCGAACGAACAGCGCATCGGCGAGTTGCCGAACGACGACGCGCAAAGCATCGTCTTCGATACGACGACCCTGTTCGATTACGACAAGTTCTCAGGGTTTGACCGCGCCGAAGGCGGCACGCGCCTTAACGTTGGCCTGAACTACAAGCTGCAGCTCGATAGCGGCTATTACGTCAGCGGCCTGTTCGGCCGGTCCTATCAGCTTGCCGGCGACAACTCCTATGCCATTCCGGATATTCTCGGCGCGACACAGGATTCCGGTCTGGAAACCACCTTGTCCGATTACGTCGGCAGTCTTTACCTGGACACGCAATACGGCATCAAGGTCGGCGCCCAGGCCAGGCTCGACAAGGAAGACTTCTCCGTAAACCGGATTCAGGCGCAGGCCAGCGGCATCTACGGTCCAGTGGTGTCTTCCCTCGCCTATGCGTTCCTTAACGCGCAGCCGGATGTCGGTATCGACGATCCGCGCGAGGAACTGCTCGGTTCTGCAAGCCTACGTCTGGAAGAAAACTGGCGTATCTTCGGCTCCATGCGGTACGACCTGCAAAACAGCAACATCGTGCAGGACGGTCTTGGCGTCGGCTATGACGACGAAGGCTTCTCCCTGTCTGTCACCTATGCAGAAGACCGCAGCCGCAACGACGGCGATGAAGTCAACCGGACGCTCTATTTCCGTATCGGTTTGAGGACCATCGGCACGACACAGGTTTCCAGCGGCGCACTCAACTAATCTTTATCGCCGGGCTCAGGTCATCATGCCGCCACGAAAAAAGGCATGATGCGCGGAACCTTTGAAATTTCGGGCATGATATGCGAAACATCATGTCACAAAACAACGAACTTCGGTTTGGCCCCAAGCCAGCACGGATGGTTATTAAATGCGACTTCGTATCGTTCCGGTTTTCTTTGGACTAGCTTTGATGCTGGCGGCACCGCTGGCCACGCCTTCCCATGCAGCAATCAAAATCATCGTCAACGATGTGCCGATTACGGATTACGATATCAACCAGCGTGCCCGGCTGATTACGCTGACCCAGCGCAAGTCGGCATCTATCGCAAAGAAGCAGGCTGAAGAGGAACTGGTCGATGACCAGGTCAAACTTGCCGAGGCCGAACGCGTTGGCATCGATGTCAGCAAATCCGAAGTCGACAACGCCTTCAACAACATCGCCCGGAATGTGAAAATGTCTCCGGCGCAATTGTCCAAGGCGCTTCGCAGTGGCGGCGTTCAGCCGGACACCTTGAAGGAACGTCTGAAAGCGCAGCTTGCCTGGAACCAGGTCCTTCGCTCGCGCTTCAGTGGTCGGATCGAAGTCAATGAGTCCGATGTGATCGCGGCCTTGAAAAAGACCGACGAAGAGGACCGTCAAAAGTCCGTCGAATACGACCTCAAGAGGGTCATCGTCGTTGTACCGAAGAACTCTTCCGGCGGTTTCAAGTCAAAGCGCAAGAACGAGAGCAACCAGATCCGGGCAGCCTTCAACGGATGTGATGAGTCCGGCGCCATTCTCGGAAAATACAGCGAAGTGGTCGTCCAGCCGATCGGGCGCAGGCTCGAAACGGAGCTGCCGGAGGACATGCGGGCCGAAATCGAAAAGATGACACCTGGCAAGTTGACGAAACCGTCCGCCACGCCGGTCGGCTACGAAATGATTGCCGTTTGCGGCAAGCGTGAAATTGCCTCGGACATTGCCGTGCGCACGGAACTTGAAAACGAGCTGCGGCAAAAGGAAGGCGAAAGCCAGTCCCGCCGCTATCTCATGGAAATCCGCCGCCGTTCCACCATCATCTATCGCTGACCCGGCATGCGCTCCAATCAAAAGCCGATCGCCGTCAGTATGGGAGAACCTGCCGGGATCGGTCCGGATCTGGCGCTGATTGCCTGGGCCAACCGCAAGGCTCTTGGCCTGCCGCCGTTCTATATCCGCGGCGATGAAGCTCTGCTGCAAGCCCGAGCCGAAAGAATGGGTCTGAATGCAAGGCTCAAAATGGTGGCACAGGACGAAGCCGCCGCAGTTTTCTCAAAAGCACTTCCCATCGTGCAGACCGGGCCGGCTCTATCCGACCAGCCGGGTGTGGAAGCACCTGAAACGGCGGCATCTGTTGTTGCTGCGATCGAAGGGTGTGTCGAAGATATCAAATCAGGCGTTGCCTGCGCACTTGTGACCAATCCGATCAACAAGGCGGCGCTTTACAGAACCGGCTTCGCATTTCCCGGCCATACGGAGTATCTGGGTGCCCTGGCCGAAAAGCATTGGCCTGGCGAACCGGAGAAACCGGTTATGATGATTGCCGGACCGGAGTTGATGGTCGTTCCCGTAACCATTCATATCCCGCTTCGCGATGTTCCCACCGCGCTGACGACAGACCTGATTGTCGAAACCGCGCAGATCACTGCAAACGATCTCAGAACACGATTTGGCTATCCCTCTCCCAGGCTTGCGGTCTGTGGTCTGAACCCCCACGCTGGTGAGAACGGCGCGATTGGAACGGAAGACCGAGACGTGATCGAGCCAGCCATAGCCCACCTGCAGGCACTGGGCATCGATGTCAGCGGCCCGCATTCGGCCGATACCCTGTTTCATCCTTCCGCCCGCCAGCAGTATGACTGCGTGCTTGGCATGTACCACGACCAGGTTCTGATACCGGCGAAAACCATCGGCTTTGATGACAGCGTCAATGTGACCCTCGGTCTGCCTTTCGTCCGCACATCTCCCGATCACGGCACGGCCTACGGCCTTGCAGGAAGCGGTACAGCACGGGTTGACAGTTTTGCCGCGTCCTTGCGCATGGCCGATGTTCTGGCCAATCCCGAGCAGTTCTAGGGCGACACCCAACAATGGCACAGATAGATGATCTGCCCCCGTTGCGCGATGTCATCGCCGAGCATGGCCTGAATGCCAAGAAATCGCTTGGGCAGAACTTCCTGCTTGATCTCAATCTCACCTCACGGATCGCACGGTCTGCCGGGAGCCTTGAGGATTGTACCGTGCTGGAGGTCGGACCCGGGCCTGGCGGATTGACCCGAGCCTTGCTGGCAGCCGGGGCGAAACGGGTGATTGCGATTGAAAAGGACAGCCGCTGCCTGCCGGCCCTTGCCGAAATCTCGGCACACTATCCGGGTCGTCTGGAAGTCATTGAAGGCGATGCCCTTGAAATCGATCCCGTTGCGCTTACCGGAGGCGACAAGGTCCGGATCGCGGCCAACCTGCCTTACAACGTCGGCACACAGTTGCTGATCAACTGGATCACGACGCCTGACTGGCCGCCGTTCTGGTCGTCACTGACGCTGATGTTCCAGAAGGAAGTTGGCGAACGGATCAGCGCGGCACCAGGGTCCAAGGCTTATGGCAGGCTTGCCGTGCTGGCGGGCTGGCGTTGCAAGGGAGGCATACTGTTTGATATCAGCCCCAAAGCCTTCACACCGCCCCCGAAGGTGACGTCGGCAGTCGTCCATCTGGAACCAAACACCTTGCCCCTGCCCTGCGACCTCAAAGCCCTTGAAAAGATCACCGCTGCAGCCTTTGGACAAAGGCGCAAGATGCTGCGTGCGAGCCTCAAGTCGCTGTCTGCGGACGCTGTAGAGCTTGTCACAAAAGCCGGCTTGAAACCGACGGCCCGCGCGGAAGAGATCGACATCGCGGGCTTCGTCGACCTTGCCAACACATTCCGGGCTGCACAGGCAGTTTGACCTACAGCCTGATGCCGGCTCTTCCTGATCGCTTTTCAATCCCGCTTTTGAAGGTGGATACCACCGGATCACGCTTGACTGGATGGTTCGCCGCGCCCCCTGCCTAACGCGCCTGGCAAAAGCTCCAGCACGCGCGGTGAGTCGACTGACGTAACGAACGTCTGCCCTTCGATCAGCGCTATGGAAAATCAAGAAAAGGTCGAAACGTGTTTCCCGGCGAATGATTTTCGGAAATGGGGGACCCGTTATGCCCGACCCGCGCTTTGCCAAAGTCCGGTCCGGCTCCGTTTCTGCCCGGCCATCCAGAGCGGGTCGCGTATAACTGGTCAGGACTTTTCAGCTAGTTCCGTTTCGAGGTCGTCGACCATTCCCTGGATGAGCGGCCCGATCTTCGGAGAACGGAACTGCTTCAGTCTTTCTGCCTTCAGGATTGCGCGAACGTTCTCATAGGCGCGCTCCAGATCGTCATTGACGACCACATAATCGTACTTCGACCAATGGCGCATTTCCCCGACAGCAGTCTTCATGCGCTTGAGGATAACTGTGTCCTCATCCTCCGCGCGCCGTTTCAGACGCGATTTCATTTCGGCAATGGACGGCGGCAAAATGAAGATGGAAACGACATCGTCGCGCATCTTTTCATAGAGCTGGAAGGTGCCCTGGATATCGATGTCGAACAGAATGTCCTTGCCATTCTCGATGGCGTTTTCGACAGGACCACGCGGCGTGGCGTAGTAGTTGCCATGCACCTCGGCCCACTCCAGCAGTTCGTCGTGCTCGCGCATCTGCTCGAACCGGCCGGCATCGATAAAGTGATAATGAACGCCGTCGACTTCACTGGACCGGCGCGGGCGCGTGGTCACGGAAATGGACAGGGCAAGATTGTCTTCATTCTGAAGCAGGAGACGCGCGATGGTCGATTTTCCGGCGCCGGACGGCGACGACAACACCAGCATCAGGCCACGGCGCTGCTGCTCGGCCTGCTCCGCACTGACGATGGTTCCCGTTGAGGTCCCGGCAGGTGCGTCGGACATGTGGCTCACTCCAGATTCTGTATCTGCTCACGCATTTGATCGATAAAGGACTTCAAGTCCAGCCCAATGGCGGTCAGGTCGACGTCATTGGACTTTGAACACAGGGTATTGGCTTCCCGGTTAAATTCCTGGGCGAGGAAGTCCAGGCGCCTGCCAATTGCTCCGCCGGTGTCCATCAGTTCGCGCACCGCTGCAACATGCGCATGCAGCCGGTCCAGTTCCTCGCGAATGTCGGCCTTGGTGGCAAGAAACACTGCTTCCTGATGAAGGCGCTGCGGATCCAACTGCCCATCCGAGGCCTCCATCAGCTCGGAAAGCTGGCGCTTCAGCCTCGCCTTGATGGCGTCCGGTTTGCGTGCCGGCAGATCCTCAGCTGACTGCGTCAGTTCGGCGATCCTGTCGATCTGATCGCGCACGACCTTGCCGATAGCCTGCCCCTCGCTGTGGCGCATGTCGACGAGGTCGATCAGCGCTGCATCCAGCGTCGTCAGCAACGCATTGTGAAGCGCTGCCTGAACGTCTTCGTCTTCTTCCGGCTCCTTGAGCTCGAAGACACCCTTTTGCGCCAGAATGGCGTCGAGAGAAGGCGGCGCAAGATCCGGCACACGTTTTTTGAGAAGGTCGATAGTCGCCAGAACGGCATCCAGCGCAGTTTCATTGACCTGAAGCTGCTGTTCCGACTGATCCCGCTGCATGGAGAGCCCGATGGAGACATTTCCACGCCAAAGCAGCTTGCCACAACGTTCGCGGATCTTCGGCTCAAGGGCTTCAAGCCCCGTTGGGATCCGGATGCGTAGGTCAAGCGACTTGCCGTTGACAGACCTCAGTTCCCAGGTCCAGCGCACGGCTCCGGATTCACCCAAAGCCCGTGCAAAGCCCGTCATGCTGGCAAGTGCCATGTGTGCCCCTTCGCGAAAGTGCCGCCTCCTGCCCGCCGTCCCGGCTGGCTCCGGTCAATTGGACGTGGCCGGCTGCGTTTCCTGATTTTGTTGCTCCGCCTGGCGGCGTTCTCTTTCCACCTTGCGCCACTTGCGGACGTTTGCCTGGTGCTGTTCGTAGGTCTCGGCAAAAATGTGTCCGCCGGTTCCGTCGGCCACGAAATAGAGATCCTGCGTGCGCGACGGATTGGCGACAGCCTCCATGGCCGCCCGGCCCGGGTTGCCGATCGGCCCCGGCGGCAGGCCATCGATCTGATAGGTGTTATACTTGTTTTCCGTCTTAAGCTCGGATTGCTTGATCGCCGAGCGATCCTTCAGCCAGGCCTCGCCGCCATAAAGACCGTAGAGGATTGTCGGGTCCGATTGCAGGCGCATGTTCTTGTTGAGACGGTTCACGAAGACACCTGCGACACGCGGGCGCTCGTCCGCCAGGGCCGTTTCCTTTTCCACGATGGACGCAAGGATGACCAGCTCTTCCGGCGACTTTACCGGCAAGCCCTCTGTGCGGCGCCCCCAGATTTCCGCCAGCAGCTTGGATTGCGCTGCCTTCATCTGGTTCAGAACTTCTTGCCGGGAAGCCCCGCGCGCGAACGTATAGGTTTCCGGAAGCAAAGCCCCTTCAGCGGGCACTTCGGTGATCTCGCCAACAAGCACGGGATGCTCGCGTACGCGCTCGATGATCTGGGCGGTTGTCCAGCCTTCCGGGATCGTTACCGAATGGGTGACGGCATTGCCTTCCACCAGATCGGTCATGATCTCTTCCATGGAAACACCTGGCGCGAAGGCGTATTCCCCGGCTTTCAGTTTGGTGGCGTTCTTGTAGAACCGGATGCCGAGATTGAAGATCCACTCGTCCAGCAGGTTGTCACTGATAACGCCCTGCCCTGAAAGCCTGTCGGTGATGCCGGAAAGACCAGCGCCCGAGGAAATCACGACAGTGGCCTCCTTCTGCAGCGGCCCCTTTTCCTCGAACTTCTGTTTGCCGAAATAAAGCGCGCCCCCGAATGCGGCAAGCCCGAACACGGTCAAGGTGATGACCATATTGATCAGAATGACGAAGGGGTTGCGGACGTGCCGGGAGCGTTGCGGAGGCGCAGGCGCCGGTTCGGGCTGCAAGGCTTCACGCGGGCTTTTGGGCTTAATGCGCATATTGGGTCGCACCTCCAAGATTGAGCCCCCAAATCCCTGACCAAGGCTCAAACGGACCAGTTGTCACAATCAAAGTTTCAGGCCGGCCCGCAAGAATCGGACCGACCTGAAGAACTTGAATGGGTTATGCGGCAACTTTGCGGAAGACAAGCGAGGCATTTGTGCCGCCGAAGCCGAACGAGTTCGAAAGGGCGACATTGATGTCCAACTTCTTCGGCTTGTGCGGCACCAAGTCGATAACCGTCTCGACAGACGGGTTATCGAGGTTGATCGTCGGTGGAGCCATGCCATCGCGAATGGCCAGAACGGAGAAAATGGCCTCGACCGCGCCAGCAGCCCCAAGAAGGTGACCGATGGAAGACTTTGTCGACGACATTGTCAGACCCGCGGCATGTTCTCCCGCAAGACGCGTGACCGCGCCCAGTTCGATTTCGTCGCCAAGCGGCGTCGAGGTTCCGTGGGCATTCACATAGTCGATATCGGCCGGCGTAACCTGGGCGCGCTTCAGCGCAGCTTCCATGCAACGATAGGCGCCATCGCCGTCTGAGGACGGAGCGGTGATGTGGTACGCGTCGCCGGACAGACCGTAACCGATAATCTCACCGTAGATCTTTGCCCCGCGGCGAATCGCGTGTTCGTATTCTTCGAGCACGACAACACCGGCGCCCTCGCCCATCACAAAGCCGTCGCGAGCGACGTCGTAAGGACGGGATCCTTTTTCCGGGGTGTCGTTGAAAGCGGTGGACAACGCACGGCAGGCAGCAAAGCCCGCGAGCGCAAGACGGCAGACCGGTGATTCCGTTCCACCGGCAACCATTACATCCGCATCACCGAAGGCAATCAGCCGGGACGCATCGCCAATCGCGTGCGCACCGGTGGAACACGCTGTCACGACAGCGTGGTTCGGGCCCTTCAGGCTGTGACGGATGGAGACATACCCGCCGGCGAGATTGATCAGACGGCCGGGAATGAAAAACGGAGAAATGCGGCGCGGGCCTTTTTCGGCCAGCAGATGCGCCCCCTGCTCGATGCCCTGAAGGCCGCCGATACCGGAGCCGATCAGAACGCCCGAACGGGCCTGCTGTTCGTAAGTTTCGGCCTTGTAGCCGGAATCAGCCATTGCCTGGTCGGCAGCAGCCATCGCGTAGACGATGAAATCATCGACCTTGCGCTGTTCCTTGACGTCCATCCAGTCATCCGGATTGAACGCGCCTTCTACAGAGGGATCACGCGGGATCTGGCATGCGATCTGGCAAGCCAGATCGTCAACTTTGAAGTTCGAGACCTTATTGGCCCCGCTCTTTCCTTCGAGGATCTTTTTCCAAGTGACATCGACACCACAGCCAAGCGGCGTCACCATGCCCAACCCAGTTACGACAACTCGCCTCATACACCCGCACTTACGTTGGAAGGGCCAGGCGGGGTTTCGCCCCGCCGGCCCGATCTTCAAACATTCACAAGAAGGGGTTTGCCCTTACTTGTTGGCTTCCAGGAATTTGACAGCGTCGCCAACGGTCAGGATGGTTTCTGCTGCGGTGTCCGGGATTTCAACGCCGAATTCTTCTTCGAAGGCCATGACCAGCTCGACGGTGTCAAGGCTGTCTGCGCCCAGGTCGTCGATGAAGCTTGCACCTTCAACGACTTTGTCAGCATCTACGCCGAGGTGCTCAACGACGATTTTCTTTACCCGATCCGCGATATCGCTCATCTTTCACTTCCTTAGTTTTCATCTATTCGTTACTCGCGAAACTGCCCCCATCCGGTTTGCAAACAAGCGGTGGCGCGAAGTCGCGGTCTTTAAGATGTCGCCACACATCCAGGCCGGTTTATTTGACCCAAATATGCAATTCGAAACAATCGGCGGGTTGGTAACACACTTTGTTGACCTTTACCAGCCGATCCAGACCGCTTCTCAGCGGCCCGGATTCTTTTTGCCTGCTCGGCAAAAATTCCTTTTAAATCATAGCCATGCCGCCGTTGACGTGCAGGGTTTGCCCGGTCACGTAAGCGGCTTCATCGCTGGCCAGATAGACGGCGGCTGCAGCAATCTCGGCTGATGTGCCCAAACGCCCTGCGGGCACGCTCGTCAAAATCGATTCTTTTTGCTTGTCGTTCAGCGCATCGGTCATTGCCGTTTCGATGAAACCGGGGGCAATCGTGTTGACCGTGATGTTGCGGCTGGCGACTTCCCGCGCAAGCGACTTGTACATGCCGATCATGCCGGCCTTGGCTGCAGCATAGTTCACCTGCCCCGGGTTTCCGGTAACGCCAACCACGGACGTGATACCGACGATGCGGCCGGAGCGGCGCTTCATCATGCCCTTGATGGCGGCACGGCACAGACGGAAGCCGGAAGACAGGTTCACTTCCAGAACCTGATCCCACTCTTCGTCCTTCATACGCATGAAGATGTTGTCGCGCGTAATGCCCGCATTGTTCACGAGAATATCGACAGAGCCCATTTTCTCTTCGGCTGCCGGCAAAAGGGCATCGACCGCCGCGCGGTCGGACAGATTCGCCGGGGTCACAAAGGCGCGTTCCCCCAGATCGGCAGCCAGTGCTTCCAGTTTTTCAGCCCGAGTGCCGGACAAGGAGACGGTTGCGCCCTGTGCGTGGAGCGACCGGGCGATTGCCTCGCCGATCCCGCCGGTTGCACCGGTGACAAGCGCGTTTTTCCCTTCCAAGCTGAACATTTGGGATCCTTCCATTGTTCCTGTTGGGCCCTCGGCGGGCCAAATCGACGTCCCGGCCGATATACGCCTTATCCGGAGATTTTTTCCATAAGAGAGTCGATATCTTCCGGAGAGTTGACCGCAATGCCGGTCGCTTCCTTGGCGATGCGCTTGACCATGCCGGTCAGAACCTTGCCGGTCCCGATCTCGACAAAGGTGTCGACGCCATTTTCGGCAAGCCAGGTGATGCTTTCGCGCCAGCGCACGGTGCCGGTCACCTGCTGGACGAGGCGATCACGAATTTCATTCGCGTCGGTTATGGGACGTGCCAGCACATTCGCCACCAGCGGAACAGCCGGAGACCGGATTTCGGCATTTGCCAGTGCTTCCGCCATTTTCTCGGCAGCCGGCCCCATCAGGGAACAATGGAAAGGTGCACTGACCGGCAGCATGACCGCACGGCGCGCGCCCTTGGCCTTGGCGATCTCGACGGCACGCTCGACGGCAGCCAGATGACCAGAGACAACGACCTGCCCCGGTGCGTTGTCGTTCGCAGCCTGACAGACTTCTCCCTGCGCGGCCGCTTCAGCAACTTCAACAGCGACATCGAACTCAAGTCCCAAGAGCGCTGCCATCGCGCCCTGTCCGACCGGAACGGCGTTCTGCATGGCGTCGCCGCGCACCCGCAGCAGCTTCGCCGCGGTGGCAATGTCCAGGCTACCGGCAGCGGCCAGTGCCGAATATTCACCCAGCGAATGCCCTGCAACAAAGGAAACGCTTCCCGCAAGATCGAGGCCCCGGGCTTCCAGAACGCGCATGGTCGCAAGACTGACGGCCATCAGGGCCGGCTGAGCATTTGCGGTCAGCGTCAACGTTTCCTCAGGGCCGGTCCACATGACGTCGGACAGCTTCTGACCAAGCGCCTCGTCGACTTCATCGAACACGGCTTTGGCTTCGGGAAAGGCGTCCGCAAGGGCCTTGCCCATGCCAACGCCCTGACTGCCCTGGCCGGGAAATGTGAATGCAATGGTCATCTGGAAACGCCTCCGTGACTCGTGAGCGGACCTTGTTCTTCTTATAGCGACAGGTCGACGGCTTTCTAGAAAGCGGGGAAGACAGCCCATGCAGGCTGAAATCAAACTTGGCGCGAGGCTATGATACGGTCTTGCCCAAACTGTCAAGGCCCGAAGGCCAATCATTTCCCGATTTCAGGCGGTTTTGCCGGTTTTCCTTTGTCTTGTTTGTCGCTGAAATGCCCGGCAAACAGATGGGCCTCGTGTTGCTCGCGAAGCCGATCCTCCCATTACCTGCCTCGCAAACACGCTATATATACGGTGCCGAGCGATCTTCCAAATTGCGAGCCTTGCCCTTGTTGGCCGGCTTTCGGTGTTTTCCGCCGGTTGCTGCTTGCATTTTCCGTAAAACAGGGTATAGAGCGCGCTTCATCCGGGGTTTGGCCGGGGGCTGAACGGAAGGGCATGATGCCAGGATCTTTGATCGGATCCGACTTCCCGTGTTCCCGCTCTCGTTAGAATTCTCGTGCCTTTCCGGGGCTACGAGGAGGCTCTGCGCCGACCCTGCGTTGTCAACACGAAGAAAGGCTATTTCCATGCCTCTTTACGAGCACGTATTCCTGGCTCGCCAGGACGTTTCGGCCCAGCAGGTCGAACAACTCGTCGAACAGTACAAGGGCCTCATCGAAGGCGCTGGCGGTACTGTCGGCAAGGTGGAAAACTGGGGTCTGCGTTCCCTCGCATACCGTATCAAGAAGAACCGCAAGGCTCACTACACCCTTATGAACATCAACGCTCCGCACGCCGCGGTTGCCGAGATGGAGCGTCAGATGGGCCTGAGCGAAGACGTTCTGCGTTTCATGACCTTCAAGGTCGATGAGCTGGACGAAGAGCCGTCTGCAATGATGCAGAAGCGTGACCGTGACGACCGCCGTGGTGGCGATCGTGGTGGCCGCTTTGGTGGTGGCGATCGCGGCGGTGACCGCGGTGGACGCGGTGGCGACCGCGGTGAGCGCGCTCCGCGCCGCGCAGAAGGGGAGTAAGATTGATGGTTGATATTGCACAGCTCCCGAGCCGCCGTCCGTTCTTCCGTCGTCGGAAGACCTGCCCGTTCTCCGGCACCAACGCGCCGAAGATCGATTACAAGGACATCCGTCTGCTGCAGCGCTACATTTCCGAGCGCGGCAAGATTGTCCCGAGCCGCATCACCGCGGTTTCCGCGAAGAAGCAGCGTGAACTGGCCCGTGCGATCAAGCGCGCCCGCCTGCTCGGCCTGCTGCCGTTCGTGATCAGCTAAGCGTTTCTCGAAAATCTTGAGACGTTTCTTTCGGGGACACCCGGAAGACCCGAATTGGGGCCGCGGGCAAACGGCCTCTAACCACCCTCACCGGGTGGGACAGTAGGAGAAATGACATGCAAGTTATCCTTCTTGAGCGTATTGCCAAGCTCGGCCAGATGGGCGACACCGTTCGTGTTCGCGACGGCTATGCCCGTAACTTCCTGCTGCCGCAGAACAAGGCACTGCGCGCCAACAAGGCAAACCTCGAGCGTTTCGAACGCGAGCGCGTACAGCTCGAAGCTCGCAACCTTGAGCGCAAGAACGAAGCTGAAGGCGTTGCCTCCAAGCTCGACGGCGAATCCCTGGTGATGATCCGTTCCGCTGGCGAAACCGGTCAGCTCTACGGTTCCGTTTCCACGCGCGATATCGCCGACGGCCTCACCAAGGCAGGCTTCTCCGTTTCCCGCAGCCAGGTTGAACTGCGCAACCCGATCAAGACGATCGGTCTGCACAACGTTCTGATCCAGCTGCATCCGGAAGTCGAAGTCGGGATCAGCGTCAACGTTGCCCGTTCCGAAGACGAAGCTGTCCGTCAGGCCGCTGGTGAAGATCTCTCCACCCCGGAAATGGACGTCTTCGAATTCGAAGAAGATGAAGAAGCAGAAGACGCCGAAGAAGGCGCAGAAGCTTCTGAGGAAGCAACGGAAGAAGAAGCCTAAGCGCTTTCCTTCCCCTGTTGACTTGAGAAAGCGGCGCTGGTTTCAGCGCCGTTTTTTTGTTTGCCGGCAACTTTTTTGGAAGACCGCGCAGGACGGCTAATGCTGGCGTTTCAGTTTCCGGTCCAAGGCCTTGAAACTTATCGAAAATTCATTAACCAGCCGTTAACCTCTTCGAAAATATCATAAAATTCAATGACTAAGACCTAGCCCCTTGAGTCTGCAATCGAGTTCAGAGTCAAGCTGGATTCGATTCTTTCCCCGCTGATTTGCCCAAGCCGATGAGAATCGAAAACACCCCTTTTTGATCCTTGAGCCCTTACCCGTCACAGAGTATTCCCAATGAACTTGGGTCAACGGGGGACGCTATGAAGGGCACGCTGCAGAAGGTCGAAACGGAAGAAGACATCCAGCGACTGGCACCACACAATGCCGAGGCGGAGCGTCAGCTTCTGGGGGCGATTCTCGTCAATAACGAGACGTTCTACCGGGTCTCAGACTTTCTGGAACCACATCATTTTTTCGTTCCGGCACACCAGGACATCTACGAGAAGATCAGTCATCTGATCCGCGCGGGTAAAACCGCGTCGCCAATCACGCTCAAGACCTTCTATCCGGCCAACGCCAAGATTGCGGATCTGTCCGCGACCCAGTTTCTTCTGCGGCTGGCAGGCGATGCAGCCTCGATCATCAATGCCGAGGATTACGGCCGGACCATTTATGACCTGGCCATCCGGCGCAACCTGATCCGCATCGGCGAGGACATGGTCAACATCGCTTTCGATGCCCCGATCGACGTGCCGCCGTCCCAGCAGATCGACGATGCCGAACGCCGTCTGTTTGAACTGGCTGAAACCGGGCGCAGCGAGGGCGGGTTTGTCGCCTTCGGTGACGCGCTGACCGAAACCATCGAAATGGCGCATGCCGCCTACAACCGTGAAGGCGCCCTCTCCGGTATCTCCACAGGACTTCGCGAGCTCGACCGGCTCATGGGTGGTCTGCAGCACTCGGATCTGATCGTGCTTGCCGGCCGTCCCGCGATGGGCAAGACCTCTCTGGCAACGAATATTGCCTATAACATCGCCCAGTCCTACAAGGCCGAAGAGCAGCCCGACGGCTCGCTCAAAACGGTCAACGGCGGCGTCGTCGGCTTTTTCTCGCTGGAAATGTCCGCCGAACAGCTCGCAACGCGTATCATTTCCGAACAGGCGGAAATCTCGTCTTCCAAGATCCGCCGCGGCGATATCACGGAAGCGGAATTCGAGAAGCTGGCCGCCTGTGCCCAGACGATGCAGGCAGTTCCGCTGCATGTGGATCAGACCGGTGGCATTTCCATCGCGTCGCTTGTCGCCAAGGCGCGCCGCCTGAAACGCCAGCGAGGCCTCGATCTGCTCGTGGTCGACTATATCCAGCTTTTGTCGGGCTCGAACAAGAACTCCGGCAACCGTGTTCAGGAAATCACCGAAATCACCACGGGTCTGAAAGCGCTCGCCAAGGAACTGCATGTACCGATCATCGCCTTGTCACAGCTGTCCCGTCAGGTGGAATCGCGCGACGACAAACGGCCGATGATGTCGGATCTGCGTGAATCAGGCTCCATCGAGCAGGACGCCGACGTGATTCTGTTCGTGTTCCGCGAAGAATACTATCTGTCCAAAACCGAACCGGAATTCGGAACGGTAGAACATGAAAACTGGCAAAGGGACATGGAGCGCCTCAAGGGCAAGGCGGAAGTCATCATTGCCAAGCAGCGTCACGGCCCGACCGGCACCGCCAACCTTCACTTCGAAGGCCAGTACACCCGCTTTTCCGACCTTGCGGAAGAAGACCACCTGCCCGAGCGCTACGAATAGGGCGGCGACTCGCCTTCGCAAAAGGGCCGTCTTCAGAAGACGGCCCAAGCGCCAATTGCCGGCGCCTGTTCGCGCAGCGGGTTCGCATGTGTCTTCATCCACTTGCGGAAGTTCACAATGCCTGCTGCGTCGGCCTTTTATTAATCCACTGTTAAACCTCTTCACTTACTTTAAGTAGAAAGAATTTCACGAAAAATGCTTTCCAGGTGACCGCATCTTGTTTTCGTCGGCACAAAAACTCCTTGAGGAAGCTCGCATCTTTCCCCGTAAGAGATGCAAGTGGCCCGGTCTTCTGAAGCAGGAAGCGACCCATCGCCCCTGTGTGGTGGAAGATATCAGCGTCGGTGGTTGCCGCATTGCGACCAACACCAAGGGGCTGGTGCAAAATCAGCGCATCACCATTGAAATCGAAAGCCGCAAGCTGCGCTTCTATGGCGAAGTGCGCTGGATCCGGTCCGGCGAAGCAGGCGTCGAATTTCTGTATATGGATTGAGGCTGGTTTCGGACCAGATCACTACGGCAACAGCAAAAAACACTCTTCAGCGCTTCATTTGGTCACGCAGTCAATCGCTTGGCCGTTGGTGCAATTGTATCGCAATGCGGTAAGCTCTCTCACGAATTTCAGACATTGATTCTGACTGGAGAGATATCCGGACCGTGCCTGCGACTAGTGAACACGCTTTTCCTTCCGACCTTTATGGCGGACGCCTGACGATCGACCTCGATGCAATCGTTTCGAACTGGTCCTTGCTGAAAGACAAGGTGGGCGACGGTACCGACTGCGCCGCCGTTCTGAAAGCCGATGCCTATGGAACAGGCCAGGACAAAACCGCTGCGGCGCTGTATCAGGCTGGATGCAGAACGTTTTTCGTTGCAGTGCCGACCGAGGCCCTCACGCTGCGCGCCTGTCTTCCAGACGCTGTCATCTATGTGCTCGACGGGCTGTTCCCGGGCACGGCGGAGCATTTCCTGAAGCATGACATTCGCCCTGTCCTCGGCAGCCTTGAAGAACTTGTCGAATGGTCGGAGATCAGCAAGGCAGCGGGCAAGAGCTTTCCCGCAGCGGTGCACGTCAACACCGGCATCCACCGGCTTGGCCTGTCGCCGGAAGAGTTTACCCAGGCTCTGAGTGACACCACTGCCCTTGGGCCGTTCCAGCCATCGCTGGTGATGAGCCATCTGGCCTGTGGCTCCAACCCCGACCACCCCATGAACCGGCGGCAACTCCAGCTGTTCACCGAAACCACCGCCCCCTTCCCCCAGATACCGCGGTCGCTGGCAAATTCCGCCGGGGTACTGCTCGGGCCGGAATACCACTTCGAAGTTGTTCGTCCCGGGATTGCGCTTTACGGCGGACTGGCCATTGAAACAGAGCCCAACCCCATGAAGCCGGTGGCCAAGGTGGAGGCCCGCATCATGATGGTGCGCGACGTTCCGAAGGGCGACACCATTGGCTATGGCGCCAAACAGACCGCGACGCGCCCCTTGCGCAATGCCGTTGTCGCAGCCGGATACGCCGACGGCATGATCCGGCGCGCAGGTTCTACGGATGAACGCCCCGGCGGCTTCGGGATGATCGGCGGCTACAAGGCGCCTATCCTCGGCCGGATCTCCATGGACATGATTACCCTTGACGTGACAGACGTGCCAGACCATCTGCTAAGGCGCGGCGCGTTTGTGGAAATGCTGGGGCCAGGTGTTGCAGCTTCCGATCTTGCCGCTTATGCCGAAACCATCGATTACGAATATCTGACAAGCCTCGGCCGGCGGTTTGAGCGCGTCTACGCGCCCCTGAGCTGAGCCGAGAGCGAAAGGCGAACTTTCATGGCACGGCGCTCCACTTCCTTCGTCTGCCAATCCTGCGGCGCTGTTACCGCCAAATGGGTTGGTCGCTGCGAAAGCTGTGGTGAATGGAACACCATCGTGGAGGAACAGACCGGAGGCGGCGTTGGAGGCGGCCCCGGACGTGCTTCCCGCAGCAAAGGCCGCGTCATTCCGCTTGTGGGCCTTTCCGGTGACGCCAAGGAAGCCCCGCGCATTCAGACGAAGGTGCCGGAACTCGACCGGGTGACCGGTGGCGGTTTCGTGCGCGGGTCGGCATTGCTGGTTGGTGGTGATCCCGGCATCGGCAAGTCCACGCTGCTTATTCAGGCGGCTGCGCAACTGGCCAACCTCGGCCACAGGACCGTCTATATTTCGGGCGAAGAGGCCATCGGCCAGGTTCGGCTTCGGGCCGAGCGGCTGGGGCTTGCCCAGGCGCCTGTCGCACTGGCGGCGGAAACAAGCGTCGAAGACATTCTGGCAACTCTTGAAGCCGACACGGCTCCCGCCCTTCTGATCCTCGATTCCGTCCAGACACTTTGGACAGACCAGGTGGAATCCCCTCCCGGCACCGTTACGCAGGTGCGTGCATCCGCCCAGGCCATGGTGCGCTATGCCAAGAAGAATGGCACCACCCTTGTGCTGGTCGGGCATGTGACCAAGGACGGCCAGATCGCCGGTCCGCGCGTGGTCGAACACATGGTCGACGCTGTGCTCTATTTCGAGGGCGACGGCGCGCATCAGTACCGTATCCTGCGCTCGGTCAAGAACCGCTTCGGCGCGACGGATGAAATCGGCGTCTTCGAGATGACCGGCAAAGGGCTTCAGGAAGTTCCCAATCCTTCCGCGCTGTTTCTGGGGGACAGAAACACCACCGCCCCCGGCGCGGCGGTCTTTGCCGGGCTCGAGGGCTCACGCCCGCTCCTGATCGAGATCCAGGCGCTGGTGGCGCAATCTTCGCTCGGAACACCGCGCAGGGCCGTGATCGGCTGGGACAGTGCCCGCCTTTCGATGATCCTGGCGGTGCTGGAAGCACGCTGCGGCGTCCGCTTTTCGCAGCACGATGTCTATCTGAATGTCGCTGGCGGTCTCAAGATCAATGAGCCCGGAGCCGATCTTGCCGTTGCTGCGGCCTTAATCTCCTCACTCAGCGGGCTTGCCCTTCCGGCCAATTGCGTCTATTTCGGCGAAGTCAGCCTGTCAGGGGCAATCCGGCCGGTCGCCCAGGCCCCCTCCAGGCTGAAAGAAGCTGAGAAACTCGGCTTCGACCAGGCCTATTGTCCGGAAGGCAATCTCAAGGATGGCATCGTGTCTTCGTTCAGAACCACGGGTGTGCCGGAACTTGGGGACTTTGTTGCCAAACTTTCGGCGGAGGCTAGTGCTAAGGGGCAGACCTGACGCAAGATGGTGACGGGTTTGGGCGAAAGGTTTAAGCTCTTGAAAGAGCGCCAGACAGAGGATTTTTCAGGAACATGCCGATAACGCTGCTGGACGGACTGCTCTTGGTCATCATGTTCATTTCGGCGGTCCTTGCGATGATCCGCGGATTTGTCCGGGAAGTTCTTTCCATCGTTTCCTGGGTGGCAGCGGCAGCTGCGGCATTCCTGCTCTACGAGCGGGTTCTTCCTTACACCAAGCAGTATATCAACCACGATCTGGTTGCCATGGGCGTATCTGCCGCGGCGGTCTTTCTGGTCACGTTGCTTGTTGTCAGCTATATCACCATGCGGATTTCCGATTTCGTGCTCGACAGCCGCATCGGCGCGCTCGACCGGACCCTCGGGTTCGTTTTCGGAGCGGTGCGCGGTTTGCTGCTGGTCGTCGTGGCGATGATGTTCTTCAACTGGTTCGTCCAGCCGGAACAGCAGCCGAACTGGGTCAAGACCGCAAAGTCGCGCCCGATCCTGCTGTCCATCGGTGAGCGGCTGGTGGCCGTTCTGCCCGAAGACCCGGAAAAGGCGATCCTGGACAAGATCCGGCAGAACAATCAGGCCGGAGGGGGCGCAACCCCTGCAGAAGAACCGGCGTACAGCGATTCAGAACGTCAGGGACTTGAACAACTGACGACGGATAGCAACTAACAGACCTTGGTTACGATCCGGGGACATAAACCGAGACTGGGCAGGATCGGGCACCGGCTGACGGTGCAACGTTGAATGAGGCATCCCGCGCCATGACAGGTGCGGGACGATGTACCATTTGCAAAGCGGTCAACTTCTCGTCCATCGCCATGACGATGACAGACCTTTGACCGCAAGACCAGGCCGGTCCTCCCACCGGCCAGAACGAAGGAGTGTTCGCCATGGCTGGCGGAACCGACGTGCACGAACCGTTCGACATCAATGCAGACACCCTGCGCGAAGAATGCGGTGTTTTCGGCATTCTGGGTCATGAGGATGCCAGCGCGCTGACCGCGCTCGGGCTTCATGCGCTCCAGCACCGCGGGCAGGAAGCAGCGGGGATCGTGACCGTCGACAACGAGCAGTTCCGTGCGGAACGTCATCTCGGCCTTGTCGGCGATCATTTTTCCGATGCCGAGACAATCGAACGGCTGAGCGGCAAGGCTGCGGTCGGCCACGTTCGGTATTCGACGACCGGCGAGACCATCCTCAGGAACGTGCAGCCGCTGTTCGCCGAGCTGGATGGCGGCGGTATTGCAGTCTGCCATAACGGCAACTTCACCAACGCCCTCACCCTGCGCCGCCAGTTGATCCGCGACGGAGCAATCTGCCAGTCGACCTCCGATTCCGAAGTGGTCCTGCAGCTCGTCGCCCGCTCGCGCAAGGGCAAGATCGTCGAGCGCTTCATCGATGCGATCACCCAGATGGAAGGCGCCTACTCGTTGGTGGCGCTGACCTCGAAGAAACTGATCGGTGCACGCG
Source organism: Roseibium sp. FZY0029 (assembly GCF_036350355.1). Taxonomy (NCBI): domain Bacteria; kingdom Pseudomonadati; phylum Pseudomonadota; class Alphaproteobacteria; order Hyphomicrobiales; family Stappiaceae; genus Roseibium; species Roseibium sp. FZY0029. The sequence continues at coordinate 427,797 of NZ_JAZDVZ010000003.1, forward strand.
ACCCGCTCGGCATCCGTCCGCTGGTTCTGGGCGACCTCAACGGGGCACCAATCCTGGCTTCGGAGACCTGCGCGCTCGACATCATCGGTGCGAAGTTCATTCGCGAAGTTGAAAACGGCGAAGTCATCGTCTGCACCACGACGGGAATTGAATCCTTCTTCCCGTTCGGCAAACGCCCTGCCCGGCCCTGCATCTTCGAATACATCTATTTCTCGCGCCCTGACAGTGTTGTCGGAGGCCGCAGCGTCTATGACGTTCGCCGCGAAATGGGCCGTCAGCTCGCACGGGAATCCAATGTCGAAGCCGACGTCATCGTGCCGGTGCCGGACAGCGGCGTACCGGCCGCCATCGGCTTCAGCCAGGAAAGCGGTGTGCCGTTCGAACTCGGCATCATCCGTAACCACTATGTCGGCCGGACGTTCATTGAGCCGACCCAGCAGATCCGTGCTCTTGGCGTGAAGATGAAACACTCCGCCAACCGGGCCCAGATCGAAGGCAAGCGCGTGGTGCTGGTGGACGACAGTCTGGTGCGTGGCACAACGTCGGTCAAAATCGTTCAGATGATCCGCGAAGCCGGTGCCAAGGAAGTTCACTTCCGCCTCGCCAGCCCGCCGATCAAATATTCCGACTACTACGGCATCGATACGCCGGTGCGCGAGAAGCTTCTGGCCGCGAAATACGGTCTTGATGAAATGCGCGCCTATATCGGAGCCGACACCCTGGCGTTCCTGTCCGTCGACGGCATCTATAAGGCCATGGGATACGAAGGCCGTGATGATGCCAATCCGCAGTTCACGGACCATTGCTTCACCGGCGATTATCCGACGCCGCTGACCGATCTATCCGAAGATCAGGACTTCGTCAGCCCCCCGCGTCTGGTCGAGGTCGGTTAAAGCGCTCAAAACCCTTTGGACCGCCTAAATTAATGCCTTCCGGCGGTACCGCCGGAAGGCAAATTGATCTAAGAGATCACGCATGACCAAAGACTTTGAAGGCCGGATCGCACTCGTGACCGGCGCCTCCCGCGGAATTGGCTATCAGATAGCAAAGCAGCTCGGCGAACGTGGTGCGCATGTCATTGCGCTTGCCCGGACTGTCGGCGGCCTGGAAGATCTTGATGACGAGATTCGCTCCGCGGGTGGGGAAACCACGCTCGTGCCGCTGGACCTGACCGATTTCGACGCTCTTGACCGGCTCGGCGCCGCGATCTACGAGCGCTGGAAGAAGCTCGATATCTTCGTGGCCAATGCTGGCATGCTGGGCGTGCTGTCGCCCATCGGCCATATCAGCCCGAAGGACTTCGAGAAAGTGACGGCGGTGAATGTCGTTGCCAACTGGCGTCTGATCCGGTCTCTGGACCCGCTTCTGCGCCAGTCTGACGCCGGCCGTGCGCTGTTCCTGTCTTCCGTCCATGCGAGCACCTGCACGCCGTTCTGGGGTCTTCAGTCCATCAGCAAGGCTTCCGTCGAAGCCATGGCGCGGACCTGGGCCAAGGAAAGCCTGCAGACGAAGATGAAGATCAACATTGCCGACCCCGGCCCCACCCGCACGGGACTGCGGGCAAAGGCCATGCCGGGTGAGCTTGCCACCAACCTTCCCGCACCGGATGAAGTCGCGGCAGATCTTCTGCCCTTGCTGAAGCCCGACGTTCTTGAAACCGGCAGCCTGTACGACCGCGTCAGCGGAGAATGGGCCCGGGCCTAAGGCCGGGCCTTCAACGGGCAATCGCCACCGGTTGCAAAGGTGCCAGTTTGGCTCTGCGCCTTCCGATCGATGATTGGAAGGAAAGTTGCCATGCGCGCCGATATCAGCGTTATCGCTTGGGATTTCGACGGTGTTCTCAACCGCAACATCGTCGAGGGGCGGTTCGTGTGGGCAGACACGCTGGAAGACGATCTCGGTATCGCGCTCGACGCATTCGAGCGCGACGTCTTCGATGCCTCCTTCGCACAGGTCATCACCGGAAAACGGGACATCAAATGCCACCTGCAGGACTGGCTTGACCGCTGCGGTCACACACTGAATGCCGACGATCTTCTCGACTACTGGTTCGTCAAGGATGACCTGAAGGATCCGTTCACCTGCGGCTTGCTTGAACATCTGGCAGGTCATGACGTGGTTCAGGTGATTGCGACCAACAATGAAGACCGGCGCTCCAGTTACATTGAGCACCAGTCCGGCTTCGGCTCGCTCGTCAGCCAGATTTTCTCCTCCGGCCGGATCATGGCAGCCAAGCCGGATGCCGCATTCTTCACTCATGTCAGCAACACCCTCAGGGTTACCCCGTCGGAGATCCTGCTGATTGACGACAGCGCCACCAACGTTCGCGCCGCGAAGGCTCTCGGCTGGAAGGGGTTTCATTTTACCGAGCAATCGCGCCAGGAACTTGCCTCTTTTCTCAGTCTTTGACAGCATGCTGGAAATCGGCAGCTGCCTGAAAAGAGGAGCCACGAAAATGAAACTCGGTGCGTTTTCGGTCAGTCTGGCCGTCAAGGATCTTGTGAAATCAAAGGCGTTCTACGAAGGCCTCGGCTTCGTGGATGTCGGCGTTTCGAACGCGGACAACTGGACCGTCCTGAAGAACGGCGACACCATCATCGGGCTGTTTCAGGGCATGTTTGAAAAGAACATTCTCACCTTCAATCCCGGTTGGGATCAGGATGCCAGGACGCTTGAAGATTTTCAGGATGTGCGGGACATCCAAAAGGCGCTGAAAACGAAGGGATACTCTTTCGTATCCGAAGCTGACGAGGCCGGCAGTGGCCGGGCCAGCTTCATGCTGGTCGACCCGGACGGAAACCCGGTTCTAGTCGACCAGCACGTGTGAGACTGTTCAGGCAGCTTCGAACGGCGCGAAGGAACTTTCTGCGATTTCCTTCAGGTCGGCAAAGACACCGGGAGCGCCGACAACGACGCGTGCACCGTGATAAAGGGACTGGTTGATGTCCTGTTCCAGAACTTGCCCACCGGCTTCCTTGGTGATCAGCATGCCTGCAAGACAATCCCAAGCATTCATATGGGATTCGACATAACCGATCAGACGTCCGGAGGCTGCATAGGCGAGCATCAGTCCACCCGAGGCGTTGCGGAAGAAGACACCGCCCTTTGAAACCAGGGCACCGACAACATTGACAGCGTCGGTAACGGCGGTCCGGCCGTTGAAACCAACGCCAACCGAGCCATGAGAGAGGCTTTCGCTGTCGGATGCACGGATCGGCTTGTCATTAAGGAACGCGCCGTGACCGGCCGCTGCCTTGAAGGTTTCCCTTGAGACCGGATCGTGGATCACACCGACAATCACCTGGCCCTGATGGACGCAGGAAATGATGACGCACCACTGCGGAATACCGGCAACGAAGTTTGCTGTGCCATCGATCGGGTCGGTGACCCAGGTATAGCCCGAATCCCCTTCTTCCATGCCATGCTCTTCGCCCAGAATGCCGTCGTCCGGATAGCTCTTTGCGAGTTCCTGCCGGATGAGTGTTTCCACGTTGCGGTCGGCTTCCGACACCAGGTCCTGATGGCCCTTCTGCGTAACCGTGAGCGTGTCCAGCTTGCGGAAATAGTCGAGACCAAGCTCGCCAGCCTTTTCGGCAAGGGTGACGGCAAATTCCAGCCGGTCGATGGACATGGTTCAAACTCCCTTAAAGTGTCGATGGCGGCGGGAAGCAGCGTTTCCGCCGGGAAAGAAGAAAACCGGCCGGCAGCCGGCATGCGCCGGCTGCACTCCCCGCTCAGCCCCGTTTTCTCTTCGGAGCGTAAGGGTTCTCGCCTTTGCGGTAGGACAGGCGAATGGGGGTACCGTGAATGTTGAAAGACTGGCGCAGCGAATTGACCAGATAGCGGGTGTAGCTTTCCGGCAATTGCTCCGGACGCGAACAGAAGACCACGAAATGCGGTGGCCGCGTCTTGGGCTGGGTCATGTACCGCAGGCGCACCCGGCGCCCGGCAACGGCAGGAGGCGGATGGTTTGCTGTAACCTTGTCCAGCCACCGGTTCAGCTTCGCGGTCGAGACGCGCGCGTTCCAGGCTTCATAGGCGGTAAAGACGCTTTCGATGAGGCGGTCGATCCCCTGCCCCTGCTGGCCGGACAAAGTCGCGATCTGAACACCGCGGATCTGGTTGAAGTACCGTTCGTTGGCGTCCTTGATCTTTTTCCAGGCTTCTTCGCGGTCTTCGATCAGGTCCCACTTGTTGATCGCCACCACCAGTGCGCGGCCTTCACGCGCGACCAGATCGATGATCTGCAGGTCCTGTTTTTCAAAGGACATGGTGGCGTCCAGCGTCACGACGACCACCTCGGCGAACTTGATCGCGCGCAGGGCATCGGCAACGGACAGCTTTTCGAGCTTTTCCTGAACACGCGCCTTCTTGCGGATCCCAGCTGTGTCAAAAAGCTTGATGTGCCGGTCGCGCCAGACCCAGTCGACGGAAATGGAATCGCGCGTGATGCCCGCTTCCGGTCCTGTCAGCATACGATCTTCGCCCAGCATGCGGTTGATCAGCGTCGACTTGCCCGCATTGGGACGGCCAACGATCGCAACGCGCAGGGGCCGTTCAACCGTACCGACCGGATCTTCTTCCTCGACGAATTCACCGTCTTCGTCGACATCGACGTTGGTGATTGCCTCTTCGCGCTTGGCCTCTTCTTCTTCCGTCACCCGGTCGACATGAGGTTTCAGCGCGTCATAGAGATCAGCCAGCCCTTCGCCATGTTCGGCGGAGATTGCAATCGGATCGCCCAGGCCAAGCGAATAGGATTCGTAAAGCCCGCTCTCTCCCGCCCGACCTTCCGCCTTGTTCGCAAGCAGGATCACCGGACGGGTGGTCTTGCGTGCAACTTCGGCGAAATGGGCATCGAGTGGCGTGACACCGGCACGAGCGTCGATCACGAACAGGACCGCGTCGGCGGTTTCGATCGCTTCTTCGGTCTGCCGGCGCATGCGGCCTTCAAGGGACTCCTTGTCCGCATCTTCGAGACCGGCGGTGTCGATGATCGTGAAGCGCAAGTCGCCCAAACGGGCATCGCCCGGCCGCCGGTCGCGCGTCACACCAGGTGTGTCGTCTACCAGCGCCAGGCGCTTGCCCACAAGGCGATTGAAAAGGGTGGACTTGCCGACGTTCGGCCGTCCGATAATGGCGACAGTAGCGCCCACAGCAGTTCTCCTGATAGGCGGACCTCTCGGGCCCGCCTCAAATGCTAGTTGAAGGCAGCGACGCCGTCATTGCCAGTCAGCACGATAATCCGGCCACCGGCGACGATCGGTGTCACATAGACATCCGTATTGGTCCGCTGCGTCAACATGGTTTTACCGGAAGCGGCATCCACGATTGCGATCTGGCCGTCGCTGGAAAAGGCAACCAGTGCCCCGTTCGCCAGGATCGGGCCAGCCCAGTTGCGGCGCTTCTTTTTCTTTTCCGGACGCGGCAAGGCCGTTGCCCAGAGGGTTTCCCCGTTTTTCAGATTGAGGGCGACCATACGGTCGTCAAGGTCAACCATGAACAGCGCGCTGCCGGAGACAACCGGCGTGTGCACGCTGCCGAGATTCTGTTCCCAGCGACGCTGGCCCGTGCGGGCATCGACCGCAACCGTGCGCCCGGCAACGCCGGTCGCGTAAACCGTGCTGCCGGAGACAACCGGGCTGGCCGAGACATCCGCTAGGCCGGACAATGCAAGCGTCCTGAAGCCGCGCGACACGCCGTCGATCCAGGCCGGTTCACCGGACTTGATGTCGATCGCCATGATCTCACCGGAGGAGAACGGCACGATGACGCGGTTGCCGGAAATGGCCGGGTTGGCCGCAGACAAGAGACCGGCGGTTTCCTCGATACCAGCATAGGTCCAGGCAACGCTGCCGTCGGACTGTTTCAGCGCATAGACTTCGTTGGACTGGGACACGACAATGACATGCCCGGCGCCTGCAACAGGTGCGCCGCGCGCCGGTGTGTCGATGTCGACTTTCCAGATTTCCCGTCCGGAACCGGCTTCGAGCGCCGCGACCTGACGATAGCTGGTAGCCGCATAGACCACGCCGCCTTCAACCGCGACACCACCACCCGGCCCGACATCCCTCTCGCCTTCCGGACGCAGGTTCTGGGTCCACTGGCGTGCACCACCCGTCGACAGGGCGACGACTTCACCATTGGGTTTGTAGACGTAGATACGGCTGCCATCGCTGACCGGGCGGGAAGACACCCGAAGCGCGGAGGTTGTCAGACCGCCGCCGGACGAGCCGACCTGGGCGCGCCAGGCGCGGTTGCCGGAAACGGATACGGCAACGTTGCCCGGATCGTTGGTCAGGCCACCACCGGCCGTCGTCCACGACTGACCGCCCGTTGCCGCGCCGATCTTGGCGGACTGGCCGAGCGCCTCGGCTGCCGGGTCGGCACCATCAAAAACAGGCTGGCGCTCACCCTTGAGGATCTTTTCGCGGGCGAACGGATTTATATTCTCGGTAAATTCACTGACCGACCCGCACCCGGTCAGGACAAGCGACAGGGCTATTGCGCCAAAAACACCGCGTCTGCGGAAAGAAACGGTTACAAAACTCACTGGTTGTTTCCTTCACTGTCCGCTGTGGCTTCGCCGTTGCTGGACCGGATGACATCACCGAGGATCGACACGCGCCGGCTTACATCTGCGGGCGTTTCGGTGTCCTCTTCAATTGCTGAAATCCATTTATTGGCCGTCTCGATGTCGCCAGCCTTCCAGGCACTTAGAGCGAGAAGTTCACGTGCTGCTGCACGGAACGGACCGGTGTCTCCGGTCAGTTTCTCGATCCGGTCGGCGATCTCGCCATATGATTGTGTATCGACGGCGAGGTATGCGGCGCGCAGGGCCGCGACATCACGCAGGGCTTCCATGATACTGCTGTCGCGCGATAGGGCATCGAACTCTGCAAGAGCTTCTTCCGTCTTGCCGGAATTGGAAAGATCGGTGGCCTGGCGCAGTTTCGCCAGGGCAGGATAGCCCCCCAGCGCATTGTCCAGTTCACCGTAGAGAGCGGCTGCTTCTTCGTAGTTCTGGGCTTCGGACAGCTTCACGGCTTCGAAGAATGTATCGCCCGCGCTCTGCGACTGCTGTTCCTGCCAATAGAGCCAGCCGCGATAGCCGCCGGTTCCAACAACAATCAAGACCGCAACGCCAAGCACCCATGGACCGAACCGGTCCCAAAGCCGACGGTATTTCTCCTGGCGGATATCTTCATCGACTTCACGAAAAATGTCAGACATGCGTGTCTATTTCCTGCATTCACTTCTGCTGCCCGGCACGTCTTGGCCGGGTGCGGCCCCTTCTTGAGTGGCGCACATTATCCATTTGATCCGGCTCGGGCAATTCCCTGAAGGGGCTTAAAACGGTCCTTCATGGCGCAAGTGGGGCAATCCGGCAGGAAATGCCGGATTTCTCACGTAATTTCAACCACCGCAGCGGCTATCACATCACCGGCACGCCTATCAACAGCGCATGCAGTTTCCAGACGAACAGTCCGTAGAGAACGAGACCCAGCAGAATCACGACAAGATCAGAGTATTTTCCAGGCTTTGCCGAAGCCAATGCACCGATCTGCCCTGCCCCCGGCCCACGGCGTTTGACGGAAATCCGGTCAGCCACTGCCCAGGCCAGAAACCCGCCGAACAGAAGCACCGATGCCAGATCACCATTTGCAAGAAGGTGAGCAAAGGCCCACAGCTTTACAGCCGCGAGCATCGGGTGTTTCAGCGTCGTCTTGATCCGGGAGGGTACATAGGCCGCGACCAGGAAAATGAACACGGGAATCATGAACAGCATGGTGACGTGGCGCAGCCAGAACGGCGGCTCGTAGAGCACCGGAGCCCCCTCGAAGCGCGCCACACCATAGCCGTAGACGATCAGGCCCAGCCCGACGAAGGACAAGAGCGTGAACAGCCCCTTGTAACCCGTCTCGCCAAGTCTGGAGACCAGCCCGTTGCGCGTTGCCGGAACCATCGGCAACGTGTGAATTCCCAAAAACAGCACAAGGCCGGCGATCAACAAGGCCATACCCGCTCTCCCTCTTTTGCCCGCAGGCGGGCGTTCGCCTTCAAATCATGGCGTCCCTAGCGGCGAAGATAGGAGGCCGGTGAAGCAGCCGCAACCGGCTTCAAGCGAGCAATTTACCTGCCTCAGCGGCCGCAAGGGCTTGTGGACGACTGGCCTGGTGCTCGATGTCTACGAAGGTTCCGGTTTCCGCCGATTTCAGGATGGACACCATGACATCGACTGCGTGCAGGGCGCGCTCGAGAGAACAGCGGAACTCACTTGCGTCATTTCTCAGGAGGGACTGTGCCATGTCGGCCAGGCCGGCGGCGCGGTAGTTCGCCCGGGGCGTCCCGTTGTCATCGACATTCGCTGCTCCAAAGGGATGAACTGCGCCATCAAGCGGTTTTGCCGTTCCGTCTTCGGCAACCAGGCTTACGTCCCCGCCGAAAAAGTTTGGATCTGCGAGAAAAAGCGTTCCTTTGGTTCCATAAAGCTCCATCGGAGGGTGCTTGTGGGCCCAGACGTCCCAACTGGCTGTCAGCGTCACCTTGGCACCCGTCTGGAATTCCAGGATCGCATGGATCGTCGTCGGGGTGGTGACGTCGATCTTTTCGCCTTTGCGAGCGCCATTTCCGATCGTTCTGCTTTTGAAGGGCATGCCCGACATGGCGCACACTCGCTTGACCGGCCCGATCAGATTGAGGAGCGCGGCGATGTAATAGGGCCCGAGATCAAGGACGGGACCGCCACCGGGCTTGAAGAAAAAGTCCGGATTGGGATGCCAGTGCTCCATGCCGTGGCTCATGACATGGCATGTGCCGCCGACAATCTCACCAACCTGTCCTTCGTCGACAGCCTTGCGGGCAATCTGATGCGCCCCGCCCAGAAACGTATCCGGTGCACAGCCGACCTTCAGGTGTTTCTTGCGCGCCAGGTCAGCAAGTGCCTGCCCATCCCGGATCGACAACGCCAGCGGCTTTTCCGAATAGACGTGCTTCCCGTGTGCCAGGATTTCGTGAGACACCAGATAATGCGCATCGGGAACGGTGAGATTGACGATCAGATCGATGTCATCTGCAAGAAGCAGATCATGCACGGTGAGTGCACGCACGCCATAGTCGAAACCGCGCGCTTCCGCCGCCTGACGGTTCAGATCTGCACAGGCCCTGATTTCAAGGCCGCTGAACTTCGGCGCCAGATCAAAGTAGGTTTTTGAAATCGTGCCGCATCCGATAATGCCGATGCCCAATCTGCTTGCCATGAACATCTCCAAAGATTCGTTGCAGACATCCTAGGGCAAAGACCGCGTCTCGGAAATCGATTGGATGCCGCGACGTGTGGCGCAGATCAGTTCGGTACGGCGCACTGCCGGCAGGTGCCGCGCAGCTCTATGGTCGTGCGGGACAGTTGAAAGCCTTCGCTCCTTGTCCAGTCCTGCAACAGGGTCATGGCCTTGACCGGCGTAAATTCACTGACCTCGCCGCATTTTTCACAGATGGCGAAGGCGGCCGTGCCATGGCTGGAGCAGCCCTTGTGCGAACAGGCGACGAAGGCATTGAGGCTTTCCAGGCGGTGGACCATTCCGTATTCCACCAGCTTGTCGAGCGCCCGGTAAACCTGGAGCGGCGCACGAAACCCGCTGTCGCGCAACAGATCCAGAATCGCATAGGCCGTCAGAGGTCCGCCTGCGTCCGACAGCGAGCCGAACACCAGGGCCTGGTTCTTGGTCAGTTCGGGATGTGTCTCAACGCTCACGGACGATCTCCTTTCGTGCTCGAACTCACCCTTCTCACGATTTGCACACCCGGGACAAGGCTGACGACAAACAGAGCCATCGCCGCAACCACGATGGAAGGCCCGGACGGCGTATCATAGGTCAACGAACTGTAGAGCCCGCCGACGACGGCGGCAGCTCCTGTCAGGGCAGCGATGACGGCCATCTGTTCCGGTGAAGATGACAGGCGCCGTGCAGCGGCAGCCGGAATGATCAAGAGTGCGGTGATCAGCAGTGCGCCTATGATCTTGAGCGAGATGGCGATGACGATGGCCGTCAGCAACATGAAGATGAGCTCTGTCTGCTCGGGCTTCAGCCCCTCCCCCGCGGCGAGGTCCGGGCTGACGGTGGCGGCGAACAGGCGGCGCCAGATCACCACCAGAACAGTCAGTACCAGCGCGCCGCCGCCATAGATCATGGCAATGTCCAGCGGCGTCACAGCCAGGATATCGCCGAAGAGCAGACCCAGCAGATCGACCCGGACCCAGGTCATGAACGCAAGACACACGAGCCCCAGAGCGAGCGCTGAATGGGACAACAGGCCAAGCAGAGCGTCGGAAGACAGCGTATCGCTGCGCCGCAGGGCCATCAGCACGACGGCAAGAAGGATTGAAACGGCCCCGACGGCCAGCGTGGTGTTGACGTTGAGAAGCAGCGACAGGGCGACCCCCAGCAGGGCCGCATGCGACAGCGTATCGCCGAAATAGGCCATTCGACGCCAGATGATGAAGCAGCCAAGAGGCCCGGCAACAAGTGCCACGCCAATACCGGCAATCAACGCGCGGGTGAAAAAATCATCCAGCATTTCGAATGCCGCCTTCTTTTTCCGCGGACGCATCGCCGTGAGAATGATGATGATGCTCACCTGAACACGAGGAACACAGGGAACCGTCCGCGTGACGCACCTTTCCGTCCGGCAGGTGAACATGGTCGTGATGATGTTCGTACACTGCGATTGCGGCGTTGCGCCGGTTACCGAACAGCGCATGGTACCGGTCGTCGCGGCTGACATCCGAGGGCGTTCCGCGGCAACAGACATGGCCATTGAGACAGATGACCTGATCCGCCGCCGCCATCACCACATGAAGATCGTGCGAGATCATCAAAATGCCGCATCCGAGCGTCTTACGGATTTCGGAAATGAGATCGTAAATCGCAATTTCGCCCGCATAGTCCACGCCCTGCACCGGTTCATCCAACACCAGCAGGCCGGGATTGCGGGCAATCGCACGCGCCAGCATGACCCGCTGCATTTCGCCGCCCGAGAGTGTGCGCATTTGCGATTGGATCAGCCGTTCGGCCCCTGTGCGTGCCAGGGCAGCGCGGCACTCCGCGTCGGACAAGGGGTTGGTAAGCCTCATAAACCGGGCGACGGTCAGCGGCAGGGTCCAGTCGATGGCGAGTTTCTGCGGCACATAGCCGACCTTGAGACCCGGCTTGCGGTCGGCGCTGCCTTCGCTCGGGCTCAGGATACCGAGGGCCATCTTGGCCGTTGTCGACTTGCCAGAGCCATTGGGGCCGATCAGCGTCACGATTTCGCCGGGCGAGACCGAAAGATCGACCCCGCGCACAAGCCAATCACCGCCTTTGCGGACGCCGGCACGGTCAAGCTGTACAAGCCTGGTATCTGAAATTGTCATAGTCCTGAAAGCCTGCTGCGCTCAATGGGAACCAACGCCCCGGCGTTACGTTATTACGTATGTAGCGTTCAAGCCGCTTGCTTGCAACTTGTCCCTCGGCTGATTAACACTCAAAGCAACCGTGGTTCGCCCGCAAACACCTCATTTGTAGAAGCAGAACAGGAACCAAAGCATGATTTTCCCTTGTATTTTGTCCGGTGGTGTCGGTTCGCGGCTGTGGCCGCTGTCACGCACTGACCGGCCAAAACAGTTTTTGCCACTTTTTGGCGGGGAAAGTCTCTTCCAGAAGACCTGCAAGCGGGTCAATCATCCTGACTTTGCCGCTCCAATCGTCATCGGCAGCAACGCCCACCGCTTCCTGATCGGGGAACAGCTCAACGAACTTGGACTGGAAGCCCAGTCGATCCTGCTGGAGCCGGTCGGCCGCAACACCGCCCCCCCTGCCCTGATGGCCGCCCTGATTGCTGCCGAAACGGACCCCAACGCCCTTATCCTGCTGTTGCCGTCCGACCATCTGATCCGGAAGGAGGCTGTTTTCCTGGAGGCTGTCCAGCAGGCCGAGGAAGCAGCGCGAGCCGGCAAGATCGTGACCTTCGGCATTGAGCCCAGTGAAGCGAACACCGGTTACGGCTATATCAAGGTAGCGAGCGGGTCTGAGCCGGTACGGCCCGTGGAAGCCTTCGTTGAAAAGCCCGACCACGAGCGCGCCGAGGCTTTCCTGAAAGATGGCAGCTACGTCTGGAACGCCGGTATCTTTCTTTATGCGGCGACGACCATGATTGACGCTTTCAAGCAGCATCAGCCGGATCTTTACGAGCAAATCGTGAACGTCATGAAGACACGGCACGGCGACCTCGATTTCACGCGGCTTGACCAGGAAGCCTTTGAAGCGCTGGACAATATTTCGATCGATTATGCGATCATGGAGAAGGCCAGCAATGTGGTGTGTGCGCCAGTCGCGCCGCAATGGGATGACCTGGGGTCCTGGTCAGCCATCTGGACGGTGCTGGACAAGGATGCCCAGGGTAATTCCGGACTGGGCGATGCGCGCTTCCTCGACAGCGAGAATTGCCTGGCTTACGCAGAACGCGGGCTTGTCTCCGTCATCGGGCTTGAAGACGTGATGGTGATTGCGACAACCGACAGCGTCCTGGTCGCCCACAAGGACAAGGCTCAGGACGTCAAGACCGTGGTGGAGCAACTGAAGGCGGAAGGCAGGCACGAGGTCGATCGGCACCCGCGGTCCTATCGCCCCTGGGGATATACGGAACGCATCAACGCCGGCGAGCGCTTTTCTGTGCAGTCGATGATGATCAAGCCGGGCAAGAGGCTGAGCCTGCAAAGCCACCTTCACCGGGCAGAGCACTGGGTGGTGGTAACTGGTACGCTCGAAATCACGATCAACGGCGAAACCAGGCTGCTCAGTGAGAACCAGTCCGCCTATGTACCCCTCGGCGCGCAACACACACTGCACAACCCGGGCAAGATCCCCGTGCGGATGATCGAGGTGCAGTCCGGAACCTATTTGCAGGAAGACGATATCCGGCGCCATCCGGACACATCACAGAAGTCGTGAAACCAGCGCGTTCTGCGTGACATGTCCTTGCTCTGGAAGAGGCTTTCCGGCAAGACTTTACCCCTATACGGCCGCCGACAAGGGCGGCCATCACCGCCACGGACAGGATCCATCCCATGCACCATGTCTTCATCTGCGATTATGTCCGCACCCCCATCGGACGTTATGGCGGCATGCTGTCCTCTGTCCGTGCTGACGATCTCGGTGCGATCCCGATCAGTGCGCTTATGGAGCGCAATCCGGACACGGACTGGGCGGAAGTCGACGACATTTTCTACGGCTGCGCCAACCAGGCCGGTGAAGACAATCGCAATGTCGCGCGCATGTCGGCACTGCTGGCAGGGCTGCCGGAAACCGTTCCGGGTCTGACACTCAACCGTCTTTGCGGCTCGGGTATGGATGCGGTCATGACCGCGGCACGGGCGATCAAGGCCGGAGAAATCGATCTCGCCATTGCCGGCGGCGTCGAGAGCATGTCCCGCGCGCCTTTCGTCATGCCCAAGGCCGATGCGGCCTTTTCCCGATCAGCTGAAATCTTCGACACGACTATCGGCTGGCGGTTCGTCAATCCGCTTCTCAAACGCCAGTACGGCATCGATTCCATGCCTGAAACGGCGGAGAACGTGGCCGAACAATTTCAGATCTCGCGCGAGGACCAGGACGCCTTCGCGCTGCGTAGCCAGCAGCGGGCCGCAGAAGCCCTGCAGTCCGGCCGGTTCGCCGAAGAAATCGTGCCGGTCATGATCCCGCAACGCAAGGGCGATCCGATCCTGGTGGACAAGGACGAACACCCCAGAATTACAACGCTGGAGGCCCTTGCCGCGCTGAGGACACCCTTCAGGGAAAACGGCTCAGTGACCGCAGGCAACGCCTCGGGCGTGAATGATGGCGCAGCCGCGCTGCTGATCGCCTCGGAAGCAGCGGTGGAAAAGCACAATCTCACACCGATTGCCCGCGTCGTTGGCGGAGCCACCGCAGGTGTGCCGCCTCGCATCATGGGTATCGGCCCGGCACCGGCGACGCGCAAGCTCTGCGCACGCCTGGGCATTGCGCTGCCAGAATTCGACGTGATCGAGCTCAACGAAGCCTTTGCCGCACAGGGGATTGCCGTCATGCGAGACCTTGGCCTGCCTGAAGACAGCGAATTCCTCAATCCGAACGGGGGCGCAATCGCCCTCGGCCATCCCCTGGGGATGTCAGGTGCCCGAATTACCGGAACAGCGGCTCTGGAGCTGAAGAGGCGGGGTGGCAACCTTGCGCTTGCGACCATGTGCATCGGCGTCGGTCAGGGCATTGCGCTGGCATTGGCCTCTGCCTGAACCTTTGCGGCTCCAGATCAGATGGGCACTGAAACGAGGGGTCTATCGTCCGAGCGCGAGTGCGGGTGAGGCACAGACCTGACCGGCACAGGACGACCGTGGCCGATTGGAACCACCTTTCGAGGAACTGGTTCTGCCTGCGTGCGCCGCTCCAGCGTGTCGTCGACATCATCGAGTTGATCGGCCAGCCGCTCGAACAGCAGGCTGGGCATTCGCAATGCCGCAACATAGTAGGAAACGGCTTCATCCGCCGCGTCCCGCAGGTCCAGGTCACGAACTTCGCGATAGGCTTTTATCGTCATGCTCTGAAGCTCGACGGCATCATCAATCAGAGGCTGCGCCAGTTCCGCAGCCTTTTGAGGGTTGCTTGCGATCCACACTGCAGCGGAAGCTGAAAGGCTTGCGAAAACAAATATGTGCACGTTGCGAAAAAGAAATCGCATTACAACTCCAGCAATTGATTAACAAATCGTTAAACTACCTTTGGTCGTAAATGAACCCTCAAAAAACCGCAACCTTACCTTGCAGAACTGACATGTTTTTCAAGGATGATGGTTAACTGCGGCAGCTATCAGATGAACACGCCCTGGCGTCCAGTGTTTCGCGTTATTTCCTGAAAGAAGGACGCGCCGCAGGATCGCGGGCCACCTCGGCAGAGGGCCCCAGCAACTCCATAAGGGGACCCTGTGGATTTTGCGTCTACGTATTTGAATGTACGTAAAATTTTACAAGAGGTATTACCGGGACTTTATATCCTGCGGCTGTATACCCTCTCCCATCAAAACGGAGGATGTCATGATCGAAAGGACCGGTGAGATGAGGCTCTCATCCCTCGGATTGCTGCTACTCCTGGCAGCTGCGGCCATGACCTTGTTTGCTGATCTCGGATCAAAACCAACTGCGTCCGCCAAGGCGACGCCAGTCTACAAGCAACTTGCTCATTGACCGTTTACGCAAGGTGTTGAACTGCCCGAAAGGGTTCACCGACGCAGATCGCGCCTGTATCCAGCTTTTGCAGGAACCGGGACCGGTTTCAATTGCCCGGTGAACGACACCGGCAGTCTGCGCCTTGCGGCCCCACCCTTGCCATTGCCGTTCCGGCCGTTGTCGCCCAGCAGCATGATAGCCGAGCCCATGACCACCGACCCGAGGGTGATGAACAGGCCGAATGCGAGCATGATCACCGGTAGCACCGGATCTTCAGCCGACATCACCAGCACCCTCAGATTACCGATATTGCCAAGAAAGATGCCTCCAAGGACGAGGCCGGCAATTGCCGTTCCCGCAAGGCCGTTGACCGCAAGCAGACGGAACAGAGGGTCTTTCGGAAGCTTCAGGCGAACCAGGGCCTTTATTGACGTTGTCATGCCGAACACTCCCTGTGGTTCCATTGCGGTTTCGTTGTCGTCTCAGCCTAGCGCCGATTGTCACCCAGCAACAACCTGTCAAATAGAGCAAGTCAGAGAAATTTTAAGATCAGCTCATAGTTTGTTCATCCTCGAGACGGGAATTGTGCGGCGCACCCTTGATTACGGATAGGGAAGCATATATTTGTTCGATATATCGAACCAACATATGACACTTCTTGCGATGCTCTTTACGTCATCCGGATCACACCCGGGCTCGTAAGAAGGCTGTCATGCCGGGAGGACGCTCCCAGGCAGCGGAGTTGTCAATGAGTGTACGCAGCCTCTGTCTTGCAATCCTGTCTTTCGGAGACGCCACCGGATACGAAATTCGGAAGGAGTCCACCGAAGGTCGGTTCAGCTATTTCGACGATGCGAGCTTCGGCTCCATCTATCCGGCGCTGGCGCGTCTGGAGTCGGAAGGCTTCGTGACCGTGCGCGAGGAACCGCAGGCAGGCAAGCCCGCCCGCAAGGTTTATTCCATCACCGATGCCGGCCGGGAAGATTTCATTCAGTCCCTGTGCGATCCCCAGGCACCGGACACCTTCAAGTCTCCCTTTCTGCTGATCGCTCTCAACGCCGCGCAGCTGCCTCCCGAGGTCATCCGCCGCGCGATCGAGCGGCGCAAGGCACAGGTGGAGGCCGAACTGCGCCTTTTGACAGACAACGAAAAAGACCAGGAATGCACCCATCCCGGATCCGCCTGGACACGTGATTACGGCATTGCCTGCATGAATTTCACCCTCGCCTATCTGGAAGAACATGGCGAGGCCTTGATCAAGATTGCCGAAGAAGCGGCACAGCCAGTCGTGGCGGCCGCAGAGTAAGCCAGACGTTTCGGAGCTTTAGATAATGCGAGTGAAGTTTTCCTACCTCCTGGCAACCGGCATTGCCGCAGGAATCGGCTTCTGGATGTATAGCGGGTCGGTTGTTATCGGCGGTGTCGGGGACAGCGAACACGCAACCCTTCCCCCGGCCCTCAGGGTCAGCCAGGCCACCAGTGAAACGTTCCGGGTGCAGGTCCAGCGTCTGGTGGCGCAGGATCGGCGGGCCATACTGGAAGTGCGCGGGCGCACCGAGGCCGAAGCCAAGGTCGCTGTCCGATCCAAGACAACCGATGATGTGGTGCAACGTCCGGCCCAGGAAGGTGCTCATGTTGATGCCGGGGATGTGTTGTGCGTTCTCGACAAGGGCTCGCGGGAATCGCGCATTCTGGAAGCCAAGGCCGCTCTGGCCCAGGCGGAACTGGATCATGAGGCCGCAACACAGCTGAACAGCAAGGGCTTTACTGCCCAAACCCGTGTGGCTGCCCTGCAGGCCCAGCTCGATGCCGCCAAGGCGCGTCTCATTGAAGCCGAACAGGAGCTCGAACACACCGTCATCCGCTCGCCGATTGCCGGTGTCATTGAGAGTTCGATGGCTGAAATCGGTGGCCAGCTTGAACAAGGCGGTATCTGCGCCACTGTTGTCGATTCCGATCCGATGATTGCCATCGGCGAAGTCTCGGAACTCAATATCGCCGAGATTTCGCTCGGCATGCCGGCAAAGGTTACCCTCGTGACCGGTGAAACGCTCAACGGCAAGGTGCGCTACATCTCGCCGACGGCAAATCCGGATACGAAAACCTTCCGCATCGAGGTCGAGCTGCCCAATCCCGACGGCGAGGCCCGGGACGGCGTTACGGCCGTGACCGAACTGGAGCTGGAAGCGGAAAAGGCACACAAGATTTCACCGGCCATCCTGACCCTCAATGATGCAGGCCAGGTGGGCATTCGCGCAGTCGACGAAAACAACAAGACCGTCTTCTACCCGGTCAAGGTGCTGGGCGGAGAACAGGACGGAATGTGGGTGGGTGGACTTCCCGATGAAGTCGTCGCCATCACCGTGGGGCAGGAATACGTCTCGGATGGAGAGCTCGTGCAACCGGTCTTTGAGACGGCAGAGGTGAGCAAATGATAGACATGCTCGAAGGCGTCCTTCGACGCCCCAAGACGGTATTCGTGCTGATGTTGGCGCTCATTGTCGCCGGTGTAGCCACCTATATCTCGATCCCGAAGGAAGCCAGCCCGGACATAGATCTGCCGATCTTCTATATTTCGATCACCCAGCAGGGCATTTCTCCGGAAGACTCCGAACGCCTGCTTGTGCGGCCGATGGAAACGGAATTGCGCGGTCTTGACGGGCTGAAGGAAATCACCGCGATTGCTTCCGAAAGTCATGCGGGCATCGTGCTGGAGTTCGACATCTCGTTCAACAAGGACGAGGCGCTGGCGGACGTGCGTGACAAGGTCGACCAGGCCAAAAGCAAGCTTCCGGATGAAGCCGAAGAGCCGACGATCACGGAAATGAACTTCGCGCTCGCGCCGACCATGATCATTGCCCTTTCCGGCAACGTGCCGGAACGCACGCTCTACAAGCATGCCCGGCGGCTCAAGGACGAGATCGAGGCCATCGATACCGTGCGCTCGGCGGATCTGACAGGACACCGTGAAGAGCTGCTGGAAGTTCTGATCGACACCCAGAAACTGGAATCCTACTCGATCACGCAGCAGGAGCTGCTGAACTCGCTGCAACTCAACAACCAGCTCGTGCCCGCCGGCTTTATCGACGGCGGCAAGGGTCGGTTCAACGTGAAGGTTCCCGGCCTTGTCGAGACTGCGGAAGATGTCTACTCGCTGCCGCTGAAACAAAGCGGTGAAGGTGTGGTGACCCTTGCGGATGTCGCCGAGATCCGGCGCACCTTCAAGGACCCCAACGCCTATACGCGTGTCAACGGCAACCCGGCGATCGCGCTGCAGGTCGTCAAGCGCATCGGTACCAACATCATCGAGAACAACGCGGCGGTTCGCCAGGTTGTCGAGAATGCCTCCAAGGATTGGCCCGAGACGGTTCGCGTCGACATGATGCTGGACCAGTCCAACAACATCTTCGAAGTGCTCGGCTCGCTGCAGTCGTCGATCCTGACCGCGATCTTCCTGGTGATGATCCTGGTTCTGGCGGCGCTTGGCATGCGGTCTGCCCTCCTGGTGGGTCTGGCCATCCCGACCTCCTTCATGGTCGGCTTCCTGA
Organism: Roseibium sp. FZY0029; assembly: GCF_036350355.1. Taxonomy (NCBI): domain Bacteria; kingdom Pseudomonadati; phylum Pseudomonadota; class Alphaproteobacteria; order Hyphomicrobiales; family Stappiaceae; genus Roseibium; species Roseibium sp. FZY0029. Next base: position 446,580 of record NZ_JAZDVZ010000003.1, read on the forward strand.
TCCTCGGCGGGGTCGGCTATACGGTCAACAACATGGTCATGTTCGGTCTCGTTCTGACCGTGGGCCTCCTGGTCGACGGCGCCATCGTGATGACCGAATATGCTGACCGGAAAATCCAGGAAGGCATGGAAGACCGCGAGGCCTACATCCGCGCAGCGAAGCTGATGTTCTGGCCGATCGTGTCCTCGACGGCGACCACCCTGGTGGCGTTCCTGCCCATGCTTCTCTGGCCGGGTGTTGCCGGCGAGTTCATGAGCTACCTGCCGATCATGGTGATCATCGTCCTGACCGCCTCGCTGTTCACCGCAATGGTGTTCCTGCCAGTGACGGGCGGCATCCTGGCGCAGGTCTCGCACTTCCTCAACCGGTATGCCGCAGTGCTCCTGGCGCTGACGTTTGGCCTGCTGGTTGGCGTCATCGTGGCATTCGGCCCGTTCGTACCCATGGCCCTTGAGGGTGTCGTACCGGCAGTAGCGGCCACGGTCATAGCCATCCTGTGCGGCCTTGTCGCCCTCGTTCTCGTCGGCTTCGTCTCCTACAAGATGCTGCGTCCGTTTGTGCGCTGGTCGCAGGCGCGTGCTGCCAAACGGGCTGAGATCGACCGGGCAGAGGCTGCCACGCTTTCCGGCTCCGAAGCGTTCGACGTGCGGAAGGTGCGCGGATTTACAGGCGTCTATGTACGCGTCCTGAAGATGTTTGCGGGCAACCCGCTCGGAAACATCGCCGCCATCGTGCTGCTGATCGGCAGCTGCGTGGTGATCGTTGGTGCGTTCATGATGAACCCGACCGGTGTTCAGTTCTTCATCGATGAAGAACCGGAACAGGCGGTGGTTCTGGTATCCGGACGCGGCAACATGTCGGCTTCTGAGGCCCGCGACCTCGTCGTGCAGGTTGAAGACAGGATCCTGTCCATTCCGGGTGTCGACAACGTCATCACCAACGCTTTCACGCCCGGTGGTTCGTCCGGTGGCCCGTCGGTCGGAGACGTCCAGGACAAGCCCGCCGACGTGATGGGCGAGATCAACATCGAACTTGCAGATTTCTGCTGCCGCCGTGTGGCGAAGGAAATCTTCGCCGACATCCGTGCCGCAACCGGCGACATCCCCGGCATCAAGGTGGAGACTCGCAAGATCGAAGGCGGCCCGCCAACAGGCAAGGACGTCCAGCTGGAGATCAAGTCCACCGACTACAACGACATGGTTGCCGCTGTTGCCCGCATACGCGACCATGTCAACGGCATGGACACGCTGATGAACCAGGAGGACGACCGTCCCCTGCCCGGCATCGAATGGCAGATCACCATCGACCGGGAACAGGCCGGCCGCTACCAGGCGAGCATCGCTTCCGTTGGCAACATGGTTCAGCTCGTCACCAACGGTGTCCTGATCGGAACCTATCGTCCTGGCGACAGCGAGGACGAGGTGGACATCCGTGTGCGCCTGCCGGAGAACGAGCGGAGCATCGACCGGTTCGATCAGCTCCGCCTGCAGACATCCCTCGGGCTCGTGCCGCTGGCGAATTTCGTCAGCCGCGAACCGGCTCAGAAGGTGTCCGAGATCGTGCGCCGTGACGGGCTCTACTCCATGTTTGTGAAGGCGGCGGTCAATCCGGAAAGCGGTTCCAACCCGACAGAACAGGTTGCCGCGCTCCAGAAGTGGCTGGATACACAGGAATGGCCTGCCAACGTGTTCCTGAAGTTCCGCGGTGCGGATGAGGACCAGCAGGAATCGGGCGAGTTCCTCATCAAGGCGATGGTTGCTTCGCTGTTCCTGATGTTCCTGATCCTGCTGACCCAGTTCAACTCGTTCTACCAGACCATCCTGACGCTCTCGACGGTGGTTCTGTCGGTGTTCGGGGTACTGCTCGGCATGCTCATAACCCAGCAGCCGTTCTCGATCATCATGACCGGGACCGGGGTGGTTGCGCTTGCCGGTATCGTGGTCAACAACGCCATCGTCCTGATCGATACCTACAACAGGTTTCTTGAAGATGGCCTCGAACCGGTAGACGCGATCCTGAAAACATCCGCCCAGCGTATCCGGCCAATCCTGCTGACGACCATCACGACCATTGCCGGCCTTGTGCCCATGGCCACCATGATCAACTTCGATTTCTTCAATCAGGTGACCTCATTCGGTGGCATCACAGCGGTCTGGTGGGTGCAGCTCGCAACGGCGGTGATTTCCGGCCTTGCCTTCTCCACCCTGCTGACGCTGCTGATGATCCCGGTCATGATTGCAGTGCCGAGTGTGTGGGCTGGCACGTTCCGGAAAGGCGTTGCCTACTTCCGGCCCAAGTCCGGACGCGGCACAGGGCAAGAAACCCCGGAACCTGTGGCGCTCGGCGATCAGCCGGAACAACAGCGCCCGGCGGCAAAGGTGGTGTCCATGCCGACGCCTTCGCAGCCGAAGATCCCTCCTCGGGAGGATCTGCCGCACGCGGCGGAATAATCCAACGAACATCCCTCGAAAGGCCGCCGGTTTCCGGCGGCCTTTTTTGTTGATGCAAAGCCCCGGGTTTTGTTGAGCAAGCGCACGAAAATCCCTTGAACTCCTGAACCTTGGGTCATATAGTTGCAATATACAACTATATAGGCTTCTGCATGTCCCAGCACTCCCCCACCCTTGTTAGCGATATCCGTGCAGCGTCCCGTCAACTGGTCCGCGAATTCGGTTTTCTGGACAAGACCATCGCCGGTACCGACCTGTCAGGCTCAGGCGTCCATGCGATGATGGAGATCGGTTTGAACCCTGGCATTACCGCCAAGGAGATTTCGGCGAGACTCAAGCTCGAGAAATCAACCATCAGCCGCTTGCTGAAGTCACTGGAGGCACGCGGCGACATCACTCAGACGCGGTCCGACAGTGATGGCCGGTCGTTTGGTCTGACCCTGACAGAAGCCGGAAAAGCGACGTTTTCAAAGATCGACAGCTACGGCGAGGCTCTTGCCCGAAGAGCACTCGACAAGATCAATGGAGAGAAGGCCCAAGAGATTTGCGACGCCATGGCCGCCTATGCGGAAGCCCTTGCCGCTCCTCAGGAAGCGGCGGCCGACTATCAGCCGCAGTTCACCATCGCCGAGGGATATCAAACCGGTATGATCGGGGACATTGCCAGCATGCATGCCCGCACCCATGGCCACATCATCGGAATGGGGCCGACCTTTGAAAGCGTGGTTTCGAAAGCCATGGCCGAATTCATGCCACGTGTCGGCAATCCCATGAACAACAGTTGGAGCGTGCTGGAAAACGGCGCCGTCATCGGCTCCATCACCATTGACGGCGAAGATCTCGGCAACAACATCGCCCATCTTCGCTGGTTCATCCTGTCCGAGCGCCTGCGGGGCAAGGGCGTGGGAAGAGCCCTGCTCCAGAAGGCGCTCGACCATTCGGACAACCTTGGCTTCGACGAAATCCACCTGTGGACGCTGAAGGGGCTCGACGCGGCACGCATGCTCTACGAGAAAAACGGTTTCACCCTCGTCGAAGAATACGTCGGCGATCAATGGGGCAAGTCTGTCACGGAACAGAAATTCATGAGGGTGCGTCCGAAGTGAATGTGCTGCTCGCGGATATTCCCTGCGACTGGGCGCATTTTAGCCTATCAGCAACAAGGAACGGTCCGGGTCATCACCCGAACCGTTTCATGCGTCCATTCATCCTTTGAAGATAGAATTTCCGCCATCACACACCATCGCTGAGCCGGTAACGAATGAACTGGCGTCCGACAGCAGGAATTCAGCCGCCCTGGCGATCTCTTCAGGCTCTGCCATCCGCTTCAGGGCATGGAGGCCGGCTATGTACTCGTGGAAAGCCGGGTCGTTGCCAGCCATGTCGGTCATTGTGCCGCCAGGAAGCAGTGCATTGACACGGATGTTTTCCGGTCCGTGCTCAGCTGCCAGAACCTGCGTCAGGCCGACAAGTCCGGCCTTCGCTGCTGCATAGGCAGCCATGCCCGGGAAACCGATGCCATGACCGACGAACGACGAGGTGAACACAATCGAACCGCCTCCCCGCTCACGCATAACCGGGATCTGATATTTGGCAGCCAGAAAGGCGCTGTTGAGATTGGTTGCAACGACATGGTTCCAGTTCTCAAGGCTCATGTCAGGCACAGGCCCCATTTCTCCAAGCGTGCCTGCATTGTTGAATGCAGCATCGAGACCGCCAAAAGCGTCGAGCGTCGCTTTCACGGAAGCTTCGGAGAATGTGGTATCGCAGACATCACCAACGAACAGTGCGATCCGGTTTGAGGCATGAGGCAATGACGACCGCACCTCTTCGAGACGATCTTTCCGCCGTGCGGCCAGCATCAGGTTCGCACCTGCATCGGCAAGAAGACGCGCAGCAGCCGCTCCGATGCCGCTGCTAGCACCGGTTATCAGAATTGTTTTTCCATCAAGCATGAGAAGGCTCCTCATTTGGTGAGGAGGCCTAATTGAACCAGAAAACCGTTCGCTGAAACCCGATTTGCGATCAGGAGGGTGTCAGCCGCCGTGGTCCTTGTCCCTGTCAGCGATATTGTCGAGATCGATGTCGCATTCGTCGCCGTCATCCTCGAAGCCGAGGGTGGTATCGGCCAGAACCAGCTTTCTGTGCGCGCGCCAGGAGAACGGGATCGTCAGCAGATACAGCACCGCGCCCCCGGCAAGCATGCGGAAGGGATAGGAAACAGTCATGGCCACGATCAGCACGGCAACCAGAAACAACGGCAACACGAAGTCGCGGCGAACCCTTGTTCCCAGGGTCTTGCCGGAATACGTCGGCAAACGGCTGATCAGAAGGAAGGCCACGCCGATGGTATACGCCGCAACGAATGCATCATCTGCGAACCAGTGGGGAAACAGGCCGAGGAAGTCCAGATACAGCGGCAGGAGCACGGTCAGTGCCCCGGCGGGAGCCGGAACCCCAGTAAAAAAACGCGATGCCCAGGCAGGCTTGTTCGGATCGTCCAGCGCAACATTGAAACGCGCCAGGCGAAGGGCTGCTGAAATTGCAAAGATCAGAGACGCAATCCACCCCATGTTGCCGGCGTCCTTGAGGATCCAGAGGTAGAGCATCAAGGCCGGCGTTACGCCGAAATTGACGAAATCGGACAGGGAATCGAGTTCCGCCCCGAACCGCGACGTCCCCTTCATCATGCGGGCAACGCGTCCGTCCAGCCCGTCCAGCACGGCAGCCACAAGTATGGCGCCTACCGCAAATTCCCAACGCCCCTCGAACGCCATGCGGACCGCTGTCAGACCGGAGCAGAGCGCCAGAAGGGTCACCATGTTCGGGATGATCAGGCGCAGCGGCACTCGCCGGAAACGCGGTGTCCTGCGGACGTCGGACGATCCATGGTCGGGCGTTTCGTTCACGGTTGCCTCAGCTTACTCGGGTCAGGGATTGCGCCGGGCTTTGCGGCGCGGACAAATCGGCCAGCACCGTTTCACCGGCAATCATGGTCTGGCCCAGTGCGACCTTCGGCTGGGTGCCGGCCGGGAAGTAGACATCAAGACGCGAGCCGAAGCGGATCAGGCCAAAACGCTCGCCGGCAGAGAGATTTTCGCCTTCACGAACGAAACAGACAATACGGCGGGCAACCAGGCCGGCAATCTGCACGACGCCGATGCGGCCATGACCCGTGTCGATAACCAGGCCATTGCGCTCGTTGTCTTCGCTGGCCTTGTCCAGTTCGGCGTTCAGGAACTTACCGGCCCGATAAGCCACCCGTTCGATCCGGCCACCCACAGGTGCGCGGTTCACATGGCAGTTGAACACATTCATGAAAACGGAGACGCGCATCAGTGGTTCTGAGCCCAGCTCCAGCTCCGCAGGCGGACGTGCGAGGCCGACAAGGCTGACGACACCGTCGGCCGGGGAAATCACCAGTCCTTCGCCTACCGGTGTCACGCGCTTGGGATCACGGAAGAAATAGCAGACCCAACCGGTGAGGAAGAGGCCAATCCAGAACAAGGGATCGATGAACCAGCCGATAACGAGTGTCGCCACCAGAGCAATCGCGATGAAGGGCCAGCCTTCACGATGGATCGGCACCATGGCCTTGGAGACGGAATCGACTATCGACATATTGTAATCTTCACTTTCAGTTACTGCCTGCCGGCAGGCGCGGTCGTGGCGCAGGGCCGAACGCACCCTTTGCGCTTTAGCTTCTGCCCCGCTTCTAGTGGCTTTTCAAGGCAAAGAGAACCGGCTTTTCTTGAAAACCACACGGTTTACGACCCTGTTTTGCCATTTAAAGCCGTTCGGTAGTCACTCTCCCAATAGGGTGGCCGTCCGTATTTTGAAATCAGGAAATCGACAAAAGCCGTTACCTTGGGCGGCACGAACTGACTTGGCGGATAAACGGCCCAGATCGCGCCTGTGCGGGCAATCGTATAGTCCTGCAGAACCGCCACCAGCCGCCCGTCGCGCAGATCCTCCCAGACATGCGCCAGCGATTTCAGGCTGAGACCAAGGCCGTGAAGCGCGGCATCATAGGTCAGATCGCCACTGTCGCCCTTGATGATCGGCTTCCGGACCTCGAAAGCTATCTCGCCTTCCGGTCCGTTGAAATACCAGTAGGGCATGGACGCCATGGCGATACAGTCGTGGTTGGCAAGATCTTCCGGCGTGCGTGGCACCCCTTTGCGGGCCAGATAGTCCGGAGAAGCACACAGGGCTCTCGGGTTGCCGCCAAGCTTGCGAGCCAGCAGCGAGGAATCCGTGAGCGGCGCTCCCCTCACCGCCATGTCGTACCCTTCCTCGATGACATCCACAATCCGGTCGGAAAAGTCCATTTCCAGGCGAATGTCCGGGTAAAGCTCATGGAACTCCACCAGATAGGGCAGAATGTGTTTGCGACCGAAGAAGGTGTTGCAGGAAAACCGGAGCGAACCACGCGGAGCTTCAGTTGACGCTTCCAGTATGGAGCGGGCCTGTTCAATCTCGCCGACCGCCGTGCGCGCGTGCTGCAGCAGCACGCGGCCGGCTTCTGTCAGCGTCGTGCGCCTGGTGGTGCGGGCAAAAAGCTGAGATCCGAAGGCTTTTTCCAGGCCGGTCAGCCGGGTGCTGGCGGCAGAAGGCGACAGGCCTATTTCCCGGCCGGCCGCTGCCATGCTGCCCAGTTCCGCGATACGGACAAAAAACTGCAGGTCTTCCAGTCTCATTATTCCACTCTTTCGAAGAATTATTTCTATATAAGCCTTATTCTTCGAAACTAAGCAATATGAGACAAAAGCTCACCCTTAGCGATGGAGAGCGCCATGACACATACAGGAGATATCTTTGAAGCCCGCGCCCGCGCGGCCCGTCACGCCGAACTGCGTCGCCTGGCGGGAGCAATCTCAAGCCTTTTGTTCAGAAGGACTGCAACTGTCCCTGCTTCTCAAAGGGCCTCAACAGACCTCTTGGCCAGTAACAATGACCAGGGACAGCCAACAATCCGCGCGGCCTGAGCCGGAACGACGACAGAAGACTGTCACCGATCCTATTTCGCCGGAACGTAGTCTGCCCTTTGGCCACGCGTGACGATGCCGAGTTCGTCGTTTTCCCGCGCTGCCCGCAACCGTTCTTCGGCTTCGTCCGCCTCGCGCTGACGCGCCCACATGGATGCATAAAGACCGTTTTCCTTGGCCAGCAGCTCCTGATGGGTGCCGCGCTCGGCAATCTCGCCAGCTTCCAGCACGATGATCTGATCCGCGTTCACCACGGTCGAGAGACGGTGGGCAATCACCAGAGTTGTCCGATCCTGCGAAACCTCATCCAGCGCCGACTGGATCTCGCGTTCCGTGTGGGTGTCGAGCGCCGAGGTTGCCTCATCGAGAATAAGGATCGGCGGTGATTTCAGGATCGTGCGGGCAATCGCAACACGCTGCTTTTCACCGCCGGACAACTTCAGCCCGCGCTCGCCAACCTCTGCGTCATAGCCCTGCGGCAGCCGCTCAATGAAGTCGTGGATCTGCGCCATGCGTGCAGCTTCCCGCACCTCTTCATCGCTTGCGTCCGGGCGGCCATAGCGGATGTTGTAGGCAATCGTGTCGTTGAAGAGCACCGTGTCCTGCGGAACCATGCCGATGGCCTGGCGCACGCTTTCCTGGGTCACGTCGCGCACATCCTGGCCATCTATCTCCACTGCACCGTCGGTGACGTCGTAGAACCGGAACAGAAGTCGGGAGATCGTCGATTTGCCCGCCCCGGACGGCCCCACGATGGCAACCGTCTTGCCGGCAGGAACCTCGAAGTCGATCCCCTTCAGGATTGGCCGGTCGGCATCATAGTGAAAGCGCACGTTCTTGAAGGCAATCTTGCCTTCAACAGCCTTCAGCGGGCTGGCATCGGGCTTGTCCTCGATTTCGGCCGGCACCATCAACAGGTCGAACATGGATTCAATGTCCGCAAGGCCCTGACGGATTTCACGGTAGAGAAAGCCGATGAAATTGAGCGGGATGGAAATCTGCATCAGCAGAGCGTTGATCAGAACGAAGTCGCCGATGTTCTGCTCACCCGCAAGGACGGCCTGCGCGGACAAGCCCATGCAGGCTGCCATGCCGATGCCGAGGATCACCGCCTGACCGAAGTTCAACCAGGAAAGCGACGTCCAGGTTTTCGTGGCGGCGCTTTCGTATCTCGCCATGGACACATCGAAGCGCGCGGCTTCCATGCTTTCATTGCCAAAATACTTGACCGTTTCGAAGTTGAGCAGACTGTCGATCGCCTTTGAGTTGGCGTCCGTGTCGCTGTCGTTCATTTCCCGACGAATGCCGATGCGCCAGTTGGAGGTTTTGATGGTGAACCAGACATAGGCAACAATCATCACCGCGACGATGACCACATAGAGAAAGCCGAACTGGTACCAGATCACGGCTGCCATGATGGCGAATTCGAGAATCGTGGGAATGCCGTTCAAAATGGTGAAGCGAACAATCGCCTCGATCCCCTTGACCCCGCGCTCGATCACCCGGCTGAGCCCGCCCGTTCGCCGGGCAAGGTGAAAGCGCAGGGAAAGCTGATGCAGGTGTCGGAATGTCAGAATGGCAAGCTGGCGCACGGCATGCTGGCCGACCCGGGCAAACAGGGCATCGCGCAACTGGTTGAAGGCAACCGCCAAAACACGGGCCGCGTTATAGGCAAGCACCAGCATGACCGGAGCCACGAGGAAGGCAGGCAGATCGGAGCCCTCTCCCGTCAATGCGTCCGTTGCCCAGGCAAAGAAATACGGCGACAGGACCGTCACGATCTTGGCGATGACCAATGTGAAGATAGCCAGAAGGACGCGCTGCTTCAGATCCGGCCGGTTGGACGGCCAGATGTAGGGCCACAGATTGGCCAGCGTCGTGAAGGTGCTGCCTTCGTCTGCGTTGACTGGCTTGCGGATGTGAGCTTGAGCGGATTGGCTGCCGGAAGCCGCAGCCGAAGGCTTTTGCGGCGTGGTCGCTGTCTGATCGGTCACACAAAATCTCCAGGCCACGGAAGGCGGCCGTTCGGGTTAGTCTGTAGCGGAAACCGGAAGTGTGCCGGCTGGCTGCTCTGTCTCTTCGGGCTGCGCCGCATTCAGGCGCTCCCAGAACTCCCTCGTCCGACACCCGGCCAGACTGAGCATTTGCCAATTGAGCGCGTAGTGGCAGTTTCTGCCGCGGGTGTCGCAGAACAGCAGTCCTGCGTCCTTCAACACCTGCAAGTGCTGTGAGACGGTCGACTGAGCCAACGGCAGATGACTGACAATCTCACCGCAGCAGGCGCCCTTGCGGCTTGCGAGCTGCTTGATAATTGCCAGCCGGGCCGGATGCCCGAGGGCACGGAAAATAGCCGCAAGATCTTCGCAGCTTGCCAGATCTTCCGCTTCGTCGTTGCTGTTTCCACCCGTCGGCAGATCCGTCCCGCTCATGGGGCGGTTTCCTCATTCACGATTGTTTGTTTCATCGTTGATATGCGATGAATCACGAAAAAAACAAGGGGTTGAGGCAAAATGGCGGAGGCCAGTTCCACCCACCCTGCCTTTATTCGTCGCTTGGAACCAAAGCAAAGCACGCCCCCTTGATGGCCAACGATGCCGGCACTTAAGGGCTTTCCCATCGCAAGATACAAGAGCAGCAAACGGCGTTTGCGACATGCCGTGGGGTTGGAGCAGACCAGGCAGGCCCTGTTCAGGCCCGAACCGCCGATGTCAGCGGCGGGAACCCTCGGCTGTCAGCCGTCGTTTCCGTTCGGCTTCGGCCAGTTCAGGTCACCTTCAGGCGTCAGGAAGACCTGTCCGGGATAGATCAGGTCCGGATTACGGATCTGCTCCTGATTGGCCTTGTAGATCGTGGTGTAACGGAGGCCTTCCCCGTAAAGACGCCGGGAAATGCGCCACAGGTTGTCGCCCTTGCGGATGATCACGACCGGAAGGGCCTTCTTGATGTCCGCTCCCTGGCCTTCGGCCCCGGCGCCCTCGCCGCTTGCGACAACCTTGGTCAGCACAATCTGTTTGTCCTGCTCCTTTTCGAAGGTCACGGCGGCACGGGCGTCAACCGTATTGCCATCCTCGCCAATCAGATCGGCGCGAACCTCGACATTGCCTTCAGCAATATTCTTGCCGCCCTGGACGAGCCACTTGCCGCCCGAACTAACTTTGGCCTCACCCTGAAACTCGTCGCCGACATAAACACGGACGGATGAGCCCGGCTCTCCGGTTCCCGCGATGAAGACCTTGTCCTGTTCGGATTCCACCGCTTCCACAGTCACGGTCGGGGCATCCGACGCCGCCTCTGGAACCGCAGCCGGTTCATTCTGGCTGGCCAGCGCAACGGCTGTTCCACCGTCTTGCTTTCCACCGGCTGCAGCCGTGTCGGAAGCGGCCTGCTGGCTCGCATCGGCGGCAGGTGCTGCACCTGCCTGCGCTGAAGCAACGTCAGTTTCTGCGGAAGGCGTATCTGCGGCAGCTTGGGCCGGTGCTTCAGCCGTGGAAACGGAAGCAGCGCTGCCGTTTGCATCAGGCGCTGCCGTGCCTGTTCCGGATGATGTGGCCTCGGCGGAGGCTGCTGCGGTCTGCTCCCTCGTGCCTTCGGCGGTTTCAGCCGTTGCTTTTCCGGCGGCAACATCAGTCTCAGAGGCTGCGCCACCAGCCTGCACGGCAGTGCCCTCACCGGCCGGCGCTGCGGTCGTTGCCGAGGCTACTTGTTGTTCGACATCGGGTTTCTGCAGGATGTCGGAAGGTCCATCAGGCGTGTTCAGCACCACGAGCGGCTGTTCCTTGCCACCTTCGGGCAAAGAGACAGCAAGATGTTCCCTGGAGGTGGCAATCGGTTTCCCGGTGTCGTCATGCACTTCCAGGCCTACGTCATAGTCGCCCGGTTTCAACGGCTCATCCAGAATGATAGTCCATTCGCCGATTTCGTTGGCGATGCTCTTGCCGACAACCTTGCCGTTTGCGGTCAGGGCAACAATGGCACCTGCGACCGAGCGGCCGGCGACAACTGTTTCCCCGGTCGGCTCGACACCGACAACGTCAAAACTCGGACCGGATGTCGCTGGGTCCGCTGCCTGTTCGTCTTTTGAAGCATCCGCCTTAGCTGTTTTAGATGTTTCGTCCCCGGCCTCTGTTTGCGATCCGGCAGACTGCTCGGAAGCCGGGCTATCACCGGAAACAGTTGGAGTCGCGGCGACGTCGGTATCGCTCTGGAAAGGCAGGTGCCCCGTGTCACGATAAATATACCCTGTCACCAGGGCGGCCAGGCCCACGGGCACGGCTACGATCAAAGTCCAGATGAGTGTCTTGTTGTTCATTGTCATCCCGCCGGGAAAGCAGCCAGCCGTTGCGGCGCTTTCCAAATCCGTTCCCCTGTTTGCACCCTTTCAGGCGCTGCTTGTCTCAGCCGATCCCCTGGCTTTGCCGGTTCATTTTTACTTTGTTACCGGCCATTTTCAGATCCTGTTTCATGCATAAACGTCTTTTCCGGGCGCGGCAAGAAAACCTGGTTCAGAACCAAGGCCTTTCAAACAGAATGCTTGACCTTTCGCCGCTCTGAATGCCACATCTTTGCGTCATGAATACGCCTTCTCAAAATCAGCTTACAAGCGTCTGTGTTTACTGCGGGTCCAGCTTTGGTTCCGACCCGGCGCACGAAGCATCCGCCACCCGTCTGGGACAGCTTATCGCCGAGGCTGGTCTTCGACTTGTCTATGGTGGCGGCTCTGTCGGCCTGATGGGAACAGTTGCAAACGCCGCCCTGGAAGCCGGCGGCAAGGTGACGGGAATCATTCCGCGCTTTCTGGAAAAGCGCGAGGTGATGCTGGACACGCTGGAAGATTTGGTCGTCACGCAGGACATGCATGAGCGCAAGCATCTGATGTTCGAGAAAGCCGACGCCTTCATCGCACTTCCCGGCGGCATCGGCACGCTGGAAGAAGTCGTTGAAATGATGACCTGGGCTCAGTTGGGCCAGCATCGCAAGCCGGTGGCACTGGCCAATATCAACGGCTTCTGGTCACCTCTGCTGGAACTTCTGGATCATATGCGGGCACAGGGATACATCCGGCCCGATACGGAAGTTCCCTATCTTGTCGCCCGGTCCGTCGACGACGTCCTGCCCATGCTGCGCCGGGTCATCAACGGCGAACCTCTGTCAACCGACGAAGCCTGCGCAACGGTAACCGATCTCTAAAGTTCTACCCTGTATAGAGTATTGCAAGATTTTCCCTCGACTGTGACTGTCGGAACCCGTTCTAGGTACAGTGCTCGAAGTTGAATGGGACCGTTGTATAAGGCGCTGACGGAACAGGCTACTCAATGCAAACTACCCTTCTTGTTGAAGATGCAGCGTTTTTCGAGAAGGCAATCGTCAAGAAACTGCATGAGGTTGGCCGTCACCAGATCATGGTGGCGCGAAGCTATGAAGAAGCTGAGAACTGCCTCAATCTGCCCATTGGCGAACCTGACCTTGCGCTTGTCGATCTGACCCTGCCGGACGCACCGGATGGGGAAATCGTCGATCTGTGCGAAAAGTGGAACATTCCCACCATCGTTTTCACCAGCCGGTTCGACCCGAAAACCCGCAGCAAGTTTCTGGAAAAGGGCGTCATCGACTATGTCCTGAAGGACTCGCCCGGCAGCTTGAACTATGTCGCGGACCTGATCCGAAAACTGGCCCAGAACCCGAAGATCGGCATCCTCGTGCTGGACGATTCAGCCGTCGAACGGGAGATGATTTCCCAGATCGTCGGCAAGCATCTTTACAAGATCTATCAAGCAGGCTCCACCGACGAAGCTCTCGAAACCCTGAAGCAGCACAAGGACATCAAACTGGTTTTGGCAGATTACTTCATGCCGGAAAAGGACGGCTTTGCCTTTCTGAAGGCGGTGCGCAGAGTGCACGACCCGGAAAAGGTCGGCGTTATCGGCATGTCGTCCTACGCCAATCCGGACAACCGGGTCCGGTTCCTGAAGTACGGCGCAGCGGATTTCGTCGACAAGAACTGCCCGCCGGAAGAACTGCTGCTGCGGGTGTCGCAGAACCTCGATTACATCTACCGGATCGAAGAACTCAACAACATGGCGATGCGGGATGCTCTTACGGGGCTCTATAACCGCCGCTATCTGCTGGAACAGGCGACAAAAGCGGTAGCAACCTGGCCGACTTCGGAAGGGCGGGCGCACTGGCTGGCCCTGCTGGACCTCGACTCCTTCAAGGCCATCAACGATTCACTCGGGCATGATTTCGGCGATGCGGTTCTGGTCAACTTTGCCCGGCACATGATGAAGCTCGCCAAGGAAGACGACATCGTCTCGCGGCTCGGCGGCGACGAATTCTGCATCGTCTTTAGGGACAAGAAAGAGACCGAGGTCATCGAAGGGCTGCAGAACCTTCTGGACTCCATTCTGGCCTCCCCTGTCCGGCAGGACGGTGACGAACACCTGATGAAGACCAGCATCGGTGTGGCACGGCTGGAAGGGGGTAAGTTCGGCGATGCCCTGAAGACCGCCGACCATAGACTTTATGGCGCCAAACGCAGCGGGCGCGGGCAATTGGTCTACTCCGACTAGGCACACGTGCGTTCCGCTTTAACCTGAAGGCCCGCGACACGCCCCTCAGCGCGCAACACGCTGGTTCAGCCGGTAACGGCGCCAGCTGTCGTAGGAAAACACTGCCAGCGCAGCCCAGATCATGCCAAAGGTCATCAGCTTTGTTGTGTCCAGCGGCTCACCCCAGATATAGACCGCCATTAGAAAGTGCATGGACGGAGCCATATATTGCATCAGCCCCAGCATGAAGAGCGGAAGACGCCTGGCGGCGGATGAAAAGCAGATCAGCGGCAAAGCCGTAACAATGCCCGTTCCCACGAGGGCAAGCAGCACCGGCGGATCGTTCAGCACCAATGCGTCGACACCCCAGCTCAGGCTCAAGAGCATGTAGCCGGCAGCAAGCGGAAACAAGACGATGGTCTCCACAAACAACCCCGGCGTTGCCTTCACCGGCACGACCTTGCGCACGTAGCCATAGCCGGCGAAGGAAAACGCCAGCACCAGCGATACCCAGGGAAGTCCGCCTGCCAGGATCGCCTGCAGCACGACCGCAAGGGCGGCAACACCAACGGCAATGCCCTGCCAGGTTGTCAGTTTTTCCCGCAACACGAACAGGCCAACCAGAATGCTGACCAGCGGGTTGATGAAATAACCGAGCGAAATATCCAGCACGTGGTTTTGTGCGATGGCCCAGACGAAGGTCAGCCAGTTGATGGCAATCAGGGTGGCCGACACCGTCAGTCCCATCAGCACCTTCGGCTGACGGAACACTTCGCGCACTTCCTGCCAGCGGCCACGCGCATACAGAAATACCCCGACAAACAGCACCGACCAGAGAATGCGATGCGACACCACCAGGTCTGCCGGCACGGTTTCCGTCAGCTTGTAGTAGGCCGGAAGAAAGCCCCACATGCCGTAAGCCGCCAGACCGAACAGGAGGCCGTGACGGAATTCGGTGCTCGCTTCGGTGCTTGTCACCGTCTGCGACATGGCATTGCCTTTCTGGCGCCTGAAGGCCCGTGACCAGGATTACGCCACGTCTGATTTCATCAGCGCGAATGTGATGGAGTCGACAAGGGCCTGGAAAGAGGCGTCGACGATGTTGGAGGACACCCCGATCGTGAACCAGCGCCGGTGCGTGACAGTGTCCTGACTTTCGATCAGAACGCGCGTGACTGCGCCTGTGCCACCATTGAGGATGCGCACCTTATAGTCGATCAGTTCCAGGCCGTCGATGGCCGACTGATATTTGCCGAGATCCTTTCGAAGCGCCATGTCGAGGGCATTGACCGGACCGTTGCCTTCGGAAACCGACATCCGTTTCTCGCCATCGACATCGACCTTGACGACCGCTTCCGAAACGGTGACCAGATCGCCGATTGCATTGAACCGGCGCTCCACCATCACGCGGAAGGATTCAACCGCGAAGTACCGCGGCACCTCGCCCAGTTCCCGGCGGGCGAGCAGTTCGAACGAGGCGTCGGCAGCTTCATAGGCATAGCCTTCGGCTTCCCGTTCCTTGACCTTTGCCAGCAGCAGATCAAGACGCGGGTCGGACTTGTCGACGTCGATGCCCACCCGGGCCAGTTCGCCCAGAAGATTGCTCTTGCCAGCCTGATCGGACACCAGCACCCGGCGCTGATTGCCGACGCTTTCCGGTGTCACATGTTCATAGGTCTGCGGATCCTTCAGGATCGCCGATGCATGAATGCCCGCCTTGGTGGCAAAGGCGGTCTCGCCCACATAGGGCGCTTGCCGGTCCGGCGACCGGTTGAGGATTTCGTCGAACGCATGGGAGATCGCAGTGATCTCCTTCAGCTGCGCCTCGCTGACACCGATCTCGAACCGGTCGGCGTATGCCGGTTTCAGTTTGAGGGTCGGGATCAGGGTAATCAGGTTGGCGTTGCCACAGCGCTCCCCCAGACCATTCAAGGTTCCCTGGATCTGGCGCACGCCGGCCTCAACAGCAGCCAGCGAATTGGCAACCGCATGGCCGGTGTCGTCATGGGTATGAATACCAAGATGCGTTCCGGGAACGACCTCCTGAACCTTGGTGACGATGTCGAAAATCTCGTCGGGCAACGTGCCGCCGTTGGTGTCGCACAGCACGATCCAGCGGGCTCCGGCATGATAGGCGGTGCGGGCACAATCGAGGGCGTATTCCGGATTGGCCTTGAAACCGTCAAAGAAGTGTTCGCAATCGATCATCGCTTCCTTGCCGGCAGCAACCGCCGCGGTAACGGTCTCGAAGATCGAATCCAGATTTTCCTCATTGCTGCAGCCAAGCGCGACCCGCACATGATAGTCCCAGGCCTTGGCCACGAAGCAGCAGGCATCTGAGCTGGCGGACAGTACTTCCTGAAGCCCCGGGTCGTTGGCGGCCGACCGGCCCGCGCGCTTGGTCATGCCGAAGGCGGTGAAGGTGGCTTTCCGCGTCCGCTTCTGGCTGAAGAACTCGCTGTCAGTCGGATTGGCGCCCGGGTAACCGCCTTCAATGTAGTCGACGCCAAGACGCTCCAGCAGTTCAGCGACCACAACTTTCTCGTGGACGGAGAAATCGACCCCGCTGGTCTGGGCGCCGTCCCGCAGCGTCGTGTCGAAAAGAAAAAGCCGTTCCTTGGTCATATCCATATCCTGAGCAGCGTCGGGCTGTCTTTTATTCGTTGTCGTTGGCCCCGGTGCGAACCGGTGGCCAGGTGTCCGTGTCGTGGTCGGGGTGCTGGAAAGAGACGAGCGATGCCAGAAACGGGGCTGCCTCCATATCGTCTTCCGTCACCCGTTCGGGAATTTGCCCCATGCGATCGGTGTAAGGCAGCTTCGCCTCGACCCCGAACTGAATGCCTGGCGGGATCTGCGAGGGATCATCGAAACTTCCGATGGCCAATGCGATGCCGTCCGGCGCTTCATAGGTCAGCGGCGTGCCGCACTCGGCACAAAAGCCCCGTGAGGCATGATTGGAACTTTGAAAATGCTTCAGCGATCCGCGTGTCCAGACAAGCCTGGAGGATGCCGGCACGCTGACCAGCGGTGCGTAAAAGCTGCCGAAGGCTTTCTGGCACATGCGGCAGTGACAGATGGAAGCCTCGCCCAAAGGCCCTTTAACCTTGAACCGCAAGGCTCCGCACTGACAGCCGCCTGAATGGATCTCCGTCATGCGCCCCTCACCTCCCATTGATCCGTGTCGTGATCCGGATGCTGATTGTTGGTTGTCGAGATATCAGCGATCCCGCCTGGCAAGTCATCCCGGTTGGACCGTGTTTCACTCAGTTCGAAAAGATGGCCGTAGAACGGCACGCGGCCCTCGACACCGGACTGTTCGACAGGCGTGACCGCAGCTACATCGTCCAGGCTGCCATGGGTAAAGGCAATGTGGTCATCGCCAACCGTATCGAAAGCGAGCGGCGTGCCGCAGGTTCCGCAGAAACCGCGGCGCACGGGTTTGGATGAGTGGAACCAGGCGGGCTCACCGCGCGTCCACTCGAAGTCTTTCTTCGCAGCACCGATCAAGGGCAGAAAGAAGTTCCCGGATGCCTTCTGGCACATGCGGCAATGGCACAGGTGCGGATGGCCGACCTCTCCCGTCACCTTGTAGCGCACCGCACCGCACTGGCAACCACCGCTCAGCTTTTGAACATCGCCTGCCATCAGAAGTGCTCCTTGCTAAAAGCGTTCAGAATCTTGCGGCAGACACCGCCAAGATCCTGCATGACCTCCGCATTCCAGAAGCGCAAGGTCGTCCAGCCGAGAGCCCGAAACTTGCGCTCGCGCGCGATGCCACGCGCCTGACCCTGCAGCTCTGCGTGCTGGGATCCATCCACTTCCACAATCAAGCGATGAGCTGGCACCGCAAAGTCGACAATGGCCCCTCCGATCGGCATCTGCCTGCGAAAGGAAATCCCCTCCAGCCGATGCGCCCGGATCACATGCCAGTGCCTCTTGTCGGTGTCCGTCATTCGCGAGCGCAGGCGTTTGGCTTTGGATCTAAGGTGCATGGAAACAGACTGGTGCGGCATGTAGAGACCGCCTTGCCGAGGCCGATACTCGGCATATGTCGCGAAGGTGGCATACCCCCTTCTGTCCCTTGCAGGGACATCTCCCCCACAAGGGGGGAGACAGGTATTTGAGGCACCTCGGAGCCAAACAGTAAGATCCTGACTCAGTCCGACTTTCAGAGGTTTCCCCGTCTGCCCCTTGGAGCGTCGAGTGCCAGACTGAAGTTGGGCGGCATACGCCCCTCTGCCGCCTTGCGGGGGAAATGTCCGCGCCAGCGGACAGAGGGGGGTATCCCGTCTTTCCGCCAGGCACCGTCTCACCGCTTTACCTCCCAGGTGGTCACGCGGGCGCCGGTTTCTGAGTCTTTTGAATCCTTTAGAAGAATTCCCTGAGACGTCAGATCATCGCGGATCGCGTCGGCTTCCGCCCAGTTCTTGGCATTGAGCGCTTCCAGGCGTTTTTCGATGGCTGCCTGAATGCCCGCCTCGTCAACGCCGGACAGATCCGCCTTGACCGGGTGAACACCGAGGAGCGCCGCGGAGGCAGAGTAAACGTCCAGCTTGGAGGGATCCTTGGATGCCTCGACAGCGAGCGCGTGGAGAGCCTGGATCGCGCCTGCTGTGTTCAGGTCGTCCAGAAGAGCGTCCAACACCTCGGCGGCGGGTGCCGCGTCCGTTTCGACGGGGTCCGGCCATCGGGCCAGCAGATTTTCCGCTTCTTCCAGCTTGCGCTTCGAGAAGTCGATCGGCTCGCGGTAGTTGGTCATCAGCATGGCAAGGCGCAGCACTTCGCCCGGCCACTTGCGTCCCCCGAAGCTGTCAGTTTCCAGAAGTTCCTGGATGGTGAAGAAGTTGCCCTCGGACTTGGACATCTTCCGGCCTTCCACCTGCAGGAAGCCGTTATGCATCCAGTAGTTGGCCATGACCTTGGTGCCATGCGCGCAACGGGACTGGGCTATTTCGTTTTCGTGGTGCGGGAAGATCAGATCCAGCCCACCACCATGAATATCGAAAACCTCGCCCAGATGCTGCGCACTCATGACCGAGCACTCGATGTGCCATCCGGGACGTCCCCTGCCCCATGGGCTGTCCCAGCCAGGTTCCTCGTCGGAAGACAGTTTCCAGAGCACAAAGTCACCGGGGTTCTTCTTGTGCGCATCCACCGCGATGCGGGCCCCGGCAAGCTGTTCATCCAGCTTGCGTTTTGACAGGCCGCCGTAGTCGGGCATGGATTGCGTGTCGAACAACACTTCACCGCCGGCCTGATAGGCGTGACCCTTCTCGATCAGTGCCGCAATCATCTCGACCATGCCGCCGATATGCTGGGTCGCACGCGGCTCGATGCTCGGCTCCAGAACACCAAGAGACTTGATGTCCTTGTGGAACTGGTCCGCCGTCTTTTGCGTCACCCGGGCAATGGCTTCATTGAGCGGCAAATCGGGGAAATCGCGCAGGGCCCGTGCGTTGATCTTGTCGTCAACGTCGGTGATGTTGCGTGCATAGGTAACGTGGTCTGCACCATAAAGATGACGCAGAAGCCGGAAGAGCACGTCGAAGACGATCACCGGACGGGCATTGCCGATATGGGCAAAGTCATAGACGGTCGGCCCGCAGACGTAGAGACGCACATTCCCGTCATCGATCGCCCGGAAATCCTCCTTCTGGCGCGTCAATGTGTTGGTGAGCTTCAAGCCCTTGAAAGTGCCGGATATCTCTGTCTCAGCGGCGCTCATGTCAAACGGTCTCCTGGCCGGCTGGCCGGGCGGTCCGTCTCAAAGGAAATTTTGCCAAGAGGGAACGGCCACAGCCAGCGGTGTCGCTAGCTGCAAATAATGGTGATCGAAATGATGTTCCGTGTGGCCGTCATCATGGTGCGCTTTATGGACTGGAAAACAGAAGCCGGTCAAGGCTGCTGTTGCCGTCGGAACGCCAATTTGCCTGCGTTGTGACCCAGTTGCTTCAGTCGGGGGATTATTTTCGGGAACGGCGCACACACTTCTGGAACGGAAAGAAATGTGATCGGTTTAACAAGAACAAGGTAGCTGAACAGAGTTCAATTACGCGCAAGATGCACTAGACTTTGCCAGCTGGGAATCAGAGGGGGTATTTCCGATGGGAATGATTTGCACGTGCCGTAACAGATATTTCGGTCTTCTTTTTGCGCTGGCGGCGTTTTTTTCAGGACCACTTGCAGCAGCATCCGCCCTGGCCCAGACCGAGGCACCTGCGGCCAGCGAGACGCAAGTAGTCCCGCCCCCTGCCTTCAAGGATCCGCAAACCCCGATTGCCCAGGCAATTCAGGCGCAGATGTCGGCGGAGATGCCCGAGGGCCTGACGCTTTACTACGGCGAACGCGCATTCGCGCCTGTCTGGTTCAATGAAAATGGCCTGACGGAGGACGCTCATCTGGCTATTGCCGCGATGGCGGCGGCGAACGACCACGCGCTCAACCCCAACAATTATGATCCCCTTGGCTTCATCAAGCGCTCGGAAACCGCCCAGAGCGAACAAGAATGGGCGCAGTTCGATCTGGACCTGTCCGTTCAGTTCCTTCGCTATGCAACGCATCTCTCCTCCGGCCGCGTCCAGCCGAACAAGGTCAACAAGGCACTGAACCTGTTTCCGCACCGGCCGGATCCCAAAACTCTGTTTGAAAACGCCGAGCAGGCCGTGGATTTTAGCGCCTTTCTGGAGAGCCTTGCACCGCAGACCGACAATTACGCCCGCCTGAAGCGTCGTCTTGCGCAATACCGGGAAAAGGCGGCCGCCGGCGGCTTTACGCAGGTGCCGGACGGTGAAGTTCTGAAACCAGGCATGAGCGATCCGCGCCTGGCCGTTTTGCGCACCCGGCTGGAGGAAGAGGACATTCCAGGTGCAGCCGACCATACCGGCGACATATACGACGGCGCCCTGGTGGAAGCCGTCAAACTTTTTCAGGAATATCACGGCCTTGAGACCGATGGCGTCATCGGCAAGGACACGATTGCCCAGCTCAATGTCCCCATTCAGGACAGACTCATCCAGATGGAGCTCAACATGGAGCGGCGGCGCTGGATGCCGGACGATCCGGGGGAGTTCTATGTGTTCGTCAATCTGGCAGACCAGAACCTGAAAGTGGTGCGTGACGACAAGACCATTCACACCGCAAGGGTCGTCGTCGGCAAGCCCTACCACGCAACGCCGGTGTTTTCAGACCGGCTGGAATATGTCGAGATCAACCCGTACTGGAACGTGCCTTACTCCATTGCCACCAAGGAGTATCTGCCGAAGCTCAAGCAGAACCCGACCGCACTGAGCAGCAAGCGCATTCGGGTTTTCCAGGAGAACAACGAAATCGCGCCGACGCAGGTAGCCTGGAACAGCTATTCCGGCGGCAACTTTCCGTTCCGCCTGCGTCAAGACCCGGGTGAAGACAATGCCCTGGGACGCATCAAGTTCATGTTTCCCAACCGTTTCAACATCTACATTCACGACACGCCTTCCAAATCCCTGTTCTCCAGGGCAGAGCGCGCCTTCAGTCACGGCTGCATTCGCGTCTCGGATCCTTTCGCGCTTGCGGATGTTCTCCTGGCAGATTCCGACGCGACGCCCGGCCACTGGGAAGCTATCCGCGACAGCGGCGAGCGCACTGTCGTCAAGCCCAAGGTCGAGATCGACGTCCATCTGACGTATCTGACAGCATGGATGAACAAAGACGGGTCGACCCATTTCAGAAAAGACATCTACGACCGCGACAAGGTGCTTCTGGAAGCATTGCGCACGGCGATGACACAGAACCTGTAACGGGATAAATAGCTGATAACATTGGATTTTATTTCCGTTTACGTATCTGAACGTTAGCTGAATACGGCACTCAGCATGGGTTCAAGCCGGCCCGACTAATCTCCAGTCAATCGATACGGATTGCCATCTGGAGTTTCCCATGCTGAACCGCCTTTTCGTCCTCATGTTCCTCGCCCTGATCCTGGGCGGCCCGTTTGCAGCCATCATCGCAATTACCGACGGCACCAAGGCTTTCGGTCAGGAAGCCCAGCAAAAAGGCATGTGCCTGACCACCGGCACCGGCTGTGGCAACGGAAATATCATTGTCACGGTGGCCAGTCGGATATAAAAGCGCGTTCGCGAGCATTGCAGAGACCGGTAAAAGTTGCTCAGGAACAGAGCACACCACTAAAGTTGAAGCGCCGTGAAAACAGTGGGAATCTTGCCCGCGACCATTCACGCAGAGGAAGTTCCAGCCTCTCTGCTTGCAGTTTACTCCGATGTTTGGCAAGGTCTTCCGATGGACTACAAAGCACTAGAAGATAAAGCACAATCTGCGGCTGATTTCTTGAAGATGATGGCATCCGCGCCGCGATTGCTGTTGATGTGTCTTGTCCTCGACAACGAACGTAGCGTTGGCGAGCTGGCCGAGAAGACCGGCATGCGCATGCCAACCGTTTCGCAACAGCTTGCTCTTCTGCGGGCACAGGGTCTTGTCACCACCCGCCGCGAAGGCACGACGATTTATTACCAGCTTGCCAGCGAACCGGTTCGGGACATCATGTCAGTGCTTTACAAAAACTTTTGCGCAGATGCCGAGCTGCCAGGACCCAAGCAACTTGAGCCGATGGACGCGGACTGATCCGCGCCCGAAATTCTATTCAGCGTCAAGCCTCAGTCTTTCAGGAAGTCAGCACATTTCGGCGGCGGCTGATCGCCCCAGGGCATCAGCGGCACGGTTGAGGTCGAGTTTTTCGGGCTGCCCTCAATCAGCTTGTCGGAATAGACAAGATACACAAGAACATTGCGCTTGGCGTCACAGCCACGGACGATACGCATTTTCTTGAAAATGAACGAACGCCGCTGGCGGAACATTTCCTCACCCTGCTCGAAGTTCTCCTTGATCGTGACTGGCCCCACCTGGCGACAGGCCAGCGAGACGTCCGAAACTTCTTCCGCAACGCCCAGCCACCCGGAGACACCACCCTTCTCCGGAACGGTGAAGTGGCAGGCAACACCTTCAACGATGGGGTCGTCTATCGCGTAGGTCGCCAGCTTGTGGTCGGGCGTGAGGAACTTCCAAACGGTCGACTTCTTGAAGATCAGATCAGGCTCATCTGCCGCGAGGGCAGTGCCCACGCCTTGCAGCAGCAAAGAAGCGCCAAGGGCGGCAGCAACCAGAAAACGCATTAGAAATCCTCCAGATTTTCGACCGCCAAAATGTGGGGTTCACGAAAGCGCGATCAAGCGTCGGGTCCAAAACAAAACGCGCGCCCGGATGGCGCGCGTCTCACGATTTTCATCAACCGGTTTTGAAAGCGCTGTTAGCGGGCGTCTTCCAGAACCTTGTTGGCAGAAGCCTTGTCCGAAGACGCGGTTTCATCAGTGTCTGACGGCTTGTCCTCTTCAACGATATCCTCCGCCGAAAGTTCCATGTCGTCGCGGTCTGCCTCTCGTTCTTCTTCAGAGCCGAGCGCAAGCGAAGCGGCAAAATCACTGTCCGACACGAGATCCGACGCCTTGGCGTCGGCGGCCTCAAGCGGTGCCTCAGCGGCTGCGTCCTTTGACGGTGCATCGGTCTCCACCGCGTCTTCTGCGGGCTGATCGGCGCCGGTATCAGACGCGGCCGAGGCCCCGGCCAGTGCATCGTAAAGATCGGCGATCCGTTCCCGCGTCCAAACCTGTGGCTGGTCGAGACCGAGCGCCTCGTCGTAAGCCCGTGCGACGCTGATGGGCAGATGGAATTCGAAGTCGACCTTCGATCCGAAGCGGCCCGCCAATGCGTCACGAACCGCCTGAAAAGTGTCTTTCAGCCCAAGGCTCTGCTCGACACATGCGGCAGCCGCGTCCCGGAGGGTGACGACAAAATCGCGGGTCGTTTCCACCGCCGTCGCAACCGCCTGCGGGCCGATGGCGGATTTTCCCCGACCCGGCATCAGCGCGGTTGGGCGGAAGGCCGTGATACGGTCGAGCGCCCGGGGCCAGTCGGCAAAGTGAGCGTCCCCGCAATAGGGAACGGCAGCTTTCTGCACCAGGTCGCCGGCAAAGATCACGCCGCTCTGCGGAACCCAGACAACCAGATCGCCCATCGTATGAGCCCGGCCCAGGTGCATCAGCCGAACGTCCAGCCCACCAAGGTCGATGGTCATCGATGAGGCTATGGTCATGGAGGGCATGCTTACGCCGGTGTTGCCGGGCAGATCGGCGAAAAGAGCGGCGTCCCGCTGTCGCGCCAGGCGGATCTCTTCGACACCGCGGATTTCCATCATCCGCTTGGTCAGATCGGACGAAATGATTTCTCCCGCCTCGAATGCCAGAGCGCCAAGCGTATTGTCTGCATGGAAGTGGGTCAGAACGACCTGCTTGACCGGCTTGTCCGTAAGTTCGCGAACCTTCTGCAGCACCTTTTCCGCAAGTGCCGGTGTCGCCTGTGCATCGACAATCAGAACGCCCTTTTCGCCGATGACAACACCGGTGTTCGAGCAGCCGTCGGCGCTATAGGCGTAACAGCCGCGTCCAAGCTCCTCGAACCGTTCGTTTTCGCCCGGAACAGCTTCGGATTTGTTTGTCATCTCTACCATAGCGGTCTCGCTTTCCTGTCAGATGTCTGACTGCCTTTATCGGCCTGCGCCAATTTTGCCGCGCTTTTTCCTGTTGACTGAAGCGTCTCAGTTTCAGTGGCTGATTCGCAATTTTTCACTCGCCAATTCCTTAACTATTCCTTCGTTATCAACAGATAGGTCAGCTCATTCGCTTTATTTTGACTGCACCTGATAAAGCTCTCCGTCGCGCTTGCTTTCAATCCTGCTACTTTTTCGTAGCTGGCCGGAGTGTCTTTCCAGGGTTCTTCAGTTGGATATACTTGCTAGTCACAGAAAATGGCCGGATAACGGCATTGTTCATCTGCCTGTTCAATCAGGCGTCACGAAGCTCCAAGGCGTCGACTTATTCATGTGCGATCAGCAACGGTCCAAATCCGCTGCCACCCCCGGCAAGGTACCTTCCCAACCTGTCCTGAAGCTGGGCGCCTTTCTGCCTTACAGGCTCGCTCATCTGGCGGAGACCGTCAGCCGGTCTCTTTCCAGAATCTATGCGGAAACCTATGGCATCAGCATTGCCGAATGGCGTGTTCTGGCAACCCTCGGCGAATGCAAGGCCATGACCGCGCGTGACATCAGCCAGGCGACCTCCATGCACAAGACCAAGGTCAGCCGGGCAGTCGCTGCACTTGATAAACGTGACCTGCTGCTACGCGACAAGAACAGAGCCGACCAACGGGAACAGAGCTTGAGCCTTTCTGAAAAAGGCAACGCCATGTACCAGGAAATCGTCCCCCGGGCGCTCGCCTACTCGAAAAACCTCGAGGACGCGCTGACGGACGACCAGAAAGTTGTGCTCGACGAGATTTTCGAACGTCTCCATGAGGCTGCCCATGCGGGGAAAAATGACTGAAACTTTCTGTGGTTCTGCCGTTTCACCATTAACCTAACGTGAGAGCTTTCGTTGCTATTGATAGGTCCGGCAGCGATAGTGCCGGTCGTCGGCCTGGAGCCGATACGGCGTGAAAAACACGCTGCAGGGGTTGGGTGATGAAACGTTGCTGGTCTGCCAGGTCGAAGGTTTTGGCACGCGCTGTCGCGTTTGGTGCCGGCCTTGTGCTGAGTGCAAACACGGCAAGCGCGGCCACTTGCTCCAGCCTGAAAGCCGAGCTTCAGCGGCTCGAACAACGCTCCGGCGTGCAGTCGCCCGCTGCCCAGAAGTGGAGCACCGCGAAATCGCAGCAGCAAAAAGCCATCAGTGCGGCGGAACGGGACGCGAGCTATTTCGGCTGCGGCTCGACCGCTTCGGACAAATGCAATGGTCTCAACGACAAGATCAAACGCATGAAAGCCAACCTCGCCGCAATTGATCGTCAGCTCGCAAAGTCAGGTGGCGGGTCGTCGAAAAACGCCAAACGCGTGCGGCAGATCAGGGCCTCGCTTGGGAAACAGAATTGCAACGCGCCTTCCCGCGACGCCCGGCAACATAATACCGACGGCGAAAACAAGCCGCAGTCACTTCTGGCCCGCATTTTCAGCCCGCAGCAGCGTGTTGAGCAACAGAGCGTGGAACAGCCGCGTGTCGAACGGACCTCCGCGACAACGGGCGACCGCGAAATTGCATCCGTGCGCCGCCAGATCGGCAGCGAAAGCAAACGGTATTCCCTCCCCTCCGGCGGAGCGTTCCGGACCGTTTGCGTCAGAACCTGCGACGGCTATTTCTTCCCCGTCAGTTTTTCGACAGGCAAGAACCATTTTGCCTACGACGAGGCACGCTGTTCGGAAATCTGTCCGGCAGCGGAAACCGAGCTATATGTTTACCGCAATCCGGGTGGGGACCAGTCCCAGATGATGTCCCTTGCTGGCCAGCTCTACTCAGAGCAGCCTTTCGCCTACCGTTACAAGAGCGAATTCGTGGAAGGCTGCAGTTGCCGCGCAACCCGCCAGTCGAAGGCACAGTCTGCCTGGACCGAGCTCAGCAGCAACTCCGGCAACAGGGTGTTTTTCACCGATATCAGCGCCGGTCTACCGCGCAAAACGCTTCAGCCGAGCCGTGGCGGAACCTACGAACACGAAGAGGACCTCCCCTCTCCGCTGGCCAGAACTCCGCTCGACAGAACTCAGCTACCGCGCTTTGAAGATCCCGATACGCTGATGAACATGGAAAAGGGATTCGACGTTTCCGCCCGACTTGACCTCGCCGCCACACGGTTAGAGAGCGGCGACAACGAAGTGGCGTCAAGTTCCGGTTTCAAGGACGGTTTCCCTGTCCTGTCGATCCGTTCCCGCGAGAAAGCGGACGAGGAGGACCTGACGGCCTTTTCGCCCGTCTTCAAGGCGGATGACGACGGCTACCGCGAGGCGCCGGACCGGAAGGCCCCAGTCAGGGTAGTCGGTCCAGAATATTTTGTCGCCCAATAAGCGGCAGCAACGCCTTCATGTCCGGACCATGATCCATGCCGGTGAGCACCCGGCGCAGCGGCATGAACAGCCCCCTGCCCTTGCGGCCGGTTTCCGCCTTCAGGGCAGAAGTCCACTCGCCCCAGGTTTCCCCGGTAATTTCGCCTTCCGGCAAAAGGGCCTTCGCGCCTGAAACGAAATCCCGGTCCTCATCCTCGATGCGGCTTTCCACCGGGCCGGTGACGATCTGCCAATAAGACCGTGCATCGCCGACGGTCTCACAGTTTCCGCGCACGGTTTCCCAGAATTCAGCACCTGCATCAATGCCCATGTCGACAAGGCGTTTTTCGACCGCCTCGAAGGGCAAGTCGTGCACCAGACGTGCATTGAGGGATTTCAGTTCTTCCGGATCGAACTTCGCGGAGGACCGCGAGACGCTGGTTAGATCGAATTTCTCGATCAGGGCATCCATGGTCGCCACCGGCTCGACCGCCTGGCTTGTGCCGGTCAGAACGGCCAGGGAAGCGACCGCCATCGGCTCCAGTCCGGCTTCGCGCAGCGACCCAATGGACAAGGCTCCCTTGCGCTTCGACAGGCCTTCGCCGTCGATCGTCGTCAGCAGGTTGTGATGGCCGAACACCGGCGGTTTCGCCCCCATCGCCTCGAAGATGGCGATCTGGACACCAGTGTTGGATACGTGATCCTCGCCGCGGATGATGTGGGTCACGTCCATGTCGATGTCATCGACGATGGAAGTGAACGTGTAGAGATATGAACCATCCGCGCGGATCAGGACCGGATCGGACATGGAGGCCAGATCAATGGTCTGGCCGCCCCGGCACAGATCCGACCAGGCAACATCCGTACGCCGCGTTTCAAACGGATTGCCGTCGTGGTTCGGCAGGACAAACCGCCAATGCGGCTTGCGGCCTTCGGCTTCGAAGGCCGCGCGTTCTTCCGCAGTCTGTTTCAGACCTGCACGATCATAGACCGGGGGTCTGCCAAGCGCACGCTGGCGTGACCGGCGGCGCTCCAGTTCATCCGGAGTTTCGTAACACGGATAAAGCAGGCCAGCGTCCTTCAACTTCTGGGCCGCCGCATCGTAATTCGCGATCCGGTCCGACTGCCGTTCCTTCAGGTCCGGCTCGATGCCAAGCCAATGCAGGTCGGTCTCGATGGAATCGGCATATTCCTGCTTCGAGCGGACAAGGTCCGTATCATCGAAACGCAGGATGAACCTGCCGCCCATCTTCTTGGCAAAAAGCCAGTTGTAGAGCGCGGGACGGATGTTGCCGATGTGGATGTGGCCGGTCGGCGACGGCGCGAAGCGTACGGTGACAGTCATGGCGATGAGTTAGCCGGGGTTGAACCGGACGGCAACCCCAAACTATCGGACCTTACGAAGAATGTTCGTCAGACCGGTAGGTCCGCGACACAAAGCCGAGAACACCACAGAAAACGAGGCAATAGAGTCCCATTGCCATGACCTGAAGATCGAACGAGACGCCCTTGTCGATGAGCCAGCCGACCAAACCGGGCCCTGCCGCGGAAGCAAACACCATCACGGAGAAGGCCACGGATCGAATGGCCCCCATGTGTCTGGTTCCGTAGACCTCCGGCCACAACGCCCCGACCAGCGTGCTGTTGAACCCGTTCGAGATACCGACAAGCAGCATGAAGACAAAAGCGGCTGCCGGCGCGTGGAAATTGGCGAGCACGAAGCAGGCCAGTGTCAGCGGAACCAAAGCAAAGGGTAACAACTGGCGCGCGGAAAACCGGTCGA
This sequence comes from Roseibium sp. FZY0029, assembly GCF_036350355.1. Classification (NCBI taxonomy): domain Bacteria; kingdom Pseudomonadati; phylum Pseudomonadota; class Alphaproteobacteria; order Hyphomicrobiales; family Stappiaceae; genus Roseibium; species Roseibium sp. FZY0029. Next base: position 475,259 of record NZ_JAZDVZ010000003.1, read on the forward strand.
TCAACGGGCCGATCACCAGCGAGGCGCAAACCACGCCGGAGGCCATCAGCAGGAAGGCGCTCGCGAAAAGCTCCAGCGTCCAGCCCCTCAAATCCACCAGATAGACCTGATGAAAAAAGATCGCCGTGCCGATGAAGGCCGGCGCGTTGACGCCGCAATTGACCAGCCAGAAACGGACATCGCGCAGCGCTTCCCCCCGTGTCCACTGACGGCCTTCCGGTTTGGCTGAGGCGGTTTCCAGCGCAGACGGAACGCGGTCCTTTGCAAGGAGCGTCAGCAAAACCGGCATGGCGACGACTGCCAGCACGATGGCCGATACCGTCCATGCGCCCCGCCAGCCAAAGGCATTGGCCAGGACGACGAAACAGAGCGGAAAGAGGGCTTCGGCGGTCGGAAAGCCCAGAACCGCGAGTGAAACCGCCCGGCCACGTTTTGCGGAAAACCAGCGGCCGGCCGCAGTCAACGAGGTGTGGGTCATCATGCCCTGCCCGCACAGGCGGAGACCGTAAAAGGTGAGCCCGATCATCCAGACGGAAAACGTGTTGGCCATCGCCAGGCAGAACAGGGCCAGGCCTGTCATCACCACCGCTGCGATTCTCTGTACCGGAAAGTGATCGAGGCTTCGCCCGACGTACGGCAGGGTCAGCGCACTACCGAGCGTCGCGACCATATAGAGCAGGCCGATATCGCCATGACTGAGGTCGAACTCCGCCCGGAGATCGCCTGCCGACAGCGAGATGAAAAACGTCTGCCCAAAGCCGGAAAAAACCGCCAGCAGATAACTGGCGGCAAGCCAGCGGGCGTTTTCACGCAGGAAGGAAAAATAGGTCATCGAGGCAAAAGCACACTTTCAACAAACAACTGACGCCCCTCACAACATCCTCATCGTGAGGAAGCACGTAACGCCGTCTTGAAGGATGGACCAATTCCGGCTGAACGAGCCCCCCACCCTTTGGGACCAACCTGAACGGTCCTCCTCAGGATGTGGGCAATTGCTCCTACCGCGCCCATGCATTTTTCAATCGGTCAGATTCTGCGAAACGTTCGCCTGGCAAGCGCCCATCAAGCGCCCTTCCCTCAGGAGCGGTCTCGGAACCTGTTGGTGATGGGATATCGCCGGTCCTTGCCGAAATTGCGCTCGGTGATCTTCACACCTGGAGGCGCCTGCCGGCGTTTGTATTCGGCAATATAGAGAAGATGCTCGATCCGGTGGATCAGCGCTCGATCATGGCCGCGTTTTTCAATGTCGCCCACCGACATCTCGTCTTCCACAAGACATTCCAGAATATCGTCGAGCACATCGTAAGGCGGCAGGGAATCCTGGTCGGTCTGGTTTTCACGCAGTTCGGCTGTCGGCACTTTGGTGATGATGTTGGAGGGGATCACCTCTCCGCTCGGCCCCAGCAGACCTTCCGGCTGGTTGTTGTTCCGCCATTCGGCCAGGTGATAAACCTGGGTCTTGTAGAGATCCTTGATCGGGTTGTAGCCGCCGTTCATGTCGCCATAAAGCGTAGCGTAACCGACCGACATTTCCGACTTGTTGCCGGTTGTCATGACCATGTGGCCAAACTTGTTGGACACCGCCATCAGGATCACACCACGTGCACGCGACTGAAGGTTTTCTTCGGTCGTATCTTCCTTGGTGCCGGCAAACAGATTGCTGAGCGCCGACCGGAACCCTTCGACCGGTTCGGAAATCGGCACCGTGTCATAGCGGATGCCAAGAGCCTTGGCGCAAGCGGCCGCATCGGTGATGCTTTCTTCCGACGTATAGCGGTACGGCAGCATGATCGCGTGCACCTTGTCGGCTCCAAGCGCATCAACCGCCATGGCCGCGCAAATGGCGGAGTCGATGCCGCCGGAAAGCCCCAATACCACACCGGGGAAGCCGTTCTTGGTCACATAGTCCCCGAGGCCCATGACACAGGCCCGCCAATTGGCCTCATCGAGATCCGGCAGCTTTGCCACAGAACCGTTCTCGCAGACCCAGGTGTCGCCGTCCCGTTTCCAGTCGCTGATGCCGAGAGCGGTTTCGAACTGAGGCATCTGGAACGCCAGCGAACGGTCGGCATGAAGCGCGAAAGAGCCGCCATCGAAGACGAGCTCGTCCTGCCCGCCAAGCTGGTTGCAGTAGATCAGCGGCAAGCCGGTCTGCACCACCCGTGAGACGACCACCTGAAGGCGGTGCTCTGCCCTGTGTTCCCAATAAGGAGAGCCGTTGGGAACCAGAAGAAGCTCCGCACCGGTTTCCTCCAGACACTCGCAAACCTCGTCGTTCCAGATGTCCTCGCAGATCGGAAGACCGATACGCACGCCGCGAAAGTCGACAGGCCCGGGCAAGGGACCAGCTGCAAACACCCGCTTTTCGTCAAAGACGCTGTAGTTCGGCAGGTCGTATTTGTAGCGAACAGCCTTGATCTCGCCCTGGTCCAGAAGCAGGGCTGCGTTATAGACCTTGCCTTCCTCACTCCGCCACGGAGACCCCAGGATGAGCCCCGGACCGCCGTCGGCGGTTTCCCTCGCCAGTGTTTCGGCTGCTTCCATGCAGCGCCTGACGAAGGCCGGTTTCAAGACAAGATCTTCCGGCAGATACCCTGCGAGCACCAATTCGGAGGTCAGGACAAGGTCCGCCCCTTGCGCGGCGGCTTCCTGCCGGGCCTTGCGAACCAGGTCTGCGTTCCCGGCCACATCGCCAACGGTCGGGTTTAGCTGCGCGACAGCCAGTCTGAAACGGTCTGAAATCATCGGAGAATTACCAGGAAGTGACATTGCTTTCTGGTGTAGCCGCTAGATCGGTGAACGTCCAATCGGAATTTGCGCCCGTCCAGAAGATGCTTTGCCGACAAATCGCAAATGCCTGGCCGGAAACGGTTCTACCCGGCGTTTGCGTCAGAGCAAGGCGAGGCCGGTCAGATCGTCCGTCGGATCCGGCGCTGACACAGGCTCGGTGCCGGCGATGTTCAGCTTGCGCAGCGGAGACTGTTGACCAGGCCCCTGGATGCCCTTGGACCGCCCATGGATTTCCTGACGCTCAAGGATTTCGCCGATATGGCGATACAGAATGGCGGGAGCTATGGGTTTGGCGACAAATCCATGGATGCCGATCTCGATGCCTTCCAGGATCGTCGCTCTCTTGGCATGAGCCGTCACGATCAGCACAGGCGTGGTGCTGATCACCAGATCCCGGTCGGAGCGCAGGATGCGAAGAAATTCGTTTCCACCAAAAGGGTTCATGACCCAGTCGCACAAGACAATGTCCGGCTTGCGGTCGACAACCATTTCCAGGGCTTCCGCACCGTCGGTGGCCTCATAGGCCGAGCGGATGCCAAAGCCCGTCAGGACCGAGCGGAGAATGGAGCGCATGTGGGGATTGTCTTCCGCAATCAGACAGGAAATCCTCGATAGATCCCACTTCTCACGCAACTCTCAGTCTCCCCACTTCACCCGTTTCCCTAACGGGAATGTATGCGCTGCGAGCGTTAAGCGAGACTTACCTTCGGGCATTTTCGCCCGGAAAAATGCGGAAAAAATGAGAAAGGGCGGCACTTGCCGCCCTTTCAATCAACTCTCCTAAGCGCCACGTTTCAGGCGTTTGCCACAAGCGGCTCGGCCTGACGACCGTCGCGTTCCTTCTTCAGGTTTTCCGCGATCAGGAACGCCAGCTCCAGCGCCTGATCCGCATTGAGGCGCGGGTCGCAATGGGTGTGGTAGCGATCGCCGAGCTGGTCTTCGGTCAGGGCGCGTGCCCCGCCCGTGCACTCGGTCACATTTCGGCCGGTCATCTCGATATGAACACCGCCTGCATGTGTGCCTTCGGCCCGGTGAACCGCGAAGAAGGCTTCCACTTCCTTGAGGATCCGGTCGAACGGCCGGGTCTTGTAGCCACCGGCGGAGATGGTGTTGCCATGCATCGGGTCACAGGACCAGACCACCGACTTGCCTTCCCGCTGAACAGCGCGAACGAGCTGCGGCAGGTGGTCGAACACCTTGTCGGCTCCGAAACGGGCGATCAGCGTCAGCCGGCCCGGTTCGTTTTCCGGGTTCAGGATGTCGATCAGCTCAAGCAGGCCATCCGGAGAAAGCGACGGACCGCACTTGAGTCCGATCGGGTTCTTGATGCCGCGGAAGAATTCCACGTGGGCATGATCCGGCTGACGCGTCCGGTCGCCGATCCAGATCATGTGGCCGGAGGTCGCATACCAGTCACCCGATGTGGAATCGACACGCGTCAGGGCTTCTTCATAGCCCAGCAACAGAGCTTCGTGGCTGGTGAAGAAATCTGTCGACCGCAGCTGAGGCACGCTGTCGGCGTTGATGCCGCAGGCCTTCATGAAGTTGAGGGATTCTGAAATCCGGTCGGCAAGTTCCTTGTAACGATGACCTTGCGGGCTGTCGGAAATGAAGCCGAGCATCCAGCGATGAACCTGGTCGAGGTTCGCAAACCCGCCCTGCGCAAACGCACGCAGAAGGTTCAGCGTTGCAGCGGACTGACGGTAAGCCATGGCCATGCGGCCCGGATCCGGGATACGGCTTTCCGGTGTGAAGTTGATGTCGTTGATGATGTCGCCGCGGTAGCTCGGCAGCTCGACATCGCCCTTCTTCTCGAAATTGGAAGAACGGGGCTTGGCGAACTGGCCTGCAATCCGGCCGACTTTCACGACCGGCTGGCTGGCAGCATAGGTCAGCACGACAGCCATTTGCAGGAAGACGCGGAAGAAGTCACGAATGTGGTCGGGATGGTGTTCGGCAAAGCTTTCGGCGCAGTCCCCACCCTGAAGCAGAAAACCGTTGCCCTGCGCGACATTTGCAAGCTGGCTCTTCAGCGCGCGCGCTTCACCTGCAAAAACCAGCGGCGGATAAGTCGACAGGCGCTGTTCAACATCCGCCAAAGCCTCTTGATCCGGGTATTCCGGCACCTGCAAGATCGGCTTCGATCTCCAGCTGTCCGGGCTCCACTTCTCCGCCATACTTCCTACTCCTCACTGGACCCGCGGGTAAATTTAGCACCCCTGATCGCGCGGTCCGCGACATTTTCGTTCGTCAGGGCCTGCCATTTCAAGGCAAACGTGCGGCCTTATACACTTCATGGGCCGCCAAGGCCACAGGTCAATCCTCCAAATTTGACGCAGTTTTCAGGATGATTTTCGCGTCCCTGCACCAGAAGCGAAAACCGCGCCTTTGAGACGGATCATTGCTGGTATGGTTCAGGGGCTGCATCGTGGGTGAAACCATAGAGGAAGACTTCATGCCGACACCTCGTCTGGAGCATAGTCACAGACCCGACGACATCGCGAACCGGCTCGCTTCAGGACCGAACGCCAGTTACCTCAGAGACTGGGTCTATGGCGGCATAGATGGCACCGTGACGACCTTTGCCATCGTCGCAGGCTCAATCGGTGCGGACCTTTCGGCAACGATCATCCTGATCCTGGGAGCTGCCAACCTGTTTGCCGATGGCTTTTCCATGGCGGCGGCCAACTACAGCGGCTCCAAGTCCGAAATCGAAGATTATGCCCGTCTGAAGGCCGTAGAAGAAAAGCACATCGCGGTGGCACCCGAAGGCGAACGAGAGGAAATCCGGCAGATATTTCATGCCAAAGGGTATGATGGACGCGATCTGGACACGCTGGTCGACCTGGTTTCTTCCAACAAGTCCATCTGGATCGAAACCATGATGCAGGCGGAATACGGTCTGACGGATTCAGCGCGGTTGCCGCTCAAGGCAGCTCTCTACACCTTTGCCGCCTTCGTTCTTTTCGGCTCAATCCCGCTGCTGCCGTTTGTCTTTCCGGTCCCCGCCAGTGCGGCAACTGCGACGGTTCTGACGATCCTTGCTTTTTTCACCATCGGCTCGCTGAGAGCGCGCTGGTCGCAGCGCCACTGGGTTTCCTGCGGACTGGAAACGACCGCAATCGGAACCTTTGCCGCCGGCATCGCCTTCGGTGTCGGCTACGGACTGCAGGCGCTGCTTGGCTGACGCCTTCCAGGCGGTTAGCCGACAGGTGGAAGATAGCGGACGCCGAGCGCTTTGACCTTGCTGTCGATCAGGTCAGCGAGTTCCGGATCCAGCATGATCTTGCGCGGATATTGCGGCCGCGCCCGGTCCGGCAACACCGGCACATGCCAGCCATCGGTTGTTTCCAGAAAATGATCGATCCCCGCCTCGCCCCAGAACCGGAAGAACCCGGCAAGAACGCAGTCCAGATAGCTTTGCAGAATGGGGTGCGTGTCTGTGCCCCATCGGCAGTGTTCGGGAGCTGCCCGGAAAAGAAACAGTTCGTCGGGCCCCGGCTGCATCGCCGCATCGCATCGAAACGCGTTGCCGACCGCTTCGACCTTCAGATAGCGTTTCTCACGAAGCTCCAGCTCCGCAAGGCGCGTCTTCGGTTCACGTGCCATCACACCCATGATGCGCATGCCTTCCTGCTCGCGAACCGTCAGCGCGCAACGTCCCTGGCCGTTCTCGCCCTCGCCGCATACCTTCCACTCCCGCACCCAGCCGTGAAGGACGCCAGGTGTCACTTCGACACCCGGGGGAATGGTGTCAACATTGACGAGGGAGCCATAACCAAAATAAGTGATCGTCATCTGGTGCTTGTCTGGTGCCTGGTTGTTTTTCTTATACTGTTCCCGAGGGTGTCATGAACGTTCCATCTCTTACCCAGCAGGATGTCGACCTCTTGAGGGACGATACTCCGGGTGTACGTCAGCTTATTCACTTTAACAATGCCGGAACGGGCCTCGCCCCAACCCCGGTTCTGGAGGCCGTCAAGCAGCACCTTGACCTTGAAGCCACCCTCGGCGGCTACGAGGCGGCAGCGGCTGCCAAGACCGCCATGGACACGTTTTATACCTCCGTTGCAGCGTTGATCTGCAGCAAACCACATGAGATTGCCTATGTCGAAAATGCCACCCGGGCCTGGGACATGGCCTTTTACGGGATCGACTTCCGGGAGGGAGATCGCGTCGTTACCGGACGCGCCGAATATGTCTCCAACTACGTCGCCCTGCTGCAGATGAAGCGGCGCAAGGGGATCGAGATCGACATTGTGGAGGATGATGCCTTCGGACAAATCGACCTCAAGGCCCTGAAGGCAGCCATTGGTCCGAAAACAAGGCTCATCGCGTTGACCCACATCCCGACGTTTTCCGGGCTGATCAACCCGGCTGAAGATGTTGGAGAGATCGCGCGGCAGACCGGTGTGCTCTACCTGCTGGACGCCTGTCAGTCCGCCGGGCAAATCCCGCTGAACGTCGACGATATCGGTTGCCACATGCTGTCCGGAACCGGCCGCAAATATCTGCGTGGCCCGCGTGGAACCGGTTTTCTCTACGTCAGCGACGCCGTTCTGGACCAGGTGGAACCACCGTTTGTGGATCTCCAGGCTGCCGAATGGATCGATGAGGATCGCTACGAACTCGTCCCCCACGCCCGACGGTTCGAGACCTGGGAACGCTACGTTGCCGGCCAGATCGGTCTCGGCGTTGGCGTCAGTTATGCCATCGGCTTTGGAATGGCGCGGCTGGGTAAACGGATCTGCGAACTCGGTGACCATTTGCGGTCGGAGCTGTCTGCTCGTCCCGAGGCGACCTTGCACGACAAGGGACAACGCAAGGGGGGCATCGTCACGTTTACATGGCAGGGTGAGACCCCGGAACAGACCAAACAAAGGCTCAGTCAGGCAGGGATCAACGTTTCAGTCAGCCAGGCCAGCTCATCGCGCATCGACCTGCCGCTGCGAGGTCTTGACGCTGTGGTGCGCGCTTCGGTTCATGCATTCAACTGCGAAGACGAAATTGAACGCTTTGTTAAGTGTCTCGGTAGTTTTCGTTAGGGAACGGCCTGAAAACAACCTTCCCCCCACCCGGTGTTAAAGTTCTTCCACTAGACAGCCCTCACATCCGGGAAAGAGGGGATGACTGTTCTTGTTCCAAATGACAAAAAAGACATCGGCTGCAGCGCCTCCGGGGATGGCGCCTCCACAAGCCGGCCGGCGGATCACTGTCTGGATCTACGGCTTTGCCGCTCTGCTGATTGTCCTGTCGACAGCCTCCCTCACCTTCATCGCCCAGATGGCCTGGGGCGAGGCCGACAGGCGCGCTCTTGAAGCCGAGCAACTGCATCTGACCCGCACCCTGAATGACATTCATCGGCAGGTCGCCCGGGATCAGATGACGGTGGCCCAGTGGGACAGGACTTTCAACGCCCTTCAGGCCCCGCTCGACCGCGCGTTCATCGAAGACGATCTGGTCGGCGACCTGTGGGAAGATTTCAATCTCGACCGGACATTTTTGGTGACACCGGACGGGACCTTGATCGCACAGGCAATCAAGGACGATGTTCTGTTTGAAAACAAGCCGCTGCAGTCCGGCAATCCGATCCGGAAACTTGCCGAACAGACCGCAGCCGTATTCCGGACACACAAGAACGGTTCGAACTCCCTTTTGGCGGATTGGTACATGCCTCAGTCCGCCCTTCTGGAAACGTCTCAAGCCGCCTTTGCCGTGATCGACGGAACCCGGGCGTTTGTCAGTGCCATACCGATCCTTCCCGACGAAGGTCAGGTCCGCCTTGAAGGCCCCTACCCGGCAATTCTGGTCAATGCCGTCTACATTGACGATGACTGGCTCAACGGGTTGAGAGATCAACTCGGCTACAGGGATTTCAGATTTTATCTCGGCGAACCTGAACGCAGGCACCCGACGAACTATCTGGTGCAGGCGGCGGACGGTTCCACATTCGGCTACTTCCGCTGGGACCATTCCAAACCCGGACGCGAAATCTGGATAATGGCCATGCCGCTGATCGTCCTGCTGGCTTCCTTCATCGCCATCGTGGCTTTCGCTCTGGCCACAAAGATCAGCCGCCTGTCGGCTACGCTGGAGGAGAGCGAACGAAAGAACCGGTATTTCGCACGGCACGATGCCCTGACGGGACTGGCGAACCGGCATCACTTCTCCGACTGTCTGGCCTTTTCGCTGGACGGCCTGCCGGATCGCGGTTTTGCGATTTTTGCCTGCGATCTCGACCGCTTCAAACCTGTGAACGACACCTACGGCCATGAAGCCGGAGACAGGGTCATCTGCACCGTCGCCGACCGGTTGAAAGTTCTGGTGGGCGAGAATGGTGTTGTCAGCCGCATTGGCGGAGACGAATTCCTTGTCCTTCTGACCCATCAAACGGACCGGGACGGTCTTGCCGCCCTGGCCGGGGACATCTGCCGGTCGATCGCCGAACCCATCGACATCGGCGGCGGGCATAAAGTCGGTATCGGTGTCAGCATCGGTATCGCCAGCGCGCCGGAGGCGGGTATGCGCGAGCAGGACCTCATACGTATGGCCGATATGGCGCTCTACCGGGCCAAGGAAACCGGCCGCAATGGGTTTGAATTCGCGGGCCCTCACAGCCTTGAAGCGGCCCAGATCCGCAAGCCGATAGCACAGCAAGCCTACGAGGCTTGACGCTGAAAGGCGCGCACTACAGCCTCAAATAACATTGTAATTAATACTATTACCAAGAAATCATCAGAGACAAATCCTCGTAAAAATTGAAAGATTTAATATTATTCCTCCCCATCCATGTATTCGTCATTACACTCACTTTACTCTTGGCTGTTAAAAATACAAGATAACGTAGGAAGACCCAATCGGGATCGCAACTTGACCGAGTTCCGGCGCAGATACAGCGACCAAAACGCGAAGATTCCCCGGCAGCATATTTCCAGGCTGGCATTTCTGCTTGCCGGTTTGCTGATTGCCGTGACTTCCGTTTCGCTGCTGTTCGTCGGCTATGTCGCCTCCCAAGCCTCCAGACAACAGGCGATTGCCAACGAAGAACGCCTGTTTCGCAGCGCCCTGGCTGATCACCTGCGCACCATTGTTCGCGAACAGATCGTCGTCGCCTCATCGGACCAGTCGGTGCACAAGCTCGTGCGCAATTTCGATCCTGCTTATGTCCGGAGCAGCTTCGACACCCTTTGGTCGACCTATCGCCACAGCAAGGTGATGCTGATATCCGGAGAAGGCGACGTTCTGGCAGAATCCTTTGCCGACTACACCCATGTCATCCGGCGCCCGATCTCCGAAACGCCGGAGCTTGAGGTCGTCCATGAAAAAATCAAGGCGCTTTACCTGCAGAACCGGGTGCGGGTGCCCGGCGGTTTCGGCCACAAATCCCTTCAAGGGGCAGACCCCGGCGAATACGCCGTCATGGGCTTTGTCCATATTGACGGCAAACCGGCCATCTTCGGTGCGATGCCGATCATTCCGGACGATTATCAGGAGACATTGCCGGATGGACCGCCGACGGTGCTGCTGTCGGCGCATTACGTCGATGCCTTTCTGCTCGGTCAGCTCAATGCGCAGCTGAATTTCGCGAATTTCGGATTTGACGCCGAGACTGGCACGACTGGAAGCGGCCCGCATCATATCGTCACCGGCCCAGACGGAGATCCGCTGGGAGTGTTTCGCTGGGACAGCCAGACGGTCGGGGAATCCCTCTGGCCAACCATCGTCCCTGTTATCGTGATCTTGAGCCTCGCTCTCGGCACCCTCGCCTTCGGCATTGCCTGGCGCATCGGCCAACTGACAACCTCGCTTCAGGCAAGCGAACACCAGAACCGATATCTGGCGCTGCATGACACCCTGACAGGGCTCGCAAACCGTTTGCAATTCAACCGCGTTCTGGAATCGTCGGTCAAGAACCTGCCGGACAAACCCTTTGCCGTTATTCACTGTGACCTGGACAAGTTCAAGGCAGTGAACGACACCTTTGGCCATTCGGCCGGAGATCTCGTCATCAAGGCCATGGCCGAACGCCTGACCACAGCGGTCGGCAAACCCGGCCTGGTCTGCCGCATCGGCGGTGACGAATTCATGGTGATTTATCGGGGCAGCGTTGCCCGGGAAGGCTTGAGCGATCTGTGCCAGGCACTGGTTGCTGCCGGTGAACTGCCCGTGCCGATCTCAAACGGTGAAATTGCGCAGATCGGACTGAGCGTCGGGATCGCGGTTGCCCCCAAGGACGGAAGCACGGCAGAACTGCTGGTCACCCGATCGGACGCAGCTCTCTACCAGTCTAAGAAACTGGGCCGGGGCCGGTATTGCTTTTACGCGGACGTCCAGGAAATGGAGGTCGGGCCGGATGGCGTCTTGCCCCTTACCAGCGACGTGCGACGACCGCGCGCTGCATCCGGTCCTGCGAAATAAAAACGCCGCGGGACACTCGCCCCGCGGGAGCTCTTTCCGACAGGCGAGATTACCCGCGCAGACGCTCGGTTGGTTCGCGCATGGTGACGAGTTCTTCCGCAGCTGTCGGATGAACGGCAATCGTCCTGTCGAAATCGGCCTTGGTCGCGCCCATCTGCAAGGTGACACCGAGGATCTGCGCCAGTTCACCTGCATCCGGCCCCATGATGTGAACGCCGAGAACCTTCTGCGTATCCGCGTCGACGATCATTTTCATGAGCATCTTCTCGTCCCGTCCGGACAAGGTGTGTTTCATCGGGCGGAAGCTGGACTTGTAGATGTCGAGATTGGGCGTGCGCTGCAGCGCTTCTTCCTGTGTGAGGCCGACAGTGCCCATCTCCGGCTGCGAGAATACCGCCGTGGCAATCAGGCTGTGATCGACGGTCCAGGGATTGTTGCCGAAAACGGTGTCGGCAAAGGCATGGCCTTCCCGGATCGCAACCGGCGTCAGGTTGGCCCGATTGGTTACATCACCAACGGCATAGATGGATTCAACGTTGGTACGGCTATCTGCCTCAACCTTGATGGCGCCCGAGCTGTCCATTTCGACACCGGCCTTTTCCAGGCCGAGGTCTGTGGTATGCGGATTGCGGCCGATGGCAAACATGATCTGCCCCGCTTCCAGCTTGAGCCCGCCACTGGTGTGACCGATCAAAGTGCCGTCAGACGACTTTTCGATTTTCGAGAAGGTATCGTTGAGCACCACCTTGATGCCCTTCTTTTCCATTTCCTGCCGCACCGCCGTGCGAAGTTCGCGGTCGAAACCACGCAGGATCTCCTCGCCGCGATAGATCAGCGTCGTGTCGACCCCGAGGCCATTGAATATGCCCGCAAACTCGACCGCAATATATCCGCCGCCGGCAACCACGATCTTGCTCGGCAGTTCTGCAAGGTGGAAGGCTTCGTTGGAGGTGATGACATGCTCGACGCCCGGCAGGTCCTTGTCGACATTCGGCGAAGCGCCGACCGCCACCAAAATGTATTTCGCAGTCAAGGTCTGTCCAGTGGAGAGCAGGCGCACGGTGTGGGCATCTTCAATTACCGCGCGGCTGTCATGGACTTCAACATCGGTCCGCTCGAGATTGCGCCGATAAATGCCCTCGAGGCGGGTGATTTCCTGATCCTTTGCCGCGACGAGCTTTTCCCAAGAAAACGCGCGTTCGCCGACCGTCCAGCCGAAGCCTTCCGCATCTTCGAATTCCTCGGAGAACTTGGAAGCATAGACAAACAGCTTCTTGGGAACGCAGCCGCGGATGACGCAGGTGCCACCGTAGCGGTACTCCTCGGCGATACCGACCCGGGCCCCGTGCGTCGCTGCAATTCTGGCAGCACGGACGCCGCCGGAGCCGCCGCCAATAACAAAAAGATCGTAATCGTAGTCGGTCATCTATGCCTCATCGTGATCAGAAGTCCGCCTGCCGCTCTCGGACAAAGTTTTGCCAGCCCCGCAGATAGGCAACGAAAGCCGCGGTACAAGTGTGCAAGCCTGCCTGGATAGGACACCCCGGCCCGGCAGGCCGAGGCTCGTCCCAAAAGAATTGGGCCGCTTGCGCGGCCCAACAGCCGGTCATGAAGCCGGCCTCACTTATTCGTGTGAAAAGCGTGTTCCCTGCCATTGGCATGGCCAATGGGGAACCTCTGCCCTCACTGAGCAGCGTTAAGCTTGGCCAGTTCTTCCTGAACCATGGTCACCATTTCGGTGGAGATCTTGTCCTGCCACTCACGGGCAGCACCAACGGAATACTGCGTGATGGTCGGGATCTTTTCGGTCAACTTCTGGCCGAGGTCGGTGCTGTAGAATTCAGCAAGCTGTTTCAGCTCTTCCTCGGTGAAGTTGTCGGCCCAGGCCTTGTAAACCAGATTGTTGAGCTCGACCCGCTTCGGAGCCAGCGTCAGCGCAACATTCTGCACGACTTCCGAGATCTCTTCTGCGCGAGTCGGTTCGGACTGGATGAAAGCGGTCCGGGTCTGTTCGGCAAGGATCGGCAGGATGTCGTCGAACGGCTCCAGAACCTTGGTCACAACGGCAACCTGTTTGGCTGCGGCAAGGTGGCTCTCGGAAACAGCTTCCTGTGCAGCCGCACCGGAGGCGACGAAACCCGCGGCCATCATGGCTGCGCCCAATACAGCTCCCCGCGGGAAAGATTTGATAAGCTTCATTTTTCTACTCCTAGGCGGCTTTCATCTTAGTCTGGAAAGCCAAATCCACACCACTTAGATGGGCAAGACGGTCTTTACCCCATCTGTGCCAGCCACGTAAGCTTTTGTTGCAAGTTCAATGAAGAGGCCGTGTTCGACAACCCCCGGAATGGCGACCAGCCGGTCGCCCAGGGTCCGGACCTCAGGTATGCTTTCAAGCTGCGCATCCAGGATGAAGTGCCCGCCGTCCGTGACGAAAGGCTCGGTCGATCCGCCGCGCAGTGCCAGGTTCTGCGGCAGGCCCAGGTCCTTGAACACTTTCAGGATAGCGCGCCGCGTTGCTTCGAGACCGAAAGGAACAACCTCGATCGGCAAGGGAAAGCGGCCAAGCGTGGCAACTTCCTTGCTACCATCCGCAATGACGATCATGCTGGCCGAAGCCGACGCGACAATCTTTTCGCGCAGCAATGCGCCCCCGCCGCCCTTGATGAGCGACAGATGGGGGTCCAGTTCATCGGCGCCATCAATCGTCAGATCCAGTTCCGGCAACTCGTCGAGAGTGGTCAGGCGAATGCCGAGGCTCGAGGCCAGTTCCCGAGTGCGCTCCGACGTCGGCACACCAATAACGTCCAGACCGTCTTGCACCCGGCGGGCAAGCGCGTGGACGAAAAACTCGGCAGTCGAACCGGTCCCAATTCCAAGACGCATTCCGGATGTAACATCGTCGGCAGCGCGTTCCGCCGCCAGTTTTTTGTACTGGTCGCTCATATACCGTTCCTAGGGCCAACCTGATGGGCGGAGAAGACTGTCAGATCATCTCCATCCGGCCGCCGGGTGCTTAACATGGCCGGTATCCGCCGGTCCAGTGACATTCCCCCTCTTCAACGGCTAAACGGCCAACCTCCGCCGATATCCGTGTTTTATTAACCATCATTTCAGATGAACAATAGATAATGCATTCAATTGTCTAGGGTGTGGAAAGCACAAAATCCGATGAACATTCTTCGACTTAAGCCACGGCAGAAATACGAATACAATAATTCAAACAAAGAGATACCTACCCCTGAGGAAACTGACAATGTTTCCGAAACCCAGACGGAAACACCGCTGGTAGCCAGCCAGATGAGCTTCGTTCTCGATAGTCTGGAAGATGATCTGCAGGTTGCGGCCAAGACCATCAACGCTGCGGCTGAAAAGGTTCAGGACCGGCTGATCAGTCAGATGGACAAGCTGGAAACCATCCGCAGCGACAGCCAGTCGCTTGCGGATCAGTCGGCCGTTGCCAATGAAAACGCTTCCGGCCTGGCGGCTTCCATTCAGGACCTGTCCAGTTCCAGCAGCGAAATCGGAGCACAGGTCGGTGTCTCCAATCAGCTGGCCCAGGAAGCGCGCGACGTTGCGGCCGAGGTCAACCAGGGTGTGTTGGAGCTCAAACACGCCATCGACGACATCGCAAATGTCGTCAGCCTGATTTCGGATATTGCCAAACAAACCAACCTGCTGGCCCTCAATGCCACCATCGAAGCGGCCCGTGCCGGAGAAGCCGGACGCGGATTTTCCGTCGTCGCCAACGAGGTGAAGGCACTTTCGGTGGAAACCCAATCGGCGACGGAACAGATCGTAGCCAATATCGACCGCCTCAATCAGTCTGCGGAACACAGTCTCGGATCGGTCAACCAGATCATCGAGGTCATTGGCAAGATCCGTCCGAGCTTCGCCGCCGTCGAGGATGCGGTTCAGACCCAGGTGGAAACCACAAGCAGAATTGGGGATCAGGCGCAGCAGACGGCAGACTTCGTTCAGGAAGTGTTGCGGACCGCGCGCACGATTACTGATTCTGCCGCCGAAGCAGAAGAAGGCGGCATGCTGGCGCGCGAAACCGGAGCGGAAATGAGCACGGCGTCCAAGGCGCTGCAATCCCGCTTCACCATGATGATCCGGCAGACGGAAATCGGCGACCGGCGCCAGCACGACCGGCTGCCGATCAAGCTGTCCGGAACAGTGACGGCAGGCGGGACGACAGCACGGATCGAGACCCATGATATCTCCGAAGGTGGCACGTTGTTCCGGCCGGAAGACGGCGCTAACCTGAAGCCGGGCATGAATGCACATCTGGATATTGCCGGCGTAGGCCAGGTGGACGTACGCATCGTCGCTGTTTCCGAACACGGTTGCCACGGCTGCTTTGTCAACAAGGACGAAGAGTTCCAGGCTGCGCTGGAGCGCAAGATTGCCGACATTCATGCCAGCCACGCCGTTGAAGTGGAACGCGTCCAGACAGGCGCTTCACGAATTGCCGCTGCGATGGAAGATCTCATCGCGCAGCGTCAGCTCAGCTTGGACGACCTGTTCGACACGAACTACCAACATATCGCCGGAACCAATCCGCCGCAGGTTTCCACGCGCGCACTCGGCCATCTTGAAAAGATCCTTCCCACGATCCAGGAAGAGATCCTCGGCAAGTCAGAGGGCATGGCCTTTTGCGCCTCGGTCGACCGCAACGGCTACCTGCCGGTGCACAATCTGATCTACTCCAAGCCTCAAAAACCGGACGATGTGGCCTGGAACACCGCCAATTGCCGGAACAAGCGGATCTTTGACGACCGCGCAGGCCTTAGCGCCGCACGCAACACACGCCCCTTCCTGATCCAGTCCTATGCCCGGGACATGGGCGGCGGCAATATCGTCTGGATGAAGGAGATCGATGCGCCGATCATCGTTCAGGGCCGACACTGGGGCGGGTTCCGCACCGCGTATAAACTCTAGAACAAGCCAGCCTCGCCGATCGCACCCTTGCAGTGGATCGGCGATACCGTTAGGCATTGAAGGTGCCCTGCATTTGGGCAAATGCAGGCCGTTCCCACATTTCCGGGCCGGCTGTCCTGCCCGCAGTCATGCGGGCCGGCATGAAAGCGTCAATGCTGTACCGTTCCTGCTTTTTCAGAGGGTCACATGTCCGTTCTGGTTTTCGATCTGGATGGCACGCTTGTGTCTTCCATGGAAGATCTCGTCGCCACCTTGAATGTTGTACTGACGTCCGCCGGGCATTCGGCCATTCCCCAGGACAACGTCGCCAACATGGTTGGTCTGGGCGCGAAGGTGCTGATCCAGCGCGGTCTGGAGTTCAACGGCATATCCTGGACAGACGAGACAGTCGCTCCGCTCTTCGCGCATTTTCTGGAACATTATGCCGCCAACATCGCCGTTCACACGCGGCCCTTCGACGGTGTTGTTACGGCGCTTGAAACCTTCCGGAAGGACGGATGGAAACTGGCGGTCTGCACCAACAAGGTCGAACGCCTGACGCATCCGCTTCTGGCAACGCTTGATCTTGCAAGGCATTTCGACGCGGTCGTCGGCGGCGATACCTTCCACGTCGCCAAACCTCATGCAGAACCCGTGCATGGTGCCATTCACCGGGCGGGTGGCCAGATCGGCGGCTCCATCATGATCGGGGACAGCGGCACTGATATCGACGCCGCACGCAACGCCGGTATTCCGGTGATCGCGGTCGATTTCGGATATACGACCGTTCCGGTCCGGGAGCTTTCTCCGGACCGGGTGATTTCGCATTTTGACGAGCTGGCGGGTGCCGTCGCGTCTCTCAAGTCCTGAGACCGATGCAGCGTACGTTCAGAACGTTCTGATGGCATCGCCCAGGGTTTCGCGGATTTCTTCCCGGCGCACGGAAAGGTCCGCGATCTGCGTGTCGACAGCCTCGATCCGCGTTTCACTTTCCTCGAGCTTGCGCGCGGCGCGCTTGTAGAGATCGGCCCCTGGCTCTAGAGCTGCCAGATTGGCCCGATGCCGTTCCTGGTCGCGGGTCTCTTCATCCTTTTCCAGCCGCAGGCGCTGGAGCTGACGCTCGATCTGGGCGATCTCGTTCTGAAGTTCCGACAGTTCGTGCAACTTTTCGGCGGTTTCCTTGTCCGGCGAGCGTTTGGAGAGGTAAAGCAACTGGCCGGCATCCGTGGACATCAGCGAATAGGTCTCCGACAAGGTCCGTTCCTGCAGCGCCGAAACCGTCTCGGTCTTGCCGGCGGGCACTTCGACCTTCAGACGATGATGGGTGACTGTGCTGTCCAGTTCCTGGACGGAAGAAAACGTCCAGCCGGGACGTTTGGCCTGCTCGATGACAATCGTCCGGTCACCGTCCGGGGCTCCCTTGATTGCATATTGCGTTGACGATTGCTCGCGCACCGTGGCGTTCAAAACGCCATCGCTGACCTTGATCGAGACGATCTGGCTGTCGGCCGTCGTCGACTGCGCAATCCTGACCTTCTTGTCGGTCGCAAAGCTTGCCATGCGGCTTTCGCCCGAGGGCATGCCGCTGATCTGCGCATCGCCAACATAGCCTTCCTTCTCGTCATAGACCGTCAGAATGCCCTGCGGCAGGCTGGTTTCGGTCTCGTTCTTGATCAGGATGGCTGCAATCGGATGCTGCAGACCGCTTTCCGGCCGGAACACGGACACCGTTTCGGCAGAAACGACCTTGTCGACGATCGGCGCCGACAGGGTTTCCCCGCTTTCAAGATCGACCGGCCATGGAATTGTGAACGAGGCCGTCACCGCGCCCTCGCTTACCTCGCCCACATTGGCGGCCGCCATGTTGAGAACCATTTCCGGCGCGACGGCGGATGCGATGAAACTGGACCGCGGAACCCCCGGCATGCGGGCCTCGCTTTCGGCAACATCGAATTGTGGCTCCGCCCCCATGTCGACAGGTGGGACATATCCGCTGGACACGTCCACCGGCACTTCCTGCCGCTGCTTCCAGTAGAGGTCATGGAGCCGTTGTTTCAGCGTCACCGGAGCGCCGGACGACAGCGTGATCCTGACACCGTCCCAGTCTTCCCCGCTGGCGTTTTCGAGCACCGCCCAGGCCTGCAGCCGAGCCTTGTCGTCCGCCATGGTCACCACCCGGTAGGCCGTCTTCCAGATGGGGGCCGGCACAACATAGGAAACGGCAACTTCTCGCTCCCCCTCACCTGCCACCTTCAGCGCGACCGTGCGTGCACCGTCCGACTTGCCGTTGCCCACTGCCGACAAGGCCTTGGCGACCTTCTGCTGAATGTCTTCATCGAGAAACGTAACTTCGGTGTCAGCGGACAGTCCAACACCGGTGATGCGGCCATCACTGAGAACCGAGACGACATGGGACTGCCCCTTGTCTCCATCGTCCTGCACCGACACCCCGAGAACAAGCCCTTCGACCGTGGAGCCGGCCTTTTCCAGGCGCACCTGCGTGCCCTGCAATTTTGCCAGAAGGCGTGCTGGCGACTGCAGGTCTTCCACGGTGAACGGCAGGTTCTTGAAGGTTTCCGCCAGCGGATTCGGGCCCGGCAGCGTGATGCCTTCGACAACGCCCGCCTCATCGAACACGACAATGCTCTTCAGTACATCGTTGACCTGTTCGAGCGGCACGGTCATGTTGATAAGGCCGCTGCTATCAATGTCCGCCTTGCGCACCACTTCGGCGAGACCGCCGGAGGAAAGCGTAATGCTTGTAATGGGCCCGTTATCCGCAGCAAATGCCGCTGAGGGCAGAAACAGGCACACGAGCGTGAAGGAAGAAACGCGCGTAATCATTTAAAAACACTCCAAAAAACAATCGGTGGCGATGATCGTCTGCCTTAAATACGGCCTTTTCGGGAAGCAGAGGGCCGCCTCCTGACATAATCTGACGAGGCAAACCCCTGCCCCCCTATTATCCGGGATCTTTCCACGTCTCTCGTCCAGTCGCGGAGCACTCAAGCACAGAAAATCCGACAGCGTACTTCCCCGTTTGAACGCACGCTCGGTAGTCAAATCGTCCCGACTCATTCCCCGGGCTTCTTCCTCATTTTGGCGTGCTATTTCCTCCAGTCTCGCAAGCGAGGGCCGTAATCGCTGGTCAACAAGCCTAAAGGACTGCAAAGCACTGAAACCAGAAACAGGTTCGGCAAAAAGAGTGTTGCGCAAGCAGCAGATTTGCCCTAGATACGCGCCACCAGCCGCCAAGGCATGGGCGATTAGCTCAGCGGGAGAGCGTTCCGTTCACACCGGAAAGGTCACTGGTTCAATCCCAGTATCGCCCACCATTCTCAAAGAATAAAAGATTCAGTCTGTCGGATACTATTGCGGGAAACTTAGGCTCGTTTTGCGTGTGCGCGAAGCTTTGGAGATTCGTGGCCCATTGGGCTTTGCGCAAAATTGTTTTACTCCCGCCTTCACAAGATCCCCGGGTGACTGAGTATTCTGTTTTTACCAGGCTGATGCGAGACACCCCTACGAACTTCGGCGAGCTATTTATGTGCGCCCCAGTTGATCAATAGCAGACGCGAGCTTCACCAGGTCGGCGGCGTAAAATCCAGCAGCATTAATGCAGTTGGCTTCAAGCAGTTTCAGTCCATCCCCAGTGCGACACACGTCGATTACGTAGGCTTGAGCGTAGCCTGGGTTCACGTCCACCATGTGTTGGGCGAATTCCAGCGCATCCTCATCGATCTCGTGCCGGTAAACGACGCGTTGCCCTTCCTTGTAAAGTGACCACGTTACAACCTGCTCATCCACGACCCAGATGCGCCACTCTTTCAAGATTTGGACGGGCTCGGTGAGCATAAGACGAGTGTCGTGTCGCAAGGAGCCGTTCGGTATTTCTGCTTCGTTCAGCAGAAGCACCTGTTCAGCCAACCAGATTAGCTCGCTGCTTGTCTTTACGTTGCCAGGCTCTTCCTTGCTGTCCCCCACGGGACGCACAAACCATTGTCGTTCTTCATCTGCAAGCTTCTCCGGCACCTCTTGAAGGGTAAGGAAAAGCGCATCCGCCCCATTGAGAAGAAAGGGATGCCAATCTTGCTCGTGAACGAATGGCCGCAGCTTGAATACACCTGGCCGATACCCTTTGGAACCGGCATACCTCCATAGGGAATAAGAGCCGAACAGAACAACACGATCAGGATCTGCAACAACAGGTTCAGGGACAAGATCCCCAACAAAGGGAACGACCTTGTGCCATGTGTATGAGATGCCGAGCTGGTCCAGCGCCTCGCCCAGCTTGCAGGTATCCTCGAATCTTTGAAGTATCCATTGCATCGCGTTGACCAATTGGGCTGGTTAAAAATATCTTTTCAATTGAGCGGACTTTCCAGTATCAAACTCGCCCACGATTTTCTTTATCTAGTTTCAAATCAAGCACTACCATTTTTACGACTTTGGAGTGACCTGGTTCACGACAATTGCAAGTCTTGCGAGAAAGCTGGGCAAATTTGGCTGAAGATCAGCCCCGGAAATGGTGAGTGTGTATACTGGCGGTGTCCGTTCCGTTGAGCGGATCCTGATGATCGGGTGAGCCGGATGTTGTCCGGTGCCATGCTGCCCGCCAACGAAGCCCCTGCTCCGGCATTGGGCATGGAAGACATGTTACGCTCCACGACCAACACAGCTTTGGCATTTTTGGTATTTGCTGCGGCCTTTGCGTTCGCACTCTTTGCATTTGCGCAAACAGTGCAAGATCCGCAGTTTCCAGATGCGTCCTTGCTGACCGAGGAGCAACAGCAGATCAACCAGTCGCTGCTGCAGCAGCAGATGCTTATTTTGGAGCTCGAGCGACAACGGCTGGCACAGGAAAGACGTAAACTGGAAGAGGCTCAACGCATTCAGCAACTGCGTGAGGAAAGAGTTCGCCTGCTGCAACTCGAAAGACAGCGGCGCTTCGGTCTGCCGCAGAATAGGTCTTACTACCAGCGCCAGCAATTTCAGCGCGAAGACTACAGGCCGCAACGGGGACAACCGCAACAATACCAGCGCCAGCAATTTCAATCGCAGCAGTTTCGCCGGCAGTAAACGCGCTCCGGCAAGATTTCGGTTTCAATCCCCAAGGTAATCCTGGTTGTCTGGCCTGCGTGCCTGCCTTTCTGAACCCTTCCTGTTATTCTGGCTGAAGTGATTCCCAAAGAGCAGATAGAATATGGCCACGCAAACCGCTCAAAATCCTTTACGTGAAAAGCTCGTCAAGGGACTGTCCTATCATCAGTCCGGAGAGATCGAAAAGGCACAGCGGTGCTACAAGCTGGTTCTGAAAAAGGCGCCGACCAATCCCGATGCGCTCAACCTGCTGGGCGTTACCTACCGGCAATTGGGATCCCCCCAGAAAGCTGTCGAATATATCCAGAAGGCGATTGCGCAGAACCCGAAGCAGGCTTCGTTCTATGCCAACCTTGCCCGCGCGATGATGGACATCGGCACGGATTCGGAAAGCATGCTCGCCGTTTCGGAAAAGGCCCTTTCGCTCAATCCGGCGGAGCGCGAGGCGCTCAACATCAAGGCAATCGCGCTGACAGGTCTGAAGCAGTTTGAAGCGGCCGAAGAGATCTTCAAAGGCCTGATCGTGGCCCACCCGAACTACGGCGAAATCTTCACCAATTATGGCCTGTTGCTGCGCAAGAGCAAGCGGTACGAAGACGCGCTCAAGTTCTTCCAGCGGGCGGAGTTACTTGCACCGGATAATGTCGAGAACTGCATCGAGCAGGCCCGGTGCCGGCTGGAACTGAAGCAATTCGATGCTTCGCTGGAGGCGATCGACAAGGCTCTGAAACGCTTCCAGGACAATCCGCTGCTGATCCATGAAAAGGCTCGCGTTCTGTTCTCGCTTTCAAGAACGCACGAAGGCCTGAAATATGCAGAAGAAGCGGTGAAGGGCACGCCGGGCAACTACCATTGCAAGGTAACGCTCGGTGTTCACTATCTCATGCTCGGCCGTAGCCAGGACAGCATCGACATGTTGAAACAGGCCAAGGCAGAAGCGCCCGGCGGCGTGATTTCCGGCCTCGACTGGAACCTGTCTCTTGCCTATCTGTCCAAGGGGGATCTGGAAACAGGCTGGGATATTCACGCTGCGCGTTTTGAAGACAAGAAAGCTACGTCACAGCGACGCGAATTTCCGAAGCCGGAATGGCAAGGCGAGGACATCTCGGACAAGACAGTCCTTTTGTGGGGCGACCAGGGGCTGGGTGACGCTTTGAAATGCGGCACGATGTTTCTCGACATTCAGGCGCGGGCGAAAAAGCTTATTCTGGAAGTCTCCGCAAAGTCCGTTCCCTTCTTCCAGAATTCATTTCCGGAAATCCTTGTCAGACCCGGCACATCGAAGGAAGACCAGGCGCCGGAGGATGCAGACTACGACATCACCGCCAACATAGTCGATCTTGCGCGCTATTTCCGGCGAAGCTTCGAAGCCTACGAAAAGGCTCCCTACCCGGTCTATAAATTCAACCAGCAGAGGGCCCGGGACTATCTCAGCCTGTTGCCGGGCGCTGACAAGAAGCCGGTTATCGGCGTCTCCTGGCGCTCGCGCAACCTGGAGAAATACCGGGCACGCTACTACCTGTCCGCTCCGGACTTTGCGCCGATCCTGGATGCTGAAGATGCGATTTACATCAATCTTCAGTATTTGGCCTTGCAGAAGGAACTCGATTTTCTGGTGGCCCGCTCAGAGGGACGGTTCACCTTCTTTCGGGACATCGATCTGTTCAACGACCTGCTTGCGGCAGCAGACCTGACCGCAATTTGCGATGTCGTCGTCTCGGCCAATACCAGCGTCGCGGACATGGCAGGCGTTCTCGGCGTTCCGTGTGTGCGGTTCGGTCCGGTTGAGCCTGCCTTGTTGCTCGGCCAGGCCAATCCGCCCTGGTATCCGAGCATGAAGTACATCCACATCGACGAAACGAAGCCAATAGTTGACATGGTGCCGCAAGTCATCGAGACCATACGCGAAGAACTGGCGGCAGGCTATCCAGACAAGCGGAAGGAGCGGCTGGAGCTGTAACTGGTCAGCGCCTGAACTCATGTCTGTTTCAACAGGCTGAGCACATACGCACAAGCGGTGTGTTTGAAGCTTTTTAGATTGATCCTTTACCGAATCTTCCTGGCAATTGCTACGAGCGTATCTGTCGCGTCGATCTTGCGAAGCGCTGCCTCGTAAGCAGACCTCAGTTCCGGCGTCTCCAGAGCAGACAGGCTCGACTTGTGGCCACCGGGCTTGCCGTTGGCAAGCCAGCCGAGATGGTTGGAAAGTGGATAGCGCTGCACACCTTCAATCACGATATTCTCAAAGCCGACTGCCGCGAGCAGACGCTTCAGGCTTTCGCGTGTATGAAGAACAAGATGCTGGCTCCAGAGGGTGAAATCCCTGAAGGCTGCGTTTTGAAGTATGGAGAGCAGAAAATCGGAAGCATGCGGTACCTCGACAACAAGTGTTCCGTTGTCGGTCAGGAGAGCCCGCAAGTCCCGCAAAGTGGATAGCGGATCGGGAAGATGCTCCAGAACGTGAAAGGCAAAGACCGCGTCCTGTGTGCCCGGTGCGATCTGATTGGCATTGTCGACGCAGCGATAGCCATCGGAGACGAGCGCTTCGATATACCCCTTGTGAAGCTCGATCCCGGTCACATTGGCGCCACGGCTTGCCGCTTCCCGCAGGAAAAGCCCCTTCCAGCACCCGAACTCGGTGATTGTCTTGCCCGTATAGAACTGCGTATAGGCATCCAGACGCCGAAACTGGTCCTGCCGATATTCATAGTCCCAGTCAATGCGCTTGTAGAAATCATCCTTGCGGTGTTCAGCGCCTTCATAGGTTTCGTCGCCGACATAATAGTCGTTGATGTATATGACACCGGAAACCGTGTCGCGATAGACGGTCAACCCGTCTTTGTCGCGAGTCTTCGGCGAAAAAATGCTTTGCGTTTCCAAGGAGGCAAGGCCGAGCTGCTGCAGTGTATCGAATACCGAAACGTTTTGATTCAGGGGATCAACGGCCATTATTCACCTTTTCAATCATGAACCGCCCGGCAGGCTTTCACGTGAGCTTCTTTCACGCTCGCCGGGGCTAGGTTCTTCGACGACACCACCGGAACGAGGTCAGCCTGCGATCATCCCGCGTGCGATCAGCAGTTCGGCGACTTCGTTCAGGACACCCGCACCGCCAGCGCTTTCCAGAACGACGGTTGCCGTCGCCTTCACCTCGGCCGGCGCGTTGCGCGGGGCAATGCTGAGGCCGCAGGCTTTCATGCAATCCAGATCCGCAATGTCTGCGCCGATATAAGCAATCTCGGACCAGTCCAGTCCCTTTTTTGCGCGCCAGTCCGACAGGGTTTCCATCTTGTCGAACAGGTGGTGCTTGTAGTCCATGGCAAGCTTGCGCGCGCGCTGGGCCGCCAGGCTATCCTCTTCCCGGTCCAGCATCAGCAGCATCATGCCCCGGCCAAGCAGCCGGTCGAGACCGATCTCGTCATAGCGGTTGCAAACAATGGACTCGGTGCCATCCCGATTGACGAAAATCGTGTTATCGGTGTGGACACCGGCAAAGGCGGTCACCAGAGCCCGCAAGGGCGGTGTTTCGGTCTCGGTCAGGAAGCCGGTGAAGGGTTCAGAACGGATAAAAGCCTCCGCCATATCCCAGTCCTGTGAAGTGTCTATTTCGATCCAGGTCGAATCCACCGGCACCAGGACCGTTTTCCCGCAATAACGGTTTCCAGCTTCCAGGAACTCCGGCACACGCATGGCATAGACCGCGCCATTTTCGCGGTATCTTGCGGAAATATCCTGCCGCCGGACGCGCTGCTTGCTGGGGTCGTGGTTCAGGCCCACGCCTTCGCCGTTGGGGCCGACTTCCCAGTAGAAGCCGTGATCGTCAACAACCGAGATAGCGCTTGTCGCTTCCTTGGCAAGCAGGGCTTCCACCACATGATCGACGTGATGCGCCTGTGTGAAAGGCGCCGTGCACTGAAGGAAAACCAAGATGTCCGGTGGTTCGCTGACCAGGCTTGGTTCGTTCTGGAGAAGATGGATCAGCGCGGACTCCGAACTCGCGGTCGGTCCGGAAAGTTCCGCCGGGCGCAGAACGGATTTTGCACCGTATTTCTCGCCGACGGTCAGGATCTCCGCTGAATCGCTTGAAACGAACACCTCGGACACGAAGCGTGATCCGCGTGCGGCACGCACTGTCCGCCCGACAAGCGGAATACCGTTCAAGGGACGGATGTTCTTTCCCGGTAGCCCAACGGAACCGCCTCTGGCAGGTATGGCCGCTACAATTTTCATTTTCTGCTCAACCACCTCGGGAAAGCTGTGATTACTCGGGCTTGCGCGCGAAGACCGTTACGAAGGATCCCCAAAATGCAGGCGACACATCCGCATCAGCCCGCACCATGCTGTCGAACGTTTCGCGGGTGGCAAAACGCGTTCCGAAATAGGGATATTCGACCATTTCGACGCGGAAGCCCGTGTCACGCAGCAGCCTGACAAGAGAATCGTCCGAAAACAGGCTCACATGAGTTGGGTCGTGCAGCAACCTGAAACGGTCCCCATAGACGCGCGCGGCCGCAGAGGCAAAGTTCGGCGTGCCGCAGATGAAGTCCCCGCCGGGCTTCAGGATCTCGAAGATGGTTTCAACAAAGGGGATCGGTTCATCGACATGTTCGATGACATGGTTGGCGGTCACCACATCGAACATGCTCGCCGGAAACGTGTCCTTCTCCAGAACGCCGTGCCGAAGGTCGGCGGAGCACCATTGCCGGGCGACCTCGACAGCCTTCTGAGATGGGTCCAGACCGAAACAGTCGTTCTGCCCGGTCACCTGTTCCAGCAACTCGCCGAGGCCAAAACCGATATCCAGCACCCGGCCGGGTGCCCGCGCGTTGACGTAGTCAGCGATGTAGCGCACGTCTTCCTTGCGCTGGTCCCGCTCGGCTTCAATATCCCTGACCCTGCCGTCCGGATCCTTCTTCGCTTCCCAATAGTCCTGGGGAAGCGGCCGGGCCGGATACGCCACGTAGTAGCTCTCCCCCCGGTAGAGATTCAGGCAGCTATCAATGATGGACATGTAAAGCTCTTGAACAAAAAAGGGCCGACCGGTTCCGGTCAGCCCACAAATACATCTGCCGTCTCACGCCGCCTGCAGCGTGACTTTCCGGCGCAGTTTTTCCGCGATCGGCTTCTCGTCTTCATAAAAACGCAGAACACCGTCGCCGCGCACAATCTCTACCCGCCGGATCTGCGAGACCATATCGGCGACTTCCGGCATTTCGAGCGACGCCTTCTGGTCGGAGCCCCAATCGGAACGGTCAAGCGTGACATGGCGCTCTATCGAGCATGCGCCAAGAGCGGCCGCACAGACGCTTGGCAGAATGCCTTCCTCGTGACCGGAGAACCCGATCTTCAAATGGGGGAAAGCTTCCTTCAGGGTCGAGATGCCGCGCAGATTGATCTCGTCATCACGGGTCGGATACGTGGAGGTGCAGTGATAGAGACATGCGATCTCACCGCCGGAGCGCTCGATCACGTCGACAAAGCTCTTGACCATCGCCATGTCGCTCATGCCGGTCGAAACCAGCAAAGGGCGGCCACTGCGCGCGCAGTATTCAAGGAAGTCACGATCCGTGACCATGGCAGAGGCAACCTTGATATAGGGCGTGTCGTAGTCCAGCAGGAAGTCCACGGACCCTTCGTCCCAGGGGGAAGCGAACCAATCGATGCCAAGCTCCTTGCACAGCTTGTCGATACGATCGTAATCGGCCTTGCCGAATTCCAAACCGCGTTTCAGATCGCCGTTCGTCGTGCCGAAGACGTTTTCACGCGGACGTGCCAACTCTTCCGCCGAATAGACGACATCAACCGTGCGCTTCTGAAATTTGACAGCGTCGCACCCGGCCTCCTTCGATTTGCGGATCATTTCGAGGGCCTGATCGATATCGCCATTATGGTTGATACCGATTTCGGCAATCACATAGGTTCGACTGTCGGAAATCATGGCTCAGTACCTTGATGTTTGGCCTGCAGCGTTCAAGTGGCCCTGCTGACTTGCCATTTTTTAACAGATTCTTGCCACCCACCATCAGGTCTGTCCACCCGCGAACCCCATATTAGGAGCCATCGGCTCTGCTTTCTTTGGAAAACCCACAATAGACCCTTAATAAAGCTACGGGGGCACGTGCTAAACACGCGCCCCCGGCCGAAGATCTAAGCATTATTAACAAATTAGGTTGTCGCCGACTCAGCCGACAAAAGCACGTTCGACAACGAACTCTGCAGGCTTGTTGTTGGCCCCTTCGGTGAGACCAGCTTCTTCCAGAAGAGCCTTGGTGTCCTTCAGCATTTCCATGGAACCGCAGATCATGCCGCGGTCGACCGCCGGATCGAGCGGCGGCACGCCGAGATCCTCGAACAATTTGCCGGACTTGATCAGGTCCGTGATCCGGCCCTGACGGGGAAAATCTTCGCGGGTCACGGAGGTGTAATGCACCAGCTTGTCCTTCGCGAATTCACCGATCAGCGGATCGTTGATGGTTTCCTGCACAAGGTCCTCACCGTATTTCAGCTCGGCAACTTCGCGGCAGGTATGTGTCAGGATAACCTGGTCGAATTTTTCGTAGGTATCCGGGTCGCGGATCAGGCTAGCGAACGGTGCAATGCCGGTTCCGGTGGAGAACATATAGACGCGCTTGCCGGGAATGAGGGCATCGTTCACCAGCGTGCCGGTCGGCTTCTTCTTCATCAGCACCGCATCACCGGGCTGGATCTTCTGAAGATGCGACGTCAGCGGGCCGTCCGGAACCTTGATCGAAAAGAATTCGAGCTCTTCGTCCCAAGCCGGGCTGGCGATGGAATAGGCGCGGTACAGCGGCTTGCCATCGATCATCAGGCCGATCATGACGAATTCCCCGGACCGGAAACGGAAGCTCGCCGGACGCGTCATGCGAAAGCGGAACAGGTGGTCCGTGTAATGCTGGACGAATTTTACTTCCTCGACGAAAGCGCCGGCCGGTGCGGCGGCTTCGAGATCGGCGGGTTTGGCAAGTACATTCATGTCAGTTGAGGTCCATGGATCTGTGCACATTCGTATTGTGTCTCCTTTAGCCCAGTCCTGCCTTGACTTGAAGCAAGCGCGAACCACGAAAGCGCTAAACGACAAAAAAAAATTCTTATTGCAGTACCGATTACCCGATTTTCGCAATCTGATGCGGCTGACACGCCAAGCTCAGGGCCGAACTGACCGGTAAAGTCCGGTAAAAGCCCCGCAGACCAGGCCACACACGGATTCATTCGACTTCGTAGTAACTGACCCAGGGATCGTAGTAGAACTTCTTCAGTGATACAGATCCTATCTTCACCTGCTCTTTAAGCGCGATGGTCTCACCCTGCCATTTCTTGCTGTTGATTTCGTCGAGACCGACAATGCCACCTTTCGGCACAAGCGGCAGAAGATGCTCCAGCGCGACACGTGTCGGTTCATATATGTCGAAGTCGAGATATAGAAGCGCAATGATCAAGTGTGGGTTTTCAGCGACATAAGCCGGTATCGTTACCGTTGCATCCCCTTTCACCAGATCGATCTTCGGAATGTGCGGCAAGGCTCTATTCTGGTCCTGAAGACTGGTCCAGCTTTGAAGACGGTCGAAGCTCGTGTCCGCGAAATCCGTTTCCTTCAGCTCCGCAGCGTCGTTTTCCGACAGGCTGCGAAAGCCCTCGAATGTATCGAAACCGACGATTTTCCGGTTGAAGTTGTAAGGTTCAAGGATGGTCGAGAGGTGGTAATAAAGGAACAGGGAGTTGGCTCGATGAACACCACACTCAACAATCGCGCCCTGAACCTCGAGAACTTTCTTGAAGAGGTCGATGCGTGTCAGCACAGAGGTGACAAGCTGCCTTTCCGCAAATACGAAGGGCGCCGCGGCCACTTCCTGCGACGTGACACCGCCCAGCAACTCCTCTCTTTGCTTTGCGTAGTCCTTTTCGGTATCCGACCAATTCGAACTGGTCAGCACTGTTTTTGACTTCATCTGGCCCTCGCAGGAATCTGTTCCTTTCCTACCCTCTTATCAAATATGCCCACATGATCCCATTGTCGGTTTCCGAGCCCATTGTTGAGGGCGCCCTCTTTCGGCACGCTGTCTCCCGCCTGCAAATTCGGCGGGAGACAGTGACGGCCTGAGGCTTAAGCCTTACTTGTCAGGTTGTCGCCGCCACGTAGGTCACGTTTTCCCGGAAGAAATCGAGCTTTCCGTCGCTTTCGTGGCTGACGATATAAGTGACACTTTCGCACTCGCAGTCCTTGACGGGATAGAAAAAACGCTGTTCGAAGCGGGTGAAAAACCACCCCTGCCCCAAGGCTTGGGAAGCCAGCCCGAGCACATGTGTCCCTTTCGGAAACACTTCCCGTGCAAGGCGCTGCAGCACATTTGATATCTCCGCCGGGCCCGAGGCGACCTGCCAGGAAACATCGGTTTCATCACGGTAATGATCGATACGGAAATCGAGCTGATCCGACAGTTCTGCGAACAATTCGGAAGAGCCCTTTTCGAAAAGGTCTAGCACGCGGTGAATAGCGATCCGCTCCGTGCGTGCAAGCGGAAAGGTTTCCGAGTGAGATAGAGGGAGTGTGGAATTCATGCGCGGGTTCCTTCAATACCGGACGATGTGATTGACAGGCAAAGTTGTGCACTCCCGCATTTTCATAGTATAGACCTATACTACTTATCCTTGATATAGGTTTAGCCTATGCTTGAAGTAACCCCACTCCGCTACTTCGTCAGCGCCTTTGAACTGGGAACGATCAGTTCAGCAGCGTCCGGGCATGGCATTTCCCAACCTTCCCTGTCGCAAGCCTTGCAGAAACTCGAAGACACATTGGGAACGCCTCTATTTGTTCGTTCGCGCATGGGGTTACGCCCGACACCGGCCGGCAGGGATCTTTATCACCATGCCCAGTCGATCCTTCGTGCTGTCGGGGACGCGGAACGCCGGTTCCTCAAAGAGCCCCCACTGCATCTCAGCCTCTACACGGCTCCCGATGTTCTGCTGTCCGCCTATCAAGGCGCGTTTCATGCCTTGCGCACCTCCTGCCCCACGCTGGAATTGCGTTTCGAGCAGGCGGCGGCGGATGCGGAACTCGCAATTGTCGACCAGGTCTGCGCCCCGAAAGGGCACAGGTATACGGAACTTTACACAGAGCCCTATGTCCTTGCCGTCACAAGGTCTCATCCGCTGGCGGGACGGAACAGGATTACGATCGAAGACTTGCGATCGGTTACACTGGTCTCCCGCAGATATTGCCCCAGGCACGATGCAATGCTGGCCGAATTCGCCCTCGCAGACGCCCCCTTAAAAATATCCGCAGAAGCCGTGAACGATCAGCAGGTGCTGGAACTGACCGGCCTGGGGTTTGGTGCCGCCATTTTGCCGGCCGGTCATCTGAAGTTGAAAAGCACTCTTGCGGGGATTCCACTGGACCATGAGGGCCTTGAGCGCCGCAGCGTTGGCGTCGCGGTTAAAAAGACGACATTTGCCGATGAAATGTTCCGCATCTGGATGACAGGCTGGGCAACATCGCCAATTCGTTTATGACATTTGCGATAATATCAGTTTTGTAAGCGTTTTTTATTTGACAGATAAATACAAACTGCAAAACTTGCTGAAAACCAAAGACAAACAGCAATAATACCTTCCACTGAGGCACAGTAAATGTCCGGACGCGCGCACGAAGAAACAGGCCAGAAAATAGCATTCGTGCTCATGGATCGGTTTTCCATGAACGCTTTCGCGAGCGTTATCGAGCCTGTGAGAATAGCAAACCGCCTTCTGGGGAGAGAATACTACCAGTGGACGACTTATTCGCTTGACGGAAATCCAGTCACGGCAAGCAATGGCTGCGAGGTCGCGGTCAAAAAATCTGTTCGCGACCTGCACGATGCCGATATTACACTTTTGTGCACCGGCATCGACGTTGAACGCCTGCCGCTGGACGCGGAACTCGGCAACAGGCTGCGTCGTCTGAATGCCATGGGCCGCACTTTCGGCGCCATCTGCACCGGGGCTTATCTGCTTGCCCGGTATCATCTGCTGGACGGCCGCCGTTGCACCATCCATTGGGAGAACCTGAGGTCCCTGCGGGAAGAGTTTCCGGATGTCGAAGTGACCTCCGACATCTTCGCGATCGACCGCAACTGCATCACCTGCGCCGGCGGCATGGCTTCGCTCGACATGATGCTCCGCCTGATCGCCATCCAACATGGCGCCTATCTGGCCCATGAGGTCGCGGAAGTTGCGCTCTACCAGAACATGCGTTCGGGCGAATCTGCACAGCGCCACGACATCGAAGCCCGGACCGGCATCTCGAATGCCAAGATCCTCGACGCGATCCGGATCATGGATCTGCATATCGAAGATCCGCTGAGCTGCCAGCAGCTCGCCATGACGGTCAACCTGTCGCCCCGCCAGTTGGAGCGTCTGTTCCGCCGGCATTTCAATTGCACACCGGGACAGTACTATTTGCGTCTGCGCCTGGAAACAGCGCGGGACCTGTTGCGCCGGACCAGCCGGCCGGTGCTGGACGTTGCGCTTGCCTGCGGTTTCGCGTCAACGTCTCATTTCACCAAGTGCTACCGTGAGCGCTTCTTGTGCACACCGACGGAAGAGCGCCAGTCCTACCAGTGGGCCAACACCAAGCCGACCTCCGGTGTCGGCACGGCCACACCCATGCGGCTGATCGCAAAGTAAGACAAATTCGCCAACGTCATGGGAGTGTGAGCGCCGCGGGTTCCGCGGCGTTTCAGCGTTTAGCTCCAAAATGCCTCTTCATTGTCATCCCGGCCAAACGGGAGATCGTCACCCAGCCTCCCCATCTACTGGAAAAGCTAGAACAGCCGCCAGAGGCCGAGAGGAATGAGATAGAGGCCAAGCGCAAGGATGGCGGCGAGCACGAGGCGGCGGAAGCCTGCCTCAGACACTCTGCGCCGCGTGAATTGTCCGGCCCAGACGCCGGAGAGTGCCGGAACGACCAGCGCTGCAGAGGCCAGCGCTTCCTGTCCCCCCATCAGCCCGAAGCCACCAAGCGATACACCAAGCGCAATCGTCGACAACAGGAACAGGAGACCCATCGCCTGGATCAACTCGTCCCGCTTGAGCCCAAGTGCCTGCAGATACATGACCCCGGGCACCGTATAGGACCCTGTCAGGCCTGACATGACACCGTTGACCAGCCCGATGGCCACACCCACCGGGATGACCCGGTGTTCCGGAATACGCAGCACAAGACCCGCCAGCATCGGTACCGCATAGAAAACCATCAGAAGTCCGAGCAGAAGATCGGCGGCCCCGTCCGGCAACTGTGTGAGGATGAAGGTTCCGCCAGCAAGCGTTGCGACGGCGGAAACCAGAAATGGCCAGAGGCGAGGCACAAGAACGCGCAGGTAGCCTCCGGACACGCTTTGCCAAAGGTTGGTCAGAAATGCCGGCCACAGAATGAGGACCATCGCCTTTTCGACACCGACAAATACGGTCATCAGGCCAAGCCCGATTGTTGGTAGCCCGAACCCGACGAGCCCCTTGACGAACCCGGCACCGAGGAACACCGCGACGGCAACGAAAACCAACCCAAGGCCGGATGCTCCCAGATCCGTCACGCGCTTACCTGATTTTGCATGTGGGTCTCTTGTTTCTGCTACCCGTCGCCAGTTGGCAGAGTGTAGTCTTCGATGAGCTCTTCCAACTGGCCGGTCTCCCGGCGGCGAAGCAGTTCTTCGTCAAACGCTTCCAGCATCTTTATACACGGCGTCGCCCTGGAGAACAGGAAATGAAGCGTGTTGACTGAAGCAACCCACGGCAAGACCTCGACCTTGCCTTCCACCCCCGCCTCCTTGATCATCATCAGGCCTTCCTGGCGAGCAATTATCAGGTAGTCGGCCTTCTCCTCCGCCACAAGAAGAACATTGGTTTTGAAGTCCTCGAACGGCTGTCTTTCGATTGCTAGATTGGCTGCGGCAAAGTTCTCGAATTCCTCGCCGAACGTCGCTCCAAACGGCGCAACGCCTCTCAGTCCCGCAAGGTCTTTCAAAGATTGTGGACGGACAGCGAGATTGGAACGGACAATGACGCTAACTTCTTCCTCCATCACCGGCAGGCTAACACCATATTTTGCAAGCCTCTCATCGGTCAGATATGCCCCGGCGAGAACGTCGATCTGCCCATGCTCCAGCAATGTCAAAAGCCGCTTCCAGGGAAGTTCCGATCCGACCATCAACGGCACGCCCAGGGCGGTAAAGACATCCAGGGCAAGGTCCGGAAACACGCCCTTGAGACTGCCGTCAGCCTGCTGACGCATCGAGACCGGGTACCAGACGCTTGATCCGTTCAGCTTGACCGTTGAGCAGCCATCTGTCTCCGCAGAGCTCGCAGGCGCCAGCGACAAAGCCGCATACGCCAGAGCCGTGATGCACAATCTCCTTCCTAATCGATTGAAAACACTCATTTTGACCGCTCGAACAACGCCTCGATTGAAGTCAGGCACTCAAGTGAAACTTCTTTTGACTAACCGGTCAATCAAAAAAGCACGTTTTACGTGTATCTGCGTTGTATTTATCTATCGCTCTTTGCCAACCGCATTATCCACACCGATAAAAGTGACAATGCCTGATTGGCGATCGTTTTGTTGAGCCGAGGAAGATGCTAGCGTCGTTTCATGAATGCCTTCTCCCTGACCCGGCTGCCGAATCGTCTCGCGCGGCACCTTTTCCTGGAAAGACACGGCCTTGCCTCCGCCCCCAAGGGAAGCGGAAAAGGGGACGATCTTGCGGCCGTCATTGACCAGCTCGGTTTCGTCCAGATCGACAGCATCAACACCGTCGCCCGTGCCCACCACATGATCCTGGCCGCCAGACGACCTGCCTACAAGGAGAAGAACCTCAAACTTCTCACCGAGCGTGACCGGCATCTTTTCGAGCATTGGACCCACGATGCGTCCGTCATACCGACCGAGTTCTTCCCGCATTGGCGCTTGCGGTTCAGCCGGGACAAGGAAAACCTCATCAACAGGTGGCGCAACTGGCACCAGAACGAATTTGAGCGGAAATTCGACGAGATACTCAAACGGATCAGCGACGATGGCCCGGTCACGTCGGCAACTGTCGGTGAAGACGAAAAACGCAGCAGTGGCGGCTGGTGGGAATGGCACCCCTCGAAGGCCGCCCTCGAGTTTCTCTGGCGCACTGGTGAATTGTCGGTTTCCGGCCGGAATGGATTTCAGAAAGTCTATGACCTCACGGAACGGGTCATTCCGGCCCACCATCTTAACGCCGCACATGATTTCGGTGAAACGACGGATTGGGCAGCACGCTCCGCCCTCGACCGGCTGGGTTTCGCGACCTCCGGCGAGATTGCGGCCTTCTGGGAGCTGATCACGCCCCAGGAAGCCAAGGACTGGTGCACGGCGGCATTGGCCGAGGGTACGATTGCCGAGATTGAGGTTGAGTCTGTCGACGGATCCTGGCGAAAGGTCTTCGCCTATCCGGAAACGCTCAACAGCCTTGATGCGCTTCCCGAGCCACCTTCGCGCGTGCGCATCCTGTCCCCCTTCGACCCGGCGCTACGCGACCGCAAGCGTGCCGAACGGCTTTTCGGCTTCTTCTACCGGATAGAGATCTTCGTTCCGGAGCCAAAGCGCCAATACGGCTATTATGTCTTCCCTGTCCTGGAGGGAGACCGTTTGATCGGCCGGATCGATATGAAGGCGCTGAGAAGCGAGGACAGGCTTCACGTTCGGGCCTATTGGCCGGAGCAAGGCATCAGAGCCTCGAAGGGCCGTGAGGCGAAGCTTCAGGCGGAGCTTGAACGCACTGCCCGCTTTGCCGGCGTTTCCCACATCACCTACGAGCCGGACTGGCAACGGACGGCCCTTTAGGGGGTAACCGTCGGCGTCTTTGGCTCAAGGACTGGCCGAGTTCCCCCGGCCAGCCCCATTGGCAATCAAGAGGTCAACTTGCGACCCGCTCCAGCAGATGCTGATGGGACCGCTCGCGGACCTCATCAAAGGTCCAGTCCTTCACCAGTGCACCATCGCGGTAGACCGTCTGCAACCGGTCGGTTCTGCTGCCGAGCTCCTCGAGACGAACTGCAGTCAGCACGCCGTTTTCTAGAACCGTCGCCTGCCGCCCGGCCTTGGAGGTCTTGCCGGGATCGGTGACCGGGGTCTTGGAGACATCACGCCAGGCGCCGTCCACGGTTTTCATGGCATTTGCCTTCATGGCAAAGCGCATCGTGTCCCGGTTGACCTGTTGCAACAGACCGCCGCCCATGCCGACGGCAATGTTGTCGACAGACCATTTGCGACGCACCAGCTCTTCCACCAGTTGCCTGATGGTATCGAGCTTCATGCCATCCCCCTGAATGACACGTACCGAGGGATGCAACACACGTGCGCCCTTGCTGTTTTCCGAACCGCCGTAGTGCTGCCAAAGGGTCTCCATGACCTTCAGCGGCATTTCGACCGGATCTCCGGAATCCGGGCGGATGACGACCGTCGCGCCTGAGGCGAGCACCTCATCCTTCAACCGCCCGCACCAAAGGTTCTCGACAGCGTTGCCGAGGTCGTAGCTGTCGGAAACGACCGCCACCAACGCATCAGGTCGGCCAAATTGCACCAGCATGTTCCGGTAGGCGTCGACTTCACGTTCCTGTCCCCAACTGGTCATGGTCGAGTGTTCCGCGGCTGGGATCGAATAACCCGCCACATCCGCGCCGTACCGGGTCATGGCCGCTTCCAGAGCTTCCATGGTGTCGGTGCCCGAGAAATTCACCAGATGGGCCATGCCGCCAAGTGCGGCGCTTTCGGCAGAGGAAACCCCGCGCGCGCCGAAATCATGCAGCTTGAACGGGATCTGTCCGGCTGGATCCTCAGAGGTTTCCAGAAGACCGCGATACAGGATCTCCTTGCATTTGAAGGAGAGTGTCGCGACCGTCGACGGATACCAGACCGACCGCAACAAGGCGGTTTCCACCCAGGTGGTCAGCCAGGGCATGCGCTCGTCGGTGTTTTCCACCTGCACCAAGGGCACACCGCTCGGTGCCAGCGTTCCTTCCGGCAGAGCCTTGATCTCCAGCGGAAACAGACCGCCGTGATCCGTCAGGATCTGTTCCCAGCCGTCCCGGTTGAAAGGAACGCCATGGGCCGCACAGATGCGTGCTGCCGCTTCGATGTCCGAGGCGGTGATCGGCTTCAGGAGGACGTCCTTGAGGTAGGATTGCAGCCCGAAGAACAGGACGCTATCCGAAAAGGGATTGGGCCTTGCTTCCAGATAGGCCGAGATCCTGCGAGCCTCGGGCGGATATTGCTTGAAGTGCGACTGCTTGTAGCTATCGGTCGCCAGAAGTGGATTTGTCATTGTGAACTCCTCACGTGACAGATGCGATTGTCTGCGGGCCTCCCCCGCAGGCGCTGTTACAGGTCCGCCATCAATTGGATGATGGACCAGTGATCTTCGAAGAACTGCTCGGGCTCCAGATCTCCCAGGCGATGCCAATTGGCTGACCGGGCATCGTCCCCACCGGTAACGGAAAACAGTTCGCGCCGTTCCGGCAGGCGAAACAGAAATGCGTGGGTGACGATGCGACCACGCAGCGACCGGTCGGGATGGTCGAAGACCCTTGTCTTGGTGCCGTCGATGAAGGATGCCAGCATCGCAGGGGGAATTTCGCCCTTGTGGTCGCTGATGGCGGTTTCCTCCTTCAACTCGCGGATTGCGGCATCCTTGATGCTTTCGCTGGGATCAAGAAACCCACCGGGCAGAGCCAACAATCCCTTGCCCGGTGCCTGACCGCGCTCGACCAGAAGAATGTTGCCGGACTGGATGACAACAGCATCGACCGTCACGAACGGCCCCCTGCCCCATTGCCGGGGGTAGGCTTCCAGATACTCGGCCTCTTCCAGAAGCGCGCGAAAGGTTTCCGTCATGACGAAAGTTTCCAGCCATTCCGCTACGCCGTCAGACAGAACCGACCGGGAGATTACCGGGATGCGCTGGAACAACTGCCTGCGCACGTCTGTCGACGAGAAAGTGCCGTATTGGCTGGCCAACTGCACATTGCCCCACTCGGGGAACAGCTTCAGATAATAGCTCGTGCGGTCCTTGCCGTAGCCTGCAAGCGCTATCCTGATGTCCTGCAAGCCATGCAAAACGACACCGCACTTGTTGAAATGGGCGAGCACGGTTTCGTTGACGGCCCGCTGGACCTCGGCGCACCACGCCGCGTCCGAATAGGGATGGTCCGAAACGGGCTTCAGGATCAGCCGGCCAGTGGTCAGTTCGTGCTTGAACACCTTGGCGAACATCTCTTCACGCTCGGTGTAGGTAAAAGGGTTTCGGGGGGTCCGTGCCTGAC
This sequence comes from Roseibium sp. FZY0029, assembly GCF_036350355.1. Lineage (NCBI taxonomy): Bacteria > Pseudomonadati > Pseudomonadota > Alphaproteobacteria > Hyphomicrobiales > Stappiaceae > Roseibium > Roseibium sp. FZY0029. The sequence goes on from NZ_JAZDVZ010000003.1 coordinate 512,828, forward strand.
CGGAAGATCCGATCAGCACGATCAGCGTATCGACTTCGTTCAGCGCGGCTCTGATGACGGCCTCATGGCCCGTATGCAGCGGCTGAAAACGGCCGACAAAAACGCCGTAGTGATATTTGGACATTCGAGACTCCCTCGAATTATTGGAATGCAGCCGAACTCCTCGGCTACGCAACACCTAATACTCATTTAGAGCATTAGCAAGGGGAATAATGCTCTAAATGAGTATTATTCTTTCTCCTGTCTTGAAAGTGCAGCGATTGCACAAGCGAAACCTGCGCTCAGCAATCTGTTTCACCGGAACCGAACACCTGTTCAACCAGGTGAAAAGCGCGCATAATTTTCCCGTTTCGAATGAATGAAACATGGGAGAGCACAATGACCGTCGAACGCGCCATTCTTCTCGTGGTCGGCCTGCTGATCGTCGCGTCGGTTTTGCTGGCTGTCTACGTCAATCTCAACTGGTTGTGGCTTACCGGAATTCTTGGAGCCCATCTCGTTCAGGCCTCATTCACCGGCCTTTGTCCGGTGGTGATGATCCTGAAGAAGCTGGGTTTGCCGCAGAAATCCGGGTTCGCCTGACTCAACACGACGCCCGCGGAAGGTATAACGCACACGAAAAGATCGCCCTCGACCTGATCGAGAGCGATCCAGTATCACGCGATTGCAATTGAACCGGATGAAGTGCGCTTCGTCCGCAAGCTCCTCACGTCCAGCTAAGCACAACCTTGCCGGCTTCGCCGGACTTCATGGCAGCAAACCCCTTTTCGAAATCATCGACACCAAAGCGGTGCGTGATGACATTGCGCACGTCGAGCCCATTCTGCAGCATGGCAATCATCTTGTACCAGGTTTCGAAGATCTCGCGGCCGTAGACGCCCTTGATGGTGATTGCCTTGAAGACGATGCGTGACCAGTCCACCGGCGATTTTCCGGGAGGTATGCCAAGCAGCGCAATCCGCCCCCCCATCACGAGGTTCTCGACCATCTGATCGAGCGCCACCTGGCTACCCGACATTTCCAGGCCAACATCGAAGCCCTCCTTCATGCCGAGCTTCTTTTCAATGCCTTTCAGATCTTGCCTGGCCACATTGACCGGCACCACATCGGCCACCTTTGTCGCCAGGTCGAGACGAGCCTGATTGATATCGGTAATGACGACATTGCGCGCACCGACATGGCGGGCAACGGCTGCGGCCATGATGCCGATCGGCCCTGCCCCGGTGATCAGTACGTCCTCTCCGACCAGATCGAAACTGAGCGCGGTATGAACCGCGTTGCCGAGCGGGTCGAGAATGGCCCCTATCTCATCGTCGATCTCATCCGGCAACAGCACGACGTTGAAAGCAGGCAGGCGCAGGTACTCGGCAAAGGCCCCCTGCTCGTTGACGCCTATGCCGCGGGTTTCCGGATCGAGGTGAAACTTGCCCGATCGAGACTGCCGGGAGTGCCGTCCGATCAGGTGCCCCTCGCCGGAACAGCGCTGGCCGATTTCAAGGTCGGTGACATTCTTGCCGATCTCGACAATCTCGCCGGCGAATTCGTGACCAGTGATCATCGGAACGGGAACAGTCTTCGCCGCCCATTCATCCCAGTTCCAGATATGAATATCGGTGCCGCAAATTCCGGTCTTGTGGATCTTTATGAGGACGTCGTCCGGACCGATTTCCGGCACCGGCGCACGGGTCATCCAGAGACCTTCCCTGGGCTCCGACTTCGACAGTGCCTTCATTTCGTTGCTGCTCATGACAGGACCCCCGTCGCCTTGCCGGCCTTTTCAAAGGCTTCAAGTGCGCGGTCCAGATCGGACCGGGTCAGGGCCGCATTCATCTGCGTACGGATGCGGGCCTGACCGCGCGGCACGACAGGAAAGAAGAAACCGGAGACATAGACGCCTTCTTCAAACAGCTTAGCCGCCATTTCCTGAGCCAGTTTTGCTTCGCCCAGCATCACCGGAATGATGGGATGCTCACCCGGCAGAAGCGTGAAGCCGAGCGCTTCGAGGCCTGCTCGCCAATAGCTGGCGTTTTCGAAGAGGTTCCTGCGCAGCTCGTCGCCTTCTTCCACCAGACGTATGGCTTCCAGCCCGCTCATGACCACAGCCGGTGGCAGCGAGTTGGAAAAGAGATAGGGCCTTGCCCGCTGGCGCAGCAGATCGATGACTGGCTGAGGCCCGGCAATATAGCCGCCGATGCCGCCGCCCAGCGCCTTGCCGAGTGTTCCAGTCAGGATGTCGACATCGACCCCGAAGTGCGCCGGTGTGCCCTTGCCCTTCGGCCCCATGAAACCGGTGGCATGGCAATCGTCAACCATCACGACGGCATCATATTGCCTGGCAAGTTCGGTCACTCCCGGCAGGTCGGCCAGATAGCCGTCCATCGAGAAGACGCCGTCGGTCGCGATCATGATATGGCGGGCACCGGCGGCCCGGGCTTCTTTCAGCTTCGCTTCCAGATCCGCCATATCGGAATTGGCGTAGCGATAGCGCTGGGCCTTGCACAGGCGAATGCCGTCAATGATCGAGGCGTGATTGAGCGCGTCCGATATGATCGCATCCTCCGGCCCGAGCAATGGCTCAAAAAGACCGCCGTTTGCATCAAAACAGGCCGCGAACAGAATGGAGTCGTCCTTACCGAGAAACTCGGCCAGACGCTGTTCAAGCTGGCGGTGAATGTCCTGCGTTCCGCAAATGAAGCGCACGGACGCCATGCCGTAACCCTTTGGCTCAAGTGCCTTGCGAGCAGCTTCCTCAAGAGCTGGATCATCGGCCAAACCCAGATAATTGTTTGCGCAAAGGTTGATGACCTGACGTCCGCCAACCGTGATCACACCGCCCTGCGGCGAGGTGATCAATCGCTCGCGTTTGTAGAGCCCTTCGGCCTCGATTTCTCTAAGCGTCTCGGAAATATGCGACAGAAAGGCATCGGACACGGGGCTCCCTCCGGTAAAATGGATATTTCCTCCACTATGCCGGATATTCGTTCTGAATAAAAGATACAGATTCCGGTATCACGGATTTTTGCAGCTAGACCTTTGCGAGATCCAGGCAGCTACCTCAGCCTTTCCGGCCAGGAAATATCCGATGATACTAACGCATCTCGGTGACGCCCGCCATGCGGAAACCGGCATAAAGCAAGGCAGCGCCAGCGCATGCGGCACGCCACCCTCAGAACTTAACCACCATCAGGATCGCCCGCGCCGGGCCGCCAACAGCAGCAATGCAGTGGGGCACGTCCGCGGCGTAACGGGCCGTGTCGCCCTTACCGATGACGCCTTTGGCGACACCCGAGGTGACTTCAAGCTGGCCGTCTTCCGCTATCAGTTGTTCCCGCGTTCCGCGCTCGTGGGGTTTACTCTCCAGCTTGCCGCCTTCGGTGAAGATCAATTCATAGATCTCGAACCGGCCCGTGTCCTGCGGCGGCGAAAGGATGCGGATCCTGCAGCCGTCCCCCGCCCTGTCGAGCGCCGGCGTCTGATGCTCATGCACGATCTCGACCCGATCCTCAGCGGTTTCCTCTCCCAGCAGACCTGCGAAATCGACATTCAGTGCTCTGGTCAGATTGAGAAGGGTCGCGACGGTCGGGTTGGATTCACCACGCTCGATCTGGCTGACCATGGAGCGGGAAACGCCCGAAAGCTTTTCAACGGCTTCCAGCGACAGGCCCTGGGCCCGCCGCGCTTTCTTGAGGCGGGCCGGCAAGCGGGAAAGAATGTCTGAATCTGTCATGACGGAACTAAAATCCGTTTCGCCAGATATTGCAATTTTCTTTTCCGGTCATCCAACTGTCACAAATCGTGTTAGCGTCGCGTCGGCCAGTTAAAAAAAGCAAAAATGGCCATTGTCTTCCGGGGGGAACACATGAAAGCGATACCGCGTCTTTATTTCGCAACGGCCGCACTCTTTGCCCTGATCGGCATGGCGTGGGGCATCCATATGTCAGCAACCACAGATCACACTCTGTCACCTGCACATGGGCATCTGAACCTCATCGGTTTCGTAATGATGTCCGTCTTCGGAGCTTACTATGCTCTTGCCCCAAAAGCGGCCGCCGCGCCCCTTGCTCTCATTCACTACGGTTTGTCGGTTCTCACCGTCATCGTGCTTGTGCCGGGGATCGTCTTTGCGATCAACGCAGAAGGGGAAGTGATGGCCAAGGCCGGCTCCGTTCTGGCGGTCCTGACCATGCTTGTTTTTCTGGTAACAGTGCTGCGCAACCGCGCCGATTAAGCTGCCGTCGCTTCCGGGGCGCATCCTGTCGCTTTCGGAACATTTGCTGCACCGCCCTCTCCCATAGCGTTCCCGCATAAGCTGGGGCGGTGCATAGCCGCATCCGGAAAACAAGAATTCGGAAACGCTTCGGAGAGAAACCCCATGGCCAGCGATATTGAAATTGCCCGTGCAGCCAAGATGAAACCTATTCAGGAAATCGGCTCACGGCTAAATATTCCTGAAGAGTCTCTCCTGCCCTACGGGCGCACCAAGGCCAAGATTTCCGCCGAGTACATCGCCAATCTCAACGGCCGCAAGAACGGCAAGCTGATCCTGGTGACGGCGATCAACCCGACCCCGGCCGGCGAAGGCAAGACGACCACAACTGTCGGCCTTGGCGACGGTCTCAACAGGATCGGCAAGAACGCAATGATCTGTCTGCGCGAACCGTCGCTCGGCCCCTGCTTCGGCATGAAGGGCGGTGCTGCCGGTGGCGGCTATGCGCAGGTCGTTCCCATGGAAGACATCAACCTGCACTTCACCGGCGATTTTCACGCCATCACCTCTGCGCACAACCTGCTCTCCGCCCTTATCGAGAACCACATCTACTGGGGCAACGAACTGGGCATCGACATCCGCCGCGTGACCTGGCGGCGGGTGATGGACATGAACGACCGGGCGCTGCGCTCCATCGTCTGCTCGCTAGGCGGCATTGCCAACGGCTTCCCGCGCGAAGCAGGGTTCGACATCACGGTTGCCTCCGAGATCATGGCGATCCTCTGCCTGGCCACCGATCTTGACGATCTGCAAAAGCGGCTCGGCGACATCATCGTTGCTTACAGACGCGACCGGACGGCGATCACCGCGCGCGAGCTGGAAGCGGACGGTGCCATGACCGTGCTGCTGAAAGAAGCAATGCAGCCGAACCTCGTTCAGACGCTGGAAAACAACCCGGCCTTCATCCACGGCGGTCCCTTCGCCAACATCGCACACGGCTGCAATTCCGTGGTTGCCACCCAGACAGCCCTGAAGCTGGCTGACTATGTGGTGACGGAAGCAGGCTTTGGAGCCGATCTCGGCGCCGAGAAATTCTTCGACATCAAATGCCGCAAGGCGGGCCTTACCCCGGACGCCGTGGTGATCGTCGCCACCATCAAGGCTTTGAAAATGAACGGCGGCGTCGCCAAGGAAGACCTCGGCATCGAAAACGTCCAGGCCGTCAAAAAGGGCTGCGCAAACCTCGGCCGCCACATCGAGAACGTCAAGCAATTCGGCGTTCCTGCGGTTGTTGCCATCAACCATTTTACGGCGGATACGGACGCGGAAGTTCAGGCGGTCAAGGATTACTGCGCCGAGTATCGTGTCGATGCGATCCTGGCGACCCATTGGGCCAATGGGTCAGCCGGAACGGAGGAGCTTGCCAACCGGGTGGCGGCTCTGGCCGAAAGCGGCGCCGCCCAGTTCGCCCCGCTTTACGACGACAGCCTATCGCTCTTCGAGAAGATCGAAACGGTCGCGAAGCGCATCTACCGAGCCGACGAAGTGCTGGCGGACAAGTCGGTGCGCGACCAACTCAGACGCTGGGAGGCGGACGGCTTCGGTCACCTGCCGGTCTGCATGGCCAAGACCCAGTATTCCTTCACGACCGACCCTCAGCTTCGCGGTGCACCAACCGGCCACAGCCTGCCGGTCCGCGAGGTCCGTCTGTCGGCTGGGGCCGGTTTCATCGTGGTGATCTGCGGGGAAATCATGACCATGCCCGGCTTGCCGCGCGTGCCGTCAGCCAACCAGATCAAGCTGGACGAAAACGGGCAGATCGAAGGCCTGTTCTGATCCGTCACGAGCGATGATTACCCTCATGACAAGGCGGGGTGAACGACCCCGCCTTTTTCTTGTGAATTTGCCTGTCGCGGCCCCCTGTCAAAGAAAACCAACAGCCCCTCTCTTCCGGTCTTTGCAGGGCACGACCCCGCAATCCATCCCGTTCCAGTGCCTTAAGCGGGAGCCTCACGTGCGGAAGCGAAGCGGAGTGGATGCCATGGTCGAGCCATGGCAGGACGAAGGGGGTGGAGATTGGGCTGGGAGTTTGCAGCGCTAAGCGCGGTGCTGGTTTCGTCCCAGCAAGACAAGTCCAGTTGCTGCCAGTAGGAGTGAAAGACCCGAAAAGACCGCCCGGGTCTGGTTCCACATTTGCCACGGTTCGGAATAGGACCGCCAGAGCGTTGCCGCTTCCTTCAGGTCCTCCGGAACCGGTATCCCGGCAAGTTCCTGGTTCATCGGCACATTGACCAGAAATGTCAGCACCATACCGCCGAGGGCGTAGGTAAGGGCAGCCACGAAAAAGGACACTCCCGCTGCGCGCTGCGCCGACATCAGGCTGAACACCCCGGCAAGCGCGAGAACGAGGGGCGTGCCGAAGAAGGCGGGGGCAAAGACCGCGTTTCGAACCGAGGCGTTCATCGCCTGCATTGCCGCAATCGCGATCCTGGGATCAGCAGCATCAAGGCCCCACATGGTTGAGCAGATCCAGGCGTAAAAGAAACCGAAAATGGCCCCGGCAAACAGCACAGTCAGAAGACCGGTACCAAGCGCAAGTCTATACATCGCAGCCTCCAAAACCGTAATTTAGTGTACGGATTGTATTTTCCGTAACATTGATTACGGTTTCAGGCAAGCAACGGAGAGACCGGCATGCGGGCGGAAGCCAGAGAAAGACGGAAAACGGCCATTGAAACAGCGGCGGTCGAGCTGCTGCTTGAGGAAGGCTATGAAAACATGTCGATGCTGGCGGTCGCCAGAAAAGCAAAGGCCTCCAATGAAACGCTTTACCGTTGGTATGGCGACAAGACCGGATTGTTCGCGGCGCTGGTAGACCGCAACGCTGAGGACATCCGCAAGGCGCTGAAAAACTGTTCCGGCAACGCCTCCTCCGCGGAGCAAGCGCTGAAAACCTTTGGTCGAAGTCTTCTGGGCGTCCTGACGAACCCCGCCGCGATCGCTCTCAACCGCGCAGCGGCTGCCGATACCACGGGCACGCTCGGGGCAGCGCTTGCAAGAAGCGGCCGCAACGCGGTCCTGCCGCTCGTGCAGGATCTTATCGCGCAGGTGCAGGACCAGGGATTTCTGGCAGACATTGAAACGGCGGCAGCCGCCGAACTCTACCTGTCCCTTCTGATCGGGGATCTTCAAATCCGGCTAGTGACCAGAGCGCTACCACAGTTGCCGGAAACCGACATCAACGCCCGCGCGGACAACGCGTGGAAGGCGGTGCGGCTGCTTTCAAACGGTAATACTGCCAACGCCTCGTAAGTTCAGACAGCTACAAACATTTCCCGTCGGTGCGCAAAATCGGCGTTGAAGGGCCAGGCTTGATTTACCTGTCGCGTAAACGACTAGCCGTGTCGCTTTGGAGATATCGGCGAATCCGGCTTGAGGCATAAGGTTTTACACTAAGTTGATGGCCTGTTGCGCCTGGTTGGAGCTACCCATGTCTGACGAAGACGATATCGATCTCGCCTCCCTCTCTGACGACGAACTCGTCGAGCAGATGCATGATGACCTTTATGACGGTCTTCAGGATGAAATCGTGGAGGCCGTGAACATTCTTCTGGAACGCGGCTGGGTTCCCTACGACATCCTGACAAAGGCTCTGGTCGAAGGCATGCGGATCGTCGGCGTCGACTTCCGTGATGGCATCCTGTTCGTTCCTGAAGTGCTTCTTTCTGCCAACGCCATGAAAGCCGGCATGGGCATCCTGCGTCCGCTGCTGGCAGAGACCGGTGCACCGAAGGTCGGCAAGATGGTCATCGGCACAGTGAAGGGCGACATCCACGACATCGGCAAGAACCTCGTCTCGATGATGATGGAAGGCGCCGGCTTTGAAGTGATCGACATCGGCATCAACAACCCTGTCGAAAACTATCTGGCTGCCATAGAAGAGCACCAGCCGGACATTCTCGGCATGTCGGCCCTGCTGACCACCACGATGCCTTACATGAAGGTCGTCATCGACGAAATGAAGGCCAAGGGCATTCGGGATGATTATATCGTGCTCGTCGGCGGCGCACCGCTGAACGAGGAATTCGGTGAAGCTGTCGGTGCGGACGGCTATTGCCGCGACGCGGCCGTTGCTGTGGAAATGGCGAAAGATCTGATCGCACGCCGCCACAACATGCTTGCCAACAAGGGCTGACGACAATGTTCAAGGAGGCTGCCGAAATGCTGGTGGGCGAGCCTCTCTTTCCGGTCGAGACGGATGGGAGCGCGGACGACAAGGTCGGCCGCGTTCTTGTCATTGCCTGCGGCGCACTTGCGCGCGAGATCGTCGCCATTCGCGAGAAGAACCGCCTAGATCATCTCGACATCACCTGCCTTCCGGCGAAGCTGCATAACACCCCGGACAAGATCCCGGATGAAGTCCGCCGGACCATCCTGAAGAACGCGGACACCTACTCCGACATTCTGGTGGCCTATGGCGATTGCGGCACTGGCGGCCTGCTCGACAGGGTGCTGGAAGAAACCGGTACGCGGCGCATCGAGGGTGCGCACTGTTATGCCTTTTTCACCGGCATAGACGAATTCGACCAGATGGAAGACGACCAGCTCGGTACTTTCTATCTGACCGATTTCCTGGCCCGGCATTTCCAGACGATGGTCATCGAGCCGCTGGGCCTCGACTGGCACCCGCACCTGCGGGACATGTATTTCGCCCATTACACCCGCGTTCTCTACCTCGCCCAGACCGACGACCCGGCACTTGAGGATGCGGCACGTCGCGCTGCGGACAGGCTCGGCCTGCCGTTTGAAATGCGCCGGACGGGCTATGGATTGCTCAAGCCGTTTCTGGGCAAGGGCCCGGCGGACTAAGCGTCGCAAATTAGCATCCGGACAAGTCGGTTTTTCACGTGATGATGCCGGTATCAGGCGTCCTGGGTAAGCCAGCTTCCGGCAATTATGTTTCTCAGGAGGAAGTTCCGAGAATGGCGCAGAAAATCATCGTTTATTGGCGGGATATCCCGGCACAGATCCTGGTGAAACAGGGGCGTAAATCCGCCCGACGGGAGTTGCCGGCAATGTTCATGGAAGCCATTGACGCCTGCGCGATGCGGATCGGTGCGAAGGACAGCGACGCCTACATGGCGGAGTGGCGCCGGACCGACCCGGTGTCCGTCTCGGACGACCTTGAAACGGAAGCGGACGCGGCCCTGACCGATCTGGTCTCTGCCTATCCGAAAGAGAGACTGAAAACCCTGCTCGCAAATGGAGGCTCGGAACATGACTGATCAGCGCCTGTTGGCCAATGGGCGGCTTCCCGCCTCCACCGAAATGTCTCCCAAGCAGGTGGTCGAAAAGACCGAGCTTCTGGAATTTATTCCGGCCGGCACGCAGATCTATGTCACCGACCTGGGCAATTGCTCGGAAGACATGATCATCGATGCCGCCCGCACCCTGCGCGACAACAGGCTGACCGCCGTTCCGCATATGGCAGCCCGCCGCTATGCCAGCCGCGACGACTTCGAGCGCCGCATCACGCGCCTGACCCAGGAAGCCGGTGTGACCGAGGTTCTGGCCATTGCGGGCGAAGCCGAAAAGGCAGGCCCCCTCACCTCGTCCGTTGCCCTTCTGGAGACAGGCCTCTTCGACAAGCTCGGCATCAGGAAGATCGCCGTTGCAGGGCACCCTGAAGGCGCTCCGGACATCAAGCCGGAGGTGATCAAAAGCTTCCTGCAGCGCAAGCATGAACTCGCCCGCGAAAGCGATGCCGAGTTCCGGATTGTCACCCAGTTCGGTTTCGATCCGCACCGGGTCAGCCTGTGGCTGGACGAGCTGCGCGAATGGGGTAACGAGTTTCCGGTTCATGTCGGCGTTGCCGGTCCGGCCAAGATGACGACCCTGTTGAAATACGCCGCTTTTGCAGGTGTTGAAAACTCCTTCAACTTCCTGAAAAAACGCGGCGGTGCGGTTGTCTCCATGCTTTCGGGCTACGACCCGGACACGATGGTCGATCCGCTGGAGACCCGCGTCACCAGCCAGCCCGATACCCAGTTGGCCCAGATTCACGCCTATCCCTTCGGCGGCATCCAGAAAACCGCTGAGTGGCTGCTAAGCCGCGGGAGTTGGTCTTTTCAGACCTCGTCTTCAATCCTGACTGCCAATGAGAGCGCATAAATGACCCGCACTGTTGTCGCCTCCGCCACCAAGGAAATCATCATTGGTTTCGACCAGCCCTTCTGCGTGATCGGCGAGCGGATCAACCCGACCGGCCGCAAGAAGCTGGCGGCGGAAATGGCCGAAGGCAACTTCGAAACCGTCAAGGCCGACGCCCTGGCCCAGGTGGCCGCGGGCGCGACCATGCTCGACGTCAACGCCGGTGTCACCGCGGTCAATCCGAACGAGACCGAACCGCCACTGCTCGTCAAAACTCTTGAGATAGTTCAAGAGCTTGTCGACGTTCCCTTGTCTATCGATTCATCCGTGACCGCCGCCATCGAGGCCGGTCTTGCGGTTGCCAAGGGCCGTCCGCTGGTCAACTCCGTGACCGGTGAAGAAGAAAAGCTGGAAGCGATCCTGCCGCTCATCAAGAAATACAACGTGCCGGTGGTGGCGATCTCCAACGACGAGACCGGCATTTCGGAAGACCCGGACGTACGCTTCGAGGTGGCCAGGAAGATTGTCCAGCGCGCGGCCGACTACGGCATTCCCGCACACGATATTGTCGTGGACCCGCTGGTCATGCCGATCGGTGCCATGGGAACGGCCGGTCAGCAGGTATTTCGTCTGCTGCGCCGTCTGCGTGAGGAGCTGAAGGTCAACACCACCTGTGGTCTTTCCAACATTTCCTTTGGCCTGCCGCATCGCCACGGCATCAATGCCGGCTTCATCCCGATGGTCATCGGTGCCGGCATGACGTCCGCGATCATGAACCCTTGCCGCCCGCAGGAAATGGAAGCCGTACGTGCTGCCAACGTGCTCAACGGTGCCGACCCGAACTGCCAGGAATGGATCATGGCCTACCGCGACCACCAACCGGCGGCTCCCGGTGCTGTCGCAGCACCGTCCGAAGGCGGAGCGTCCGCCGGCGGCCGGCGCCGCGGAGGCCGCGCAGCCCGCCGCTCGGCAGGCTGACCTTCCAGACAAACAGTTTGCGGTTCTTTCCTCGCCGCAAACGGGGTGGCTTTTCACCAAATTTAGGATGGGACCCCCACCCCAATCCCCTCCCCACAAGGGGGAGGGGTTTTGCGTGTCAAGGGGCACGTTTCAAATCGCGAGACTTGAAGTCGTCGTCAGGATGACTTCGTCACGGCAGGTACAGCCCAAATCCTCCTCCCTTTAACGGGAGAGGTTACGGGTCGGGGAATATCCCCGCAGAGTTTACAAAACTGATAGCGCAAGAACCGCAACCATGACCGAAACAGTCAAACACGCCAAAGTCGTTTTCCAGCCAAGCGGGCGCCGGGGAACCTTTCCCGTCGGCACGCCCCTGCTGGATGCAGCCCGTTCCCTCGGGGTCTATGTGGAATCGGTCTGTGGCGGACGCGGCATCTGCGGCCGGTGCCAGATCACGATTTCCGAGGGCACTTTCGCGAAGGAAAACCTGACCAGCGCAGCAGAGAACCTGGAAGGCGCCACCGAAGCGGAAACCCGTTATGCGACCTTGCGCAAACTGCCTGGGGACAGGCGGCTTTCCTGCCAGGCAAAGATCCTGGGCGATCTTGTGGTCGATGTTCCGACGGACGCTCAGACCAACCGACAGGTCGTACGCAAACGCGCCGAGGCTCGCAACATCGAAGCCGATAGCGCGATCTCTCTGGTGTCCGTTGCGATTGCCGAACCTGATATGGAAACGCCGCGCGGCGACATTGACCGGCTGCGCGAAGCCCTGATTGCCAAGACCGGAATTGCCGATCTCACAATCGACCCGGTCCTGCTGCCGAGCGTGCAGACGACGCTGCGCAAGGGCAACTGGCAGGTTACTGCCGCCATCCACGAGGACAGGGGCGTCCTGCCGACGCTGGTGGCGCTCTGGCCTGAAGAAAAACCCGCGGTCTACGGTCTTGCGGTCGATATCGGTTCCACCACCATCGCGGCCCATCTGTGCAACCTGCAAAACGGCCGCACGGTTTCCTCCGCCGGCACATCCAACCCACAGATCCGCTTCGGCGAAGACTTGATGTCGCGGGTGTCCTATGTGCAAATGAACCCGTCGAAACTGCCGGATCTGACGAAGGCCGTGCGCGATGCCATCAACGCGCTGATCGGCAAGCTGGTCGGCGATGTCGGTGCGGAACGCTCCGATGTGCTCGACGCGACCTTTGTCGGCAACCCGGTGATGCATCATCTGTTCCTCGGCATCGATCCTGTGGAGCTTGGCGGCGCTCCCTTCGCGCTGGCGGCCTCCGATGCCATGGTGCTGAACGCGCGCGATCTGGGCCTGGAGCTGAACCCGGGAGCCCGTGTCTACATGTTACCCTGCATCGCCGGACATGTCGGCGCCGACGCGGCGGCTGCAACGCTTGCGGAAAGCCCCTACAAGCTTGACGAGATAACCCTGCTTGTGGATGTCGGCACCAATGCGGAAATCGTGCTGGGCAACAAGGACCGCCTGCTGGCGGCCTCCTCCCCCACCGGCCCCGCATTCGAAGGCGCTGAGATCTCCTCCGGCCAGCGCGCTGCACCCGGTGCCATCGAACGCATTCGCATCGACAAGGAAACGCTCGAGCCGCGCTTCAAGGTGATCGGCGTCGACGAATGGTCCGACGAAGAAGGCTTTGCCGAGAAGATCGACAGTGTTGGCGTCACCGGCATCTGCGGCTCTGGTATTATCGAGGCAGTTGCCGAGATGTATCTGGCCGGGCTGATCACCGAAGATGGCGTGATCAATGGCGCGATGGCGGAGCGAACGTCGCGCGTTCAATCCACCGGCCGGACCTTCTCCTATCTGATTGCCAGCGATGGCGTCGAAATCTCGATCCTGCAGACCGACATTCGTGCGATCCAGTTGGCCAAGGGCGCGCTTTATGCCGGTGTCAAACTGCTGCAGGACAAACTTGGCACCTATGATCTGGACCGCATTCGCCTGGCCGGTGCCTTCGGCAGCTATATCGACCCCAAGTACGCCATGATCCTGGGGCTCATTCCCGATTGCCCGCTGGAGGGCGTCTCCGGCGTCGGCAATGCCGCCGGCACGGGCGCGCGCATGGCGCTTCTCAACCGGGGCTACAGACGCGAGATTGAACAGACGGTGCGGGATATCGAGAAGATCGAGACGGCGCTGGAGCCGAAGTTCCAGGAGCATTTCGTCAATGCCATGGCCCTGCCCAACAAGGTCGATCCCTTCCCCTACCTCCGGGCGGCCGTCGAATTGCCGGAGCGCAAGGAGGCCGACGCCGGTTCGGATGCAGCCGGGGGAGAACGCAGGCGGAGGCGGCGCCGGGGCTGAGGACCTAAACGCAAGAGCCGGCAGGCAAGAAAAGGCGGCAGACCGGCTCTGCCACTACTGATCCCAGAAGTACTGCTCTCGCATGCGCCGCCAGATCTTTTCGCCCACGAGGCAATCGTAAGGTTCCTCGACAGTGAATTGCGCCGGAATGACTGTCGGTTCGGGCGGCTTCACCCCGCCGATCTCCAGGATGAGCTTGCGACGGACAGCTTCAGGAAACTGTTCCCAGTCGTTCACCGGAATGACGAAGCTGGCGGGCCCGCCGATGACACAGCGTTGATAGTAGACGTCGAGATCCGGAATATTGAACTGGAAGCCCATGCCACCGGTGGTCATCAGCGGCAATCCGTTGATCACCAACCCGGCCTCCACCGCATCATCGCGGGCCTGCACCACAGGCGAGCCCTGGTTATTGGGACCATCCCCGGAAATATCGATCACCCGCCGGTCCGCCTTGAAGGGGGCGTCGGCAAGCAAGGCCGAAGCATGCCGGATTGCGCCGGAAATAGAGGTTCGGCGCTGCCCGTAGGTGCTATCGGCCAGAACCTTTTCGGCAAACGCCTCAGCGTCCTGCCCATTCTCGATCACCGACCATCCGACGATCTCTCGTGCGTGGCTTTCGTTGGCCCATTCGAACATCATGAGAGCGATCCGACCGTGGGCACCATAGCCGATTGCCCGAACGACCTCCGGGCTGGCGATGGCGGCGGCATAGCCGCGCCGCTGGATCTGGAGTTCTTCCGGAGACATGGAGCGCGACACGTCGACCGCCAGAACCAGAGCGACGTCGACCTGTTCCTGCGCGAGCGCGGGGCCGAAAGACGCCAGCAGCAAAGCGGCTGCGCCAGCAAGCGAGCGGACCTGGGGGAGCCTCCACATGCCGAAAGGATAGCCGAAACGAGAGGAACCGCCAGCAACTTGACGCTTCGTCAGATAAACCATCTGTGATCGGACGCCGTCACCAGCCGAAGGGACACTTTCGCCGCCCCGCCCGCCTCGGCTATAACAACAGCAAAGCCAACCCTGGAGGAGCGTTCCATGTCTGAAACCGCCGCAAATGACGAGATCCAGAAACCGATGCTTGCAACGCTTCTTCATGAAGGCGTCTACCGGATCGTGATGCAGCGGCCGGAGCGGATGAATGCACTGTCGAGCGAGATGATGACCGCTCTTGCCGGTGAGTTGCGCAAAGCCGGGGAAGACCCTGCCGTGCGTGTTGTCCTGCTTGGCGCGGAGGGCAAGGTATTCTGCGCAGGCCACGACCTGAAGGAACTGACCGCAGCCCGCGCGGAAGCCGACGGCGGCAAGGCCACCTATGAGCGGATCATGCGCCAGTGTTCAGACCTGATGCAGCAGATCGTACGCCTGCCCAAGCCGGTGATTGCCGTGGTGACGGGTGTTGCGACCGCAGCCGGTTGCCAGCTTGTTGCCTCCTGCGACCTAGCCATTGCCACCGACACGGCCACCTTCTGCACCCCTGGTGTCAATATCGGCCTCTTCTGCTCAACGCCCATGGTCGCGCTGTCGCGCAATGTCGCGCCGAAACAGGCCATGGAAATGCTTTTGACCGGCGAAAGCATCGATGCGTCCACGGCCAAGGATTTCGGCCTGATCAACCGCATCGTCCCGCGCGACTACCTGGAACAGGTCGTCCAGAAATACGCGGAATCGATTGCTTCCAAGTCCTCCAAGACGCTGAAGATCGGCAAGGAAGCCTTCTATCGTCAGTTGGAAATGCCACTGTCGAATGCCTATGATTTTGCAGCACAAACCATGGTGGCGAACATGATGGCCCGGGATGCGGAAGAAGGCATCAACGCCTTCCTGCAAAAACGCAAACCCGAATGGACAGACAGCTGATCCGGCCTGCCGATTCGAACCACCAGGGATAGGCCATGCCTGAAGCCGGCTACTCCGGACGCCCTCTTTCCGCAAAACTCGGACTGAAACCCGGGATGATTTGCTGGCGTCACCAGATGCCGGACAGCATTGCCGACCTTTTGAAAGAGCAGGACCCCGGCACGGTGCCAATCCCCGCGCCGGAGCCTGCTATTGATTGCGCACATGTGTTTGTCACCGAGCGGGCGGATCTCGGCGGCCATCTGGCAGCCCTTCGGGACTTGCTGGCCCCGAACGGCATGATCTGGGTGTCCTGGCCGAAAAAGGCCAGCAAGGTTCCAACGAATATCACCGAGGATACCATTCGCGAACTCTGCCTGCCGATGGGCCTTGTGGACGTCAAGGTGTGTGCGGTCGACGAAATCTGGTCCGGGTTGAAGCTGATGATCCGCAAGGAACTCAGGAAGGAACAGGCGGCAAAGCTGGCCTGAGGCTCCGCCGTAAGCACACCGAGTTGTCAGCGCGTTTCTGGCGAGCTTCCAGCTTACTTCAACGGCAGGAAAATATCGGATTGCGCTTCGTGCTCCGGAACATCGGGAAAGAAGCTGAGGCGTTGGACGAACAGCGGAAAGTCCCGCAGATCTTCCCCTGATTGCGGCAGCCAGTCTCGATAAAGAGCACGGATCATTTCTTCGGCAAAGTCGAGTGGGCCGGCATGCCGGATAACGGCGCAGCGCCCAGCCGGTATCGATGCGGATACGACACCCTCGGCATTTTCTTTGACCGGCCCCGTCACTGCACAGCAAACGGCGAACCGGTAGTCTTCGGGCAGTGCCGTCTTGGGATCGTCATAGAGAATATTGAAGGTCGCGCTTCTGGACGGTGGGCTTGCGTATGCTTTTCGCCAGGCGATGAAGCGTCTGACAGATGCGGGCACCTCTTGCGGCGGGCCGCAATGCTCAAGGACAGCGACGGGTGTTTCAGGAAAATCGACGATCCGGACGGCCGTGACATCAAGGTGCTGATCTGACATGAACTGACCTTTCAAATCCAGTAAGGGGTCGTAGGTTTCAAGCCAGACAGACCAGTCGGGCGTTGACCGGAAAGTCGTTGGGCTCTGCCCGAAAACGCGTTTGAACGCACGCGAGAAGCTTTCCAGATTTTCGTAGCCCGCGTCGAAGGCGATCTCGGTGACCGGCAGCTCGGCTCTGAACGCGAGCTGCTGTCCGGCACGTTTGAGCCTCAGGAGCCGCCGGTAGTCGGCAACTGCCAGGCCGAAGAAGGCCGAGAACTGGCGCTGAAAGTGAAACTTCGAATAGGCCGCAACATCCGCAAGCGCAGAAACGTCAAGCGGACCGTCCAGTGTCTGGTCGATTGTCTCCAGGACCTTCCGGAACCGCCTTTTCAACTCACCCATGCAGCGCACCTTGCCTTTGCCTGTCTGACGTCTCCGGTTTACCGGTGACCGGCGCATCACGCCTGACCGTCTCTGCGCAATTTCACAATTCTTCGAGGAAGACCGGAATGCGGCAGATGGCCCCTTGCGGCCCGGCGGCATTTCGCATTGGATAGCCCGGCAAATCTAAGGATCTCCATTCGATGAATCACGACACTTATGCGGACGCCTATATCAAGGGCATTCTCGACGAAGTGAAAACTGTCGCCATGGTCGGTGCGAGTGCCAACAACGTCCGGCCGTCCTATTTTGTGCTGAAGTATCTCTTGTCCAAGGGATACGAAGTGTGGCCCATCAATCCGGGTCAGGCTGGCAAGGAGATCCTGGGACAGAAGGTCTATGCGTCGCTGGACGAACTGCCTGCGGTGCCGGACATGATCGATATCTTTCGCAATTCCGAAGCTGCCGGTACAATCGTTGACGAAGTGATTGCCAGCGGAAAGCTGCCCAAGGTCATCTGGATGCAGCTGACCGTCCGCCATGACGAAGCCGCGACCCGGGCGGAAGCTGCCGGCATCAAGATGGTGATGGACCGCTGTCCGAAGATTGAATACGGACGGTTGTCCGGTGAAATCGGCTGGGCAGGCGTGAATTCCAGAACCCTTTCCTCAAAGCGCCCTGCCCTGAAGTCCGGGTTCCAGCATCGAGGTCTTTCCGGCAAAAAGGAAAGCTGATTTCCCCGGCGCATCAGCTTCGCACAATGCTCGCCCGGTAGCTCGTTGATCGAGATCCGGGCATCCCGGATAATCGATCGGATGGCATCAGCAGCGTGAGGCAGCATGACCCAGGATCCTACCTTGTTCACAGCATTCGAATGGGTCCTCATGGCCATGGCGGGTCTGGTCGCCCTGCTGCTGTTTGCCTTCGTGCACAGAGCCGAACACGGCTCGCCCTTCGCCCATCGCGACGAAACCTGGACACGCGAACAAGCCCGCTCCGGCGAGCGGGAACAAAGTGGCGGTTAAGCCGGGGGGGGGCAATGCATGCACTCTTGCTGCAAAGCCCTGCATGTTTCTGCTATGGTCGCCCGATCGGGGTGAGGTTTTGGTCTGCTTTCCGGCGCGTATCCGCCTTTGAGGGCAGCTTCAAGAGGGCATGGGTGATGATATTCGGGCTGGCGACTGTCGCTTTCGTCGTCTGTATCGCGGTGCTGATTTATCTGCAGAAAACGGCTGCGGACAAAGCGCGCGATACCAAACGCACCAATGGTGTTCCGTCCGACGAAATCTGAAAATTTTAGTTTCTATTTATAAGAGCTTTCACTCAATTTGCCCCGAATACCGAAGAATTTCTTTGCGCTTCGTCCATAAGACATCGTTAACTTTCTTGCTCTGATAGGCATTTTGAAGCGCGAGGGAGGCCGCTTTGTTTGCTGTCCTCGGAGATATGACCTTTCTGGCCTGGAGCCTGCCGCTTCTTGCGACCGCTCTGCTGTTCGGTGTCTACTTCGGCGTAAAGCTGGAGAACCGCAACACTCGCTCCCACCATTAGGGACTTTCGCCCAGGTGCGGCTGGTGTCGACCCGGGCCAATTCAGTCTAAAGCTTTGACAAACTTAATTTCCTTTAGCTCACAAAACCGCAAAATCGTTCTTTGACCTGTCCAGCGGCTTCGGTCAAACTGGCCGCCAATCCAACAGGGAGGTCTTTTATGAGCGAAAATATTCCGGGTTTTTCCACTCTTGCGATTCACGCTGGCGCAGCGCCGGATCCATCGACAGGCGCACGGGCGACGCCGATTTACCAGACGACTTCGTTCGTCTTCGATGATGTCGATCATGCCGCTTCCCTGTTCGGTCTGCAGGCGTTCGGAAACATCTACACCCGGATCACCAACCCGACGACGGCTGTTCTGGAAGAGCGCGTTGCGGCACTTGAAGGCGGCACCGCCGCACTTGCGACGGCTTCCGGTCATTCGGCGCAGCTCCTGTGCTTCCACAGCTTGATGCAGCCGGGCGACAACATCGTAGCTGCCAACAAGCTCTATGGCGGATCGATCAACCAGCTCAATCATTCTTTCAAAAGCTTCGGTTGGGGCGTGAAGTGGGCCGACCCGGCCGACATGTCGTCCTTTGAAGCTGCCATTGACGACCGCACACGCGCGATCTTCATCGAAAGCCTCGCCAATCCGGGCGGCATCGTTGTCGACATCGAGGCAATTGCGAAAATCGCAAAGGCCAAGGGCGTGCCGCTGGTGGTCGATAACACCATGGCAACGCCTTACCTGTGCCGCCCGATCGAACACGGTGCGGATATCGTCCTGCACTCACTGACCAAGTTCATGGGTGGTCACGGCAACTCCATGGGCGGCATCATCGTCGACGGCGGCAGCTTCGACTGGTCTGCCAGCGGCAACTATCCGCTGCTGTCCCAGCCACGGCCGGAGTACCAGGGTATCGTCCTTCACGAGACCTTCGGCAACTTTGCCTTTGCCATCGCCTGCCGTGTGCTTGGCCTGCGCGATCTCGGACCGGCAATTTCGCCCTTCAACGCCTTCATGATCCTGACGGGTATCGAAACCCTGCCCCTGCGCATGCAGCGTCATTCGGACAATGCCAAGAAAGTCGCGCTTCACCTTGCTGCCCATGACAAGGTGAAATGGGTGTCCTACGCAGCCCTGCCGGAAGACAAGCACCACGACTTGCAGCAGAAGTACATGCCCAAGGGTGCCGGCGCGGTCTTCACCTTCGGCGTGGAAGGCGGGTATGACACGGGTGTCGCACTTGTCAGCAAGGTAGAGCTGTTCTCGCACCTCGCCAATATCGGCGACACGCGCAGCCTCATCATCCATCCCGCGTCCACCACGCACCGCCAGCTCTCGGACGAACAAAAAACCGCTGCCGGTGCCGGCCCGGATGTGGTGCGTATCTCGGTCGGGCTGGAAGACGTCGATGACATCATCGCCGATCTCGACCAGGCCCTCGCCGGATAAGAAGTAACGGCCGAACAAATGAAAAGCCCGGCTCCGGCCGGGCTTTTTTAGTCTTCTCTCTGTCAGCCCTCAAGGCCATGTGCGCAGCGAATATCCGGGATCGGGAGGCCACTGCGACTCGACTGGTTCCACGAAAACATTCGGCACCGTGCCTCCCCGATCCCGGCTCAAGCTTCGCTTAAATGGGACGGAAATGGAGGAACATTATTTGTGGGTTAGGCGTTTCCTCACCCTAAGCCGTTGCCGCGTGAAGGTACCTTTTCCGGAGCCTAGGTGCGGATGGCAAATGGGCCTTTCAGCACGGCCACATAGTCGACTGCAGCCGCCAGAACGATAACCGCGAAGCCCTGATGCACCAGGGCAATGGACAGCGGCACGTGCCAAAGCAGTGTCAGAATGCCGAAGAGTGCCTGAAGCAGCACAAACCCACCGACATGGGCGCCTGCCCTGCGCAATTCCTTGCGCCGGCTCACCCGGAACGTCGCCCAGGCAAGTGCAACGCCGGTGAACACCAGCACGTAGGCCGTCATGCGATGCTGGAACTGGACCGTCATAACGTTTTCGAAGAAGTTCAACCAGATCGGCTGAATGGCCAGCATGCCGCGCGGGATGAATTGGCCATCCATCAACGGCCAGGTGTTGAAGGTCAAACCGGCATTCAACCCTGCGACGAGACCGCCCAGGAAAATCTGGACAAAGACCAGGCAAAGGACCAGTTTCCCCAGCCCGGCGAGACGCTCCTGTTCTACGCTCTCAGGTTCTGGAAGCGGTGTCAGCCGCCGTGCGATCCAGAAAAGATAGGCGAAAATGAACAGTGCGAGCGTCAGATGGGTTGCCAGCCGGTACTGGCTGACATCCACTCGCTCGACCAGGCCGGACGCCACCATCCACCAGCCGACGACCCCCTGCAGACCGCCAAGGGCGAGACCGACAAGCAATCTTGGTTTCAGCCAGGGCTCGATCCGCCCCGTTGCCCAGAATGCCACCATCGGCACAAAGAACGCGACACCGATGAAGCGGCCCAGCAGCCGATGTGCCCATTCCCACCAGAAGATGAATTTGAATTCCTCCAGGCTCATGCCCTTGTTGATGAGCTGGTATTCAGGAATTTGCCGGTATTTTTCCAGCTCCTCTTCCCACTCGGCTTCGCTAAGCGGGGGAATGACACCGTGAATTGGCTTCCACTCGGTAATCGACAGACCGGATTCGGTCAGCCGCGTTGCTCCACCGACAACGACCATGGCCAGGATCAGCGCACACACGCAATAGAGCCACCATCGGATGAGAGCCCTGTTCTGCCTCACCTTTTGCAATCTGGCCGGAAGCATCTGTTCGCTTTTCACACCTTCTGCAACTGCAATCATGACCCGCTTCCGGAAATGTTTATCGTGAGTTTGACCTTTGGCTTGCGGAGATATAGGTGCAGAAGCAAGACGGCAAGCGGTCCGGGACGTTTTGCGGCAAAAGGTCCCTCATCGCGGCTCCACACACACGCAATACGGAAACGCCTGACAATGGTTCCCTCGTTTCGCAAGTTTATCGGCATGGTGCTGCTGGTTGTTTTCGTGGTGGTCTACGCTCTCATCGCTATGGTGATCGGCGACATGACCCTGCAGCAGTCCTCTAACACGGTCCGCTTCATCTACTTCGGCATTGCCGGCCTCGCCTGGGTGATCCCGGCAGGTGCGATTATCTGGTGGATGGAAAGAGGCGGGAAAAACCGGACCTGACACCAAAACCGTTGGCAGCCCACCGCGCAGCGCGGTAGAGCGCGAAAGGTGCGCCTGTCAGATACTGGTCGACGACGGTGGGGTCCTGAAAACGGCCGTTGAGCGAGACACGCGGCAGCATCATCGGGTCACGGGCGTTGATGGATTGCAGCACTCCGGGGAGCGTCGTTACAGACGAAGCAAAACCGATCTCCCGCAAAATATCCGCATCGCGCTGGGAGACAGCGTGTGATTTTCCATACGGATAGGCAAAATGCTTTGGTCGGCGACCCAGCTCTTCCTCGAGCCGTTCCAACCCTTTCGTCACGTCTTTCAAGGCGGCCTCCGCGTCCAGCCGTGCCATGGCGAAATGATTGTGGCTGTGCGCACCGATGGTCACCAGCGGATCGCCTGCCAGTTGGCGCGTCTCGTCCCAGGTCATCATCTGCTCGTCCGCCAGCGCTTGCAGATCAACACCGTATCTCTCGGCAAGCGCGCGAATGATCGTGCGTTGATCCTGCTCGCCGACCTCCAGCGTCAGATAGTCGACGATCTTCTCGAAACACGCGTTCTTTTCCGTCAGATTTCTGCACGGGATACCGGCAGCACCGTCAGTTTCGGTGAAGGCAACTTCTTCATTTTCCGCGATGATCTGCTCCAGGGCGAGCCACCACAGCTCGCTCGTGCGGTCGATCAGTCCGGAGGTGACGAAAACCGTGAATGGGGCTTCCAGATCCTTCAGGACGGGATAGGCAACAGTCAGATTGTCCCGGTAGCCATCGTCGAAGGTCAAGACCGCATACCGGCGATGCCCGTAACCGGACTTGAGCAGGTCAACGGCTTCGTCCATGGAGATGATTTCGTAGCCGTTGGCGCGGATCCGTTCGACTGCAAGTTTCAGAAACTCGGGCGTGATTTCCAGATGACGGTTCGGCTGAAAGCCATCAGGGCGTGGCGGTCGGACGTGGTGCATCATAAACACCGCACCGCAGCCCTGCGTAAACGGCGCCAGCATACGGCCAAGCCCCGTTCCCTTCAGAACACTGAATGCGCGTGAAATCGTTTTTTGCCGCATGCCCATGTGGCCGAGATGTCCACCTTGCTAGAATGTGCCAGTTAGGCACGGTTTCTTTAACAATTATTGCTAAATCTATCGAGACTTAGCTTGATCTGCTACCGCGGCGTCCAGTGTGTCCTTTATGTTCGTTCAAAATGGTTTATCCAATTTTCAAAAGCCGTTTCAGCCTGTTCACCATGCGCGCGGTTGTAAGGTAAGCACCATGGTCAGCGCCGATCTGGGATTGTCTATATTTACGAGGCTTAGCGAAGCACACGCCGACTGGCAACAACTAATGAGTGTGCCGCACAGTAATCCGTACCAGTCCCCCTCCTGGCTCTGCTGCTGGTTCGAAACGATTGGCAGAAGCCTGAATTGCACCCCGGTCATCGTCGTTGCCAGGCGTCAGGGCGAGCCCGTGGTCATTCTGCCTCTGCAACTGGAAACCTCCGCCGGCACATCCACCTTGACATTCCTCGGTCATCAGAACGGCAATCAGAATACCGGGCTCTGGAATGCCGATTTCTATGGCAAGGTCACCCCGGCAGAGATGAAGGACATGCTATCTACCGTCTGCCGGCAGACAGGGGCAGATCTCGTGAAGCTGCAAAACGTTCCAGACAACTGGCACGGCCGCAGCCACCCGCTGGTCCTGGAGGGTGCAACACCAAGTCCGAGCCCTGTCTTTGCCTGTGCCCTGCCCGCCGATTTCGGGAAACTGTTCAACACCACACACAGCAAGTCGGCACGCAAGAACCTTCTGCGGAAGGAGCGGCATCTGCGCGACGCTGGAAACTACCGGGTTGCCAAAGCCGTCGACCTTGCCGAAAGGCAACGCGGCCTGGACGCCTTTTTCGAACAACGTGCCGTCAGAGCGAGGGTAGCGGGCATCCCCAATGTCTTTTCGCAGGCTCCTGCCAGGGCGTTTCTCTCCAGCGCACTCGGGCTCCAGGCGACCTTTGACAGGCAGGCCAATGCTCCTGCTCCGCTCGATCTCTGGTACCTGGAAACAGGAGGCCACATCCGTGCGACTTACCTGTGCGCCGAGCATGGAAAGACGCTTTACGCGTACAGCAACAGCGTTGCCCACGACGACATGCTGGCCAACAGCCCCGGTCTGGTGCTGATTAAGGAAATCATCGAACGGGCCTGTGTGAACCCAAGGTTCGACACACTGGACCTCGGCCTTGGCGAAGAACGCTACAAGACCGGCTGGGCGGAGCCTGTACTGTTGAAGGACAGTCTGCTCGCGATGAGCTGGAAGGGCACGTTACGCCTGCGCGTAGAGGCCGCGCGGTTGCAAACCAAGACCCGTCTGCGCAATTCAGCGACCCTCTGGCCGCTGATCCGTCGTTTGAGAAAGTGGAAAGCAGGCATCGGCCGGGGTGGCTGATCCCCCCCTGCCGGTGCGGGTTTCATCTTCAGGCGGCGTGGCCGTCACCGTTTTGACGGGGCCCGGGACCGGTGCCACCTGCTATCACAACTTCCACCCTGGCTCCGGTGTTATGCGCCAGAAGGTTCGCCGCGCTTTGCAGCTCGTGACTGTGATCGGGAGCGGACGCTGCGATCAGCACCCTGTCGGCGAAGCTCAACATGCGGGCGCTTGCCAGAGATCCATCAATCGCGCCGAGATCAACGACGACCGTTTCATAGGTCGACTTGATCGCTTCAAGGGCCAGTTTGAAGCGCTCGGAATTCACCATCTCGTCGGTGATTTCGACCCTGCCCGCCTCGATGATATGCGCCTTCGACCCTGCATCCCTGTAGACCACCTTGGCGAATGGAGCAGACCCGGCGACGATATCCGAAAATCCTTCCGCCCCCTTCGGGTTGGACTGGTCCGGGAAGACTTCCATGATGAGTGAGGACTTGCCGCGTCCGGCGGCCTTGCGGATCAGGTCGAATGCGAGTTCGTGAGACAGGGCTTCATCGTCAACACTCAGAACAACGACGCGTCCTGCCGCTTCGACATCGTCCGCATGCGTCGTCTTCAGCGGCTCTTCCCGCTTGCTTCGTCTGCCGGTTCCGGTTGCCGCGACAGCAGCAACTGGCGTCACGTCCGCTCCCGGGGCCTCACCATCAGGGTCGTTTGCCCCCCTCATGTCACCCACCCGATCCGGATTGCCCTCCTGATCATCGCCGGTCTTTGTTTTGCGCTTGAGAAACTTGCTGGACAGAAGCCCGACGCGTCTTTTTGATCGCACGGATTTTTCCGATGGCTCGGAGTGTGGCCCGGTTTGTGACTCCGGCGTTTGCTCAGAAACCGGTTCTTCGGCAGGTTCCTGGATGCCTTCGATACTTTCCGTGTTTTCTGTGCTCTCAGGCAGGTCCGGTTCTGCTACGTGAAGCGTATCGGATTTGCTCCATTCACTGGGTTCAATCCTGTAACTGGCGACGGTCTGACCATAGCCGCCTCCCCAGCCAGGGTTTTCACCTCGCATGAACTCCTCAGGTACGGTCTCTGGCCGGTCTTCCATGCGCGGCGCGACACGCTGCTCGGTTGAGGCGCCCTCCTGCATCCGGTAGAGCGCGTTTCCGTTCAGGAATTCACGCATGAGCACGAAGGCGCACCCGAGAATAAAGGTCACAAGCGCGGCGATGATGGTGCTGGCCACAATCTTGGGAGAAGCCGGTTCGACCGGCACGCTGGCCCGGGAGATGATCCTGGCGTCGGCGGGCAGAACCTGTGCGCGCAGGCGGGAATCGGCTTCCTGATAACTTAGAAGCAACTGATCAAGCTGGGCCGCCTTGGCATTGGCTTCCCGTTCCAGTTCCGCCAGCCGCGCTTGATCGGCGTTGGATTTTGCCGCGGCTGTTTTCAACTCGTCGAGGCGTTCCCCCAACGCCCTTGCGCGCTGGTCCGCCACCTTGGCATCGTTTTCAAGCCCCTGCAGGATCTTGCGCGCTTCCGACCGGAGTTGCCGGTCATAGTCGCCAAGCTGAGACTGCAAGGCCTTCAGTTGCGGATGGTTGGGCAGCAGCGTGATGGAGAGTTCGGCGATGTTCGACTGAATTTCAACCTGGCGCTCTCGCAGGCGCTGAATGAGTGCGGAATTCAGAACATCGCTGGCGGTTTCAAGCGAGCCGCCCGAATTCAACAGTTCGCGAATGAGGTCGGCCTTTGCCTGGGCTTCGGCCTTGGCGGACTGGGCATCGGAGTAAGCCGTGCTCGTTTCGGCAAGCTGCTGCTGGTTGAGCGGGATGTTGTCGGCACCAATCAGAAGATCGGCTCTGGCTCGGAAATCGGAAACTGCCTGCCGGGCGGCCTGAACCTCCCGGCGCAATTCGACAATCTGAGGCTCCAGAGCGGCGGAGGCCTGCTCGGTCGTCTGACGTTTTGCGCTGGACTGGACTGACAGATATTCATCGACAATCGTATTGGCCACCTTGGCAGCCAGAACCGGGCTTTCGGCCGTGTAGTCGACCGCGATGACGCGGGACCCTTCCAGCCGGTAGATTTCCAGGTTCTTGTAATAATGCTTGAGGACCCGTTCCTCCTGGCTGTTTCCTTCCGTCTCCGTGCCGAGCCCGACCAGAGACAACAGAAGGTTCACCAGGCTGCCATCGTCGTTGGCATCGAACTCGGGTATTGCCGCAAGGTTGAGCTTGCTTGCAACGCGCCGTGCCAGATCAGCGGACTTGAGAAGCTGCACCTGGCTGACAACACCTTCGCTGTCCAGCAGGGCCCGCTCCTCCTCCTGCCCGCGCGAGGCACCGGGCAAATTGTCCGTGCTTTCAATAATGAGACGCGCTTCGCCCTTGTATTTGGGCGCAACAAACTGGAGCCCCAGAAAGACGGCAACGGTGACGAAAAGCGTGAGCGGCAGCAGCCACCCCAGGGAACGTGCGATCGTTCGCAACAGACCACCCAGATCCAGCGCCATATCGTCTTCGGAATGTGTCTGCCGTTCAGCATTCATCGTTTGAGACTCCAAAATACCGGCAAACTATGTCGAATTATGGTAAGCGTTCGGTTAAGCCCGGTACAGTCTCCCAGGCAGCCATGTTAATTAATGCATGCGCAAATTTGACAGGGGCTCCAGCATGTCTTTTGTGCTCTTCACCCTCAATTAACCATAAAGCGCGATCCTGTCTCCGAATTGTAGGAGAGTCGTTGATGCGAACGAGAGCGCTTGTTGTCCTGGGCCTGTGCCTGGGCCTTGCTGCATGCAGCGGGTACAGACAGCCGCCGACAGCGTTTCACGAAACACTGACCCAGCCTTACCGCTTGGACTCAAGCGATAAGCTGCGCATTATTGTGTTCGGCCAGGATGACCTGTCCAATACCTATGTCGTTGATCAAGCAGGATATATTTCCTTCCCGCTGGTCGGCAGCGTTGCTGCGCGCGGCAAGACCCAGCAAGGATTGGCAGCCGAAATTTCAGCCAAGCTGCGCCAGGGGTATATCCGCGATCCGGACGTCTCTGTTGAGGTCGACACCTATCGCCCGATCTTCGTCATGGGCGAAGTGCAAAATGCGGGCCAGTACAACTACGTTGCCGGCATGACCGTTCAAAATGCCATCGCAACAGCGGGTGGATTCAGTTCTCGGGCCCTTCAATCGAATGTGGATATCACCCGCCAGCTCAACGGTGAAATTCTAAACGGCCGTGTTCCTATTTCGGACCCGGTGCGCCCGGGTGACACAATTTACGTCCGTGAGCGTTATTTTTAGGGTGCCGCCAAGTTAACAGTGGACTCACCACCCTTTGTTAGGATGCAGTCTCAGGGCCCCACAGGTTCAAAAAGAAACCTGGGGGTGGAAACAGGGATAATGCATCATGACAACGCCCCCTATGCGGATCGTGCATTGCGTACGCTCGCCTATCGGCGGTATTTTCCGCCACATTCGTGATCTGGCCATCTGCCAGTCCGAAGCGGGACACGATGTCGGGCTCGTTTGCGACAGCAACACGGGCAGTGCGTTCGACAATCAACTTCTTGAAGAACTGAAGCCGAAGCTTTCTCTCGGCGTTGCGCGCTTTCCCATGCAACGTCAGCTAACCGTGCAGGATCTGACGGCGACAGTCTCCCTCTACAGGCACATCCGGGATCTCAAACCCGACATCCTGCATGGGCATGGCGCCAAAGGCGGGGCCTATGCCCGCCTGATCGGCACCGTTCTGCGGATGCAGGGCCAGAAAGCCGCCCGGGTGTATTGTCCGCACGGCGGCAGCCTGCATTACGATCCCAACCGGTTCGAAGGCCGCGTCTATCACATTCTGGAACGACTTCTCGGCCGCATGACCGACGGGTTGATCTTCGTTTCCGACTATGAAGCCGCGGCTTACGAGAGCAAGGTCGGTCACCCGACCGCGCGGTCCCGGATCGTTTACAACGGGCTGACGGCAGAGGAATTTCAACCGGTTTCCGTCGATCATGACGCCGCTGATTTTCTGTATATCGGCATGCTGCGGGATCTGAAGGGGCCAGACCTGTTCATTGAGGCGCTTTACAACATTCGCCTGAAAACCGGTATCGCGCCAAAGGCTCATATCGTCGGCGAAGGCCCGGACGAAGAGCGTTATCGAAACATTGTCAAAAAGCTGGGGCTGGAAGGTTCAATTACGTTCCACGGTGCCCTGCCCGCCCGGGAGGCTTTCAAACTTGCGAGAACCGTTGTCGTTCCCTCGCGTGCCGAAGCCATGCCCTACATCATTCTGGAGACCGTGGCCGCCGAGCGGCCGCTGATCGCAACACGGGTCGGCGGTATTCCGGAAATATTCGGCCGCTATGCCAATCGCCTGGTGGCGCCAGGCCATATCGGCAAACTGACCATTGCCATGGAAGAAGCCCTGGCCGATCCGGCAGAGATGGCGAAGCAGGCGAAAAAGCTGCGTAGCTGTCTTGCCGAAACATTCTCGGTCGACCTGATGAACGACAGAATTACGACCCTCTATCAGGAAATCCAGGGCATCGCTCCGACCGACAGCTCGACATCCGCCAAGGTTGAAAGTGTCTCTGCCGCAAGCCGCGCGCAGGCTGTTCTTGCCAGATCGAGCAATCAATAATGAGAAGTCCAGTTTTAAAACCTACAGATCCATTTGAACCGAAGCCTGTTCCTGGCGGTGTATCCGGTCTTGGCAACCGGCTGGAACAGCATCTCAGACACTCAGTTCAAGGCACGACTGGACAAAGCAACATCAAGGTTCTGTCTGCCGCAAACAGCAGCCTTTCAGCTGAAGCCTTTGAAATTGCACAGGGTCTTGGCGGGAAAGGCGTGTCCGCAACCGTTCTGACGGGCATGGTGCGCCTGTCGGACGTATTGCTGGTTGCCGGGACAGCCCTTGTTGTGAGCTTCAGCGGTCCGGATGCCGCCGGCTTCGGGCTTGCCAATCTTTTTATCACCAGTGCCGCCATCCTGTTCGCGCTCGCTTTTTTTCAGGCGGCCGATCTCTATCAGGTACCGGTCATGCGCCAGGGCCTGTCGCAGATCGGGCGTATCGCCGCCGGCTGGACCCTTGTATTCGCGATGTTCGCGCTTCTGCGCACCACGACAGGTGTCGGGGCAGAGCTTTCAGAAGCCTGGATCGGTGCGTGGTTCGCCACAAGTCTGACAGGTCTTTGCCTGTCGCGGTTTGCTGTCTTCCGGCTGGTGCGCCACTGGATGAAATCGGGACGCCTGGAAAGGCGTGCGATCATTGTCGGCGGCGGCACGGCCGCACAGGAACTGATCCACGATCTGGAAGCACAGCCGGACAACGACATCCGTATTTGCGGCATTTTCGACGACCGGAACAACGAGCGTTCACCACCGGTCGTCGCCGGATATCCGAAACTCGGCAACATCAGCGCCCTTGTGGAATTCGCAAGGCTTGCACGCATTGACATGCTCATTGTCTGTATTCCCTTGCGCGCAGAAAAAAGGGTGCTCGAGCTTTTGAAAAAGCTTTGGGTCCTGCCGGTGGACATCCGGCTTTCGGCCCACACGGACAAGGTGCGCTTCAGGAACCGTGGGTCCAGCTTCATCGGCACGGTTCCCTTCGTCGATGTGGTCGAAAAGCCGATTGCCGACTGGGACATGGTCGCCAAACGCATCTTCGACCTGGTCTTCGCATCGCTTGCCCTCATCGTGTTGCTCCCGGTCATGATCGCCGCAGCCATCGCCGTGAAGCTGGACAGCAAGGGGCCGGTGCTCTTCAGGCAGAAGCGCTATGGGTTCAACAACGAGATCATCGACGTTCTGAAATTCCGGTCCATGTATACGGACATGGCTGATCCGGACGCAAAAAAGGTGGTCACGAAGGGCGATCCGCGCGTCACCCGGGTCGGGCGGTTCATCCGCAAGACCTCGATTGACGAACTGCCTCAGCTTTTCAACGTTCTGGGCGGCAGCCTGTCGCTTGTCGGCCCTCGCCCGCATGCGGTCAACGCCCACACCGACAACAAGACCTGGGACGACGTCGTCGACGGTTATTTCGCGCGGCACAAGGTGAAGCCAGGCGTGACCGGCTATGCCCAGATCAACGGCTGGCGCGGCGAAGTCGACACGCCGGAAAAAATCCAGAAGCGCGTCGAGTGCGACGTCTATTATATCGAGAACTGGTCGATCCTGTTCGATCTGAAGATCCTTCTTCAAACGCCATTTCGACTGTTCAATACGGAGAACGCTTATTGAGCCTTGCGACCGAACCTTTCGGCGGCACGCCCCACGCGCGCGCGCCCATTGGTCTTCAGGCAAAAAGCCTGGGAAACGGTTCGCTTTGGCTTGCAGCCTTCCTCTCTGGGTTCGTGATCGAGGAACCGGCGCCTTACGAACTTTACATGGCGCTTCTTCTGGTCGTCTGGCTTGCCTGCGGCCTCAGGCTTCGGCGTGAGTTCGGTCCGCTGATCATCTGCCTGATGCTTTACATCGCCGGTGGCATTGCCTCCATTCCGATGGCCAAGGAAATGGGCGATGCGGTCATGTATATCGCCGTTTCCGGGTTTCTGGCGGTCACAGCGATTTTTTATGCCGCCATCATAGCAGAGGATCCCGGGCGGTTCCGGGTCATCCAGAGCGGGTATATCGCCAGCGCCGTCTTGGTGGCAGCCATCGGGATCGCCGGATATTTCCACCTCTTCCCGGGGGCATCCTATTTCACGCTTTACGATCGGGCTCGCGGCACCTTCCAGGACCCCAACGTCTTCGGTCCGTTTCTTGTGCTGCCAACCGTGCTCCTGATCCAGAAGTTGCTGCGCAAGTCTGTCTTGCGCAACCTGCATCTGCTGGTGCCGCTCGCCATTTTGATGCTTGGCGTCTTCTTGAGTTTTTCTCGCGGTGCATGGGGTGTGCTGCTGGCATCGGTTCTGCTGGTCTATTTCCTGGCGCTCGTCACCGAAAAGCCCGGCCCTCGACGGGCACGCCTCGTGCTGCTCGGCGCAATTGGCGTTCTTGCCGGCCTGGCACTCATCGGCGCAGCGCTGTCCGTTGATACGGTCGCCGACATGTTCGCCGAACGCGCGAAGCTCGTGCAATCCTACGACGGTGCCCGTCTTGGCCGTTTCGCCCGTTATTCGCTTGGGTTTCAAATGGTGATGGACCATCCACTCGGCCTTGGTCCGCTGGAATTCAACAAGTATTTCCCGGAAGACGAGCACAACGTCTATCTGAAGGGCTACACCACCTACGGCTGGCTTGGCGGCTCCATCTATATTCTGATGGCGCTTTGGACGTTCTGCGCGCTGGTGCCGCTTCTGTTCAAATCACGCCCGTGGACAGCCTTCACACAGAGCGTCTTTGCCGTTTTGACAGCGCATTTAATCCTCTCCGCGATTATCGACACGGATCACTGGCGGCATATGTATATGCTCTACGGCCTCGCGTGGGGGCTGATTGCCGCGGAAAAGCTGGGCCACGGCCGCCCTGCGACGTCCGGCGGCGCGGTCTTTGGCCGGAAGTTACAGAAGTCTGGAAAAGCCCCTGCCCAAGCGCAATAACCTGCTTGCGCTTGTCATGCGAACAAGCTAGGTAGGGTCCGTTCGGGCAGTAGCGCAGCCTGGTAGCGCACTTCACTGGGGGTGAAGGGGTCGTCGGTTCAAATCCGGCCTGCCCGACCAACACTTACTTCCCCAAATCAATGTTATTTGCAGACCGAGTTGCGGCTGTTTTTCAGCCTCGCCTTGGGCGTATCGGTTCTGGATCAAGTTATTCGCGCATAAGTTTTGCCGTGGAAAGCTTTCGCTTCCCGGAGTTGCTTGCGGTGCACGGCTCACCATGAGTAAACTTACCTATAGTGATATTGAATTTCATCTTGCGGCGCCCGAAAAAAATCAGCGACAATCTGTGAAGTCTCGCGCGATATTGAGCCATAATATTTCAACCCGATCTTTCGAGTAATTTTCTTTATGAAAATATCCGAGAAAATACCGATAAGGTCTTCTGAAGATTTATATTATTGCTACAGCCTCTTTGCGCGCAATATGCACTCCTCATTCCAAACCATTCCGACAACAGACATCTATTTCCTGAACTCAAATCGTGAAAGCGGCTTGCGCCGTGAGGGCATCAACTCGTTTTCAACCCGCAAGGCCATCGTCGTTTGCCGGCGGGATCATCCAGCCGTCGTCCAGCGTCTATTGGGCGAGAAGAACAAGCGGCTCTACTATGTGATCGATGACAATCTCTGGGCCGCAGAGCACGACCTGTCGCTTCCCGAAAATTACCGGGAGCGGTTGCTTGGCCTTCGCAATGGACAGCACAAGAAGCTGTCAACGGCGGCCGAAACCATCGTAGTCGCCTCACAAGCGTTGTACGAGATCTATGATCGTCACGGTTTCCGGGTCAAACTGCTCGATCCGTATTGGTCTGAGGCTCTTTCTTCGGACTGGAGCTTCCAAACGCTCCCGGATAAAGCGCCGCTCAGGATCGGTTACCTGGGAACTGCGAGCCACGCCGCGGATCGAAAGTTTGTGCTGGAAGTGTTCGAAAAGCTGCTGGCGACAGGCGCGAACGTCGAGCTGACAATTGTCGGCGAAGACAACGTCCCTCCACATCTACTCCGGCATCCCAAGCTTCGCATCCTGAAACATCTTGCCTGGTATTTTTACCGTAGACGGCTCTTCAAGCACAGGTTCGACGTTCTTCTCTACCCGCTCCTGCCTTCCAGCTTTAACGATGCCAGATCCGCCAACAAGCTGGCAGAACATGCTGTATGTGGAGGCGTCGGTGTTTACAGTGATAGCTGGGCTTATTCAGACTTCGTCCGCGCCAATCGCGTTGGTTTTGTCTGGAAAAACGATGTTGGTACGTGGACGGACAACCTTTTGTCGTTATCGCATGAACGAAACTTTCAGGATCTCGTCGGACCGATCAGCCCTGTTCACGAACGCAACGCCCAAGCCGGAATAGAGCAGAAAGCCTTCTGGTCGAAGTGCTTGCATGCTCCGAGCATTTATTGAACACATGCGCCTTATCCGACACCATCCGCGGGAAGTTTCTTATAGCCTGGAGTCGCCAACTCTTTGGCCAGTTGCGGCCTGACGTCATCTGAAAAGCTGACACCAATTTCTTCAAGCCAACTGACAAACTGGTCTGGTTGCGCTTTCATCTTTTCGAAAGAAATGAGGTAGATCGGTTGCTCGATCTCACCAACAACGTTGGCCATTGCGGAGTAGAAACGAAATGAATGCAGAATTCCAATACGCAAGTCTGATGTATTGAGACTATGTGATGGACTTCTAGTCATGATAGTAGTTGATACATCCAATGGATTTCGTAAAATATATAGATAAACTGAATCTGGATACTGATTTGTGAGCCATTTTAGGTGAAATGAAAAGTTTGGAAGTTTCGCTCCAGCAATGTTTTGTTCATTTAATAATTTGTCGATTGCCGATCTAATTTTTTCTTCAGTCAAGTCAGGAGACATCAGCTCCGGCAACTCGTGATTGTTAGCATCAACATTACCAAAGTGTACGGATGCACGCCTCAGCGCATAAGCCAGCGCTGATGTTCCCCCACGGCTCGAACCAGAAACAACATACAATCTCTTTTCTTTTGAGCTTATGCTCTCAATTTTTTCATCGTTAATAGAAACCCCGAACTCAAATATCTTCATATCACTTCACCAAATAATTTGATCGGCATTTCG
The DNA here is from genome assembly GCF_036350355.1 of Roseibium sp. FZY0029. Classification (NCBI taxonomy): domain Bacteria; kingdom Pseudomonadati; phylum Pseudomonadota; class Alphaproteobacteria; order Hyphomicrobiales; family Stappiaceae; genus Roseibium; species Roseibium sp. FZY0029. Next base: position 546,540 of record NZ_JAZDVZ010000003.1, read on the forward strand.
AATCTAAATTTTGTTTACTCATGACGAAACCGCTTTCAACAATATTATTTTATACCTAGAACTGCTGACTTCAATCACACTGGGGTTAAGTGCTTCTGCGCTAACAGCAACCGAGATCAGCACGATTATTCTTCGCCGAGCTACCGTATAAAATAGTTGAATACCTTTTCGAATTCGAATTAAATCTCTATTTTATAATATTAAAAAAATTTTAATTATCTACTTAACCATCTTGGTATTCGAATAAAATAATTTTCCAATTCTCCCAAGAATAAAATTTATCTAAATTATTTTAAATCTAAAGCACCCGTTTTCATTCGAGAAATTCACGCTATAATATTTATCGAACAAAATCTCATCACCCCAGCGCTCTTGCATCACCTTCCCTTCACGTTCCAATCTCGCCGCTTTTTCAACAGAGGTATCCTTGCCCCGTGAGATCGACTCGTGGTGAATGAGAGTTGCATAAGGCGTGTATACGTTGTGCAGACCTGAGGCTGAAAGTTTCAGGCAGAAATCCACGTCGTTATAGGCGACCTTGAGGTCCTGTTCATCGAGACCGCCAACCGCCAGATATTTCTTCTTGGCGACCACCAGACACGCCCCTGTCACTGCGGAAACATATTGGGGAAGCTGAAGCCGGGCCTGGTAGCCACTATCGGTGACGTGATAGCCGTGAAAAGCGTGATTGGCGATGCCACCTGCACCGAGAATAACGCCTGCATGCTGCACCAAGCCGTTTGCGTAAAGCAGCCTCGCGCCAACAGCGCCAATGCGCGGCAGTACCGCATAGCAAACCATTTCGCGAAGCCATTCTGAGGAAATCACCTCAACATCATTGTTCAGCAGCGCAACAATGTCTCCTTGTGCCTGAGCAACCGCGATGTTGTTCAGAGCTGAATAATTGAACTCTCCCGGTACTGAAATGACAGAGACCGGATGCCTCTCAGATATGTCGTCAAAGAAGGCAAGCGTTTCTTTTTCGGCGCTTTCGTTGTCGACGATGAGCACGTCAAAGGAAGGATAGGCTGTCTTGCCGAAAATGGTTTCAAGACACCGTTTCAGATAAGAATGCTGGTCACGAGTAGGTATTATCAGCGTGACGTGCGGAGCGGGATCGGGCAGTTCACGGTGAAGCCTGTTGCATCCGTATGGTCCCTCAACAATTGAGACCCTGTCTTCCGGATAATTCGTCGCCAGATAATCACGAACAGCGCGTTGGCGCGCATCAATTGCTTGCGCCAGCGCTCGATCCGAGAATGTCCCCGACCCTCGAAACGCACGCCAGTGGTACAATAGTCTGGGAATGTGGCGGATGCGGTCAACACTGGTTTTCGCAACGATCCGCAGCGCAAGATCATGATCCTGACTGCCTTCGAAACCTTCACGTAAACCGCCAACCTGCCGCAGCAATGACGTTCTATAGACACTGAGGTGGTTGAGATAATTCTGGGCGAGAAACAGTTCCTCGTTCCAATCCGGCTTGAAATGAGGGCCGTCAAGCCTCCCGTCTTCTCTGATCTTGTCCTCGTCCGTGTAGATCAAATCCACATCAGGATGCTGCACAATTTCCTTCGCGATGTGAAAAAGAGCATGGATTGGCAGGACGTCGTCATGATCCATGAAGGCAACAAATGAGCCCGTCGCAAGTTCAAGAGCGGAGTTCGATGCCGCGCAGATGTGCCCGTTTTGGTTTCTGAAGACGAGTTTGATGCGCTTGTCATCAGCCGCAAGAGCTTCAAGGATCGCGCGGACATGAGGCACGGTCGAACAGTCGTCCGCTATGCAGAGTTCCCAATCCTGATAGATCTGATGTCTGACGGATTCAATTGCTGCTCCAAGCTGCTCACCGTCAGTATTATAGACCGGCATGACGATGGAAATCAGAGGCTTGTCGCCCCACCCCTCAATCTCCTTCCGAAAGCCCGCAATTTCCTCATCAGTCAGCTTTGCCTGAGCCTCGCAGACGGCATTCGCAATGCGATCATTGTATGCCTGGACGATATTGCTGCTGAAGACTGCACGAAATCTGTTCTGTGCACGTACCCTCTTGCCCAAAAGATACCACCAGCAAGCAGCTCCGAAAGTATAAGGAGAGGCAAAAACCTGACTAACCCGGCGAAGGACTTTCATAAATATTAATCCTTCAAATTCCGTAAGAAACTAATCTAATTGGTGCACCGAGCCGGCGAAAGAAGAAGCCCGATCTGGTGCCGCTATATTGCCTGCGCGATCTTCAGCAAATAACTGCCATATCCGCTGTTGGAATAGTCTTCGCTCAGGCGCTCCAGATCGCTCACAGTAATCCAGCCGTTCTTGAATGCAATTTCTTCCGGCACGGCGATGCGATGCCCCTGTCTTTTTTCGATGGCCTGGACGAAGGTTGCGGACTCAATAAGGCTGTCGTGCGTTCCCATATCGAACCAGGCAAACCCGCGGCCGAGTTGTTCGACATGGAGGTCGCCACGTTTCAGATACCGGGCATTCACATCCGTGATTTCCAGTTCACCCCGTGCACTTGGACGAATGTCGGAGGCGATGGCGGCAACGTCCTTGTCGTAAAAGTAAAGTCCTGTCACAGCCCAGGAAGAGCGCGGGGATTTCGGCTTTTCTTCTATCGAAGACGGTTTTCCGGAGGGGTCAAGCGCAATGACGCCGTATCGTTCCGGCTGGGCGACTTCATAGGCGAACAGGGTCGCTCCGGACTTACGTTCAGACGCCCGCGCGAGAATGTCCGTCAGGCCATGGCCATAGTAGAGATTGTCCCCCAGGATGAGGGCACACTCCTGCCCCGCGAGAAAGTCTTCAGCGATCAGGAACGCCTGTGCGATGCCGGCCGGCTCGGGTTGGACGGTATAACTGATATTGACGCCCCATTGCGCACCGTCTTCCAGAAGGCTCTGAAAGGAAGCTGCATCCCGTGGTGTCGTGATGATCAAGAGATCTCTTATTCCGGCGAGCATCAGGACGCTCAATGGATAATAGATCATCGGTTTATCGTAGACGGGCAGCAGTTGCTTGGAGATGCATCTGGTAACCGGGAAAAGGCGCGTTCCGCTTCCCCCTGCGAGCACGATGCCTTTCATTTGCCAACTCCAATTCCGTCCAAGTGTCTAAGTAAAATCAGGCATTTCGATCCAAACGGTCCAGCATGTCCGACAGTGCTTCTTGCCACTGTCTCAAGGCAAGCCCGTGAACCCTCGCCAGTTTTGAGCAATCCAGTGCAGAGTTTGCCGGCCGCCTTGCGGGTGTGGGAAATTCAGACGCCGGAATGGCGATCAGCTCCGGCTTTTTGCAGAAGCGCTCGCCGGCAAGCTCGAATATTTTGTCCGCAAACCCATGCCAGGTCACCTCGCCCTGACCGGCACAGTGAAACGTTCCGTACCCGTCTTGTTGAAGCTGTTCGGTCAAAATCCGTTCGGCCAATCGCAAAACGACTTCAGCAAGATCCGCAGTATAGGTCGGGCATCCGCGCTGGTCGTCGACGACGCTAATTTGCCCCCTCTCCTGCGCGAGCTTCAGCATCGTCCGGACAAAGTTGGCGCCGTGAACGCCGTAGACCCAGGAGGTGCGCAGGATCATGTGACTGTCGGTCGCCGCGCGGATAGCCGTTTCACCTGCTTCCTTGCTTTCGCCGTAAACACTGACGGGGCCAACGTCGTCCTGTTCGACATAACCATGCTGATGTGACCCGTCGAAGACGTAGTCCGTGGAAAAATGTATCAGCACCGATCCGTGCTTTTGCGCGGCTTCCGCAAGATTGCGCGCTCCATCGCGATTGACCGCAAAGGCGGCCTGCCGGTCGGTTTCCGCGCGATCAACAGCAGTGTAGGCGGCCGTATTGACGATCAGATCGGGGGCAAGCTGCCCGACAACCTCCGCAACAGAAGTGCGGTCCGTAATATCCAATTGCGATCTGTCGAGTGCCGCCAGATCGAGCCCCTTTTCCAGGCCTTGCCTGGCGACTTCATAGCCAAGCTGACCGTTTGCGCCGGTGAGCAGTATGCGCGTCATGGAGCACCAGCAGGTGCAGTTGAAACCCCATTGGCACCAAGCCCCAGCCTGTTGCCGGCGTAGCGGCCGGTGCGAACTGCTTCCCACCAGTTGCGATTGCCCAGATACCAGTCGACCGTCTGACGCAACCCGCTTTCAAAAGAATGCCGAGGCCTCCAACCCAGTTCACCAGAAATCCGGGAAATATCCATGGCGTAACGCGCATCGTGGCCGGGACGATCGGTTACGAAGGTGATCAATTCGTGCCTTGATTTGCCAGACGGCACCAAGTCATCAAGCAAATCGCAGATGAGGCGAACAACGTCGATGTTCCGCCGTTCGGCATCGCCGCCGATGTTGTAGACCTGCCCCGGCATGCCGCGCGTCAGCACCAGCCACAGGGCGTCCGCATGATCCTCGACATGCAGCCAGTCCCGAATGTTCGCGCCCGCGCCGTAAACCGGCAGCGGTTTGTCCTCAAGCCCGTTCAGGATCATCAAGGGGATCAGCTTTTCCGGAAACTGGTAAGGCCCGTAGTTGTTGGAGCAGTTGGTGGTGACCACCGGCAGCCCATAAGTATGGTGCCAGGCCCTGACCAGATGATCCGATGCAGCCTTTGAAGCGGAATAAGGCGAATTCGGCGCGTATGCGGTTGTTTCCTTGAAGGCGCCCGACGGGCCGAGACTGCCATAGACCTCATCCGTGGACACATGATGAAACCGGAACGCTTCCTTGCGCGGCAGTGGCAAGCCGGACCAATACCCTCGCACCGCTTCCAGCAAGGTGTAGGTGCCCACGATGTTTGTATCGATAAAGGCAGCCGGGCCGTCGATTGACCGGTCGACATGGCTTTCGGCGGCCAGATGCATCACCGCGTCAGGCGCTTCCTTTTCCAGGAGACTGGCCATTGCGGCACCGTCGCGTATGTCGGCCCGCACAAAGCGGTGCTGAGGCGCTTCCATGACTGGCGCGAGAGAGGCCATGTTGCCAGCATAGGTCAGGGCATCGACTGTTACGACATCCGCAAGCTGCTGCGACACCAGCTTTCGCACGACTGCGGATCCGATAAAGCCGGCGCCACCCGTAACGAGGACCTTCATGCTTGCGCTGCCTCCGGATAAGAAAAACAGGCGGCGACTTCGGCAAGCCTTGGCAGTTTTCGGTCTTTTGGCGAGAGAATGGCATCGGCTTCAGCCAGACCCCAATCGATGGCAAGTTCGGGATCGTTCCACAAGATACCCCGGTCATGCTCCGGGGCGTAATATTGCGACACCTTGTAGAGAACCTCGGTGTGCGGCTCCAGCGTCACCAGTCCGTGGGCAAATCCTGCGGGAACCAGGATCTGCTTGCCATTTTCAGCCGAGATGACCGAAGACACATGCTGGCCGTAGGTCGAAGACCCAACTCGCAGATCGACAGCGATATCCAGGATCGCACCGCGCACCACCCGCACCAGCTTGTCCTGTGCGAAAGGCGGCATCTGGTAATGCAGCCCGCGTACCGTTCCCTTTTCCGCGGAATAGGCGTGATTGTCCTGTACGAAATCGATGTCTATTCCAGCGTCGCTCAGCAGTGCCTTGTTGTAAGTTTCAGAAAAGAAACCACGGTCATCGCCATGCCGCTTTGGACAGAGAATTCTGACCTCGGGAATGTCCAATTCAATTACTTCAAGCATGAATCCATTTCGGTCTTCGCGGTCAGGCTTCGGGAAAGTCCCACTTCAAAGCAGGCCTCCCGCGAACCCTTACAAGATTTTCGTGCCCCTTCCCTGACGAAGGAGCGGCAATCCGACCCCGTACCCGAAACCACTTCATGCCTTCTATTGAAGGGCCTTCACCTCACCACCGCGGTGCGCGGCAAGTCCGAGAGGATCTCCGGTCCATCGGCGCGTAGGATGACGATTTCCTCAAGACGCAGACCGAATTGACCGGGAAGGTAAATTCCAGGTTCGATTGAAAACACCATACCTTCATCCAGTACGGTTTCGGAAGTCGCCGTCAGATATGGAGGCTCATGTATGTCTATTCCAAGGCCGTGGCCTGTGCGGTGAGTAAAAAACTCACCATAGCCTGCCTCTGAAATGACATCCCGGGCTGCCTTGTCGATTGATTTCGCGGTAACACCCGGCTTTGCCGCCGCAAGAGCTGCCTCTACGGCCTTTTCCACAATCGCGTGGACCTTTTCAAATTCCGCTGTCGGTGTACCGAAGAAACCGACCCGGGTCATGTCGGACGGGTAGTCCTCAAGACGGCCGCCGGTGTCGATCAGCACGGCATCGCCGTCTTTCAGTTGCGTTTCGCCGGTATGATGATGCGGGAAGGCCCCATTGCCGCCGAAGCAGACCGAGGTGAAAACCGGTGTCGCGCCAGCCTGCTTGTACACATCGCGGATGACGGCGGCGATCTCAAGTTCGGTGATGCCCGGTTTCAGAGCATCGAAACCGGCCATGGCAGCAGCGTCATTCAGAACGGCACTGGCTTTGAGACGCCGGTATTCGTCCTCTTCCTTTCGAGCGCGCAGGAAACCGACCGTGTCGCCGGTAAATCGGCGCGAAGCGCCTGGAAGGGCGTCCAGCAACAGCAAGGCGAAATCAGCACGCATGGTCTCGTCGATAACGATACTCGGCGTCTCGGGAAGACCGGAAGCTGCCAGAAGCATGGCGAGCGCGGCGTCTGGGCCGTCGTCGTCGCGCCAGGGGAAGAACGGCAGGTGGGTCTTCCGGCGCGAGCTGTCGACATTGAGCGCCGGCATCAGGAAACCGGCACGGCTTTTCGAAACCAGAAGCATCACCGGCCGTTCGTCGCCATGGGGGTCGAGACCGGCCAGATACATCATGTGACTGGAAGGACCAATGGCCACAAGGTCGGTCTCGGTCGCGGACATGCGACCGCGCAGGGCGGCAAGGCGCTGATCGAAAAGGGAAGACATTTCAGGAAACTCCGGAAGGATTGGTCACTCGGTGGCCGTCTGCAACAAACAAAAAAGCCGCCCCGGAGACCGGGACGGCTTGATCCATTGCGTCAGTTCTTCGTCACAAGACGATAGTAAACAAAGTCAGAAGTGGCACCATTGACGTAGCCTTCGACCTTCTGGTCCATGGCGACCTGATAGGCTGCCTGGAACATGATGACGATCGGCGACTTGGCCTGAACTTCCTTCTGCAATTCGACATACATCTCGTTGCGTTTTTCCGGATCGCTCTCGGCCAGTGCTGCCTTGGTCATCTCGTTCATCTCCCCCGGAACAGCCCAGGCATTCCGCCACGTGGTGGTTGCCTGATAGTTGTCGTCGGAGTTGTCGCTGTTATACGCAAAGGCCTTGGCGTTTGAATGCGGGTCCATGAAGTCCGGGCCCCAGTACAGCAGCATCGCCTCGTGGCTGCGCTCACGGTACTTGGTGATGACCTGTGAGCCCGTGCCCGGGATGATGTCGAAGTTGATGCCGGCTTCGGCAAAGCTTGCCTGCAGCGACTGGGCCATATCCGTGAAAGGCGTGGAGTTGATCACGTCGAGGGTTACCGTGATCGGCGTCTCGATGCCGGCATCCGCCAGGATCTGCTTGGCCTTTTCAGGATCGTAGGTGTAAGGCGTCTCGTCATAGGAGCCCGGGAAGCCCTTCGGCCAGAAAGCCTGATGAATTTCCATCTGACCTTTCAGAAAGCTGTCAGTCATGCCCTTGTAGTTGACGAGGTAACGGGCAGCGTCCCACACCGCTTCAGGCTGCAACACATCCTTTTTCTGGTTGAAGGACAGGAAGTGGACTGCGGCCTGCGGATAGGTTTCGACCTTGATGGTGTCGCCTTCCATGCCGGCGATCTGGTCCGGCGTCAGATTGCGGGCCATGTCGACATCGCCGGACTGAAGCAGCAGCTGCTGGGTGGCAGCCTCGGCAACGTGACGGATGATGACGCCTTCAACCTTCGGAGCACCCTTGAAGTAGTCGGCATTGGATTTGTACCGCACCAATTCGCTCGGGCGGTAGGTCTGCAGTTCGAACGGGCCGGAACCGGCAGAGTTGGCGTTGAGCCACTTGTTGCCCATGTCGCCGTCTTCTTCATGTTCCATCACCGTCTTTTCATCGACGATGGACGCCGGGCGGGCTGCCAGTACGTTGAGCGCGAAAGCCGGCGAGAAATCACCTTCGTATTTGACGATGACCTTGTTGCCGTCCGCCGTAACCATGTCCGCGACATTTTCAGCCGTCCAGCCGAGCTGGGCCAGGATGAAAGCCGGAGTGAGGTTCAGCTTGATGACGCGTGCAAAGGAAAACACCACGTCTTCCGCACGAACCGGATTGCCGGAATGGAACGTTGCACCGTCGCGCAGGGTGAAGGTGATGGTCTTGGCATCAGCGTCGGCCTGCCATTCGGCTGCAAGGCCCGGTGCCAGCACCGTCGGGTCTTCGGCATCATATTGCACCAGCCGGTCGTAGACATTGGTCACGAGTTCGCCCGAGGAAAACTCGTAGGCCTGCGCCGGATCAATAGCCACGATGTCATCGATATTCTGCGCCACGACCAGAATGTTGTCCGGCGTTGCGGCACCGGCAGGTTGTGCAATCGGCAGTGCCAGGGCGGCCGCCAGAAGTGCGGTCCTTAAAAGCTTCATTCCTTCGTCTCCGTCTGTCAGGGGTTAGGATTTATTCTTGTTTTTGGTGCGGTCGGATGATGTGTTCACCGCACTCTTGTCCGGCGACACCAGTTCGATACGGCTGGTTTTCTCGTCACCGGCGTTGAAAATCGTCAGGGTGCCAGTCCACAGGAGCTTTGCCGGCTCGTCATTTGGGTTCGACCAGGCATGGGGGGTGTTTCCCCGGTAATGCAGACTGTCGCCAGCGGTCATCACCATCGCCTCCCCGTCGAGATACTGGGTGATGGACCCTTCCAGAATGTAGATCAGCTCCTCACCCTCATGACTCACCGTTTCCGAGGCATATCCTGGCGGCACGGTGAGAATGAAGGAGGAGAGCTGATTTCCCGGAAACTCTGCGCCCAGCCGCTCGTAGCTGACCGCGGAACCGGAAATGGAGAAATTCGGCCGTGTCGCAGCGCGGGTCAGCGCGTCCTGGGCACGCGGCTGCGCGACGAAATAGTCCAGCCCGACACCGAGCGCCCGGGCAATGCCCGCCAGAGACCCGAGTGTCGGTGTCGCGTGGTCCCGCTCAACCTGGCTGAGATAGCCGACCGAAAGGTTCGAAGCGTCGCTCAGCTGTTGCAGGGTGAACCCCAATTGCCGCCGCCGCGCCCGGATCAGCGCACCAACCTTTGTATCGACATCGGAGGCGGCACGCGCCGTCGAACTGCTCAAAGAATTTTACTCCCATCAAAATTTTTTTGATGTAACCAGATTTTTTTGTATGCTCCAAGAACTTTTTTAGGCAGCTTTGAAACGAACCCTCCTGAGGAGCTTTCTCAAAACTGTTTAAAAACAACAACCTGAAAGCCCAGCTTCAGAAATTGAGTCACACAAGCGTGGAGAGCCGACTTGAAGAAACCGGTTGAACAGGGAACGGCGATACGCCGATACCGGCATGTCTTTTGAGCCCTCCGAAAGTGCGACCGACGCGCGGGAAGGCCTGTTAACGAGCCAGCTTCTGGGCAGCGCCGCCGCAGTGCTGCGCTTTTGCCTCGTGACGGCTGCAACGTTTCTCGGCCTGCTTGCGATCACGTTTTTCATCGGCCGCGTGGTGCCGATCGATCCGGTGCTGGCGGTTGTCGGCGACAGGGCTTCGAACGAGGTTTATGAGGCCGCGCGGCAGGCGATGGGACTCGACCGTCCGCTGATCATCCAGTTTTTCTCCTATGTGGGTGATGTCTTCACCGGAAATCTCGGCATGTCGATTTCCACCGGCCGGCCGGTTGCTGAGGATCTGGCGCGGTTCTTCCCTGCCACCCTGGAAATGGCAACCATCGGTATCCTGATCGGTGTTCTGCTTGGTGTGCCCATGGGTGTATTGGCAGCGACGCGTCAGGGAAGCTGGGTCGACCAGTTGATCCGCGTGCTTGGACTTCTGGGTTATTCCGTTCCCGCTTTCTGGCTTGGTCTGGTTGGTCTGGCGGTGTTCTACGCGGGGCTTGGCTGGGTTGCCGGCCCGGGCCGCATCGACATCTTCTATGACGGCATTGTCGAACCTGTCACCGGGCTTTACCTGATCGATAGTCTCGTCGCCGGGGAGTGGGACATCTTCTGGAACGCGCTCGATCACCTCATGCTGCCGGCATCGATCCTCGGGTTCTTCAGCCTGGCATACATTGCCCGCATGACCCGCTCCTTCATGCTTGACCAGCTTGGCCATGAGTATGTCACCACGGCGCGGGTGAAAGGCGTGCCGGAACGTCGTGTCATCTGGCGCCACGCGTTCTACCCGATCCGAATTCAGCTGATCACCGTGATCGGCCTGTCCTATGCCGCGCTTCTGGAAGGATCGGTGATGATCGAAACCGTGTTTTCCTGGCCCGGGATCGGAAACTATCTGACCAATGCCCTGCTCAATGCCGACATGAACGCCGTGCTTGGCGCGACCCTGGTCATTGGTGCCGTCTTCATCCTCATCAACAAAATATCCGACGTGCTCTACCGCATTCTCGATCCGAGGGCCCGCAAATGATCGACTGGCTTCTCGACGATAGCCCCTCTTCACGCCTGCAGGCAAACCTTGGCCGTGCCTGGCGGGTGTTTGCTGCGCTGTTGCGCAATCCCCTTGCCGTGGTGGGTGGCTTCATCATCCTGGTGCTGATCGTGATGGCGGTCTTCGCGTCCCTGCTCGCCCCCTATTCTCCCATCGGCCAGGATCTGGCCAACCGCCTGATGCCGCCGTCCGCGGCCCACTGGATGGGCACTGACGAGCTGGGCCGGGACATCTATTCCCGGGTGGTCTACGGGGCACGCATCACGCTGATGATCGTCACCATGGTGGCCGTCATTGCTGCTCCCATCGGCCTCGTTGTCGGTGCGGTCTCAGGATATTTCGGCGGCTGGACAGACCGGGTGCTCATGGGCGTGACCGATATCTTCCTGTCGATGCCGAAACTGATCCTTGCCCTTGCCTTCGTGGCGGCCCTTGGACCCGGCATCGAAAACGCAATCATCGCCATCGCGATCACAGCGTGGCCTGCCTATGCGCGTATCGCCCGTGCGGAGACAATCACGTTCCGCGATGCGGAGTTCATTGCCGCCGTGCGCCTGCAGGGGGCGTCATCCGCGCGTGTCATCCTGCGCCACGTGCTGCCGCTCTGCGCATCCTCAACGATCATCCGCGTCACACTGGACATGGCCGGCATCATCCTGACGGCAGCAGGTCTCGGCTTTCTCGGCCTGGGCGCGCAACCGCCCTTGCCGGAATGGGGCGCAATGATCTCGCGTGGACGCAATTTCATTCTCGACCAATGGTGGGTCGCCACCATGCCGGGCTTTGCCATCATCCTGGTGAGCCTCGGTTTCTGTTTACTCGGTGACGGCCTGCGCGACGTGCTCGATCCCAAACAGGGAGACAAGCAATGAGCGGTCCCCTTCTCGAGATTGATGGCCTGACTGTCACCTTCCCGACAGCGCGCGGCCCGGTCGATGTGGTCAAGGGCATCTCGTTCACGCTCGGCCGGGAACGGCTGGGGATCGTGGGTGAATCCGGCTCCGGCAAATCCATGACCGGCCGGTCGATCCTGCGTCTGATCCGCAAACCCGGCAAGGTCACCGCCCGACGCATGACCTTCGACGGCATCGACCTGCTCAGCCGCAGCGAACGCCAGATGCGCGATCTGCGCGGGGCCCGCATTTCCATGGTCATGCAGGACCCGAAATTCTCGCTGAACCCGGTCATGACCGTCGGCGAGCAGATCGCCGAAGCCCTCGTCACCCACAAGAAGCTGCCACGCCGGGAGCTGAAGGAGCGGGTGCTGGCAATGCTGGAAGCGGTTCGCATCAACGAACCGTCCCGTGTCGCCGATCTTTATCCGCATGAGGTTTCCGGCGGGATGGGCCAGCGCATCATGATCGCCATGATGCTGATCCCCGAACCGGATCTGCTGATCGCCGACGAACCGACCTCCGCGCTTGATGTCTCGGTGCAGGCCCAGGTGCTCGACATCATCGACGATCTGGTCACCGGCAAGGGCATGGGGCTGATCCTGATCAGTCACGACCTTAATCTGGTGTCCCGCTATTGCGACCGCATCCTGGTGATGAACAGCGGCGAAATCGTCGAGCAATGCAAGGCGAGCGAGTTGCACAAGGCAAAGCACCCCTACACCCGCGGCCTGATCGCGGCGATGCCGCGCATGGATGAAGATCGCGATGAGCTGCCCGTTCTGGACCGCAGCACCTGGACCACGGGAGCCGGAACATGACCAATGCCGCCATCCATCTGGAAAATCTCTCCATCAGCTATGGCGACACGGCCGTGGTTCATGATGTCACCTTTGATGTTGCCGAAGGGGAGAGCTTTGCACTTGTCGGGGAATCCGGCTCCGGCAAATCGACGATCCTGAAAGCCATTTCCGGACTGGCTCCGGACTGGACAGGAACCATCTGCGTTGAAGGCAAGGCCCGCGGCCATTCGCCGGACCGGGCCTTCGCCGAAACCTGCCAGATGGTGTTTCAGGATCCCTATGGCTCGCTGCATCCGCGCAAGACCGTGGATACCTGCCTTGCCGAACCGCTGGCCATTCATGGCATCGGTGGGCGGGACAGCCGGGTCAAGGATATGCTGGCCGCGGTGGGCCTCGATCAGCGCTTCCGTTTCCGTTTTCCGCATCAGCTTTCCGGCGGTCAGCGCCAACGCGTTGCCATTGCGCGCGCCTTGATGCTGGAACCACGGGTGCTGCTGCTGGACGAACCAACGTCCGCGCTGGACGTTTCCGTGCAGGCGGAAATCCTGAACCTCTTGAAGAAACTGCGGCGCGAACAGGGGCTGACCTATCTTATGGTCACCCACAACCTGCCCGTGGTCTCCTTCCTGTGCGACCGGCTGGCCGTCATGCGCTATGGCCGCGTGGTGGAGATTGCCGGTGTCGACGCCCTCAAGTCGGGCCCGCTGTCCGAGCCTTATTCCCGCGAACTCTATGCCGCCAGCGGCGGTACTCTGCAATCCGCCTGACCCTCAACCATATTTGCTCGAGAATTCGATAGATGACCGATTTTACCGGACCTTTGGCCACGTTTGACCATGCCTTGTCCATCGCGACCACTTCCGATGCCCCATTTGATGCACTCATGAGCCTGACACGGGCAACCATCGGCGCGAAGCTGTTCACCTTCATGACGGCAGACATGACAACCGAGCTGGCACAGCGCTCCTACACCTCGCATCCGGAAGACTATCCGGTTTCCGGAACCAAGCCGCTTACCTATGATCGCTGGTTCGAAACCGTGCACAAGGACCGGCAGTGCTTCGTTGCCAATACGCTTGCCGACATCGCGAGCGTGTTTCCGGACTACGAACTGATCGGCCGGCTCGGCTGCGGCTCGGTCATCAACCTGCCTGTCGTTCTGGGCGATACACTGGTGGGCACCCTCAACATGCTTGATGAAGAGCATCACTATACGCCCGAACGCGTTGCCCAGGCGAAGGCCTGGCTTTCGGTGCCGGCCAAAGCTGCCTATCTCGCCAGCCGGACACTGCCGGCACCCGCATAGGACCGAACGGGACACGCAGTTGTTCAAAACCCCGCCTTTTCGGCGGGGTTTTATTTTGCAGTGCTCGTCAATCCTCCTGCACGGCATCGACCGAAGGCGCGACATCAATCGCTTCCGTCGCGAGGTCCACCAGCCAGGCGATACGTGTCTGATACCTGACGACCACCTTGTAGTCTTCTCCCAGAACTTCACGAGCGGTTTCCCTGAAGGGACGCTCCTTCATCGCTGCCGGCAGGAAGTCATCAAGAGAACCGATCTTGTACTGGGCGTCCGATGGCAGATCGAGAAGAACCCAGATCTCCGCAATCTTGGTGCGCGCGTGCACATCCACCCGGATGATTTCGACCGGGGTGTCCCCTGCCCATTCCTTGGTTCGTTGTGCCAGGATGGCCTCTGTTCCGGTTTCGATGTAGCGCAGGTAAGTCGCTGCCAGCAGCTGGACCAGAACGACGGTCAGGAAGGCCAGCGTGACCGCCATGCCAAGGGTAAACTTGACGCCCCGATGCGCCTTGCGGAAGACCCGCTCCCGTGGGCCAAGGACAATATAGACAATGCTGGCAGAGAAGATGATCGCACCGAAGTTGGTAGCAAAGAGCAGCGTTGCCTCATAGGCCGCTTCGTGTTCGCCGAAGTAAAGCAGGATACCGGCCGCCGCAAGCGGCGGAACCAGCGAAACGCCGATGGCCGCGCCAGGCAGAAGACTGATTTCCGACTTCCGTATCTGGACATAGGCACCTGCTATACCGGCCGCCAGCGCGACGACCATGTCTTCCGCTCCGGGGTTGCTCCGGCTCAGCACTTCATCTGGAAGCAGCAATGTCGAAGGGGCATCGGCTATCCAGACAATCAGCCATGAGATGATGATACTGGCCCCCGCCGCCAGCCAGACCGTGAGTATAAGGAACAGCGCTCTGCCGACCCATCCCATGACGATAGATGAGGCAATACCGAGGATCGGAGTCATCAGGGGAGCGACAAGCATGGCCGCAATCACCACGGCGCCTGAATTTCGCAGAAGTCCCATCGTAGCGATGATCACGGCAAGCGACAGCAACAGGGCGAATTTTCGCCAGTAGGCCGCTTTGTTGGCGCCCTCGAACTTCAGGATTTCCCTGGTGGTGGAGAACTGACTGATGGACATGACACAGCTGCTCCGCACGGTATACCGTCAGAGTATGCTTCAAGCCGTGACGCTCGTCATCAAAATTGCACGAGCCACGCTTACAATCTCCAGTCGGGATTGCTGGCATTTGTGAAGTAGGTGCCGAGACGGTGGAAACGACAGAACCCGGTCAGGCCCTTGTCATCACGCCGCAGCCTTTTTCGCGCGCTCGATCTTGCCGATAAACTCGGAAAGCCAGGCGATTTCCTTCAGGTAGACTTCCATCGAAAGCGAGGCAAGTTCCATGAGGAGAGCTTGCGGATTGGGGTTGTCCAGGCCCGTTTCCCGCAAGAAGGTTTGATACTCGTCATTGAAAGCCTTTGGCACACGCATTACGGCCTCACGCACACACTGTTCTGCTGGTTTGTGCAAGCAAGCCTCCCGGCCCGCGTTTAGAAATTGTTAAGATTTCGAACCGTCTGCCGATATCGTCAGAAATGTCATTTCCTCACAATCCCCAAGAGCTAAAGGTCTTGCTTGGGATAACTTTCCCAAAGACAACAAAATGGCCCATAGCTCCCGCTTTTCGCTTGCACTTGGCCAGCCAAATCTTCGACCCTGCCAAGAATCACAATTCTACCCCATCCAAACCGACCTCAAGAGCCCTTCATGAGCCCGTCCACAGACCTTTCCTTCGCCCCATTGTCGGATGCCTTCGCGCAAAACCCCTACCCGTTCTACGCTGCACTGCGCGGACGCAAGGGTTTGACATATTTCGAGGATTTCGACATCTGGCTGGCAGCGCGGTTCGATGACGTTTCGGAAATCGTGCAAAACGGCAAGATGGTCAGGTCCATGGACCACATTGCCGATGCGGAAGAAATCGAGGCCATGAAACGGGCCCAGAACTGGCACGACATGCCGCATCATTCTCGCTTCGTGCAGTTCTCGCTGCTGGACAGCGACGGAGAGGTTCATGACCGGTTGCGCAAGCAGGTTTTCAAGCTGTTTACGCCGGTGATGGTCGGCAAGCTGCGTGACGACATCCAGGCTTATGTCGACCGTCTGTTCGACAGTCTGGCGGACCGGAGCGAAATCGACTTTATCGAAGATCTCTCAGCTCATGTTCCAGGACATATCATCGGCCGCGTTCTCGGCGTTCCCGACGAGGACTGCCCGCAATTGCGTGTCTGGTCGGAAAACATCGTTCAGTATTTCGACATCGACCGGACGGACGCGCGCAAGGAACTGGCCGAAAGCAATACGACCGAGTTCTATTATTATTTGCAAAGTCTGAAGGCAGAGCGCGAACGGGCACCGAAGGACGACCTTCTGTCGCTGATGATCGAGGCCGAACGGGCCGGTCAGATGAACGAGGACGAATTCATTTCGACCGCCATGCTGATCCTGATGGCCGGTCACGGCTCGACCATCGACGTTCTCGGCAGCGGCATGCATGCGCTTTTGAAATTCCCGGATGAGCTGCAGCGTCTGCGCCAGGACCCGTCGCTGATGAAAACGGCGGTCCAGGAGATGTTCCGGTATGAATCGCCCCTTCCCTTCTTCCATCGCTACTCCACCGAAGACATGACGGTTTGCGGCGACGACTATCCGCGCGGCACGAAATTCGGCGTTCTCTATGGGTCAGCCAACCGCGATCCAGCCCAGTTTCCAGACGCTGATCGCTTCGATGCCGGCAGGTCGCCCAATTGGCACATTGCCTTCGGCCGCGGTGCGCATTTCTGCCTCGGCAACCACCTTGCACGGCTGGATATGGACATCATTTTTTCAACGCTGCTCAGAAGGTTCAAGTCGATTGACCTTGCACAAGAAAACGTCTCCTACAAACGCGGCCTGTCGGTGAGAGGCCCGGAAGCGCTCAGACTTACCTGGCAGCCCGCGTAGTTGGCGGTTCTGCACTTGTTCCAGCCCTGCGTGCCGCTAGTTACTTCCCTTCTTTCCTCAAAGCCATTGGATACCTCATGCGCCTCAAATCAGTTCTTTTCTGCCTGACCGGGCTGTGTGCCGCCTTGCCTGCCCAGGCGGAAACGGTCGAGCTTGGACCGCGTCCAGCCTATCTGGTTTCCCAGATGGCGGACGGTGCGTTGAAGGACACCTTGATGGCCTGCATCGGCAAACCTGCGAAGCGCACGCAGTTTTCGATCAGCCATCGCGGTGCACCCCTGCAGTTTCCCGAGCATACGGAGGAAGGCTACCGCGCCGCTGCGCTGATGGGAGCCGGCATCCTGGAATGCGACGTCACCTTTACCAAGGACAAGGAACTGGTCTGCCGTCATTCCCAGAACGATCTGCATACGACCACCAACATTCTGACGACCGATCTTGCCGGCAAATGCACACGGACCTTCACGGCGGCCTCCGGCGAAACCCCCGCATCAGCTGACTGCCGGACAAGCGATCTGACCCTTGCCGAATTCAATTCGCTGCAGGGCAAGATGGACAGCGCCGACAAGTCTGCAACCACTCCCGAAGCCTATCAAAAGGGCACAGCCCCCTGGCGCACCGAACTGTATGCAGGCACGGGAACGCTGATGACCCACGAAGCCTCGATCCGTCTTTTCAAGGATCTTGGCGTGAAGTTCACTCCTGAACTGAAATCTCCCGAAGTCGAGATGCCGTTCGACGGCTTCACCCAGGCTGCCTACGCCCAGAAGCTGATCGATGACTACAAGGCCGCAGGCATTCCGCCGGAAGACGTCTATCCTCAATCCTTCAACCTCAAGGACGTTCTCTACTGGATCGAAAACGAACCGGACTACGGCAAGCAGGCCATTTACCTGGAAGGCCGCCGCGATATCGATCCCGCAGACCCGGAAACCTTCTCCCCTTCCATGGCCGAGTTGAAAGCGATGGGCGTCAACTATCTTGCGCCGCCACTCTTCGCTCTCCTCGCGCAGGAAGACGGCAAGATCGTTCCCTCAGCCTATGCCAAGGCGGCCAGGGAAGCAGGTCTCGAGCTGATTGCCTGGAGCCTGGAACGATCCGGCCCGTTGTCGTCCGGTGGAGGCTGGTACTATCAGACCGTCAACGACGCCATAGACGGCGACGGCAAGCTTTATGAGGTTGTCGACGTGCTGGCACGTCAGGTCGGAGTCAAGGGCATCTTCTCCGATTGGCCCGCAACGACCAGCTTCTACGCATCCTGCCTTGGAATGGAGTGAACAGAAGCCCCGGTTACGGCAACTGAAATGGCATGGGCGATAATGCCTTTTTCACCAAAGTTGCCTAACCTGTGGTCCGTTTCCGCCAATCACGTGTGGTCTAACAATTGAAAACGCACCCGCTTCCAAGTGTCGATTCCCTGGTCCTCTACAAGCGCTATCAACCGCTTGACGGTGAAGAGATCAAGGCTGTCATTTTGGCAGTCGCAGAGAAAGCGGGTGTGCCGCAGAGCGCCTGCCAGGTACTGAACACGTCGGACGAGATCGACAAACGCTTCTTGTGCGGCAAGTTCCATATCCTGGTCACACAGTCCGGACCTTTCGAACACACACCGCTGATAGACGTTGCTCTCGAAACCTACTATGCGCGAACCGCCTTTCCGGAGGCGACCGACTTGCTCTTCGATATTGCAGCCTGTACGCAGATTTCGGTCCGGAAGAGCGTCATTCCAACGGATTCGCTGCCCGAAAACCTGAAGACATTTTCCGGTGCGGAAAACATCGCCTTCTGTGAGCTTGAAGAAACCTTGCAGGCGATGGAGATCGCCAGATTGATCACGGCGATCATCGTGGAAAGATCACAGCCGGATGCTGTGCTTTGGGTGCCTAGCCGCTTCTTGCTGAAACCGGACGCCTTTTCCGCGCTCGCCCGTGCTTCGAATTACGACGATCTTTATCTTCTGCCCAACCCGGTCGGGCAGCAGGATCCGGAGACCGGCGAGCGGCTATTCGGCATGGAGGGAATCGGAGCCGAGTGGCTGACCGGTTACCGGGTGAAAGTCCTGCCTTGCAGATTGCCTCCCGAATATCTTGCCGAAATCATTGTTGCCTTTGCGAAGGTCACACGGAAAAGCGGCGACATGATTGAAGACGGCGACGTCTTTGGTCGCGATGAAAACGAAAAGATCCAGGTGATCTACCACGAAGAGGACGATGACGGGCTGAACACCATCGAACTCAAGGTCGTCCACAATCCCAACTACGGCATTATCCGCGAATACGTGCCAGCCATGTACGAGTATCGCGATGGTGAGAGCGAGGAGAGCAGCCACTCCACTATGAGCCGCGGAGACGCAGGGCTGGACCCAAATGACCCGGTGGACGCGGCTATTCTGGAACGCTTGCAGGAAATGAAGGAAGAAACACCGGCTTCTAAGACGGCCGAGGTTCGGGATGAAGAAACTCTCGAACAGGAGATGTGGGAACTGGATCAGCCTCAGCAATCAGAGATACCGGATCACACCGAAGCTTCTAAGACCGTTCCGCCTTCAGCCGTGCCGCATGTAGACGAGACCTTCAGCACGCCCCCCTTTCGTCCAGACGACAGCGGAGCTGCCCGAAAGCCGGTGACCTCGACAAAACGGATGTCGATTGCAGAATTGCGCGAATTCGCGAAGCAGGCGCAGGTTTCGAACGATACAGCGGGAACGGCAGGCAAGGGACAAGGCTTCCTGGCAAAGCTCTTCAAGCGCAGGGCAGACCGGTAAGGCGTTCAGCCGTCAGCGCGCCTGATCCAGGGTGCGCTTGCATTCCAGCAACTCAAAAAGGGTCGCTTGCAGACGGCGAATGTCTTCCTTGGTCACGGACGAATGAGACCCAGCGCCCTGCGCCGGTTTTTCTCCGCGCAGACGGCCGAGGATACTGAAGTGACCATGACCGTGGCCTGAAGCAGGCTCGGGTGCATCATCGGCCAGAACGCCATTCGGCAGCGGGCCGTTGTGATTTTCCTGCTGGCCGTTGTGGGATACTGAGACCGGCACTGGAGCCGGCTCGGCAGGAACCGGTTCAGATGCTGTCACCGCCTGCAGGGCCGTCATGTCCTCATGCCTGATCTGCATGACGAAGCGCGGTCCCTGCTCCTTCAGGATGCGCTGAACGCCCTTGATCGTGTAGCCTTCACCGTAGAGCAGATGACGGATGCCTTTCAGAAGCTCGACATCGTCCGGACGGTAGTACCGCCGGCCACCACCCCGCTTCAGCGGTTTGATCTGCGAGAAGCGTGTTTCCCAGAACCGCAGCACGTGCTGCGGCAGATCCAGATCTTCTGCGACTTCGCTGATGGTACGAAAGGCGTCGGGGCTTTTTTCCTGCGAGCTCATCCGGTCTTATTGTTTTCTTACTATTTGCTGGCCTGCCCTGTCAGCGCATCATTGATCCGCTGTTTCAAGACGTTGGACGGTTTGAACACCATCACACGGCGCGGTGAAATAGGTACTTCCTCGCCAGTCTTTGGATTGCGGCCGATACGCTCCCCCTTGGAGCGGACCACGAAAGACCCAAAGCTTGATAATTTTACTGATTCTCCTGTCACAAGACAGTCGGAAATTTCAGAAAGAACACGTTCGACCAGTTCGGAAGATTCGGTCCTGGACAGACCTACCTTCTGATAAACGGCCTCACACAGATCAGCGCGGGTAATAGTCCGATTGCCCATAACCCCTCCTCAACGACGCCATCATCTGGCTGATTTTGCACAAGAACTCAGATGCAAGGCCATACGGTACGGCGTTGCGGCGAGCCGGTCAACCGGAAGTCTTGGTCGAACTCAGATTTGTCGTACGAAGTTTGGCGAGGCTTACCAGCGCAGAAGGACCGAGCCCCAGGTGAATCCACCGCCCATTGCTTCAAGCAAGACGAGATCGCTCTTTTTGACACGCCCGTCCCTGACGGCTGTGTCCAGGGCAAGCGGAATGGACGCTGCGGAGGTGTTGCCGTGAAGCTGGACGGTTGTCACGACCTTCTCTGGCGCGATCCCGAGCTTCTTCGCGCTGGCATCGATGATGCGTTTGTTGGCCTGGTGCGGAATGAACCAGTCGAGGTCGTCCGAAGTGGTGCCTGTGGCCTTGTAGGCATCTTCAATCACGTCGGTGATCATGCCGACTGCGTGCTTGTAGACTTCCCGGCCTTCCATCCTGAGATGACCGACGGTCTGGGTCGCGGACGGTCCGCCGTCAACGAAGAGCTTTTCCTTGTGGCGGCCGTCTGAGCGCAGATGAGAGGTCAGAACCCCCCGGTCGGCAGTGGTGCCCTCACCCTCACCGGCTTCAACCACGACAGCTCCTGCGCCATCGCCGAACAGAACGCAGGTCGTCCGGTCGGTCCAGTCGAGAATGCGCGAGAACGTCTCCGCACCGATGACCAGGCACCGCTTGGAAAGGCCGGCGCGGATATAGGCATCTGCGGTCGTCAGCGCGTAGACGAAGCCGGAGCAGACGGCATGCACATCGAATGCGGCACCGTGATAGATGCCCAGATTGGCCTGAACGGTGACAGCCGTTGCCGGAAAGGTGTTGTCCGGTGTGGCGGTCGCCAGAATGATGGTGTCGATCTCCTGAGCATCCCTGCCGGCGCTTTCCAGAGCCCGCTTGGCGGCTTCCAGCGCGAGGTCCGAGGTCACCTGACCTTCGGCGGCAACGTGGCGCTGCTGGATACCAGTACGCTGAACGATCCATTCGTCAGACGTATCGACCATCTTGGAAAGATCGTCATTGGTCAGGATTTTTTCCGGCAGGAAACTTCCGCAGCCGGTTACGGTGGAACGGATTACGCTCACAAATCACCTTCCGATGTCGGCGCGGCTTCAGCGAAGCGGCCGCGATGATAATGCACAAGATCCTGGGCGATCTTGTGTGTCAGTTCGTTTTTGACCATGTCGTAGGCAAGGTCGATGGCCGAGGCATAACCCTCGGCATCAGTCCCGCCGTGACTCTTGATCACGATGCCGTTCAGTCCCAGGAACACGCCGCCGTTGACCTTGCGCGGATCCATTTTCTCGCGCAGCAGATCAAAGGCGCCTTTGGCGAAGAGATAGCCGATTTTGGACATAAAGGTCCGATTCATGGCCGAACGCAAGTAACTGCCGATCTGTTTGGCCGTTCCTTCCGCGGTTTTGAGCGCAATGTTACCGGCAAAGCCTTCGGTTACCACCACATCGACCGTGCCTTTGCCAAGGTCGTCACCTTCCACGAAACCGGCGTAATGCAGCGAACGCAGCGGCGTTTCGCGCAGAAGCCGGCCGGCGGTACGCACCTCTTCCAGACCCTTGACCTCTTCAACGCCAATGTTAAGCAGGCCGACGCTTGGCTTTTGAACACCAAACAGGGCCCGCGCCATGGCACCGCCAAGAATGGCGAAGTCGATAAGCTGCTGCGCGTCGGCACCAATCGTCGCACCGACATCAAGCACGACGGACTCGCCGCGCATGGTCGGCCAGATGGCCGCGATGGCCGGTCGTTCGATATTGGCCATCGTCCGCAGGCAAAACTTCGACATGGCCATGAGTGCGCCGGTGTTCCCGGCGGAAACTGCCACGGAAGCATCGCCCGTCTTCACGGCTTCGATGGACCGCCACATGGACGAACGCCAGCGCCCCTGGCGCAGCGCCTGGCTTGGCTTTGTGTCCATGGCAATGGAGACGTCGCAATGGTGGAAGGTCGAAGCATCGCGAACCCGTGGATACTTCTCCAGAAGGGGCAGCACGACCTTTTCGTTACCGAACAACAGAAAGCGGATGTCGGGATGACGGACAAGCGCGATTTCCGCCCCGGGAATGACGACGTCAGCCCCATGATCGCCACCCATGGCATCCAGAGAAATCGGAATAGTTTTCGCCATCTAGAAGGTCTTTTGACGTTTCGCTACCAAGAACAGCACCGAGCGGTGCTTCCAGACAAAGTCCTGCAGGTCCGGCAAGGGCCTAGAACGGGCGCGAACATAACGGTTTTGGCAAGACTGACAACCGTTTTCCTGTTCGCGAAGAGTTCTGACGTTGAAAACCTGCATGAAGACCCAGTCCATATCGTTCGGGCAACTGTAAATACAATGGATATCAGCTATCCGTCTTGTCCTTGAGCGCCTGGAGTGCGGCAAAAGGCGACGGTTTGGCCTCGGGCTCCTCGCCGGCGCTCTCGTCCTCGCCATCGCCGCCCTCGAACTCGACGCCCGGCTTGCGCGGGAACGGGTCAAGCGTCAGCGCCAGTTCCTCGCAGATCACGGCGCCCAGATCGAGAACACCGTCCAGAATGACATCAGGCGGGTCGAGGGTTTCCAGATCGATTTCAATCTCGCCGTCTTCGTTGAGATCGCTGACCTTGCGCGGGCGGCTGGACTGGGGTTCGAAAGTGCGGTCGACATCAATCTTCAGCTTGCTTTCGAAAGGCTCCAGCGACACCACACAGGTCTGTTCCAGCGTCGCCGTCAGCGGGCCGACGACACGCAGTCCCGCCTTGCGATACGGCTTCAGCAGGAAATCCGCCTTGAGGTCGCGAATGCCATCGAGCTCATAGGTCTTTGCGATGGCCTTGAGCGATGCCTCATCCGGAGTGACTGTGACGCGTTCATCCTTGTCGACAACGCGAGCGGCGTTGACCTTGTAGGAATAGGGGAAAGTTTCTTTTGTCATTCTTGTTCTTACCTTGGCACCTTTGTCGCGGCCTCTTACACCGCCGGCTTGGGTCTCAGACCGGCAATGCCTTGAATTTTTCAGGGTCGGGCCACACGATGCTCCCATTCATCAGTGCTTCAACCGTCTGCCCCTCGAGGCTTTCGGCTGTTTCAAGCATATAATACGCCAAACGCTTCTGTGCGACCGGTTCCGGCACATCGGGGTAGATGTTGCGACCGATTGCCTCCGCCAGCTCATCAACACTTTTTGTTTCGATCGCCGGAATATAGGCATCGGCGCGGCCGTAAAAAGCTTCGCCCATGACTTTCACCTTCTTGGGAACGCGCGTGTCGCTGACGCCCATTTCGCGCAACGAGGCATCCATGTCCTGAAAGAACAGGTCGAAGACGTTCTGCGTGAATTCAGAGACCCGCTTGCCCTCCCCGCGCATCCGGCGGAAATACAGCACTGCATGGGCCACGATCATGTCAAAACGGCCATCGACACTATCGGGCACGTGAAAGTCGGTGTAAAAGACTGGCTGCCGTGCTTGAGCCACGATTTCACAATAGACCTTGTGCTCGGCATCGCGGGTCCGACGGCGGAACAGGCCAAACAGCATGGCATCTCCTTTTAAGTCAGGTGTTGCCTTGTGCCCTATCCCACGATAGTGACTTTGCCAAGCAACGAAATTCAAGAGCAGCCAGACCGGTCTGGCGAAACGGGAATTCTTAGATGAACTTCAAGGCAAGCGCCCTGATCCTTCCGCTTCTGGTCACCTTACCGCTCGGCGGCTGTTTTACGTCCACTTATACGCACGGTCATGTCATCACCAGCGACATGCTGAACCAGGTTCAGGTCGGCTCCAGCCGCGAGCAGGTTGAGCTCGTTCTGGGAACCCCGTCGACCACGTCCAGCCTCAACGGCGACGCCTACTATTATATCTCTCAGAAAACCGCCACGACCGCCTTCATGGCTCCGGATATCGTCGAGCAGCGTGTTGTCGCGGTTTACTTCGACAAAGACGGTTACGTGCAGGATCTCGGCAACTACTCGCTGGAAGACGGCAAGATCGTCGACATCGTCACGCGCAAGACCCGCACCGGCGGCGCCGACTACGGCTTCCTGACGCAGATCCTGCGCGGTGCGACCAATCCGAGCCTCGGCCTCTAGGCCAGAAGCTGCAGTCAAATGCAAAAGCCCCGGCCACTGGCCGGGGCTTTGTTTTTTTGCAGCGTCAATGCGCCAGGATCGCCAGCAGCAGCAAGGCCACGATGTTGGTGATCTTGATCATCGGGTTCACGGCCGGACCGGCGGTGTCCTTGTAGGGATCGCCCACCGTATCGCCCGTCACCGAGGCCTTGTGCGCCTCGCTGCCCTTCTGGTGGGTCACGCCGTCCTTATCGGTGAAACCGTCTTCGAAGGACTTCTTGGCGTTGTCCCAGGCCCCGCCACCGGCGGTCATTGAAATCGCCACGAAGAGCCCCGTCACGATGACACCGAGCAGCATCGCACCGAGCGCCGCGAAGGCGTCCGCAGGTGTTGCCACGGCCTTGACCAGGAAGAACACCACGATGGGCGACAGCACCGGCAGCAGCGAGGGGATGATCATCTCCCGGATCGCGGCTTTTGTGAGCATGTCCACTGCCCGGCCATAATCCGGCCGTTCCGTGCCCTGCATGATACCCGGCTTTTCCTTGAACTGGCGGCGGACTTCTTCCACCACCGCACCGGCCGCCCTGCCAACGGCGGTCATAGAGATCCCGCCGAAGAGATAGGGCAACAGGCCGCCGAACAGGAGACCCGCCACCACATAGGGGTTGGACAGTGTGAACAAGGTGCTGACGTCGATACCGTAGAAGATCGACCCTTCTTCAGCGTTGCTGGAGAAGAATTTCAGGTCTTCCGTATAGGCGGCGAAGAGCACCAGCGCCCCGAGGCCCGCGGAACCGATGGCATACCCCTTGGTGACTGCCTTGGTGGTGTTGCCGACCGCATCAAGCGCATCCGTGGTGGTACGCACTTCGGCCGGAAGATCCGCCATTTCGGCAATGCCGCCGGCGTTGTCCGTGACAGGACCGAAGGCATCAAGCGCCACAACCATGCCTGCAAGGGCCAGCATGGTGGTCACCGCAATCGCAATGCCGAAGAGGCCCGCGAAGGCGTGGGTCACCAGGATGCCGGCGATGATAATGAGCGCCGGCAAGGCCGTTGCTTCCAGCGAGACGGCCAGACCCTGGATGACGTTCGTGCCATGGCCGGTGACCGACGCCTGGGCGATGGACCTCACCGGACGATACTCCGTACCGGTGTAATATTCGGTCACCCAGATGATCAGCCCTGTCACCACCAGCCCCACGAGCCCGCAGACGAACAGATCGAAGCCGGTGAAGGTCGTTCCGCCCGACGTGGTGAACTCGGTGCCGGCACCGATCCAGCCGAAGATGATGATCGCAAGCGCAACAGCGGACAGGACCGCCGTTGCTATGAAGCCTTTGTAGAGCGCCCCCATGATCGAGTTATTGCTGCCGAGCTTGACGAAAAACGTGCCGATGATGGACGTCACCACGCAGCTTGCACCGATCAACAACGGCAGATGCATCAGGTCGATGGCCTGGCTGCTGGTGAAGAAGATTGATGCCAGAACCATGGTGGCGACGACCGTCACCGCGTAGGTTTCGAACAGGTCGGCCGCCATGCCCGCACAGTCGCCGACATTGTCACCGACGTTATCGGCGATGGTGGCCGGGTTGCGCGGATCGTCCTCCGGAATTCCGGCTTCGACCTTGCCGACCAGGTCGCCGCCGACATCTGCCCCCTTGGTGAAGATACCGCCGCCGAGGCGGGCGAAGATGGAAATGAGAGACGCCCCGAAGCCGAGCGCGACCAGCGCGTCCATCACGGTCCGGTCTGTCGGGCCATAGCCCATCATTCCGGTGAGGACGGCGAAATAGACGGCAACGCCAAGCAAGGCCAGGCCGGCAACCAAAAGGCCGGTGACAGCACCGGCCTTGAACGCAATCTCCAGCCCTGCCCCGAGGCTTTGGCTGGCCGCCTGGGCGGTGCGTACGTTGGCCCGGACGGAAACCATCATACCGATGTAACCGGCAGCTCCCGAGAGGATGGCGCCGATGGCAAATCCGATTGCCGCGGTGCCGGACAGCAGTAGCCAGGCGAGCACGAAAACAACGGCCCCCACAATGGCGATAGTCGTATATTGACGATTGAGATAAGCGCTAGCCCCTTCCTGGATCGCCTCGGCGATCTCCTGCATACGCGCGTTCCCTGCATCCGCTGCCATAACGGACTGGATAGCCCACGCCCCATAGGCAATGGACAAGAGGCCACAAATGATGACGACAAGCTCGATCATACTTCCTCCCAAAGCTGCGGCGGACTGATTTTCTTGTCGTTTTTTGCCGCCTGACGGCCCTACACACCAATTCCTCGACGTGAGGGAAGGTCACGATAGCAGCAAAGCGGAGCGCCTCGTCAAGCTCTCACATGGTTTAATTATAAACTTCCGTTGCGTTATTTTTTGATGCAACGCAGTATTTATGCTGCGCTGACGAAATGGATTTTCGAAGGTACTTTAAGAGGTTGTATCTGCTCTTCTTTCCGCAACTGTGAGCCATACAAGCAAGCCGATGCACAGCACCACGAACGGAAACACCAGGGTGGTGACCGTGTCCCAGCCATAAACGTTCAACAGTGCTCCGGATGAGAAGGAGGCAGCCGCAACAAAGCCGAAAACCAGGAAATCATTGACCGCCTGCACCAGGTTCCGCTCTTCGGGGCGGTAGGTGTCCGTCAGCATGGCGGTGGCGCCTATGAAACCGAAGTTCCAGCCAAGGCCGAGCAGGATCAGTGCGATCCAGAAGTTGGCGAGGTCTACCCCCATCAGCGCAACCGTCGAACATCCGGCCAGCAGCAGCAGGCCGATGGAAACAATTCTCTCTTTGCCGAAGCGGGTGATGAGGTTCCCGGTGAAGAAGCTTGGACCGAACATGGCCAGAACATGCCATTGAATGCCAAGCGTGGCGTCGTTCTGAGACAGACCGCAACCGATCATGGCCAGCGGCGTGGCCGTCATCACCATGCTCATGAGTGCATAGGAACAGATGCCGCAGGCTGCCGCGACAATGAAACGGCGTTGCGTCATGATCTGCAGCAGCGGACGCCCACCCGCTTGGGCATGGCTTTGCCGTTTCGGTTTGGGAATTCGAAGGAATGCCACCAGGAAGAAGGCGACCAGCGACAACCCCGCCTGCGCCAGGTAAGTGCCAGCGAACAGGATCGGCGAGAACAGGTCCTTGGTGGCTATAACCGATTGCGGACCGACAATGCCCGCCAGCACGCCCCCTGCAAGCACCCATGAGATAGCCTTGGGCTTGAAGGCGTCACTTGCGGTATCGGCCGCTGCAAAGCGGTATTGCTGCACGAATGCGCCGGCAAAACCGCTAATGCAGCACCCGAGCGCGAACAGCAAAAACGCATCCTGAAAAACCGCAAAGGCTGCCAGCAGCCCTGCTGTGGCACCGAGAAGCGCTGCGCCCATGAAGCCGGTGCGGCGGCCATAGCGGCGCATGATTATGCCCGCAGGTATGGTCCCGAAAGCGGTTCCCAGGACCATGGCCGACACAGGCAAGGTGGCCAGCGACTTGTCCGTATCCAGCATCGAATACCCGACAAGCGGCGCCGTTGCGATCACGATCGACGCGGAAGCCCCGCCAATCGCCTGGGCCAGAGCCAGAAGCAGCGCGTTTCGTTTTGCCAGACTGTCGTCGACAAAGCTATCGGAGGTCGTCACGGTCATGCGGATACTTTCAGGAAGGCATAAGTTTGCATCGCACATACCACGCCGAGGCCTGAGCGGGAAAGACCGGAAGTTTCATTTGTAACTGGCGACCAACCAGAAAACTACCGGCATGCTGACATGCCACTCTACCTAAGCGGAAACCGCAAAAAAGTGATGTGCATCATCGAAGCGGTTCAATTTTAGCGATAGTCATCTTTCAGGAAAATCCTTGACTGGAACGCCAACTGACAAAGGCGCAACAGCCTTGAACAACCCAAGATCGCATCAGGGAAACAGAGGCGACGATCACCGATAGCGGTGGTCGACCGGTCAATCTTAGGAACTCGATTTTGCTTACAAGAATTTATCTGCTGATACACTCCAAGGAGTACCTGTCATGGGACGTATTATTGCGCAATACGGCAGCAAAGGCAGCCACGTAGAAAGAATACAAAAAGAACTCAATAAATTTTTCAAGGACGAAGGCCGAAAACCGCTCATACCGGACGGCGATTATGGGAAAAATACCAAGGAAGCTGTAATACAGCTTCAAAAAGACTTCTTTCTTTATGTCGACGGTGTCGTCGGCGAATTTACAAACGCGGTCCTGTTCAAACGGGAAATCGCGACGTTGACGCCTCGTCCACGCGATGTCACCCAGGGGCTTTCAATGAGATGCTGGGCTGCGTCCTCGGAGAGCTGGCTGGAAACACGGCCGACGCTCACCAACCGTAACCAGGTCAACATTCTGAACCGGCTCATTGCCCTGGGAGGAGCCACCCCCACTACTGTGCAGCGGCTTGGCATCAATGTACCCAACCCCTTCGGTGGCGCACTTCGGATTCCCCTTGGCCAGACCCAATGGCAAGACCGACTTGGACTGACACCGATTGAGGAACCCTTCGAGAATTTCTATGCCGAAATATGTGCCAGCAGGCTGCAGCAGCACGGCCCGTTGCTTCTCGGTGTCTTTCGCGAAAGAGGTCGCGTCGGACATGTCGTGGTCATGTGGGGAGCGGGAGTAACCGGATCGGACGCCGGTATCCAAGTCATGGATCCTGCAAGAACTCCAAATTCCAGGTTTCTAAGGATTGCAGGTATCCAGGCTGGCGATTTTATGGACGGTGAACACGTGGGAGGAACGGTCATTACCTGGATCCCGGACCGTACTGCGTCAGCCTGGTAAATTCTCAAGATCGTCCGTGGCGATGCTCAAAAGTGGCTGAAGCCCGCGAAGCGGCCGTAGTCGACAGGCTGGCCGTCGTCCACAAGCCGAAGCCCTGCCTCCCCTGCCCGGGCATAACCGATCTGTGTGACGGGACACCCCGCCAGGTGGGCGACCCGGCGAAGGGTATCGGAGCGCTCCTGCGGCACTGCCATCAGGATTTCGTAGTCGTCGCCGCCGTTCAGGCAACGGGCGAAGTCCTCGGGCGACTTGACCTTGAGATGGGCGAGCGCCTGTGACAGCGGAACGAGGTCCAGATCGATCGTCAGTTCCAAAGCCGAAGCATTGGCCATATGGGCACAGTCGGCAATCAGGCCATCCGAAACATCCATGGCAGCCGAAGCATAATCGGCTACTGCCCCGGCAAGCCGCGTACAGGGTCGCGGTAGCAGGTAGCGGTCCAGAATATGTGCTTCTTCGCTCTCGGTCAGATCGTGATCGCGGCAGAAGTCGGGGTTAAGACGGGCCTGGAGACCGGCTGCAGCGTCGCCAATGGTGCCGGTAACAAACAGGAGATCTCCGGGCCGCGCGCCGGAACGCCGGACTGCCTTGCCGGTTTCAACCTCGCCAATTGCGGTGATCGACACCTGCAGTCCGTTGCCGGAGCGAACAGTGTCACCGCCATAGAGATGGAAATCATAGGCTGCCTGGTCGGCAGCAAGCCCGTTGCAGAACCGCTCCAGCCATTCGACCGTCCAGTCTGACGGCAAGGACAGGCCCATCAGATAGCCGCGCGGGCGGGCTCCCTTCGCGGCCAGGTCTGAAAGATTGACTCTCAAGGCCTTGGCGGCGATGGCCTCCGGTGCATCTTCTGCAAAGAAATGAATATCGGCTGCCAGCACGTCCTTTGTCAGAACGAGGTCATAGCCTGGTTGAGGTGTGAGCACTGCGGCGTCATCGGTCAAACCGAGGCTGCCCGGGTCTTTTGCCAGGGGGGCAAAGAAACGCCGGATCAGCTCGAATTCGCCTGGCCGGTCAGCGCCCATGATCAGGAAGCGCCGTCCGTTTTCTTTTCCTCAAGTTCGCCACCGCGCAGTTCATGCGCAAGGCGGTCAAGGACACCGTTCACAAGTCCCGGTTCGTCGTCTTCGAAAAAGGCCTTCGCGACGTCGATATACTCCGAAATGATCACCTTTGCCGGCACGTCCTTGCGGCGCAGCAGCTCGTAGGAGCCGGACCGCAGGATTGCCCGCAGCAGGCTGTCGATCCGCTTCAGGGGCCAGTCTTCAGCCAGCGCGGTGTGGATGTAGGGGTCCAGAAACTTCTGGTCTTCCACGACGCCGGCAAGGATCTGCTTGAACCACTGCTCGTCGGCTTCACGATACTGCTCGCCGTCGATCTCCTTGCCGAGGCGAAAGGCGGTAAACTCGCTGACCACACTGGTCAACGGGGCGCCGCCCACATCCATCTGATAAAGAGCCTGAACGGCGGCAAGGCGCGCCACGCCGCGTTTGTTGGCGGGGCGCACAGTTTTTCCAGCCGGTTTTTCCGGGTCGGCCTTTCCGGTCATTCTTCTTATACTCCAAGACGCTCGCGCAGGGCGATCATGTCGAGGGCGGCACGGGCAGCCGCACCGCCTTTGTCCTTGTCGTCCACCTTCGCGCGGGCCCATGCCTGCTCGTCGTTTTCAACGGTCAGGATACCATTTCCGACAGCCAGATCCGCATCGACGATCAAGTCCATGATCACCCGGTTCGATTCATTGGCAACAATGTCGTAGTGGGTGGTTTCGCCGCGGATGACGACACCCAGCAGAACGAAGCCATCATAGAGCACGCCCTCGTTTTCCATTGCCGTCAGAGCCATGGACAGGGCAGCCGGAATTTCCAGGACACCCGGTACGGCTATCCGGTCATAGCTTGCGCCGGCAGCCTCTATGGTCTTGATCGCGCCCTCAGCGAGCGCATCGGCCAGATCCTCGTAGAAACGAGCTTCAATGATCAGAAGTTTCGGTGCAGCGCTCATGGGTTTTCGTTCCTATGTAAGGCCGCGACAGGAACCACGTCTGCCCCGGTTTGTCCAGTCTCATTCGTAAAGGACCGCGACATCCCGGTGACGAGTTCGTCCCGTGGTTAAGGCGGCAAGCGATATTAGCTCTTTTAGAAGGTGTTGGGACTTTCCCCTATCCGGTCTTGGAGAATTCCGCAAGGCGGGCGGCGTAGCGGGCCATCATATCCACCTCCAGGTTGATCTTGTCGCCGACCTGGCGGTCCGACCAGGTGGTGACTTCCAGAGTGTGCGGGATCAGGAAGACGGAAAACAGAAGGCCGTCGACCTCATTCACTGTCAGGGATGTGCCATCGAGCGCGACCGAACCCTTCTTGGCGATGAACGGTGCGGCTTCCGCCGGTGCCTCGAACTGGAAATAGACCGAATCCGGATGGTCTTCCCGCCTGGTCACCGTCGCCAGTCCGTCGACATGACCGAGGACCAGATGTCCGCCCAGTTCGGCGCCCATCGTCAGCGAGCGTTCCAGATTGAGTTTCTGTCCCACTTTCCAGGCTGCGACATTTGTGAGGGCAAGGGTTTCGGCTGCCGATTCCACCTCGAACCAGTTGCCGTTGGAGCCATTGTCCTTGGCCGTCACCGTGTGGCAGACGCCCGCGCAGGAAATCGAGGCTCCGATGTCGAAGCTGTCCGTATCATAGGCGGTGCGTATCCGCGTTCTCATCCCGGCAGGGATCTTGTCGACAGCAAGGATCTCGCCAAGGTCGGTCACAATTCCGGTGAACATGTCAGGCTCCGCGCCGTCTGAGATAAACAAAACTGTCGGGACCGAAGCGGCCGGCGTCGACCCGCTCGAATTTGGGGTCTTTGAGAACATCTGCAAGGTCAAGACCGTGCAGAGCTGGTATGCCGCCCTCGCCGATTACGATATCGCCGGTCACGACACACAGGTCGTCCACCAGGTCTGCTGCCAGGAAGGACGATGCCAGGCGGGAACCGCCCTCCACCATGACCCGCGTTACACCGCGTGTCGCCAGCGCGCTGAGGATGACGGATGGTTTGATGCCGGTCTCTTCCGCCGGTACCCGGATCACGTTGACGCCTGCGGCTGCCAAATCCGCGATCTTGTCGGCATCTGCCGTGTTGCTGCAGACTAGCCAGACCGGCACATCCACGCAGGTTTGCACCAGTTTGGAGGTCAGTGACAGCCGGGCACACCGGTCGATGATGACGCGCACGGGCGAGCGATCGGCAAGGCCCGGCAGTCTACAGGTAAGCTGAGGGTCGTCGGCAAGGGCCGTGCCGGATCCGACCAGGATCGCATCGCATTCGGCGCGATATCCGTGAACCTTTCGCATCGACAAGGGCCCAGAAATCTTGACCTGCCCTTCGCCCGCCCGGCCGATAAATCCATCCCGGGACACCGCAAGTTTCAGGAACACCACCGGGCGCTGTTTCAACTGCCTGTATGTGAAGCCGCGGTAGAGCGCGTGCATGGCTTTCTCGCGCACGCCCACTTCCACCTCGATACCCGCCTCGCGCAGCATGGCAACGCCCCGGCCCGCGACGCGCGGATTGGGGTCCAGCATGCCAATGACGACACGTTTCACACCGGCTTCGATCAGGGCCTTGGCGCAGGGCGGTGTCCGTCCGTAGTGAGAGCATGGCTCCAGGGTGACATAACACGTTGCCCCTTGCGCCTTTTCCCCCGCCTGGTTCAAAGCGTTGACTTCCGCATGCGCCATGCCGGGACGCGATGTGACGCCCCTGCCAGCGACAATCGCAGTCCCCTCTTCGAAACGGACGATAAGGGCGGCTACGGACGGATTTGGCCACACCCGGCCCAGACCACGACGGGCAAGACGCTCGGCGGCCGCCATGAAACGGGCATCAAGATTGGAAAGCTCGGACATTTATAACCGGATGCTGCGGGTCAGGAGTTCTTGAGAGGATGTCCGTCAGGATCGCTCAGCTCATCGAGAAGGGCTTCGAAATCCTTCGCCTCGCGGAAATTCTTGTAGACGGAAGCAAAACGAACATAAGCAACGTCATCGATGGCCTTGAGGCCTTCCATCACGTGATTGCCGATGGTTTCCGCAGTGATTTCCGTTTCGCCAGAACTTTCAAGCTGGCGAACGATGCCGGAAACCATGCGTTCGATCTTGTCCGGATCTACCGGCCGCTTGCGCACCGCGATCTGCACGGACCGCATCAGCTTTTCCCTGTCGAAGGGAACACGGCGTCCGGAGCGTTTGAGCACCAGGAGCTCGCGCAGCTGCACGCGCTCGAAAGTGGTGAACCGGCCGCCGCAAGTGTTGCAGATCCTGCGGCGGCGGATGGCTGTATTGTCCTCGGTCGGGCGGGAATCCTTGACCTGGGTTTCCTCGCCCCCGCAAAACGGACATCTCATGTCTTAAAGCTCCTGACCGAGCCCTTGATCAGCCCCCGTAGATCGGGAACCGGGCCGTCAGTGCTTCTACCTTGGCTTTGACCGCCGCTTCAACTGCTGCGTTGCCCTCTTCACTGTTTGCGGCCTTCAAACCGTCCAACACTTCCGTGATCAGCAGGCCAACTTCGCGGAATTCCGCTACGCCGAAGCCGCGGGTGGTTGCTGCCGGGGTGCCAAGACGGACACCGGAGGTGACAAACGGCTTTTCCGGGTCGAACGGAATACCGTTCTTGTTGCAGGTGATATTGGCACGGCCGAGAGACTTTTCGGCCACCTTGCCGGTGGCGTTCTTCGGACGCAGGTCCACCAGCATCAGGTGGTTGTCGGTGCCACCGGAAACGATGTCCAGCCCCTGCTCTTTCAGGACTTCGGCCAATACCTTGGCGTTTTCCTGAACAGCGCGGGCGTAGGCCTTGAATTCCGGCTGTAGCGCTTCCTTGAAGGCAACGGCCTTGGCGGCGATGACATGCATCAGCGGACCGCCCTGAAGACCCGGGAACACGGCCGAGTTCATCTTCTTGGCAATCGCTTCGTCGTTGCTGAGGATCATGCCGCCGCGCGGACCGCGCAGAGACTTGTGGGTGGTGGTGGTGACGACGTGCGCGTGCGGCACCGGCGACGGGTGAACGCCACCTGCAACCAGACCTGCGATGTGCGCCATGTCGACCATCAGATAAGCACCGATGCTGTCAGCGATTTCGCGGAACCGCTTCCAGTCCCAGATTCGGGAATAGGCAGTACCGCCAGCAAGTATCAGCTTGGGCTTGTGTTCGTGGGCAAGGCGCTCGACCTCGTCCATGTCGAGCAGGTGATCGTCTTCACGCACGCCATAGGAGACGACGTTGAACCACTTGCCGGACATGTTGACCGGAGACCCGTGGGTGAGGTGACCACCGGAATTCAGGTCCAGGCCCATGAAGGTGTCGCCCGGCTGCAGCAGAGCCAGGAACACGGCCTGGTTCATCTGGCTGCCGGAATTCGGCTGAACGTTGGCAAACTGGCAGCCGAAAAGTTCCTTCGCGCGCTCGATTGCCAGCGTTTCGGCGATATCCGCAAATTCGCAGCCACCATAGTAGCGCTTGCCCGGATAACCTTCGGCATATTTGTTGGTGAAGATCGAGCCCTGTGCTTCCAGCACAGCGCGAGACACGATGTTTTCCGAAGCAATCAGCTCGATTTCATGTTGCTGACGGCCGAGTTCCTTGCCGATCGTGTCGAAGATATCCGGATCGGCCTCAGCGAGGCTGCGGCTGAAGAAACCGGACTGCAGGGACTGATCGGAGCTTTCCATCAAAGACATAGCACCATCCTTGTGTTCTTTTGATAGATCAGGAGCATCGGCGGCCAATGTCCTGAGGGACGCAATCGACCGTCATGCCTGTGTGTGGCGAGGAATTAACACACCCCCCGGCCATAACCAAGGGGCATACCGACGCGTCGCGCTTGGAAAACGACACGGCCTGCAGATCTTGAAGGAATAAAGTCTTCGCAGTCCGGGGCAGGACAAATCAGGTCACGCGATCAGGTTACATTTGTAACTTAGAAGGCATTTCACGTTGTCAATTCGGCGTGAGCCAAAGATTTACGCTACGGCCACAGAACACTGTTAGCGCAAAACGAATTGCGGTGTCGTTTTTGTTGAAACGTTTTAAATGGATAGATTGTTTGCCGTAATTGATCGCAGTTTCTGTCGATCGGGGCGCCCCATCAATAAAGGGTCGGATCAGGCCTGTCTTGCGTGGTCAGGGCCTCCTGTTCCAGGCGGCGGCGCAGCTTGCGGACAGCAAGACGCTTGAGATCTTCCTGCGCGGCAGAGGCAGGGCCAAAAACAGACACTTCAAGACCCGTTTCCGCGTCGATGGCAGTGACCTTGACCTGTTGGCCGATGGGCCGGAACTCAAGATAGATTTCACCACGCCGCTCGTCGCGACTCATTGCCGTTCTCCCGATTCAGCACCCTGTCTTCGATCAGGTGCGCGAATGGAGCTAGAATCCATGAAAC
Source organism: Roseibium sp. FZY0029 (assembly GCF_036350355.1). Classification (NCBI taxonomy): domain Bacteria; kingdom Pseudomonadati; phylum Pseudomonadota; class Alphaproteobacteria; order Hyphomicrobiales; family Stappiaceae; genus Roseibium; species Roseibium sp. FZY0029. The sequence goes on from NZ_JAZDVZ010000003.1 coordinate 582,250, forward strand.
GCCGACCTGATCAAGACCGGCGTTTCATGACAAGACAGAATTGCGTGATACTGAGCGCAGCTTACAGGCGCGCCTGCTCACCTGTTCCGTAGAGGTCGTCGCGGTCGTAGATATCTTCGCGGAAATGCACCACACCGTCGGCATTCGCCCAAGCGGTGATGTAGGTGAGGTAAAGCGGAATTTGCGATTTCAGCTTCACATCTTCCCGCTCACCGTTCCGGATAACACCGTCGACCCGACCACGATCCCAGTCCGGAGTGGTCGACTGCAACAGCCAAGTGACCAGCTCACGAACGTTCTGAACGCGCACACAGCCGGAAGAGTGGAACCGGTTCGCTTCGCCGAACAGGGTCTTGGACGGCGTGTCGTGCAGATAGACCTGGTGCTTGTTATGGAAGTTGATCCGCACAGAACCGAGCGAGTTTTCAGAGCCGGGATCCTGGGTAAACCGGTACTGGGTCGCCTCGTCGGTGTTCCAGTCGATCTGCTGCCAGGTCAGCTCGTTGTTGCTCCAGTCGAAGATGCGGATGTTGTTCTTCGCAAGATACTGCGGATCCTCTTTCATCTTCGGGATCAGGTCTTTGCGAATGATGGACTTCGGCACCGTCCAGTACGGATTGAAGTTCAGTTCATAGATCTTGCTGTTGAGGATCGGCGTCTGACGGTCGATCTTGCCCACGACGGCCGTGTGGCGCGAGCGGACCATGCCGTTTTCGACGGCCTCGATCTCTGCAGCCGGAATGTTGACCATCACGTAGCGGTCGCCCAGGAAACCGGACATGGACCGCATGCGGATCATGTTGGTTTCGAGCTGACGAAGGCGCACATCGGCCGGAATGTTCAGGGCGGTAACGGTGCTGTCGCCCATTACGCCGTCCGGAATCAATCCGTGACGCAGCTGGAAGCGGCGCAAACCTGCATCCACGTAGGAATCAAACGTATCGGACAGGCCGGCCTGCTGCTCCAGATCGCCGGACACCATCAAACGGCGGCGCAGTTCGACGACGCGCGGATCCTTGGCACCGATACGAAGCGCCTTGCCACCGGTGGAGACCGTTCCCCAGCCACCGGCCTGAACGATGCGCTGATAGCGATCGATGGCCGCGGCGATGTAGTCGGCCGTCTGAGGCGACAACGTCGGAGCGGAAGACTTCACTTCGGTGATGTGGTCCGTCGCGATATCGAAGTTGTCCGCCCATTCAACCTGCTGGTTCTGCGCGAATGTCATCGGGGCCGTCTGTGCCTGGGCAGCAGTTGCAACCATGACCGGCGTTGCGACGCCAAGCATGATCATGCTCTTGAGCGTTTTTCCAGCAGTCCACTTCCAGTGACGCTTTATCCTGAACGATCCGGATAAAAGGTTCATCGCCGACCCCATGTTGCAGCGCAATTGAGCGCAAAATTTCTTCATGTACTCGGGGTCAGACCAACACAATGAGGCCACCCCGGCGGTTCCTGCTCCCAGTCCTAGCGGAAGGGAGTTAACAAATCGCTTGATTTTTTAACCATCTCGGTTTCAGGAGCACCGCACAAAGCCATTTCAATGTGACCACAAGATGTCAAATTTTCGGGAACAGGTGAAAGTCGGCCAACCATAGCTTCGTTTCTCTGCCGCAACAGAATCTTCACCGTGCAAATTTGCGTGAGGTCGATAACTTCTGGCTCAAAAACAGAAAGCACCGCCCGAGGGGCGGTGCCTTGTCATCTGAATGTCCCGCGAAAGTCTTACAGGCGGTACAGGATCTGGTCGGTCCAGAACCGCTCCAGGCGGCGCAGGGACTTGTTCAGTGCAACGAAGTCCTGCGGGCCGATTTCGCCGACCTGTTCCACCGACAGCATGTGACGCTCATAAAGATCGTTCACGATCTTGGCCACTTCCCGTCCTTTTTCCGTCAGGCTCACGCGGACGGACCGGCGGTCCATGCGCGAACGCTGATGGTGAATGTAACCGGTCTCGACCAGCTTTTTCAGGTTGTAGGAGACATTCGACCCCAGGTAGTAGCCGCGTGTCCTCAGCTCACCAGCCGTCAGTTCGCTGTCGCCGATGTTGAACAGCAGCAGGGCCTGCACGCTGTTCACGTCGGACCGGCCCATACGGTCGAATTCGTCCTTGATGACGTCGAGCAGACGGCGATGCAGTCTCTCAACGAGTGTCAGAGCCTCCAGGTAAAGCGGCTTGATCTCAAGCTCTTCCCCTTCGTTCTGCCCAACAGTATCAACTGCCCTACTTGCGGTGATCATGTGATTGCGCCTCTTATAGTACCTGTCTTTGGACGGATATTTTCCCGCCTTGTTTCGCAATCTAACCGAGCGATTCTAAAATCCGCTTAAGAGACACGCTGAATCATCCGTTAACTTCTCAGGGCCGTTTTAGACTTCCCTTTAACTTGTTGTTCATGATGTTCCCCGCAGGAACTTCACAATCCCAGAGAAATCCTGGGTTTCGCCACCCGAGTTACAGAAGAGAGAGTAGAGCGCCGCCGCTTCCGCGCCCAAAGGCGTTGCCGCACCTGCCGAATTTGCTGCCTCCTGAGCAAGTTTTAAATCCTTGAGCATCATCGCGGCTGCAAACCCAGGTTGATAATCCCGGTTCGCCGGCGAGGACGGCAGCGGCCCCGGCACCGGGCAGTAGGATGTCAGAGACCAGCACTGGCCGGAGGCCGTCGAAGAGATATCGAACAACTTCTGCTTGTCGAGACCCAGCTTCTCGGCAAGCACGAATGCCTCCGATACGGCGATCATGGAAATGCCGAGGATCATGTTGTTGCAGATCTTCGCCGCCTGCCCCGTTCCCGCATCACCGGCATGAACGATGGTCTTGCCCATGATGTCGAGATAGGTCCTGGCCGCCTCGAACGCCTCCACCGATCCGCCGACCATGAAGGTCAAGGTGCCACCGGCAGCGCCGGCTACGCCGCCGGAGACCGGTGCGTCGACCATCTTCATGCCCTTGGCCTGTGCCGCTGCGCTGACCGCACGGGCGCTGTGGACGTCAATCGTGGAGGAATCGATCATGAGCGTGCCGGGTTTGGCATTATCCAGAATGCCGCCCTCACCTTCATAGATCTGACGGACATGTTTGCCGGCCGGCAGCATCGTCACGATCACATCGGCAGCGGCGGCCAGTTCGGCAACTCCGGCGGCCTTTTCACCGCCTTCCGCCTCGTGCGCCGCCATGGCCTTATCGGACAGATCGAAGCCAAGAACCCTGTGCCCGGCCTTGACGAGATTGATCGCCATCGGTCCACCCATGTTGCCGAGGCCGATAAATCCGATAGTGCTCATGATGGTTTCCTCCCAGAGAGATTTTCTGTTGGTTTTGAATCTGTTGGCTGGCCGTCTTGAACCGCTGATCCAGCCTCTTCAAAAACTGATTCAACTGCCGTCAGACAGCATTGGCCTTGTTTTCCCTGTCCATCAGGAAAGCCAGCGCGGCGTAAATCGCAATTGTCAGCAGATAGAATGCGATCTCATAGGGCCGCCGGCCGTAGAGATCGGAAAAGGCGGTGTGCATGACGATCTGACAAAAACAGCGGAAAATCCACATGACCGTGCCCCATGACACGGTCAGCCAGAGGCCCGTCGCGGCCACAAGGTCCAGGACCGCAAAAAAGATGATTGCACCCTGCATGGTCACGGGCATGTCCCAGAACCACAGGCCCCGCCATTCGACAATGCCAATGATGCGCGCCCAGTAGATCATGCCGCCGCCAATCAGAATGATCGCGATGCCGCGCAGGTACCAGATCAGCAACGTGCTCCAGGGTGGGCGGGAATCGATCAGGTCCTGAAAGCTGGTAATCATGTCGTGTCCGGGTCAGATAGGGCTTAGCCGAGCGGCAGGTCTCCGTCAGCAGGTTCCTCGAAATACGACGCCAGCTCGGCGCTGTCCACTTGGCTAATCTGGGAAGGCGACCATTTCGGGTCCTGATCCTTGTCGACCAGCACCGCGCGTATGCCTTCGTAAAACTCTGTCCCCTTCAGAATGCGGGACACGATGCGATATTCAAGCTTCATGCAGTCGTTGAAGGAAAGCTGGCCGCCTCGTTTCATTTGCTCAAACGCGATGAGCACGCTCGTCGGCGACTTTTGCCGGATGGCCGCCGCCGCCTTGCCGGCGAAGTCCGAGCCGGACTTTTCCAGGCGAGACAGGATCTCTTCGACAGAGGATGCTGAAAATGTTTCGTCGATCAGATCGAAACTTTCCGCCACGGGCCCATTTTCCGGTGTAACGAGATAGGGAGCAAGCACGGCGCCGATATCGTCCGCCGTTTCCAGATCCCGTTCCAGGTCCGCAAGGGTTGCTTCTGAAACGGCGTGGGTCAGCACACCGGTTGCCAGGGCGTCGCCCTGCTTCAGCCGGCCTGCGCTGAGCGCACAATATATACCGCTGCTGCGGGGCATGCGCGGCAGGAAGTATGTTCCGCCAACGTCGGGGAAAAACCCGATCCCGGTTTCGGGCATCGCAAACAGCGTCTTTTCAGTGCCGATGCGATGGCTGCCATGAACCGACACCCCAACGCCACCGCCCATGACGATCCCGTTGATAAGCGCAATATAAGGCTTCGGATAGGCCTTGATCTGAGCGTTGAGAATATACTCGTCACGGAAAAAGGCACCCAGCCCGTCCATCTGGCCGCTCATGCGCGCATCGTAAATGCTGCGAATGTCGCCGCCGGCGCAAAAGGCCTTGTCGCCGGCGCCCGTGACGACGACGTGAGCGATTTCCGGATCGTCCGCCCAGCGCGTCAATTGCGCGGCCATGGCAAGAACCATGGCGTGATTGATTGCATTCAGCGCCTTGGGCCTGTTCAAAATCACGAAACCGGCCTTGCCGCGCTTCTGGAAAAGAATCTCGTCGCTCACTGGCGCCTCGCAAAAGAAGAGTCGTTTCAACGGATTGGAATGGAAAACTCGATCAGTCCTTCAGTAACTGCCGCGCAATGATCAGCCGCATGATCTCGTTGGTGCCTTCCAAAATTTGATGCACCCGCACATCGCGGAAATAACGCTCGATCGGATAGTCGCGCAGATAGCCGTAGCCGCCATGAAGCTGCAGCGCTTCGTTGACCACCTTGAAGCCGGTGTCGGTGGCGAGCCGCTTGGCCATGGCCGCGAGTTTGGTCGCGTCATGAGATTTCGCATCCACCGCCGAAGCTGCCTTGTGCAACAACAGCCGCGCTGCTTCCATCTCGGTCGCCATATCGGCAAGGCGGAACTGGAGCGCCTGGAAGTCGGCTATCGGGCGTCCGAACTGCTTGCGCTCCTGCACATAGGCCAGAGCATGATCCAGACAGGCTTGAGCTGCCCCCATCGAGCAGGCACCGATGTTAAGACGGCCACCGTCAAGCGCCGCCATGGCTATCTTGAAGCCCTGCCCTTCCGAGCCGACAAGGTTCGACTTCGGTACCCGGCAGTCCTGAAAATTGACCTGAGCCGTTGGCTGGCTTTTCCAGCCGAGCTTCACCTCGTTGGCACCGAAGCTGAGGCCGGGTGTGCCCTTTTCGACAAGCACACAGGAAACGCCGGAGGGACCCTCGCCGCCCGTGCGGACCATGACCGCGTAAAGATCGCTGACACCGCCGCCGGAGATAAATGCCTTGGAGCCATTCAGGACATAATGGTCGCCATCGTCCCTGGAAGTGGTGCGCAGACTTGCCGCATCAGATCCGGAACCAGGCTCGGTCAGGCAGTAACTGGTGAGCAGATCCATTGTGCAAAGCCGGGGAAGATACTTCTGGCGCAGGTCTTCCGAGCCGTAGGTATCGATGATCCAGGCCACCATGTTATGAATGGAGATATAGGCAGCCGTCGACGTGCAGCCCCTGGACAATTCCTCGAAGATCAGTGTCGCGTCCAGCCGGGTAAGAGCCGAACCGCCGACATCTTCCTTCACATAGATGCCGCCAAAACCAAGCTCTGCGGCCTTGCGCAAGGTGGGTATCGGGAAATGGCTTTCTTCGTCCCACTCCTTGGCGAAAGGCGCGAGTTCTTCCCGCGAAAAGCTTGCAGCCATGTCCTGAAAGGCGCGCTGATCTTCGTTCAGTGAAAAGTCCACGGGTTATCCTCCCTCAAGCGGTGGCGGCGCGATTCCTCCTCCTGAAAGGTCTGCGCCCTGACTTCGCGGCAGCACTAAAGCACATTTGACGCGAACGTCAAACAATCTCTTTTTCTATATTAAATTCAGTTATTTTCCAGAATGTTTGATTGCGTCAATCTGCGTGATAGATTGGCGGCTCACTTCGATCAGAATACGTCTTCCAACGTCGATAAGCGAACAGACAGGGCCCATGTCGTCAAAATCACCCCTTCCGCAGATCACCTCCGACCACATGGACACGCTCCTGGCCGGCACCCGTATGCGCCGCAATCGCCAGAGCGACTGGTCGCGCCGTCTGGTGCGCGAAAACAACCTCACGGTCGATGACCTGATCTGGCCGATCTTCCTGGTGGATGGCGAGAACGTCCGCCAGTCGGTCCCGTCGATGCCGGATGTCGTGCGCCTGTCGGTGGATGAAGCCGTGCGCGAGGCCGAAAAGGCGGCGAAGCTGAATATCCCGGCACTGGCGCTGTTTCCCTATACAGATCCTGGTCTGCGCGACGAAACAGGATCCGAGGCGCTCAATCCGGAGAACCTCACCTGCCGCGCCTTGCGTGCCATCAAGGCGGAAGGGCTGAACCTCGGCGTGATGACCGATGTCGCGCTCGATCCCTACACCAGCCACGGTCATGACGGACTGATGGAGGGCGAAACGATCCTGAATGACGAAACTGTCGATCAGCTCTGCCGGCAGGCTCTGGTACAGGCGGAGGCCGGCGCGGATGTCATCGCCCCGTCCGACATGATGGACGGCCGTATCGGTGCCATTCGCCAGGCGCTCGATTCACAAGGGTACCGTGGAACGCAGATCATGGCCTATTCGGCCAAATACGCCTCTGCCTTCTATGGTCCGTTCCGCGATGCCGTGGGTTCGTCCGGCACGTTGATCGGCGACAAGCGCACCTACCAGATGGACCCGGCCAACACCGACGAGGCTCTGCGAGAAGCCGAACTGGACATTGCTGAAGGCGCTGACATGGTCATGGTGAAGCCGGGCATGCCCTATCTCGACATCGTCCGCCGGATCAAGGACGAGTTCCAGGTTCCGACCTACGCCTATCAGGTGTCCGGCGAATACGCGATGATCAAGGCGGCCGCTGTCAACGGCTGGCTGGACGGCGACAAGGCAATGCTGGAGAGCCTGCTTGCCTTCAAGCGCGCCGGAGCTGACGGTATCCTGACCTACTTCGCCCCCAAGGTGGCCGAGATGCTGGCAGGCGGGAAATGACCTCTGCCGAGGCCAGCCGCGCTGACGAGGTGACATTCGACAAGGTTCAGGAGGCGGCCGCGCTTTTGAAGGGCGCTGTGATCGAAACCCCGTGCCTGCCTGCCCCGCGTCTTTCCCAGCTCACCGGAGCCGATGTCTTCGTGAAATACGAAAACATGCAGGTCACCGGTGCCTTCAAGGAACGCGGCGCGCTGGTGAAACTCTCCAGCCTGACGGCGGATGAAAAGAAGCGTGGCGTCATCGCGGTTTCAGCCGGAAACCATGCCCAGGGGGTTGCCTATCACGCGGGGCGTCTCGGTATACCGGCGACCATCGTCATGCCGGTCCTGACCCCTTTCGTGAAAATTTCCGCAACCCGGAACCATGGCGCCGAGGTCGTGCTCGCCGGCAACACGCTGGCCGAAGCGAAAGAAGAAGCCGACAGGCTGGCCGAACAGAACAATCTCGTCTGGGTTCATCCTTATGACGATGCTCATGTCATTCACGGTCAGGGCACCATTGGCATTGAAATGCTCGCTCAGCAGCCGGATCTCGACACGCTTGTCGTCCCGATCGGCGGCGGCGGGCTGATCGCGGGCATTGCAACGGCGGCCAAGGCACTCAAGCCCTCCGTTGAAGTGATTGGCGTCGAGACCACGCTTTACCCCGGCATGTGGGGTGCCTTCTATGGCAAGGACGTGCGCTGCGAGGGTGCGACCATCGCCGAAGGCATTGCGGTGCGCGACATCGGCGTTCTGACGACGGGAGTCGTCAAAAGGGCCGTCGACGACATTCTGCTTGTTTCGGAAAGCAGCATCGAGCGGGCGATCAACGCCTATCTGACCTTGCAGCGGACCATTGCCGAAGGCGCTGGCGCTGCCGGGCTTGCAGCGTTGCTGACAGATCCGGAGCGGTTCGCCGGAAAAAGGGTAGGTCTGGTTCTGTGTGGCGGCAACATCGATCCGAGGCTTCTGTCGAAAATCGTGGTCCGCGAACTTGCCCGCGACGGCAAACTGGTGTCGATCCGGATCGATACACCGGACCGGCCGGGCGTACTCGGAGAAATCGCGACCGTGATCGGTGACATGCAGGGCAATGTGGTCGATGTGGAACACCACCGCCTGTTCCTGAATGTGCCAGCCAAGGGCGCGACGCTGGACGTCACTTTCGAAGCCTTCGACCGTCCGCACGGCGAGCGCATCGTCGCCGCACTGCGCGAGCGTGCCTTCGTGGTGCGTTATCTGGAAATCGGCGAGCGGATGGACTGAGCCGGCCCCCGGCTCTTCCAGTTTTCCAAGTCAATGCACACCTGAAACGCATCGCAGGTTGGACTGTCAGATCCCTCCTGAAGGATCGGCAGGAGTGCAGATGGCAGGCAGTCGAGGTTTGGCGACCTGCAGATATTTGCGAAACCCGCTCTCAATCACCACATGTTGATCATCGAACACCAAGGGAGCCGCGACATGTCTGCAGAAACCACCTCCGACTATGCCCGTCAGGACGTCTTTGATCCTGTGAGCAATCCGGAGCTGTTTTCCGGTGTACGCAGCCGGCGCATCTTTGCCTTCTTCATTGATCTGATCGTGATCACCCTGTTCACCTTTGCCGCCGGCATCGTGGTGTTTTTCCTGGGTGTGTTCACTCTCGGTCTCGGCTTCCTGCTTTATGGCATTCTGCCGACCGCGGTTGCCCTGCTATATGTCGCCTTCACGCTTGGCGGCCCGCAGGCATCAACTCTGGGCATGCGCGCCATGGGGCTGGAAATGCGCCTTTGGTATGGCGCCAAGCCCTACCCGCTTCTGGCGGCCGTCCATGTCATCCTGTTCTGGTTCTCGGTCTCTCTGCTGACACCGCTGGTTCTGCTGGTGTCCCTGTTTTCCGACCGCAAGCGACTGCTGCACGACCTTGTCCTGGGGACGGTGGTGATCAACTCCGCCTACCATCAGGAACATGCGCGCGCGCAGGCGTAAGGTCAGTTCAAGAGCGCGAGCGACAGGTTCAACAGGCCAGCGAATGCTGTCCACAGCGCATAGGGAATGAACAGCAGCGCGGACAAACGGTCCGCGCGCCAGTTGCCGCCGATAAAATTCAGGATCAGGTACAGCATCACCGTGATGACGCCCAAGGCTGTCCACATGTAGTGAAGCGTGAAAAAGAGCGGCGACCAGACCCAGTTGAGGATCATCTGCCCGTACCAGATCTGCATGATGCGGCTGTTGCCCGCACGCAAATACGTCCGCCAGCCCGCAATCGCAATCATCGCGTAAAGTATGGTCCAGACGGGCGCGAAGACCCAGTTTGGTGGATTGAACGGCGGCTTTCTGAGAGCTTCGTACCACGCCCCCGGAGTGTTCACGATGCCAATCGTGATGCCCGCCCCCAGAACGACGGCCAGAAACAAGACCAGTAAGGGAAGATGTCTGGCAAACGGCGGTGAACTTGAATTTTCTGAACTCATGACTTCATCAACGCGGCTTGCCATCAAGGGTTCCCATTCATCCGGACAAATCAAAGTATTGGCAGCTGAACCTTAGAAGGGTCATTTGCTGAAGGGAATATATCAACGGCAATATTATCTTATGGCTCTTCCATTGCCGGGACCGCCTGCTTTAGAGTGGTGCTTCATGAAATTGGCCATGATGGCTTTGGGCAGGTGAATGCACTCAGTTGATATTGCAATGGCGCTGACCTTCGTGGTGATCGCGTCCACTGTCGTCCTTTACGCGCTTGAGCGTTATGCGATTGAGACAATCGCTCTTGGGTCCGTTTCCGCCTTCATTGTCATCTTTTCGCTGTTTCCGGTTGAGCGGCCGGACGGTTCGCTCATCAGTACCGGCGACTTCCTGTCCGGCTTTTCCAACCCGGCGCTGATTACGGTTATTTGCCTGCTGGTCATCGGCCAGGGCCTGTTCCAGACGGACGCCCTGGAAGCGCCGGCCAAGGCCATCGTCAAGATGACGCGCGGGCGGTCGCTGCGGGCGGCGATCCCGGTTCTGTTGACCGTGGCCGCGCTCAGCGCCTTTTTGAACAATACCCCCGTCGTGGTGATGTTCCTGCCGATCCTCACAGCCGTTGCCGCCACCGTAGGCCAGTCCCCGGCCCGTGTTCTGATGCCGTTGTCGTTTCTGGCCATTCTGGGCGGCATGACAACGCTGATCGGCTCCTCCACGAACCTGCTGGTGGCGAATTTCGCCGCGCAAAGCTCCGATCTGCGGTTGACCTTCTTCAGCTTCACGCCCATCGGGCTGATCATTGCCGGTGTCGGCTCTATCTACGTGCTGTTCATCATGCCCAAGCTGCTTCCGGTGCGCAAAACCATGGCAGAAGAGTTCCAGAGTTCTTCCGGAAAGCAGTTCATCGCCCAGATCGAAATCACCTACGGCCACCCGCTGGTTGGGGTTGAATCCGTGTCCGGCATGTTCCCGAAACTGAAGGACATGACCGTAAGACTGGTTCAGCGCGGCCAAAAGCCGATCCTGCCTCCGTTTGAAAACGTTGTGCTGTCGCCCGGCGACACGGTGATCGTGGCTGCAACGCGCGCCGCGCTTGCCAATGCGCTGGCCCGCAGGCAGCCGCTCATGGAGGCCGATTCGGATACCAACGGCTCAGGCCGCGAGACGCAGGCCCCTGCGGGCACGATCAGCCTTGCCGAAACGGTGGTGGCCCCCGCCTCGCGCCTGATGGGCCGCACCCTGCCCCAGTCGGGCTTCTACACAGACACTGGCTGCCTGGTGATGGGCATTCAGCGCCGCAGCCGCATGCCGCGCATGGCCATGAACGACATTCGCCTGGAAGCCGGCGACGTGCTTCTTGTGGCCGGCAGCGAGGAAGCCATCGCGCGCCTGCGCGGCAATCGTGACGTACTGCTGCTGGACTGGTCGATGGCCGAGGTGCCGCGCAAGCGTTACGCACCACGGGCGCTCGTGATCTTTGCCTTTGTCGTTGCGCTGGCTGCCAGCGGTCTCGTCCCCATAGTCACCACTGCGGTCGCCGGTACGTTCGCCATTATCGTCTCGGGCTGCCTCAACATCCGGCAGGCCATGCGTGCCATCGACAGCCGCATCTTCATGCTGGTGGGCGCCTCTCTGGCAGCCGCCGTTGCACTGGAGGGAACCGGCGGGGCAAATGCCATCGCCACCGGGCTCGTTCATCTTCTGGCCGGAGCATCGCCAACCGTGATGCTGTCGGCGCTGTTCTTTATCGTGATGATCCTGACAAACTTCCTGTCGAACAACGCGGCTGCCGTTCTGTTCACTCCGATTGCGATCAATCTGGCAAACCAGATCGGCGCCAGCCCGGAAGCCTTCGTCGTCTGCCTGATCATTGCGGCCAACTCGTCCTTCGCGACCCCCATCGGTTATCAGACCAACCTGATCGTCATGGGTCCGGGTCACTACAAGTTCAACGACTTTGTGCGGGCTGGTACGCCACTTGCGCTTATTTTATGGTTGACCTTCTCACTGGTCGCGCCATGGTATTACGGACTATAGGACCCGGAATAGAGAACAAATCAAAAGGTTTCGCGGGACAAAACGGTGACACGGCACCCTACAGATCATCCGCAGTTCTATCTTACTGCACCCGCACCCTGCCCCTATCTTGAGGGAAAACAAGAGCGCAAGGTCTTTACCCATCTTGTCGGCCATGGTGCGCCCGCACTCAACGAGGTGCTCACACAGGGCGGGTTCCGGCGCAGCCAGAACATTGCCTACCGCCCGGCCTGCGAACGGTGCCAGGCCTGTATCTCGGTTCGCGTACGCGTCGATGATTTCAAGTGGAGCAAGTCTTTCAAGCGCGTCTGGAAATCAGGGTCCGACATCGTCGGCGCCCGCCTTCCACCCAGCCCGTCAGCCGAACAATACGATCTCTTCCGGGACTATCTGCAGGCCCGTCATGAGAATGGCGGCATGACGGAAATGAGTGTCCTCGACTATGCGATGATGGTTGAAGACACCCATGTCGAAACGCTGGTGCTGGAATACCGGCGACGTGGCCCGAACAGCTTCATCACCGGAGCAGGCGAAGGCCCGTTGCTGGGTGTCGCCCTTTCCGATCAGCTCTCGGACGGATTGTCGATGGTCTATTCCTTCTACGATCCCGAATACGCCAAGACGCCTCTCGGCACCTATATGATCCTCGACCATATCGAGCGCGCCCGGAAGATGAACCTGCCTTACGTTTACCTGGGATACTGGGTCAACGGCTCTCAGAAGATGGCCTACAAGGCGCGCTTCAAACCGCAGGAACATCTTGGCCCCAACGGCTGGCTGATTGTCGACGCAGAGGCCTATCAAAAGGCACCGCATTCGGAAGACTGACAGCAGACAATTTGGTTCGGCCGGATGCCCGATGCATGGCTCAGAGCTTTGCAGCCGCCGAGCTACCGTTCTCACCTCACCCCTCATCCTGACGAAGCGCGCCAGCGCTGTCTCGAAGGATGAGCGGCTTATGTAGAAGCATTTTGCCGATCCCTGGCGACAACACTGCGCGCTTCTTCAACTTGAGGCAGGAAATGTGGCCTCTGCCCGTGGCTGGCAGCGTCTTTCCCGGGATCTTGATTTTCAACAAAACCGATCGGCGAACAGTTTACCGACGGCCTTGCCCCACTCAGGGAATGAATGCGCGGATCTGCCTGAAGACCGAGTGGAACATCTCTTCGGTCAGACGGCCGGTATTGGTGTTGTAGCGCGAGCAGTGATAGCTGTCGAAAAGCGTCAGCCCCGTTCCGGGAAGCTCGTGCTGCGCTCCATGGGCAAAGGCGAAAGATGCCCTGCGTTGACCGAGCGCCGTCAGGAAGGTTTCATGCGCGATGCGGCCGAGCGCCAGTACAGCCTTGATCGATGGATTGGCATCAAGCGTCGACAACAGATAAGGGCGGCACGTCTTGATTTCGGCGCCGGTCGGCTTGTTCTGCGGTGGCAGGCAGCGCACCGCATTGGTGATCATCGCATCTTTCAGCCGCAAGCCGTCGTCCGGACGGGCCAGATACGTACCTTCGGCAAAACCGAACTCGATCATGGTCTGGTAGAGAAGATCCCCGGCGTAGTCGCCCGTGAAAGGCCGGCCTGTGCAATTGGCCCCCTTCATTCCCGGCGCCAGACCGATGATCAGAAGGCGCGGAGACGCATCACCGAATGATGGCACTGGTGCATTGTGCCAGTCGGGATAGGCAACCTTCAACTCCTCGCGCAGAGCTACGAGGCGCGGGCAAGCCGGGCAGTCCGGCGGAGGGTCAACCGGCCAGCTATCTGCAATACGTTCGGACATTGACCGGATCGGCCTCAGTAGTCGTCGTCCTCGTCGTCTTCATCGACGTGCGCGGGCGTTTGCGGACGAGCAGGACGTTCGGACGGATCACGGCCGATCTTGTTTGCAAGGCTCGCCAGATCGATGAAGTGGTCGGCCTGACGGCGCAGATCGTCGGCGATCATCGGCGGCTGGGTCTTCAGCGTTGAAACCACGCTCACCTTGCGGCCCTTGCGCTGCAGGGCTTCCACCAGCGAGCGGAAGTCACCGTCACCAGAGAAGAGGACAACGTGGTCGACCGATTCAACCAGCTCCATGGCATCCACGGCAAGCTCGATGTCCATATTGCCCTTCACCTTGCGGCGGCCGGCGCTATCGACGAATTCCTTCACCGGTTTGGTGATGACCTTGTAACCGTTGTAGTCGAGCCAGTCGATCAGCGGACGGATGGAGGAGTACTCCTGATCTTCGATCAACGCGGTGTAGTAATACGCACGCAGCAGATACGCCTGTCCCTGGAACTCTTTCAGCAAACGTTTGTAGTCGATATCAAAGCCAATCGCCTTGGCAGTTGAGTACAAGTTCGCCCCATCAATGAACAAAGCAACTTTTTCTCGAGCGTCAAACATCTTATTTGAAACCTTTCCGAGTCATACACGCCGCTCTTGCAATGTTGCGTAGGAGGAACTGGCTTCCCGCGACCGAATTCCTGGCGCACGCTTTGAGGCGACGTATATTTTGCTGTAAGTTTACCGCGTATTCCGTGGCGTCACACAGCTTATCATTTTGTTTTGTCAACGGCCTTCTGATTCTGAAAAGGGCCGTTACTAGTGGCCTACACCATTATATTGGAACGCCGCAATGCAAAAGCGAATATGTTGCGCGAAATCAGGCAAAAAAACATCGGATTTTTTGTCTGTGCGTTCAAGGAACTGACTTGCTGCTCTCAAATCTGACAAGGGGTTGCTTTTTGGAAACGTGAACACTATACGCTGGTTCTTCATGTTCCTTAAGCCTATGGAGACGTCGAATGGCGCGCGTGACCGTCGAGGACTGCATCGACAAGGTCGAAAACCGGTTTGAGCTGGTGCTGCTTGCTGCGCATCGCGCTCGTATGATCTCAAGCGGCTCGCCGCTGACCATTGACCGTGACAACGACAAAAACCCCGTTGTCGCGCTGCGCGAGATTGCCGAGCAGACCGTCAGCCCGGAAGACATGAAAGAGGATCTGATCCACTCTCTGCAGAAATATGTGGAAGTGGATGAGCCGGAGGCCGATGCCGTGCCGATGGTTCCGTCCTCCAACCAGCATCAGATGACGCAGGTCAACAATGTTGACGACAGCGCTGTCGAGTTCGACCGCATGTCCGAAGAAGACCTGCTGCGCGGCCTGGAAGGTCTCGTGCCGCCGGAGCGGACCGACGACGTCTGATTTGAGTTCACAAGTTCGTCTGAAGCGCGGCGGGAACACCCCGGCGCTTCTGACGGCTTTTGTCTGTCCCGCTGATGTCTCAGCCGTTTGCCAGGGTCGGTTGCGGCCATGATGCGTCAATACGAACTCGTTGAACGGGTTACGCGTTACAATCCGGACGCCGACGAGGCCTTGCTCAACAAGGCCTACGTCTATGCCATGCAGAAGCATGGCTCGCAGACCCGTGCGTCCGGCGACCCCTATTTCTCCCATCCGCTCGAAGTTGCCGCGATCCTCACGGACCTGCGCCTGGACGACGCGACAATTGCCGTCGCCCTGCTGCATGACACCATCGAGGACACCGATGCGACCCGTGCTGAGATCGACTCCCTGTTCGGCGAGGAAATCGGCAAGCTGGTCGAGGGGCTGACCAAGATCAAGCGACTTGACCTGGTCTCGCAGAAAGCCAAGCAGGCAGAAAACTTCCGAAAGCTTCTGCTGGCCATTGCCGATGACGTCCGTGTGCTTCTGGTCAAGCTGGCCGACCGTTTGCACAACATGCGCACGCTCCACCATATGCCGGAACACAAGCGCGGACGGATTGCCGAAGAAACGATGGAAATCTATGCGCCGCTCGCCGGGCGCATGGGCATGCATGACATGCGCGAGGAGCTGGAAGACATCGCCTTCCACACGCTCAACCCAGAAGCCTATGAAACCATCACCGACCGTCTGGTCGATCTGCGCGAACGCAACCGAGACCTGATCCTGGACATCGAGACAACTCTGACGGAGCGCCTCAGCGAGCGGGGCATGGCTGCCTTGGTGAAAGGCCGTGAAAAACGACCCTACTCGATCTTCCGCAAGATGCAGCGCAAGGCCATCGGCTTCGAGCAGCTTTCCGATATCTACGGGTTCCGCGTCACCGTCGGCACCGTGGAGGCCTGCTACCGCGTTCTGGGTGTCATTCACACGACCTGGCCAACCGTTCCCGGCCGGTTCAAGGACTATATCTCCACACCCAAGCAGAACGACTACAAGTCGATCCACACCACCATCGTCGGTCCATCGCGCCAGCGTGTGGAATTGCAGATCCGCACCATTTCCATGGACAGGGTTGCGGAGTACGGCATTGCCGCGCATGCGCTTTACAAGGACGGGGAATTCGGCGGGCGCAATATTGCCCGCCACACGGAGGACTGCCGCGCCTTCGAATGGCTGCGCAGGACCACCGAGTTGCTGGCCCAGGGGGACACGCCGGAAGAGTTTCTGGAAAATACCAAGCTGGAGCTTTTCCACGACCAGGTCTTCTGCTTCAGCCCAAAGGGCCGGCTGATTGCCCTGCCCCGCGGCGCGACGCCGATCGATTTTGCCTATGCGGTTCATACCGGCATCGGCAACACCTGCGTCGGCTGCAAGATCAACGGCAAGATCATGCCGCTGGTCACCGAGCTGCATAACGGCGATGAAGTTGAAATCATCCGGTCGCCCGCGCAAACGCCGCCACCGGCCTGGGAAGCGATCGCCGTTACCGGCAAGGCTCGTGCCGCGATCCGCCGTGCCACCAGGGAATCCGTGCGCAAGCAGTACGGCGCGCTCGGCGAACACATTCTGAAGCGTGCCTTCGCGAGAGCGGACAAGGCCTATTCCGAAGATCTTCTGGAAGCTGTTCTCGACCAACTGCACCAGGCCAGCGTTGCCGATCTGCTGGCGGCGGTCGGGCGCGGCGACCTTTCGGCACAACTGGTTCTGAAATCAGCCCATCCGGACTACCAGGACGAACGTGTGGCCATTTCCGGTCCACCGATGGAAGAAGGCTGGTTCGGCCTAAAGCAGGGCCATGGAATGAAGTTCCGCATTCCACCGGGAGAGCTGGCTGCAGACAAGGCCGCCGTCAACGCCGATGGCGAAGCCGAAGAAGGCCCTGCCCTGCCGATCCGAGGTCTGTCCGGCGACATTCCGGTCACTTTCGCGCCAGATGGCGGCGCTGTTCCCGGCGACCGTATCGTCGGCATCTTGACCCCGTCCGAAGGACTGACCATCTATCCAATACAATCGCCGTCCCTGAAGGAATTCGACGACCAGACGGAGCGCTGGGTCGACGTTCGCTGGGACATCGACGTCAACAATCCGGAACGGTTCCCTGCGCGCCTGGACATTTCGGCTGCAAACGAACCCGGTTCCCTGGCGACCATCGCTCAGGTGATCGGCGAAAACAGCGGCAATATCGACAACGTCAAGATGATGCAGCGCGC
Source organism: Roseibium sp. FZY0029 (assembly GCF_036350355.1). Taxonomy (NCBI): domain Bacteria; kingdom Pseudomonadati; phylum Pseudomonadota; class Alphaproteobacteria; order Hyphomicrobiales; family Stappiaceae; genus Roseibium; species Roseibium sp. FZY0029. The sequence continues at coordinate 599,469 of NZ_JAZDVZ010000003.1, forward strand.
CTCGGACTTCCATCAGATGATCATCGATCTGGAAGTCTGGGATTTGAAACACCTGAACAGGATCATAAACCAGCTGCGTAGCAAGCCGAATGTTTCCAGCGTCAGCCGTGTGAATGGCTAGGCTGCCAGGCGCAGCCGGCAAGAAGGACAAAACCACTTTCGAGTGGACGACAACGCTGATCGACCATGGGCAGGCGCGCAGCCGCCGAAGAATTTTGAGGGGATCTGATAATGACACGCGATGAAGTTCTGGCCGTATTTCGCGAGGCCGGAGCCTTTCTGGAAGGCCACTTCATTCTGACCTCCGGTCTGCGCAGCCCGGTCTTCCTGCAGAAGGCGCGCGTGTTCATGTATCCGGACAAGACGGAAAAACTCTGCAAGGCGCTGGCCGAAAAAATCCAGTCCTCTGGTCTCGGCAGGATCGATTACATCGTGTCACCTGCCCTTGGAGGGCTCATCCCGGGTTACGAAACAGCCCGCCATCTCAACGTTCCGGCCATGTGGGTGGAGCGGGAAGACGGTGAATTTCGCCTGCGGCGCTTCGAAATGCCGCAAGGCGCCCGGGTCATCGTTGTGGAGGATATCGTTACGACAGGCCTTTCCAGTCGCGAAACGGTAACCTCGTTGAAAGCTCTTGGTGCTGAAGTCCTGGGTGTTGCCTGCCTGATCGACCGCTCCGGTGGCGAGGCCGATGCCTCTGTACCGGTAATTGCGCTGGCAGAATACAAGGTTCCGGCCTATGAACCGGATAACCTGCCGCCGGAACTGGCCGCCCTGCCTGCAGTCAAGCCGGGCAGCCGCGGATTGAGCTGAACGAAAAGAACACGGGATCGTACCTTAGACCATGCTGTTTCGCCGAAGAAATAGGCCAACGAGGATCGAGCGGCTGCGTGTCGCCGTCTGGCCGCGGAACAGTTGGGCGCGCTCGACCCGCTATTTCGGCAAGCGTGTGCTGCGACTGACGGCAACACCCCACGCAATTGCCCTCGGCTTCGCCGCGGGGGCGTTCGCCTCCTGCACGCCCCTGGTCGGGTTCCATTTTCTGACAGCGTTCGGGATTGCCTACATGGTGCGCGGCAACCTGATTGCCGCTGCGCTGGGAACATCGGTCGGCAATCCGCTGACATTCCCGTTCATCTGGGCCTTCACCTTCAAAATCGGGCAATGGATTCTCTACGGGCGTGCGCCGCACGCCGACCCCCACCAGGTCCACCAGCAGTTTCAGCATGGTCTTTTCGCAAAGTCGCTCGATGCCCTCTGGCCAATGCTCAAACCGATGTTCATCGGTGCTGTTCCGCTCGGTCTTATCGTCGGAACCGTGTCCTACGTGATCGTTTACAAGAGTGTCGAAGTCTATCAGCGGCGGCGCAGAAACAAACTCGCCGACAAGGGTGCCAGCAAACATGGCCGGCTGTTCCCCGCTCCGGGCAACACTGTGGAAGAAGACGGCAGCGCTTGATTTTCACGGCCGGCAGGTCCAACTAGGGTTTGGACCTCGTCCCAATCCCGCCGCAATCTGGAAAGCAAGGCATGATCCTTGGAATTGGCAGCGATCTGATTGACATCCGCCGGATCGAGAAAACTCTCGAGAGATTCGGAGAGCGCTTCACCAACCGAGTCTTCACCGAAGTTGAGCGAACCAAATCGGACAAGCGCGCAGAACGGGCTGCTTCCTACGCAAAACGTTTTGCAGCCAAGGAAGCCTGCTCGAAGGCACTCGGCAGCGGCATTCGCATGGGTGTCGCCTGGCGCGAGATGGGCGTCGTAAACCTGCCGTCCGGCAAGCCAACCATCGCCCTGACCGGCGGCGCCGCCGAGCGCTTGCAGGCCATGGTACCCTCCGGTTTCAAGACCACTATCGATCTCACAATTACGGACGACTACCCGCTGGCGCAGGCCTTTGTCGTTATTTCAGCCTGGCCGACCGACTGGCCCGAGCCGCAAAAGGCGGATTCCCCCTGAAAGCCCTGCCTTAAGGGCCTTCCTCTCATTGCGTCGGCAGGCGCTAGCGGATAAGAGTCCGGCTGTGAACGGCGCTGCCGAACAGAACGCCGGACGATTTTGATCAAGGGACAAGATGAGCGTGACGGAAAACAAGAAGGATAAGGACAGCGGCCTAGCCGAAACCATCAAGGTTATTGTCCAGGCGTTGTTGCTTGCCCTGATCGTGCGAACATTCCTGTTCCAGCCGTTCAACATTCCGTCCGGCTCGATGAAGGACACCTTGCTGGTTGGCGACTATCTGTTCGTCTCCAAATACAGCTACGGATACTCGCGCTTTTCCTTCCCCTTCGGCCTGGGCCCCTTCAGCGGCCGGATCTGGTCCGCCGAGCCAGAGCGGGGAGATGTCGCCGTTTTCAAGCTGCCGACCGATACGTCCATTGACTACATCAAGCGCGTGATCGGCCTGCCGGGCGATACCATCCAGGTCATCGAGGGCGTGGTGCATATCAACGGCGAACCGGTCAAACGCGAGCGGATCGACGACTACATCGAACAATCGCCCTCTGGTCTCGTGCGCCGGGTGCCGCGCTACCGGGAAACCCTGCCGAACGGCGTTTCCTACGAAACCCTGGACCTGACGACACGCGGAGATAAGGACAACACCCGCGAGTACAAGGTGCCTGAAGGCCATTTCTTCATGATGGGCGACAACCGCGACAACTCTGTCGACAGCCGCTATCTGGACAGGGTCGGCTACGTTCCGTTCGAAAACTTCATGGGCCGTGCCGAAATCCTGTTCTTCTCCGTCAAGGAAGGAACGCCAGCCTGGCATATCTGGTCCTGGCCGTGGAGCGTTCGTTGGGAACGGATTGGCCGGACACTCTAACCGGGGCTTTGGCGGTACGTCGCCGAAGCAGGCAGCATGAAAAGACAACTTCATCAACCAGGGCCGATTTCGGCCCTGAAAAACGCGCTGCAATACGAGTTCCGTGACCTGGAGCTGTTGCGGGTCGCGCTGACTCATGCCAGCGCCCTGCCCCCGTCCGAAACGGTTGCGGGAAGTTATCAGCGTCTGGAGTTTCTTGGTGACCGTGTTCTCGGCCTCGTGATTGCCTCCATGCTGCACAAGCATTTTCCCAAGGCAGACGAAGGTGAACTGGCCCGTCGCTTCAACCATATGGTCAAGCGCGAGACCTGTGCGGAAATCGCGCAGGAACTCGGCGTCGGCGATGCGATGCGCATCGGCCTTGCAGAAGCGCAGACGGGCGGCCGCAAGAAAACCGCCCTTCTTGCCGACATCTGCGAATCCGTTATCGCCGCGATTTACCTGGATGGCGGCTTCGAAGCGGCCGAAAGTTTCATCACGCGCCTTTGGGAGCCGCGTATGCTATCCTGGTCGGGTCCGCTGCGCGATGCCAAGACAACGTTGCAGGAGTGGGCGCAGTCCAAGAGCCTGCCGACGCCGCGATACGATGTCACCAGCCGGGACGGACCGGACCACGCTCCTAATTTCACCGTGTCGGTCACCGTTCAGGGGTTGCCGCCGGGCGAAGGCAAGGGTGGCTCAAAACGAATTGCAGAACAGAATGCGGCAGAAGCCGTGCTGCGCCGGGAAGGCGTGTGGAAGGAATAGAACAGGTTGAGCGACGACACCACCAACGGCGGTCCGATGGACGAGGACGATGACAACGGCTTTCAGGCCCCGACCGGCCGTTTCGACATGCCGCTTCCCGAGCCGTTGCCGGAGATGCCGGCTGACACCAAGGCCGGGTTCATTGCCCTGATCGGCGCGCCCAACGCCGGTAAATCGACTCTGATCAATCAGCTTGTCGGCACCAAGGTATCCATTGTCACGCACAAGGTGCAGACCACCCGCACGATCGTGCGCGGCGTGGCCATGCACGGTGCGGCGCAGTTGGTGTTCATCGATACGCCAGGCATTTTCAAACCCAAGCGCCGGCTCGATCGCGCCATGGTCGATACCGCTTGGGGCGGTGCGCGCGATGCCGATCTGATCGCGCTTCTGGTTGATGCCCGAAAAGGTTTGACCGAGGAAGTGGAGAACATCCTCAAACGCCTTTCCAGCCAACAGGCGCCCAAGGTCCTGATCCTCAACAAGACCGATGTCGCCAAGCGCGAGAAACTGCTTCAGCTGGCGCAGAAGATCAATGAAATCGTCCCGTTTGAAGAGACCTTCATGGTGTCCGCTCTGACCGGCGATGGCACCCAGTCCATTCTGGACTATTTCGCGTCCAAGGTTCCGGACGGTCCCTGGCTCTTTCCGGAAGACCAGCCGTCGGATCTGCCTCTTCGCATTCTTGCCGCCGAGATCACCCGTGAGAAGCTGTTCGAGCGCCTGCACGAGGAACTGCCCTATATCTCCACCGTGGAGACAGAACAGTGGCAGGCCCGCAAGGATGGATCGGCCAGGATCGAGCAGACCATTTACGTGGAACGGGATAGCCAGAAGTCCATCGTGCTCGGCAAACGCGGCCAGACCATCAAGGCGATTTCTCAAGCCGCCCGCGAAGAGCTTTCGGAAATCATCGAAGCTCCCGTTCATCTGTTCCTGTTCGTGAAGGTTCGGGAGAACTGGGCGGACGATCCGGAGCGCTACCGGGAAATGGGGCTCGAATTTCCGAAATAATTTGCGCGGATCTCCGAATCCGCCAAACTCCCGGCCAGACGTGAAACGGGAATCGGCCCTTGGAATGGAGCGGACGCGGCGTGGTGCTGACCACCCGCAAACACGGCGAAAACGATGTCATTCTGGAGGCCATGACGCTGGATCATGGCCGCCACCTCGGCCTTGTGCGTGGTGGTCGTTCCCGGCGGCACCGGCCTGTCCTGCAGCCTGGCAATGAGCTTACCCTCACCTGGAAGGCACGCCTTTCCGACCATCTCGGCCAGTTTCAGATTGAGCCGGAAACGCTGCGGGCGGGTGACCTCATGACCAGCAGTCTCGGTCTGGCAGCGCTCCAGCATCTGGCCTTTCTGCTTCGCCTCCTGCCCGAAAGACATGCCTACCCGAGATTGTTCAATGCGCTGCCCGTGGTTCTGGACCATCTGGAGGCTTCGGACGCGGCAGCCGCGCTTCTGATCCGCTTCGAGCTTGAGGTCTTGCGTGACCTCGGTATCGGTCTTGATCTTTCATCCTGCGTCGCCACCGGCAGCAACGAAGACCTTGCCTATGTCTCACCGAAATCCGCCCGTGCAGTCTGCCGGGAAGCCGGCGCGCCCTATCATGACCGCTTGCTCCCCCTGCCCAGCTTTCTTCTGGACGGGCAACGGCAGGCAGGCAGTGAGCTGACCTGGGCCGATGTCACCCAGGGTTTCGAATTGACGAGCTTTTTCCTGAACAGATACGTGCAGGAACATGAGGCCAGGGACGGCGGCACACGAAACCAGGTGCTCACCGCCCTTGAAAAGCGTTACCGAACCGAATTCCCCTGGAATTTCTGAAACTCCAGAAACACGCCTAATTTGCTTCCGGCTGCACCGGCTGCCAAAGCGAACTGCTCTCGCCCTTGCGAAGAAGGATCGTCTCAACGACACCAGTAACTTCGTTCAGCGGTACATATCCGATGTAATTCGTGTAACGGCTGTCGACCGAATTGTCCCGATTGTCGCCCATTACAAACAGATGACCGTCGGGCACGACATATTCTCTTGTCGTGTCCATTTCTCCTTGCGGATTGAGATCCAGAACCTCGTAACTTCTGCCGTTCGGCAAAGTTTCCCTGTATCGCGGAGCAGAGACCTCAGTACCGTCTGAAGCGTCGTAGCGATAGTCTGCAAGGGCCTGACGTGGAACAGGCACATCATTGATCAGCACCACGCCGTCCTGAAGCCGTATGCGCTCGCCAGGCAAGCCGATGACCCTTTTCAGATAATCGTTTGCCCCTTTTGCAGCGATATTGAAAACGATTACGTCTCCGCGGACTGGCTCATAGTGCTCGCCCATTGAGGGGAAGATTTTTCTCCCAAGAACAACTTCACCGACCTCCAGGGTCGGACGCATGCTGCCTGAAGGAATGGAATAGGTTTTCAGGCGCAACAGGTAAAAATCATTCCAGGACACCACTACAGCAGCAAGAACCAGCGCCACCAAAACGACGATAAGCCAACGAAAAGATTTGCGTCTGGAAGTCATGCACCACCTTGAAGGACCTCACGCGTTTGGCTGCGTGATTGAAACAATCAGAGGATCCACTAGAGGGTGAAGCTGATTCTCACAACTCCTTCCTGCAATCGTAGGTTTTCCCGCGGCGTGTCTTCATCCTGCCTGTGCGGTTTTCTGAGCAGCGGGAGAAATGTCCGGCGTGACGGTGCTGCCCGACAGGGTCATGCCCTTGGCGAACAGACGTCCAAGATCCGCTTCGGAAAGCGGCCTGGAAAACAGGTAGCCCTGCACTTCGCTTGTGCCGAGGCTTTTGAGGATCGACAGTTCTTCCTCGGTTTCAACACCTTCCACAACGCAGGCAATGCCCATGTCCCGGCTGAGGGCCAACAGGGATTTGACGATGCCATATCCTGCTGTATCCGGCCGAATACCGTGGACGAAACTGCGATCGACCTTGATGCAATCGAGCGGCAGCTTGTGGACATGAGTGAGACTTGAATACCCGGTGCCGAAATCATCGAGAGACAGGCGGATGCCGGTTTCCTTCAACGCCAGGATCGCCCGGCTCGCTTCCTTGAAGTCCCACATCACGGAGGTTTCCGTCACTTCGCAATGCAGCCGCGCGGGATCAAAGTCATATTCAGCCAGCAGAGCGAGTATTTCCTGAACGAAACCTCGGGACGACAGGTTGCTTGCCGACAGATTGAACGACACCTTCAGGTCGTCAGGCCAATTGCGGGCCGCTTCAAGCGCCTTGCGCAACAGGGACAGCGTCAGCTTGTTGATCACCCCGCAACGCTCGGCAATGGGGATAAAGTCGCCAGGCGGCACATTGCCCAGCAAAGGGCTGTTCCAGCGGGCAAGGCACTCCACGCCCGTGATCCGGTTATGCACCACGTCCACAATGGGCTGGAAGGCGACCGATATTTCGGTGTCGATATCCGCCGCCTGCAGTGCCTGGGTAATCCTGGCGTGGAACTGCATCTGCTCGCTGTGCCGTGGGCCGAAAACGGCAACCGGATGATTCCGGTTCAATTTTGCTTCCTGCAGAACGTAGACGGCACGTTCCAGCAATTGCGTGGGCGACAGCACGCTTCCATCCACATGCGCTATTCCAGCGGCGTAATTCAACTTCATGCTGCCTTCCGGCAACGGGCAGGCCTCGGCAAAGAGCTCTGTGAAGAAACTGTTGACGTCGGAAAAGGCTGCCGCGTCTCCAACCGCAAGGAGAGCGAACTCGTCGCCGGCGATGCGGGCAACGAACAAGTGCGGTTCGAGTTTGGATTGCAGCCTTCTGACGACCTCCTGCAGGATCTGATCGCCAATGTTGAGACCATAGATGTTGTTGATCGCTCCGAGGCCGCCCAGATCGAACACACACAAGGACAGCGCGTCCCCCGACTGACGAGCCGAGGTGAAGCTTTTTTCCAGTTCCATGAGGAAACACCGCCTGTTCGGCAGACCAGTCATGTGATCGTGATTGGCGATGAAATAGTTCAGATCGCTCAGCTTCTGGGTTTCGTCCTGCTTGTGTTCCAGCTCCTCGGCATGGCGTTTCAGGTCCCTGCCGGCGCGGATCAGGCTGATAAAGCCGCGATAGTGGTTGTTCAGAACGAAAAAAGCGCCCATTGAGGCGGCAATTCCATAGAGTGCGAAATAGGTAAAGACCTCCTCCCCCGTGATGGCAAAATAAAGAAAATACAGGGTATTGGCGCAAAATGCGTTGATGACGGCCACGGCGCGAAAATGGATCAGGCAGAAGAGAAGCACCAGGTTGGCAACGGCAATCGTGAAAACGACCTGAACCTGAAGGTAGGGTCCGCCATAGGGAAAAAGCGACAGAACCCAGATCGAGAAGAGCGCCGGCGAAACAACCGCCAGGATCTTCGTCTGTTTCTGCCAGGTCAGAATTTCGTCGTGATCGGGCGTCATTTTCTGGCGTCTGCGGACAGTCACGATACGTTGCACCGCAAAAGCAGTCACCAGAAGCGGAATGACAAGGGTCAGAAAGACAGGGGCGACCGGCCAATGTGTCAGAGACAAACCCCAGCCACCCGCCAGGCTCATCATGTAGAGGAATGGGGTCTGACGCTGGACGAACTGATATTGCGCAAGCGCGACGTCAGGATCGCCGCTCTCACCGGCAACCCAGGTGGTGAATGACGTCCAGGCCGACGTTACCCAGTTTGACCCCATGAAGGCGCGTTCCAAAGTTTAACAAACCATCGTTAAAATCCACTACTTCATTGTCTTGATACCTCACCTGCCTTGACATGACATTAAGGAAGGGACGTTTTTTTCAGACTTTTACTTTTGTTTTTCTACAAGGCGCCTTCACCGCGTCATCCCATGCTCAGGACGGCACCTGCTCCACCCCGTGCGCCTTCTGATATTCGTAGCTTGGCGTGCACATCAAGAAATGCGCGCATCATCAGCGGCTGCGTCATCGGTAAGTCCGCAGCCCTTGTATGGCTTCTTGTCCTAAAGACACGGATTCATTGCCGGCAGGCGCGGAACTGACAGCAGGTCGTCGACCCTCGCCGTGAACGCCTCGTCCGAAGTTTCGTCAAACCCAGACACCAGACGCGCAGGGAGTTGCACACGCTCGGGAACGTCCGCCTTACAGCTTTTCAACTTTCCAGATATATCCGGCCCGGTCAGATCGTTGCGGAGTTTCCTGAGCATCGCCTGATCGCGCTCCTGCAGTTGGCTCATCGTGACGGGCTCGATCGAATTGGCGAGGATGAAACGATCCATCCGGTCAAGCGCCTCGTCCACAAGACGCGATACGCGCACGTTTTCAACGTCCTGACAGGTGTCGAGCGCTGCCCGCACCAATTGATAGATCCCCTTGGCGCAGAGCACCGCGCCATGGCCGCTTTGATCGAAGGTAGCGATCTTTATTTTGCCGTCCTTGCGTTCCATCTCCAACAGCACATCACCCGGAAGCATGACTTTCCGGATCTCGGTTCCATCGGGCAAAACCTCGAACTCAGGTGCCAAGTCCGGCCGGTCGAAGCAGGAATCGTAAGGCGTGTTCCATGGTGCGGATTGCGCGAAAGCGGCCAATGGAGAAAAGAGCAGGAGCGCGGAAGCAAGACTGCTTGCGGCAAAGGACAGTTATATCACCGGTTCATTCTACGAACGAAATGGGCCCTGCCGAGCTTTCAGTGCCTACCCAGGATTGCATTGATGATTTCGGATTTACCTGTAAAAGACCACCGGGAACAGCCGCAATAGGTTTCTTCGCCAGTCATCGCCGGCCACGCCTGCCTGGACCTACCGATTTCCGTTGAAAATCGGCCAGTTCCGGCCCTTTCCGCGTGCAAGCGAATTGAACCCGCCCGCCGAACAGGTTAGCAGATATCCATGGGAAAAGAGACGACACCGCCGCCAAGCGGCATTGAGAGCATCAATCTCAAGAATGCGCTGGAAGAGCGCTATCTGGCCTATGCCTTGTCGACCATCATGCACAGGGCCTTGCCGGATGTGCGCGACGGTTTGAAACCGGTGCACAGGCGCCTGCTTTACGCGATGCGCCTTTTGAAACTGGACCCTGGGTCCGGCTTCAAGAAATGTGCCCGCGTTGTTGGTGACGTTATCGGTAAGTACCACCCCCATGGCGACCAGGCGGTTTACGATGCTCTTGTCCGTCTTGCCCAGGACTTCGCGCAGCGCTATCCGCTGATCGACGGCCAGGGCAACTTCGGCAACGTTGACGGCGATAACGCAGCGGCCATGCGTTACACCGAAGCGCGCATGACCGACACCGCCAAGCGGCTGCTGGATGGCTTGGACGAAAATGCCGTCGATTTTCGCGAGACCTATGACGGTGAGGACAAGGAGCCCATCGTTCTGCCGGGCGGTTTCCCGAACCTTCTCGGCAACGGCTCGTCGGGCATTGCCGTTGGCATGGCGACCTCCATTCCGCCGCATAATGCGTTCGAGCTTTGCGAGGCGTGCCAGCACCTGATCAAGAACCCGAACGCGGAAACGGGCGAGCTGCTGGAGTACATCAAGGGCCCGGATTTCCCGACCGGCGGTCTTCTGGTGTCGGATCAGGGGTCCATTCGCGAGGCCTATGAAACCGGACGCGGCAGTTTCCGCGTTCGTGCCCGCTGGGAAGTGGAAGACCTCGGCCGTGGGCAGTGGACGATTGTCGTCACGGAGATCCCCTACCAGGTGCAGAAGTCGCGCCTGATCGAGAAAATCGCCGAACTGCTGACAGCGCGTAAACTGCCGCTTCTGGACGATGTCCGCGATGAATCGGCAGAAGATATCCGCATCGTTCTGGTGCCGCGTTCGCGCAACGTCGACGCCAATATCCTGATGGAGTCCCTGTTCAAGCTGACGGACCTGGAAAACAGGTTCTCCTTGAACATGAACGTCCTGTCCATGGGCAAGGTGCCTATGGTGATGGGCCTGAAGCAGGTCCTGCGCGAGTGGCTCGATCACCGCAAGGAAGTGCTGATCCGGCGGTCCGAATACCGGCTCGGCCAGATCAACCACCGTCTCGAAGTTCTGGAAGGCTATCTCGTCGCCTATCTGAACCTTGACGAGGTCATTCGCATCATCCGCGAAGAGGACGAACCCAAAGCCGAACTGATGCAGACTTTCGAGCTGTCGGATGTCCAGGCGGAAGCCATCCTCAACATGCGCCTGCGGTCGTTGCGCAAGCTGGAAGAGATGGAAATCCGCAAGGAGCACGACAAGCTGTCAGCGGAAAAAGACGATCTGACCAAGCTGCTCGGTTCCGATGCGCGTCAGTGGACCAAGATCTCCAAGGAGATTGCGGAAATCTCCAAGGTCTACGGCCCTGAAACCGAAATCGGCAAGCGTCGGACAGACAAGTCCGAAGCCCCCGAAACGGATCTGATCGATATCCAGCAGGCGATGATCGAAAAGGAACCGATCACCGTCATCATCTCCGAAAAGGGCTGGATCCGGGCGATGAAAGGTCACCAGACGGACCTTTCCGGCGTCGCCTTCAAGCAGGGCGACAAGCTGAAGCTGTCGTTGCACGCGGAGACGACGGACAAGATTCTGCTGTTCTCTACCGGAGGCAAGTTCTTCACGCTGGGTGCGGACCGCCTGCCGGGTGGGCGCGGCCATGGCGAGCCGATCCGCCTGATGGTGGAAATGGACGAGGCGCAGGATGTGGTGAACGCCTTCGTTCACAAGCCCGGGCGCAACCTGCTGCTGGCAACCACTGAAGCACGTGGTTTTGTCGTCAGCGAGGATGACGTTGTTGCCAACACCCGCAAGGGCAAGCAGGTGCTGAACCTCAGCGCACCGGCCGAAGCCTCGATCTGCGTGGAGGCATCCGGTGATCACGTGGCCATTATCGGCGAGAACAGGAAACTCCTGGTGTTCCCGCTGGTGCAGATCCCGCAGATGGGCCGCGGCCGCGGCGTTCGCCTGCAGCGCTACCGGGATGGCAACATTTCGGACATTCGCGTCTTCAAGGGCGAAGACGGCTTGACCTGGACAGACAGTTCCGGCCGAAGCTTCACACGGTCGCTGGAAGAGCTCGCAGACTGGCGCGGTGAACGCGGCCAGGCCGGCCGCCTCCCCCCGACAGGTTTCCCCCGGTCGAACAAGTTTGGACCGAGCAAGCTCTAAGGCGAAAACGCGGTCCTTTTCGTGACCGGGCTAAGCCAAACTGGCGGCGCAAAGCCGCCGCCAGTGACCAGGCGTCATCCCGAATGCGCGCTTGAAGTGACGGGTCAGATGGCTTTGATCTGAAAAGCCACTGGCAAAGGCCGCATCGGCAAGGGATGCTCCCGTGTGCAGCTCTGTCTTGGCCCTCTCCAGACGCCGCATGACGAGATACCGGTGCGGGCTCGTTCCAAAGACGTCGCGAAACTGCCGCGACAGGGAAAACCTGTCCATCTGCGCCAGATCCTCCAGCTCGTCCATGCTGATCTGCTCGGCGCAACCTTCTCTCAAATACTCGGCGCAAGCCTTCAGGGACGGCCAGTTCAACGACGCGGCACCTGCCTTGCGGACATCGGCATGCCGGGCAAGGCACGCAGCCAGATCCGTCACCAGACAGTCGCGCCGGAAGTCGCCCATCTCGCAATCGATGTCGGACAGGGCATCCGCCAGATCTTTCCTGAAGCCAGCATCCGAGAGGACCGGTGAGCTGATAAACGGCAGGCGCGCATTGCCTGAGACAGCCAGCGTTTCACTGATCCGCTCCGGCGGAATGTAGATCATGCGATAGCGGAGACCGCGCTCGGTTCCCGCACCGCCATCATGCAGCTCATCCGGATGAATGACGATCACCTGTCCCGGCAGCGAAGCCCGTTTCTCACCGCGATAACTGAAGGTCTGCACACCGCTGATGGTCAACCCTATGGCGTAAGTGTCGTGCCGGTGCGGCGCAAAGCCGTTGCCGTGAAACCGGGCCTCGATGCGCTCGATCCCTTGTTCCGGTGGCGCAACGTGGATCCTGTCCGCTTCAATTGCGCACAAACGTTCAAGACCACCTGGCTTCAGCTCCGCTAGATCGTGCGCTTCCCTTTCTGGATGAAATCCCCGCGTGGAGTTGAAAGTCATGTTCGAAACCAAGTTCGTCGTTGTTGTCCGAGAAGATCTCGCTGTCTGGCAGAAGCTGAATGTGACGGCGTTCCTGTCAACCGGTGTTGCCGCGGCAAAGCCCGGCATAATCGGTGAACCCTATAGCGACGCGGCAGCCAATGTCTATCACCCGATGAGTGTGCAGCCGATCATCGTCCTGAGCGCCGATGCGCAAACACTCGGCAAGATCCACCAGCGCACGCTGGACCGTTCGGTTCCGGCAAGCCTCTACATAGAGGAAATGTTCACGACCGGCCACGACAGCGCCAACAGAGAGGTGTTTTCGCGCTTTGGGCCGGACGACGCAAAAGTCGTCGGCATTGCCTTTCATGCGGACAAGAAGGTCGCGGACAAGATTTCCAAAGGCGCGAAGATGCACGCCTGATCGGCCGGCGCCACGACCTCCTTGCGCCAAGGCGAGGCATTGCATCGGTTTGCCGACGCTGCAAGTGCCTGATGGGGCAGAGGCAAGGAGAGGTCTGCCCCGCCCGCCTCCTTCAAAAGTCGGGTCAATCTCGACTCGACTGCGCATGTCATTTCCGGGCACTCTTGGGCAAAGAGAACCCGGGAGGACATATGATAGGGGCGTTCACGTTCAACACCAGTCAACGGATCGTTTTCGAGAATGGAGCAGCGGCGAACCTGGCAAGCCACGCGGCTTCCTTTCTGGGGCGCCGCCCCTTTCTCGTAACCGATCCAGGCATTGCTTCCCTTGGCCTGCAAGCATCCTGCGAAGCCGCGCTGGCCGGTGCCGGGCATGAATTGGGCCGGTTCAGCGATGTCGTTGCCGATCCGCCGCGGTCGCTCGTCGATGCAGCCGTGGATGCGGCCCGTACTCACGGGGCGACATCCGTCATCGGCTTCGGCGGCGGTTCGTCTCTGGATGTCGCCAAGCTGGTCGCGCTGCTGCTGGGCAGCAACGAGGATCTGGACGATGCCTGGGGCATCGGAAACGCCAAGGGCCCGCGTTTGCCGCTGATCCTCGTTCCGACAACTGCAGGAACCGGATCGGAGGTCACTCCGATTTCGATCATCACGGTCGGGGAGGAAGAAAAACGCGGCGTCGTTTCCCCCTTCCTGCTGCCTGATGTCGCGATCCTCGACCCGCTGCTGACCCTTGGCCTGCCAGCGCCGGTAACAGCGGCCACCGGTATTGATGCGATGGTCCATGCCATTGAAGGCTACGCCTCGAAATCCGCGAACAACAATCCCGTTACTAGGATCCTAGCCGTTGAAGCCTTGAAGCTGCTGGGTGCCAATATCGAAAAGGCTGTGTTCACACCGGACGACAAGGACGCACGCGGTGCCATGTTGCTAGGGTCCATGCTCGCCGGCATGGCCTTTGCGAATTCTCCGGTGGCTGCGGTTCATGCGCTTGCCTATCCCATCGGCGGCACGTTTCACGTGCCGCACGGCCTGTCCAACGCGCTGGTTCTGCCGCATGTTCTGAAGTTCAATAACACCGTTGCTTCAGACACTTATGCCGAGATTGCCCCAATTGTCTTTCCGGCACTTGCCGAGGTCAGCGATGCCAGCGCGCGCGCTGATCATTTCGCGGAACACCTTGCGAGCCTTGCCGCAAAACTGGGCCTTGAAACACGCTTGCGCGATGTCGGCATCAGCGAGGCTGATCTGCCTAAATTGGCAAGCGATGCCATGAAACAGACGCGCCTTCTGGTCAACAATCCGCGTGAACTTGGCGAAATGGACGCGTTCGACATCTACAAGGCTGCTCTATGAACTTCACAGCTTCTCCACAAGCAGCCAGACCTGCTCCTTTAAAACGGTCCGACTTCAAAGCTTTTCTACATATCCCCACAAGATGGATGGATGTGGACATCTATGGGCACGTCAACAATGTGCAGTATTTGAGCTATTTCGACACGGCCGTTAACAGCTGGTACGTTGAAAAGAAATTGCTCGACCCACTCAGCAGTCCCGAGATCTTCCTTGTGGTCGAAACCGGCTGCCATTACTTTGCAGAACTCACCTTCCCCTCTGTCGTTTCCGCAGGGTTGAAGGTGGAGAAACTCGGCTCGACGTCTGTGGTTTTCCGGGTCGGATTGTTTGCCGGTGAAGCCGAGACAACTGCGGCACACGGCCGCTTTGTGCATGTCCACGTGAACCGCGAAACGCGCAGGCCCTGCCCCCTTCCCGACTGGAAACGGGACATTCTGGAAAGTTTGACGGTTTAGGTTCCGAAGCTGTCTTGTGAGACAGTTGAGCTATGAGAGATCACAGGCAATCCACGGGAAAGGCCCGGGACAGGCGTTTTCACTACCCACAGCAACTGCACAGCTCTTCCACACGTTATGCGCATGCCTTCAACAGGTTACACACACTCACGGAATTGTCCTGAAGTGCTGCTGTGGATAGCTGAAGTTAGCTGAAGTTCTTCATCAAACGGGACTTTTCCCGCTGCCAATCGCGCTTCTTTTCGGTTTCGCGTTTGTCGTGCAGCTTTTTCCCGCGCGCCAGTGCCAGTTCCAGCTTTGCCCGGCCCTGGTCATTGAAATAGAGCTTGAGCGGAACAATCGTCTTGCCTTCCTTCTGGACGGCACCCGCGAGCTTTCCGATTTCGCGCTTGTGCAACAGCAGCTTGCGCGGGCGGCGCGGTTCGTGGTTGAACCGGTTGGCCTGCAGGTATTCTGGAATATAGACGTTGTAGATCCAGATCTCGCCCTGATGCTCGGCAGCGTAAGACTCGGCAATGTTCGCCTTGCCATTGCGCAGAGACTTGACCTCGGTGCCTTTCAGCTCGATGCCTGCTTCCAGCGTATCTTCAATCTCGTAATTGAACCGGGCTTTCCGGTTGTCGGAAATGATGGTCCGCCCCGGATCGCCCCCTTTTCTCGGAGCCATTTTTATCCTTCCGGCGTCAGTGCCATGGATTTGAGTTCGTCTCGAACAGGCAAACCATCGAGACGAACGTCAGTTCCAGGCGACAAGCGCCATTTCTTTTCCGGTCAGTTGATCAGGCCGGCATGCGCCATCGCAGCGCGAATTTCGGCCTGTGCGGCCTCGGTCACCGGCAGCAGCGGCAGCCGAAGCTCTTCATCCACCTTGCCAAGCAGGGAAAGCGCGTATTTCGCGCCCCCCGGGCTCGGCTCCAGGAACATGGCCCGGTGCAGCGGTGCCAGACGATCCTGATACTCAAGTGCCTTCTTGTAGTCGCCAGCAAGTGTCGCTGCCTGGAATTCGGCACACAACCGAGGCGCTACGTTGGCGGTTACGGAAATGCAGCCGACACCGCCATGTGCATTAAAGGCAAGCGCGGAGATGTCTTCACCGGAGAGCTGGACAAAATCGGGACCACACAGATGGCGTTGACGGCTGGCCTTGGCCATGTCGGCGGTCGCATCCTTGACGCCCTTGATGTTCTCGCAAGTTTCAAACAGTTCGGCCATCGTTTCCGGAAGCATGTCGACGATCGAGCGGCCGGGAATGTTGTAGATGAAGATCGGAATCCCGACGGCATCGTTGACGGCCTTGAAATGGGCCTTCATGCCGGCCTGGTTCGGCTTGTTGTAGTAAGGTGTCACGACCAGCAAGGCATCAGCGCCAGCCTTTTCGGCGTGCTGAGCGAAGTCGATTGCCTCGATCGTGTTGTTGGAGCCAGCGCCCGCCATGACGGGAACGCGGCCGGCAGCCGCTTCCACGCACAGCTCCACCACCCGCTTGTGTTCGTCGTGGGTCAGCGTCGGGCTTTCCCCGGTCGTTCCAACAGGCACGAGACCGGATGAGCCTTCGCCAATCTGCCAGTCGACAAACTCCTGGAACCGTTTCTCATCAAGCGCTCCGTCCTTAAACGGGGTAATCAGCGCTGGAATTGAACCTTTGAACATCTCGGTTTCCTCTTGGATGATTGTCGCGGTTCCGACAGGCGGAAAGATATCTTTTTCAGATGGAGGCGCAACATACTCATCTGCTGAAGAAGGAGCAATGGTTCCAACGCCATAGAACTGCAGCTTTTCGACTTTTCTTGCCTCAACTGCGCTCTTCGAGCGACACCTGCCGCCTCCTTTTCAAACCCGGATAAGAAGTCTTCCTATTGGCAGCCCTCCGCATTCCACCCTATCTTTGAAAAAAATTCTGGATGGAAACGCTACGGGAGACACTCATGGCTTCTGCGCCACAAGAAGCATTTCGCAACACCGACACCGCGCCAACTCCCCCGGTGGTCGAGTTTACCTGGAAAAGCCCGGACGGGCTGACCCTTTCGGGGCGCGAGTGGCCAGCGGCAAAGGCTGCGTCCGAAGGCGCAACGCCTCCCGTTCCGGTTCTCTGCTTACCAGGACTTTCCCGAAACACACGGGATTTCAATGAGATCGCTCGCTTTCTTCAATCCCGCGGCCACAGGGTCATCGCTCTTGACTACAGGGGGCGCGGCAAGAGCGAGTGGGATCCAGACTGGCGAAATTACGCGCTGACCGTTGAAGACAAGGACATCGACGCCGCCATCGAAGAATTGAACCTGGACCGCTTTGCCGTGCTTGGAACCTCACGGGGCGGTTTGCATGCCCTTGCCATGGGCCTGCGCTACCCGGCATCCCGGATGGCCGCCGTGATCTTCAATGACATCGGTCCGCATATCGAGATGCGCGCGATTCACCGGATTGCCGCAACACTTGGCCATCACATGAAAAACGACTCCCATGAGGAGATCGCGGACAAGCTCGAACATACGCTCGGGTATCAGTTTCCAGGTTTCGTCAAGGCGGACTGGGTGAGACTGGCCCACCAGCTAGCATCGGAACGCGACGGACATGTCGTGATGGACTATGATCCGGCCCTCGCCCATCAATTGGCAAGCCTGGATGATGCCACGCCCACACCCGATCTTTGGCCGCTCTACGAAAAGCTGACCGACAGGCCGGTTCTGGTCCTTCGCGGGGAACATTCCGATTTGCTGAGTGCGGACACCTGCCGCCGCATGATGGAGAAACATCCCAACGCGGCATTGAAAACCGTTGCCGGCCAGGGACATGCCCCGGTTCTGTGGGATGGCGAGACCCATAAAACGATCTCGGAATTTTTGAAATCCGTCTGACCCTGATCAGACGGCAATGTGCGGGCTTCTGAGCTTCTGAGCTTCTGAGCTTCTGAGCTTCTGAGCTTCTGAGCTTCTGAGCTAGCGCAACACAATGTGCGTAGCTCTTTGCAGACATTTTGCCTCGACAAGACAAAAGAAAACCCGGCGTTTCCGCCGGGTTTTCCATCAAACCTCGAGAGAGGGTTGATTAGAAGGTGCGCTGCATACGAACACCGAAGAGGAGTTCGTCAACGTCAGACGCAGAGCTCGGGTCGGTGTTGGCGTAACCAACGTCAGCACCCATTACGAAGCCAGAGACCGGCTCCCACTGTACGGAACCGTCGATTGCCCAACGGGTCAGGTCGGTTGCGCCGTTCGGCTGATCGATGTCCATGTAGGAACCGTCGAGTGCCAGACCGATCGTGGAAGTTGCCTGGATGTAAGCACCAGCCGACAGGGAGTAGCCGGTGGAGGTGCCGCTGGTCGGGCCGTAATCGGAGACTGCTACGCCGCCAACGGTGCTGCCTGCGCCGATGTAGGACAGAGCGCCGTCTGCGTAGAAGCCCTGGAAGAAGATGTTGGAACCGGAGTTCAGCATCGGCAGGTTGATGGCTACGCCACCGCCGATTGCCCAACCGAGGGAATCGTCAGCACCGTTGTTGGTTGCGCCGGTCTGGTGTGCGTTTGCACGATCCGGGTAAACCTGATGCAGAGCACCGGACAGCTGTGCAGAACCCCAGCCCTGGGAAACGCCGAGAGCAGCGACCAGGTCCGGTGCACGAGTGCCGCCGTAGGTGCCAACTTCACGATGCGAACGATCTTCCAGAGCGATCGTAGCGGAGAAGCCGTTGCCGAAAGCTGCGGTGTAAGCGATCTGGTTGACCGTCTGATCGGACCAGTTACGGCTAACAACACCCATGAACGTCTGACCGGTAAAGATGTCGAAGTTCGAGGTCAGAAGACCAGCCGTCAGGCCGCCCCACTGGATGTAAGCGTTGTCGAGCGTTGAGGAGCCGACAGCGTTCGTAACGGTGGAGTACATGGAGACGTATGCACGCAGGGTACCGAATTCGGTTGCGGTGCGAGCGTCCAGGTACAGGTAACCGCGAGACAGCCAGGAGTAGCCGTCGGAGTCACGGTTGCCCCATGCGCCGTTGTCCAGCGTGTTGTTGACGACAACCTGGGTACGAACACGGCCGCCAACGCGGAGGCAGGTTTCGGTGCCCGGGATGTAGTAGAAGCGTGCGCCGTAAGCGTCACAGACGCGAACGTAATCAACCGGCTCCGGAGCAACCGGAAGATCGGCTGCCTGTGCGGTGGTGGCAGCAGCAGCAGCTGCAGCGCCGAGCATCAAGCTCTTGAGTTTCATATCTGACCTCCAATCAGTCATTTCAATTGGCACCAAAGTGAAGCGCCATTGTCCCCGCGAATTGTTTCTGAGTTTGCCACCGACCGGAGGTTGGACGTCCGAGGCAGACAAATCAGTGCGGCTCGAAGCCGCTCGCAAGGATGACCATACGCATCCAATTTCGCGGTTCAACACAGAATACGGTTCTGACCTACCGCAGCGGCTGTTTTCAAAAACCGGTGTTGCGCGAATGTCACAAAAACAGATGGGAAATTTAGAAACTGTTAGGATTCTCGGCAAAAACGCCGGTTTGACCGGCCCTTGACCGGGAGGCTTCGCGCCTCACCCCATGCGGATTCTCGGGGAATCAAAATGGGGACGGCCCGGCAGATTGAAGCCTGCCGGGCCGCGTGACTGACTGGAGTTCAAAGGATCACAGCCAGAAATCTAATCAAATGATTAGAAAGTGCGCTGCATACGAACACCGAAGAGGAGTTCGTCAACGTCAGATGCGTTGTCCGGGTCGGTGTTGGCGTAACCAACGTCAGCACCCATTACGAAGCCAGAGACCGGCTCCCACTGTACGGAACCGTCGATTGCCCAACGGGTCAGGTCGGTTGCGCCGTTCGGCTGATCGATGTCCATGTAGGAACCGTCGAGTGCCAGACCGATCGTGGAAGTTGCCTGGATGTAAGCACCAGCCGACAGGGAGTAGCCGGTGGAGGTGCCGCTGGTCGGGCCGTAATCGGAGACTGCTACGCCGCCAACGGTGCTGCCTGCGCCGATGTAGGACAGAGCGCCGTCTGCGTAGAAGCCCTGGAAGAAGATGTTGGAACCGGAGTTCAGCATCGGCAGGTTGATGGCTACGCCACCGCCGATTGCCCAACCGAGGGAATCGTCAGCACCGTTGTTGGTTGCGCCGGTCTGGTGTGCGTTTGCACGATCCGGGTAAACCTGATGCAGAGCACCGGACAGCTGTGCAGAACCCCAGCCCTGGGAAACGCCGAGAGCAGCGACCAGGTCCGGTGCACGAGTGCCGCCGTAGGTGCCAACTTCACGATGCGAACGATCTTCCAGAGCGATCGTAGCGGAGAAGCCGTTGCCGAAAGCTGCGGTGTAAGCGATCTGGTTGACCGTCTGATCGGACCAGTTACGGCTAACAACACCCATGAACGTCTGACCGGTAAAGATGTCGAAGTTCGAGGTCAGAAGACCAGCCGTCAGGCCGCCCCACTGGATGTAAGCGTTGTCGAGCGTTGAGGAGCCGACAGCGTTCGTAACGGTGGAGTACATGGAGACGTATGCACGCAGGGTACCGAATTCGGTTGCGGTGCGAGCGTCCAGGTACAGGTAACCGCGAGACAGCCAGGAGTAGCCGTCGGAGTCACGGTTGCCCCATGCGCCGTTGTCCAGCGTGTTGTTGACGACAACCTGGGTACGAACACGGCCGCCAACGCGGAGGCAGGTTTCGGTGCCCGGGATGTAGTAGAAGCGTGCGCCGTAAGCGTCACAGACGCGAACGTAATCAACCGGCTCCGGAGCAACCGGAAGATCGGCTGCCTGTGCGGTGGTGGCAGCAGCAGCAGCTGCAGCGCCGAGCATCAAGCTCTTGAGTTTCATATCTGACCTCCAAAAGTCAATTTTCATTGGAACCGAACCTGACCCTCAAGGACCGGCGGGCTCCATCCCCGCGATTTCGTACAAAAACAATTCAGCAGAAAAGACAGAACCGTTTTTACTGGCGATTACTCGCCGTCGCAGAGGCTAAGAACCAAACTCGACCTGGCACAGCAAGCCCAAACTGCCTCGGGTAAGCACAGTCAGGTATCTGTGTGTTTTTTCTGCAACATGCTGTTTTGCAAACCATTTTCCATTCCCTAAGGGAACAGGAAAACAATCACCCCAGCAAAACCCTGCAAAAATCACGAACACGTGAGGCAGACCTCGCGCCCTTTCCGGGACAAGGCAACAAAGAACAAATGAAAACATCCAAAATCTAAGATAACCAACAAACAAAAATCGTCACAAACTTCAAGTTTTTGAGTGAATATATCTATTATGTTTTTCATTTTTTCTTTATTTATTCTTTGTTAATGGAATAATCGAGAAAAAACAAAGAAATTCACACGCTTCCCTTTAGGAATGTGAAACGCCACTCAGACGAGTGGAGAAAATCCTCTGAAACCCGAATACACAAGGCGAATCTCGTCTTCCACATACTTTGCGGCACATTCTGAATCGGAAAGATTCGCAGTGATTGGGTCAAACAAGGCATGTTGCAGGGATTCGGCCGCTCCAAGCCGGAAAATCCAGGACCGGGCGAATGTGCCTGCTGAAACGGTTTGTCCGCCGCCCAATGACCTTCGGCGGACATCATTTCACCACTTCAATTATCTGGGCGACCCGCGGTGCTTGATCAATGTCCCCTGCCCCCTAGCGCAGAAGAACCGTTACTCCGGCACTGTTGCCATTGGCATCGAGCACGGTCACATCGGCAAAGCCCGGTGTGTCCGGCTGCCAGACGAGTTGTCGCTCCCGCTGGCCGGTGTGAAGGGGTTTGCCGTTGACCAGGAAGGAAAAAGGTCCGGCGCCGCCCTTGAACTTGACCACTAGAGGCTGCGACGCCTGGTTCGACGTGGTGCTGTCCCGTGCGAATCCCAGATCGAGTTCAGCACCGTCCGGTGGGTAGGAAATCTGCAAGGCGTCGCCCGTTCGCATGGTGCCGCGGTTTTGCGGCAAGCGGGCGAAGCGAAGCGGTTCGGGAACCTGCCGCCCGGCAACACCCATAGCTTCCGCCGGACCATCGGGGAGCGGAACCATGTCCGGCCCCAGGATCTGAAATGTCTCAAAGAGGATCGGTACGGCGACAGACGCTCCCGTCGCCCCGGGAACAGGCGTGCCATCCGGCCGTCCCGACCAGATTGCCACCACATAACGTCCGTCATAACCAACCGCCCAGGCATCCCGGTAGCCATAGGCGGTGCCGGTCTTATAGGCAACATGGTGCGTTTCGGCGCTTTGCGGCTGCGGCAATCCAGACAGAATGTCGCCGACCAGCCAGGAGGCCTTTTCAGACAGGACGCGGGCCGTGGACACCGGCGGCCTGTCTCCTCCGCAGTCCGCCCGGCAGACCGACAGAGCGACCGGCTCTCCTCCACGCGCCATTGCCGCGTAGGCCTGGGTCAAGTCCCGAAGGGATAGGCCGAGACCGCCAAGGCTGATGGCAAGGCCAGGGGCGATGCCTTTCTCCATGACGGGATTGGCACCGGCCCGTTTCAACCGCGCAATCAGCCTTGCGGGCCCGACGGCTTCCAACAATTTCACGGCCGGTGTGTTGAGAGACAGCTGCAGCGCTTCGCGCAGGGTGACCGTCCCCTGGTAGGATTGGTCGAAATTTGTCGGCTGGTAACCGCCGATGTTGGTTGCCCGGTCTTCAATGAAGCTTTCCGGCAGACCGACACCTTCTTCAAAGGCAAGACCGTAGATGAACGGTTTGAGTGTTGACCCCGGCGAACGGGTGGCACGCGTCATGTCGACATGGCCCTGGCGGCGCGTGTCGAGCAGGTCCGGCGCACCGACACTTGCCAGAATCTCTCCGCTCTGGTGATCTGCCACCAGAATTGCCAGAGAGACGGGCGCAGGCATCGTCTCGCTCTTGCGCCTGGCCAGCGCTTCGAGCGCGCGCTGAAGCTCAAGGTCGATGGTCAACCGGTGGACGGGCGATTGAGGCGAATCGGCACGTGCCTGCCGGCTTTCATGCGGTGCCAGGAACGGCATTGCGTAGCGCATGGACCTGACCGGCTCTGCCGCAGCCGAATCTGCCTCTTCCTTGCTTAGAACGCCGGCGGCCGCTGCCCGGTGTAGCACCCGGTTTCGGGCTTCGCGAGCGCGCTCGGGAAAACGGTCTGGCCGCCGAGCCTCCGGACTTTGCGGCAGCGCCACCAGCAACGCGGCTTCTGCAGGCGTGAGACGGTTCGGCTCCTTGCCGAACCAGGTCAGGCTTGCCGCACGCACACCTTCCAGATTGCCTCCGAAGGGAGCCCGCAGTGCGTAGAGCCGCAGGATGTCTTCTTTCGAGAATGCCGCCTCAAGCTGAATGGCTCGAAGCAATTGCTCATACTTGCGCTCAAGCGACTTTGTCGGCTGCTCTTCCAGCAACCGCGCGACCTGCATGGTGAGTGTCGAACCGCCTGAGACGATACGGCCGTTCCTGAGGCTCTGCAGGGCCGAGCGAATCAATGCCTGCGGATCGAACCCGCCATGGTCGAAAAAACGCTTGTCCTCAAACGCCAGCAGCATCCGAAAGTAAAGCGGATCGATTTCGGCCAGTTCCACCGGCAAGCGCCACTTGTCGTCCTGGCTGGTGAAGGCACGCAAAAGGCGGTCGGTCCGGTCGAGAACGACGACCGACAACGACAGATCAGATACACGGGGTGGAACCGGCAAGGACGCGTAGTCGTGCCCCACCTTTGCAAACAGGCAGAGCGACAGCGCGGCAGCGCCAAGACCAGTGGCGGCCAGCCACCGCCGGGTCATTTGCCAGTCCCGCCGCGCCAACGTCTTCATCGTCCGCCCTTACCGCGTCGGCCCGAGAACGACCAACCTGCCGGTTGCCGTGATGGCGCGCCGATCCGGACGATACATGTCCTCGACCGATGCCGGCGGATGCGTATAGTCCCCCGGCGTTGCCGCCCTGGCGAGATAGGCGAAGGTCAGTTCCTTGCTGCTCCAGCGGGTCTGGTCGACAGCCACTTCGAAACGGTCCTTGTAGAAGGCCGAATGCTCGGGCTGATCGATCGTATCCAGGAACGAAAGGCCGCCGAGATCACCGGATCGCACCAGTCGCGGATTGTCGATCGCAAGACCGGCAGGCAAGCGGTCGACCACCATCAGTCGGCCCGGATGATCCGTCAGGGCCCGCACGGTCACGACCACGGCAAGCCGCGTGTTGACGGGAACAGCGGTTGGGTCGATCGGGTTGCCGTCCAGGTCGTAGACCGTCCGCTCGACGGCATAATCCTTGCCACCGGCAGGTTCAGGCACCAGCGGCTGACCGGCCACGGAAACGAGAAGCTCCGTTGCAGCCTCACCGTTGTTTTTCACCTCCGCCGGGAATCCTGCGACTTCACTGCCAGCCAGCGACCACGCCAGACGCCCCGGTGTCACTTCACCGCGAACGGAAATCTTCGCGTCCTGCGCGGATTCGTTGAGCGCATTGGCAGCCAGAAGCAGCCAGGCCATGTCCTGGGTCGACCGGTATGGCTTGTTGGCCTGGGCCGTTTTGAGGAAGTCGATGGCTTCTGTCTTCAGACTGTCGTCCATGGATGCCGAAACGACATAGTCCGTCACGCCGGCGCTGTCGCGCAGGATCGAGCCATAGTCGTCGCGGTAATACTGCGGAGCTTCCTTCGGCAAGGCGGCAAGTGCCGCTCGGAAACCGGTTGCCGCCCGCTCACGCTCGCCATAAAGGGCAAGCCCGGCGGCAACCTGTGCCTTGGCGAGCGGTGTTGCGAAGTTCTGCAGCTTGGCATCCAGGTAGTAGCGAAGGTCGCCCATCGAGGCGCGGCCGTTGCGAGCCAGCACGTAAAGTGCATAGGCGATATCTTCGCCGCCATCCTGGAAGTCGGACGAATAGGCCAATCTGTTTTCCAGATTGTCCAGCGCCGAGGTGAACGCAAGGTCGGGCACCAGATAGCCCTTCTCGCGAGCCCGCGTCAGGAAGTCGGTGACATAGGCGTTCAGCCAGGTGTCGCCACCGCCATAGCTGTTCCAGAGACCAAAATCACCGGAAGAGGACTGGTTCGACAGGATCCTGGCAATCGCCTTGACCACCCGTTCCCGAATGGCGCTGTCACCGCCCAGACCGGCAGCCTCCGCAACTTCGCTGAGATAAAGCAGCGGCAGGGCACGGCTGGTCGTCTGCTCGGTGCAGCCATAGGGATAACGGTCAAGTGCTGCCAGAAGGCCAGCGACATCTATGCTTGCCGCGCCGCCCGCGGACAGGGTGATATCAACCGTGTCTGCACGCAGGCCGTCGAACGTATCCGCATCCAGAGAGAGACTGTCGCCCGATGCCAGCGAGAAGCTGGACTGACGGACGACTTCGGGCTGGGTATCTTCAACCTCGAGGTTGAAACGCTTGACGAAGACTTCGCCCTGCGGCCCGGTTAGAGACGCCACGACCTCTGACCTTGTCAGCATGTCTTCAGCTGAAACAGCCAGAAGAACCATCTGTTTCTTGCCGTTTTCCAGATCAAGCGTGCGCGACTGATCCGTGCTGCCGCCTTCCAGGCGAAGTCCATCCGCCACAGAGACGTCGAGCGTATAAGCGCCCGAAGGACCATCGACATTGTCGATCTCCAGCGCGATGCGTGACTGGTCGCCCGGTGCCAGGAAGGCTGGCGCACTTGCCGTGATTACGACCGGTGAACGCACTTCCACTTCCTGATCGGCTGAACCGACACCGTCCTTTGTCCAGGCAACGGCCATCAGTTTGACCGCGCCATTGAAGGCCGGGATGTCGAAGGAGACCGTCGCTTCGCCGTTGTCACCAACGGTCACCAGTCCGGAGAAAAGGGCAAGCGGTTCTTCGTCTGGTGGGGGTGCATCGAGCCGCATGCCTGCGGCGTCTCCTCCGGATCGGACCCGCCCGCGCGTTCCCGCCATTCGGTCGATCAACTGGCCATAGAGATCACGGAAATCGGTGCCAAGGCGGCGCTGGCCGAAGTACCATTTCTCCGGATCGGGTGTCTTGAATCCGGTGAGGTTCAGGATGCCGACATCGACGGCGGCAACCGTCAGATAGGCCTGCTCTCCTGCTTTCAGGTTCGCAAGTTTCACCGGCACGTCCAGTGTCGTTTCGGGCAGGATCCGGCTCGGTGCCGACATTTCCACGTCAAGCGCCCGGTCACCCGGATCGACCTGCAACCAGGACAGGCCAACCGCACGCGATGGCATTCGCTTCTGGTCAAGGTCCATGGGGCGGTAGAGGCTTGCCGTGATGTAGGCTCCGGCCCCCCAATCGTCACTGACCGGTATCTCGACCTCGGTTTCCTCGGCTGCCACCTCGACGGTCTTGCTGGCCAGCAAACCGCCGGAAACAACATTGACCACGGCAATCCCGGCCATCTGCGGCTTCAGGCGCAGTTTAGCCGTGTCACCCGGCCGGTAGCTGGTCTTGTCGAGGCCTACGTCCAGATAATCAGGCGTGTCGGACGATGCATCAGCGGAATACCAGCCAGCGTTGAAGGTGACGCGGGTGGATGTCTGCAGCGGTCCGCTGCCCTCGACATCGAGACGGTACTCGCCCCATTCCACCGGAAGGGAAAGCTGTGCCGGCTGCCCGGCGGTCACCTGCAAGGTGCCGGTCGCGACACGGCGGGTTGTGGTGATCGGTTCATAGGACCAGTTGCCGTCATAACGGTACCACTGATACCGCCGGTCGACCTTTGACAGGGTCCAGCCGATATCGGCCGCATCCATCTCCTGTCCGTCCTCATCAATGACGATCACGGAGAAATCTGCGGGGCCGCCTTCGTCGACACCACCGTCATCGAAGGCAGGCTTCACGCCAATGCGCGGTCCATCGATGGCGACGGGCAGATCCAGATCCCGCTCCACATAACGGCCACCGGCTTCCACCAGGCGCGCAATCAGCTCACCGGTATAAAGCATGGTCGTCTCGGGAAGGTCGGGCATGAAGACATCAAAGGTGAGCTTGCCGTCGTCGCCGGTCTTCAGGCCGGACGACAGAGACCCGCGCTGGGAATAAGCGTCCGCATCGGCAATGCCGAACTGGTAGCCAGGATGGGCTTCAAGTGTGCGGATCGGCCGTACGATGACATCGCCTTCCAGTGTCTGGCCGCTCGCCGGTGAACCGTAGAGATATTTGGCATCCAGGGAAACCGCTGTCGGCCCGGTGCGGTTGAAGGCCTTCGCATCGGTCTTCAGGTCAAAATCGACTCGCTCGGGCTGATAGTCTTCCACAAGGAAGGTCTGTTCGGTGAGTGCCCTGCCCTTCGGATCGGCAAAGACCTGCCAGGACCAGATCCCCTGTTGCGCAGAGGCTGTCAGCGTCACGTCCTGTAGGTGACTTCCGAGCCCGCCGTCGTTCACGGTAAAGCGGGCGTGCTCAACCCCGTCGGGGCGGTTGAAGATGAAGGTGAGCGGAAAGTCTTCCTGTGCGGTCGCACTTGCGTTGCGCAGCAGAGCCTGTGCGTGCACGGTTTCGCCGGCCTTGTAGATACCGCGATCCGTCCAGGCAAAAACGTCGAGCGGGCCCGGTGCAGCGCGGCCTTCGACACCGCGGTCGGACAGATCGAACGCAGGCTTACGCAGGTCGAGGAAGGAATAGTCGCCCTCGGGCGTTTCCGCGACCAGAATACCAGGTGCCTGTCCACCCCGGCCACGTGTGAGACCGACGGCAAAATCCGCAAAACCTTCCGCGTTGCTGACGGTTTCACCCAGAATGTCGTTGTTGACGGCCAAAAGGCGCACGGTCACGCCTTCCAGTGCTTCAGCGCTTGTCAGAGAGCGAATGTTGGCCGAAATGCCGTTGTCACCCGACAGGGCCGTCAGGCCAAGATCCGACACAAGGAACCATTGGGTCGCAAGGGTCCCCCAACGGTTCTGCTGATCCAGCTTGGAGCGCGCGGTCATCGCGTAGACGCCCGGCTTCAGCTCAATACCGGTTTCGGAAATCGGTATCGCGGTGGTTATGTCCTGGTTGAGGTCGTTGCCGGTTTCCACGATCCCGGTCCAGACCTTCTCGCCCAATTCGTCCTCGATCTGATCCGCCCGCCAACTGTCGAGCTGCCGCAGGAAGCGGTTGTCGCGCAGGATGTCGGCGATGGAACGGTTGCCGATGCGGTAAATCGAGGTTTCGACTTCCGAGGTGTTTACGGAAACGATCGGAATGGTGGGATCCCCACCGGCGGGAAGGACGTAGGAGCGGCTCAAGAAGCTGACAGAAGGCGCGCGGTCCTTGACATAGACCGTCAGGTCGGCGGTCTTTTCCAGTTTCTCGCCATCGGCGGCCGGCAGGCCACTGCGCGCTGTAATCTGGTAGCGGCCACCGTGCTTGAGCCCGTCGGCACAGATCTGGTTGCCTTCCGATTCGATTGCAAAGGTGCCCTCACCGCTTACGCTGACATAAGGGCTCATGTCCTGGCCGAGCGGCAGTTTTTGCGAAAAGACCAGACAGATGCGCGGGGACGCACTGTCGGAATCCACTTCGTGATCGACGATCCGGAAGCCATGTTCGGCCACCAGATCCGCATACTGACGGCGGACGCTGGAGTTTTCCTCAGCCGCCAGTGATGCCCGCAAAGCCTTGATCGCAGTCTTGTATTCGCTGCTGCGGATCAGCGAACGGCCCAGCATTTCCAGCGCCAGGGCACGTTCCGGTGCACTCACCGAGCGCAGATAGGCATTGATCGAGGCGGAAACCGCGTTCTTGCGTTTGGTTTCCCTTGCCTCCCAGCTATCAGGATCCTGCAGCATCAAGGCCGTGGCGAGCTGGGTCCAGGCATCGAACTCGCCCGGTTCCAGCTTGATCAGTTGGAGGAAGTCAGCTTCGGCAAGCGCACCGTTGCGCGCACCGAGGGCGTCCTGACCGCTGCGGCGCAGTTGATCTGCCGTCTGGCCGTTGGGACGTACCGAATTTGCTATGCTGAGGGAATAGGTCTGCGCGCTTTCCAACTGAGACTTGGGAACAAAAACCAGTTCCGCCTTGCGATCCGCGCTCTGGTCGGCGCGCGGTGCTTTGACCTCGACGACACGACCGGCGACAGCACCGGCAAAGCTCTGCAATTCGCCGTAATCGGTTTTCAGAAAACACCAGCCCGCAGAGGTGTTGAAGGTGAAGGCGCGGCATTGCGAGTCGCCCAGGCAGACGGACTTGCAGCCGTCCAGATCGACATCTTTCACGGTGCGATAGTCACCGCCGAAAAAATCGGCATCGTCGATGGTGACTATTCGCCGGTCCTGCGCCCCTGCGGATGTGGCCATGATGCCGGCCAGGCCTGCGGTTGCCACAGCGAGGAGCGTTGTCTGCGCGGCCGTCTTGAAGCGGTGCTTGAAATTCATGGAAAGCCTTTGGGAAACAATCGAAAAAACGAACATGGCCAATCCTCCGGGGCCGATAATTTCCCCTATCAAGGCACCGGATCGTGACAAGGACAAGGCAAAAAAGATTTTAGAGTGAACTCTGCTGACGCTAGGGCGTCACCCCGTAAATGAAAACGAAATGGCATGAGAAATGACGAACCGCGTCGGGCGGGTTTCCCAGTGCTGGCTTTATGCCCGGTCAAGCATGCTGAGGAAACGCGGTGACCCCAATTTCATGTCTTTGAGATGTGACCGGATTGGTCTTCCCAAGCGTTATGAAAGCCTCAAACGAGCTATATTTCCTGCGCTTCCACACCTTGAAACCTTAGCCGATCCTGCCGACAAGCTCCTCGATCAGCAACGCAACTTCCTGGGCAGCCTTGCTGGACGGTGCGTCCTCGGTCACGGCGTAACCCTTGCCCATGGCGGAGGCAAATAAGGTTCGGTTGCCAAGGCGCGCATTGAGTGCATCATAGCCGGAGGCTGCAATGGCCTCAGCCATTTCGCCTGTCAGGGACGCACGGGGCGGCACGCGATTCAGCACCAGCAGGGCGGGGGTATCTTCCCGAGCGGCCATCTCGATGGTCTGCGACGTAGCCCATAGATCGACAGGTGTCGGCTGGATCGGAACAATCACGAAGTCCGCTGCGTCGATGGCCGGCTTGGCATCGCTGTCGGTCTTGGGTGGTGTATCGATCACCACATAGCCATGAGACTTGGCGAGCGAACGGGCCTCGCGCCGTGCGCCCCACCCGGAAGCTGTCCGGAATTCAAGGCCGGTGTTGTCTTCACCAAGGCTGTCTTCCCGTGCCTCGAACCAGGTCCCCAGGGAGCCTTGCGGATCCACGTCGAGGATCGCCACAGGTTCGCCGGATTGTCTGGCAAGCGCAACGGCAAGATGGGCCGCGAGGGTGGTTTTCCCTGACCCGCCTTTTTGCTGTGCAACAGTCAATATCCGTCCGGACATGCCTAAACCTCCAGAATTTCACCAATATATTGCGCTGTTGTTTTTCGCAACGCAACAAATCTATGGCTTATCCAAATGAATTTCCGCCGCGTTTACGGAAATATGCCTATGATCAGACTTGGTGTCTTTTGAAAGCTACCGTTGAGGGAGGCGCACCTGAAGGAACTGCAAGAGCGAAGCTGGGCCCTGAGATGGCGTAATCCGGCGTTCTGCAAGCGCCTTTTGTATGACGCCCTGCAACAGGACCCGACACCGGATCCCGGTAACCGGCCGCTTCAGTTCAATCTTGCCTGGCTGGAGCGCTGGTCCGGTCATTTCGATGCGGCGGCAAAGCTTGCCGACGAGGCCTTTTCGATGATGGATCCGAAGCAGGATCCGGAAGGCTGGTCCGAACTTCTGGTGATCAAATCGGTCTGCGTCTACAGCCTCGGTGAACTCAGCAAGGCCGATGCCATTCTGGGGGAAAGCCTCGAAATCCTGGGCGCCGGGGCCCATGGCCCTGCCGGCATCGAACCGCTGACCGTGCTCGCCAACATGTGCGCCTATTATCACGACTATGAAAAGGCACAGTCCAAGCTGCAGGAAGCCATGTCCATCGCCGACCGGCTGGGCCTTGTCTATGAACGCTCTCACATCCTGCAAACCCTGTCGCGAACCGAATTGCGCTGCGGCACCGTTGAAGCTGCCGTCGACGCGGCGAAGGCCTGCCTGGCAGATGCGCTCGAGCATCGCAACGCCGTAAATCTTCCCTACGCCTACGAGGTTCTGGGGGCTGCGCTGGTGGAAGCAGGTTCGCTGGAAGAAGCGCGCAGATGCGCCGCCAAGGGGCTTGCGGCGTCTCAGTTCAGCCAGGACCAACGGGTCGCCTGCCACCTCTATTACGTACTGGGTTTGAGCCTTTTTGAAGAAAAACGCTTCGACGAGGCACGGGCGGAACTGGAAAACGGTCTTCTGAATGCGGCGGGCGCCGACTATAACCACTGGATGCGGAGCTTCTACCTGAAGCTTTCACAGACCCATGAAGCTCTGGAAGAGCATCGCAGCGCGCTGGACTATCTGAAGGCCTATGTGACCCTTCAGAAAAAGATGTTTACCGAGGAAACGGAACGTCAGAGCAACGACTTTCGCAATCGCATGGAGTTTCGGCTGGCGCACAGCAAGGCCGATTACGAGCGGGAGCTTCGCACCAGAACCGAAACCCTGAATGCGGAATTACAGGAGGCCAACACCAGCTTGCGGGAACTCAACGCCCGGATCGAGTACAATGCCCTGCATGATGCGCTGACAGGTATCGGCAACCGCCGGATGATGTCGAAATTCTTCGAAACG
Organism: Roseibium sp. FZY0029; assembly: GCF_036350355.1. Lineage (NCBI taxonomy): Bacteria > Pseudomonadati > Pseudomonadota > Alphaproteobacteria > Hyphomicrobiales > Stappiaceae > Roseibium > Roseibium sp. FZY0029. The sequence goes on from NZ_JAZDVZ010000003.1 coordinate 630,901, forward strand.
ACCAGATCCGGCATGGCGCCGGGCGTGAAGGTCGCCGCCGTCTTGATCGATCTCGACCGGTTCAAGAGCGTCAACGATCATTACGGCCATTCGGTCGGAGATCAGGTTATCAAGGCGATAGCCGGCCGGTTGTCGGATCTGCTGCAAGAAGGCGAGACGATTGTGCGGATGGGCGGGGACGAATTTCTTATCCTGTCGACGCGGCGCATTGGTGCCGAAAGCCTTTCAGCCCTGGCCGAGCAGATCGTCCACGAAATCAACCTGCCGATTCCGATCGAGGGCTCTAACGACAGGACAGTCGGTGCGAGCGTCGGCGTCGCGGTTCAGCCCAACGGACCTGACTTGGAATACGAGCTGCTCAGGAACGCGGATGAAGCCATGTATCAGGCAAAGAAAACGGGCCGCAACAGGAGCTGCCTCCATTCCAGCCTGGATGTTTCCCTGTCCCAGGGCGCCGACGCGTCCTGAAGCTATGACCAAATCCTTTTCCGGCAAGAAGAGCGGGCAAGAAAACCTTGCCGCTATTTTCCGCCAAGCGCCGTATAGACATTCCAGGACGGACGGCCCGTCACCGGAAGGCCGTGGCGCGCCTCGGCCTTGCGGATGCCTTCACGAGTGGCCGGGCCGACCTTTCCATCCGGCTCGCCGACATTGAAGCCATTGCGGTTGAGGAGCTTCTGCAACTCCACGCGCTGCGCACGGGAAAGGCCCGGGTTATCTGTCGGCCACGGGGTCTTGAACGGGTCGCCCCCGGAAACGAGCTCCGACAACAGGGCAATCGCCAGTCCGTAGGAGGTCGACGCATTATAGGAGCGAAGCGCCCGGAAGTTGCGCGTCACCAGGAAGGACGGACCGCCCGCCCCTGCCGGCTGGATCAGGGCCGCGTCCAGGTTGCCGGAAAGGCCGCCACCGTCGATTTTGGTGAAGCCCCGTTTGGCCCAGGTCGACAGGGACGAGTAGTTCTTCAGGCCCGACGGGCCGCTGTAGCTCTTGGGTGCCTTGACCTCGTACCCCCATGGCCGGCTGTTGCTCCAGCCGGCGTTTTTCAGGAAGTTCGCTGTTGACGCCAGCGCATCGGGGACCGAATTCACCAGATCCTTGCGGCCATCGCCATCAAAGTCGACGGCAAGGCTGTTGTAGGTGCTCGGCATGAACTGGGTCTGACCGAAGGCACCCGCCCAGGAACCAACAAAATCCTTGGCCGGAACATCGCCGCGCGAGGCAATCTGCATGGTCTTGATCAGTTCGCCCTGGAAATACTTCTGGCGACGCTTGCCGGCGCAGACCAGATTGGCGAGCGCATGCGGGGTGTAGAAGTCGCCACGGAAATTGCCGTAATCGCTCTCGATGCCCCAGACGGCCAGGACCACGTGCCGGTCGACCCCGTATCTCTTTTCGATGGAGGAAAGCGTGCTGTTGTGCTTTTTCAGGTTGGCCTTGCCGTCCTGGATGCGCTGCGTATCGACCAGAAAGGCCATGTAGTCCCAGATTTCGGTCTTGTGTTCGGGCTGGGACGTCGAGAAGCGGATGACTTTCTCGTCAAAGGTTACGCCCGACAACATGCTTTCGGCTATGTCCGGACGGACACCAGCGGCAACCGCCTGCTTTTTCAGGGAGGCCACGCAGCTTTCGATGGCAAAGGCCGATCCAGTCATTGCCATCATCGACAGACCGGTTCCAAACGCAACATTCACAAGATGATTTCGCATGCCCTGACGCACAGGCCCCTCCGCAGCTTCGAAGCAGTTTCCGAACGCTGCCACGCTAGCGCGACATAAATGCGGCAAAAAGGGGGGAGCTGGAGTTATCAAGACAAACCCGGCCTATTGCCAGGCCGGGTCGTCTCTTTTTCCGGTTCGAAGGCTCTTATTTGCCTTCAATCAGCTTCCGGCGCAGCCAGCCGGACGTCTGGTCCATCAGGATCACCACGACGATGGTGAGGATGATGATGTAGCTGGTGTTTTCCCAATCACGCGAGGTCTTCATGGTTTCCACCAGCAGGAGACCGATGCCCCCTGCCCCGAGCGCGCCGATAACGGTGGCCGACCGGGTGTTGGATTCCAGGTAGTAAAGCACCTGGGAGACGAAAACCGGCAGGATTTGCGGAATGACTCCATAGCGATACCGCTGGATTTGGTTGGCACCGGTCGCCCTGACGCCCTCAACCTGCTTGTTGTCGATGTTCTCAAGAGCTTCGGAAAACAGCTTGCCGAGCGAACCGGTGTCGGTGAAGGCGATTGCCAGCGCCCCCGTGAGCGGTCCGAGGCCGAAGGCCCGAATGAAGATCAGCGACCAGATCAACATGTCGATGCCGCGCAGGAAATCGAACAGGCGGCGCGTTCCGAACCGAAGCAGCTTCGACGGCGTGAAATTGCGCGCCGCCAGGAACGCCAGCGGCAGACCGAAGAACGCGGCCGTGAGTGTTCCGAGCACGGCCATCATGATGGTCTCGAACAGGGCGGTGAAGACCTTGCCGTGCTGCCAGTCGGGGTTTTCCAGGAACTCGTTGACAATGAACCACAGGTTCGATGTGTCCGGGTCCATGCGGTCGGAACTCAGCGCCAGCGCATAAAGCTGGCTGAAGGACATGCCGTGGAGCGGCGAGCGGAACGGGAACCAGAAGTTTTCCCAGCCGCCGAAGTAGTTGTGGACCTCGATCTTCGTCTTGGTGATCTGCAGGCGCCGGTCAAGCGTCGGGCGAACGTCGAGCTTGCGCGGGTCGACCTTGATCCAGTCGGGAGCCGGCCCTTCCGGCAGAACCGTTTCGACGCCCTTGGCGGTCGCGGTGCCCTCCACCACCCCGTACCCGGGAATGGTGAAAACCGCCGTCCTGCCGTCGATCTCGACCTGGTAGCCGTCGCCAAGGTCGACCACACCGTTTTCGCCGTTGAGCTGCACCCACTCGGGCACTTTCGCATTGTCATAGGTGGCGGTGCGTTCGCCTTCGATTGCGACTTCGAACTCGTTGCGCCGGAAATCCTTGGTGACGTGCACCTTGTAGGCAACGGAATCGGTTGCCAGGATCACGGCCCGCTCAGGCTGGGCGCGGGAGAGCAGTTCTGGCACGCCGAAAGCAAACCACGTATAGATGAGGTATGTGAGGATCGCGAGCGGTACGGCCACGGTGATCAGCGCCCGCTGACGGACCTTGCTCCATACCAGATCCTGGGTGACGGGTGTTTCGAGCGTATCGACGGTCATGAGAAATCCCCTCAATGCGCCCGGCCGGAGCCAACCAGCTTGCCGCGCAGATAAGACGAAAGCTGGTCGATGGCCATGATGGTGATGAACAGAAGGACGAAGATCGCGGCGGTTTCATCGCCTGCGCCCTTGCCCCAGCCGATGGTGCGACGCAGCTCCTGGCCGATACCACCGGCGCCGACGAAGCCGAGAATGGCCGATGCCCGCACATTGATTTCCAGGCGCAGCAGGAAGTAGCTGAGATAGTTCGGGGCGACCTGCGGCAGCACCGCAAAGCGGATGCGCTGCAGCCAACTGGCCCCGCACGCCGACAGGCCCTCAATGGGCTTGCGGTCGATGTTCTCGTTCACTTCGGAAAAGAGTTTGCCGAGCGCCCCGGCAGTGTGAAAGGCAACTGCGATCATGGCCGGCACCGGACTGGAGCCGAGCACGAAGATCAGGAAAAGGGCTATGATCAGTTCGGGAAAGGCGCGCGTGATGTCCATGATGCGGCGGACAACCGGGATCAGCGGTCCCCAGCTATCGACATTGCGTGTAGAGGCCATGGCCAGCACCACCGCCATCGCGCCGCCCAGGAGGGTCGCAACCGCGGCAATGTTCAAGGTTTCCAGCATTGCCGGAACGAACTGCAGTATCAGCGAGAAAAACGCCGGTCCGGCGTCAATGGCTTCAAGGACGATCTCGCCCGGATAGTCGAAGAACTTGGACAGGCCCTGAATGAACCCGCCGGAATTCATCGCATTGGATTTCGAATATCCGGAGACCAGAACCGCGACGACCAGCAACAGCCCTATCAACGAATAGAGCTGGCGGCGTTTGCGCATGGACAGGATTTCCTGCTCGAGTGCGGCAACAGCCATTGTTTGGAACCTTTACTTGATGCTCGCTTCAACCGGAGCGGGGTGGCGGTGCAGGCTAAACCCTGCCGCGCCCAGGCCCTTCGGGCGGTGTTGAGGTCCGTTGCCGGTCCTCAGGACAAAACGCGGGCCGTAAACCGGCCCGCGCAGAGTTCGAATTCGACGATTACTCGCTCTTTGCCTTGCGGGCAGCGACGATCGACTCGTAAGCTTCATGGGAGATCGGCTCGAAACCGCGTGCTTCACCGGCCATGACGCCATAAGCGCATTCCTGGTCATCCTTGACGAGGTTGGCCATCAGTTCGGTCATCTTCGCCTTGACGTCGTCCGGCAGTTTCTTGGACAGAACAACCGGGCCTTCCGGGATTACCGGCGAACGCCAGATTTCCTTGATCTCGGTCATGTCGACCAGACCGGCATCGGTTGCCTTGCGCAGCGCACCGGAGTTGTAGCCGTCTTCCCATTCGCCGAGACCGTCAGCCCAGGTCACACCGGCATCGATGTCGCCGTTGAACACGGCAACGATGGTCTGCTCGTGACCGCCAGTGAAGACGACGTCGGAAAAATACTCGCCCGGCTTCATGGAGTAGCCGAGTTTCGGGATTTCGATGGACGGGATCAGGTAGCCGGACGTGGAGTTCGGGTCACCGAAGCCAAAGGTCTTGCCCTTCATGTCTTCAAGGGAATTGATCTCGCTGTCGACGCGGGCAAAACCGATGGAGTAGTAACCGTAGCTGCCATCGTTGTTGACCTTGACGAGAACCGGCTCAACGGCTTCCGGGTCGGTCAGGAAGACTTTGGCATAGCCGGAAGCGCCCAGCCACGCCATGTCGAGGTTGCCGCCCAGCAGGCCTTCGATAACGCCATTATAGTCAGCGGGAGCGAACAGCTTTGTGGGAACGCCGAGCAGTTCCTCGGTCTTTTCACGCAGGCATTCGTTGGCACGCAGACGGTCGGAAGCGTTTTCGCCGCCGAGCAGGCCGATACGGAATTCCGTGATTTCCGCTGCACCGGCAGCAGAAGCGTTCAGGGCAATCATGCTGACGGCAGCAAGCGCAGCAACTTTAGCAACGAGTTTCATTTGGGACACTCCCCGAGAGTTCTCAATATTGATGACGTTAAGCGGGTGCGCAGGCGGATCAGACCGCTGCTGCCGCCGGGGTCATCGCACCGGCGGATTCTCTGGAACCGGACTGGCCGGCATCGATGGCGGTGGACGTTGCCGCCTCGTTAAAACTCTCATCGGCACCGTAGATTTCGCGTGCGACAGCCGTGGTCAGTGCTTCCGGAGCCCCGTCGAACACGAGGAAACCGTCGCGCATGCCAATCACCCGGTCGCAATAGGTCCGGGCGGTGTCGAGCGTGTGCAGGTTGCAGATGACGATCTTGTTGTCGCGCTCATGAATTTCGCGCAGCGCATCCATGACGATCTTGGCATTCATCGGATCAAGCGAAGCAATCGGCTCGTCCGCCAGGATCATGTGCGGGTCCTGCATCAGTGCGCGGGCAATGGCGACGCGCTGCTGCTGACCGCCGGACAGTTCCTCGGCCCGTTTGGTGGCTTCCTGGGCAATGCCCAGCCTGTCGAGCGCAGCAAGCGCGGAACTGACGTCTTCCTGGCTGAAGATGTTGAAGAGGCTTTTCAAGGTACCGTGACCGTTGAGACGGCCCAGCATCACGTTGGTCACCACATCCAGGCGCGGAACCAGGTTGAACTGCTGGAACACCATCGCGCAATCGCGCTGCCAGCGGCGCATCATGCCGCCCTTCAGACCGAGAATGTCACGGCCCTCAAACAGGATCTGCCCGGAGCTTGCAGGCGTCAGCCGGTTGATCATGCGCAGCAGCGTGGACTTGCCGGCACCGGACCGGCCGATGATCCCGACCATTTGCGGTTTTTCGATATTAAAAGTTACTTTGTTGACCGCGGTCCGAGACCCGAAGGTCTTGGTGACTTCCTGAAATTGAATCACGCGTCAGCCCTGTCCGTTGTGTTCTTTGTGCTGCGCGACAAGAGCCACCGGACGATTACAGAAAAATGACACTCCTTTGACGGGAAGCCTAAAATTTTATGACAAATCAATGACATCCCTGCCCAGGCAACAGGCAGACCGACCGTTGGAGGCAGAGATTCCGCAAGTCTCTCAGCACTTTCCGGGTGCAATTGTCATTCCGTTTGCCTGGTTAAAATCTGCTCAGAAATCCGTGCTCAAATTGACGGCAATCTCCCGCTCGTGGCCGTTTTCGCCTGCGGCGCCTCACACAAAAAAAGACAAGGAAGTCACCTCAACGTCATCAAAGCGTCATGACGGGCGACACTGACACGGCTAAAAGGCGGCTCTGCTGTCCTTACCACTATCGATGGAGCCCACATGTCCGCGCCGACCCAAAAGCCCGCCTTGAGCGAAGCCCCGAACATCCATCCGGACGCCAGGGTGCTGAACTGTGATCTTGGTATCTGGACCGAGGTCGGTGCACGCACAGAAATGCGCGAAAGCAGCATGGGGGACTATTCCTATATCGTACAGGAAGGTGACGTTGTCTGGTCGACCATCGGCAAGTTCTGTTCCATCGCCCGACGTGTGCGCATCAACCCGGGCAACCACGCAACCTGGCGCGCCTCCCAGCACCATTTCACCTATCGCGCGGCAGCCTATGACCTTGGCGACGACGACGCGGACTTCTTCCAGTGGCGCAAGGACGACTGGGTGACCATCGGCCATGACGTGTGGATCGGCCACAATGCGACAGTGCTTGCCGGCGTCTCCATCGGCACGGGGGCGATTGTCGCTGCCGGGGCCGTCGTTTCCAAGGACGTCGCGCCCTACACTGTTGTCGGTGGTGTGGCCGCCAGGGAAATCAAACGGCGCTTCACAAAACAGCAGGAACAGGCGCTGATCGATATTTCCTGGTGGGACTGGAACCATGACGAGCTGAAGCAGCGGCTTCCGGACTTTCGCAAGTTGTCCATCGACGAATTCATCGAGAAATACAGCTAATCCTGCCAATGAAAGGGGCACGGCCACATTTGGCCCTGCCGCCGTTTCCCGCTGCCCAAAGAGCCAGGAACGCGTTACACTTGTCGCATGCGAACAGAAACCGCCGTTCTTGAAAGCAGTCTTGGCCCGTCACTCCGGCGCTGGCGCGTGCTGAACCGGGTTAAACAGGAAGCCCTGGCTCTCGAGCTCGGCGTCTCGCAGACGCGGATTTCGCGCTGGGAGAGCGGCAAAGTGCAGCCGAGCGGCAACGACAGGGCGAAAATCACCCGCTTGCTGCGCGCCCGTCCGCAGAGCGCCGCAGACAATGCCCTTCTCGATCTCGTGTCCCGGTCCGCTGTTCCCGTGCATCTGGTGTGCGACCTGACACACAGACTGCTGGCCATGTCCGCCCCGCGTGCCTGCGAATGGCGCGCCCCGGTGAGCGAGTTTCTCAACCGTCCCCTGTGGCGCTTTGCGTCCGAAGGCATAAGGGCAACCGAGCACCGGCTAGCTGACTATGGCTGGTTCGAGCCGGACGCCCCGGACATTGTCTACAGGACGGAACATGTCGATTTTCCGGAAATGACCATTCCGGAGAGCACCATCCGGATATCGCGCCTGCCGCTGTCCGACGGACGTTTTGCCCGCCTTGTCCGCGAGGAGCTGCCAGGCGGGTAAGCCGGCGCGTATTGCTGGCGCATAAATTATGCGAAACATCGCCCGCCCCGGTGGCCCGTCCTAATCTGGCCACCATGACAAACATCCCTCCTTCCCTCGATTTTCCGGAAATTTCGCCGGACAGACTGACCGGTCTGCTGGAGTTTCTGCAATCTGCCGAGCAGCTTAAAGACACGCTTCGCTCGGGCACGACCGCCAGCGGTCGCCCCGAAAGCACAGCCGAACACAGCTGGCGGCTTGCCTTGATGGTTCTTCTGTTCGAACAAGAGCTGAAGAACATCGACTTGCTCAAACTCCTGAAGCTGACACTGGTACATGATCTCGGCGAAGCCATTTCGGGAGATGTTCCCGCCCCCTTCCAGACGCCCGGCGACAACCGGCAGGAACGGGAACGGCAGGACTTTCTGACCCTGTGCGCCCCACTGCCGGCAGACATGGCTGAAGAGCTGCTTTCCCTTTGGGATGAATATGCAGCAGCAGAAACGGCGGAGGCTCGAATTGCCAAGGCGTTCGACAAGCTGGAAACCATGCTTCAGCACGTTCTTATGCCGCGGCAGGAGTCCTCTTTTTACGCTTTCAACCTGGGCTACGGCGTTGATCGCACCTATTGCAGCGCCCTTACGCGCCAGATCCGGGCCAAGGTCGATGGGTTGACCCGGGCCTTGATGGAGGATGCGGGCCGGGAAAGCGCCTGAACGTCCCTTCATTTCCGGCTTGGACAACCTCGCTGCTTACCGAACAATCTTCCGACAGGAACAGGCAGGTTCTTATTTGCCGCGATTGGGTTTACGCTTGCCGATGTGCCAGTCACACACTGCCGGAGGAAGCAGCATGTACACTATCCTGCCCCGCAGCCAGGGTGCCGTTCTCGGGGTTGAAATTTCCGGAAAAGTCGATGTTGATCAGGAAAAGAGCCTGATCGCCAAGGCCGAAGAACTGATCGAGGAACAGGGCAAGATCAGCGTGCTGGTCGTTATGGGCGATCATGTCGGCGTGTCCTTCGAGGCTGCGAAGGAGGACATCAGATGGGTGCTGGCCAACATGCAGCACCTCAACAAGATCGCCATCGTGACGGACAGCAAGTTGCTGGCCGCCCTTGTTGCGATTGACGCGACATTCGCAAAGATGCTCGGTATTCAGGAAAAACACTTCGACCGGGACGAAATCGACATTGCCTGGCACTGGGTCGAAAGTCCGGCCTGAAGCCTTACGGCAAATAGCTCCGGCCACTATCGCTTTCCCGACTGCCCCGCCCCTGGAGCCGATCAGATCAGGCTTCTGCGATGATTAGCGCGATCAGGCATCGACGAGCTGCTCTTCGCTCAGGAAGGCGACCTGTTTCACCTGACCTTCCCTCACCTCGATCATCTGGCCCTGAGGGACCTCCATCCAGCAGCCGCGGGCTTCGTCCAGTGGTTCTGAGACCACCATCACGCCGTCGTCATAGACGCGGTAATAGAGCGTCGGCGCGAAGTTGTCCGACGCGTAGCGGGCGGCATAGAGCGTCTCCCCATCCGACCAGCCGGCGGCAAAACGCATATGCGGCGTCGTACCGGCGTATTTGGAAAGAGCCTCGGCCTCGAACACCGCTCTGGCCATGGCCGCCCGCGGGTGCTGATTGAGGCCGTAGGCGAGCGCGACCAGAAACAGGCTTTCGCTGTCGGTGCCGCCGATGCGGTCGCGGTAGAGGTCGTCCGGGATCATGTTGTCGAGACGGCGGCGCACCTTGTCGTAGCCGCCGACCTGGCCGTTGTGCATGAAGGTCCAGCGCTGAAACGTGAACGGGTGGCAATTGTCCCGCGTTGTCGCTGTTCCCGTGGACGCGCGCACGTGGGCCAGAAAGTGGCGCGAGCGTATGTGTTTGGCAATCTGCAACAGATTCGGATCCGACCAGGCCGGCCGCACGTCCTTGTAGACGCAGGGCGTTTCCCGGTCGCCATACCAGGCGACGCCGAACCCGTCGGCGTTGACGGATGTCTTGCAGGAAAGTGCGTTACGGCTCTGGTCAATCAGCGAATGCGCGGGATCGCAGATGACTTCTTCCAGATACTTCGGAGCTCCGCTCCAGGCAGCCCAGCGGCACATGTCGACTTGGTGTCCTTCAAGCGGCGTCTTGCATCGCCTTGAACCGGGCCGTGGCTTGGTCGCACGCGTAACGGTCCGCGGCCGGATAGGGATGCAACGCCAGATCTTCGACGGCAGCAATGATCCTGTCCGCCTTGTCTACTGTCATGAGCACCGAAAAATTGAGCCGTGTCCAGCCGGGTTTCTTCAGTTCTTCACCGGAAAGAATACCGGACCGCAGCGCTTCGGACTGTTCCGGACCGATATCCAGCAGCCGGTGGGCGTAAGGCCCCGCGCAGGCGCAACCGCCACGGGCCTGGATGCCATAAAGGTCCGACAGCATGCGGGTGACAAGCTGCTGGTGGACATAGCCCCCGCGCTCCAGATCCCGTACCCGAAACGAGAACACCGGCAGCACATTGCGAGCCTTGTCGTTGCCGAGAATTTCAATCGCCGGATTGTCGCGCCAGACGGCCAGAGCCCTGGCCCGCCAGGCGGCATTCCGCTCATCCATCAACCGTTGTCCGATGGCTTCCTTGACCAGAAAGGCCAGGGCTGCGCGGATGTCACCAATGACGTTCGGCGTCCCGGCTTCCTCGCGGGCCGCAAGATTGCCGGAGTAGTCGTGAGCCCAGGGTGAGACGAAACGAACGGTACCGCCCCCCGGAAAGACCGGGGTCGCCTTGCTGACGGCCGCCTTGCGCACGATCATGACACCGGAGGCGGCAGGCCCGCCGATGAACTTATGCGGTGAGACGACGACAGCGTCCTTCTGAGCATCCGTCCCGGCTTTCATGTCGATCGGCAGGTAAGGACCCGAGCCGGCGCAGTCCCAGACGCTGAGAGCGCCGTAGCGCTTCAAGAGACGCGTAACCGCTTCGTCGTCGGTAACGATGCCGGTGACGTTGGACATCATCGAAAACGCCCCAACAATGAGGCGGCCGGAGCCTGCATTGCGCAGCACCTCTTCCAGTTCGGCAAGATCGGGACCTCCCGTCTCTGCTTCGTCAATCTCGATGACCTCGGCTCCGCTTTCCCGCCAGGGAAGAATGTCTGAATGATGCTCGTAGGGTCCGATGACAACGAGCGGCTCTTCACCGCGCTCAGCAGCAGCGGAAACGCCAAGAAGATGCACCAGCCGGTTGAGCCCTGCGGTGGCGCCAGAGCCGCAGAAGACCGTCGCGTAGCCTTCGTCAGCCCCGCAGATTCGTGCGATTTCAGACCGCGCCGCCTCGCGCATCCGCGTCATGGCGCTGCCGCAGTAGGACGCTTCCGTGTGGCTGTTCGCGTAGACCGGCAGGATTTCTCCCAGAACGAATTCCTCGATCTGGCGCAGGGCCCGTCCGGAGGCAACGTAGTCGGCATAGATGAGTTCCCGTTCACCGAACGGTCCGGAAATGGATGCTCCCTCGCCGATCAATCCCGCCCGAAGGCGGGAGATAAGGTCCGGGGCTTTCAGATCATCGATGAAATGATCGAGTGCCGTACCAGTTTTTTGGGTCATCATATGCTCCGAAACGACTTTTCCGGATCATACGACCACTTTTAGTGAGATTTCTTCACCTATTTCAATTGTCCCGTTTCTAATTTTGTGTCATTTGATCTAATATGGAGAAAAAATTCGATCATATTGACCGTGCGCTGTTGCGCGCCCTTCAACGGGATGCCCGCCTGTCGCAAAGAGACCTTGCAGACAAGGTTGGCCTTTCCCAGAACGCTTGCTGGCGCCGGTTGAAAACGCTCTATGACAGCGGCTTGATCGAAGGGCACACGATTCGCCTGGATCCGGCCCGGCTTGGACTGAACCTTACCGTCTTCGTGATGATCCGGACCCGGCACCACTCCAAGGAGTGGCTGGAAACGTTCCGCAGTGAAGTCGTGGCCATTGCGAACGTGATCGATTTCTACCGGATTGCCGGCGACTACGACTACATGCTGAAAGTGGTGGCCGAAGACATGAATGCCTTCGACCGGGTGTATCAGCGCCTGATCGAGAAGGTCGACCTGGACACGGTCACGTCCTACATGACCATGGAATCGATCGCGGATGCCCGCGATCTTCCGATTTAGCTAATTTTTCTCAAATTGAGTTATGCAATTTAAACTTACTTCAGAAAAACTTATCAATCTCGGAATTACGAAAAAATCCGCCAAGCATATTATTATTAATTTTAATACCCAAAGGAGGTTTCCTCGAGTTTTTACCCTCAATTCGAGGTTGAAAACTATCATCAAACTCCTCAAGGACTTTCAGACTTCCCAAAATCCCTCCGATATTTACATCGAAATCCTCGAATCTGCTCAATGTTTCATCACCCACGCCAGCCAAGCAGTTCTGTACTGACCGAATATCTTCTCTGAAAAAATGGAATTTTTCAGCAATTAGCCAGCCCCATCGTTCAAACGCACTCCCTCTGTTAAGCTGCACAGCGTTAACAAGAAGGCTGACATAAGGATCTTCAACTTTAGAGAATGCGTCTACTGACCTTCGGTAACAGATCAGGCTTTGCTCCATAGTCGTGCGGCTGCGTGTCACCATGGCGCAGGCGGATAGTAAATTCCCTGCCTCTGAAAACACGGACCCTTGTATTACAGCGGGCTCATCATTGAGATCATCTGATCCAGTCGCGCTATAAACACAGCTAGAAACTAATTCAGCTTTATCAGGATTATTAATCTGAACCGTAGCATCAGCCCGAGTCGCCTCATGAATAGCAACTAAGAAATGCTTAGCCCAGTTACTATGAACTTGCTTCCTTTTGGCAATATTTTCTATTGCTTTCCATAGTTGTATCTCAACGTCTTTATTTTCATCCTCTACGACCGCTTGGTCAGTTAGTCGCTCATTTCTTTGCTTCAATAGCCATGCGGCGGCTCGCTCTTTGCGAAGTTTAGCCGCTTCTGTTTTTTGGCGCACGGCATCTACGCCCCTCTCAAATGCCAAGGCCAACAAATTTTCCTTGGCGCGGGGAACCATTGCTGGTGGCACCTCAATTTGATCGATTGCTTCGTCGATTACATCGTCAATTTCTGACGTTGACTGCGAAGGCTCTGTCATTTTTCTATCCGGAGCTAGCCAGGTATTTATCTATTTCTCGACCTAAGCGCTTGTCGTACCTGTTTAAACTCGACGTAACCTCATTCACTAGGCCCTCAACAAGTTCATAACATCGGTCTCGAAACACATTCTCTGGGCTTTGATTTAGCCCGATTGTGTCTTCTTTCAATTTAATTCTTCGTAAAGCGCTCTTAACCTTTTGTGATTGCGCACTTTCTTCTGAGAACCCACTGACCATTCTCGAAACCTCGTCACATCGGCTTTTTACGGCTTCAGATTTCACATACTCCGACGACAGGAGGTCGGAGAACCCATCGTCATAGTCATAAAGGTATAAAAACCGCGCTAGCGAGCTTGCTCTTTTGAGAGCCTTAACTGGTTTGGCTTCGAGCTGTCTTTTGCATTCTTTTATCAAGAACACAAAATAAGCGAACAACTCACGCATGTCCAAAAGAGGCCAAACCTTTCCATTCAAACTGGCCTTTTCAAAAATTACCGCTTCCTGAAAAGAAAAGCTCTCCAGAGCGAGCCCAGCCTTTCTCAGGCCGGTTTGAGAAGGCAGGATCATGTTGGTGATTGGGATCGGTCCATATTTTTCTGAAAAACCTATAAAGTCAATTTTTGATCGGCATCCAGACAGCTCACTAAAGAAGCTTTCGTGTTCTGCCAATTTTTGATCGCGCTCCCCATTACACACATCTATTAGGTCAATATAAGGCGGCCGACGATCCGAAAACTGCTTCAACTCGATAGGAATAAGTCCATCATACTCCGCAAAAATCTTATTCTTAAATGCCTCAGGTATCATAGTACGATCATCGAAAACGTACTCAGCAATATCCACGTCCCCAATCTCTGGTACTTCAGAGGTTCGAACTGAAGTGCCGGAAAGACAAATACTGCTCTCGATACCAATTTTGGTCAATTCCGCGAAGTTGCAAAATTCCAAAAGCGTCTCATCGTCAGGAAATGACTCTACTAAAGGCCAAGGTATGACTACTCGCCAAACGTCGATTTCCTTTACAAGATATCCTACAGGTACATCAATCGAGGTGTAAATTTCCCTCTCAGAAATTTGGGCGAGCTCACAAAGCTGACGAGTTTGGTCTTCCAATATTGCTATTGCTTCCAAAGACTCATCACTAACAGCATCCATTTCTTCAGAAAGAACTCTGCTCATGACTTCAAATAAAACTTCGTGATAAATTGACTTGTTCATAACCAACACAATCGCACAATTCAGATATCCCTATCTTAGATAGTTAATCCAAATAATTGCAATCGATTTTCCGCAAAGATACGTTGGATGCTGGCACCGGGTATCACCGTCGGCGTCCGCCACCGCCAGGACGCTGTGCTCGCGCCTGCGGACGCGAGCGCTCGACATTGCGCTGACGATTGACCTGCCGGTTGCCGGCGGTTCTGGCCCGCTGGTCCCGGCTGAGATGTGCGGGAGCCTGGGGACGTGTTGCTGGACGGGTCGCCGGGCGCTGCACATTGGGTTTCTGGACGTTCGGCCGCTGGACACTGGGCCGCTGCACATTCGGCGTCTGTACATTGGGACGTTCCGCCGGCCGTTGCACAGTTGGCCGTTCCACATTCGGGCGTTGGACGTTCGGACGCTCGACATTCGGGCGCTGACCTGCAGGCAGGTTGGTCGGGCGCTGAATGTTGGGACGGTTCTGAACCTTGTCGCCCAACGGCCTGTTGGCAAGCGCGGCTCCTGCGCCCGCACCAATTGCGCCACCTGCCAGACCGGCACCTATATCCCCGACACGGTCCTGGATCGCGTCGCGGGAGGGAGCAGCAACCTCTCCCCAGCGGCCGCCTTCGAACTTCTGCCATTTTTCGCCATCCCGGCGATAAACGCTTCCATCCCGGCCGGCAAAGACATCACCCCGGCGATCAAGGTTGGCCACCTGGCCGAGATTGCCTTCCTTTTTCCAGCGCTGGACGGCGCCCGCCTGAAGATCACGCGTGCGCGACCATTCCGGCCCGCTCACCACCTTGCCTCCCCAGGAGCCGTAAATGCCTCTTGCTCCGCCAACCACGACACGATTGCCCGTACGCGGATTATAGGCACTGATGAAGCCGGCACTGCCGCGCGGCCCGCTGATGGCGGCACCGCGAATATAACCACCGGTACGGGGATTGTAGATGCCGCCACCGGCAATGCCGCGCAGCGGGCCATATGCATAACCATAGCGCCCGAAGGTACCCCGGACCGGGTTGTAGAACGCACCGATGCCATAGGTCACCGGACGTGGAAAATAGATCGGACGCAGACCCGGGCGGTACCAGGGCCGGTAATAGTATCCGGTGCCATAAACGAAGACACCCCACGACAGGAATCCGGCCAGATAGCCCATGGTATAACCGTACCAGACTGCTCCCGGCTCGCTGTCATAGATGCGCACATATGTGGTGTTGTAAACCGGGGAAGACGGCGGAATGGTGTAGATCTCGTCCGGTACGGCCGTTGCGACGGCAAACGGCCCCTGAGGGCTGTCGCCGACGAACCAGACACCATCCTGCAGCACATAATATTTCGCGCCGACCTGGATCACCTGGTCGCTGGTATTGACCGCGTAGGACATCGACGTGCCGTCGATCTTCTCAAATTCCGGATCCCCCGCGTAGGAAACATCCGCGCTGACGGAACCGACCTCGACACGGGCGGTCGTAGGAATGCTGGCCTTCAACCGGGCCTGAGAGGCCTCCGAGGTGCCCGGAATGGATGAGCGGACGGAATAATAAGGCGCGTCTTCCGGCAGGTTCTGGAAATCGGACGGCATGTCCGGCGTCGTGAAGGTCCATGGCCCCTGAAGCGAGTCAGACTTGAACCATCGTCCCGACACGAGAATGTACCAGGTGGACGTGGATTTCAGGAAGAACACATCGCTGTCGGTGTTGGAGGCCCATTCCAGATCGGTGCCTTCCACCGGCTCCAGCGCAGGCTCGCCATCAAAGACGATCATTTCGGCCGGTTTGTCGGAATAGATCACCTTTGGCGGTGTGTTGTCGGCAAACGGCTCCCCTGGAATTGCTTCCCGGGTTTCCTTCCAGTTGTCGTCGTCGGGCAGAGAGCCGATCAGCTCCGGCAGCTTGTCGACCGCTTGCCAACCGGCGGATACGTCCGTGGTTTTCATCCAGGACTTTTCATCACGAAGATAGAGCTCGCCGCTCTCGTCGATCTTCAGAATGTCCCAGTTGCTGTTGACCACGAAGCTGAGACCCTGGTCGCCCTTGACCGGTGCAAAAATGGGGGCGCCCTCGGTCTGGACGAGAATGGATGGCTCGGTGGAAATGAAAATTGGCGGCGCTTCCGAATTCAGGCCCTGGACATCGTCCATGCGCTTGTATTCGGCAAGGCCTGCAGTGATCCGATCCTCTTTCACGGTGATCGTACCGGTCGGCATGATCTTGCCGACCTGGAGGGACAGATCGGTAAGGGATTGCCGGTCCAGTGCGGAAAAATCCAGCTCCGTCACCTGGATCTGGTTGATGTCCACCTCGCTCTTGTCGGGGTCGGCCACGGTCACGCCGCTGACGCCAATCACACCGAACACCGGCTTGGCATCCTTGCCCTTGATGTATTCCGCGGCCACAAGCGCCTTCAGCGTCTTGAAATTGTCCCACTCGGTAAACTGCGGCTGGTAGAGCACCAGTGTCGCTCCGGCATCTGTCTGGAACGACCGGGGCCAGCCTGTTGTCTGTTCCGGTTCGCTGAGCTGCAGATACTGACCGCTGACGAAGCCGTTCTGGCCGTTGTAGCTGATGGAGCACCAAGCGCCGCTGTCGTCGCAGTTCTCCATTTCAACCTGCGTGCCGGAGGGCACGGTTCCGAGGGAACCGAAGTTTGTTCCAGGTCCTTGCCGGAAATTGACGTTGGCGGTTGTCAGGGCTGGCGCGGCAAGCACGCCATTGATGAAAACTGTTTGCAAAATCAGCGTTGAAGACAGAAGAACGGAAAGTGACTTACGCATTTGGACCTCCCAGGGGCTGGTTCGGCCAGCTCTGCCGATGTCGGTGCTTGTGTCTGCGCACGTTCGGGAACGGCTCCGCCCCGAAGCAAACTGAAAATCGTGGTAACGCCTATTCCCTGTGAGGGTCGTCACCATTAAATCTTACGTGGAGTGATATTCTATCCGCAAGATCACGTTGAAAAAAAACTACATTTCGACCAGGAGTTTACGGGAATGTTAAAGCGCTACGCTCTGCCAGCCTTTCTTGCAGGGATCATCTCCATCGGCGCGTTCCCGCCTGTCGCTCCCCAGAAGGCCTGGGCTGAGATCTTTTATTGCGAAAGCACGCGGACACCCAACGGCAGCGAGCCCTACTGCAACTTTCTGCTGTTCGACAAGGCGTTCACCCGCCACATGCAGGTGATTGTTGCGCAGGGAGCGCGCCGGGACATCGACGTCAACGGCCGCTACGACGTGTTTTGCGTCCTGGTTCAAAACCACAGGAACGTTCCGGACAATTTCGCCTACCGAAAGCAGCAGTGCAAAACGACGGACACGGGGCGAGAATACAAGGTACCGATCCGGGCCATCAACATGCGCCGCGGACGGGACGGCTTCAGTTCCAACAACGTTCAGTCCCTGTTGCCGAAGGAACGCTGGTAGCCCACGGGATCACAGCCGGATCAAACGAAAAAGGCCGGCGCAACACATGTCGCACCGGCCAGGGTTCCGGAAGGCAAGCCGCTTTTAACAGGCGACGGAAGAAAGCGTCTGAGCCCGCAGCGTGACGGCCTGCCCTGTGCGGGCTGACTGCTGCGCCGCCAGCCCCATTTCGACGGCCCGCCATCCATCTTCCAGCGTCACTTCAGGCGCCGGCTTTTCGCCGCGCACCACTGCAACGAAGCCTTCGTGCTGGTAGAAGGTCGAGCCGTTATGATCGCCCGCGTGGAGGATCAGTGGATCGACCGGAATGTCGATCTGGCGCGGGCCCTTGGGATACCGCGGCGACACGACAAGCTGGGGCACCGGCGGCTCGCCGAGGTGTTCGGGCCAGAAGCGGCCTGGGCCCGGCACGAAAGCTTCGATCTTGCCTTCCGGGCCGACGGCCGAAACCTCTTCCTGAAACCGGGCTCCTTCGGCAAACATGCAGAGTTCGAGCATGGCCCGGGCGCCATTTTCAAAGTCGACGATGACATAGCCATTGTCGAGGATATCCGGCTGCTCGCCGTTGTAGATCTCGTCCTTGTGGTTGGCATCCTGGCCTGCGGAGGCCATCACGCGGACGGGCTCGCATTTCATGATCAGCCGCATGAGATCGAAGAAATGGCAGCATTTCTCGACGAAGGTTCCACCGGAGTAGCGGTTGAAGCGGTTCCAGGCGCCGACCTTGTCGAGGAAGGGGAAGCGGTGTTCGCGGATGGTCAGCATCTTGATACCGCCGGTGGCCGTTTCCGCCTGTTCAATCAGCGCCGCGATCGGCGGCATGTAGCGATATTCCATCGCCACCCAAACTGGCGCCGGATAGGACGCCTTGAAAGCCTCAAGCTCGGCAACGTCCTTCGGATCGGTGAAGAGCGGTTTTTCCACGAGAAGCGGCAGCGGGCGCTTGCGGCGGATTTCTTCCATCTGCGGCACATGGCAGTGGTTCGGGCTGGCAATCAGAATGCAGTTGAGCTCTTCAACATCCAGCAGCTCCGAAATGGAACCGGCAAACCGTGCTCCGGGCGCAAATCTTGCCGCCTCTTCCGCCATCCCGGCGTCCGGCTCGAAGATCACCGTAACTTCGGTGTCCGGCAGCAGTGCGATGTTGCGCAGGTGCTCCTGCCCCATCATTCCGCAGCCAATGACGCCATATCTTACCTTTGCAGGCATTCAATCCTCCATGCGCGGTGGCATTCCCTGTCCACCTATTTCAAACGCTGCACGTAATGCGCCCTGTCCGTATCGAACCAGGTTCGCGAATATTCGACCGGCTTGGGCCGATCCGCCCAACTGAACCGTTCGATAAACCCTGTGAGAGTTCCCGCCGTCTTCTGAAAGGTCTCCGGCGTCCAGTCCGGCAACGCGCCGATGGTGACCCTGTCTTCCGCACGCACGATCCAGAACCCCAGATGTTTCTGGTAAAAGCGGTAGAGAGAATCGGACAGGAGTTCGCGGCGAACGAAGCCGGCGTCCCCGTCCAGCCAGATTTCCTCTACCGCGATCATCACATCGTTTAGAAACCTCAAACGCCGGATCCGGGTGCCTTCTGCGCTGGTGCCGAAGAGCGGCAGGTCGTCAGGCTTGTCCATGCGCTGCACTTCAAGAATGTCTGCCCTTGGCAGGCCGCCGCCCGTCAGAAGCTCCAGGCGGAACATGGCGTAGACGCTTTCATGCGTGCCGCCCTGGCGTATGTAATTTCCCGACCCCTGGATCCGCTCCAGTAAGCCCTTTTGCGTAAGGTCGGCAAGCGCCTTGCGCAGGGTTCCGATGGAGATCCCAAGCTCCTCCGCCATCTCCCGTTCCGGCGGCAAGCGCTCACCGTCGATCAGCCGTCCAGCCGCAATATCCCTGATCAAAAGCTCGCTTATCTGCACGTATAGCGGCAGCGCGGTCGAGGTTTGCGAGGCGGTTGACATGATGGTTCGAGGGTCTCGTTTTCAAAATTGATACACTATTGATTTACATCAAAACGGGTGATATGCAAGAAGAAATCGAACGCTAAATGAAGCCATTCGAAAACAAACGAAAATAGCGAAACCGGAACCGCGCCTCATTCGGCGATCTCGTGTTTCGCTATTCGACAAGATGGTTCAAGGGAGGCACTTCATGACCGTAGTCCCAGTCACGTCACCGGATCTCGATGCAGCGGAGGTATCCTGGTTCGCCGCATTGTGTTCCGACGACTACCAGTTTCTGGGCGTACCCGAAGGCCACCTGCGTTCCTCCTGGGAGCATTGCTCTTCCATCGTGAAGACAGCCGAGGAGCAGGGCTTCCGCAACATCCTGTGTCCGTCGTCCTATCAGGTCGGTCAGGACACACTGTCCTTCGTGGCCGGCTGCGCGCCGATCACAGACAAGATCAACCTGCTGGCGGCCGTCCGCTGCGGCGAGATGCAGCCGATCATGCTGGCACGCACCATTGCCACGCTGGACCACATGCTGGAAGGCCGACTAACGGTCAACATCATCTCGTCCGACTTTCCGGGCGAACAGGCCGACAGCAGCTACCGCTACCAGCGTTCGCGGGAAGTGGTGGAAATCCTCAAGCAGGCCTGGACCCAGGACGAGATCAACTACGAAGGCCAGATCTACAACTTCAAAGGCCTGACCACGGATCCGGTGCGTCCCTATCAGACCGGTGGTCCCTTGCTCTATTTCGGCGGGTACTCCCCCGATGCGCTGGACCTGTGCGGCCAGCATTGCGACGTCTATCTGATGTGGCCGGAAAAGGTGGAAGAACTGGAAGGCCGCATGAAGGCGGTCAACGCTGTTGCCGAAAAATACGACCGCACTCTCGACTATGGCCTGCGTGTGCACATGATCGTGCGCGACACGGAGAAGGAGGCGCAGGAATACGCGGACTGCATCGTCTCCAAACTCGATGACAACCAGGGAACGGCCATCCGCGAGCGGGCTCTCGATGCCAGGTCTCTTGGGGTGAGCCATCAGGCCAAAAACCGCGAGATCGCCGATGAATTCGGCTATATCGAACCGAACCTCTGGACGGGTGTCGGCCGGGCGAGATCCGGTTGCGGGGCAGCGCTGGTCGGATCAACCGATCAGGTGATGTCCAAGATCGAGGCCTATCAGAAGATGGGCATTCGCGCCTTCATCTTCTCCGGCTATCCGCATCTGGAAGAAGCCAAGCATTTCGGGTCGCGGGTTCTGCCGAACCTGAAGACCTGTTCCCTGCCGCACGCCTATGGCCGTGTCCCGGCTGAAACACCGGCAACGCCGCTCGGCAAAGGAGTGCGCCGCTAATGGATCGCGTGAAGCTTTCTGACACTCTTGAATTCTCCCGCCTGATCTACGGCATGTGGCGCATCGGCGACGACAGCGATACGTCAACTGCTTACGTGGAACGGAAGATCCAGACCTGTCTCGACCAGGGCATAACCACGTTCGACCAGGCAGACATCTATGGTGGATATACGGCGGAAGCCGTTCTGGGCGGTGCGCTTAAGGCCAATCCGTCCCTGCGCGGCCAGATGGAAATCGTCACCAAATGCGACATCGTCGCGCCGGCCGGGCGATATTCCGATGCCAAGGTGAAATATTACGACACCTCCCGCGCCCATATCGAAAAGTCGGTCGAGATGTCCCTCAAAGATATGGGCATCGAGACCATCGACCTGTTGCTGATCCATCGCCCGGATCCGTTGATGGACCATCATGAGACCGGGGCCACGCTCGACGACCTGGTCAAGAGCGGCAAGGTGCGTAACGTCGGCGTCTCCAACTTCCGCCCCTGGGACTGGGAACTGCTGCAGTCCGCCATGTCGAACCGGCTGGTAACCAACCAGATCGAGATCTCGCTGAAGGAAATCTCTCCCTTCACCAATGGCGACCTAGCATTTCACCAGCGCCTCGGCACCCGGCTGATGGCGTGGTCGCCTCTGGGTGGAGGCTCGCTGATTTCCGAAAGCGGACAGCTGGGCACCGTTATGGACGACATCGCCGCGCAGGCCGGTGTCGACCGGTCCGCCGTCGCTGTTGCCTTCCTGCTGGCACATCCGGCGCAGCTGCTGCCGGTCATGGGCACGAACAATCTGGAGCGCATTGCCCAGATCTCCGATGCGCTGAAAGTCAGCCTGGATCGCGAAACCTGGTACCGTCTTTACGAGGCGGCTCTTGGAACAGAGGTGCCATGATGACCATGCAGAATGCCAATCATACCGTTACCTTCGAACCCGATGCCGACAACACTCGCCTGTTGCGCGATGCGTTCAGCCGATTCGCCACCGGCGTTACCGTCGTGACGACCGGATCGGCCGACGGCCCTGTCGGCATTACCGCAAACAGTTTCTCGTCCGTCTCTCTGGAGCCACCGCTGGTGCTGTGGATGCCGGACAAGGGGGCGCGCAGGTTCCGCTACTTCGAAACCGCCGAACATTACGCCATCCACGTGCTGAGCCACGAACAGGCGGAAGTCTGCAACGGTTTTGTGCGCAACGCCCACGCCTTCGATCAACTCACCTACACGATCGACAGCAACGGTGTGCCGTTGATTGAGAACTGCCTCGCCCGTTTCGAGTGCAAGAGATTTACTGCCTATGAGGGCGGCGATCATCTGATCGTTCTCGGGCAGGTTCTGCAGGCAGAGATGCGCTCGGGAGAAGCCCTGACATTTTATGCAGGCAAACTTGGACAAATCGCTCCAAAGTAAGGGCGCAAAACGGGGCGGCAAACGGCCCGTCGTGGAGGAAAGTGACAGGCCTTCTGTTTCAGGAGATCGCAGAAGACCGCTTCGCCACTTTAAACAAGATCAGCTTTCCGGTTCTCATGTTCGCGCACATGAAACCAGTTGGTCCAGGGAGGAGCCCGGATGGGCATATTGCTGGCGGTCCTTGCACCGCTCGACTTCGTCAATTCGCTGCTGTTGCGGATTGGCCGGGGTATCGGCATCATTGCCGTGGCTCTGATGGTGATCGCGATCCTGGTTCAGGTCGTATTTCGCTATGTCTTCAACAATGCCCTGCCCTGGCCGGATGAAGCAGCCCGTTTCTGCATGCTCTGGATGACCGGTCTGATGGCGCCAACGGCGTTCAGAAGAGGCGGTTTCGTTGCCATCGACATGTTCACCCATTCCCTGCCCCGCATTGTGGGCAGCGTGATTTCGCTGGTTCTTCTGCTGATTTCTCTACTGGTGCTCGTCGTCGCGCTGAAGATCGGCTTTTCCGAAGTCACCGGCTTCGGGGGGCGTTTCGCAACCGCTTCTCTCTATGTGCCGGGCAATCTTTCCTTCAGCGAATGGATCCGTGTGCCGCGCAGCTGGATGATGGCGTCCATCCTCGTCGGCGTCTTCCTGCTGACGCTCGTCAACATCGAGCTGATCCTGCGCAACATCATCGCCAGTTTCGGTGGCGTCGACCGCATGCCGGTCATTCCCGATCCCGACATGGCAGGAGCTGACTGATGCTTATCTGGTTCCTCCCCGTCTTCCTTGTCTTCCTGCTGATCGGACTGCCGGTCTTCTTCGGGCTGCTGGCGGCCCCCGGCCTCTTGCTCTGGCTCAACGGTCAGGAA
Organism: Roseibium sp. FZY0029; assembly: GCF_036350355.1. Taxonomy (NCBI): domain Bacteria; kingdom Pseudomonadati; phylum Pseudomonadota; class Alphaproteobacteria; order Hyphomicrobiales; family Stappiaceae; genus Roseibium; species Roseibium sp. FZY0029. The sequence continues at coordinate 653,930 of NZ_JAZDVZ010000003.1, forward strand.
AAAGACATCACGCTGCTTTACCGTAACGTTTACAACGGCATGGACAGCTTTCCTCTGATGGCGATTCCGTTCTTCATGCTTGCAGGCGAGCTGATGAACAAGGGTGGCATCACCATGCGGCTGGTGGAATTCAGCCAGGCCTTGATGGGACATCTGCGCGGTGGCCTTGCCCATGTGAACATCCTGTCGTCGATGCTGTTTGCCGGTCTGTCCGGGTCTGCCGTTGCCGATACCTCCGCCCTCGGGTCCATGCTGATCCCGGCGATGGAGAAGCAGGGCTACACCCGCCGTTTCGCCGCGGCGATTACCGCTGCAAGTTCCGTGATCGGCCCCATCATTCCGCCATCGGGCATCATGATCATCTACGCCTACGTCATGGGCGAAAGCGTTGCCGCGCTGTTCCTGGCCGGCATCGTGCCTGGCATCATGGTCGGCATCGGCCTGATGCTGATGGTCAAGTTCATGGCCAACAAATACGATCTGCCAAAGGCCCAGAGGATTGTCAGCCCCGGCCAGACCCTGGCACCGGTGGAATACTGGTTTTCCTTCATCGTGCTGCGGGCAAACCTGGCCGCCCTGTTCACGGTGATCGCGGATCTCGTGATCGGCATGACCGGGTTTGAAGCTCTTTCCACGACGACATCCTTCATCCTGTTCGCGGTCTTCCTCGCGCTCTCCCACATGCTGCTCTGGCGCCTCAGAAGTGCCGTCTCGGCGGATTTCCGGGTCGTGTGCAAGAAAGCCGTCGCCCCGTTGCAAACGCCGATCATCATTCTCGGCGGTATTCTGCTGGGTGTCTTCACACCAACGGAAGCGGCCGCGGTCGCCGTTGCCTATGCGCTCGTCATCGGTTTCTTCGTACTTCACTCCATCAAGGTCTCCGAGATCCCGGGTGTGCTGAACAGGGCCGGCATAACCTCCGCAGTGGTGCTGCTGCTGGTCGGAGCGGCGATGGCCTTCAAGACCGTCGTCAGCCTCAGCCACGCACCAGAAATCATGGCCGAGTTCGTCCTGACCCTGTCGGAAAACCCGCTGATCCTGCTGTTTCTGATCAACCTGCTGCTGTTCGTGGTCGGCATGTTCCTGGATGCGGGCCCGGCGATCATCATTCTCGGGCCGATCCTCGGACCGATTTTCGTCAACCTGGGCGTCGACCCGATCCATTTCGCCATCATCATGAGCGTCAACCTGACCATCGGCCTGGCAACGCCGCCAATGGGTCTGGTGCTCTTCGTTGCGGCCTCGGTTTCAAGAGAACGGGTTGAAACCATTGCCAAGGCCATTCTGCCGTTTCTGGCGGTGGAGATCGCGGTGATCTTCCTGATTACCTACATTCCGGCACTTTCGATGACGATCCCGCGTCTGACCGGATTTGCCAACTGATCCTGAGCTGTTCAAAGGGAGGAACCTAATGCTCAAAACTGCACTGAAAACGCTCACCGTCGCGGCGATGCTCGCCGGATCGTCGCTGAGCGCGCTTGCCGCGGACTACACGCTGCGCGCAACCGCCAACTCCAACGAAAACGACGAAGACTATGACGGCCTCGTCGTTTTCAAGAACTTCGTTGAAGCCGCATCCAACGGTGCCATTGAAGTCGAACTGTTCATCGGTACGCAACTTTGCTCCAACGGTGCTGAATGCCTTCAGGGCATTTCCGACGGTGCCATCGACATCTACATCTCCACCTCAGGCGGTGCGGCAGGCATCTTCCCGTATGTGCAGGTTCTCGACCTGCCCTACATGATGAGCGATGACCGGATTGCCGAGCATGTCCTGTCCGGCGAATTCACCCGCACCATGCGCACCATGGCGCTGGAAGATTCAGGCGATACCATCCGCCTGATGACCATCGGCAACACCGGCGGCTGGCGCAACTTCGCCAACACCAAGCACCGTGTGGCCAAGCCGGAAGACCTGAAGGGCCTGAAGATCCGTACCGTTGTGGCCGACCTGCCGCAGGAACTGGTCAAGGCCCTTGGGGCTGCTCCGACCCCGATCCCGTGGCCGGAACTGTTCACCTCACTGCAGACCGGCGTTGTCGAAGGTTCCAAGAACGGCATCACCGACATCATGGGCATGAAGTTCCCGGATGCCGGTCTTCAGTATGTCACCCTCGACGGGCACGCCTACATGGGCGCCCTGTGGTGGATGAACAACGAGAAGTTCCTGTCCATGCCGGAAGACCTTCGCCGCGTCGTGGTGGATGGTTTCTATGCCCTGCAGCAGGCGACCTTCGCTTCGCCGAAGCGCAAGTCGATCAAGGCGTATGAAGACTTCGTCGCCGGCGGCGGCGATCTCTATGTTCCGACCCCGGAAGAAAAGGCAGCCTTCAAGGAAGCCGCCGCACCGGTCTATGACTGGTTCAAGGGCAATGTCGGACGTGGCGGCGAGATCTTCGGCGCTCTGGAAGAAGCCGTGGCTGCGGCCGAAGCCGACATCAATGCCGATCGCTCTGCCGATCTGAACTGACCCTAATACCGTGTCACGCCCAGCCCCCGCAGGGCGTGACACCTTCTACCGATGACCGCTACGCCGCGACGGCGTCTGTTAGCGTCCCGGTCAGAACCGGGCCCAGAGCAGTCCCCGAACATCAATTGAACGGATACATCCAGACCTTGTAATCGCCGACCAGGATATGCGCCTTCTCAATCTCCTCTTTGGTCATCTTCTTGACCACCTCTTCCAGAGAGATCGCGGCGTCGGGGTCTCCCCCGATGGCGGAGAGCGTGTACCACATGTAAGCCCGTATGAGATCCGGAGCCGGCATGCCTCGGCCGACCTCATAGTACCAGCCGACACCGGACTGGGCACCCGGGTGCCCCTTCATCGCGCTTCTGAGATACCACTCGAACGCCCGCTGGTCGTCGCGCTCGACACCCAGCCCCATTGCGTACATCACACCGATCAGTTCTTCCGCATCCGCGTTGCCCGAGCGGGCGGCCGGCCAGAGTTCCTTCATCGCCTCTTCGTAACGGTTGGCTTCCATCAGGTCGCGCGCGGCTTCGATTTCGGCCTGAGCAGAAGCCGTGCAAAGCCCGAGAGCAAAAAGAGCGGCGGTCAGCGTGGTCTTCATGTCTTGCGGTTGCTTCCTCTGGTGTTCGGCCTGTCGGCACCGGCATTGGCCACCGAACTGCCACCGCCTCTCAAACAGGACGACTTCATCGCCTTTGACAGCAAGCAGGCAGCGCTCGGCCAGTTGCTTTTTTACGACAAGATCCTCTCCGGCAACAGGAATATTGCCTGCGCCACATGCCACCACCCGACCCTTGGCACCGGGGATCGGTTGTCGCTCGGCATCGGCGAAGGCGGCGAAGGGCTGGGTCTTCAGCGGATGGCCGGAACCGGTGACAGCCGCATTAAGAAACGGATTCCGCGAAACGCTCCAGGTCTTTGGAATTTGGGGGCAAAAGAGCTTCACGTCCTGTTTCACGACGGCCGCCTGTCGATTGCCTACACCTTCGAGAACGGCTTCAACTCTCCGGCCGAAGAATGGCTGCCAACCGGGTTCAACTCCCTGCTCGCAGCCCAGGCTGTCTTCCCGGTAACGGCCCAATTCGAAATGGCCGGCAATCCGAAGGAAAACGAAGTCGCCGGGGCCATTTACGACCGCATCGACAATGCCTGGCCGATCCTCGCCAAGCGGGTCCGCATCATCCCCGAATATGGCCGCCTGTTTGTCGAAGCCTTCGACCATATCAAAGCGCCGGAAGAGGTCACCATCGTAGAGATCGCCAACGCACTCGCGGCTTTTCAGGCGCTCGAATGGCAAAGCTTCGACAGTCCGTTCGACGCCTATCTCGCCGGAGATGAAAGCGCTCTCGACCCGGCCCAGACGCGCGGCCTCGAACTCTTTTACGGCAAGGCAAAGTGTTCCTCCTGCCATTCCGGCAAGCTGCTCAGCGACCAGAAGTTCCACGCCTTGGGCCTGCCTCCCTTTGGCCCGGGCCGCACACGCAGTTTCGATCCGATGGTTCGCGATGTCGGGGTGATGGGCGAGACCGACCGCCTGGAAGATGCCTACCGGTTCCGGACCCCGATGCTGCGGAACGTCGAGCTTACGGCCCCTTACGGGCACAATGGCGCCTATCCGACGCTTGAAGGGATCATCCGGCATCACCTCGATCCCGAAGGGATGCTGAAGGCCTGGAAGCCGGAAACTGCAGCCCTGCCTCAGGCGCCGTGGCTGGAAGCCATCGATTTCGTGGTCTGGAATGACGCTCGTGAGATGGCGCGGCAGGCCCGTTTCAGGGATATTGAACCTCTCTCCCTTTCGGATTCGGAGATTGCCGATCTGGTGGCTTTCCTGAAAAGCCTGACCGGCACGCAGTCTGTCACGTCTCCGCCCTTCGGCATTCCTGCCACTGTCCCGAGTGGCCTTCCGGTCGACCGGTAAACATCAACAAGGATTTGAAGCTTTTCATGGTTAGTCCATTGAAAGACCAGGCAAGCCGCCTGTTCCCGGGTATTGCGATCGCCGGGCTTGTCGCCATCGCTGCGCAGTTCCTGAACGAGCACTACGGCGCGCCGGCCATGCTGATGGCCATCCTGCTCGGAATGCCACTGAATTTCCTGTCGGAAGAACAACGCACGGGCGAAGGCATCGCCTTCGCCGCACGCACGCTGCTGCGCATCGGTGTTGCCTTGCTGGGTGTGCGTATCAGCGTGGAAATGGTGCAGCAGTTGGGCCTGCCGTTTCTGCTGCTTGTGATCCTCGGCGTTCTGGCCACCATCGGTTTTTCGCTGCTGATCGGCGGCTTCTTCGGCCGGGACAGGTTGTTTTCGTTTCTTACAGGCGGAGCCGTCGCCATTTGCGGCGCTTCGGCGGCCATGGCCATCGGCTCGATCCTACCCAAGCGCGAGCATGCCGAACGCGACCTTGCCTTCACGGTGATCACGGTAACGGTGCTGTCCACCCTGGCGATGATCTTCTACCCCATTCTGAGCTCTTATCTCGGGCTTTCGATGTATGCGACCGGGGTTTTTCTCGGCGGTACAATCCACGACGTGGCCCAAGTCGTGGGCGCTGGGTTTTCGATTTCCGAGGAAACCGGAGACCTTTCGACGCTGGTCAAACTCATCCGCGTCACCATGCTGGCCCCCATCGTGCTGGTTGCCGCGCTTATCCTGCGCAAGAGTTCGGAGCCGGGCAGCGCGCGTCCGCCGATCATGCCGGCGTTTGTCGTCGCGTTTCTGGTTCTTGCCGCACTCAATTCATTCGGTTTCATTCCGGAGGTTGCCAAGGAGGCCGCCGGGCACGTTTCCCGCTGGGCGCTGCTGGCTGCAATTGCGGCGGTGGGCATGAAAACCTCGATCCCAAAACTTCTGGAAGTAGGTGGTCCGGCCATCTGGATGCTTGTCACACAGACCGCGTTTCTGGCGCTCTTCGTCATCGGCGGGATCTGGTTGATCGGCTGATCTTATCATCGGCCTTCCGGCACCCCATATCAGCGCATGAAACCCCGGTTCTTTTCAAGGGCCGGGGCTTTTCTTGTGCGGGCGAGTATGGAATATAGCTCGCACCTCTTTTGGCGGAACGGCAAATACGCCGTGACAAGCCGGACCGGACTTGTTTCCGCCCAAACATTTCGAAAGCGTTTGGATGAAAAGCTACATCACCACCCCGATCTACTACGTCAACGGTTCTCCGCATATCGGTCACGCCTTCACGTCCGTGATGGCCGATATCCTGAAACGCAACCGGCAGGCGCTGGGGTATGACATGATGCTGTCCACCGGCGTGGACGAGCATGGGCAGAAGAACCAGGAAGCGGCGGAAAAGGAAGGCATGTCCGTTGAGGACTACCTTGACATGCGCTGCGCGGAATTCCGGGCCGTCTTCGACCGTCTGGATGTGGCTTACGACTATTTCGTTCGCACCAGCCGCGAAGGCCACAAGACGGCCGTTGCCGGTATGGAGCAGTCGATCTTCGACAAGGACCTGATCGTCAAGAAGAACTACACCGGCACCTATTGCAAGGGCTGTGAAGAGTTCAAGAAGGAATCCGATCTGACCGAAGAAGGTCAGTGCCCGCTGCACCCGACGATGAAGGTAGAGCAGACCGAAGAGACCAACTACTTCCTGAAGATGGAGCCGTTCCGCGAGCGTCTTCTGCAGCACATCGCTGACAATCCGGACTTCGTTCAGCCAGAAGCGTTCAAGAACGAACTGAAGCAGATGCTGTCCGAGCCGCTGGAAGATCTCTGTATCTCCCGGCCGAAAGCCCGTGTGACCCTTGGTATCGAACTGCCGTTCGACACCGAGTTCGTGACCTATGTCTGGTTCGACGCACTGGCGAACTACCTCACCAACATCAACTGGCCGGAAGAAGGCTACGAGAGCTGGTGGGCTGAATGCGAGCATCTGATCGGCAAGGATATTCTCAAGCCGCATGGCGTCTATTGGCCGATCATGCTGATGGCCGCCGGTCTGCCGCTGCCGAAGAAGCTGTCTGTCCACAGCCACTGGGTTGGTGCCGGCGGCGTGAAGATGTCGAAGTCCATCGGCAACGTCGTTGATCCGATCGAGGTGATCGAGAAGCTGGGCGTCGACGCCTTGCGCTGGTACCTCGCACGACACATGCGCGCGGACAGCGACAGCCAGATTTCGGTCGACTTCATCACCCAGTCCTACAACACGGAACTGGGCAACAAGATCGGCAACCTGCTGTCACGTGCGGCGAAGTTCTCCAAGGCCCGTTTCGACGGCAAATTGCCTGCGCCCGGTCCTTTGTCAGCCGAGGACGAAGCGATCCGCAAGTCCGTGCTCGAAGCCACCAAGGGCATGGGCGAATGGATCAACCTTGCTGAAATTCCGGCTCGCGTGCAATCGATCATCACCGTCGCCGACGAGATGAACAACTACTTCGCCGAGCAGGCTCCATGGGATCTGATCAAGAACGAAGAAACCCGTGAGCGCTGCCAGACGGTGATCTACGTGACGTTGGACAGCCTGCGCATCGTGATGGAAGCGTTGACCCAGGTTATCCCGGCATCTGCCGGCAAGGCGCTGGCCATGCTGAACGCCCCGGCGGTCACCAGCCCGTGGAAGCCGGAACTTGACCGGCTGGAAGGCAATAGCGATCTCGGCGAAATCGAGACGCTCTTCCCTCGCGTTCAGTAAGCCTCACCATGGCTTGAACAAAAAGAAGCGCCCCGCACCGGGGCGCTTCTGAAGCCAGGCTATGAGGCCGCCTTTACGCAAAATCTGCCTTCAGCCCCCATTCCCCTGCAGTGCCCGTTCCCTGCAATCTCGCCTGGAAATACCAATTTCGGCGACTTCGCGATCATCACCGTCGTAGTATTCGTACCAGACATGCCAGCCGGCGATGGTCACGATCGTTTCCGCGCAGACCGCGTCCATTGAGGCAGGCTTCATGGTTGTCTCCAACCACTCCTCCAGGCCCTTCGCGCCGGACCGGGGCTCTGGCAATCGATACGTGTAATAGATCGCCTTGTATTGAAGGTCGATGTCCGCCCCCTCAAAGTTCACGGCACCAACGAGACCCGTGGGCGGCATGGCTTGTGCGGTGAAGCTGCTCCGCTCTGCGATCCGCTCGACACGCAATCGGATCAACTCCCCATCTGCCAGAGAATTGATCTGCCCAAGAGACACTAAGACCGCGATGGCAAGAACGCCCACGAGGATGCGCGCACCCCTTGATGAAGGCGTGTAGCGAGGGCGCTCCGGCGCTTCGCGTGGCGGCAGAAAAATCAGAAACAGATTGCCGATGGGAATGATGCCCAGAAGAGCGACAGCATGCCCCCTTCCCGCGTCCCTTGCACGCAGCACGGCAACCCGCGCATAGGCACCGCCGGCAACGAAAGAGATGGTGGCAGCAATCCAGGGCAAACGGTGGGAAAAAGCGTCCGGCAGATACCTGTAGGCGGCATAAAGCAGCCCCAGCAATGTTTCCGACAGAAAAACCGCAATGGCTACCTGCCAGACAACATACATCATGATGGAGCCGTGATTGCTCTTGATCGGCCTGTTTGCGAGTGCCTGGCGGTCATGAAAAACATCAAACGCGAGGACGGCCAGAAAACCGGCAATGATCGCAAGCCAGTTCAACGCGTCGGTATTGACGTTTCCGAAACCCATGATGCTCTCCTCCGGGCGTGCACCCCCCCTCATCAGTCGCAGGCTGTGGCGGCATTAAACCACAGTTTCGGGCAACGTAACGTGATCCCGGGCACAAAGCCCGGCCGGGAAATCGGAGCGCTGAAGTCGTCGGAGGGCGTTGGTGCTGGCGAGCAGTGCCGTCAAAAAACGGCACTCTGCGCCGCAAGGTGCGAAAAGAGCCATGCCGCCCGAGCGTGACGACCTCTCATAATGTCAATTCAGCCCAGTGAGAGGACGCGCGAACCAGAAATTCCCTAGAGAAGACCAGCGACTTCCATAGCCTTGTCGATTTCATGGCGCGTTGTGTCTGTCACCGGCGTCAACGGCAGGCGGACATCTTCAAGGCAAAGCCCCAGTCTCGACAGGGCATATTTGGCGCAAGCCGCCGGCGGTTCCAGGAACATCGCCGTATGCAGAGGCAACAATCGGTCCTGATAGTCTCGCGCAAGTTCGAGATTTTCCGCCAGCGAAGCACTCTGGAATTCCGCGCAAAGGCCGGGAGCCACATTTGCTGTCACTGAAATACATCCCTGCCCGCCATGGGCATTGAAGCCCAGCGCAGCGGCATCTTCGGCACTGAACTGCAGGAACGCCTTGCCACACAGGGCCCGTTGCTTGCTGACCCGCTCCATGCTGCCGGTGGCATCCTTGACGCCGATGATCCGCGACCAGCGCGCCATCTCGGCCATGGTTTCCGGCAGAATGTCGATCACGCAGCGGCCGGGGATATTGTAGAGGATGATCGGGATCGCGCTGTTGTCGTGAAGAACCTTGTAGTGGCTGAGCAGACCCGCCTGGTTCGGCTTGTTGTAATAGGGCGTGACCACCAGTGCCGCATCCGCACCGACGGCTTCAGCATGCTGCAGCATGTCGAGGGATTGTGCCGTCGCGTTTGAGCCCGTGCCGGCAATAACCGGAATGCGCCCTGCCACGATGTCGACGACACGCTTGATGATGTCCTTGTGCTCGATCTTGGAGACAGTCGGGCTTTCACCGGTGGTCCCGACAGCAACCAGCCCGTCGCTTCCCTCGGCTATGTGCCACTCCACGAGACGTTCCAACGCATCGATGTCAACACTTCCGTCCCGGAACGGCGTGACAAGGGCGGGAATGGATCCCTTGAGTTCGAGCATGTGACATCCTCCCGGAGCCATGCTGCCAGCGAGCGCCGCCCCGTGTCCATCGATTGACTGGCGTTACCGATGTGCCACCAAAAGCTTGCCGCTGGCAACCAGCCTTGCCCCTGCATGAACACCTTCCTGCGGTTGGTCTGGCGATCAGGCAGCCAGAAACTCCAGACGATCATCCAGCCGCGCCGGCGTAATTTCCAGAATTTCGGGTGTCACGACGCCTTCCGCAACGAAGGGATCCTCGGCAACAAAGCCTTCGAGCTTTTTCAGGCTGGTGCCGTGAGCCAGAATCCCGCCGCCCCGGCTCGGCTGCAAGCTGCCAACCATCAGGAAATACCCCTCTTCAAACCCACGCTGAATCCAGGCCTTGTGCGCTTCCATCAGCTCGGCCGCACGCGTTTTGTCTGCAAAGGTCAGTGTCACGACAAACATTTTCGTCTCCATGTAAGTTCATGTGAAAGGCAAAGGCGATTTACTGGCTGCGGTTCTGATCCGTTCCGGCCTGGATGCAGTCCAACCAGGTCAGGATCTTGGAAACCTCTCGCTCGACATAGGCTTTGTCCTTGAAGGCTTGGGCGAGCGTCGCGACGCCCTGGCTCCAGCCAAGGACATGCAAGGCATTGTCCCTGGAGTTTTCACCACAGCCGAGTTCGAGGAACTGCTGCTCGAGCCAGTTGCCGAACAGGACCATGATCTCATTCGCCCTCTCGCTGGAGGGGTGATCGACTTTGGCGAGTTCCGTTGTCAGTGTGCCGACAGGACAGCCGTACGCCATGATCTTCGCCTGATTAACGATGACGATCCGGACAAAGCACTCGATCCGCTTCCTTGCCCCGTCCGCCGTCTCGTCCCATTTGGCGAGCAGCTTTCTGCGGTCCGACAACCGCTTGTCGATGACCGCATCCAGGATCTCGTCCTTGGTCTTGAAGTGGTAATAGAAATTGCCGCGCGAGATTTTGACCGCTGCAGCAATGTCGGCAAAGGACGTTTGCGCGAACCCCTGCGCATAGAAAAGGCTGTCCGCCGCATCGACGATCTGACGCCGTGTTTCAACTGCCGTCACCATATTCGCCTCCGCCTGCTTCCCGCACGAGCCTTTAGGACAATTGACCTAAACATGAATTAGGACGATTGTCCAATTTCGTCAAGTCCAGTTGAATGCAGACGGAAAGCGCATTTGAACACGCAGGCACGCAAAGGCTTCGAGAAGACAAAAAAAGCAGCGGCGCTCTGAATTGGTTCTGCCTCACATCAATGTGAAGCGTGGTTGTGGCAACTCCTGACACTCACTGTCAGTAGATCTTGTTTAGGATGCCCGCAGGCAACGAGACCTCGCCTGCCTGCGGGCAAATTTCAAAAAACACCATCACTCTCAACGACTTGATGACTTTGGCAACAATTTTGCGTCAAATGTGGATTAACTGAAACAATGTACGTTTTGATCAACACGATGCAACCAACAGCTTTGACCGCGCATTTATGCACAGGGTGGGTGCGATTTCCGGCATTGGAATGCCGCGTTCGTTGCCTATCTAGAGACCGCTTGGTGGCAGACACAGGTTCGGCTGGAGGCACAGCAGCCGGTTCCCGCGTGGAGGGATAGATATGACTTTGCTGGATGAGCGGATGCAGGAAGCACCGCGTTCCGACGTTACGGACCTGTTCGAACAGGTCAGGGCACAAACACTCGCGCTCGCCGCACCGCTCTCTCCTGAGGACATGGGGCTGCAATCCATGGAAGATGCCAGCCCGCCGAAATGGCATCTGGCGCATACCACCTGGTTTTTCGAAGAATTCATCCTGAAGCCTTCACTGCCCGGCTATCGGCCGCCTGACGATCGCTTCGCTGTCCTGTTCAATTCCTACTATGTCCAGGCAGGTCCGAGGCACACCCGGTCAAAACGGGGCTTGCTTTCGCGGCCAAGCGCAGCCGATGTGCTGGAATACCGCTCCCATGTGGAAGACGCCCTGCGCGAAGGATTGGCCTGCAACGCCTTTTCCCTGGAGCAGGACAAGCTTGAAGAGCTGATCACACTCGGCTGCCATCATGAAATGCAACATCAGGAACTGCTGGTAACCGACCTTCTGCACGCCTTTTCCTTCAACCCCCTGCTGCCTGCCTATGTCGAAGCCAAACCGGTTCCAGTGAGCGCGGTCGAAGACGCCAAGTGGGTGACCTATGACGGCGGTCTTCTTGAAATCGGCCATCAAGGGACCGGTTTTGCCTATGACTGCGAAGGGCCGCGTCAAAAGGTCTGGCTGGAGCCCTACCGGCTGGCGGATCGTCCTGTCACCAACGGCGAATGGATCGCCTTCATGGAAGATGGCGGCTACACCAACCAGACGCTTTGGCTGATGGAGGGCTGGGCTGTTCGGGAACAGAACGGCTGGGACAGCCCTCTCTACTGGTGGCAGCAGGACGATCAGTGGTGGACGTTCACCTTGCAGGGTCCCCGCCCGGTCGACCTTGCAGCGCCGGTTGTTCATGTCAGCTATTACGAAGCAGACGCCTTTGCCCGTTGGGCGGGACACCGGCTGCCGACGGAAGCCGAGTGGGAAGCCGCCGCAGAGCCGACCGGGATTGACGGCAATTTTCTGGAAAGCGGAGCGTTTCTGCCGGTTGGGCGCAAACCCGGCCTCTGGGGTGATGTCTGGCAATGGACCAGCAGCGCATTCAGCCCCTATCCGGGCTTCAGACCACCCGAGGGGGCCATTGGCGAATACAACGGCAAGTTCATGGTCAACCAGATGGTGCTGCGCGGCGGGTCCTGTGCAACGCCGAAGGAACAGATGCGGGCCTCCTACCGCACGTTCTTCTATCCACACCAACGCTGGCAGATGCTCGGCCTGAGGCTGGCGGGAGATCAATGATGACCAAGCATGTATCCCCTGAGGCGCAGGCAGATTTGTTTCGAGACGACATTCTTGCCGGGCTGTTGAAAGACAGGAAGGTCATCAGCAGCAAGTGGCTCTATGACGATGTGGGCTCACATCTGTTCGAGGCGATTACCGAACTGGACGCCTATTATCCGACCCGCATCGAGATTTCGATCCTGACGAAGAACGCAAAGAAATACCGCCGTCTTCCCGGGGCGCGTGGTGCCATGGTGGAACTGGGAAGCGGATCGAGCCGCAAGACAGATCTGCTGCTGGACGCCTTTCCGGATCTCTCCGTCTATATGCCGATAGACATCTCTGCCAACCATCTGAAGGCTGCCGCCGAACGGGTGCGCCGCGCGTACCCGTCTCTGGCGGTCATTCCGGTTGCCGCCGATTTCACGCAGCCCTTCGGACAGCTTCCGCTGCTGCCTGAACTGCCTGTGCTGATCTTCTTTCCCGGCTCCACGATCGGCAACTTCGAAAAGTCAGAGGCTGCGGCGCTCTTGTCGAACATTCGTTCCGCCATGCCGGAGGCCAGCCTGATCATCGGCGTCGACCGGCCCAAGGACGCAAAGGTCCTGCAAGAAGCATATGACGACCCAGCAGGCATCACGGCGGCGTTCAACCAGAACCTTCTGCAACGGATCAACCGGGAACTGGACGGCACTTTCGATCTCGCCACCTTTGCGCACAAAGCCATCTGGAACGTGAGCGAAAGCCGGATTGAAATGCACCTGGAGAGCCTGACGCAGCAGACGGTATCGATCGCCGGTGAGACCATCGCTTTTGCAAAGGGCGAGACGATCCATACGGAAAACTCGCACAAATACAGCGAGGACGCCTTTGAAGGCATCGCCCGCGAAGGCGGATGGCAGATCACAGACATCGACAGTGACGAGAACGACTGGTTCTCCATCTACACGTTGCAGGCCGCCTAGGCCCATCGCAGCAAACAAACGGGAGGCCTCCTAAGGGAGGCCTCGCCCGAAACCGAAACTGCTGCTTTGTCTAATGTCTGTTCGGTCTCCCCCGATGAAGCCGCCGGGGTCTTTTTGACCCTGCCTGTGACACCCGGAAAATCTTGTGATCGCCCAAGGCGGGAGCCGAGGAGTTCAGTGTTTGAGCCTAAAGGTCAGACCTTCCGCTGTCGGACTTCCCATCGCCATAACAAACAAAACCCTTAGATGCAAATTCATTAATAAATTCAATTTATGCATGTATTCTCTTGAGGGCGGATCTGAGCTTTGTCCGGGATCTGCTGCGCCTGGTTCATCTTTTTCAACAATAGATAAAAGCTTCTGACGAGACCCGGGACTGCCGAAAAACAGCCAGATATTGCGACCGCAGAGCACAGGCGGCTCCCGGTGCGAAACATTTGTTTCACAAATTGACAATGTAAAAAACAAATGAAACAGTAACCGGATGGAAACTATTTCGCCGCCCCCTTTGCGCACCGCCATTTCGGCCAATTATGCCGAATTGAGCGATGCCTTGCGGACGGCGGCGGACTATATCGCAGAAAATCAGGTTGAAATCGCCACCCGAAGCCTGCGCTCGGTCGCATCGGCCAGTGGCGTTTCGCCGGCAAGCTATACAAGGCTTGCCAGAGCCTTGGGCTTTTCCGATTACGAAGCCCTGCGCGAGCAGGCCCGGAACGAATTGAGCCATCGCGGGCGGGACACGTTTCGAGACAAGGCCAGGAAGCTTCGCTCCGATGCCGACCTGCCTCTGCTGCCGCGTCAGGTTTCCGCCTGTATCGACAATATCAAGGCGCTGGTGGATGACATCGACCCGGCGGTTCTGCATGCCGCTGTCGACCGGCTCAGCCAGTCCCGGAAGATCATCCTGATCGGCGCCCTCGCCTCAGCTGGTTTTACCGACTATTTCGCCTATCTGGCCAAGTGGTTCGACGACAGGTGGATTGTGGCCGGACGCAATGGCGCGACACTGGGCAGCACGCTTGCCGGCATTACCTCAGACGATACGGTCATCGTCCTCTCCAAACACCCTTATGCCCATCGCTCGGTGCGCGCGGCCGAAGTGGCGGCAGGAAATGGTGCACAGGTGATTGTCCTGACCGACAGCCACGCCTTTCCAGGATTGCAATTCGCGACCTACCACTTCATACAACGCACTGAAAGCCCTCACTTTTTCTCGTCTTACGCAGCCACGCTTGTGCTTATCGAAACCATCACAGGCATGCTGGTTGCGCGGGCCGGAGCCGAGGCGGAAGCCCGGATCCAGGAGGTCGACAGACACAATCGTCTGCTCGACGAATTTGAAAACGTCTAGCGTGGATCGCCATGCCGGACACAAGAAATGAAACAAAGGGAAGCCAAGTCAAATGATGATGAAACTGAACCTTGCGGGCGCCGTTCTGGCGACCAGCATCGCCTTCACCGGAGCAGCCTCTGCAGAGCAATTCATCACCATCGGCACCGGTGGTGTGACTGGCGTTTATTATCCGACGGGCGGAGCGATCTGCCGGCTGGTGAACAAGGGCCGGAAGGATCACGGCATTCGCTGTTCCGTGGAATCCACAGGCGGGTCCGTCTACAACATCAACACCGTACGCGAAGGCGAGCTGGAGTTCGGCGTTGCCCAGTCCGACTGGCAGTACCACGCTTATAATGGCACCTCCCAGTTCGAGGAAAAGGGCCCGTTCGAAGACCTGCGCGCCGTCTTTTCCGTGCATCCGGAGCCGTTCACCGTTGTTGCCCGCGCCGATAGCGGCGTCTCGTCCTTCGAAGACCTGAAAGGCAAGCGCGTCAACATCGGCAACCCGGGATCCGGTCAGCGCGGCACCATGGAAGTTCTGATGGAAGCCATGGGCTGGTCCACGGATGACTTCGCGCAGGCAACCGAGCTGAAGGCTGCGGAACAGTCTGCTGCCCTGTGCGACAACCAGATCGATGCGATGGTCTACACGGTCGGTCACCCGTCCGGTTCCATTCAGGAAGCCACCACGGCGTGCGATTCCAAACTCGTGAACGTGGATGGTGAGGTTGTCGACAAGCTGATCGCGGACAACAGCTACTACCGCAAGGCCACCATTCCGGGCGGCATGTACCGCGGCAATGACGAAGACGTCACCACCTTCGGCGTCGGCGCAACCTTCATCACCTCCGCTAAGGTGGACGATGAAGTCGTCTATACGCTGGTCAAGTCGGTGTTCGAAAACTTCGATGCCTTCAAGAAGCTGCATCCTGCGTTCGCCAACCTGAAGCCGGAAGAAATGGTGAAGGACGGCCTGTCTGCACCGCTGCATCCGGGTGCTGCGAAGTACTACAAGGAACAGGGCTGGATTAACTAAGCCCTTTCGCGCAATGCGGGTCCGGTTCCTGACCGGGCCCGTTCCTCTGCTGCGGCCCATTGACCAGATGACGGGCCAAAGCTTTTCTTGAAAGAATTGACAAATGCCACGGGCTGCGTGGCTTTCGGGTGCCAGCCTCGCGCAACATTGCCGTTGCGCTTCAGCCGGAAGACCGGGGGGAACTTCATGTCTGAGCAAAACCAGCCGAACGGACGGGACCAACGACAGGGACTATCTGAAGCGGAACTTCAGGAACTCGTAGCCTCCTCCGATTCCGGGTCCAGAAACCCCGCGGGATCCGTGGGGATCATGATCGCCACCGTGGCGCTAATCTGGTCCTGTTTCCAGGTTCTGCTCGCCTCGCCCATCGTCTACTACGTGCTGCCGTCGGACATCATCAACAACAGCCGCCAGGTGCACCTGGCCTTTGCGATGTTCCTGGCATTCATGGCCTATCCGGCGCTTTCCAGCAGCCCGAGACACCGCGTTCCGATTCAGGATTGGGCCCTGGCGATTTTCGGCGCCTTCATTTCGCTCTACGGTTTCTTCTTCTACGACAAGATCGTTGCAAACGGGGGGCTCGCGGACGACACCGACAAGTGGTTTGCGCTTGCGGGCATTGTCGTTCTGTTTGAAGCCGCGCGCCGGGCGCTCGGCCCGGCCATGGCCATCGTCGCCACCGTTTTCCTGCTCTACGTGTTCTTCGGTTCGTCCGAATGGGTCCCGGAGGTCATCCGCTGGAAAGGCGCTTCGCTGCAAAAAGCGATGAGCCACATGTGGATCACTTCGGAAGGCGTCTTCGGCATCGCGCTCGGGGTCTCCACCAAATTCGTCTTCCTGTTCGTGCTTTTTGGTGCCTTGCTGGATAAGGCCGGTGCGGGCAACTACTTCATCAAGATGGCCTTCGGCGCGCTTGGCCACCTGAAGGGTGGGCCTGCCAAGGCTGCCGTCGTCGGCTCTGCCGCCACCGGCCTCATTTCCGGCTCGTCGATCGCGAACGTCGTCACTACGGGTACATTCACCATTCCGCTGATGAAGCGAGTCGGCTTCACCTCCGAGCAGGCAGGCTCGGTCGAGGTCGCGTCATCCGTGAACGGCCAGATCATGCCACCGGTGATGGGTGCTGCCGCCTTCCTGATGGTCGAATATGTCGGCATTTCCTATGTCGACGTGATCACCCACGCCTTTCTGCCGGCCGTTATCTCCTACATCGCGCTGGTCTACATCGTGCACCTGGAAGCCGTTAAACGGAACATGCCCACCATCGGGCATAAGACCGTTTCGACCCTGCGCACCATCATCGGCATGTTCGTGTTCTTCGCCGCCTTTGCCGCTCTGTGTTATGGTGTGCAATACCCGGTCGGCTGGATTGTCGCCCTGGTGCCGGAAGGCGCCTCCTGGGTTCTCGCATTGCTGGTTTTCGTTGCCTATCTCGCCCTTTTGAAACTGGCCGCGAGCGTCGATGATCTTCATCCGGACGATCCCAATGCCAAGGAAATCACGCTTCCGGATATCTCGCAGATCTACAAGGCCGGGCTTTACTACCTGCTGCCGATTGTCGTTCTGGTCTACTTCCTGATGATTGAACAGAAGTCACCGGGCCTTTCCGCCTTCTGGGCAACGGCGCTTCTCTTCGCGATCCTCCTGACCCAGCGTCCGATCAAGGCGATCTTCCGGGGCGAGAGCGAGACCGTCGAAGCCTTCAAGTTGGGGGTCGTCGATCTCGTTCATGGCATGATCGACGGCGCGCGCAACATGATCGGCATCGGTCTTGCCACCGCAACCGCCGGCATCATCGTCGGCACCGTAACCCTGACCGGTATTGGCCAAGTGATGGCGGATCTCGTCGAGTTCGTGTCCGGCGGCAATCTGGTGCTGATGCTGGTCTTCGTCGGCATTCTGTCGCTGGTGCTGGGCATGGGCCTGCCGACGACAGCCAACTACATCGTCGTTTCTTCCCTGATGGCCGGTGTGGTGGTCGAACTCGGCGCGCAATCCGGGCTGATCGTGCCGCTGATTGCCGTTCACCTGTTCGTCTTCTATTTCGGCATCATGGCGGATGTGACGCCACCCGTGGGGCTTGCCTCCTTTGCCGCGGCGGCGGTGTCGGGGGGCGATGCGATCAAGACAGGCTTCACCGCATTCTTCTATTCCCTGCGGACCGTTGCCCTGCCTTTCGTCTTCATCTTCAACACCGATCTTCTTCTGATCGACGTCACCGTGACCCAGGGCATACTCGTCTTCATCATGGCGACGATAGCGATCCTGGTGTTTACCGCCGGCACGATGGGCTACTTCCTTACCAAAAACAGGATCTATGAAAGCGTCGCGCTGGTGCTGGTCGCCTTCATTCTGTTCCGTCCGGATTTCTTCATGAACCGCATCCAGCCTCCGTACGAGATCGTCCCTCCGGATCATTTCGTCGAAGCAGTTGGCGATGCGCCGGCAGGAAGCGAAATCCGTCTGGTGCTGAGCGGTCCTGATTTCGACACCGGCAATACGATGGAAACACGCATCGCCATCACGCCCGGGACCGAAGATGGCGGAGAAGCCAGGTTGCAGGCGCTTGGCCTGACGACTCTCGAAGAGGACGGCGTGCTGAAGTTGGAGGAACCCTTCCCTGGAACGCCTTACTTCGAGCAGCTTGGCACGTTCGACTTCTATGGCGACGAACCGGTGGTCGTGAAGGAAGCCAGGCTCGAGGCGGATCAATTACCCAAGGAACTGATTTATATTCCGGGGCTTCTGCTTCTCGCCCTCGTCGTTCTGCTCCAGCGCGCCCGCGCACGCCGGAGCCCCCGTGAAGAAGGAGTAGCGGCATGAGCAAATCCATCCTGTGCGCTATCGACATCCAGCAAGACAACGACGGCATGGTGTTGGAGACGGCCGACAAACTTGCCCGTCTGGATGAGGCCCAGCTCGACGTGATCACCGTTGTTCCGAGCGCCGGCATCAATCTTGTTGCGTCCTACTTCGATGAGAACTTCCAGGGCCAGATGGTCGTGGAAACCCAGAAGAAGCTGGTCGAGAAGGTCTCAAGCATTCTGGGGGCCGAGAGAAACAGCCAGATCCGGCACCTGGTTGCGACCGGCTCGATTTACGAGGAAATCCTCGAAGTGGCGAAGAAGATCGGGGCGGATCTTATCGTCATTGGGGCTCACCAGCCGCATCTGAGTGAATTCCTGCTTGGGCCAAACGCGGCCCGGGTGGTGCGTCACTCCAAGTGCTCGGTCTATGTGGTGCGCGACTAAGCCCTCAGCCATCTGACAGAAGCGCGGCTTTCAGCCGCTCGGCGTCCATGCCGAGCGGTCGCTTGTTCGGCCAGGCGATGAAATAGCCCATACCCGTCTTGAGCGTAGCGCCATCCAGCGGCACGAGTCGTCCGGAGGAAATCTCTTCCCGCAATAACGGCAAGGCGCCAAGCGCGATCCCCTGCCCCTTCAACGCCCACCCTATGGACTGGTTGTAACTTGCACACATGTCAACAGGCCAATCCTTCAGGTCCGTTCTGCCTGTGCGCTGGATCCAGCCAGCCCAGTCGATCCAGTTCGGTGCCAAACGCGGGTAGTTAAGAAGCGATGACTGCTTACCGTCTCCTCCCGACCGCAGGAATTCTATAATCTCCGGCGCCCCCACGGGTGTCAGGGCCTCCTGAAACAGAAGCTCCGAATGCCAGCCTGGAAACCGGCCGTCTCCGTGCAGAATGACAAGGTCATGCTCGGGCTTCAGCAGGTCTCCCAGATCGTCTGCGGTTGCCAGATTGAACAGGCAGGCTTCTTCGGACAGCGCAAAGTCCTTGAGTTTCGGCTGGAGCCAGAAGGCGGCAAGTGCCGTCACTGACGCGATCCGCACGACGGGCCTTTCGGGCACTTTCAGCGCACTCAGCGCCTGTGTCAGATAATCCAGCGTCATGCCGGTTTTCTCTGCCAGATAGGCCCCGGCTTCAGTTGGCTGAAGCCTGCGGCCCGACCGCTCGAACAGGTCAACGCCCAGCCAGTCTTCCAGCTGACGGATGCGTTTGGAAACCGCAGCCTGAGTCACGAACAGCTCATCGGCGGCTTCCGTAAAATTCAGATGACGCATGGCAGCTTCGAAGAAGACCAATGTGTCGAGTGGCGGAAGTGATTTACGATAGGATTGCATTACTGCAGGTTATCAATTGATCCGATTTTTTCCAATCTTTCAAAGAACCGCTGCCTGTTAAATATTCCATTTAGTTGAACTGGAGACGATGACAGATGGCGGAACTGGACTGGCACGCGGAGCGCAGTGACCTTCAGGGTCTGTCGCAGCTCGACCGAACCCCCGAGGTGGAAGGGATCGACCTGGTGGCCGTGCGCACCTATCGGCAACAACGTGTACGGCAGAAGATGGCCGAATATAATGTAGATGCGGTGATCCTGTCAGATCCGGTCAACATCCGCTACGCGACCGGCACGCGGAATATGCAGGTGTTTTCCATGCGCAACGCACCGTCGCGCTACCTGCTGTTGACCCAGAACCGCTCAATCCTGTTCGAATTCACCGGCTGCCTTCATCTTGGCCAGGGGTACGAAACCGTTGATGAAGTCCGTCCGTCGAAAACCGCAAGCTTCGTCGCCGCCGGCCCGCACATTGCCGAGCGGGAGCGCGCCTGGGCAACGGAGATGGCAGACACGATCCATGACCTGACGGGCCTCAAGCACGCTACGGTGGGTTTGGAACGGCTCAATGCGGGAACTGCTATTGCGCTGAAAGAAGCCGGTCTGAACGTGGTCGACGCGCAACATCCGGTAGAGAAGGCGCGCGCAATCAAGTCATCGGAAGAAATGAAATGCGTGATAGCGTCCCTGCGTGCCACAGAGATTGGCGTCGGCAAGCTGAGAGAGGCAATCCGCCCCGGACTGACAGAGGCTGAACTCTGGTCGGTGCTGCATAAATCGATCATCGAGCAGAACGGTGACTACGTCGAAACGCGGCTCCTGAACGCTGGCGCGCGCACCAACCCGTGGTTCCAGGAAACATCGGACAATGTCATCGGCGCAAACGAGCTGATTGCCCTCGATACGGATGTCGTCGGCTGCCATGGTTACTACGCTGACTTTTCCCGCACCTTCCATTCAGGTCCGGATCGGCCGACAGACACCCAGCGCGAGCTTTACAAGGTTGCCTATGAGCAGGTTCACCACAACATGGGCATCCTCAAGCCCGGCATGAGCTTCCGTGATTATGCCGACCGGGCGTGGAACATCCCCGAGCGCTACTATGCCCACCGTTACTACCTGTCCGCCCATGGCTGCGGCATGACCGGTGAATACCCTTATCTCTATCACCACGGCGATTTTGCGGATGCCGGCTATGACGGCATCGTGGAGCCAGGCATGACGCTTTGTGTTGAAAGCTTCATTGGCGAGAAAGGCGCGAAGGAAGGCGTGAAGCTGGAACAGCAGGTCCTGATCACCGAAACCGGCATTGAGACCCTGTCCCGGTTTCCGTTCGAGGCACATCTCCTGGTTTAGGGTATGGACCTAACGGCTCAGCTGCGAATCGCCAGGAACAGGGCGAACACACCGACGAGAACAAGGCTGGAAGCCCAGACGCGGTCAAGATTGAACCACGCCTTTTGCAGAAAGCGCAGGCCCAGCCAGAAATAGACGCCGATAGCGAGAAGACCACCGGCAAGCGCCATGGCGAGCGTGTGAACAGCTGCGACCAGCAACGCCATCTTGAGATCCGCACCCATGAGTGTGCTTGCAGCTGCGTGGCCGGCCTCCTGCTCCATCGCGCAGATGCCCAGATAGATCGGCACCAGCATAAGGCCCGCACCATGGGCAATCGCTACCAGAAAGGACCATAGGCCAAGTTTCGCCGGTGAGATCCGGGCCAGAAAGCGCGGATGTCGATCGGTGATCAGCAGGTAAAGCCCCATGCCGATCACTAGACAGGCGGCCCCAATGCGGATTTCCCTTTCCAGGTTCACCAGCGCCGCCATCGCCGAAAACGGCAGCAGAATGACCAGCATTGCCGCCAGATGCCCTGCGGCAAGCAGGACAAGCGCACGCGGCAGGGCCAGCGCACGCTGCTCCATCAGGGCGGCCGACACAGCCAGCGGCCACCCCATGCCCGGGTTCAGGCCATGATAGAGCCCCGATGCAATGACGGCCCACCAAAGAGCCGTCACACTTGCCTCGTCCAAAACCTAGACCGACGGGAAGCAGAAACTGTCGGTCGAACAGTCACCGCCCTCGAGGCGGATCTGGTGCGAGCGGTATCCCTTCGGAAACTCGACCCAGAAATCCGGATCGAGCGTCAAACCGCCACCGGTCGCAACACGGGCCATTACCATCGCGGCCCCGCCCTCTCCGGGATAGAACTGATCGTCCCAAGTGGAATAGAGGGAATTTGTCCAGTAGACCCGCTGGCCGTCCCGGCTGATCTCGACCATCTGAGGTCCGTAGCCAAAGGTCTTGCCGTTCGGATGTTTGGTCTTTTTCACGATCCCGCCGATCTCGACCTTGCCCGCAAGCGTCGGATTCATCGGGTCCGAGACATCATACTGGTGCATCTCGCCCGTGCCCCAGCAGGCAACATAGAGATATTTGTCGTCAAGGCTGAGGTCGATGTCGGTCACCAGCGGCGGAACCGCGGAAAAGCCTTTCAGGAGTTCAGGCAGGTCTGCCGGGTCGGCCGGCTGCGGGTCGATGGTGATGGTCTTCTTGGCTTCAAACGTGCCGTCATCCTTGCGCCACCAGGTGAAGATCGCCCCCTGCAGGTTGGTGGTGTCGACGACAACCCCGCAAAAGCCGTACTGTTTGGCCGGATCGTGGGCTGGACGAACCTCAAGGGCCATCTGGTGGTTTTCGCCAAGATCGATGGTCTGGATGTTCCTGCGCCCGCGAAGATCCCAGAAATGCAGCTTGTGGCCATACTTGTTGGACAGAAGATCTTCCGCGACAAGCCCGTTTTCGAATTGCGGCGGCAGCCCCCATTCGGACGACACCATGTAGTCTCGCGGCAGGTTCCACCAGAAATCATAGTGCTTGTCCTGGATGCCGCGATCCATTTCGTACCGGCCGAGAATGTCGAAGGTCTCGCAGTCCATGATGAAAATGCCCGGAGGCCCGTCGGTGCCGTCAGCACCGCTGCCGCCAAGGGTGGAGACATATATCCCCTCCGGTCCGCAATGGATGGTGTGCGGGCGGGAATAGCCTGTCTTGGCGAAGACTTCCTCCGGTTCGATGATCTTGTGAATTTTCGCCTGCAGCGGCTCTTTCACATCAATGATGTAAATACGCGACGACCGGATACCCGGAATAATCAGATAGCGGCGTTCCAGAAAGGCGTGGCCCGTCAATGGCGACAGGGCCGAGGAACAGGCGTTCCAGCCGAAATGGTGGAATTCGTCGCCCTTGTTCGGCATGAAGACGGAGTGGACGATCTTGCCGTAGTCCGGGCTTTCCGGATCGACATTGACGACGGCCAGGCCATCGGGCTGCGAGAAATCGGGACTGAGCATCAGGGTGAAAGCCAGTTTTTCAACCGGCGCTTCCATCGCCATGCGCGGCGTCGGATAAAAACTCGGATCAGGCCTCAAATTCATGTCGTCCTCCCTAAACGTGATGAAATTCAAGACGGGATGTCTGCAGTCCTTTTCTTGTTTTTGCCGACCTCCCGAATACGTCTCCAATGCTGCTCGTCATGCATCATGCATCCGGATTTTGCCGATGATCACTTGCCGGACCAAAGGCCATTCCGATTGCAGTTCTCAAAGAATGCCCGAAATAAGATTACGGGTCGATGGCGAAAACGCATCCCAACTTTCCCGGGATGCCCAGAACAGAAAACCTCGACATCAAGTTTCGTTGCAACACGATTTCGAAATGGCCAGCATCGGCGCAATTATTTGCCCTTGCCCTAAAAACAGCCCTAGGCAATCCTGCGATTGCCGCCTATCTAATCGTAAGATTGCGATGGATCACAATGACCATTGTTCTGTTCTTAGCTCCCGTTTACCGCACGACCCGTTCCGGAGACTATCCTTATGAGTGACCCGACCTATACCCCGCCCAAAGTCTGGACCTGGGAGCAGCCAAGCGGCGGCCAGTTTGCCAATATCAACCGGCCCGTTTCAGGTGCGACCCATGAAAAGGACCGGCCCGTCGGCAAGCACCCGCTTCAGCTCTATTCCCTGGCGACCCCGAACGGCGTCAAGGTGACGGTGATGCTCGAAGAGCTGCTGGCGCTCGGCCACAAAGGCGCCGAGTACGACGCCTGGCTGATCAAGATCAACGAAGGCGACCAGTTCTCCAGCGGCTTCGTGGAGGCCAACCCCAATTCCAAGATCCCGGCCCTTGTCGACCACTCGACCGAAACTCCGACCCGCGTGTTCGAATCCGGTTCCATCCTGCTTTATCTGGCTGAGAAGTTCGACGAGTTCCTGCCAAAGGACCCGGCCAAGCGCACCGAAACATTGAACTGGCTTTTCTGGCAGATGGGTTCTGCTCCCTATCTCGGCGGCGGTTTCGGCCACTTTTACGCCTATGCGCCGGAAAAGTATCAGTACCCCATCGACCGTTTTGCGATGGAAGCCAAGCGCCAGCTAGACGTTCTGGACAAGGCTCTGGCCGACCGTCCCTATATCGCCGGTGACGATTACACCATCGCCGACATGGCGATCTTCCCCTGGTATGGCGGAATGGTGCTTGGCCGGGCTTATGATGCCGCGGAATTCCTGTCTGTTCACGAATACAAGAACCTTCTGGCCTGGGCCGAGAAGATCGATGCCCGCCCGGCAGTTGTGCGCGGGCGCAAGGTGAACCGCACCTGGGGCGAAGATCACGAGCAGCTTCCAGAGCGTCACGATTCAGCTGATCTGGATGCCAAAGCCGCCCTGGACCCGGCTGCAGAATAAAATTTCGTTTTGCGGAGGGTCTGTCCCCAGGAACCGCCGCCGGAAATTTTTACACGCCCCGTCTTGGGTCAAAGAGGCTGGATATTGCAAGCGACCGGGAAAATTTACTATTTCCCGGCGCTTTTTGAGTATTCCGACTCCGGAATGCCCTCTGGCACAGTTTCCGATACCCTTATTTTGTAAATCCCGTGAAATTTATATCGCGCTGCTCTGACTGTGCAGTGCGGTAATACCCTCCAAATTCAATCGGAAGACACCTTGTCATAAGTAAAATTTTCGTTTCTAAATTCGCAGCACGTTTGTGAGGGACAGGGCGCACGGGGGGAGCTTGTTCGCCGAACCGGCCAACTTGACCTCACCACAGGCCATTTCCTCGACACTTGCTGGAGAGACGTATGCCAGAAGCCCTAAAGATCGGCACACCAAAGGAAACCTTCCCCGGGGAGAACCGTGTGGCGATGACACCCGAATCCGCAAAGCAGCTGCAGAAGCTCGGCTTCACCTGCCTTGTGCAAAGCGGAGCCGGAACCGCCGCCGGATTTTCCGACCAGGCTTATGAAGAAGCCGGTGTCGAAATCGTCAAGACTGCTGCAACCCTCTGGAAAAATTCGGACATCGTGACCAAGGTCCGGCAGCCGGACGACAAGGAATTGGGCTATCTGACCAAGGACAAAACCCTCATCTCCTTCTTCAACCCCGGCAGCAACGCCGACGGGCTGGAGAAAGCGAAGGAATCGGGCGCCAACGTCATTGCCATGGAAATGGTGCCGCGCATCTCGCGTGCCCAGAAGATGGATGCTCTCAGCTCCATGGCCAACATCGCCGGCTACCGGGCCGTCATTGAGGCCGGCAACAATTTCGGCCGCTTCTTCACCGGCCAGATCACGGCTGCGGGCAAGGTTCCGCCGGCCAAGGTGCTGATTGTCGGCGCAGGCGTCGCAGGCCTTGCCGCCATCGGCACCTCCACGTCGCTTGGCGCAATCACCTATGCGTTTGACGTTCGCCCGGAAGTGGCCGAACAGGTCGAATCCATGGGGGCGCAATTCGTCTACCTGGATTTTGAGGAAGAACAGCAGGACGGCGCCGCGACCGGCGGTTACGCCAGCGTCTCCTCGCCGGAGTTCCGCGAAGCCCAGCTCGCCAAGTTCCGGGAACTGGCGCCGGAGATGGACATTGTCATCACCACGGCGCTGATCCCCAACCGGGAAGCACCGAAGCTCTGGCTGGATGACATGGTCAAGGCCATGAAGCCGGGTTCGGTGATCGTCGACCTTGCGGCCGAGCGCGGCGGCAACGTGGATGGAACTGTCAAGGACGAGAAGGTCGTCACCGAGAACGGTGTGACGATTATCGGTTATACCGACTTCCCCTCGCGCATGGCGGCTCAATCCTCCACGCTTTATGCGACCAACATCCGCCACATGCTGACTGACCTGACCCCTGAAAAGGACGGTCAGATCGTTCACAACATGGAAGACGACGTCATCCGTGGCGCGACCGTGACCTATGACGGTGAGATCACCTTCCCGCCGCCACCGCCAAAGGTGCAGGCAATTGCGGCAAAGTCGAAGGAAAAGCCGAAAGAGCTGACGCCGGAAGAAAAGCGCGCGCAGGAAGCAGCCGCCTTCAAGGCGCAGACGAAACAGCAGGTGACCCTGCTGGCAGTCGGCGGCCTGCTGCTGCTGCTGGTGGGCCTCATCGCCCCGGCCAGCTTCATGCAGCACTTCATCGTCTTCGTGCTGTCCGTCTTTGTCGGTTTCCAGGTCATCTGGAATGTCAGCCATTCGCTGCACACGCCGCTGATGGCTGTCACCAACGCCATTTCGTCGATCATCATCCTCGGTGCGCTGATGCAGATCGGGTCGGGATCCTTCCTGGTCATCCTGCTGGCAGGTCTGTCCGTCTTCATGGCCGGGATCAACATCTTCGGCGGTTTCCTCGTCACCCGGCGCATGCTCGCCATGTTCCAGAAATCCTAAGGAGGCCGGCAGATGGAATTCGGTTTCACAACCGCCGTTTACGTTGTTGCGGCTGTTCTGTTCATCCTGTCCCTGGGCGGCCTTTCCGGTCAGGAAAGCGCCAAGCGCGCGATCTGGTACGGCATCGCGGGCATGGGACTGGCCGTTGTCGCCACCCTCATCGGCCCGGGCTCCGGCTTGTGGCTGTTGTCTCTGATCCTGATCGCTGCAGGTGGCATTATCGGGTATTTTGTGGCGCAGCGCGTCCAGATGACCGAAATGCCCCAGCTCGTTGCAGCCATGCACTCGCTTGTGGGTCTGGCCGCCGTCTTCGTCGGCTACAATGCCTATATCGAACTCGGCAACGTGCTGGCGATGGGCGAAGAAGAGCGCCATGCGCTTGAAGGCTTTGCCGCGATCCTGGCGCACAAGACGCCGATCGAACAGTCGATCCTCAAGGTCGAGGTGTTCCTGGGTGTCTTCATCGGTGCCGTGACCTTCACCGGCTCCGTCGTCGCTTTCGGCAAACTGGCCGGCAAGGTGACCTCCAAGGCAGAAAAACTGCCGGGCGGCCACATGCTGAACGCCGGTGCGGCAGCGCTCAGCGTCATCCTGCTGCTGATGTTCCTGAACGGTGCGGGCATCTGGACGCTGATCCTGATGACGCTGCTGGCGTTCTTCATCGGTTACCATCTCATCATGGGCATCGGCGGCGCCGACATGCCGGTGGTGGTGTCGATGCTGAACTCCTATTCGGGCTGGGCCGCGGCCGCCATCGGCTTCTCGCTCGGCAACGATCTCCTGATCGTGGTCGGCGCGCTGGTCGGTTCGTCCGGTGCGATCCTGTCCTACATCATGTGCAAGGCGATGAACCGGTCGTTCGTCTCCGTTATCCTCGGCGGCTTCGGCAATACCACCGGCCCGGCCATGGAAGTGGAAGGCGAACAGATCGCAATCGACAGCGACGGCGTTGTTGCAGCGCTCGAAGATGCCGACAGCGTCATCATCGTTCCGGGCTACGGCATGGCGGTTGCCCAGGCACAGCAGTCGGTCAGTGAACTGACCAAGCGTCTGCGGTCCAAGGGCAAGGAAGTACGCTTCGCGATCCACCCGGTCGCAGGCCGCCTTCCCGGCCACATGAACGTGCTCCTTGCCGAAGCCAAGGTGCCATATGACATCGTTCTGGAAATGGACGAGATCAACGAGGACTTCCCGTCAACGGATGTCGTGATCGTCATTGGTTCCAACGACATCGTCAATCCGGCTGCCCAGGAAGACCCGAACTCCCCGATCGCCGGCATGCCGGTTCTGGAAGTCTGGAAAGCGAAGCAGGTCTTCGTTTCCAAGCGCGGTCAGGGCACGGGGTATTCCGGCATCGAGAACCCGCTGTTCTACAAGGAGAACACCCGGATGTTCTACGGCGACGCCAAGGCCAGCCTCGACAAGCTGCTGACCCAGATCGGCTAAGTCTGAGTGACGAGATATCGAGAAGCCGTCCCGGGAGACCGGGGCGGCTTTTTTGATGGCAGAGCCCCGCCCCATCCACCGTCATTCCGGACAAGCGCAACACAAGTTGGGCGCCGATCCGGAACCCAGATATCAGCGTGAGCGCAGCGAACGCCGCCGCTCTTTCAATTCCGGTTCGGTGTGCCTTCGGCACGAATATATCTGGAGTCCGGATCGGCGTTCGGCTTCGCCTGATTTGTCCGGAATGACGGCCCCTAAAAAAACGAAGGCCACCGGGATCCCTTCCAGGTGGCCTTTGTGTTGTTTCCAAAAGAAGTGCCCTATCCGCGAAGGCGGGCACCGTCCTTGTCGAAATAGAACGACTTGCCTTCCGCGATGCCGAAGCTCAACTCGGCACCTGGCTTGATGTCGTGCTGACCGAAGAGCCGTGCAGTGATCTGCTGGTCTTTCACCTTCGCGATCACGTTGGTGTCGCCGCCGAGCTGTTCCACATGCTGCACGGACGCCTTGAGTTGCCCCTGGTCGCTCTGGAACAGGTCTTCCGGTCGCACCCCCAGCGTGCGGGTGTCGCCTTCGCTAATCAGGCTTGCGGGCATGAAATTCATGGCCGGTGAGCCCAGGAACCCTGCCACGAACTGGTTGACCGGGTTGTTGTAAAGCTCCATCGGACTGCCGACCTGTTCGACGCGGCCAGCGCGGAGAACGACGATCTTGTCGGCCAGCGTCATGGCTTCGGACTGATCGTGGGTCACATAGATCATCGAGGTCTTGAGCTGCTGGTGCAGGTTTGCGATTTCCAGCCTTGTGTTCATGCGCAGCGCCGCATCCAGGTTCGACAGCGGTTCGTCGAAGAGGAACAGTTTCGGATGGCGCACGATGGCCCGGCCGATCGCGACGCGCTGGCGCTGGCCACCGGAGAGTTCCGACGGGTAGCGGTCGAGATAGTCCTCGAGGTTCAGCATGCGGGTAGCCTCGGCAACACGCTGCTCGATCACCTGCTTGCTCTGCTTTTCCTGCTTGAGCGCGAGGGTCATGTTGTTGCGCACGTTCAGATGCGGATAAAGAGCATAGCTCTGGAACACCATGGCAATGCCGCGTTTGGACGGCGGCGTCGTGTTCACGATCTCCCCGCCAATGCGAACCTCGCCGGAGGACACGTCTTCAAGACCAGCGATCACGCGCAACAAGGTGGATTTGCCACATCCGGACGGCCCGACAAAAACGACGAACTCGCCGTCTTCCACCTCAAGATTGATGTCCTTCAGGACATGGACATTGCCGAATGACTTGTTGACGTTTGTCAGGGTTAGCGCCGTCATGGCGTTAGCTCCTTTAGCATGACTGAGTGACCGGTGCGGATGCTCTCGTCGGCCGCCAGGCAAATTGCCAGCGACCGGACGGCATCCTGCATGTGCCGGCTGAGATCGATGTTTTCTGAAATCGCGCGCAGCATGAAAGCCTGCTCTGCATCACAAAGTTCCTGATGGCCAGGTTCGCCCGGCAGGTCGATGCGCCTGTCCCCTTCCGGTCGATGGACAAGAAGCCCGCCGACCCGCGTGTGGCCGTCAACATCGGCGGATGCGCCCTTGTCGTCCTCGACAATCGAGACAGAACCGGCGGGCGAGACAACATCCTTCACGAAGAAGGCTGTCTCGGACATCATCGGTCCCCAGCCGGCTTCGTACCAGCCGACCGAGCCATCGTCGAAGAAGACCTGAAACTGGCCGTAATTGTACATGTCAGGCGCAATTTCGTCGGAAAGCCGCAGGCCCATGCCGTGAACCTTAACGGGTTCGGCGTCGGTGATCTGGCACCAGACATCGACATAATGGACACCGCAATCGACAATAGGCGCAGTCGTCTTCATCAGAGCCTTGTGGGTCTCCCACTCCGCGCCTGTGCTCTGCTGATTGAGGTTCATGCGGAAAACATATGGTCCGCGAAGCTCCCTCGCCTCCTCGATCAACCGAACCCAGGAGGGGTGATGTCGCAGGATATAGCCGACCACCAGCTTGCGGCCGGTTTTCTTTGCGCAGTCGACCACCCGCGAGGCATCGGCCACGGTGGTCGCAAGCGGTTTTTCGACAAAGACATGGGCACCTGCCTGCATCGCAGCGACAGCATAGTCCGCATGGGTGTCGGAATAGGTGGAGATCACCACCAGGTCCGGTTTGGTCGTTTCCAGTGCCGTTTCGTAATCCGTGAAGACCGGATAAGCGGCAAGGTCCGGGTGCGTTACCTGCCCGGAGCGGTTGACGAGGCCGACGATCTCGGCCCCCTCATGCTTGTGGTGCGCCAGCGCGTGCGAAAGCCCCATGTTGCCGAGGCCGACAATCAGAACCCGGATCATTTGACAGCTCCCGAGGTAATGCCGCGGATGAGCTGGCGCGAGAAGATGACGTAAAGAACGAGCACCGGCAGGATCGCCATGGAAAGCGCTGACAGGACCGCGTTCCAGTCGGTGACGAACTGGCCGATGAACACCTGACTGCCGAGGGTCAGGGTCTTGGTTTCTTCAGCCGGGGCGAGGATCAACGGGAACCACAGATCGTTCCAGATCGGGATCATGTTGAAGACGGCAACCGTCGCCATTGCCGGACGCACAAGCGGCAGCACGAGGCGGAAGAAGATCGTGTATTCCGACAGCCCGTCGATACGTCCGGCGTTCTTCAGATCGTCCGACACCTGCCGCATGAACTCGCTCAAAATAAACACCGCCAACGGCAGCCCCTGTGCCGTATAGACCAGGATCAATGCCATCAGCGAATTGACCAGGCCGGTGGCAACCATCATTTCCAGAATGGCCACGGTGCCGATGCGGATCGGGATCATGATGCCGAGCGCCAGGTAGAGACCCATCAGCATATTGCCCTTGAAGCGGTATTCGCTGAGGGCAAAGGCCGCCATGGCCCCGAAAACCAGAATGAAGGTCAACGATACTACGGTGACGATCATGGAGTTCTGGAAGTAGAGGAAGAAATCCCCCTGCTTCATGACGGTCTGATAGCCGATCATCGAGAAGCTGTCGGCATTGGGCAATGCCAGCGGTTCGCGGAAGATCGCCTTTCGCGATTTGAAGCTGTTGATCAGGATCACGAAGACCGGGAACAGCGCGATCAGCGTGTAGAGGATCAGGGCGCCATGCATGGCGGCGGTGTTCAGCGGGTTGGTACGCGCCTTGTTCATGTGACGACCTCCCTTACAGCTGATATCTGCGCATCCGGGTCTGGATGCCGAAGAGGTAGAGACAGACGCCTATCAGGATGATCGCGAACATGGCGCTGGCGATTGCCGAGCCCATGTAGGGATCGCCGAGCTGAAGCTGGAACCCGAAGAACGTGCGGTACATGAAGGTGCCGAGAATATCGGTCGAGAAATCCGGCCCTGCCAATGCCCCCTGCGCCGTGTAGATCAGGTCGAAAGCATTGAAATTGCCGACGAAGGTCAGGATCGAAATAATGCCGATGGACGGCAGGATCAGCGGCAGCTTGATCTTCCAGAAGGCCGACATGCCGGTGATGCCGTCGATCTCGCCGGCTTCCAGGATCTCTTCGGGAATCGACAGAAGCGCGGCATAGATGAGCATCATCGGAATGCCCACGAACTGCCAGACCGAAATGAGTGACAGCGCAGTCAATGCGTATTCTTCCTTGCCGAGCCAGGGCGCGAACAGCGATTTCAGGCCGACGGCATCCAGCATGGAGGGCGCAATGCCCCAGATTGGCGACAGGATCAGCTTCCAGGCGAAACCGACAATCACGAAGGAGAGGATCGTCGGAATGAAGATCGCCGAGCGATAGAAGGCTGCGAACCGAAGCCGTGGGTGACTGAGAATGGCTGCCAGCGCGACACCGATGGGGTTCTGGACCAGCATATGAACGAGGAAGAACCAGAAATTGTTTCCCAGCGCGTTCCAGAACTGATCCGACCAGAGCGGATCGCCAAGAAGCGTGATGAAATTCTGCAACCCCACAAAGACGCGCTCCTGATCAACCTTGCTGTAAAGGGCAAGGCGAAGCGTGTTGAAAAGGGGAAAGATCATCACGGCCGTGTAGACAAGGACCGCTGGGGCCAGAAACACGACGATATGCCAGCGGAAGCGAGGCCTGCTCATAAGAAGCTCCGGTCAAATGCCCCGGGCAAGCCTTCGGCTTGTCCGGGATACAGATGTTCCTGGGGCAAGCCTTCGGCTTGTCCGGGATATAGACTTCCCAGGGGCAAGCCGAAGCTGGCCCGGGAACAGAGTTCCCGGGCGATGCGAATGCCGCCCCGGAAACCATTTGTCATTTGTGCAGATTACTTCTGCGGCTCGTACCAGCTTGCCAGGCCGTCCTGCAGCTTCTTGCCGAGTGCCTCTGGCGTTTCCGTGCCCTTGATGGCCGCAGCGGATGCACCCCAGGTTTCGTTTTCCAGGTTCGGTGTGCCGCGAGACAGGATCTGATAGGTGGACCGGATGGTGCTTTCGCACTCGCCGCGCCAGCTTGCGAATTCCTTCGCCAGCGGATCTTCCAGCTCAACAGGCGTCTTGGACAGCGGGAAGAAGCCCGGCAGAGCGTTGCCGAAGATGGCCGCAAATTCCGGAGAAGCCACCCATGCCAGGAATTCCTTGGCCTGTTCGGGATGCTCGGTCTTGGCGTTCATACCGATGCCGATATCGGTGTGATCGGAGATGTAGCACTTGTCACCGGCATTGCGGACCGGCGGCTTGAAGGCGCCCATTTCAAAATCAGCCTGGGTGTTGAAGCCGGAGATTTCCCAGCTACCGGCCGGATAGATCGCGGCGCGGCCGAGCGTGAACAGGTTCTGGCTGTCCGGATAGGTCTGTGCCTCATAGCCGTCACCCAGGTATGGCGCCCACTTTGCCAGCGTGGCGTAAGGCGCAACCCACTGCTCGTCGGTGAGCTTCTGCTCGCCTGCGATCAGCGCCTTGCGGCCTTCCTCGCCCTTCCAGTAGTTCGGGCCGATGTTGTTGTAGCCCATGGTGGCCGCTTCCCACTGGTCATTGGTGCCCATGGCCATCGGGATATAGGTGCCGTCTTCCTTGATCTTGTCGAGAGCGGCGAAGAACTCTTCCTCGGTCGTCGGAACTTCGATACCCAGTTCGTTAAACGCGTCCTTGTTGTAGATGAAACCGTGAATGACGGCGGCCATCGGAACACAGAAACTTGCCGAAGCGTCATCGGTCTGCCACGCGGCCTTTGCCACGTCGGAGAAGTTGTCCATGGCATCCATGCCGGACAGATCCGCCAGGTGTCCGGCTTCATAAAGCGCCAGCGAGGCGTCGAACGGGCGGCAGGTGATCAGGTCACCCGCGGAGCCGGCATCGAGCTTGGAGTTCAGCGCGGCATTGTATTCCGTCGGCGCGGACGGGGTGAATTTCAGCTTGATGCCGGGATGCGAGGCTTCGAAAGCCGGAATGATCTTTTCCTGCCACAGCGCGAGATCGTCGTTGCGCCAGCTTTCAATTGTCAGCGTGACGTCTTCGGCGAAAGCCGCGGACGTAAAGAGCGCAGTGCTGGCCATCGCCAGAGCGAGAATATTGCGTTTCATAAGACACCTCCGAAAAGTTCCATCCATTGCTGGACGTTCCATGGTGCTCGCTCACGACGTTGGAGACTATCCCGTTTCCTGGCCCGGCCTGCCCTAATAAGGCCTGCCGCTGCCTTTCACGTTTTTGTTTTACCGCCAGATACAGAACACCATGCGCCGGAGAGCTTCAGCCCTCCTGCTCGCGATATATAATACCTATTTGATACCACTTGTCGACCTATTAGTTTGAATTCGTGAAAATCATTTTTTGACCAAGAAATCATACTGTTGAACAGATTATTGGTATTATATTGGAATTATTTTTTATGGTTTTTCTGTTTAAAGGTATCATTGCGACACGTTTAAGATCGACCAAAACGGGCCAAAAGCGCCCTCTGCGACTGTCTTTTGAAAAAGACCGGCTCATTTCCGGCCTGATCAACGGCCTCTGCCCAGGTGTCGACTGTCTTGTCCACCAGAATATCGCGGCTGTCTGGCGAGCAACCTCTGGAACCCAGCCTCACCTACCCGTCATAAACACCTGATACCAATACGTTTTTCTGCTTAACAGCAATAACCGCACGGAAGACCGGCCTGCAAATGCAATTACAATGCGGACAATCGCTCGCGGCCTGGCTGCGCTTGAAAAGGAAACAGCCTGATAAGTGGCGAGGCAAGAAAATGCGGATCGAGACGCTCGCTCAGCTTTTGCATGTGCCGGCACCTGCACGATGCCGGCGACGCTGATCAATTGTCTGACTCGCGTCAGGCAGACTTGCAGTCAGGCAGCCAGGCGGCGGCCGTCCGCATCGAACAGGTGGGCCTTTTCAAGATCGAGCGCGATCCCAACCGGATCTCCGGATTTCAGCGCAAAATGACCGTGTTCGCGCACCAGTACCTGACCGATACCCGGCACATTGGCGTGAATATTGGTGTCGGACCCAAGATGTTCGACCAGTTCGGCGGTTCCGGAAATATGGGCCTCTTCCGGGGCAACGATGTTGAGATGCTCCGGACGGACCCCCAACTCCCGCGCGCCTGACTGACTGTTTGTCAGACCGAGACCAAGGCTCGCGCCGTTCTTCAGCGAAAGCCGGCCTTCCTTCGGTTCGATATCCAGGATGTTCATTGTCGGGGAGCCGATGAACTGGGCTACGAACTTATTGGCCGGCGTGTCATAAAGCTCCAGTGGCGTACCGACCTGCTGGATGTCGCCGGCATTCAGAACCACGATCCGGTCGGCCAGCGTCAGGGCTTCCACCTGGTCGTGGGTCACATAGATCATCGTCGCCTTCAGCCGCTGGTGCAGCCGGGCGATCTCCAGGCGCATCTCGACACGCAGCGCCGCGTCGAGGTTGGACAGCGGTTCGTCGAACAGAAAAGCGCTGGGGTCACGCACGATGGCCCGGCCCATGGCAACGCGCTGACGCTGGCCGCCAGAAAGCTGCTTCGGCAGCCGTTCCGTCAGCTTGCTCAGACCAAGTGTCCTGGCAGCTTCCTGCACCTTGCTCACACGCACCTCGTTGGCCGCTTTGCGGATTTCCAGCGAGAAGCCCATGTTGCGGGCAACATCCATATGCGGATAAAGCGCATAGGACTGGAACACCATTGCCATGTCTCGGTCACGAGGCGGCACTTCGTTCATGCGTTTGCCGTCGACGGTGAAATCGCCATCGGTAATCGGCTCCAGCCCGGCGATCATGCGCAGCAGCGTGGACTTGCCACAGCCGGACGGTCCAACCAGCACGATGAATTCGCCATCGTCGATGGTGAGGTTGATATCGCGCATCACCTCGACGGAACCATAGGCCTTGGCGATGTTTCTGAGTTCAATACGAGCCATGATCCGGGTCTCCTACCCTTTGACGGCGCCAGAGGTGAGCCCCTGGACCAGATAGCGCTGGATGAAGATGAAGAACAGGCAGGACGGCACGAGGGCGAGGACGCCGGCCGCCATCATCTGCCCCCAGTCGACAGAGAACTTCGAAACGAACGTCAGAAGGCCGACCGGGAAGGTCATCGTGTCGTTGGAGTTGATCAGCATGAGGGCGAAGAGCAGCTCGCTCCACGCTGCGGTGAAGACGAACCCAAGTGTCGCCCCCAGCCCCGGCAGCGTCAGCGGCAGGATGATCTTTCTCAGCGCTTCGAAACGGGTGCAGCCGTCGATCATGCCGGCCTCTTCCAGGTCCTTCGGAATGCCGTCGAAGAAAGACTGCATCAGGAAGGTGGCAAAGGGGATGTTGAAGGCCGTGTACACAATGATCAGGCTGGTGAGCGAGTTCAGCAGCCCTACTGCGGCAACGATCTTGTAGATCGGGGCAATGATCATCAGCAGCGGAAACATCTGAGTGATCAGCATCAAGGCGATGATCACGCGTTTGCCGCGGAACGCGAACCGCGAGAAGGCGTATCCGGAAGCTGCAGCTATGGCCGTGGTGATGGCCGCAGTGCCGACGGACACGATCACACTGTTCTTGAAGTAGGACAGGAAGTCCGTCGCGATCAGAACGGTCTGGAAATTCTCGAAGGTGAACTCGCTCGGAAACAAAGCCGTCCCTTCGGTGAAGATAAGCTTGTCCGGCGTGATCGCGATTTTGACGAGCCAGTAGAGCGGAAACAGCGCAAAGGCGACGTAAAACCCGAGCGCCAGATATTTCCCCGTGACCGCCAGAGGCGAGCTTTTACGTAGGGCACTCATGGAAGCACCTCAGATCTTGACCAGTTTCCGGCGCAGCACCAGCAGGATTGCTGCATAGATCAGCAGCAGACCCAGGAGCGCGACCGCGATTGCGGAGGCATAGCCGAAATCGAGTTTCCGGAAGGCGGTTGTGAAAATGTAGGTCGACAGGATCTGCGTCGAGTTTGCAGGTCCGCCGCCGGTCATGACGAAGATGAGATCGGCGAAGTTCGCGATCCAGATCGTCCTCAACATGACGGTGATTGCGATCATCGGCGCCAGGAACGGCAACGTGATCTTGGTGAAGGACTGCCAGGCAGTGGCGCCGTCGATTTCCGCAGCCTCGTAGAGTTCGCCCGGAATGGACTGCAGCGCCGCCAGCAGCGTGATGGCAAAGAACGGAATACCGAACCAGACGTTGGCGGTCACCGGCCCCCACATGGCAAGGTTCTTGTCGCCCAGGATGTTGAACGGCTCGGACAGGATACCAAGCGCAGCCAGCCAGTGCGGCAGCGGCCCGATGGTCGGGTTGAAGAGCCAGGCCCAGGTGAGCGCCGACAGGAAGGTTGGGACCGCCCAGGGCAGGAACACGAGTGCCTGGACGATGCGCTTGCCGTGGAACTGGG
This sequence comes from Roseibium sp. FZY0029, assembly GCF_036350355.1. Lineage (NCBI taxonomy): Bacteria > Pseudomonadati > Pseudomonadota > Alphaproteobacteria > Hyphomicrobiales > Stappiaceae > Roseibium > Roseibium sp. FZY0029. Next base: position 690,520 of record NZ_JAZDVZ010000003.1, read on the forward strand.
TGTTCAAAAGCATGGCAAGGCCAAGACCCAGGAAGAACTGGAAGAAAATCGACCCGAGTGTCCACCAGAAGGTGTTGGTGAGCGCCAGCCAGAACTTCCGGTCCGACCACAACGCTTCGAAATTGGCCAAACCGACCCAACCCGACTGGAACGGGCGCAGCAGGTTGACGGCCTGAAAGGCGTAGGAAATGCCGATCACCAGCGGCACCAGCATCACCAGGGCAATCAGTACGATTGCCGGGGTCAGGTAGAGATACGGCTCCACCATATAGCGAAAGTAAAAGGAGGGCCGAGCCCGGGATTTTTTCCCGGGCTCGACAGTGTCGGTCATGGTCATTGCGCAGCTTTCCAGCGGCCATATTCTTCCGTCAGGAACTCCGCCCATTTATCGGCCAGTTCCTGAGCGGTGAGATCACCGAGCAAGGCTTCCTGACTGGATTCAAGAGCAATGGAATCCGCGAAGTAACCGAACTGCTCAAGGTAAGTCGGCATCACCGTCGGGATGTACTGATCGCCGTTCAGCGTGTCGAACCAGCCTTTGAACTGCTCGGTCTTGAAGTACGGATCCTGCTCGGCGCCTTCGTGGATCGGGATAACGCCAACGCGCTTTGCCCACTCCTTGTTGGCTTCCGGGCTGGACAGATGCGAGATCAGCTTCCACGAAAGATCTTCGTTGCTGGTCGTGTCGAAGATGGCCCAACCGGCGAAACCGATGGTCGGAAAGGCCTTTCCGGCCGGACCGACAGGCATCGGCACCACCGCGAAGTCTTCCGGTGCCATACGCTCGGCAACCGCGATCAGCGCGTCCGGGTCCTGGTCAAGGAACGCGCAGGTTCCCGAATAGAAGCCGGCCACGATCTCGTTGAAGCCCCAGCTCACCGAATCCTTCGGGGCATAGCCCTTCTGGTACATGTCGATCAGAAACTGGATGCCTTCGACGGAGCCCGGCTGGTTGAGCGTGCTCTTGCCGTCCGCGTCGAAGAAGGTGTTGTCTCCGTTCATGGTGGCGGCCATCATGATCCAGCCGTTGAGCCCACCAGGTCCGCCACGCAGACAGTATCCGTATTTTCCGTCCAGCTCGGACACGGCCTTGGCCGCGTCCATGAATTCCGCCATCGTGCTCGGCGGATTTTCAACACCGGCTTCCGCCAGCAGCTTCTTGTTGTAGAACATGGCGCGCAGATAGAAGCCGTATGGGATCATCCGGGCGGTCTTGCCGTCGGTCTGACGGCCCATGTCCAGGGTCTTCTGGGTCAGCGTTCCGCCATATTCCCAGCTCGCGATCTTGTCATTGAGGTCAACCAGCCGGTCCTTGTAGATGCCCGCCCAGCGATCCGGCATTTCAACGACATCCGGAATGTCGCCACCGGCAACCATGGTTGCCAGCTTTTCAAAGGCCTGGCCCCAGGGCAGAGAGACGATTTCGACTTCCGTACCCGGGTTGGCAGCTTCGAAGGCATCCACTTGTTTCTGCAGCACTTCCGTGCGCTCCGGGCTGGTGATCACTTCCACCAGTTTCAGGGTTTCCGCGCTCGCTGCCGAGCCGGCCAGAAACGCCAAAGCGCTAATTGCTCCTATCAATCCCCTCATCGTTCAACTCCGCTTCTTTCAGGTTTGGTTTGAAATACGCCGTCTTATGTCCGGGCGCTTTTGCTCAGGGCCGCATCGAAATCGGCCCAAAGATCGTCGGGGTCCTCCAACCCCAGGCTGAGGCGTACGATCCGGTCGGAGACGCCAAAGCGTTGCATTGAATTCTTCTCGCCCGCCTGGTTGAGGCCGATCCGCGTCGGCAGGATCAGGCTTTCAAAACCACCCCAGCTCACCCCAAGGCGGAACAGCTTCAAACTATCGGCAAGGTTCGGGATATCGACGTTGTCGTTCAGCGCAACGGACAACAGACCCGAGCGGCCGGTCAGGCCGGGCACGATGTTCGGGCCGGGCGAATGCACCACGCTGACATGCGGGTGGTTGGACAAGCGGTCGACAAACAGGTTTGCGGTTGCCTGATGCTGGCGCATCCGCGGCCCGAGCGTGCGCAGGCCTCGTGTCAGCAGAAATGCCTCGAAAGGCGCCAGCTTGCCGCCGAGCAAGGGCAATGTCAGATCCCGGATGGCGTCGATGAGATTCCGGCTGGCGACCACAACGCCGGCAACGGTGTCGGAATGGCCGGACAGGTATTTGGAAGCCGAATGCAGCACAATATCAATGCCGAGAGTGAGCGGGCGCTGGAACAGCGGCGTTGCCCAGGAATTGTCGACCACCGTTATCGTGCCGTGCTTCTTTGCATGAGAGGCAACGAGTCCGAGATCAAGCGTCTTGAAAACAATGGACGTCGGACTTTCCAGATAGGCGAGCTTCACGCCCTTGAGCAGGTCCGGATCTGTCTGGAACTCTTCGACCGAGTGATAGCTGACGCCGACGCCGAAAGGCCTCAACATGCGCTCAAGCAGGCGGTAGGCATCCGGATAGACATGTTCGATACAGGCAATACGGTCGCCTGGTTTGACGAAGGCAAGAATGGTTGAGGAAATAGCTGCCATGCCTGAGGCAAAACCGACGGCAGCCTCGCCCTCCTCCGCCTGTGCCATCAGCTTTTCAAAAGCCGCCACCGTGGGGTTTTGTACACGGGTGTAGAGCGGCTCGCTTGAGCGGCCTGCCATCCGGTCTTCGAAAGCCTGGTAGTTTTCGAAGGTGAAGAGAGACGTCTGCACGATTGGCGGGGCCACTGCGCCTCCGCTCTCGGCAGCCGCCGTCAGCAGTGTCTCGATCGAATATCCACCCGGCATAGTGTCAGCCATCGTGTTCCTCTGAAATCTTCTGGGTTTCGGCACAGACCATGTCGATGATCGTCCCGGTCAGTTCCGCAGCCTTGTCCTCGTCGCCGGCAATGATCGCGTCGGCAAGCGGACGGTGCAGCGGAATGGTGTCCTGGCCGAGATGCGGTTTGCCGAAAGGCGCATCGTAAATGTCGTGAAAAGCTTTCTGGATCTGTTCAATGAACTGGCTGAACAGGGGATTGCCGGTCGCATCGTGAATGGCGTTGTGAAATCGATGGTCTGCAGGGCGCCAGTCCTCACCGGCCTCGTAGACCGCCAACAGTTCGGCCGCACGGGCATTGATAATGCGCCGCTGCTCGGGCGTTGCGGATCTCGTTGCGATGCGCACCGACTCGATTTCCAGAGGCCGGCGAACCTGTTGCGTGCGCAAGAGGCTCTCGGCCTCGTGTTTGATGGTCAGGGCCACACGCAGTGTGTTCGTTGATATTTCCGCGATGAGCCGTGTGCCGGCGCCTTTGTTGCGGCTGACGACACCCATGCTTTCCCAGGTCTTGAGCGTCTCGCGAATGGTCGACCGGCCAAAGCCGAGACGGCGCACCAGCTCCAGTTCCGGCGGCAGTCGATCCCCGACCTTGAGACCTTCCTGTTCGATCAGGCTGATCAGGGCACGCGGCACATCCAGCGGCTCTCGCGCCGATCCGGCTACCGTTTCCGGTTTAGGCTGTTCTGCATTTTCCGCCATGGAAAGATGTCGCCCCTGCTTGTTTCGGATCTAACGTTAGCACTTTGTCTGACATTGTAAATACTTTGTCAGACATAATTTCTGGACGATATTCCCTTATCCTCAAATCCTTGTTTTCAATAGCTTATTTTTGCTTCTCCCGATTATCCACAACTCCAACCGACCAGCTTCACCTTTGCTCTGCCCTAATGGCCGATCGACGCACGAGCCGGGAGAGGGTGTTGCAAAGCCAGGTGGAGACGTAGTCTTGGATCACGATTGTTTCTGCTTCCGATGCCAGATCTTCGTCGCGTTTCCGCCGGAAAGACGCAGCTCTGCATTATCGCCATCAAAACAAAAAGCCCGGCACGAGGTGCCGGGCTGCTTATTGACCCATCAGGAATATTTTGAGGGTCAGCCGACCTGGGCGGTCGCCTCGATTTCAATCAGTGCTTCGTCTTCGATGAGACCGGCCACGACGACGACGGACATGGCCGGGAAATGCCGACCCATCACCCGGCGATAGGCTTCGCCGACTTCCCTCTGGCGCGCGAGGTATTCGCGCTTGTCGGTAATGAACCACGTCAGGCGGGCGATGTCGGTCACAGCGCCGCCAGCGGCCTCGACGATGGCCACGATATTGGCGAGCGTCTGTTCCATCTGGCCGACGAAGTCATGGCTCTCGAAGACCTGGTCCTTGTTCCAGCCAATCTGGCCGCCGATGTGGAGCGTCTTGCCCTCCGTCAGCATGCCGTTTGCATAGCCTTTTGCCGGGGCCCAGCCGTCTGGTTGAATAGTTTTGACCGTCATCGATCCTGACTTTCCTTGTCTTCCGGACCAGCAAAAATCAATCCGACTGGATTGACCCTCTCAAGGCTGATCGTTTCCTGCCTGCGAACCAGTCCACCTTCAGGCGAACGCCGACTGATCCAGTAATCGTTGTTTGACCTGTTCCGGCCATGCTTGCGGCTTGCCGCCACCATCCACGTTGACGAGGGTAAGCTCGGTCTGAAAGCGCGCTTCGCCCTCGCAATCCGCAGAGATTTCCATGCCGCAGCTGGTGCGGCCAACCCTGGTCAGTTTCAGGTTGAAGACCAGATGGTCGCCCAACCGGCTGGGAGCCGAGAAACGGGTGCGGATTTCAGCGGTCGGCACGGCTCCCACCTTGTGAATGTCCTTGAAGGGCCATTCGACGACCTTGTCGAAAAACGCTTCGACGCAATCGTTCATCATCTCGAAGTAGCGGGGATAGAAAACGATGCCCGCCGGATCGCAATGCTTGAACAAGATGGGTTGCTCGAACCGGAACATTCCTCAAACCCCGATGTATTTGGTGGTGATGTCGTCAGTCAGCGCGTCGATGCCGCCAGTCCAGACGGACGTGCCGCGTTCCAGGATCGTCGCCCGGTCGCACACCTGGCGCAGTTCCTTGATCGACTTGTCGATGACGAGAATCGCAAGGCCCGTTTCCGCTTTCAACTGGCGGATCACGGACCAGATTTCCTGACGGATGACCGGAGCCAGACCTTCGGTCGCCTCGTCCAGGATCAGGAGCTTCGGATTGGTCATGAGAGCACGGCCAATGGCGAGCATCTGTTGCTCGCCGCCGGAGAGCGATCCCGCCCGCTGACCGCGCCGTTCGCCGAGCCGTGGAAACATGCCGACGACGCGCTCGAAGGTCCAGTCGCCGCGCCGGGCCGCCGCGATCAGGTTTTCCTGAACGCTCAGGGACCCGAAACAGCGCCGCCCTTCCGGCACGAGACCAAGGCCCAGTCTGGCCGCCTTGTGGCTTGGCAGGCGTGAAAGATCTTGCCCGTCGAACATCAGCGAGCCTTGCGCGGCAAGCATCCGGCAGATGCATTTGACCGTGGTCGACTTGCCCATGCCATTGCGGCCGAGCAGAGCCAGCACTTCACCTTCGCCAATTTCCAGATCGACGCCAAACAGCGCCTGGCTGGCACCGTAGGAGGCCGTCACATTGGACAGTGTCAGAAGACCGCTCATGCTTCGTCTCCCAGATAAGCTTCCTTAACGGCAGCATTGGCACGGATTTCGTCAACCGTGCCGGTGGCAATGACTTCGCCATAAACCAGCACGCTTATGCGGTCGGCCAGCGAGAAGACCGCATCCATGTCGTGTTCGACGAGCAGGATCGGCGCCTCGTGGCGGAGCTGATCGAGAAAACCGGTCAGCAGTTTGGAGCCCTCGGAGCCCATGCCCGCCATGGGTTCGTCCATCACGAGCGCCTTTGGTTTTTGTGTCAGCGCGACGGCAACTTCCAGCTGGCGGCGCTGTCCGTGGCTGAGTTCTGCCGTGCGCATGCGTGCCTGGTCGAGCAGGCCGACACGGTCAAGCGCCTCTTCAGCGGTTTCGCGCAAGGAGGTGTCCTTGACCACGTTGGTGAAGAACCGCCAGGGCCGGCCACTGGCCCCCAGGGCGCCGAGCAGCACGTTCTGGAGAACCGTGTCTTCCATGGCCAGCGAGGAAATCTGGAACGTTCGCCCCAGGCCAGCACGTGCCCGGGCCCGCGTCGGCTGGTGCGTCACGTCCTTGCCGAGCAGGCGGACCGAACCGGCGTCGGGTCGCAGTGTCCCGCAGATCTGCCCGATCAGCGTGGACTTTCCGGCACCGTTGGGGCCGATGATCGCGTGGATCTCTCCAGGTTTCAGGTCGATGGAAATGTCACGGCTGGCACGCAAGGCACCGAAGCTCTTGGAGATGCCGCTTGTCTGCAGAACAGCGTCAGTCATGAACAGCCTCCCGTCCGCAGAGCATGCCGATCAGCCCACCCTTGCCAAAGAGCACGATGACCAGAAGCAACAGGCCCAGATAGATGTGCCAGAAGTCGCTCAATGCTCCGAGCCAGTGTTCCAGCGCAACGAAGACCAACGCACCGATGACAGGCCCGAACAGGCGACCGACCCCGCCGATTATGATGAAGATCATGATCTCGCCGCTGGTCTGCCAACTGAACATCGTTGGACTGACGAAGCGGTTCAGGTCGGCAAACAATGCTCCGGCAAGACCGGTGATGGCGCCGGAGACGACGAAGGCAACAAGCTTGAGCCGTACCGGATCCAGACCGGCGGTTTCCACGCGAACGGGCACCTGCCTGGCAGCATTGAGAGCAAGGCCGAAGGGAGAGCCCGACAGCCGCCATGCAAACAGCAGCACAAGGCATAGTAACCCCAGGCAAAGCCCGTAGAACTGGATCGGATCCAGCGTGTTCAGACCTGGAAACCCGTTGCGAACGTAGATCGACAGTCCATCCTCCCCGCCATATTCCGCCCAGGAAATGGCGAAGAAGAAGAACATCTGGCCAAAGGCCAGAGTGATCATGATGAAATAGACCCCTGCCGTCCTGAGAGACAGGATTCCGATCACCAGTGCCGCAAGAGCGGACACAACCACCGCCACAAGCCAGATCACCGGCATGGATTTCGTGCCTTCGATCAGGAACGGCCATTCGGTAAGTGGGGTGTAGTTCTGGGCGTGGTAAGCCAGAATGCCCATGGCGTAGCCACCCAGGCCGAAGAAGACCGCATGGCCGAGACTGACGAGCCCGCCTAGGCCGAGTGCGATGTTGAGGCCGACGGCCGCGATGGCAAAGACAACGGCCCGCGTCATCAGGGTAATGGTGAAGGGTTCATCGGCGGTAATTGCCCAGAAGGGAATTGCGACGAAGAGCGCCAGCGTCAGCGCATTGAGATAGCGTTCCCGGATCATGCGCGCGCTCCGAACAGACCGGCAGGACGCAGGATCAGCACCGCAGCCATGAGAATGTAGATCGCCATGGAGGCGAGCGAGGAGCCAACGGAGGTGGCGGTCGACGGATCGAGAAAGAGCTTCAGGAGCTCCGGCAGGAAGATACCGCCAAGTGTATCGGTGAGCCCGACGAGGATTGCGCCCACAAGCGCTCCCTTGATGGAGCCGATACCGCCGATGACGATGACGACGAAGGCCAGGATCAGCACCGGTTCACCCATGCCGACCTGCACCGACTGGATGGCACCGACCAGCGCTCCGGCCAGCCCCGCCAGCGCTGCACCAAGGGCGAAGACGATGGTGTAGAGCCGGGCGATATCGATGCCGAGGGCTGCGATCATCTCGCGGTCGTTCTCCCCTGCCCTGATCTGCACTCCGAGCCGCGTTCTGGAAATCAGCAACCAGAGACCGATTGCAACGGCAAGACCAACGACGATCAGTGCCAGACGGTAGAGCGGATATTCAATGCCGCCCGGCAGCGTGACCGGGCCCGACAGGAACTCCGGCACATCCAGAAACAGCGGAAAGGAACCGAAGATCCAGCGTGTGCCTTCGGAAAAGATCAGGATGAGAGCGAAGGTCGCCAGCACCTGATCCAGATGGTCCTTGGTATAAAGCCGGCGAATGACCACCAGTTCGACCAGGGCGCCCGCGATGGCGGCACCGGCAAGTGCTGCCACGAGGCCCAGCAGAAACGATCCGGTGGCAGCCGCAACAGCCGCCGCACAGAAAGCCCCGATCATGTAAAGCGAACCATGGGCAAGGTTGATCAACCCCATGACGCCGAAGATCAAGGTCAGTCCGGCGGCCATCAGAAACAGCATGATGCCGAATTGCAGGCCGTTCAGAACCTGCTCTATGAGCAATATAAGTGACATAAGTACCCCGCCCCGTTTGCCGGTGCAGCTTCCTGCACCGGCTTTTGGGTCAATACCTTACATGCTGCACTCGGATGAATAGGCATCGCCATGATCGGACAGGGCCGTTCCGACGATCTT